>NZ_BSOW01000023.1 GCF_030160715.1 Bradyrhizobium iriomotense
AACGACAAAGCCGAGCCCTTCGTCTGGACCAAGAAAAAGGTCCGTCAACGCCGCTTCAAAGGCCGCCGTATCACTCAGCTCTGATTCCGGGTACTAGGCCAGATTTTGCGCCGCTTTAACAATGTTGAATTCGGCGCCTCTGCGATTGCGATACGACTGCTTTTCCTTTGGGGGTCTCCCATGTTCGATCCAGCAACGACCGCGCTCCTGCGCGCCGTCCTCGACGAGGTCTGCGAAGACGTTTCGCGCTTCGAATCCGGCACACGCGCCCACGTGGCGTCCAAAATTCTGGAAGCCGCCACGAAAGGTGACACTTTGTCAATCGGCTTGCAAATTTGACCCCTCATCGGCGTCCAATTTTGACCCCTTTGCGCGGCGAGGTTTGCTGGTAGCGCTCGTCTCGTCGGAGCTGGCCGGGATAGCGGAGGCGAGACGAGCACGGGTGGCGTGATCGTCGTCGCGGCTTTTGAACCGCCAGCTATCGTTGCCGGTCTCGACAATGTCGCAGTGATGGGTCAACCGGTCGAGCAGCGCGGTGGTCATCTTGGCGTCGCCGAACACGCTCGGCCATTCGCCGAATGCGAGATTGGTGGTCACGATGACGGAGGCACGCTCATAGAGCCGGCTGACGAGGTGGAAGAGAAGCTGGCCGCCGGACTGGGCAAAGGGCAAATAGCCAAGTTCGTCCAGGACGATGAAGTCCATCCGGGTCAGATGCTCGGCGAGCCGACCTTGCCGTCCGTTGCGGGTCTCGGTCTCGAGGCGATTGACGAGGTCGACCACGTTGAAGAAGCGGCCACGGGCACCGGATCGGATGCAGCTTCTGGCGATTGCGATGGCCAGATGGGTCTTGCCTGTGCCGGTGCCGCCGACCAGCACGACGTTGCGTTGTTGGGCGATGAAGCCGCCGCTGGCGAGGTCATTGACCAGCGTCCGGTTGATCGGCGTGCCGTCGAACTGGAAGTCCTCGAGGTCCTTGGCAAGCGGCAGCTTGGCGATGGTGAGCTGGTACTTGATCGAGCGGGCCTGCTTCTCGTTGATCTCGGCGTTGAGCAGGTCGCCAACGATGCGCTGCGGTTCATGCTGGCGTTTGACGGCAGTCGCCATGATCTCGTCGAAGGCAGCCTTCATGCCGTAGAGCTTGAGCTCACCCATGAGATCGAAGATTTTGGTTCGTTCCATCAGATGGTCCTCCGGAGGTTGTCGTAGCGGGCACAATCGGCGATCGGCGCATGACGAAGCGTCAGCGCGGCCGGCGTCATGATGTTGGCCGGTGGGGCGGGTTCACGTTGACGGGCCAGGATGTTGAGAACGACATCGGCGGAATGGACGCCGTGACTGAGCGCTTCGGCACAGGCCGTTTCCACCGCGGTCAGACCGTCAGTCAGCACCGCGTTGAGGATGTCGACCATCTGCCGATTGCCATCGTCGGTGCTGGTAAGCTTGCGCCGGATCCGCTCGATCGCGGCCGGCAGCACCCAGTCTTTGAAGGGAGCACCATTGCGCAAGGCGCCGGGTTTGCGAGCCAGCACCGGCACATAATGCCACGGGTCGTAGACGGTCTCGCCGCGGCCAAAGGATCGCTGGTGCTCGGCAACGATGCGTCCATCCTGACGGATCACGATGCGGTCGGCATAGGCTTGAACCTCGACCGGTCGTCCGACTGCGCTCGCTGTGACCGAGTACTTGTTGTTGTCGAAGCGCACCAGGCAGGTCTTTGAGACCGACGCCGTCACCGCATGGAAGCCGTCGAAGCGGCCGGCGTAGGGAACGAGCTTGGGTCGTTCGGCTTCGAACACTTCCCAGATCGTCTGATCGACCAGCTCCGGATGACGATGAGCCTTGGCGTAGGCGATGCATTTGTCGAGTAGCCAGGCGTTTAACTCGTCAAGGTTCTTGAACCGCAAGCCGCGGCGTGAAGAAGCGTTCCCTAACCAGCCCGACCTGGTTCTCGACCTGCCCCTTCTCCCAGCCCGACGCCGGCGTACAGGCGACCGGATCGACCAGATAGTGGCTGCACATCTGCAGGAAGCGCCGATTGTAGAGGCGCCCTTTACCGACGAAGATCGTCTCTACGGCGGTCTTCATGTTGTCGTAGATGCCGCGGGTGCAGGTGCCTTTGAACAGGGCGAACGCCCGGTCATGGGCGTCGAACACCATCTCCTGCGTCTCCCGTGGATAGGCCCGCACGAACAGCATGCGGCTGTGACAGAGCCGGACATGGGCGGCCTTCACCATCACCGTGGTGCCGCTCAGCAGGACCACCTCGTGGCTCCAGTCGAACTGATAGGCTTCGCCTGGGGCAAAACTCAGCGGGACATAAGCGGCTGCGGTCGATTGCCCGCGTTCCTTGCTCCAGCGCCTGGCGTAACGCCGCACCGCATCGTAACCGCCGTCGTAGCCCCGCCCGCGCAGCTCCTCGAAGATCCGGATCAACGTCAGCTGTTCACGAACCGATTTAGCCGCGTTCGCCGCCAGCAGCCTCTCAAGCTCTGACGCCCACCGCCCCAGCTTTGGCCGTGGTTGCACCTGCCGCTCGTACTCGAAGGAGGTCTCTCCCGACCTCAGCACCTTGCGGATCGTGTTCCGCGACACCTTCAGGTCACGGGCGATCTCCTTGATCGTCTTGCCCTTGATGAAGTGCTCGCGCCGGATCCGGGCAATCGTCTCCACGATCAGCATCCCCCACCACCTGCTTCGTTCCAAAGCAGGCAGCGCAACAGATCAATCTGTAGGGGGTCAATTTTGGACGCCGATCCCCCGGCTTAGGGGGTCAATATTGCAGGCCGAATGACAGACACTTCGCCGGACAGGCTCAAGCGGATCGGTCGCGACACTCTCCACGAGGCGCCGACGATGTGGCGATAGCGGGGGAGCGGGGGTGTGAACTTCCAGGTCACAGTGCTCAAGATCCTGGTGAGCTATCCGGACGGATTCGCTGTCATGGCGGACCTCAAGCGCGACATGGCCATCCTTGCAACGAGCGGACGGGATTGGGCTGAACGGACCAAGCGGCTCGCCGCGCGGGGGCCGGATCTCGATATCTTCTCGCAAGCGCTGGTCGAGCGCCTGAACGGCGGCTGGCGTATCACCGAGAAGGGGCGCGCGGTGCTCGAGCTCATGGAAGCTCGGCCTTCCGAAGCGGAGCCGGAAAGACAGGCATCCGACGCTGAGCCTTCGCCTCCCGCGGCCGCGGCTCGTCTTCCTGCCTCGACCCGGCTCGGCCGGGATCAACGCCGGCAGCGCCGCCGAGCCACCCGCGAGCGGGCGCGGGCGAAGGCTTCCTGATCTCCTCACGAGCGGCTTCTTCCGAATCTCCGGTCATCCGGGAAAAGCCGGACACAGAGCTTAAGGACCTGCCTCATCCCTCCTTCGAACATGGTTAGTACCTCACTCCTCTGAGTCTGACCGCGGATAGCACGCTATACGCATCGTGCAGCCGCGGGTGCCCGAGCGGCCGACCGCGACGCGACGGCCGCGCTCCTGAGACGGCACGGGGCGGAGATCGCCGACGCGAGCCGGACCGTAGCGGCGCAGCGCCGGGCCTCCGCGGGCTGAGCCCGCCGACACCGATCCGCTGTGCGACGTAAAGCCGTGATTCCGTAAAGGCGGATTTACGGATTTCAGACCGCGAGCGACGCTTGCGCGTGAGGCTGCGCTGCACCCGGGCGACGCTGTATGTTGAACAGGTTAGCAAGGCTACAGCCGTAAGCAAGGCTGGCGATATGCCGCGAGGACGTCTGTTTAGTCAGTCGAACGATTGGGTTTGCGCTGCCTTAGTCCTCGATCTTGTAGTATTTTCAGTTGGAGTTGGGGTGAGGGGGAAGCGCATGTCTGCGCGACGGCGGCTTGGGCGAACAGCTCCTCGCAGGATGACGCACCTCGCAGGAACGAGAAGTGGGAAGTAACCTGAAGCTCGGCGTAGCGGGATGGGCCGGTCATCCGAACACCCCATGCAGAAATCAGCGCTGCGACCCCGTATTGGGATCTTCGCCATCGCCGGAGCGGAAGATCCAATAGCGTTCGCCGGCGTCATCCTCGACCCGGAAATAATCGCGGACGGCAGTCAGCTCGCAATCGCGTCGCCACCATTCGCCGCGCATACGTTCAGGCCCGTCGGCCTGCCGGACGCGACGGCGGATGCCCCGCCAGGTGAAGGAGACGGGCGGATGATCGGGCAGAAGCGCCATGGTCTCGATCGGCTCCGGCGAGGCCAAGAGGCGCGAGGGACGTGGCCAGTGACCGGGCCAGGTCGCGCCGGTCTCGGGCGCCAAGGGCGTCAGCTCACCGGATTTCGCGTCTGCCAGCTTGTCGAGTGTCGATTATCACTCTAGCCTCTCGGAATGAGGGTCAACACGATTCGACGCATGCATCCAGGAACGACTGTCCGGCAGGAATGCATCGAGAAGAACGGGCTAAGCGTGACCGATGCCGCGCGAATCCTCGGTGTCGATCGGCAAACCCTCAGTAACTTGCTGAACGCTCGGTCCGGCATCTCGCCCGAGATGGCTATTCGTTTGGAAAAGGCATTCGGCACATCAGCCCGCGAATGGCTGATCCGGCAGCTCGACTATGAACTGGCCGAGGTCATGCGGCGGGCCAACAAGATTAAGGTCGGGGCTTTCCGTTCATCGACCACGGAAAGCGGGGGAAGTGATGAACGCCGTCGAGATTGAAGAGGCTATATCGAAGCTGGCCGAGCAGCCGTTCGACGCTGAGGAGTTCCCATTCGCCTTCTTGGAAGCCTTCGGAAACAAGGAAACGACCCTCAAGCGCCTGCGCAAGGGCGAGTCGAACAAATCCGACCTCGGCGGCGTCCTTCAGACCAACAACATTCACATCGCCGTCGCTGGGCCCGGCGAGGTGATGAACACACTTGCGGCGTTGAGGGCCAGCCCGGCGACGGCGCGGGCCAAGGCCAAATTCGTCCTGGCGACGGATGGCGACACGCTCGAAGCCGAGGATTTGGCGTCGGGCGAGACGGTCGCCTGCGCCTATGCCGACTTCCCCGACCATTTCGGCTTCTTCCTGCCGCTCGCCGGCATCACCACCGTCAAGCAACTCCGCGACAGCTCTTTCGACATCCGTGCCACCAGCCGCCTGAACCGCCTCTATGTCGAGCTTCTGAAGGACAATCCCGAATGGGGCACAGCCGAGCGCCGCCCCGACATGAATCACTTCATGGCGCGGCTGATCTTCTCCTTCTTCGCCGAGGACACCGACATCTTTGGCGGCACGCGGCGCTTCACCACCACCGTCGAGCAGATGAGCGCCAAGGACTCATCCAACACCCATGAGGTGATCGGCACGCTGTTCCGCGCTATGAATATGAAGGACGCGGAACGGAAGGCGGCGAATATTCCCCGCTGGGCCGACCAGTTTCCCTATGTGAACGGCGGGCTCTTTTCCGGCAGCATGGACGTGCCGCGCTTCAGCCGGATCGCGCGTTCCTATCTTCTCCACATCGGCAATCTCGACTGGACGAAGATCAACCCCGACATCTTCGGCTCGATGATTCAAGCAGTCGCCGAGGACGAGGAGCGTGGCGCGCTCGGGATGCACTATACGAGCGTCCCGAATATCCTGAAGGTGCTGAACCCGCTGTTTCTCGACGACCTGCGCGCGCGGCTCGACGAGGCAGGGGACAATCCCCGCATCTTGCTGAACCTGCGAAAGCGCATGTCGCGGATCAGGGTGTTCGATCCGGCTTGTGGGTCCGGCAATTTCCTCGTCATCGCCTACAAGCAGATGCGGGAGATCGAGGCCACGATCAACACGCGGCGCGGCGAGCCTGACCGGCGCAGTGAAATCCCCTTGACCAACTTCCGAGGGATCGAGCTGCGCAACTTCCCCGCCGAGATCGCACGTCTTGCCCTCATCATCGCCGAGTATCAGTGCGACTTGCTTTATCGGGGCCAGAAGGAGGCATTGCGAGACTTCCTGCCGCTGGACGCCGAGAACTGGATTACCTGCGGAAATGCCCTGCGGCTCGACTGGTTAAGCATCTGCCCACCAGTCGGAACAGGTGTGAAACACCATGCCGACGACCTGTTCCACACACTGCTCGACCAACCTCAGATCGACTTCGAGAACGAGGGTGGGGAAACATACATATGCGGAAATCCGCCGTACGTAGGCGACAAATACCAGACAAGGGAGCAGAAGGACGATCTGAAGGCCTTAGCCGCGAAAGACGTTCGTGCGGTCGATTACATCGCCGGATGGTTCTGGAAGGCTTCCGACTACATCAGAAACGGTGGACGCTTTGCTTTCGTCTCTACCAATTCTATCTGCCAAGGGGTTCAGGTTCCGTTGATCTGGCCAAAAATCATTGCTGCTGGGCAGGCAATTTTTTTCGGTCACAAGGACTTCTTGTGGGGCAACAACGCTGCCAGGAACGCGCAGGTTACGTGCATTATCGTTGGCGTGGCGACATCGGATACCAAACCGAAATGCATATTCGACGGGGGAGAGCGCAAAGAGGTTGAAAACATCAACTTCTATCTGGCGCCGGGCAAGAATATCATTGTCGAAAGAGCGAATGGACCAATCTCCAATGTCGCAATCATGTTTGGTGGTAACATCCCAAGGGACCAGGGCAATCTTCTACTCTCACCCGATGAAGCGAGGGACCTGACGGCCTCATACCCAGTAGCGGCTGAATTTATAAAGCCTATCTTAGGGTCGAACGAGTTCATCAATGGTTTGGAGCGATATTGCCTTTGGATCACTGACGCCCAGGCACCACTCGCTTATTCTATCCCGCCGATCAAGGCGCGGCTTGATCGCATCCGCGAATATCGCTTGCACGGCAGCGAGCGAGGGCGCGCCGGTCTCGATACGCCTTACAAGTTCGAGCGAACGATCTTCGGGAATGACCATACGATCATTATTCCCAGGGTTTCATCGGAACGCCGTGCCTACCTGCCATGCGGATTAGTGTCCGCCGATGTGCGCCTCTCCGATCAGGCGCAGGCGCTCTACGACGCCCCTCTGTGGAACCTCGCGCTGATCGCATCGCGCCTGCATCTTGTTTGGATCGCCGCCGTCTGCGGCAAGCTGGAAACCCGATACCGTTACTCCAATACTCTCGGCTGGAACACGTTCCCTCTGCCAATCACTGGCTTAACCGAAAAGAACAAGACCGACCTGACCCGCTGCGCCGAGGACATCTTGTTGGCGCGCGAGGCGCATTTCCCAGCGACGATCGCCGACCTCTACGACCCGGACAAGATGCCCGCTGATCTGCGCCAAGTCCACGAGCGCAACGACGAGGTGCTTGAGCGTATCTATATCGGCCGCCGGTTCCGAAACGACACCGAGCGGCTGGAAAAGCTGTTCGAGCTTTATTCCAAAATGGCCGCCTCACCCGGCGCAGCGAAGAAACGCAAGGCGGAGGCGCGTGCATGAGCGAGTTCAATCGCATGACGATCGTTGCCGCTGCCGAGGTAACCGCCGACTTCAATTCGCACAGCGATATGGAAGTCTTGGAGGTTCAATGGGGCATTGATGGGCAATGCAGTGCATCTAGCAAATCCGCTCGCGTTGCTAGTTGGGCGAAGCTTGCCTGCGACGAAGAACACGTCGTGATGACCGAGAATGGCCGTGTCTCCCTTGATCGGGCGCTGGTCGAAACCGCAATCACCGCTCCCGAAGCACGCCGAGATTCAGTTTCGTGGAAGAAGCTGGTTGCGGGCCTGCGGTTCGACGGCTTCGAGGTTGTCGAAACGGAGATCAGTGTTGCCGCTAAATATTCTTGGCAGAGCGAAGCCACCAAGAACGTTACAACACTTGTGCGGATGTTGCCGGATGACGTTCCGGGCTTGGATTTTCGCGAAGGAGAGAGCGAAGTTGTCGCCCTCCTAGACCGCAGCGGCTTCGCCGTCGCGAAGGGACATCTGAAACAAGCAGTATCGGCATTTGAGAGAGGCGAATGGTCTTCGGCTAACGGAGAACTGCGCAATTTCTTTGAGAGCTATCTGAACGAGACTGCCGTCGCTCTTGGCTATGTCGGCGGAGGCGACAGCAAGGCGAAGCGCGATTTTCTTGGCGATAGCGTGCCGCCGTTCTTGCTCGCGGACTATAACGAGTGGAATGCAAACAATCAGAAACCCCAATACGTTCAGGGGTTGATGAGCCGGATGCACCCGCATGGTGGGCATCCGGGGCTATCCGAAGAAGAAGATGCGACCTTCCGGCTTCAGATAACACTGATAACCGCCCGCCTTTTCCTTCGCCGATTTAGTCAACGAAAGGCGGTTTGATATGGTCGGCACTGTCCCCTCCGTCTCCGTTTCCTACGCTCGCAGCGGTTCTTCGACCAAGGCCAACGCGCTTGGAATGCGGCCGATGCAGGAGCGCGCCTATGAGAAGCGGGGCGAACAATACCTTCTCATCAAGTCGCCACCCGCGTCAGGCAAGAGCCGCGCGCTCATGTTCGTCGCCCTCGATAAGCTCCACAATCAGGGGCTCAAGCAGGCAGTCATCGTCGTGCCGGAAAAATCCATCGGCGCCAGCTTCAACGACGAGCCGCTGATGCAGTTTGGATTTTGGGCTGATTGGACCGTCGCCCCAAAATGGAACCTGTGCAACGCACCAGGGTCGGACAATGGCGGCAAGGTCAACTCCGTAGAGGGGTTCCTAAAAAGCGACGACAAGGTGCTGGTCTGCACCCACGCCACCTTTCGCTTCGCAGTGGACAGGTTCGGGGTGGAAGCGTTCGACGATCGGCTGATCGCCGTGGACGAATTCCATCATGTCTCCGCTAACCCCGACAACAAGCTCGGCCTGCATCTCGGCCAGTTTATTGCCCGCGACCGCGTGCATGTCCTCGCGATGACCGGATCCTATTTCCGGGGTGACGCCGAAGCCGTGCTCGCTCCGCAGGACGAGTCGAAGTTCGATACCGTCACCTACACCTACTATGAGCAGCTCAACGGGTACGAATATCTGAAGCGGCTCGATATCGGCTATTTCTTCTATTCGGGTTCCTATGCCGAGGACATCGTCAACGTGCTCGATCCAGCCGAAAAGACGATTATTCACATCCCTTCCGTCAATTCGCGCGAGAGCACGAAGGACAAGATTAGGGAGGTCGAGCACATCATCGAGGAATTGGGCGAATGGCAGGGAACCGACCCCGCGACGGGCTTCCAGTTGGTCAAGACACTGGGAGGCCGTGTCCTCCGCATTGCCGACTTGGTCGATGACGACGCTGTCAAGCGGGACCGGGTTGCGGCCGCGCTGAAAGACCCGACGCAGAAGAACAACCGGGACCATGTGGACATCATCATCGCCCTCGGTATGGCGAAGGAAGGCTTTGATTGGATTTGGTGCGAGCACGCGCTGACGGTTGGCTATCGGTCGAGCCTTACCGAGATCGTACAGATCATCGGGCGCGCCACACGCGATGCGCCGGGCAAGACTCGCGCGCGCTTCACCAATCTGATTGCTGAGCCAGACGCCTCGGAGGAAGCCGTCACCGAGGCAGTCAACGACACCCTCAAGGCCATCGCGGCGAGCCTTCTCATGGAGCAGGTGCTTGCCCCTCGGTTCGAGTTCAAGCCGAAGAATCCTCAGAGTGGGCCGACGCCCGGCTTCGATTATGGTGAGGATGGCTACGATCCAGAAAAGACCAATGTCGGCTTCAACGAGGCGACGGGGCAGTTTGAGATCGAAATCAAGGGCCTTGTAGCGCCGAAGAGCGAGGAGGCACAGCGCATCTGCCAGCAGGACTTGAATGAAGTCATTGCCGCCTTCGTGCAGGACAAGACGACGATCGAACGCGGACTTTTCGATCCCGAGTTGGTGCCGGAGGAGTTGACACAGCTCCGCATGGGCAAGATCATCAAGGACAAGTTCCCCGACCTGGACGAGGAAGATCAGGAGGCAGTGCGCCAGCACGCTGTCGCCGCGCTCAATCTCACGCAGAAGGCGAAGGAAGTCGCCTTGGGTGGAGTCGGGGATGACGGCGAGAAGAGTCCGAACACCGCCTTTGTCGACGGCGTCCGCAAGTTTGTGAATGTCCACGACCTCGACATCGACCTGATCGACCGGATCAATCCTTTCGGCGAAGCCTATGCCATCCTCGCCAAGACCATGAGCGAGGAGAGCCTGAAGCAGGTTGCGGCCGTGATCGGGGCCAAGCGCGTCAACCTGACAATCGAGGAAGCGCGCGAGCTTGCTAAGCGGGCATTGAGGTTCAAGCAGGAGCGTGGTCGGCTCCCCTCAATCACCTCGCCCGACGCCTGGGAAAAGCGCATGGCTGAAGGCGTGGCTTTCCTTCAACGCATGAAGGCGGAGGCAGTGCGTGGCTAAGGGATTCACCGACGAGGATGACGCCCTTCTCGAAGAGCTTGGCGTTGAGGTCGAGGGGAAGAAGGAGTCGAGCCGGACGCCGCGCGAAGAGCGCGTCATCGCTGGCTTCGAGGAGATTCAGCGTTTCGTCGAGCAACATGGTCGTACCCCGCAGCACGGGGAGGATCGCGACATCTTCGAGCGGTTATATGCCGTGCGCCTCGATCGCCTTCGCGAGCTTCCCGACTGCCGGGCCGTGATTAAACCTCTCGATCGTCTGGGGCTTGTCGCGAGTGCTGAGCCTGCCGCGGATAGCGCCCCAGACGAACTGAGCGATGACGAGCTTCTGGCGCAGCTCGGGGTAGACACTGCGGAGCCGGCCGACATCACGGAGCTTCGTCACGTTCGATCAGCTGCGGAGAAGCGTGCGGCGGAGGAAGTCGCCAACCGCCAGACATGCGACGATTTCGATATCTTCAGGCCGCTCTTCGAGCAGGTTCAGAAGGAACTTAGCTCCGGTCTTCGGCAGACTCGCCGCTTCGAGCGAAAGTCCGAGATCGTGCCTGGCCGATTCTATATTCTCGGTGGCCAGAAGGCCTATGTCGCGACGATGGAGCAGCCTGCCACCAACGAACACGGTAACATCGACGCCCGGCTTCGCGTGATCTTCGACAACGGGACAGAGAGCAATTTGCTGATGAGGTCCCTTCAGAAGGCACTTCAACAGGATCCTGCTGGTCGGCGTATTGTTGAGCCCTCGGCAGGCCCGCTATTCTCTGATCAGAACGAGGACGGGGACGAGGCAAGCGGCATCGTCTATGTGCTGCGCAGCCAATCTGATCATCCGGCCCTCGCGACTCATCGTGATGTCCTGCACAAGATTGGCGTGACAGGCGGCGACGTCGCGCGGCGCATCGCCAACGCCCGACTCGATCCAACCTTCCTTATGGCAGATGTCGAGGTCGTCGCGACCTACGAGTTGTTCAACATCAACCGCGCCCGGCTTGAGAACCTGATCCACCGGATTTTTGGGCTCGCCCGCCTCGACGTTGAAATCAAAGACCGCTTCGGCATGCCAATCATTCCGAGGGAATGGTTTCTTGTGCCGCTTTTCGTGATCGATGAAGCGGTTGAGAGAATTAGAGACGGCACCATAACCGGTTACGTTTATGATCCAAAATCCGCACGTCTCATCCGAGGCGCCAAGCAACAAAGCTGAGAAAGGCACATCAAGGCTTGAATGTCGTCCGCGACCAACGGCGCGCGAGCGAGGAGACCGGGAGTTTGTAGCCGTCTCGTGACGGGTTAAGTGATCGGTGTGCTGGTAATTTCAGACGGCGAGGCGAGGGGCGCGGCTTGCGACATATCGACGAATACATGTTTTATCCGGATAACGTGGCTGCCGCTCTGCGCCAAAGCGCCTTCCAGGACAGCTAGAGCTAGGGAATGCGCGGATTCGGCCGTCAGACCAGCTGGCTCGCCATATGTCTTTCGAATTCGCGCATCCACTGCATCGACGACGGCAGAGGCCGGAAGGGCCAACACATAGCCAAGCATGAATCCCCAATCATGGCCGGTAGCGTACTGCCCTGTCGCGAAGCGATCGACGCCCTGAGTAACATAGCTTCCGTTAAGAGTAGGGTCGCCGGCCCGAACACGCTTGCATTCGACGGCTACGTAGGCGTCCTCATCTCCAAATTGATGCAGAAACTGCAAGGTGATGTCGATCCGACCTAGGATGGTCGGATCGTTGGTCGCCATGTCCTCAAGCTCATGTTCGCCCCGAACCTGAAGATTCGTCAATCCAAGGGATTTCTTGACGCGGCGCACCGCCTTCCGAACGACCATCGTGGTTGGCACTTCGAGCATGCCAGGAGTGAGATGCGGCCTCGCTTCATCGCATCCCCGGCAAAGAAGATCGAGGACTGTGGCAATCTGATCGCCGGATAGCGAGAACGCTGGAAGACCAAAAGGCGCGTCAGGCGTGAGCAACGGCATCCCCCCTCCGTAGCCAATGGTCGGCTAGGATGACGTCCGCATCGTTCAGGCCGGCGGTCCGACTCCAATTTCGGACCTCGCTTGGTTTCAAAATGAAGAGATCGCCTGATCCATACAGTCTGATTTGCCGTCGTTCATTGAGGTAAGGCGGTATCGCTGCATCGAACTGACCTCGTAGCAATGCCGCCAACGCGTCGAGCTCGGCCGGATCTCCGTCCCGCACTACCGGTTCCCGCCCGGGGCCGCCGCTAGCCATAAGGAACCGGACCGCCGTGACGCCGGGGACTCCAGAAGCCAAGTCGCCTTTAGTTAGGCGTGCCGGATAGACGACCGCTTCTAGGTGCCGCTCGTTTCGAGCGCGCAGATAGGCGTCGACGGTTTGCGCAACCTGACGGGCGTATGCTCGCAAAGCAGTAGCATTCGGGGGAGTGATGAGGCCGGCGCGCTCGCTCCGGTTCTCGAAGATGAGATAACGCGCGCGCTCGACACTATCGCGAGCTAGGGTCCGCTCGTCAGCATCTAGTTCATATACGTCGAACACCGCTTCATCGAGCGCGGTGAGGCAGGCTGAGCTTGACGGGTCAGCCGCAACTTTCTTTTCGGCTCTTATTAGCTCGGCAAGCAGTTCGCGATCGACTTCAGTCAGATCAGGGATCCGCAGAGACAGAAGGTCGTGCGGCTCAACGGTCGGGCGCTCCAACCCCCAGGTCGGCCCGCCGAAGGCAAACTGAAAGGCCGTGAGGCTCGAGTTAAGGATTCCGCTCAGCGCGAAAGCGTATTTCGTCTCGGTGCCCACGAAGGAAACACCGTAAAAATTTTGCGTGAACAGCACATCGTCTTGACTGACAGCAGCGCTGTAGCGTCCGCGTTGTGCGCCGGATTCATTGCCAACCTTTGAGCAGAGCAAGAGCGGACCGCGAAATATGGACTCGCGCCGTGGTCGATGAAGCGTCTTGTGCGTGAATTTGTCGAGCGAATCCCAATCGAGACGGAACGCTGAGAATTTTTCAGGCGTGACAACCTTCAGACGGCGGTAAGCGGCGGGTGGCGTATTCGCGTCACCTCGAACTTGGAATCCTTGACCTCTATTGGCGATGGGATCGCGCTGGAGCGTGTTTAGGAGTGCGTCAAAGCGTGGAAACTCATTCTCAAGTCGCTCGATCAGCCAGCCGTCGCGAACCGTGCCGAATGTTGCGGCTTTAAGGATCGGTGGTGCGGCGAGCACCCGCTTAAGCGGGATGGAACGGATTTCGCCGGGCCCGAGACCGAAAACGCCCGTGCGACGAAAATCGGGCGTCCAAGGAATAGATCCAACCAGCATGCGGTCGGATTGAGGTCCAAGCCCGCATCGAGCGAAAAAGAGTATTGCGGGACCGATTGCATCGGGGAAGAGGTCCTCCCGACGAAGGTAAGAGAGGTTGATTAGCGCGACGGGCGCGAGGCGTTCAAACAGATGATTCCGGGCAGCGACAGCGTGAACATCCTTAGAGAAGAACGGTGTCGCCTTCATTACCATGCCGACACGACCGCTTTCTCCGGCTAGGTCTGCCCCCAGTGACAGAAATGCTTGGTCAGGGCTCCGTCGCGGGCGAAGCGTCGATGTGTCTGAAGCGCGTCGTCTTTCGGCACCGCCGTCCTTTTTCACGAACGTCCATGGAGGGTTACCTACAACGGCGTCGAAATGGCGGTTCACGATTTGAGTGGGCAAATTATCGCCGAGCGAATCCGCCTCGAATAGCGTGGTATCGATTAGACGATCGAATTTCAGATCGCGGATATTGCTGATCGGCTGCTCGTCCAGTTCGAGTGCGGCCAGATATAGGCTGAAGGCGGCGATACCAAGAGCTGCGCGGTTGATATCGATGCCGAATAGCTGCGTGTAGAGGATGTGGCGAACGAGTTCCCGGCTGGCCGGCTTCCCCTCCGCCGCGCGCCAGACTAGCCGCCGAAATGCTTCGACCAAAAATGCGCCTGACCCACAGGCCGGATCGATTACGGCAGCGTTTGCCGCCAAGCCCTCGAAGACCGGATCAAGCGCTAGATGGACGAGCTCGATGGGCGTGTAGTGGAGGCCCTGAGATCGCGCTTCGTCGGCGGCGCTCGTGCGCGCAAACTGTTGGTAGATCGAACTGATGAGATCAACAGGGATTGCGTTGAAGCGGAACCGGAATAGGCGCCCCTGTCCGAGACGCTCTGGTATAAGACTTCGCCCCTCCACGAAATCGCGAATGAGTTCTAGGTGCTTGGATGTCAGCTGTTCTCGCTCGGCCCCGGGGTCGTCCATTGGAAACAGGTCGCCGTTGAAGGTTGTCCGCAGCCAATCGAACAGAGCGAAGGCATTCGAAGGCGTCGCGAACATCGCACTCAGATCGGCAGGGACATTCTTTGGTAAAAAGGGTTGGGCGATCCCACGATCTAATAGGTACCAAGTGAAAATGCAGCGCCCGATAAACCGTTGCGCGATATCGCGTGCATGAGCCAAGGCGCGTTCAGTTTGCGGAACACTCAGGTCCGTAAGGCGATCCTCCAGCGCGGAGATCTCCGCTAGTAACTCTCGGTCGACGCGATGGCGTCGGTTGATGCTCGATCCGATGGCGCTCGACCAGAAAGCACCTGTCTCAGTGGCGACACGTCCACACTGGACGTCCAGCGCGCGAAGGCGCTCGCCTGACTGGAGCACGAAACGGTCGATGGCCTGCGGTGCATGCTTCGGTTGTCCGCCAGTTTGCTCTGGGGATGCGTAGCAATCGTAAAGCCGCACATCCGTAGGCGTGACGATCCACAAAAGCGGTGCGACGCCGACGTTCCACGCCGCCTCGTGCCACCGACGAAGATCCTCGTCGGAAGGTTCGGTGGCTCCAGCATCCTTGAAGATGCTCGTGGGTGCGCTTTGGGCCGAGAAGACTGCGTCTGCTTGCAAGCCGACCCGCTCGTCGAAGAACACTGCGCGCATCTTCGCTGCGCGCGGGTCGTCAGCTCGCACTAATCCAGGGGCCGCACGCCCGTTGGCACCGAGGTATCCGGTCGCCTCCAGCACCTGTTTATAAGCGGCGCTGGTCAAGCCAACCTCCGGCGCGGAGTCGATGCGGCTTCGCGAGCTTTTCCAGCTCTAGCGGCGTTCACACCAATGGTGGCCACGTCGATCGGGCGGCCGACGAACAGTTCTAGTTGCCCTGACAACTGGGTGGGATGGGGTAACGAGAAGCCGGCAGATAGGGCTTCGAGATGAGATTGCAGGCGGATGACGACGGCGTCTTCAGCCAACGGAGGGCCGTCCGCATCCTCCACAAGGGACCAACCACTGCCACCTCGGAGAATCAGTGATTTGCCCCAAAGCGCGATGAAGGATGTGCGCTGCAGCCCGGCTTTGAGACTGGCGAAGAGAGTCTGATGTGGCTGGAGCTCGAAATGAAAACGGTCACGGAGGAGGACGGCGACGCGAAGCAGCAGGATCGTCTGCCAGGTGAACTGGGCTGGCGAGCCCTTTCCCTTTGGCGGAAGGTCGGCCGGAATAAGGGCACGGCGGCTCGTCCACTCTCGCAGTGTCACAGTCGAGAGCCCTGTAAGCAGCGTCGCAGTAGGTGTCGTTACAAACCGCATAGTTCCCCAGGAGATCGAGTCTCGTACCCGACTTATCAGGAGAACGGGTATCAGACTCGATCTCTGTCGTAAATGACGCGAAGGCCGGGATCCAGGAAACGAGGTGGGGCTGGGTTTCTCCGCGGACCTGGGAAAGCCGCGAGAACGCCTTCCCGGATGGCTAGGCGATCCCACGTTGCCTTGGCGCGTCAACGGGAGGGGCGTCATCGAGCGGGGGCGATGGTGCAACAAGCTGTTGCACAACCCATGCCCAAGGGTGGATATGGACGGCGTCAAGCTCATGCAGCCATCTTCACGCGCTTCTTGGCGAGCATCGAGCGGACGAACTTGTCCCATTTCGCCATGCCGGCGCGTTTCTCCGCCATATAGTTCCAGCGGTCGTAATGCTTGGAGCTGACGTCCTGAAGCGCATGGTTCTGCAAGCGGTCACGAATCTCCTTCGGGATGCCGGCCTTGCCCGCCAGGGTCTTGAAGGTTCTCCGCAGATCGCGGTTTGTCACATAGGGGATCACGCCGCGGTCCCGCTGACGCCACATGAACGAATAAAGAGTGCCGTGGCTGACGGGCTTCGACGGGTCCTTTGCTGAAGGGAAGAACCAGCCGTATTCGTTGACGTTGACGGCTGAGATCAGCTCCGCAGCCAGATCCGGCACCGGCACGGCATGGGGCTGGTCGTTCTTAGTCCTGGACCAGTCGATTATTTTCTCCTTGGCGTCCCACTGGTCGATGTGGAGGCTCGCGATCTCCTCGACCCGCTGCCCGGTCAGCATGAGGATTCGAACCGCGCGAGTATATGGCGGGTGGACAGGCGTATCGGGGCACTCCAGCCATCGATAGAGTCGGACGAACTCGTCCTCGTCGAGCCAGCGCGTGCCCTTGACCTTCGGTTCGGTCGGAATGCCCGTCGCCGGATTGAAGGGGATACGGAAGCGTCGAGCGGATTGCTGCCGATAGTCGTTGTCCGACTTCATGCCCCAGCTAAAGGCGGCGTGGAGGTAGGACCGCACATGGTCGGCCATCGACTTGGCTCCGCGTTCGTAGATCGGTCGGATCAGTTCGATGATCTCCTCTGACTCGATCTCGCGGGCGAGGCGGTTGCGCCCGAGAGTGTCCGCAATCTTGTTCAGCCCCTTTTCGGTTTCTTTCCATGAGGGTTTGTCCGCAGCCTTGAGCGACGCGACATAGCCCTCAAACAGATCGGCCACGGTGCCAGGGCGCGTGTCGGTCGCGATCTTGATGCTTCGGCCCTTCTGAATCACGTCAGCAAAGTCGCGCTTGAAGATCTCTCGCGCCTGCGCGAGCGACATTGAAGGGTAGGCGCCGAGCTTCTTCTTGGTGCGCTTCCCATCGCGCCACTGCTGCGCCATCCAATCGGCAGTGACGCGCTTCGGCATGGGCTTGAGAACCAGAACGAGACGACCGGTGCCGCGCCCTTCGCCGTCGGCGAGGTTTTCTTGCTTCTGGCTCATCTCGACGCGCTTCAGCGCATGGCGGATCGCTGTGTCGGTCAGGCTTGGCATGGCGTTCCTCCTGGTCCCCAACTGGGATCGGTCGAGGAGAAACGGGGATCGTTTGCTGGGATCGGAAAGCCGCTTTCAACCCCTCTAACCGCCCCCAATTTGTCATAACCGCCCCCTGTACGCAATGCGCAAAAATTGGCTATTTCATTGATGTTTCAGTGGTATCGTGCGTGATCCAGCGTGATCGAAATGGGGGTAGTGGGATGGTTGTGGACCAGGATTAGCGCGGTCGCCGACAGCTCCAGCGCGCGTTTGATCACCTCGCGCGGATAGACCGGGGTGTGGTCGACGGTGCCGGTCTGCTGCACCTCGTCGGCGATGAGCTGGTTGCGCTTGTCGAGGAACAGCAGCCGAAACTGCTCCTTGTCGGCGAACGCCATGCTGGAGCGGCAATAGTCGATCACCTCGTTCCAGGACGACAAAGCATTGCGGCTCTTGACCTCGCCTTTGGTCACGCGGCTTGCGGCCGCCGCGATCAGCTTGAGCTGGTTGATCGCGGCTTCGCCCACGCCATCGACCTCGCGCAGCCGCGCCACCGGTGCGTGGATGACCTCGGCGAACGAGCCAAAGGTCTTGATCAGCGTCTTCGCAAGCGGTTTTGTGTCGCGCCGCGGCAGCGCCGGAAACAGTGCCATCTCCAAGAGCTCATAGTCGCTCAGCGCATCCGCGCCGGCGTTGTAGAAACGCTCGCGCAGCCGCTCGCGATGGCCATGATAATGCGGCGGTTCGGATGGCTCGGGCTTCTCTGAGGGGGCGCTGGATTTGGCAGGCATCGCGCGCAGCATCGCCGCGGAACCGCGCTTTTGCAACCGCCAATTGCGGCGCTGAGGATCAGCGGCCCGGCTTCAGTCCCGGCACCAGCGCGGCAAGCCGGTCCTTGATCTGGCGACCGAACATCGGCCCGCCTGACGGCGGAGGTCCGCCACGCATGCCGGGTGGCGGCGGTGGCGGGCCGGCGCGCCCCACCGTTGCGTCCGTGCGGCGGTCGACGCCGAGCGTCAAGCTCGCCACGTAGCGGTCGCGCTCCTCCTTCACCGCGCAGAAGGCGCGATGCTCGGGATCGGAGAGCTGGATCACCATGTCGTTGGCGTTGATGATCGCGCGTTGCCGCGCGCGGTCCTTGTAGGCGGGGACGTTGGTGTAGATGAACTCGTTCAGCGCGTCGGGCAGGAAGGTCTGCCCGGTCAGCACGTTTTTCTCGTCGAGGAAAACCTTGAAATGGATGTGCGTGGTGCGACCGTCATACCAGCCGGGATAGAGGGTGTTGAACGTCACCCAGCCGGCCTCATCGGTCACTTGCGTGCCGCGCAAGAACGTCTTGCTTGATGCATCGACGTTGTGCGCATCGCCCTGGCCGGGAAATGCCGAATAGAGCCCTTGCGCATCGCAATGCCAGATGTCGACCCGCGCGGCCCTGATCGCCGTGCACGGTCCCGCCTCGATCACGCGCAGCTTCAGCGTCAGGGGAATGCCGGACTTGCCCTCGGTGATATCCCTGCGCACCAGCTTTGGATCGGAATAGAACGGCCCTTCCTCCGCCTGCGGCGTCAGGATGCAGGCCGGCTCATCGGAGCTGGCTGCGGGCTCGGACGCCGCCCGCGCGCGGGTTGGCAGCAGGCCGGCGGCGCTGGCCGAAACAAATCCAAGGAAGCCGCGGCGCGTCGACGTGCTCACGTCATCTCTCCTGTTGCTCTGACGACAGATCGTCATCGGCAAACGGAATGGCAAGATCACGCTTTGAAGATGGCGACAATCAGCCCGCCGGTTTCCCGGCGTTTCGCGCCGGTGGGGGCACCGTGACGGCGACCACGCCGGCGAAAATGAGCGCCATTCCGGCAACAATCGACCAGGTAAAGCGCTCACCGAGCCATGCCGTGCCGAGCGCCACCGCGAAGCCTGCGCGCAGATAACTGCCGCTGGTCGTGCCGAGCGGGCCAAGCGTGTGGATCAGGCAGAAATAGATCACCATCGCGAAGGCCGTGCAGATCACCGCGAGCACGATCACCGCCGCGATTGCGTGCGCCGGCGGCAGCGCCAGCATCCAGGGACGTTCGAGCACCGCGGCTGCGGGGAGCATCAGGATCGCGGCGCAGCTCATGGCCCCGGCCGCGGTGACGATTGCGGGGAGGTTCGAGAACCGCTGGCCCCATATCGGCGCGAGCGCGTAGCAGAAGCTCGCGCCGAGCACGGCCATCTGGGCCAGTGGCGCCGCCGTGCCGATCCCGGACAGCGCATCGATGCCCATCGTCACCGTGACGCCCGCAAGGCCGAGACCGACACCGACGATCTTCCGGCCGCTGACCGCCTGTCGTGTGCGCCCGCTCATCAACGCGATCACCAGCACGAACATCGGCGGGGTCGCATTGAGCACGCCGGCGAGGCCGCTTGCGATATGTATCTCGCCCCAGCTGATCAGGGTGAAGGGCGCAGCGCTTTGCAGCAGCCCCTGCACGAGGAAGGCCGCCCACACCGATCCCTGGCGGGGAAGGGCGTGTCCCTGCGCAGCTGCGATCAGGACGAGGAGTATCGCCGCGATCGTCACGCGCACGGCCACCATCGTGAAGGGCGGAATCGTCGGGATCGCCACCTTGATCAGCGTGAACGAGCTGCCCCAGATCAGCGCGAGCAGCAGCAGGAGCCCGATCTCGAATGTGAGAGAGGTTTGCCCTGACGGTGCCTGTTGTGCCTGCGTGCTCATGCGATTTGCTCCCGGATCTGTCGGCACCATGATCCGGAGCGGCGATGCAGGCTGGCTGGATTCGGACCTCATCGCCCGACCGAGTCCGATTTCAGCTACTCGGTAGATCGCGTTGAACCTATGATGTCGTCATGGCGAAGGCTTTGGCGCAGCGGCAGGCGCTGCCACCGCATCTCGATTGGGAGACCTGCGATCGGGCGCGGCTGGCGCGCGCTCGCGCCTTCGACGGCCTGTTCTTCTCCGGCGTTCGCTCGACGCGCATCTACTGCCGGCCGGTCTGTCCGGTTCGCCCGGCGCGTTCCGAGAACGTCACCTTCTATGCGACCGCTGCTGCCGCCGAGCGTGCCGGCTTTCGTCCGTGCCTGCGCTGCCGGCCCGAAACGGCACCGGGCTCTCCGGCCTGGATGGGGACAGCCACCACCGTTGCGCGCGGGATGCGCCTGATCAACGACGGCCTTCTCGATCGGGCGTCGACGGCGGAGCTTGCGGAAGCCCTTGGCGTCGGGCCGCGCCATCTGCTGCGCCTGTTCATGCGCCATGCCGGCGCGAGCCCGAGCGAGATTGCAGCGACACGGCGCGTGCAGGAAGCCAAGCGCCTGATCGATGCGACCGACATGACGTTGGCGGAGATTGCTTTCGCGGCAGGGTTCGGCAGCGTTCGGCGATTCAACGACGCCTTTGCCGCGACCTACAAGCGGCCGCCATCGTCATTCCGGCGTTCGCAATAGGTGGTGCGGCGGACGCGGTTGCGACACGCTACCCGATCTGCTTCTCGCCGTGCCGCTGCGACAGCGTGAATATCTCGACGCCCGTGGCGGTGACGCCGACGGAGTGCTCGAATTGCGCCGACAGCGAGCGGTCGCGGGTTACTGCGGTCCAGCCGTCGGAGAGGATTTTGACGTGCGGCTTGCCGAGATTGATCATCGGCTCGATGGTGAAGAACATGCCGGGCTTGAGCTGCACGCCTTCGCCGGGCCGGCCGATATGGATGATGTTGGGCTCATCGTGGAACATGCGCCCCAAGCCATGGCCGCAGAAATCGCGCACCACGCTCATGCCCTGCGGCTCGACGAAGCTCTGGATGGCGTGGCCGATGTCGCCGGTGGTGGCGCCGGGCTTTACGGCAGCGATGCCGCGCATCATCGCCTCATAGGTCACTTCGATCAGACGCTCGGCTTTGCGCGCGATCGGGCCGACCGCATACATCCGGCTGGAGTCGCCGTACCAGCCATCGACGATGAAGGTGACGTCGATGTTGACGATGTCGCCTTCCTTCAGCGGCCGGTCGCCGGGCATGCCGTGACAGACCACGTGGTTGAGCGAGGTGCAGGTCGAGTAGCGATAGCCGCGATACATCAGCGTCGCCGGATAGGCACTGTTGCTGAAGGCGAACTCGCGGACGAACTCGTCGATGCGCGAGGTCGGCACGCCCGGGCCGACGATGTCGGTCAGCTCGTCGAGACATTTGGCAACCAGCGCGCCTGCCTTGCGCATGCCGATGAACGCGTTCGGGCCATGCAGCTTGATCTGTCCGGTCTTGCGCAAGGAAGTATCGGTGGCTTCGACGTAGCTCATGAGGGTCGCGGTCTTTTCAGCGGAAGCGTTTGATTTATGGCCCTAATTTAATGATCGCGGGCCGTCATGCAAGCTGCGCGGAGCCGCGTGCGGGGCAAAAACCGCCTCAACTCGGGACTTCTACGGTGGTTTCGACCGGCAATGCGCCGCCGCGGACGCGAATTTCGCGCACGGGGTAGGGAACCCGGATGCCCTCGCGCTTGAAGGCGTCCCACAGCGCCAGCATCACGTCGCTCTTGACGTTGTCCATGCCGTCGGGGTCCGCGATCCAGAAGGTCAGCGAGAACTTCATCCCGGCCTCCGCGAATTCGGTCAGGATGCAGTTCGGCGGCTTGCCCTTCTGCGCACGCGGATGAGCCGCGGCCGTCTCGGCGGCGAGCTTGCAGACCAGGCGCGGATCGGCGTCGTAATTGGTGCCGAAGGCGATCTTCACCAGCGTGTTCTTGTCGGTGTAGGTCCAGTTGACGACCTTCTGCGTCACCAGATCCTCGTTCGGCACCAGGAATTCGCGGCCGTCGCCGGCGGCGACGGAAATATAGCGCGTTTTCATCGCGCTGATGCGCCCGGTATTGTCACCGATGGTGACGAGGTCGCCGGGCTTCACCGACTTGTCCGCGAGCAGGATGATGCCGGAGATGAAGTTCGCGACGATCTTCTGGAGGCCGATACCGATACCGACGCCGACCGCGCCGGAGAACACCGCGAGCGCCGAGAGGTTGATGCCGACCGCGTCGAGTGCGATCACGACGGCCAGCGTCAAAAGCCCGATGCGGATGATCTTGATCAGCAGCACCTGTATCGACGGGGTCAGGTCGGTCGTCGAGTTGATCCGGCTCTCGGCGAAATTGCTGGCGATGTTGGTGATCCAGAGCGCGATGATCAGGAGCGCGCCGGCCTTGATCACCAAGAGCGGCGTCAGCCGCAATCCGCCGAGCGTGATTCCGAAGGAATCGAGCAGATCGACCGTCGCGTCCAACTGGCCGATGATGGAGAGGGCTGCCACGAACCACGCCGTGATCGACACCAGCTTGACGATGAAGGCGTTGCGCAGCACCGAGGTGAGGAGACGAATGACGAGCCAGGCGAGGCCGAGCTTTGCAGCGACCATCAGGAGATAGCTGCGGCTCGGCCAGGTCGCGTGGTACATCACGACGCGCTCGACGATGACCACGAAGGTGAATACCGCCGTGGAGGCGCTGCCGACCAGCACGCGGATGAAGTGGCGAAGCGGCAGCGGCCAGCGCATCGCCAGCGAGGTCAGGTCGACGCGGTTGCGGATGGCGGCCTCGGCGGCCCAGGCGATCCCGGCTGCGGCCAGCACCAGGCCGAATTGCAGGTAGAACCAGGGCGAGGTGATCTCGGCGCCGACGCTGCGCGCCGTCGTCTGCAAGAACTCCATGAGGTCTTTGAGGTCCATGTCTATCGCGAGGTTTCGTTGGCGGCAGATTGGGCGGATTTGATTCGAGACAGCGGCAGAATCCCACAAAGGGCGCAGCCGGGCCATCGATACACTGGCACGTAAGCTGAGTTAAGGCCGCAAAATGCGGGCAGATTGCCGCGAGCGGCAGAAATGGGTTGGCGGGCAAGTGTGGCGACGATAAGGATGGTCTCACAATGATTTTCTCCCCCACGTGACGACGGATGGCGTCTCTCGATTCGGTCAGCATCGCGATCCTGCTCGGCGCCGTCCTGGTGATGGCGGGCATCCTGTCGAGCCTGCTGGCGCTTCGGTTCGGCGCGCCCCTGCTGCTCGTCTTCCTCGCGATCGGCATGCTGGCGGGCGATTCCGGCCCCGGGCAGTTGCAGTTCGACGACGTGCGGACGACCTACCTGGTCGGCTCGGTGGCGCTGGCGCTGATCCTGTTCGATGGCGGCCTGCGCACGCGGTTCCAGAGCATCCGCGCGGTGCTGGCGCCGTCCGTGGTGCTCGCCACCGTCGGCGTGTTGCTGACCGCGCTGATCACCGCGCCGTTCGCAAAATATGCGCTCGATCTCAATTGGGCGGAGTCGCTGCTGGTCGGCGCCGTCGTCGCCTCGACCGATGCTGCTGCGGTGTTCCTGCTGGTGCATACGCAAGGCCTGCGGCTGCGTCCGCGCGTCGGCGCGACGCTGGAGGCGGAATCGGGCACCAACGATCCCTTCGCGATCTTCCTCACCCTGATGCTGGTCGAATACATCTCGCTGGGGTCGAGCACGCCGGGCCACGTCTTCATGGAGTTCATCCAGGAGGCCGTGCTGGGCGCGATCGTCGGCGTGATCGGCGGACGGCTGGTGGTGATCGCGCTCAACCAGGTGGCGCTGCCGCAGGGGCTGCACGCGCCGTTCGTGACGACGGCGGCGCTCGTCATCTTCGGCGGCTCGCAGATCATGCACGCCTCGGGGTTCCTCGCGGTCTATCTCTCCGGCATCATCATCGGCAACCGGCCGACCCGCGCACATAATTCGGTGGTGACGTTTCTGGACGCCGCGACCTGGCTCGCACAGATCGTTATGTTCGTGCTGCTCGGCCTGCTCGTCTCGCCGCAGCGGCTCGGCTCCAGCGCCGTGCCCGCGATCGGCGTCGCACTGGTCCTGATGCTGATCGCGCGGCCGCTCGCGGTGTTCCTGTGCCTTGCGCCGTTCCGCTTCAACTGGCGGGAAAAGGTCTTCATCGCCTGGACCGGCCTGCGCGGCGCGGTCGCGATCTTCCTGGCCTCGATCCCGATGCTGGTCGGGTTGTCAAAGGCCTATCTCTATTTCGACGTCGCCTTCGTCGTCGTCATCATCTCGCTGCTCCTGCAGGGCTGGACGTTGGCGCCCGCCGCGAGGCGGCTACACGTCGCGCTGCCGCGCAGCGAACGCGGCCCGCGCCGCGTGGAATTGGACCTGCCCGGCCAGCTCGAGCAGCAGCTCGTCGGCTATGCCGTGCGGCCCAAGAGCCTGTATTTCCGCCGTGGCCTGATCCCGTCCTGGTCCAAGCCGACGCTGGTGATCCGCAACGAGAACATCTTGACGCCGACGGAAGCCGACCCGATCGCGCCGGGCGACTACATCTATCTGCTGGCGCCGCCGGAAAAGGCCGAGTCGCTCGACCGCTTCTTCGTCGACATGCAGCCGAGCACCACGCCCGACCCGCATCTGCTCGGCGACTTCATGGTCTCCGGCGAGCACACGCTGGCCGAGCTCGCCGAGATCTACGGCGTCAAGGTGAGCGAGGACGAGGGCAAGCTGACCCTCGCCGATTATTTCGACATCCATCTCGATCGCGCGCCGAAGGAAGGCGCCGAGCTCGCACTCGACGAGATCGTGCTGGTCGCCCGCTCGATCTCCGGCGGCCGCGTCAACGTCGTCGGCCTGCGCCTGCCCGAGGATGAGGACAAGCCGGCGCCACAGACGCGAACTCAGGCCTTGCGTCGCAAGCTCGCGGATTTGTGGACGTCAGTGGCGGGGATTTAGCTAACGCTCATTATCCCGGCGCGCGTATCAGCGATCGAATCGGATCTGCTTCCCCGATGTCGTCCTGGCGAAAGCCCATTACCCCAGGGAGAAGTTGTTGTGGGAAACGATAACCCCGAATCTTCGCCAAACCACCGACGGTGGCAATGGGTCCTGTCTTTCGCCAGGACGACTATGGAGAGCGTTGCGCCTCCAATCCTCAAGCTCACGTCAGCACCTTCACCCCGCCGGTCGACGTTACGCGGCCTTGGCGCAGCATGACGATCTGGGTGGCGAGCTGGCGCAGTTCGGCGGCGTCGTGGCTGACATAGACCATGGGCACGTTGGCCTCGTCGCGGAGCCGCACGAGGTAGGGCAGGATCTCGAGCTTGCGGCCTTCGTCCAGCGCGCCGAGCGGCTCGTCGAGCAGCAGCAGCCGCGGCTTGGACAACAATGCGCGTCCGAGCGCGACGCGCTGGCGTTCGCCGCCTGAGAGCTTTCCGGGCCGGCGGTCGCGCAGGGCGCCGATGTCGAGCAGATCGACGATGCGCTTCTCCTGCGCCGGATCATGCGCGAGGTGGTTCATCCGCCGGCCATAGTCGAGGTTCTGCGCGACGTTCAGATGCGGAAACAGCCGCGCATCCTGAAATACGTAGCCGATGCGTCGGCGATAAGCCGGCACGTGGATGCCGGCTGCCGTGTCGTCGACGGTGTCGCCGTCGATGACGATGCTGCCGCGATCCGGTCGCAACAGGCCTGCGATCATGTTGACGAGCGTGGTCTTGCCGGAGCCTGACGCGCCGAACAGGCCGGTGACGCGGCCTTCGCTCGCGAAGGAGGCTTGAAGCGAGAACTCACCGAGCTGTTTTTCGACGTCGACGCGCAGCATGGGTCAGTTTCCGTGCAGCCGTGCGGTCGCGCGCCGCGCGAACCATTCGGCCGCGATCAGCGCGCCGAGCGCGAGCACGATCGAGATGATCACGAGCCGTCCCGCAGCGGCGTCGCCGTCCGGCGTCTGGATCAGCGAATAGATGGCGGAGGAGATCGTCTGGGTCTCGCCGGGAATGTTGGAGACGAAGGTGATGGTCGCGCCGAACTCGCCGATGGCCTTGGCAAAGCCGAGCACCATGCCGGCGAGCACGCCGGGAAGCGCGAGCGGCAGCGTGACCGTCAAGAACACCTTCCAGGGTGCAGCACCCAGCGTCTCCGCGGCCTGCTCTAGCCTGCGGTCGATCGCCTCGATCGAGAGCCGGATCGGGCGCACCAGCAGCGGAAACGACATGATGCCGCAGGCGAGTGCGGCGCCGGTCCAGCGGAAGGCGAAGACGATGCCGAGATAATCCGCAAGGAAGCCGCCGACGAGGCCGCGCCGGCCAAAGGTCAGCAAGAGCAGATAGCCCGTGACGACCGGCGGCAGCACCAGGGGCAGATGCACCAGCGCGTCGAGCATCGATTTGCCCCAGAAATCACGCCGCGCCAGCAGCCATGCCAGCGCGATGCCGAACGGCGTCGCCACCAGCGTCGCGATGATCGCGACCCGCAAGGAAAGCAGGATCGCGGTCCATTCAGCCGATGTGATCGCGGACATCAAGTCGCAAGCATCAAGTCGTGGGGCTGATCAGGAACTTGAAGCCGTACTTCTCGAGGATGGTCTTGGCCGTCGTCGAGCGCAGGAAGGCGAGATAGTCGTTGGTCTCGGGCTTCGCGGTCGTGGTCGCAGCGACCGGATAGATGATCGCGGGATGCGAATCGGCGGGGAAGGTGCCGACGATCTTGACGCCGGGCTCGACCTTGGCGTCGGTCGAATAGACGATGCCGAGCGCGGCCTCGCCGCGTGCCACCAGCGTCAGCGCGGCGCGCACGCTCTCGGCCATAGCGAATTTCGGCTCGGCCGCCTGCCACGCACCGAGCTTCTCAAGCGCGGCCTTGGCGTATTTGCCGACCGGGACCGACTTCACGTCGCCGGTCGCGATCTTGCCGTCGCCGGCGAGTTTTGCGAGATCAAAACCCTGGGCGATCGTGACATTGTCGATCTTCGAATCCTTCGGCGCGATCAGCACGATGCTGTTGCCGAGCAGATTGACGCGTGTCGGCTCGTTGATGGTCTTCTTGCCGACGGCATAATCCATCCAGTCGGTGTCGGCGGAGACGAACACGTCGGCGGGTGCGCCCTGCTCGATCTGCTTGGCGAGCACCGAGCTTGCGGCATAGCTGACCGTGAACTTGACGCCGGCCTTGGCAGTGTAGGCCGCGTCGATCTCGTCGAGCGCGTTCTTCATCGAGGCGGCGGCGAAAACGGTGATGGTCTCGTCCTCGGCCTGGGCCGGCGCGAAGGCCACGAGCAGAATGACGAACGCAGAGACAAGTGCGGGAAGGCGTGACATCGGAAGCGCTCCATGCGCGCATGCAGGCGCGCCCAATTGGCGCGCGCAAAACGGCGTTGGTTGAGTTAGGGCTGCGATCGGCGGAAGCGCTGTTCCGACAATCCCGACCGACTTACGGTCCGTCGGGATATCGCCGGGCGGACCATAACAGGCTGGCGGAACAGGTCAAAGGCGGCTTTTGGTCCGCGTTGACCGCCTACTCCGCCGGCAGGATCGCGATCGAGACGGAATTGTCCTTCGCGCCGCTGACCTGGAGTACAAAAGGCTTGGCCGAAAGCTCGTATTTCATGGTCTTGCGGATGCCGTCGCAGTCGGTCGCGCCGCTGAAGGCAACGGGCTTGAGGAAATGCCCGTCCTGGACCACGTCGACCCAGGCGCCTGCCGACAGGCTGATGGTGTAGACGCCGGCCTTGGGTGTGGTCTTGAAGCTGGCAAAGCCGGCAAAGGTGCCGTCCTTCGGCACGCGCTCCGGCGGGGAGGGCAGCTTGGCTTCGCTTGGCGCGACCAGCGCCAGCGTGATGGCCGATGACGGAAACGCCGCCTGCTCGCCGCCGGAGGCGAGCTTGGCACGGTCCGGCGCGGTGAGCGCAGTGCGCTCCCGCTCGATCGGCCATTTGAACTTGTCGCAGCCGCTCGGCTCTTCAGCAGCCAGGGCCGAGGTCGCACCGAGCGAAAGCGCGGCGATGAAAGTGAGGATGCGCATGTCAAGTCTCATCATTGGCCACGCGAAAGACGCGGCGCGTGCAGTCAGGCGTGTTGCAGAACGGGATGCGCATCCCGAGACGCCGCCTGCTTACGGCACAGCGGCAAGCCGATCCTAGCGCAGTCGAGGGGACGCACCAACTCTCTAGTTCGTCATCCCGGACAAGCGCAGCGAAGCGGAGCGCAGATCCGGGATCCATAGCCACAAGATTGTGTTTGGCGAAGACTCGGAGTTATCAGCTCGTGCCACAACTACTCCCTGTGGTTATGGGTTCCGGATCTGCGCTGGCGCTTGTCCGGGACGACAGCGGTGGGTGGGGCGGCAGCTTGCCCACCGCTTCCGCTACGGCTTCGCGTCCGGTGCGCGCAGCACGGCTTTGCAGGCGGTGGGCATTTGCGCCAGCGTCATCGGCGGCTTCGGCTTGGGTGGCTCCGGCGGCGGTTTGGGATGCAGCACGCCGTCGCTGAACCAGTAGGCGAGGTCGGACGGCTTGCAGCCTTCATCCTCGGCTTGCGACGGCTGGCCCTGGCATTCGCCCGCACCGGGCGGACAGCGCATGCGGATGTGGAAGTGATAGTCGTGGCCCCACCACGGCCGGATCTTCGACAGCCATGAGCGGTCGCCCTTGGCCTCGCGGCACAGCGCCTTCTTGATCGCGGGATTGACGAAGATGCGTTGCACAGCCGGCTCCTGCGCCGCATCGCGCAGCACCAGCACGTGGCCCGATGTGAATACCTTCGGATCGATGTCGAGCCGGTCCTCGCGCACCATCATCACCGCGGACGTCTCCTCGCGCTCCTCGCGCGAGAGGCGATGGTCCGGCATCGGCGTCAGCCAGATGTCGGCATCGAGACCGATCTGGTGGCTGGCATGGCCCGACAGCGCGGGTCCGCCGCGCGGCTGGCCGATGTCGCCGACCAGAATGCCCGGCCAGCCGGCGTCCTTGTGCGCCTTGGCTGCGAGGCGCTTGATCAGCGCGATCATGTCGGGGTGGCCCCAGTTGCGGTTGCGCGACAGCCGCATCACCTGCCAGTTCTCGCCATTGAGCGGCATCTGCTCCGCGCCGCCGATGCAGCCCTTGACGTAGGAGCCGAAGACATGCGCCGGCCCCGTCGACGGCAGCAGTTTGCGCGCGAACAGCTCCTTCGCGCCGATCTTGGGATCGTTGGGATTGGCGAGCGGCGGCAGCGGCTTTGGGTTCACGCTGCCCTTGTCCTGGGCCAGCGCGCTGCCGGCGTTCAGGAGGACAAGCAGAAGCAAGAGGGGGGCGAGGCGGCAGGGACTCATGCTGACATCCTTATAACCCAACGCAGCCTCAGGGTTAAGAATTAGGCTTTCGAGCGGGCACGAACTCACAGCGACTTTACAGGGGCGGGTCCAGGGCGACAGTGCTCGTCAATCCAGTTGGACGTGAACCGGAACGACAAATAGCGATACATATTCCGGCAGACCAAAGTTCGCTCAGGGAAGTTGCATGCGGCCGACGGATTGGAGATTTTGGAGCGCGCTTTTTGCCGCCATGGTACTCTTGAGCTATCCAGCCGCGGCCGGGGACCAGTGTGATAGTCCGCAAGACCCCGAGGCGGCGATCATCGACTGTACGCAGAGCATCAATTCGGGGAAGTGGAAAGGGCGCAATCTGGCGGCTTTCTACAACAATCGGGCGGCCGCTTATCGCGCCAAGGGCGACAACGAGCGCGCGATGGCCGACTTGAACGAGGCGATCCGGCTCGATCCCAAATTGGCCATGGCCTTCAACAATCGAGGTGCCGCCTATAACGAGCGGGGCGACAACGACCGCGCCATCGCCGACTACAATGAGGCCGTCCGCCTCGATCCCAAATTGGCGATGGCCTTCAACAATCGAGGTAACGCCTTCACCGACAAGGGCGACAACAACCGCGCCATTGCCGATTTCAGTGAGGCGATCCGCCTCGATCCGAAATTCGTCAGGGCCTTCAGCAATCGAGGTGTCGCTTATTACGAGCAGGGCGACACCGAGCGCGCCATCGCTGACTTCAATGAGGCGATCCGCCTCGATCCCAAATTGGCCAGGGCCTTCATCAATCGAGGCAATGCCTTCAACGACAAGGACGACAACGATCGCGCCATCGCCGACTACAGTGAGGCGATCCGCCTCGATCCCCAGCTCGCCATGGCCTTCCAAAATCGCGGGAGCGCCTACCACGACAAGGGCGACAACGACCGCGCCATCGCCGACTACAATGAGGCGATCCGCCTCGATCCCAAACACGCCAAGACCTTCCTCGGTCGAGGTATCGCCTTCCGCGACAAGGGCGACAATGACCGCGCCATCGCCGATTTCAGTGAGGCGATCCGGTTCAATCCCGAATTCGCCAGGGCCTTCCAAAATCGCGGGAGCGCCTACCACCACAAGGGAGACAACGACCGAGCCGTCGCCGACTTGACCCAGGCGATCCGGCTCGATCCCAAAAATGCCGGCGCCTTCCGCGTTCGAGGTTTGGCTTATCGCGCCAAGGGCGACGGCGACCGCGCCATCGCCGACCTGACCGAAGCGATCCGGCTCGATCCCAAAGAGGCCAACACCTTCATCATTCGAGGCATCGCTTATTTCACCAAGGGCGATAACGACCGTGCTATCGCCGACTACAACGAAGCGATCCGGCTCGATCCGAAATCCTACCTGGCCTACTCTGCCCGAGGACGTTCATACTTCTCGGCTGGCTCGGCCGAGAAGGCGCTGGCCGATTTTAACCGGGCAAGTGCGATTGATCCGACCGATGCCTATACGGCGTTGTGGGTCGATATCGCCGGTCAGCGGAACAATCTCCCGAGCCGTCTGGCGCAAGCCAGCTCCAAGGTCGACATGACCGTCTGGCCGGCGCCTATCATCCGATTGTTCATGAACCAGATGACGCCTGATGCTGTCCTTGCTGCCATAGACGATCCGGACGCCTCCAAGAGCAAGGACAAGGTCTGCGAGGTCTATTTTTACAGTGGGGAGCTTGCGCTGACGAAGGGGGCGAAGGACGAAGCAACTCGCCTTTTTCGTCGGGTCGTAAGCGATTGTCCGCAGGATTTCGACGAACGGGATGGCGCCATTGCTGAACTGAAGGCGCTTGGCGCAGCGCCGTGAGCAAGCTTCGTTCCGCTCCTGACCCAAGCGAATGACCGGATCAAAGGACCCAGACAATGAATGGCAGGATGTCTTGGATCAGCCTGTTCGTTGCCTCGAGCATCGGCGTGTTTAGTGCAGCGGCCGCCGCGCAGCCGGCCGCACCGCCCGCGGGTTACAAGATCGATGAGAATTACACCAAGACATCGCCGGACGGCACGACGACGGTCGAGCAATACCTGAACAAGGATACGGACGACTGGAAATGGCAGTTCTGGGCGCGCCGGCAGGGCACATTCACGCTGCTTGATCCGGAGCCGGCCGGCTATCCCGCGGATTTTATCTTCACCCAGGATCTGAAATGGATCGTCCGCTTGCAAAAGACCGGCTCGGGCGAGTTGTCGCTCTATCTGTACCGCCTCGCTCAGGATGGCTACGTACCCGCGAGCAACAAGCCGCTCGGCGACCTGGCGTGGGCCTACCTGAAGACCCGTCCCGATTGGCGAAAGGTCAGGAAGGAGCCGGAGTATCACATATCGGCGAATCTGGTGCGGGGAATTGAAGAGAACTATCGCTGGCTCGGCGCCGATTGGCCCGCGAACCGTTACATTCTGATCAGTCTGTCGGGGGATGCCGACGTCAAGGGCCGCAAGCCCATGCAGACCAGCGTGGTGCACGGCTGGAGTTGCAGATATGATCTGCAGACCGGCAAGTTCGATGTGCCGGCTCTTCTTTCCGACCACAATGCGAAAGCCGTTGTGCTCCTGTCGCCAGGTGTGGATTAGGGTTCTCCTCCCGCTGCTGTTCCAAAGTCGTAGGCCGCAGCGCTGAAAGGCGGCCTGTCTTAACGCCGCAATAACCGTAAGTTGGATTGATCAAAATTCGTGCGAGGACGCCAGGAATGGCCGTGCCCTGTATGCAATCGGACATAGATTCGGAATCAATTCATTGGGAGCGCGCGTTTTTGCGCCATCCCACCTTCCAATAGCGACCATCGCATTCGTCTATCGCGACGCTCAAGGCATCGCCGCCTCTCAATCGGGCACGAAAGGTCGATTCGCGCAGTCGCGGCGTGGTGTGCTCGGCGGGCGCCGCGCCCAAGATTACTTTTTTTTCAGACACTTGTCGGACAAGTTGCGACTGCTGGCGCGAGTGGGACGTGGTAAGTTGAGTTTGGGGTCTCGAAAAGCAAGAAAACGAAAGCGGACGGCGCTCACATGGGCAGCCGGACGATCACGCAAGCCCGCATCGAAGCGCGTGAAGCCTCATGATGCGCCGGTCGAGGCCGATGCGCTCGTGCAGAGCCGCGCGGAAGCGGAAGCTGCGATTGCGGATGCGCGCAAATCGCATGAGCGGCTGCGCCAGGCCATCGACATCCTGCCGCAAGGTATCGTGTTTCTCGACCCCGAGGGCCGCTATGTGCTCTGGAACAAGAAATACGCCGAGATCTACAACAAGACCGCCGATCTCTTCGCGGAAGGTGCACGGCTGGAGGATACGCTGCGCATCGGCGTTGCGCGCGGCGACTATCCGGAAGCCGCAGGGCACGAAGAGGAATGGATCGCCGAGCGGCTGCAAAAGCTCTATCAGCCCGGCGCGCGCCACGAGCAGAAGCTGGCCGACGGCCGCGTCGTCCTGATCGAGGAGCGCCTGACCGATGACGGCGGCGTCGTCGGCCTGCGCGTCGACATCACCGAGCTGAAACAGCGCGAGGCCTCGTTCCGCCTGCTGTTCGACGGCAATCCCGTGCCGATGATCGTCTGCGCGCTGGACGACGAGCGCATCCTCGGCGTCAACGACGCCGCGGTCGCGCATTACGGCTACGGCCGTGCCGAATTCGAGAAGCTGACGATCCGTTCGCTCCAGGCTTTCGACAGCGAGCCGCCCTGGATCTCCGGCCGGAGCAGCGAGGAGCTGGCGGCGCGCACCTGGAAGCATGTGAAGGCCGACGGCGCGCTGATCGATCTTGCAATCTATTCGCGCGAACTGACCTACGCCGATCGGCCGGCAGTGCTGCTGGCACTGATGGACATCACCGAACGCAAGCGCGCCGAAGCGCGGCTTGCCTTCATGGCCCAGCACGACGGCCTGACCGGGCTGCCGAACCGTAATCTCTTGCGCCAGCAGATGGACGAGATGCTGCTGCATACGCGCCGCAGCGCCGAGAAGGTCGCGGTGCTGATGCTGGGGCTCGACAATTTCAAGGCGGTCAACGACACGCTCGGCCACGCGGTCGGCGACAAGCTGCTGCGCGGCGTCGCCAAGCGCCTGCGCTCCACCTTGCGCGAGGAAGACGCACTGGCGCGGCTCAATTCGGATGAATTCGTCATCGTCCAGAGCGGCCTGGCGCGGCCGGAAGATGCGGTGGGGCTGGCAAAGCGTTTGCTGGAGGCGATCGCCGATCCCTACCTGCTCGACGGCCATTCCGTGGTGATCGGCGCCTCCGTCGGCATCGCGATGGCGCCCGGCGACGGCGATGAATCCGAGAAGCTCTTGAAGAGCGCCGACATGGCGCTGTCGCGCGCCAAGCTGGATGCGCGCGGCACGTTCGCCTTCTTCGAGGCGGCGCTGCATGCGAAGGCGCAGACCCGCCGCAAGATCGAGGTCGAGCTGCGCGACGCGATCCAGAACGACGTGCTGCGTCCCTTCTATCAGCCGTTGATCGATCTTTCGAGCGGCCGCATCACCGGCTTCGAGGCGCTGGTGCGCTGGCCGCATGCCGAGCGCGGCATGGTCTCGCCGGCCGAGTTCATTCCGGTTGCCGAGGACACCGGGCTGATCAATCCGCTCGGCGGGTTGATGTTGCGCCGGGCCTGCACGGATGCCGCGACCTGGCCCGACGACGTCCGCGTCGCCGTCAACCTGTCGCCGCTGCAATTCCGCGGCGGCAATCTGCTTTCGATGGTCACCGAGGCGCTGAAGCATTCCGGCCTGCCGCCGCTTCGGCTCGAGCTCGAGATCACCGAGACGCTGTTGCTCGAGAAGAGCGCCCAGGTGCTGGCGACGCTGCATGCCTTGCGCGCGCTCGGCGTGCGGATCTCCATGGACGATTTCGGCACCGGCTATTCCAGCCTCAGCTATCTGCGCAGCTTCCCCTTCGACAAGATCAAGATCGACCAGTCCTTCGTGCGCGATCTCGGCGCCAACCGCGAAGCGCAGGCGATCATCCGCTCGATCGTCAGCCTCGGCAAAGGCCTCGGCGTCACCATCACCGCCGAGGGTGTCGAGACCGAGGCCGAGCTGAGCTGCCTGCGCGCCGAGGGCTGCCATGAGGGGCAGGGATTCCTGTTCTCCAAGGCGCGCCCCAATGCCGAGATCGTCAGCCTGCTCGCGGCGCAACGCGGGGTGGACACGACGGGCCATGCGGACGCCGCGCTGGTCGCGTGATTGAACCTCTCGGCCTTTCCCGGCGTCTGATCATTGAATCTGATGACGGGATTGGCGCCCCATGAGCCCAAAGGACTCGGCAAGTGACGTAGCCACGATGGACGGCGCGCGTTATGCCCGCTTCTCGCGGCGGCTGAAGGCGATCCTGCTGGACTGGATGCTGGCGATGGTCCTGCTGTTCGGCGCGGTGGCGCTGGCGAGCAACGCGCAGAGCGATACGCTGGCCCGTATCCTCGGCATTGCCGTCGTGGTGATCCTGGTGTTTTACGAGCCGGTGCTGGTCTCGCGCATCGGCGGCACGCTCGGGCATTATTGGACCAATCTGCGCGTCGTCGACGATGGGGGCGGCAATCTGAGCTTCAGAAAGGCGTTCGCGCGCTTCGCCATCAAGAGCCTGCTGGGCTGGTACTCGTTCTTGACCATGATGGCCACGCGCCGCAATCAGGCGGCGCACGACCTGCTGACGCATTCCACGGTCCAGATCCGCGATCTCTCCAGGGCCAACCCCTCGCAGTTCATCACCGAGCGGCGCGAGCTTGAGGACGCGGCGATGCCGTCGCGTGTGCGCCGCGCACTGGTGACGGTGGTCTATCTCGCGCTCGGCGGTTTCGTTTACGTGATGGCGCTTGGCGCCCTGCTGGAGCAGGGCATGCTGTCGAGCGCCTGCCTCGACCGCGACGTCTGCTCGGGCGGCGACCGCATCGTCAGCGTCGCCGCCGCCACGGTGCTGCTCCTGGCGCTCGCCCTGGTCATCGGCCTCGGCTGGCGCGGCCGGCTGCCCGGCGCACGCAGGGCGTAGAAGGACCGGGTGCAAGCTCAGTCGCCCGCCAGAATCGCCCTGCCGACATCCTCGTAATGCGTATCGCGCGCCTGGATCTGCTGGGCGATCGCGTGCATGTCGCGAAAGCGCCGCTCGAACGGATTGTTGCGGAACACAGCGGTCGCGCCCGCCATGTGATAGGCGGTGTCGACCACCTTCGCCGACTGATGGATGGTCCAGGTTGACGCCAGCCGTACGGCGCTGCGATGCGGCTCCCTGAATTCGCCTGACGCGGTCAGGTCGCGCCACATCGCGCCCGCCGTCGCATAGAGATAGGCGCGCGCCGCGCGCAAGTCGCCTTCGGTGCGGCCGATCAGGCCTTGCACGGCGGCATTGTCGCGCATCGCTTTGGTCGCGAGCGACTGATGCTTGCCGCGCGCCAGCGCGATTGTCGCATCCAGCGTCGCCCGCGCGACGCCGAGCGAGACCGCGGCAAAGCCGAGGCTGAAGGCCGAGCCGGTGCCGAGCTTGTAGAGCGGTCCCGTTTCGCGCAACGCAGACGGCACGTCGCGGAATGCCGTGAAGCGCTCGGGGATGAAGAGGTCGCAGGCCTCATAGGAATCGGTGCCGGTGCCGGCAAGCCCGATTGCGTGCCAGACATCGTGCAGCACGGCGCTTGCGACCGGAAACAGGATGGTGCGCACCTGCGGCGAGCCGTCGGCATTTTTGCGCGGCGCGCCGTCAGCGCCGGTGATGCGGACATGCGCGCCCAGCCAGCTCGCCTGCCGCGAGCCCGAAGCGAAATCCCAGCGCGCAGTGACGCGGTAGCCGCCCTCGACCGCGCGCGCCTCATGCGCGATCGCGCCCCAGGCGAGGATGCCGGGCGGGGCGTTGAAGATCTCATGCGCGGTGTCGCGGTCGAGCGAGGCCGCGATCATCGCGCAGACGCTGCACTGGCCGAGGCACCAGGCAGTGGACGCATCCGCCTTGGCGATCTCCTCGAGCACCTGCATGAAGATTTCGGGTGGAGCCTCGGCGCCGCCAAGGCTCTGCGGCAGCAGCGTGCGATAAAGCCCGTTCTCGATCAGTGCGGCGACGACGGGAGCAGTCAGCCTGCGCGCCTGCTCGATCGCGTCAGCCTCTCCCGCAATCAGCGGCGCGAGAGCCCGCGCTCGTTCCACCAGGTCAAATCCGACATTTGCGTCCATGCACGTTTCCTCGCCCATTCTGGTGTGAGCTGTCGGGATGCGATGGTGGTCTATTTGATGGGAAGGATCAAGGCGACGGGCACGGCGGCACGCGAAGCGCAGACCGCCGTGTTTGTCATGGTGGCGAAGGTGTGCGCATGATCTCGGGCCGGAATCCCTTAGAAGTCCCGCGGCAGCCCGAGAGGACGCCATGAAGAAGCCAACCCGCCGCGATGGTCGCCTTGCCGTGGCTGCCCGCAGCGCCGAGGCGCCGGCCGAGCTGAAGCTCGAGAACGCGCCTATGAGCGACATCATCGATGCCCTGGCCGGTGGGCGGATCACCGCCACGGCGCTGACCAAATTCTATCTCGCGCGCATTGAGGCCTACGACCGCGATGGGCCCATGCTCAACTCCGTCCGCGAGCTCAATCCCGACGCGCTCACGATCGCGGGCAGGCTCGACGGCACCAGGCCGTCGGTCAAACGGCCTCTGGCCGGCATCCCGATCCTGGTGAAGGACAACATCGCGACCACTGACAAACAGCCGACCACGGCAGGCTCGCTGGCGCTGGAGGGCGCGCGCGCCCGGAAGGACGCCACCGTCGTCAAGCTGCTGCGGAACGCCGGCGCGGTGATCCTGGGCAAGGCGAACCTGACGGAGTTCGCCAACATGCTCGCGATCGAGATGCCCGCGGGCTACTCGTCGCTGGGCGGTCAGGTGAAAAACCCTTACGCGCCGACGCTGATGGACGATCGAGGCATCCCGGTCGTGTCCCCGGGGGGCTCAAGCTCGGGCTCGGCGGTCGCTGTGGCGGCCGGCCTGTGCGCCGCCTCGATCGGCACCGAGACCTCGGGCTCGCTGCTGTACCCCGCCAGCCAGAACGGCCTCGTCACCGTGAAGCCGACCGTAGGGCTGATCAGCCGGGCCGGCATCGTGCCGATCGCGCACAGCCAGGACACCGCCGGGCCGATGACGCGCAATGTGCGTGATGCGGCGCTGCTCCTCAACGTGCTGGCGGCCAAGGACCCCCGCGATCCCGCAACGGAGCGCCAGCGGCGGCCGGCTGATTACACCGCCGGCCTCACGCGTGATGCAATGAAGGGCGCGCGCATCGGCGTGCCGAGCGATCCCGCCGACCCGCTGAACGATCGCTACTACGGCAAGCTGCCACCTAGCTGGACCAAGGTGATGGCTGAGGTGATCAAGGTGCTGGAGGATCTCGGCGCGGTCATCGTGCGCGCCAACATGCCGACGGCCGGCTGGATGAACGGACCAGGCACGACCATGGCTGTGCTCAACCGCAATCCGCTGAGCCCCAACAAGGGCAATCCGGCGATGCAGTGGATCGTTTTTCTCTACGAGCTGAAGCACGATCTCAATCTCTACCTGAGGGATTGGGCGACCAACACGCCGATCAAGACCATGGCCGACATCGTGGCCTTCAACGAGGCCAATGCCGGCAAGGCGCTGCGTTTCGGCCAGGACCTGTTCCTCGCCGCTGACAGCACCAGGGGCGACTTGAGTGAGCGCGAGTACAGGTCGGCGCGTGCCATGGACCTGCTCGCCGCCAGGACGCGCGGCATGGACGCCTACATGAACCAGCACAACCTCGACGCGGTGCTATTCCCCGGCAGCGGAGGCTGCGTGATCGCTGCCAAGGCGGGCTATCCCAGCGTCATGGTGCCTGGAGGTTTCATTTCGGGAGCCGGCGACAAGGACACGCCCGACTATCCGTTGGGCATCACCTTCGCAGGGCAAGCCTGGAGCGAGCACAAGCTGCTGCGTCTGGCCTACGCCTACGAGCAGGCCACCCACATGCGCAAGCCGCCGCCCGGCCTGCCGGCGTTCTGAACCTTGGCGGCGCGGCGCACGACCAACTCCCATGCCAATCGTCAGACTCCTCATGGTCCTTTTCGCGCTCGCTTCGCCGGCGTTTGCGCAGGATGGCGCACGTGATGCCGCCGCTGCGCGCGAGGCCGCGCAGGCCTTCCGGGTCTATGTCGACGGAGTGACGAAAAAGGGCGAGCGGCCCGACCTGACCCGGCCGGAGGTCGCTGCAATGCTCGGACGCGTCTTCGATCTCGACGCCTTCAACGCGCTGCCGCCCGCGCAGGCGAGCGATATGAGCTGGCTGATGGAGTGGACGGACGCCGCGAACGCGACGCACAAGCTGTTCACCCTCTACGGCTTGAAGCCGGGGCCGCAGCCCGATTTTGCGGCGCTTCAGCGCAACATGACCGAGTATGGCGACCAGTACGCGATGGCGATGAGCTTCATGATCCGCGGCATGGCGCGCGAGGCCGTTGCGGGCCAATTGTTCTGGGCCGACCTCGCACAGGAGCAGCGCACCCGCATACGCGAGGAGGGGTTCGCGGGCTTCCGCCGCAACGCCGCGCAATTGATCCTGACCACGGCCTGCGCGGCGATCCAGGGCGCCAGCAAGCCCGCCAACGCCCGCCTGGTGGCGGCCGCCATCCGCGATACGCGCGAGGTCTGGGCGAGTTTTTTGCTGCCGCAGGATCGCTCGCGCGTGATCGAACAGCTCGCCGACCTTCCCAAATGGGCGCCGGATGAGATAGCGCGAGCCGATCTCGCCGCCTTCACCGCTGCGCTTCAGGCGGCGAACTGATCCGACGTCTTGCGGGACTGAGATGGCGGCGATGCTCGGTTCATTGACGCCGTGAGGAGAATCACACAGCCGCGAAGGCACCTCGCATGGCTGTATGCGGCTTAACAACCGGAATGCGCTCCGCCTCGCGCCGATGCCGGCCATCGTGATCAGCCGCGGTCACGACGGTTCACCGATGAGCTGGAGTCGTTGTGGCCGCGACACTCGTCCTGGGCGACAGAGCGCTCGTTAATCTATGCGACGACCTGCGCATTTGAACCGTGGGCGAAGTGAGTGTGACCTACCTCAAAGAGCTCGGTGAAGGGATCAAATATCTGCAACGGGATCGTTCATTGGATTTGAAGCACTCCCGTGAAGAACCATTTTCCCCTGCTGGATCCGCTGCGCTTCGGGACTGCCCTCGGCGTCGCCATTTTTCATCAGATGTTCTGGTCCTGGGCCTGGGTTTCGATTGGCGTTCCAGGTTTCGAGCGCTACGTCGCCGCCGATGTTCTGTACCCTTCCGCCGCGCCCTTCACATGGTTCGGCTGGGTAGGCGTTGAGATATTCTTTGTTATCTCCGGCTTCGTCATAGCGAATTCCGCGAGCAAGTCTTCCCCGACAGAGTTTCTTCTTGGCCGCGCTCTCAGGCTTTATCCGGCGGTCTGGGTTTGCGCCACCGCGACCCTCCTCGTTCTGGTTCTTTTTGGCAGTGGACCGGCATCCGAATTCATCCTGCCCTACATCCACGCCATGCTGCTCGTTCCCAAGGGAGTCATGGGTGAATGGCTCGACGGTGTCTATTGGACGCTGGCGGCCGAGATGGCGTTTTATGGGCTCGTGTTTTGCGCGATGCTCACGAAGAAAATCACCCTGCGGCACCTGGCTTTCGGCCTCACCATCTACAGCGCGGTGTTCAACGCTGTCGCGTTGCTGGTGCTGTCATGCACGACGCCATCCGACTTGCCCTATCTCGTCATTCTGATGTTTCGGGTGCCTTGCGCGGCATACTTGCTGACCCATGGTTGCTTTTTTGCGCTGGGCATCTGGCTTTTCATTTCTGCAAACAGAAAATTGACGGCGCTGGAACGGGTCGCCCTCGCGGTCGCGTGTCTTTCGGGTGTCGCAGAAATCTACTTTTTTGCCTCTTTCTTTTTGACCTGCATACCCTCCATCTCGGGTCAATCAGCCCTTGTGCCGATCATGGTTTGGGCGGCGGCGGTAGGCCTCATTGCCTATTGCGCGAACAGGAACAGGCGCTCTCCAGCCACCGCTTCGCCTGAAGCGCCGGCCTATTGGAGAACGCTCGGGCTGATCACCTATCCGCTCTATCTGACCCACAACGTCATTGGCACATGGATTATTCGTGTCCTGGTCGATGCCGGCCTGGATGCCACCTCGGCCGTGTGGCTCGAGCTGGGCATTCTCGTCCTGATCTGCTGGTTCATTTGCGCGAAGATCGAGCCGGCCATCAGAGGTGCGATGACGCGAACCATTTCATATTTCGGACAGCTTCCGGAAAGACTGCCGGCATCGAGGCGCCCGGCGTTTTCTCGGGGGCTTGGCCTTCGGCTGCACGTCCCGGCAAAGATGACCGCCACGGCGCGATAGCCGGTGCTCTGCTAGACTAGCTTCCTGAACTTGCTGCATCTGCTTTGGGTCAAAAGCGGACTTCGACTGACCCCCAGCAGATGGACGAGGTTCCGCGAGTTGAGGCAGGACGCATCGGATGAAGGTCACCAGAGACATGGTGGATAAAGACCTGCGCGGCCGATATGCCGTTGGGCGGATCATCGCGAGTTTTTTTCACACGAGATGGTTCTCTCTGCTCGTCTTCCGTTTCAGTGGGGCCGTCTTGCGGGGAAAAAACATCAGGGGACTTGTCTGCCGAGAGCGACATATTCCGAGCAGAAATGGTGGGGCGCCCATTCGTGTGAGAGTCTATCGGCCAACCGCTTCAGTTGGACCACTGCCGGTCATGCTGTATCTGCACGGCGGCGGTTACGTTTACGGGGTGCCCGAGCAGTTCGGCTCGATCATCAAGGACTTCATCGAGACAGAGCCCTGCATCATCGTCGCGCCGGACTATAGAAAGGCCGTTGCATCGCCGTACCCGGCCGCGTTCAACGACTGCTACGACACCCTGCTATGGATAAAGGACAATGCGGCCTCCATCGGCGGAAGAACTGACGGATTCATCGTCTCAGGCCATAGCGCGGGCGGCGGGCTTGCGGCGGCCGTCTCGCTCAAGGCGACCGATACCGACGATGCAAAAATAGCCTTTCAAATGCCGCTATATCCAATGATCGATGACCGTCAGAATAGCGCCTCTGCAGTTGGAAACGACGCACCGGTATGGGATGGGGAAGCCAACAGGCTGGCATGGTCCCGTTATCTCGATGGCGTGAAGAACGTCACGCCTTACGCAGCCGCGGCGCGCTGCACAGACTATACGAAATTGCCGCCGACGATCACTTATGTCGGCAGTCTAGAGCCATTTCGGGATGAAACGAAAATCTACGTTGAGAACCTTCGTCGGGCCAATGTTCCGGTTGAGTTCGAGGTATTCGATGGCGCATTTCATGCTTTTGACGTGATGGTGCCAGGCGCTCCAATCAGCAAGCGAGCAAATCGGTTTCTCATGGAAAATTTCCAAAAGTTTGCTCGGCGGTATTTTCCCTAGGACCATCAACTCGGTGGGCAGCCGCTGTATCATTGGCGTTTTTGTCAGACCGGCGCTTTCCTGCCGATCAGGCCGAAGACGATCATCACGAGGCTGATACCGCCAACCGCGCCGCAGACCTCTCCGACCGTCCGCATCAGGGCGACAGGATCATTGGACCACGGCGTCATGTCTCGCATGGACAGAAAGAACAGCACGGCAAGCGCCAGCAGCACCACACCCACGGCAATCAAACGCCAGTTTCGCTTTCGCATGACAGACCTTCCTCCGGGCCACGCCGGGACGGGCGTGGTCGTGCGATATGCAGAGGGATAGTGTCGTCGATCTCCGTTCGGGTTCGATCGGCAGACCAAATAAAGGTGGGTTGGCTGTCCACCTTCAGCGCGGCAAGGACGGCGTCCTGCGGGATGTCGCCTTCGCCGCTGACGTCGAGTTGGCAGGCAAGACGTGCTATCATTGAGCCCTCAACGCGCGGACTTTTCCAAAAACCGCGGCGCACACCGGGATGGGTGCTCAGATGATCACAATTCCAGAACTCGTAGCGCAGACGTTAGCTTCGTTTTTGACATCGGATACCCGACATCGCTTTGGTTCCTCGCATGCCCGCCTGGCTGAGGTTCTTCCCTTTGCGGCCAGGCTCGCATTGGAGTGCATTGGTAACAGCGACGCGCTGTATCACAACATAGAGCATTCAATGCTCGTCACGCTTGCCGGGCACGATATCCTGATGGGACGAATGCTGTTGCGGCCGACGACGGTTGTCGACTATGCGAATTTCACCTTGGCGTGCCTTACCCATGACATCGGATATGTTCGTGGAATCATTCAGGGAGATACTGGCGAGTCCTATGTTGCAGACTTGACCGGTCGCACGGTTCGTCTCCCGCGAGGATCGTCCGACGCCGCGCTTGCACCTTATCATGTGGATCGCTCAAAGTTGTTCGTCGTGGAACGGCTCGACGACATCGAAGACATCGACGCGGGCCGCATTGCCCGAGCCATAGAGTTTACGCGCTTTCCCTATAGCGAGTCGTCGAACGACGAGCTGATGGAAGAGGAAGGCATGTTGCTGCGCGCTGCCGATCTTATTGGTCAGCTTGGCGATCCCAACTATCTGAGAAAGTCGAATGCCCTGTTCTACGAGTTCGAGGAAATCGGTCTGAATGAAAAGCTCGGCTACAAAACGCCGGCCGACGTCGTTTACAAGTACCCGCAGTTCTATTGGAACAACGTCGCTCCACAAATCGAGACCGCGATACGCTATCTCAATATCACCTCGAGCGGGCGTCTATGGATAGCAAACCTTTATGGTAATGTTTTCCGGGCGGAGCGCGAACCGGGGCTGTCAGGTCCGCAACCCTGATCACGCCCAAACAACACCCTAAAGCGCGATGATGATTCATTTCGATCTCATCGCGCTTTATGTCTCAACCACAGTGATTACGAGTTCAGCGGCAAAAGTGCGGTTCGCAGTATCGAGCTTGAAATCCCCATGATTCCCGCGAAGGGATCATCCAGCTCCAAAACCAGAAAGATCGCGCCGGCAAACGACAGCGCGCATACAAACAGCGAAATCGTGACGATCAGATTCGCTCGCGCAAACAGGGTGGCGCTCACAAAGATCGCGCTCAGCCAGAATACCATGATCACCAGGAAAGGCGTCGGGATTGAACCGCCGGCCTGCGTAAACAACTGCAGTCGCATCTGCGCGCCTTCCGTGAAGGCCACAATAGCGCGGGACCGCAGGGAACGTTGCGTCTCGTCGTTCGGCGATAGCCGTTCGAGCTCGTCATAGAATGCCCACGCCTCCACGCTGGACTCGAAGGGCGCGGGTTTCCCGGTCGGGCGCGCTTGCTCGTGCCAAATGCGATCGGCCATCGGTGGTATGCTTTGCCGCAGGAGCTTTCGGAGAAAGATTGCTTCCGGTCCGTATTGTGTAACCAGATCGTCCAGGAGGATGATCGTTGCGGTCAGCTGCCTGACCTGGTTTGTCTTCTGGTCGAACGTCGTTTTTGCGGATGCGATCAACAGGCCCAGTACGAGTGCGGTCAGTGTGCCAATCAGGCCCGCGGTCAGCTTTACGACGTCCTTGGTGTCCGAGTGCAAGTGATGTTCCGACAGCAACGGTCGAACAGCCATCCCAGCCAACGCGCCGCTGAATATCAGCGCGAACACGAGCAACGAAATCAATAAATTCTTCATCTTTGCGAATGCTCGACGATGTTGGTGACCATGCTGATCATAGCGTCGATCGCGCCGGCCTGTCCAAAGAACCGTTCTCTGGATCAGTCAACCAGGGCGAGGTGTGCATGGGGCGCAGACGGCGGTCGAGGCGTGGCAGCGAAAATGACGCGAAGGACCAGAACGGGAAAATCTGGCGGGCCAACGAGGCAATACAATATCGTTTGATCGTTTGGCTGGAAAAGCAGAGCCGACCGGACTTCGCCGGCCGGCGCAATGCCATGTTCGCAAGGGGGTGGCGACGTTAATGCTTGCCGCTGCCGCCACCTTCCCGCAGCTTCGCCACACCTAAACAGGCTCCGGACTTCGATCAGTCAGATGACCTCAAAGGCAAAGAAGATCGCGATGACCGATATGGCAATCAGACCACCGAGAAAGATCGCATCTGCAATGCGCTCGAATGTCCTACTGATGGCGAGGTTGGCATTGGCGCAGCGAATGGACAGGTATGAAGTGAGCGCGCTGAGTAGAAACAGCAACGCCGCAAGACCCGCATATTCACTTACGTGGCCTTGACCCAGATGCGGTTTCGCGACCTTCACCAATCCGATCAGCGTAGTACAAACCCCGATCATCACGGCCGAGGCAGAAAGGATATGCCTCGATAGGTCGCGTTCGATTGCGCTCTCGGGATCTGATATCGTTGCTTTTGGCTCCTGATCCATCTCGGCTCCTGATTATCCGAGGGCCGATGCGCCATTCGGCGTTAGCCCTGGGAATGCGAACCCGGGGCCGCCATTGCCTGCGTTCAATTGCCTGTCGGCAGTGCGATGTGGACGCCTTCCTTCGCCTAGCGCCAGGTTGCCGGTTCGCAGGGAGGATTAATCCACGGACCTCCGGCAAGCTGGCCCACGTCTGGAGCCCGGACGCAGTGAACGACGCGGGAGGGAGGGACGACTGCGCTGTTCTTGTCATGCCACGCCGCCATGGCCGGATTAGCGAACATTCCTCATTTGGGCGTCTCCATATGATATCAGTGATTGAACGACTGACTAACCCTCGCTGCACATCATCAAATGTTGATCTATATCAACCTCGTTCCCGAATACGGCGGCTGATGACCGCTGTGGGGCATTCGCGTGGATTGGCGATGCTTGCGACCACGTCCGGTATTCGCCAACCAGCCGACGCTGAAGTAAGGATCAAGGTGCGATGCTCAGGGCCAACAGCCAACGTCTCCACCATTGGAATTTGTGATTATCGTGTCGGCGATTACAGTGCAGCGTTGGTTGGTTGGCGGGTAGTTCTCATGGGCACGTTCGAATGATCGAGCGGCACCCGCCGACGCGGTAATTCGAAACTCTGAAACGGACCGAAGCGAGCAAGCGGGAAATGCTGGTCACTGGGTCGAGCGCAACTCAGGTGGAGCATGAATCGAGATGCTCACGTTCAGGATCGCCATAACGACAGCCGTAATAGCCTTCACTACAGCTGCTACCGCACTTCTGGTATTTACCGAGCTCAAGACCTCTCATGCGGTCGCGAGGGCGGCGGCGTCTGCGGCCATGGACGCCGCGAGTGCGAACACCCTTAGCCGTCTCGAGGCTGAGCTCTCGGGGCTGAGTTCCGTCGTTGATGTGCTGTCATCGAACCGCTCTCTCGCCGACTCCGATGACAGGAGCGAGCAAGATGGTGCGATCGTCCTCTTCAAGGCTGCTCTGAACAGGCTGCCGCAGGCGGATAGCTTCTATGTCGGGTACGAAAACGGCAGCTGGCTTCAAGTTCGGCGCCTCGATGTCCTGGGCACGCCGGATCGCGAAAAGTTGGGGGCTCCCTCTGGAGCAGTCTACAATATCAATCTGGTCCGCCCGACCTCCGACAAAGCATTACCGATGCGGCGAATCTTCGAAGACGAAGAAGGCAACATGACCGGGCAGCTCGATCTGCCGGACTACGGCTATGACGTACGGAAACGGGTTTGGTACCGCGATACCATGCAGGCGGACCGGGATCTTATCTCGTCACCATACGCTTCTTTTAGCATTGGTACTCCGATGATCACCTTGAGTGCCCCCCTGCATGGGCGTGTTCGTGGTGTCATTGCCGCCGATCTCAAGCTTGATAAGTTCAGCGAGTGGGTCCACGCACAGCGTCCCGGTGAGCACGGAGCAGCCGTGATCTTCGACTCGTTTGGCGTACTCGTCGCCCATCCAGACTTCGCCCGGATGGTCGAGGAGGCGAGGGCGCATCCCTCGCATCCGCAGCTCCCCGAGATTTCGGAGATCCGGACCGGGCTGGTCGGCGCGGTTCTCCAGATGTGGCATGGCGACGAGCGGTTCGAAGGCGACATGCGGGGCGAGGATGGACGAGACTACCTCTTTCGCTTGCAGAAATTTTCTCAAGGAGGCGGATACAGCGGTTACTCCCTATTGATTGCGGCTGAAGATGATTTTGCGGAAAACGTGCGGAAGCTGCAGATCAGGGGGATGCTCATCGCCCTGATCGTCGGTGCCTGCTTCGTACCTGCGGCCTGGATTTTCGGCAGCCGGATGTCGACGTCGCTCAAGCAAATAACCGAGCAGGCAAGCCGGCTTCAGACGCTGGCGGTGCCGCGCGGCGCGCCGGTTGTATCCAATATTGCTGAGATCAACGAGCTCGGCAGGACGATGGCGGTTGCCCGGCGCAGCATCGCGTCGTTCGCGCGCTTCGTCCCGAAGGATATCGTTCGAGGGATCATTGATGGTTCGATTTCCACCGAGCTTGGCGGAATGAGGCGAGAGGTCACCATACTGTTTTCCGATGTCACGAATTTTACCGGCATTGCGGAAGCGGCCGACCCCGACGTTTTGATGCGTCAGACGTCGCGCCATTTCGCCGCGCTGACGGAAGCGTTTTTTGCTGAGGGCGGGACCGTGGACAAGTTTATCGGAGACTCGGTGATGGTGTTTTGGAACGCGCCCCATTTGCAACCCGATCATGTCGAGCGGGCCTGTCGAGCCGCCCTTTCGGCCAAGGCAGCGAGCGACGCGCTCAATGCTCAGTTTGAAGCCGAGGGGCTGCCACCGTTCGTCGTTCGCATTGGCATCCATTTCGGGGATGCGGTGGTGGGAAATGTGGGCTCGGCGGAGCGCATGAACTATACGGTACTGGGCAACAGCGTGAATCTTGCCGCTCGCCTCGAGGGGCTGAACAAGGGATACGGGACGACGATACTTGTCAGCGAGGCCGTGCGTAGCCGGGTCGAGCATCGCTTTCGATTCAAGCCCATCGCCTCGGTCACCGCCAAGGGTATGACGACGGAAACGCGCGTCTACGAGCTGGTCGAAGCGGCCTTTGCTCAAAGGCGTCCGTCGGCTTTCAGGACGAGCTGCTAAAGCGCGATGAGATTGGGCTTGGCTAGTTGCCGTGAAGAAGGTGCTCCCTCTCCCGCTTGCGGGAGAAGGTGTTTTCGCAATCGAGAGTCCCAATGTGGGAGAGCCGCCACCCGGCGCTTGGCCATTGCTCTATCTATTGCACCTAAGTCATTGAACAGGGCACGCGCCGGTGCTGGGAGGATCGGGTTGCCAGCATGGCGTGCCGGTCTCGGTCATTAGGCGCCTCAATATCTCTGCTTCCCGGTCGAGGACCTCACGGGGCTTCTGACCGCGCAGGACGATCAGCTGGAACGTCTCCAGGAACACCTTGTCGAACTCGGCTTCGTGCTGGCCGAGGCCGATCGGCGGCAGAGCAGGCACGGCGTCCTTTGCTGACTGCATCTCTGAGAGCGCACTGGCGCCCATTTTGAGGCCGGGATCAAGATCCGGTGGGAACTTCGCGTTCACCACTGGCAAAAAGCCGACGGCACGGGCCAAAGTGATCTGCGTTCTGGGTTGGGTGAGATAGTCGATCAGCTCGATCGCTTTGGCCGTGTCGGTGGCGCCCTTCACCACTGCCAAGCCGACCAGAACTGGCATGTAGCCGCGCCCCCTCGGTCCGGCGGGGGCGGGGAAGGCGACAAATTCGTTCGGTTTCTGGCGCAGCGCGTCGAGCACGCGGGCAATGTGGTCGAAAGCGATCCATACCTCGCCGGACAGTAAGGGCTGCCCCATGAAATTGTAGCTCGTCGAGTTTGCATTGACATTTTTCCATAACGACGTGAGCTGCGTCCACATCGCTTCGGCCGCTTCCGAGCGGAACGGAACCACGACCCCGCCGGTGTAGGACGGGTAAAGGAAACCCTCGAAGAAGCGATGCATCAGCCCCTGCGGACCTGCTGGAAAGCCGAGCAGGCGCTTGCCCGTCTTCTGTTGGAGCGTACTGGCCCATGTCGCGAGTTGCTCGTAGCTAAGTGCATCAATGTTCGCTCCATGCGGCAAATGGGGCAGCGCCTGCTTGTTGGCGATCATGATGTAGCCGGCTTGCATCCATGGGATATAGAGCTGGTGCGCGGTACCAAGCCTGCCGAGTCTCAGCAGCGGATCCGGGATGCCGCGGCCGGTCAGCTTCGCGGTGAGCTCATCGAGCGGGACCAATGCGTCGAGCGGCACGAGCGGTTGCAGCTCGCCGTGCAGCGCTGCGACGACGTCTATCGTGCGCAGGCCGGTTTGTTGCTCTGCCTCGACGCGCATCGCGAATCGCTGCGGCAGATCGGTGATGTAGTCGACCTGCCACGGAAAATGCTTGAGGACGGAGTTGCGCATCTTCTGCGCCTCCTCGATCGGCCGCAATTGGGTCGATAGAAAGGTGAGACGTTCAGGTTGGGCAGCATCCGCAATCGTGGCCAGCAATCCGGCACAAAGCGAGAGCCCAAACCACGCCAATACTCGCCGCACGTTCCCTCTCCCATGAAGGACAATTCCCGTCTTTGCTCTCGCTCGTTATCGGGTCTGTCATGTACGGGTATCGAAAGGATCAGATTGACGTGACGAAGTCTTGTTGCCTCGAGGCGGAACTTGCGCCGCGGCAGTGCCTTCCGTTCTATGGGCGCTCGTCGAACGCGGAAGGCTGGCTTCCGATCGATCTTGCACGACTGCCTCGAGTTGCAATTGCCAAAACCACAATGACCGCTCGCCTGTGTCGGCCTGGGTAGCGTCTACCAACAACGCACAATGGGAGGGTTTGGCCGAAGCACTGTCCCCGTGTTGATCTAGATCAATTTCATTCGCGCCAATAAAAGCTTCCTGCGGGACGTCTACCTTGCCGAACTGCCGCATCAGCCCTCAGGCACACCCGCCAGCCGCATGCCCTCAATGAGACGTTCGCGTCCGGCTCGGTACGTCGGATTGTCGCTGTTTGCATAGGTAACATCACGGTAGCGGCGTATCGTGAACCGTGGATCGAGCGCAAGCCCGTCATTCACCGCAGTGCGGGCTTCCTCCAGCTTTCCCACTCGCGCGAGCACGGCCGCGAGGTCGAAATGCGTAGCGGAATAGTTCCGGTTTGCGTCGAGGCTCCGGCGCATCCAGATGACTGCTTCGGCATCGTCACCAAGCTGCGCTTTGGCAAGCCCCACATACAACATGTATCGGTGTGCAAGGGTGTCACGAGGAGAAAGGCGCAATGCTTCGTTGACGTGAGCTTCAGTCTCTGCGCCTAGACCAAGAAGAACCTTGGCGAGCCCGATGAGAGCGTGAGCGCGGGCCAAATTGCGATCCAGCGTCAATGCCTGCTCGCATTCCGTAATGGCTCGAACAGCCCGTTTCGTGAACATCTGCACGAGACCCAGAGTCGCGTGGGCTTGGGCGTGGTTCGGTGCGAGCGACAACGCTTTGGTTAGGGTCGCCTCGGCCGAGGTGAAGCGCGCCGACCAATCGTCGGTCATGACGGCAGCCCCAAGCATGGCATCGGCCCGCGCCAATCCGACCATGGCCTCGACATTTTCGGAATCGAGCGCAATGGCCTTCTCGAAGAAAACGCGCGCTTGTGCCATGCAGTTGGGCGTCAGCCCCTTGTTGATCCAACTGCTACCTTGGAAAACCAAGTCCATTGCATCTGGATGCGGGGAACGCTCCGCTCGACGGGCCTCGGCGCTGATGAGTTCGGCATCGAGCTCATTGGCGAGCCTTGATACGATTTCGTCCTGCATGTCGAAGAGGTCGGCAACTGGCTTGTCAAAACGCTCGGCCCAGAGATGATTGCCGGTTTCGGCGTCAATCAACTGCACGTTCACACGGAGCCGTCTGTCGCCGCGTTGTACCGAGCCCTCCAGCACATAGCGGACATTGAGCTCACGTCCCAGCTTCTTTACGTCCACGGCTTTGCCCTTGAACGTGAACGCGGTGTTGCGCGCAATGACGAACGCGCCATTGATGCGCGACAGGTCCGTGGTCAGGCTCTCGGTAACGCCGTCGACGAAATACTCCTGCTCGGGATCGCCACCGATGTTTGCGAACGGCAGCACCACGATGGACAAGTGGGGAGCCGAATGTGCGAGCGGCGAGGTTGGGTGAGCATTTTCGCTCAGGCCAACCGCATAGGCTCGGATCGGACGGGCGATGTTCTTGAGCGTCTGCTCGCCAAGATCAGTGAAATCGACCGGGACCTTGCCGCGAACCTGGTCGTAAGCGGATGACGAGATGCAGATGCCGCCCGGGTCGGCGATCCCCTCGAGCCGAGCCGCGACGTTGACGCCATCGCCGAGAATGTCGTCGCCCTCGATCAGGATGTCCCCGAGATTGATCCCGATGCGAAAGAGCATGCGCCGCTCCTGCGGGATACCGTCGTTCCTTTGCACCATCACCGCTTGTACGGCCACGGCGCACGCGACCGCATCGACCACGGAGGGAAACTCAAGCAGCACGCCGTCGCCCGTGGTCTTCACCAGCCGACCGCCGTGTTCTGCCACGACGGCGTCGGTAACCTTGCGGTGTTCGCGGAGCGCGCGGGCGGTGCCCACCTCGTCGAGCCCCATCAGCCGCGAGTAGCCTGCCACGTCAACCGCGACTATGGCCGCCAACCTGCGTCCGACCCGCGCTTCGGCCATGCGGTGCGCTCCGGTCCAAGGCAATGACGAGCAAGTCTATGGGGCAATACCGGGGCGTGTCCATCACCGTCGCAATGACCGCCGCGGATCATCTTCGGCCGCGCCTACGGCCTTCACCTGCCATTCGATGTCCGCTCTGCCCCCAAGCGACCGCTGCCGGTCCCATAGGCCGCACGGCGTTCCTGGGTTGACCACAGCGGAGAACGGCTCGCGGCTGTTTCGATGGGTTTGGCAATGGCCCCGCCCATCACAGGCGCTGCGATGATGGCATTATGCCGATGATTTGCCCGACGTGTCAAACAATTTCGTAAAATCCGCAAAGTGTCGCAGCGGCCGCCGCCGGCTCCTTTGCATGGGGTTGTTTTCGATATTTTTGTTGTCCGGTCGCGGAAGCCGCAGGCCGGACCCCAATCTCACCGCGCTCCAGGCGGTGCGGGCCCTCGCCTCAGCTATCCACCTTCAGCGCGGCAATGAAAGCTTCCTGCGGGATGTCGACCTTGCCGAACTGCCGCATCTTCTTCTTGCCTTCCTTCTGCTTCTCCAGAAGCTTGCGCTTACGCGTGATGTCGCCGCCGTAGCACTTTGCGGTCACGTCCTTGCGCAGCGCGCGGACGGTTTCGCGGGCGATCACCTTGCCGCCGATCGCCGCCTGGATCGGGATCTGGAACATGTGCGGCGGGATCAGCTCCTTCATCTTCTCGACCATGGCGCGGCCGCGGCCTTCGGCGCGGGTCCGATGCACCAGCATCGAGAGCGCGTCGACCGGCTCGGCATTGACCAGAATCTGCATCTTGACGAGATCGGCCGGCTTGTAGTCGGTGAGATGATAGTCGAACGAGGCGTAGCCCTTGGAGACCGATTTCAGGCGGTCGTAGAAGTCGAACACGACCTCGTTGAGCGGCAAATCGTACTTCACCATGGCGCGCGAGCCGACGTAGGTGAGCTCCTTCTGCGAGCCGCGGCGGTCCTGGCACAGCTTCAGGACACTGCCGAGATATTCGTCGGGGGTGAGGATGGTGGCCTCGATCCAGGGCTCGTCGATCTCGGCGATCTTGACCACGTCGGGCATGTCGACGGGATTGTGGATCTCGATCTCGGCGCCGTCGGTCAGCTTCATCTTGTAGATGACGCTCGGCGCGGTCGCGATCAGATTGAGATCGAACTCGCGCGACAGCCGCTCCTGGATGATCTCCAGGTGCAACAGGCCGAGGAAGCCGCAGCGGAAGCCGAAGCCCAGAGCGGCCGAGGTCTCCATCTCGAAGGAGAAGCTGGCGTCGTTGAGGCGCAGCTTGCCCATCGCGGCGCGCAGCGTTTCGAAGTCGTCGGCGTCGACCGGGAACAGGCCGCAGAACACCACGGGGATTGCCGGCTTGAAGCCCGGCAGCATCTCGGAAACCGGCTTCTTGTCGTCGGTGATGGTGTCGCCGACGCGGGTGTCGGCGACTTCCTTGATCGCTGCGGTGATGAAGCCGATCTCGCCGGGGCCGAGCTCGTCGACCTGCTGCATCTTCGGCGTGAAGAAGCCGACGCGCTCGACGTCATAGGCCGCGCCCGTGCCCATCATGCGGACGCGGCTGCCCTTCTTCATGACGCCGTCGACGACGCGGATCAGCACGACGACGCCGAGATAGACGTCGTACCAGCTGTCGACCAGCAGCGCCTTCAAGGTCGCGTCGCGATCGCCCTTCGGCGGCGGCAGGCGGGTGACGATGGCCTCCAGCACATCGGGCACGCCGAGGCCGGTCTTGGCCGAGATCATCACCGCGTCCGAGGCATCGATGCCGATGACGTCCTCGATCTGCTGCTTGATCTTGTCCGGCTCGGCGGCCGGCAGGTCGACCTTGTTCAGGACCGGGACGATCTCGTGATTGTTGTCGAGCGCCTGATAGACGTTGGCGAGTGTCTGCGCCTCGACGCCCTGGCTGGCGTCGACCACCAGCAGGGAACCCTCGCAGGCCGCAAGCGACCGCGAGACCTCGTAGGCGAAGTCGACATGGCCCGGCGTGTCCATCAGATTGAAGATGTAATCCTTGCCGTCCTTGGCGCGGTACGAGAGCCGGACGGTCTGCGCCTTGATGGTGATGCCGCGCTCGCGCTCGATATCCATGGAATCGAGCACCTGCTCCTTGCCGGCCATTTCGCGCTCGGACAGGCCGCCCGTCATCTGGATCAGGCGGTCGGCCAGCGTCGATTTGCCATGGTCGATATGGGCGACGATGGAGAAATTGCGGATGTTGGAAATGGGGGCGGTCGTCATGGGGCGCGGGATACCACTCACATCCCCGTGCGGCAACCATATTACTTCACTGCCCCTGCCTGTAGGGAGGTCGGTGCGTCCGGTAGCGCGCCCTGCGCGGACGGGGCGGGGAAATTCTTTGCAATGGGGCGATTACATCGCGGCGGTATCCCGTCCCGGCCCTCCCTGGGCCCGACAGGGAGCACTGCATCGCTCCGCCCCATCGATTTCAGGGGCGGCCTCTGCTATTTTTGCCGCTTTCGATTATGGAAATGGGCCATGCATTGGAAAGCTCTTTCCGCTCTCGTGTTCGCCGCGTGTTTCGCTTTCCCAGCCGCTGCCGAAAAGCGCGTGGCTCTCGTCATCGGCAACTCCGCTTACCAGAGCGTGCCGCGGCTGGAAAATCCGAAGAACGATGCCCTGCTCGTGGCCGATACATTGCAGCGGCTCGGCTTCACGCTGGTCGGCGGCGGCGCCCAGGTCGAACTGGACAAGGCGGGCTTCGACAATGCCGTCCAGCGTTTCGGCAGCCAATTGATCGGCGCAGACGTTGCCTTGTTTTACTACGCCGGCCACGGTGTCCAGGTTCGCGGGACGAACTACCTCGTGCCAATCACGGCGAACCCGACCCGCGAGACGGATGTCGATTTCCAGATGGTCGATGTCGCGCTGGTGCTTCGCCAGATGGACGGAGCAGGAACCAAGCTGAACATCGTCATCCTCGATGCCTGCAGGAACAATCCGTTTGGCGGACGAGGACTCCGCGCTTCCGACGGCGGCCTTGCGCAAATCCGCGCACCGGAGGGAACGCTGCTCTCCTATGCGACACAACCTGGAAACGTCGCGCTCGACGGGGCCGACGGGCACAGCCCCTACACGCGGGCGCTGGTCGAAATGATGCAACGGCCCGGCCTCGATGTGCTTCAGACCTTCAATCAGGTGGGACTCGTCGTCAAGCGTGCCACCGGCAGTGCGCAGCAGCCCTGGGTCTCCACCTCGCCGATCGATGGCTCGTTCTACTTCTCCGGCGCGCCGGCGGGACAGGTCGCGACGGCCGATGCGCCGGCGACGGCCCTCCCGCCCACCTCAAGCCCTCCATCTTCCGCCCCTGTGGTGACGAGAGCTCAGTCGGACTTCCTTTTTCCGGATTCCGATAGCCGCCTGCTTGCGGATGGCGATCTGAGGACGCTGAGCAAGGACGAGCTGCGCCTTGCGCGCAACGAAATCTTTGCGCGGCGAGGGCGCTACTTCAACTCGCCCGATCTGGTGGCCAGGTTCAGCAAGTTCGCCTGGTACGTGCCCCAAACCTGGGATCCTCAGCTGAACGCCGTCGAGAAGGCGAATGTCGCTTTGATCGAGCGCTACGAATCCGGTGGCACAGCTCAAAGCGGCTTCATCTTTCCTGATTCGGATCGGCGCCTGCTCACGCCCGCTGATCTACGTGGGCTTTCCAGCGACGAGCTGCGCCTTGCGCGCAACGAGATCTTTGCGCGACGGGGTCGGTATTTCGAGTCCGCGGATCTGAAGGCCCGCTTCGAGCGCTTCTCATGGTATTCGCCCAACACATGGAATCCGAAGCTCAATTCGATCGAGGAGGCGAATGTCGCGCTGCTCGATCAGGCCGGAAAGCGCCGATGATCGCGTCGCGGGCAGCCCGCATCCTGGTCGTGCTCGCACTTGCACCCGCCCTCGCGAAGGCCCAAACGAGGACCGAGCTGCTCGATCGGCTGGTTCGCGCCTATCCCGAAGCTCTGTCCGGCCACGACGACAAGCGCATTCTTTGGCGTGACGGCACTGCCATGCCAGTGGACGACGGCGTCGATGACAAGTCCTTTGATCAGCGCTTGCGAGATGCCTCGATTATCGACCAGTTGCGTTTGTCCTATCCAGTCGGTGTTTCCGCGCCACCCGCATTGAACGCTGATCCCGGGAGGTTCCGGAACGAGGCGTTCTTCAAGAAGATGTATGGCGATTGCCGTAGTGGGGCGGTCCAACGCAATCTCGTCACCATCATCTGGCTGCCTCGATCATGGGGGAGGGCGATCCAGGTAACGCGGATCAATGGCGTCGCCGATCGGCTCAAGGAGGTGTCGGCGGAAATCGACAAGCTCGATCCAGCGCTCAGGGCCGCCGCCTTTCCCATTGCGGGCGTGCTGTCGTGCCGGCCCGTCGCCGACACCGGGAGGATGAGCATGCATGGCTATGCGGCCGCTATCGATCTGAACTTGCGGTATTCCGATTACTGGCTGTGGGCAGGGCGGGGAAAGTCCGTCTCCTACAAGAACAGGATGCCGCGGGAGATCGTCGACATCTTCGAGCGCCATGGCTTCATCTGGGGCGGCAAATGGTATCACTACGATACAATGCACTTTGAATATCGCCCGGAACTCCTGGCTCGATGATGACCGATGCTTTCCGTGTTCGCGGGGCGTGCCTGGCGGTCCTTCATTCACGCCAAGCTGATTTCACTAACGCGCAAAACGCGCTAGGCAACACCCCATGTCGACGACTTCGATCCTGCCCGCCGGAACGCGCGCGAAAAGCGCTTTGAGCCCCAGGCGGCTCGTGGCCCGGCTGGTTGCCAGCGCCACCGATCCCAAGACCCGCCTGTGGCTGGTGATCCAGCTCGCAGTCCTCCATGCGGTGATCTGGACCTTCATCCTGATCAATCTGAAGGCAGCGCAGGACGTTCATATGGACGTCGCGGAGGCCTATGCCTGGGGCCAGAGATTCCTGCTCGGCTATGGCAAGCACCCGCCGCTGTCGGGCTGGATCGCGGGTCTCTGGTTCAAGGTCTTTCCGCCTGTGGATTGGGCGACCTATTCGCTCGCGATGGTGACCGTCAGCGTCGGCATGGTGATCTGCTGGCGAATTGCGCTGCGCGTGGTCGATGCCCGGCGCGCGTTCCTCGTCCTGGTGATGGTCGCGCTCTACCCGATCTTCAATTTCAAGGGCTTCAAGTACAACCCGGATCTGTTGCAGCTCGTCACGTTGCCGCTTCTCGTGCTCGCCTATCTCAATGCGTTCGAGAAGCGGAGCTGGCAGTCCGGCGTCCTGCTCGGGCTCGCCGGTGCGCTCGCGCTGATGACGAAATACTGGGTGCTGACCATGATCGGCGCGATCGGCCTCGCCGCGCTGATCCATCCGGATCGCCTGAAATTCCTGGCTTCGCCGGCGCCATGGGTCGCGATCGCAACGCTCCTCGTCGCGATGATCCCGCATGGCATCTGGCTGGCTGAGGCGCATTTCGTGCCGCTGACCTATGCAGGCGACACCTACAGCCTCACCAATCGTGCCCAGATCAACGAGCTCGTAGCCGGCTACGCCCTGCACAATTTCGCGCTGCTCGCGCTCCCGGTGGCGCTGGCGGCGCTCGCAATGGCGCTGGTGCCGCCGTGGTGGAGATTGCTGCTGCGCGATCCTCTCGCGATCGTCACCCGCGCCTGGGGGCGCGGCGACAATCCGGGCGTGAACGTCTCGCAGGCGCTGAATATCTGGATCATCCAGATCATCGTCGCGGTCGGCCCGCCGCTCGGCGCGCTCGCTTTCGGCATCTACATGAAAACCGATTGGGGCATCTCGCTGTTCTTTCTGGTGCCGCTGGCATTGGTCTCGATCCCGGTGCTGCGCGTGCAGCGCGCGAGCCTGTTCAACATTGCCGCGATCTGGCTCGTGCTGTCGCTGGCAACGCTCGCCGCCTCGCCCTGGATCGCCGCGCGCGAGATGGCGGCGAACGCCGGCAACACCGCGACCTATGGTGCGCGTTCGGAGCTTGCGCGCGAATTGACGCAAGCCTGGCGCACGCGTTTCGGCTCACGCTGGCCGATCGTCGCGGGCACCATGGAAACGATTCAGCCGATGGCGTTCTACAGTCCCGATCATCCGAGCCCGTTCACGCCGCACGAAGCCTGGAGCTCCGGTCTGACCGCAGCGGAGGACGTCAAACGCCTCGGCTTCATCGGCGTGTTCGATCCGACCGACGGCCGCGCGGACGATTTCGACAAATGGGTGAAGGAAACCGCGCCCAACGCCGAGCGGATCATGATGACGACGCGCCGCTTCACCCATGGCAGGGCCGGCCCTGCGATGACGTGGAACGTCTACATCGCGCCGCCGGGAGGGTGATCCTTCGCCTCGCCCCGCAACCCGCCTTACGTCCCTTCCTCGTTGAACTTGCTTTCAACGAGCTCGGTGATCGCGGTGAGCGCGGCCTCGGCATCGTCGCCCTTGGCGGAGACCGTGATCGTCGTGCCGGGGCCTGCGGCCAGCATCATCAATCCCATGATCGAGGTGCCGCCGACGGTCTCGCCGCCGCGCGTCACCCAGATTTGCGCGTTGAAACGTTCCACCGCCTGCACGAACTTCGCGGACGCGCGCGCATGCAGGCCGCGCTTGTTGATGATCAAAAGCTCTTTGGAAATCGCTCCCTCGGGTACGCCCGTCGCGGCAGCGGGACCGGCCTCACTTCCGAGTGGCGCGCCGTCGTCGCTCATTTGCCGGCGAGCACGCGGCTGGCGATGGTGACGTATTTGCGGCCGGCTTCCTGGGCCATCGCGATCGCATCGGGCAGCGAACGCTCCTCGCGCACCTTGGCGAGCTTCACCAGCATCGGAAGATTGATGCCCGCGAGCACTTCGACTTTCGGTCGGCTCATGCAGGATATTGCAAGATTCGACGGCGTGCCGCCGAACATGTCGGTGAGGATCGCAACGCCGTCGCCGGAATCGACGCGATTAACCGCCTCGATAATGTCGCTTCGACAGAGATCGGAATCATCCTCGGCGCCGATCGTGATCGCTTCGATTTGCTTTTGTGGGCCCATGACATGCTCAAGCGCTGCCTTGAATTCGTCGGCAAGGCGCCCGTGGGTCACAAGTACTAGACCAATCATCGGAAAACTCCTCGCGGGCGCTTTTGGTGCACCGCACGAACGCGCCACTTTGACCATCCAGAGCCCCCGCGCAAGAGGGGATGTTGCGTATCTCCCTGAATCTAGACGGATGGATGAGGGGAGGTGCGCCGGTCTATTCGGTCGCGATAGTGGGCTTCATATGGTTACCATTTCCCTTCAAACAATCGCCCGAAAGGTTAACGGAAGATGAACTCTTGGTAGTGGTCAAGGCCGCGACAACCAGGGGGAGGGGCTGGTAACCGGCTCCGACCGGGATTCGCGGTAATTCGACGCCCAAAATGCTGGTTTTCAGGGCTTCCGGCGGCGGCAGACGCTCGGCGTCATCGGCGGCGAGATCGACCACGAGACCGACGGTTGCCTGTCCCGCGAAGTCGCAGCGGCGGATTCCGAGGCCCCGGATCTCGATCAGTCCGGCCAGGACCGGGGCAGGGCGGACCACAATTTCGTTGCCGAGTGTCGCCAGATGGACACGGTCATCGCCCACCAAAACGGCAGCTTCGATCACCCCGGCGCGGCCTGCCATGATCAAATCGAAGGCAAGGCGCGACTTGCCCGCGCCCGAGGGCCCCCGGATCAGGACAGCCATATTCCCTACTCTGACCGCGGAGGCGTGGACGCTGACGCAGTCCTCGCTCATAGCGCCGGCAGCCTCACAACGAAGCGCGCGCCGGCAACCGTCGGAGCGCCGTCGGCGTCCAAGGGACCAGCGCGATTCTCCGCCCAGATGCGTCCGCCATGGGCCTCGATGATCTGCTTGGAGATCGACAGGCCGAGACCGGAGTTCTGGCCGAAGCCCTGGTGCGGGCGATCGGTGTAGAAGCGCTCGAAGATGCGCTCCAGCGCGTCCTCGCGGATGCCGGGGCCGTCATCGTCGACCACGATCTCGATCTCGCCGCGCACGCGGCGGCAGGTCATGCGCACCTTGTTGCCGGGCTCGGAGAAGGACTGCGCATTCGACAACAGGTTGGAGATCACCTGCCCGAGCCGCGAATCGTGGCCGTTCACGGACAGGCTATCGGTCGGCCCGCGGCCCTCGAAGCGGGTCTCGACCGCGACGTCGTGGCCGAGCTTGGTCTCGTTGGCGACCGAGGTGAGTGTCGTCAGCAGGCGCCTGAGATCGACGGGGATCGCATCCTGCCGCTGCAATTCGGCATCGAGCCGGCTCGCATCCGAAATGTCCGAGATCAGCCGGTCGAGCCGCTTCACGTCGTGCTCGATCACTTCCAGCAGGCGCGCGCGGCTGGTGTCGTTGCGCGCCAGCGGCAAGGTCTCGACCGCCGAGCGCAGCGAGGTCAGCGGGTTCTTCAGCTCGTGGGCAACGTCGGCGGCGAACATCTCGATCGCCTCGATGCGGCGATACAGCGCATTGGTCATGTCGCGCAGCGCGCCGGAGAGATGGCCGATCTCGTCGCGGCGGCGGGTGAAGTCGGGGATCTCGACGCGGGACTTGATGCGGCGGCGGACGCGCTCGGCGCTGTCGGCGAGGCGCCGCACGGGACCTGCGATGGTGCTTGCGAGCAGCAGCGACAGCATGATCATGACGGCGGCCGCGACGCCGCCGACTTTCAGGATCGCGAGGCGCTCGGCGGTAACCATCTGGTCGATGTCGTCGCCCTGCGTGGACAGCATCAGCGCGCCATGGATGGCGCGCGATCGCAGCACGGGGACCGCGACCGAGACGATCACCTCGCCGCGCGAATTGACCCGCACCATCGACCGCTTCTGGCCCTTCAGCGCATCGCCGACCTCGTCATACCCGTTGCCGTTCTCGGGTCCCAGCTCGCGATACAGCGGCAGGTCGCCGCGGTTGAGCCAGGTGCGCACCGAGGTCATGCCGCGTTCGAGTATGCCGGGCTTCTCGGACGGCGGCGGCAGGTCGTAGCGCAGCACGTTCTCGAGGTTGCGGCTGTCGAGCAGCAGGATGCCGTTGGGATCGTAGATCCGCGCGCGCGTCTTGGTCGGCGAGATCAGCGTGCGCAGCACCGGCGCCACGCGCTCCGGATTGATCGGGAAATCCAGCGGCGAATAGTCGTCCGAACCGCCATAGCTGTCGCCGAGCTTGAGGTCGAGCAACCGGTCGGGGTCGATGGTGATGGCGTTGGTCTGCACCGTCGCGGAGGCCGCGATCGCGCCCGCAATGATCTCGCCCTGCACCAGCAGGCTCTGCGCGCGTGCGTCGATCAGGCCGGCGCGGAACTGCGACAGGTAAAGGATGCTTGCGACCAGCGCCACGAGGCCGGCGAGATTGAGCGAGACGATGCGGCGGGTGAGGCTCGAAAAGGACAGTGCGAAGAAGAACTGCCCGGCGCGCTTGAGCCAGTTCAGCGGCCGCCAGCCTTGCGCGACCTGCTTCTCCTCAGCCGAATGGTCCTGAACGCCCGCGGACGCGACATCCTCGGCGTTCAGGCTGGAATCAGGCTGCGTCCGGTCAAGCAATGCTTACGCCCGCGTTAGGACTGGTGCGATTGGTCCCCGCATCTTAGCCGGTGCCGACGGCCACGTCAGTCCGCAAAGTCCCCGAAAGAGGCGCGCTCGCCTCAGGCTTCCTTGAAGCGATAGCCGACGCCGTAAAGCGTCTCGATCATCTCGAAGTCGTTGTCGACGACCTTGAACTTCTTGCGCAGCCGCTTGATGTGGCTGTCGATGGTGCGATCGTCGACATAGACCTGGTCGTCATAGGCGGCGTCCATCAGCGCGTTGCGGCTCTTCACCACGCCGGGCCGGGTCGCCAGCGCCTGGAGGATCAGGAATTCGGTGACCGTCAGCGTCACCGGCTCGTTCTTCCAGGTGCAGGTGTGCCGTTCAGGATCCATGCGCAGAAGGCCGCGATCGAGCGCCTTGGCGTCGTTCTCCTTCGGTGCGGCGGTCGGGTCCTTCGGCGCCGAGCGGCGCAGCACCGCCTTGACGCGCTCGACCAGCAACCGCTGCGAGAACGGTTTGCGTATGAAATCGTCGGCACCCATCTTGAGGCCGAACAGCTCGTCGATCTCCTCGTCCTTGGAGGTGAGGAAGATCACCGGCAGATCGGATTTCTGGCGCAGCCGCCGCAGCGTCTCCATGCCGTCCATGCGCGGCATCTTGATGTCGAGAATGGCGAGATCGGGCTGCGTGGTGCGGAAGCCGTCCAGCGCTGAGGCGCCGTCGGTGTACGTCATGATGCGGTAGCCTTCGGCTTCCAGCGCGATCGAGACGGATGTGAGAATGTTGCGGTCGTCGTCGACCAAAGCGATTGTGGGCATGAGCCTCTGCTTTCCGTTGGGGTCGTGATCTAAAACGGCGAGCAATTCAGTGATGCGCCGCATACATGGGCCCCCAACCTGGGGTTCGAACCTTGTCACCGAGCAATGCAAGCTGGGCTGAAGTGTGACCAAAGTTCCTCGAAACACGGCGAAGCAGCCGTGGTCCGACCCATAACCAAGCCCCGTTTAACCCTGAAAAGGCCGGCCTTGCAACCCGTAAAAGCCGGAAAACCGAAGAGAATCAGATGCAACCGACCGCCGATTTCGACCCCGGAAAGCTCGCCAAATCGCTGCTGCGGCGCTCCCGGCAGGGGGCGCTCGCGACCCTGATGCCCGGTACCGGCGACCCCTATTGCTCCCTGGTCAATCTGGCGAGCCACCCCGACGCATCGCCGATCCTGCTGATCTCGCGGCTTGCCGTGCACACCAAGAACATCCTCGCCGATGGCCGGGTCTCCCTGATGCTTGACGAGCGTGCCCCCGGGGATCCCCTGGAGGGAGCTCGGATCATGCTGTCGGGACGGGCGGAGCAGGGGACGGAAGCCGAGCTGGAGCTCTTGCGACGGCGCTACCTCGCCGCCCATCCGTCGGCAGAAGACTTTGTTTCGTTTAAGGATTTTTCCTTCTTTCGAATCAAGCCGTCCGGAACCCATCTGGTCGCAGGATTCGGCCGTATCGTCGATCTGAAGCCCGAGCGGTTCCTCACCGACCTCGACGGCGCCGACGAACTGCTTGAGGCGGAGGAGGGCGCCGTCGCGCACATGAATGCCGACCATCGCGACACCATGACTCTGTATGCGACGAGATTGCTCGGCGCAGCCGAGGCCGACTGGCGCTGCACCGGCTGTGATCCCGAGGGCCTCGACATGCAGTCGGAGCAGGCCGTGTTGCGGCTAGAGTTCCCCGAGCGGGTGACTGACGGCAACGCGCTGCGCAAGATGCTGGTGAAGCTGGCGGGTGAGGCGCGGGCCAAGGGCGGTTAGTAATAGCCGGATTGAACGGCTCCGCGCATCGCTGCGACCCATGGTCAAAGCATTTGGCCTGGGTCGGCAGCGAGAGTTTTCATGACACGATATGTACGTTTGGCGCTGGCGGCTGGCCTTGCGCTCGCGCTCGGCGCATCCTTCACCACATCCGCCACGGCCCAGAATCTCGCTGCGCAAAGCGCCAGGATCAACGAGCTCAATCGCGCCGGCAAATATGCCGAAGCCCTGTCGCTGGCGCAGGCCATGGTGGCGAGCCTCGAGAAGGGCAACAACAGCCGCGATCTCGCCGGCGCGCTGAACAATCTCGCGCAGGTCTACGCCGCGCAAGGCCATGACGATCAGGCCGAGCCGCTTTACAAGCGCGCGGTCGCTTTGCTGGAAAAATCCCTCGGCCTCGACACGCCGGAGATCGCACCCGAGCTGAACAACCTTGCTGCGCTCTATCAACGTCAGCAACGCTTCGCTGATGCCGAGCCGCTGTTCAAGCGCGCGCTCGCCATCCGCGAAAAGACGCTGCCGCGCGAGCATCCTGATGTCGGCCAGTCCCTCAACAATCTCGCCACGAATTTGGTGAAACAGGAGCGCTATGCGGAAGCCGAGCCGCTATTCCAGCGGGCGCTCGTGATCTACCAGAAGGCCGGCGGCCCCGAGCATCCGGCGGTCGCGACGCTGCTCAATAATCTCGGCCAGCTCTATCGCGACCTCAACCGCGATGCGGACGCCGAGGCGCCGATCAAGCGCTCGCTCGCGATCCGCGAAAAGGTGCTGGGTGCCGATCATCCCGATGTTGCGCGCTCGCTGAACAATCTTGCCGGGCTCTATGAGCACGAGCAGCGCTATGCGGATGCCGAACCGCTTTATCGCCGCGGGCTGTCGATCCGCGAGCGTGCGCTCGGCCCTGATCACCCCGATGTCGCGACCTCGACCAGCAATCTTGCCTATTTCCTCCAGGTCTCGGGACGCACGGCCGAGGCGCTGCCGCTCGTGCAGAGGACGCTCGCGAACAATCGCGCGCAGCTCAGAATCGCGCTGCCGATTCTGTTTGCCGCGCGGCAGCAGCAATTGCTGACGGACGAGAAATCGCTGGATGAAGCGCTTGCCGCCATCCAGCGCGGCACGCAATCCTCCGCCGCTTCCGCCGTGAACAAGCTCGCGGTACGGCTCGCGGCCGGCAGCGACCGGCTCGCCGAGCTGGTGCGGCGGGATCAGGATCTCGCGGCAGAATCCGACACGCTCGACAAGGCGATCATCGCCGCGGTGTCAAAGCAGTCCGCGCAGCGCGATCCGGCCGCCGAGCAGCGCAACCGGCAGCGCCTTGCGGCGATCGCCGGCGAGCGCGCGAACTTGCAGAAGACACTTGCCGTCGAATTCCCCGATTATGCCTCGCTCTCCAATCCGCTGCCGCTGGCGGCGAAGGAGATCCAGGCGCTGCTGTCGGCCGATGAGGCGATGGCGCTCTATGCTGTCGTCGACAAGGAGAGCTATGTTATCGCGATCACGCGCGAAGGCGTCGACTGGAAACGGATTCCGCTCGGTACTGACGCGCTCGCGCAAAAGGTCTCGGCGTTCCGCAGGGGGCTCGATGTCGGCAAGGCCCGCGATTCCCAGGGCAAGTCGGGGTTGTTCGATCTCGCGCTCGCCAACGAGCTCTACGTCACGCTGCTCGGGCCCGTCGAGACACTTGTGAAGGACAAGCGCAGCCTGCTCGTCGTTTCCTCCGGCGCGCTGACGGCAGTGCCGTTTCATCTGCTCGTCACCGAGAAGCCGCAAGCTGCGATACCGGACACGCTCGAAGGCTATCGCAGCGCGGCGTGGCTGTTGCGGCGCCAGGCGGTCTCGGTGTTGCCCTCGGTGGTCAGCCTGAAGTCGCTCCGCGCCTTTGCGCGCAGGGACCAGAGCGTCAAGCCGATGACCGGCTTCGGCGATCCCCTGTTCAATCCGGCGCAGGAGGCGCCTGCAGACCGGCGCGCGACGAAGGCTGCGGCGCGCAGCATTGCGACGCTTGCCTATACCGATTTCTGGCGCGGCGCCGGCGTCGATCGCGCGCGGCTCGCCCAGGCGCTGCCGCAACTGCCCGACACCGCAGATGAGCTCAGCGCCGTGGCGAAGGACGTCGGTGCCGCCGACGCCGATGTCCATCTCGGCCGCGACGCCAGCGAGACGACGCTGAAGCGGGCAGCGCTTGCCCAATACAGCATCATTTACTTCGCCACCCACGGTCTCGTCGCCGGTGACGTCAAGGGGTTGGGCGAGCCTTCGCTTGCGCTTTCGATGCCGGATCAGCCGACCGACTTCGACGACGGCCTGCTCACCGCAAGCGAGGTCGCGCAGCTCAAGCTCAATGCAGACTGGGTCGTGCTTTCGGCGTGCAACACCATCGCCGGTGACAAGCCGGGCGCGGAAGCATTGTCGGGACTGGCGCGCGCGTTCTTCTATGCCGGGGCGCGTGCACTTCTGGTCTCGCATTGGGCGGTCGATTCCGAAGCTGCCACCCGGCTGACCACATCGACTTTCGATTTGCTCAAAAACGAACCAGGACTCGGCCGAGCCGAAGCATTGCGGCGCGCAATGTTAACCTATCTCGATGACGCCTCTTCACCGCGCAATGCCTATCCTGCGATCTGGGCACCCTTCGCACTGATTGGAGAAGGAGCGGTACGATAGAACAGCGCTGAAAACAGCGGCGGATTGTGCGTTGCAAAACCTCCGGCAACGCTGATTTGCCCATTTGGTTGCGCGATCATCGATCGTTTTTCACGCGCGCGCTTTCAGAGCAGGCATGCGCGACTTTTGGCCCGGCCCTTGAATAAACCAAATCCGACGGGATCAGCTTGGCAACGCCAGCGTTCATCAGTATTAGGTCGTCCAGCCGAGGCCGGATGGCCTATTATTCACGGTGGCCGCGATGGCGCTCAAAGATGATCGCGCCAGGAATGCGGGTTCTAGGAGGATTTTTCGTGCAAGAGACGGGCGTGCGCAACGGTGCCTTCGGCGCCGACAAATTCGGCTTAAGGAATCTCAAGCGGGTTCATTGGAACCTCGGCGCGCCACAACTTTATCAGCACTCGCTCTCCGCCGGAGAAGCGGTGCTCTCCGCTGATGGCGCGCTCTGCGCGGACACTGGTGAGTTCACCGGCCGCAGCCCGAAGGACAAGTTTACGGTTCGCGACGCCACCACCGACAAGAAGATGTGGTGGGCCGGCAATCAGTCGATCACTTCGGAGCAGTTCGAGACGCTCTATCAGGATTTCCTCAAGCACGCCGAAGGCAAGAGCCTGTTCGCGCAGGACCTCTATGGCGGCGCCGATCCGGCCTACCGGATCAAGACCCGCGTCTTCACCGAGCTCGCCTGGCATTCGCTGTTCACCCGCACGCTGCTGATCCGCCCCGAGGCGATCGAGTTGTCGACCTTCGTGCCGGAGCTCACCATCATCGACATGCCGAGCTTCCGCGCCGATCCGAAACGTCACGGCTGCAAGTCGGAGAACGTCGTCGCGATCGACTTCGCCCGCAAGATCGTGCTGATCGGTGGCTCCTACTATGCCGGCGAGATGAAGAAATCGGTCTTCACCACGCTGAACTATTACCTGCCCGAGCGTGGCGTGATGCCGATGCACTGCTCGGCCAATGTCGGTGCCAAGGGCGACACCGCGATCTTCTTCGGCCTGTCCGGCACCGGCAAGACCACGCTGTCGGCCGATCCGAACCGCACGCTGATCGGTGACGACGAGCATGGCTGGGGCCCGAATGGCGTGTTCAATTTCGAAGGCGGCTGCTATGCCAAGTGCATCAAGCTGTCGGAGGAAGCCGAGCCCGAGATTTATGCCGCTTCGACGCGCTTCGGCGCGGTGCTCGAGAACTGCGTGCTCGATGACGACACCCGCGTGGTCGATTTCGACGACGGCTCCAAGACCGAGAACACGCGTTCGGCCTATCCGCTCGATTTCATCCCCAACGCCTCGCGCACCGGCCGCGCGCCGCAACCGAAGAACGTGGTGATGCTCGCCGCCGACGCGTTCGGCGTGCTGCCGCCGATCGCCAAACTCTCGCCGGCGCAGGCGATGTACCACTTCCTGTCCGGCTATACCGCGAAGGTCGCGGGCACCGAGCGCGGCCTCGGCAATGAGCCGCAGCCGGAATTCTCCACCTGCTTCGGCTCGCCGTTCCTGCCGCTCGATCCATCCGTTTACGGCAACATGCTGCGCGACCTGATCGCCGAGCACAATGTCGATTGCTGGCTGGTCAACACGGGGTGGACCGGCGGCAAGTACGGCGTTGGCAGCCGCATGCCGATCAAGGTGACGCGTGCGCTGCTCACTGCCGCGCTCGACGGCTCTCTTCGCAACGTCGAATTCCGCACCGACAAGTATTTCGGCTTCGCGGTCCCGACCGCGCTGCCGGGCGTGCCCAGCGAGATCCTCAACCCAGTCAACACCTGGAAGGACAAGGACGAGTTCGACAAGACCGCCCGCGCGCTCGTCGGCATGTTCCAGAAGAACTTTGCCAAGTTCGAAGCCCAGGTCGACGCCGAGGTGCGTGCGGCCGCGCCGGACGTGAAGCTCGCGGCGGAGTAAGGCTTGATCGCTTGGAATAGAGAAAGGGCGGCCACAGGCCGCCCTTTTTTGTTTGGGGCGTAAGCGCTACCACACATCAGATGTCGTCCCGGCGAAGGCCGGGACCCATACCCCCAAGGAAGCAGTCGCGGTGCGAGATGCTGGTTGGCAGTCTTCGTCAAACTCGATCCTGTGGTTGTGGGTCCCGGCCTTCGCCGGGACGACATTGGGGATGAGATCCGGGCGCCTCGTCCTTCATCGCGTTGGCGGCTGGCACTCATCAAACGAAACACCTACGCCTTGAAATACGCGATCTGTGTCGTGGTCGCGAGCAGGCGGCCGTTGGGCGACCACAGTTCGCCGGTCTGATCGCCGTAGCTCTTGTGAAAAATCTTCGCATCGGCCGTCGCGAGCACGCGCGTGATGTCCTCGGCGGCAAGCTCCTCCGCGTCGGTGTGAAAATAGGTCGTCAGCGATACCGTGCCGAACGGCACCAGCTCGCGCCGTGCGTGGAAGATGCGGCCGAAGAATGCATCCGACATCGCCATCAGCGACAGCATGTCGAGCTTGCGCGGCGTGCGATCGCTGATCCACACCTTCGAATAGGTGCTGGCGAGTTCGTCCTTCCCGGCGCTGATCCGCATCTCGCCCTCGACGAAGCGGAATTCGTACTGGTTGGCCCAGGACGCCGCGATCTTAGGAAATGGCAGCGTCTGTTCGAACGGCGGCGCGCCGGGAAACTGTGCCACCTGATGCGACCATGACGGACGGCGCTCGGCAAACACGGCGGTCGCCAGCGTCGCGACCTCGCCACCGTCTTGGGAGAGCTCGACGCACCAATGCTGGCTGGAGCGATTGGCCTTCACCAGCCGCACGTCGAGGTCGAACGTGCCCTTCGCGATCGGCGCGCAATAGTTGACCGTCAGTGACAGGGGATCGCCGGCGGCCTGTGGGTGATCGATCAGCGCGCGCAAAATCGTCGCGGCAGTGGCGCCACCGAACGGGCCGACGAAGGCCCAGTAGTCATCGCTGGTCTGCCCCTGCCAGCAACTGTCGCCGGCGGTGATGCGCGTCGCCTCGTCGAAGAGGTGCGGGAGTCTGGCGTGCATGACGTTCCTTGGTACTTGCCACAAGGTCATTGCGAGCGCAGCGAAGCAATCCGGTCTGCATCCCGCGGAAAGATACTGGATTGCTTCGCTGCGCTCGCAATGACGAACGTTGAGGGAGGGGTGACCATCGCTGGTACCGCTCCCTGGAGATGATGGTGGTCATATCATCATCGTCGCGGAATTATGCAATGACCTTGCAGGTAACCGATTTCGCGTCGTGGAAAATCAGCCCGTCGCGCCGCGCTGGTCCTCTGCTTCCTGAAAACTGGGCGTGATCGGATTCACCGGCACGTTCCAGATCTCCTCGGCATATTCGCGGATGGTGCGGTCCGAGGAGAACCAGGCCATGCGCGCGACGTTGAGGATAGAGGCGCGTGTCCAGGCCGGCACCACCTGCCAGCGCGCGTCGATGCCGCGCTGCGTCTCGTAATAGGAATCGAAGTCGGCGCTGACCATGTAGTGGTCGAGATAGCGCAGCGCATGCGCGATGGATTCGAAGCGGCCGGGATCGCCGGGCGAGAACTCGCCGACGCCGATCGAAGTGATGGCGCGCGAGAGCTGCGGCGATCGGCGGATCACGTCGGCGGCGTCCAGGCCCTGCTTGCGCCGGATCATCACGTCGCCGGCCTCCATGCCGAAGATCGCGATGTTCTCCGCGCCGACATGGTCGCGGATCTCGATATTGGCGCCGTCGAGCGTGCCGATGGTGATGGCGCCGTTCAACGCCAGCTTCATGTTGCCGGTGCCGGAGGCTTCCATGCCGGCGGTCGAGATCTGTTCGGAGAGATCAGCCGCGGGGATGATTACCTCGGCGAGGCTGACATTGTAGTCGGGCAGGAAGGCGACCTTGAGCTTGCCGCCGATCGCGGGATCGTTGTTGACGACCTCGGCGACGTCGTTGATCAGCTTGATGATCAGCTTCGCGTAGCGGTAGCTCGCCGCCGCCTTGCCGGCGAAAATCTTCACCCGCGGCACCCAGTTGCCGTTGGGGTTGTCCTTGATCGCCTGGTACAGCGCGACCGTCTCGATGATGTTGAGGAGCTGGCGCTTGTATTCGTGGATGCGTTTGATCTGCACGTCGAACAACGCGTTCGGGTCGACCTTGATGCCGAGCCGCTCGCCGATCACGCGCGCGAGCGCCATCTTGTTGTGATGCTTGACCGCGCGGAATTTCTGCTGGAACGCGACGTCGCTGGCGCGCGCCTCCAGCAGCGAGAGCTGCGTGGGATCGTCGAGCACGGCCTCGCCGCAAGCCTCGCGCAACAGATCCGTCAGCTTCGGGTTCGCCAGCATCAGCCAGCGGCGGAAGGTGATGCCGTTGGTCTTGTTGGTGATGCGGCCGGGATAGAGATGGTTGAGATCGTGGAACACGGTCTCGCGCATCAGGTCGGAATGCATCGCCGAAACGCCGTTGATGCGGTGCGAGCCGACGAAGGCGAGCTGACCCATGCGCACGCGCCGGCCGCTCTTCTCGTCGATCAGCGAGACCGAGGCGCGGAAGTCGATGTCGCCCGGGCAGCGCGCTTCGGCGAGCGCCAGGTGCTGCACGTTGATGCGGTAGATGATCTCCAGGTGCCGCGGCAACAGCCGCTCGAACAGCTCGACCGGCCAGGTTTCCAGCGCTTCCGGCAGCAGCGTGTGGTTGGTGTAGGAGAGCGTCGCGACCGTGATCTTCCACGCCTCGTCCCAGCGGAAATTGTGGAGGTCGACGAGGATCCGCATCAACTCGGTCACGGCAAGCGACGGATGCGTGTCGTTGAGCTGCACCGCGACCTTCATCGCCAGGCTGCGCAACTGGCCGTCGGAGGTGAGGTGGCGCTTGACGAGATCCTGGAGGGAGGCCGAGACGAAGAAATATTCCTGCCGCAGGCGCAGCTCGCGGCCGGCCGGGCTCTCGTCATTCGGATAGAGGAATTTGCAGATCGCTTCGGCGCGCGCCTGCTCGGCGCTGGCGCTGACATAGTCGCCGGTGTTGAAAGCGTCGAGCTTCAACGGATCGGGCGAGCGCGCCGACCACAGCCGCAGCGCGTTGACGTGCTGGCCGCGCCAGCCGACGATCGGCGTGTCGTAGGCGATCGCCTGCACGGTTTCGGCCGGATGCCAGATCGCACGGTCGCGGCCCTTGTCGTCGACATGCTCGACGCCGCCGCCGAAATGGACGTGATAGACCACTTCCGGCCGCTGCAATTCCCAGGGGTTGCCGAAGCCCAGCCACTCGTCAGGATATTCCTGCTGCCAGCCCTGATTGATGATCTGGCGGAACAGGCCGTAATCGTAACGGATGCCGTAGCCGATCGCGGGGATCGACAGCGTCGCCATGCTCTCCATGAAGCAGGCCGCGAGCCGCCCCAGGCCGCCATTGCCGAGTGCGGCATCCGGCTCGCACTTGCGCAGCTCAGGGAGCGAGACTCCGAGATCGCCGAGTGCGACCTCGAAGATATTGAGCAGTCCCATGTTGTTCAGCGCATCTGTGAAGAGACGGCCGATCAGGAATTCGAGCGAGAGATAGTAGACGCGCTTGCGGCCGGCATCGTAGCTGCGCTTCTCCGCGGACAGCCAGCGATGCACGATGCGGTCGCGCAGCGCGAGAGCTGCGGCCTGATACCAGTCGTGCCGGGTCGCCATGCCCGCGTCCTTGCCGATGGCAAGGCGCAGCTTTGCCAGGATCGCGCCCTTGATCTCGGACAGCGCCAATTCGTCGATGGGCTGGCCGGGTGCGGGAAAATTCGGCTGGAACGATTGCTCTTGCAAAACAGTCACTTCCTGGTCTCGGGACACTGAACGAAGCTTACGCGCCAGACCTTACGCGCCCTGCCGCGGAAGCGGAACCATTGCCGGCGCGACCGTGCACTGCGCTGGCGTAAATTTATGCAAGGAATGGGCCGCTTTGGGAACCCGGTCGCGCACGGAGAGACGCGGATTTCGTGCTAGATAGGCGACAGATTCAGCCCTTGGTGGGGAGACAGGTCCAAGGAGACGACAATGAGACTGCTGATCGAAATCGCCACGGCCGCCCTGCTCGTCATCTGCATCACTGCTTCCAGCGCCGCCTTTGCCGCCGACAAGATCGGCCGCAGCGCCGACAGCGTGAGCTGTGCGTTTTCGCTGCCGCAAAACGCCACACAAGCCGCGCGCTGCGCCGCCATCAAGCGCCAATGCGGCGGCAAGTTCTACGCGAATTATTGCGGCGACAGGATGCTGTCGGCGGCGAATTGAAGGATGGGCAGTTGGGTCGTCGCCCCGGCGAAGGCCGGGGCCCATAACCACAATTGTCACAGTAGGTGCGATAGGTCATTCCAATCTGGATTTTCCTGTTCGATCAACCGAATTTTCCAATCGCGTTTCCACTCCTTCATTTGCTTCTCGCGCGTGATCGCCTCTTGGGGTGATGCAAATTCCTCAGCATAGACCAGACGAGTCACGCCGTATTTCTTGACGAATTCGGAGCCCTTGCCTGCGCGATGCAATTCCAGGCGAGCGCGCAGATTATTCGTGACGCCGATGTAAAGAGTGCCGTGCTTCCTGCTTGCGAGAATGTAGACGTAGACGCCGGGATTGCTCATGGATCGAACCCTCGTGCCTCAAACGGCGTTCTGTGGCTATGGGCCCCGGCCTTCGCCGGGGCGACATGAAGGGCGGCGGAACAAATTAAGAACACTTTAGCAAGTCTTTGATATATCATTGTGATTCGGCGCGTTGCCGACACAATATCTAGCGTCTGCCCGATTTCGCGAGGACTACATGTCCACCATTGCCTTTGATCAATTCGCCCTCACCCGAATTGGCGACTTCGCGCGCTCGCTGTCGCGGCTGCATCAGGCGGCGCGGCGCTATGCGGTCGATGACGACCAGATCGACCGCGAGTTCAACGCGGTGTGCCAGTCGATCTGGGGCTACACCATCGACGATATCAGCGACGACCTGTTCTCGGCTGAGGACCACCTGTTCCTCGACACGCTCGACGAGGCGCAGGCGCGCATCTTCGCGGCCGAGCAGGGTTATGACCTCGTCGACGACACGGGCATGCTGACGGACTGGTGGGGTTTCTGCTGGATGATTTTGGCCGAGAAGCGCGGATTGCTCACGCCGGAAAACCGCGCCGCGGCGCGCGCGGCGATCGAGGAGAAATATCTGGCAGCGCCGAACGTGATCGGCGTGATCATCGGACGGTGACGCGAAGCGTCAATCCAACCCCGCGCGCCTGGCCGGTTTCTGCGTCGGTGTCTTGGGCACCGTCACGTCCGGCAGCGTCTCACGCACGATCTCAGGCGGCGGTGCATCTGCCGACATCGTCTCGGCGCGAACCGGTGCGACCTTCATCTCGCCCAGCCGTGCGCGGACCTGTGCAGTGAGGCCGGGATAGGACGCGACCGGCGTGAAATCCGCAGCCTGATCGTTGCCGACGCGGATGCCGGTATAGGCGACGAGACCGTCACTCGTCGCGATCACGTCGCCGGCCTTCAGCGAATTGTCGAGCGCCAGGTCCACCGGCGCAAGTCCGACGGGCTCGCGGCCGTTGCAGGTGCAGTCCGCGCGCAGCGCCTTGCGGAAGGCGAAGGCGTTCTCACTATCGGCATAGCGCTCGCCAGTCTGCGACGTGGCGCCGTCGATGCTGGAACCGAAATAGATCTTTGTCGTCGTGGCGGGACAGAAGGCCTGACACATCTGCGCCGGCGAAACGGCGCCCCGCATCAGCGGAAAATATTTGCCGTCGCAGCTGCGTACGCAAAAGGCTGGGCCGGAACCGCCGGCGGAGCGCGTCGGCGGCGCATTGCCCGGCACGGGTCCGTTCTGCTGCGCGGAGAACGGATCGACATAGGAGTTCGCCTGCGGAACCTCGCGCTGCGGTCGCTGCTGCTGCATTCCGCCGAAGAAAAAGTCGAACAAGCCCTCGGCCGAGACAGGTGCCGGCGCCATCAGGAGCGGCAGTGCGAAGGGGGCGGCCAAAAACATCGCGCGGCGCCGACGGCGCGCAGGCACAAACTGTGTACGCAAAGCTTACTCCACCCGACGCAACGCACCCAGCCGAGACCACCATGTCTCAACTTCAAGGTCACAATAAGACGCGATGGTAAATGAGCGGTGACCAGAGTGGCTTTCGTCCCGCCCTGCTTGCGAGACGAAAGAGAGGAGTCTCTACCCCTTCAAAAACTCCGACGCCTTGTAGAGCGAGCGGAACGGCAGGCCGGCCTGGCCGAAGGTGTCGTTGGCGCCTTCCTCGCGGTCGACCATGGTCAGCACCAGCACCACATTGGCGCCGGCCTCGCGCACGGATTCCACGGCCTTCATCGCCGAGCCGCCGGTGGTGGTGACGTCCTCGACGATCACGACGCGCTTGCCTTCCAGCGTCTCGCCTTTGGCAAGGCCCTCGACCGCAAGCTTTGCGCCGTGCTCCTTCGGCTTCTTGCGCACGAAGAAGGCCGCGATCGGATGGCCCTTGATCCAGGAGATCTGCGCCAGCGCACCGGCCAGGGGCACCGCGCCCATCTCCAGCCCACCGATGAAATCGAGCTGGTCGTCCTTCAGCGCGTCATAGGTGAGCTCGGCGAGCAACGTCGCCCCTTCGGGGTCGAGCATGGTCGGCTTCAGGTTGAAATAGAAATCGCTCTTGCGGCCCGACGCGAGCGTCACCTCGCCGCGGCCGAAGGAGCGCCGGCGGATGATTTCGAACAAGCGGGCGCGGGAGGCAGATTTCGACACGACGGTCCCTCTGGAGCTCTTTTGGAGGAGGCGGAATTTATCCGCCACAGCGCCGACATGCCAGAGGGGGGTGGGCCCGCAGAACCACCGTCAACAGGGCATCGTCCGCGCCGGCCGGACAGCCACCATGCCGTACCGCTGGTTGTAACGCCGCAACGTCCTGGAGTAGTGGGATGCCAGACAGAATGGGAAGGAACGGGCCAATGACTATCGAGCTCCACACGTGGAATACGCCGAACGGCCGAAAAATCTCGGTCGCTTTGGAGGAAATGGGGCTCCCCTACAAGGTCTTCCCGGTGAACATCACCAAGGGCGAGCAGATGGCGCCCGGGTTCCTGAAGCTCAGCCCGAACAACAAGATTCCCGCGATCGTCGACCCCGAGGGGCCGGACGGCAAGCCCGTCAGCGTGTTCGAATCCGGCGCGATCCTGCTCTATCTCGGCGAGAAGACCGGCAAATTCCTGCCGAAGTCGCTCGCGGGCCGCATTCCCGTCTACGAATGGCTGATGTGGCAGATGGGCGGCTTCGGGCCGATCCCGGGCCAGGTGCATCATTTCATTGCGCTGGAGAACGAGCAGGACCGCGCCTATGGGTTGAAGCGCTACATGGCCGAGACCCGCCGTCTCTACGGCGTGCTGGATCGCCGGCTCGAGGGCCGCGATTTCGTCGCCGGCGATCTCTCGGTCGCGGATTTCGCCATCCTGGGCTGGGCCTGGCGCCACCCGCGCCACAAGGTGGAGCTGGCGGACTTTCCGAACGTGAAGCGCTGGTACGACGCCTTGATGGCGCGCCCCGCGGTGAAGCGGGGGATGGAGGCGAAACTGGATTAGCGATCTGATCTCGTGCCCCGGACGCAGCGCAGCGCGCAAGCGATGCGCTGCAGAGCCGGGGCCCATGGGCTGGGTCCCGGTTCTGCGCAGCAGCGCAAGAGCGCCGCAGCGCGTCCGCTTCCGCTACACCCGCTTCGCTTCCACCGCCATCCGCACGGCAAGCCCGGCGAGCACCGTGCCCATCAGCCAGCGCTGCACCAGCATCCAGCTCGGCCGGCTCGCCAGGAACCGCGCGATCGAGCCGGCTGCGAGCGCGATCATCGCGTTGACGCTGACGCTGATCGCGATCTGGATTGCACCGAGCACCAGCGACTGTGTCAGCACGCTGCCGGCGGCGGGGTCGATGAACTGCGGCAGCAGCGCGAGATAAAGCATCGCGATCTTCGGATTGAGCAGGTTGGTGACAAAGCCCATCGCGAACAGTTTCCGCGGGCTGTCGATCGCAAGCTTCTTCACCTCGAACGGCGAGCGGCCGCCCGGCTTCACCGCCTGCCAGGCGAGCCAGAACAGATAGCCGGCGCCGGCGAGGCGCAGCGCGTCATAGGCGAAGGGAATCGCAAGCAGCAGCGCGGTGATGCCGAACGCCGCGCACAGCATGTAGAACACGAAGCCGAGCGCCACGCCGCCGAGCGAGACGATGCCGGCCGCCGGCCCCTGCGTGATCGAGCGCGAGATCAGGTAGATCATGTTCGGCCCCGGTGTCAGCACGAGGCCGAGGCAGACGAGGGCAAAGCCGAGCAGGGCGGATGTGTGCGGCATGGGTCGAACCGTGTGGGAGATGCACTGGTTCTAATATGCGAGGGTTCGCGCCGCCATGCCGCAATTGCACGGAGGACAATTCAGCGTGTCAAGGCGCGCTTGCTTGACTCCTCTCCTTCTTTGATGGGGCGCATATTTTACCTCGACGTCGTCCCGGCGAAGGCCGGGACCCATACCCCAGGGAGAAGTGTGGCGCGAGATCGTAGTTGGCAATCTTCGCCCTAACTCGACCCTGTGGTTATGGGTCCCGGCCTTCGCCGGGACGACAGCGTGCATGTGGCGTCAGTCAAGCGAGATCAGTGCGCCTCGTCCCAATTGGTCGCCGCGCGGGCATCGACATGCAGCGGCACCGAGAGCAGCACGGCCGGGAACGGCGCGTCCTGCATCACGTGCTGCACGACCGGCAACGTCGCCTCGACCTCCGCGTCCGGCACCTCGAAGATCAATTCGTCATGCACCTGGAGCAGCATCTGCGCCGAGAGCTTCTTTGCCGCCAGCGCGTCCTCCACCCGCGTCATGGCGCGGCGGATGATGTCGGCGGCCGTGCCCTGGAGCCGCGCGTTGATCGCGGCGCGCTCGTTGAAGGCGCGCACCGAGGCGTTGGACGCCTTGATGTCGGGGTAGTGGCACTTGCGGCCGAACAGCGTGGTGACATAGCCATGGCTCCGGCAGAAGTCGCGCGTCTCGTCCATATAGGCGCGGATGCCGGGGAAGCGCTCAAAATATTTCTTGATGTAGGCGGAGGCTTCCTCGCGCGCGATGCCGAGCTGGTTAGCAAGGCCGAACGCCGAGATGCCGTAGATGATGCCGAAATTGATCGCTTTCGCCCGGCGCCGGATTTCGCTCGGCATGCCCTTGATCGGCACGCCGAACATTTCGGACGCGGTCATCGCATGAATGTCGAGCCCGTCCTTGAACGCCTGCTTCAGCACGGGAATGTCGGCAATCTCGGCGAGCAGCCTGAGCTCGATCTGCGAGTAGTCGGCCGAGACCAGCTTGTGGCCCGGCGTCGCGATGAAGGCGCGGCGGATCTTTCGCCCGTCCTCGGTGCGCACCGGAATGTTCTGCAAGTTCGGCTCGTTCGACGACAGCCGGCCCGTGGTGGTCGCGGCCAGCGCGTAGGTCGTGTGCACGCGATGGGTCTGCGGATTGACGTAAGCCGGCAGAGCGTCGGTGTAGGTCGATTTGAGCTTGGAGACCTGGCGCCACTCCAGGATCTTCTTCGGGAAGTCGTGGCCCTGCTCGGCGAGATCGTCCAGCACTTGCGCGGTCGTCGACCACGCGCCGGTCTTGGTCTTGGTGCCGCCCGGAAGTCCCATCTTGCCGAACAGGATGTCGCCGATCTGCTTCGGGCTGCCGACATTGACGGGCTCGCCGGCGATCTCCTGGATCTCGGCTTCCACCCTCGCTGCGGTCTGGGCGAAGTCGCCCGACAGCCGTGACAGCACCTGGCGATCGATCGAGATGCCGCGACGTTCCATGCGCGCGAGCACGCTGGTCAGCGGGCGCTCCAGCGTCTCGTAGACGGTGGTCATGTGCTCGGCGACGAGGCGCGGCTTCAGCACGCGCCACAAGCGCAGGGTCACATCGGCGCGCTCGGCGGAATGCTCGGTCGCCTTGTCGATCGCGACCTGGTCGAAGGTGAGCTTGTTCTTGCCGCTGCCGACGAGCTCGCTCTCGGCCAGCACCGCGTGACCGAGCCAGCGCTCGGCGAGCGATTCCAGCGCGTGCGAGCCGCGGCCCGCGTCGAGCACATAGGAGATCAATTCCGCGTCGTCATGATCGCGCAGCGTGATGCCCGCCTGCGCCAGCAGCACCGCGATGAACTTTGCGTTGTATCCGATCTTCAAAATGCCCTTCGCTTCGAGCACGGGCTTGAGCGCCGCGATGGCCGCTTCGAATTTCACCTGGTCGGGCGCGAGCCCTGCATCGAACAATCCGGCGCCGCCGCCCGGCTGCTTGTGGGCCAGCGGCACATAGGCGGCATCGTCCGCGCCTAGCGCCAGCGCGATGCCGCAGATGTCGGCCTGCATCGGGTCTTCCGAGTTCGCCTTCACCTCGAGTGCGACATGGCCGGTATCGTGGATGCGCGCGATCAGCGCCTTGAGCTGGTCGAGCGTCTTGATCGTCTGATATTTGGCGCGGTCGATCCTGGTCTTGCGCGCGGCTTCCGCGCGCGCCTCCGCGAGCGAGATCGGCGTGCCCTTGAGGCTTGCAGCCTTGTCCTCCTTGCCGGCGGCCTTATTGCGCGCGACAGGTGCAGCCTGCGTCGATGTGCCAAGTCCCTGAGCAGGTCCCGGCGCCGGCACGACGTCGGACGGCGGCAGCGGCGAGAACACGCTGGCGCCGGTCTTGTAGCCGGGATCGGCCCCCACATCGGCGGGATCGACCTGGGCGTATTCGGCGACGCGCCGCGTCAGCGTTGTGAACTCCATCGCCTTCAGGAAGGCAACCAGCTTGCGCGCGTCGGGCTCGTGGACGGCGAGCTCGTCGAGCGGCACTTCGAGATCGACCTTGTCGTCCAGCAGTACGAGCTGGCGCGAGATCCGCGCCTTCTCGGCATGCTCGATCAGCGCCTCGCGCCGCTTCGGCTGCTTGATCTCGCCGGCGCGGAACAGAAGCTGCTCCAGGTCGCCATATTCGACGATCAATTGCGCCGCGGTCTTGATGCCGATGCCAGGCACGCCCGGCACGTTGTCGGTGGAATCGCCGGCCAGCGCCTGCACCTCGACCACCTTCTCCGGCGGCACGCCGAATTTCTCGATCACCTCCGGAATGCCGATGCGGCGATCCTTCATGGTATCGAACATCGTGATCTTGTCATTGACGAGCTGCATCAGGTCCTTGTCGGAGGACACGATGGTCGTGGTGGCACCACGCTCGCTCGCCTGCCGTGCATAGGTCGCGATCAAATCGTCGGCCTCGAAGCCTACCTGTTCCAAGCAGGGCAGGTCGAAGGCGCGCACGGCTTCGCGGATCAGCGCAAATTGCGGAATGAGGTCGTCAGGTGCCGGCGGCCGATGCGCCTTGTAGTCGGGATAGAGCTTGTTGCGGAAGGTGACTTCCGACTTGTCGAACACGATCGCCAGATGCGTCGGCTGGCTGTCCGCGGGCATGTCGCGGAGCAGCTTCCACAGCATGTTGCAGAAACCGAGCACGGCGTTGACCTGCAAGCCGTCGGACTTGCGGTTGAGCGGCGGCAGCGCGTGATAGGCGCGGAAAATGTAGGAGGAACCATCGACCAGGAAGACATGGTCGCCTTTGCCCGCCGCCTTCGCCGCCACGGGTTTGGCAGCAGGCTTGGCAGCAGCGGGCTTGGTTTCGGCAGCTTTCGGGGAGGTTTTTGGCATGGCCGCAATGTATGGATTTTTGCGGCGTTTGACAGCCTTGGAAGGGCGATTTTTGGGCTGCTGGTGCCACTATCCCCACCGTCATTCCCCGCGACCCGGCTACGCCGAGGCTTCGGTTCTGGGCGCGCCGAAGCTTTAGCGTAGGCGGCAAGCGGGGAATCCAGTACGCCGCAGCCTATCGGTAGATAACCGCTGTCTCTGGAATACTGGGTCGCCCGGTCAAGCCGGGCGACGACAGCTGAGTACTACTCCGCCGCCTGCAACACCGGCCCCGTTTTCTTCGGCGCGATCCAGAAGGCGTCCGGCCGCTCGAACAGGAAGTGGGCGTGCAGGCGCAGCGCGGTCTGCCAGATCGCGAGCGCGCCGATGACGCCCACGATGGTGACGATCAGCGACGTCATGCCGATGTCGGGAACAACGCCGGTGCGCAGCAGCAGCGTCCGCGTCGCCGCCATCGGCAGGAAGAAGGTGAGATAGATTACGATCGAATGCTCGCCGCAGAACCGAAGGAAGTTCAACCGGCGCGCATGCGCGAGCAGCGTGCCCATCGTCACGATGGCGCAGGCGCCGCAGAAGCCGAGCAGGAGCGAAACCATCGGCCATTCGCTTGCGTCGTGTGCGACGAGAGCCGCATTGACGAGCGCCCACGCGCCAAGCGCGGCGAGGGCAGTTGCGGGATGCCTGCGCGCGCGATCCGACAAGGCGAACACGTAGTCTGCAAACAGGTAACCGGAGTAGAAATAGACGAAGCGTGCGCAGAACTCGTCGATGGCGGTCCATCCGGTTGCGATGCGCGCCGTTTCCAGGAGCGCCGCGGCGAGCCAGATCGCGAGTGGCGGGATTCGTCGTGTCAGTTTTGTGACGACGAAGAAGATCGGCAGCAGGTAGATGAACCAAAGCGTGCCGAACGGCTCGATGAATGATTCGAGATACAGAAGGCCCGCATCGCGCCAGCTCGTTTCGGCTGCGAAAGCAGGCGCCTTGAAGCCGAACTGGATTGTCACCCAGAGGACATAAAAATAGGCAAAATGCACGACCTTGCGGTCGAGATAGATTCGCCAGTCGCGGTCGATCACGAGCGGCAGAAATAGTCCCGAAATCAGGAAGAAGTCCGGCATCCGGAACGGCTTTGCGAAGGCGACCAGACCATGCATGAACCCGGGTTCGCCGGCGGCGAGCTCGACCCCGAGCACCGAATGCATCATCACGACCATGACGATGCAGATACCCTTGGCGTAATCGACCCAATCGACGCGCGCCGGCGGCGAGGCCTTGGAACCTCCGCCTGCCGCGATTGTGCCGATTGGTGTCATGGTGTCCCTTTTCGAGGCGCATACCGCCCAAGAGCGAGGCAGTATGCCGGCGCGTGGTTTCGGTCCCCTTTACTCTACAAATCACATGCCGGTTTCTTGCCGTTTTTCTTGGGGCGGGCCTCTTCCCCGCGGACATGAAAATGCTTTAAGACCGCTGCAAAGCATCATCATGCGTTAACCAAGACAGGCAGGTTTTTCATGCGAATTGCCATGATCGGCACGGGCTATGTGGGGCTGGTTTCCGGTGCGTGCTTTGCGGATTTCGGCCATGACGTCACCTGCGTCGACAAGGACGAGCGCAAGATCGCAGCGCTTCACCGCGGTGAGATCCCGATCTACGAGCCGGGCCTGGATTCGCTGGTCGAGACCAATGTGAAGGCCAAGCGTCTGAGCTTCACGACCGACCTTTCGGGGCCGGTGGCGGAGGCCGACGCCGTGTTCATCGCGGTCGGCACGCCGTCGCGGCGCGGCGATGGTCACGCCGATCTGTCTTACGTCTATGCCGCCGCGCGCGAGATCGCAGCTTCGCTCTCCGGCTTCACGGTCGTGGTCACCAAGTCGACCGTTCCGGTCGGTACCGGCGACGAGGTCGAACGCATCATCCGCGAGACCAATCCCAAGTCCGATGTGGTCGTGGCCTCCAACCCGGAATTCCTGCGCGAGGGCGCGGCGATCCGCGATTTCAAGTTTCCGGATCGCATCGTGGTCGGCACCAATGACGAGCGCGGCCGCAAGGTGATGGGCGACATCTATCGTCCGCTGTCGCTGAACCAGGCGCCGCTGATGTTCACCGCGCGCCGCACTGCGGAGATGATCAAATACGCCGCCAACGCGTTTCTGGCGACCAAGATCACCTTCATCAACGAGATCGCCGATCTCTCTGAAAAGGTCGGCGCCAACGTCCAGGAGGTCGCGCGCGGCATTGGTCTGGACAACCGCATCGGCACCAAATTCCTGCATGCCGGCCCGGGCTTCGGCGGCTCCTGCTTCCCGAAGGACACCAAGGCCCTGATCAAGATCGCGCAGGACTATGACGTGAGCCTGCGCATCGTCGAGGCGGTGCTTGCCGTCAACGAGAACCGCAAGCGCGCGATGGCGCGCAAGGTCAGCCACGCGCTTGGCGGCGCGCTGCGCGGCAAGACCATCGGCGTGCTCGGTCTCACCTTCAAGCCCGACACCGACGACATGCGCGATGCGCCTTCGATCCCGCTGGTGACGGGACTGCTCGACATGGGCGCGAAAGTTCGTGCCTATGACCCGGTTGGCATGGATCAGGCAAAGCTTGAATTGCCGGCCATCGAATATTGCGAGGATGCCTATGCCTGCGCCAAGGGCGCGGATGCGCTGGTCATCGTCACCGAATGGGTGCAGTTCCGTGCCCTCGACCTCGACCGGCTGAAGGAGACCATGGTGCAGCCCATCGTGGTCGATTTGCGCAATATCTACCGTCCCGAAGACATGGAAGCCGCCGGCTTCGTCTATGAGAGCGTGGGACGGCCTGCCGGGCAGGTTTGATCGCCGCATCTTGTTGTCATACCCCGCGAAGGCGGGGTATCCAGTGCGCCCGACCTTCGTCGATGACGAGGGTCCGAGTTTGCTGGATCACCCGTATGTGCGGGTGACGACGGATGCGAGATTTTGCCCCGCAGCTTCGACACGCCCCTTCCGATCGATGCGGTGCTCGACGAGTTGTCGGGCACGCTGGAAGGGCACAACGCCGCCGTGCTGGTGGCGCCGCCCGGCGCCGGCAAGACCACGCGCGTGCCGCTGGCGCTGCTGGATGCGCGCTGGGCTGGAGGTAAGAAGATCATCGTGCTGGAGCCGCGGCGCATCGCGGCGCGCGCAAGCGCCGACCGCATGGCGAAGTCGCTCGGCGAGCGTGCCGGCGAGACCGTCGGCTATCGCGTCCGCTTCGGCTCGAAAATCTCGCGCGCCACCCGCATCGAGGTGGTGACGGAAGGCATCTTCACCCGCCAGATCCTCGACGATCCCGAACTGACGGGCGTCGCCGCCGTTCTGTTCGACGAATTCCACGAGCGTTCGCTCGATGCCGACCTCGGCCTCGCGCTGGCGCGCGATGCGCAACTCGGCCTGCGCGAGGATTTGCGCATCCTCGTGATGTCGGCGACGCTGGATGGCGCCCGGGTGGCGAGGCTGCTCGGGGAAGCGCCCGTCGTCGAGAGCGAGGGCCGCGCCTTTCCGGTCGAGACGCGCTATCTCGGCCGCAAGGCAGACGCGCCGCTGGAGCGGCAGATGGCGGATGCGATCGCCTCCGCGCTGCGCGCCGATGCCGGCTCGGTGCTGGCGTTCCTGCCCGGCGCGGCCGAGATCCGGCGCACGCAGACCTTTCTCGCCGAGCGCGTCCATGATGCTGCAATCGAGATCGTGCCGCTGTTCGGCGCGCTGGATGCCGCCGTGCAGGACCGCGCCATCGCGCCTGCGCCCAAGGGAACGCGCAAGGTGGTGCTGGCGACCTCGATCGCGGAGACCTCGCTCACCATCGAGGGTGTGCGCATTGTCGTCGATTCCGGCCTCGCCCGCGTGCCGCGCTATGAGCCCGATATCGCCTTGACGCGATTAGAGACCGTGCGCGCCTCGCGCGCCGCGGTCGATCAGCGCCGCGGCCGCGCCGGCCGCACCGAGCCCGGCGTGTGCTACCGGCTCTGGGACGAGCCGCAGACTGCCTCGCTCGCGCCCTACACCCAGCCTGAAATTCTGAGCGCGGACCTGTCCTCGCTCGTGCTCGATCTGGCGCAATGGGGCGTGAGCGATGCCTCGGCGCTCTCGTTCCTCGATCCGCCGCCTCAGCCCGCTTGGAAAGAGGCAAAGAGCCTGCTTGCCGAGCTCAACGCGCTCGATGCCGATGGTCGCATCACGGCGGAAGGCAAGAGCCTGCGCGCGCTGGCACTGCCGCCGCGGCTCGCGCGCATGATCGTGGATTCGCATCGCGCCGGCAACGGCGAGGCCGCCGCCGAAATCGCCGCCATCCTCACCGAGCGCGGGCTCGGCGGCGACAGCGTCGATCTCGACCACCGTCTCGATCAATTCCGCCGCGACCGCTCGCCCCGCGCCACCAGCGCCCGCGATCTTGCGCGGCGCTGGGCCGCGCAAGTTGCGTCGTCGGAGAAGGGGACGCCGGGGCAGGGCGACTTGCGCACGGGCATCATGCTCGCCTACGCCTTCCCCGACCGCGTCGCGCGCAACCGCGGCAACGGCAGCTTCGTGCTCGCCAACGGCCGCGGAGCCGCCGTCGAGCAGACGTCTTCGCTTGCGCGCGCGCCCTATATCGCGGTGGCCGAGATGACGGGCACGGCGGCGAGCGGACGCATCCTGCTTGCTGCGCCGATCAGCGAGGGCGACATCGAAGGCCATTTCGCCGAGCACATCGAAACCTCGGACGAGGTTTTCTTTGATCGCGGCGCGATGGCGCTGCGCGCACGCCGCAAGCGCGCGCTGCACGCGATCACATTGTCCGAATCCCCGCTCACGCTCACGCCGTCCGAGACGACAGCCCGCATCCTCGCCGACGGCCTGATCGCCGCCGGCCTCGACCGGCTGCCCTGGTCGAAAGCCGCCATCCAATGGCGCGACCGCGTGATGTTCCTGCGCAAGGCCGAAGGCGAGACCTGGCCCGATCTGTCCGACAATGCCCTGATCGCGCGGCGCGATGACTGGCTGCTGCCTGCGCTCTACGACAAGACCGTGCTGAAGGACGTCTCCGCCGGCGACCTCTCCGAGGCACTGATGGCGTTGTTGCCGTGGGAGCTGCGCGCGCGGCTCGAACGCGAGGCGCCCACCCATTTCGAGGCGCCGACCGGGACGATGCTCGCGATCGACTATGAGGCCGAGCAGGGGCCGACCATCGCCGTGCGGCTCCAGGAGTTGTTCGGCCTCAACACCCATCCATCGATCGCCGGCGGCAAGGTGCCGCTCGTTCTGGAACTGCTGTCGCCGGCACAGCGCCCGGTGCAGGTGACGCGCGACCTGCCCGGCTTCTGGCGCGGCAGCTACGCGGCGGTACGCTCCGACCTGCGCGGGCGCTATCCGCGCCATCCCTGGCCGGACGACCCAGCGAACGCGCTGCCCACCCGCCGCGCCAAGCCGCGCGGGACGTAATTCCACAAGCGCGCATTAACCCTTCCGTCACGCTTTTCGCCAAAATGGCAGCTTCCCGGCTGCGGCCTCGCTCGCGGCCGGGCGCGTAGCGTGATGAGATCGTGCTTTCGGTTCCGAGTGGTGTCATGCGTAACATTATGATCTTCGCGGCCATCATGATTGGGCTGGGCACATTCATGGCGCAGATAGCCGACAAGATGAGCTCGGCCTCCGCCACGTCGGCGCCGCGCCAGATGGCCGCCATTCCGGCCGCTGCGCCGCAGGCCGGCAATCGCAGCGTCAGCATCCCCCGCGACGCACGCGGTCACTTTCAAACAGAAGGGCGGATCGACGGACAGCGCATCGGCTTCATGGTCGACACCGGTGCTTCCGTGGTGGCGCTGAACGAGACCTCGGCTGCCCGCTTCGGCCTGCGCCCGTCGCGCGGCGATTACAACGCCAACGTCGCCACCGCCAACGGCACCATCAAGGCCGCGCGCACCCGCATCGCCATGCTCGACGTCGGCGGCCTCATCGTTCGCGACGTCGATGCCATGGTGCTGCCGGACGAGGCGCTGTCGGAGAATTTGCTCGGGCTTTCCTTCCTGTCCAAGCTGAGGCGCTTCGAATACGCCAACGGTCAGATGGTGCTGGAACAGTAGGCGAACGTGTCGGTCCACCGGGCCGACGACGAAGCCCTAGACGCTGCGCGGCGCGACGATGTTCCAATATCGCGGGTTGCTCGGCGATTGAATTCGAAGCCAGCGATATGGTGCGCGCGGCCACGGTCTGATCTGCGCCGTCAGATTGTCCAGCACCAGATCGCCGTTCTGCGTTCGAACGACCAGAACCAGATGGCGCTTGCCCCAGACGGTCACGACCTCGCCGAGCAGGAGCGTCCGCTGGGGCCAGCCTCGGCTCAGAAGCCTGTGGCGCTTGCTGACGGCATAGTCGTTGCAGTCGCCGCGCCTGGGATCAATGAGCCATTCCTCCGGTGCCGGACCCAGCGCATTCGGTTCCGGGATGATGGCTCTGTTCACGGTCTCGTTGACTTCTTTCAGATCAGCCCATCGGGCCTCGGTCAGGTGGACCGAACCGCCACGAAACGGCAGGCGGGTGCGGCATTCGTCATGGTAGCGCAGGCAGAATAGCGTGTACGCCATGGGCGGAAGCGTCGGATCGCCAAACCTGAGATGCAGGGGCGCCGACGCGGGGATGGTCGGCATGCCCGACACTCTCTCATCGGCCGATTGAGCGCAGGGCATCTGGCAGATGGACAAGATCGTGCCAGTCGTGATTGCAGCCAGGATCGACGCCCTGCGCATGCTTTGTCTCCCACGCGTTACATCGTGGAGGAAGCTCGAGACGAGGCTTGAGTTAATGCTCTAATGATCGATCAGGCGTCGTGCGCCAGGGCGATCTTCGAATGTTTGCAGGGCGAGCCCGAGTATTCCTGAACGCATAAGCGCCGTGAGGCCGATTGGTTTCAACACGATCTCGCGATCAGAGGTTGTAAGGCACAAAGTGCACATCCGCGATGGAGCGGATCGATCGTGGCCGAAATTTCTGCTGCACTCTTCCGCCTGCTCCGAGCAGCACTGAGCAAGGCTTCTTTGTTACCAAACTGCCGCAATTATCGGCCACAAGCCGCCAATCCCGCCTTCCGCTCGGCCTGAGCATTCGCTATGCCTGCGGTATATTCCTCCTGCCTGTTAACGAGATTGCCTCGATGTTTCCCAAGCCGAAATCCGCGCTGCTGCCCAACACCTATGCCTTCGAATCCGAGCCGATGGTGAAGGCCACCGGCTTCCGCGAGTACGACGCGCGCTGGCTGTTCAACAAGGAAATCAACCTGATGGGGGTGCAGGCGCTCGGCATGGGGCTGGGTGCGCTGATCGCCGAGCTCGGTACCGGCCAGGAGATCGTCACCGGGCACGATTTCCGCGGCTATTCGGCCTCGATCAAGTATGCGCTGATCTCCGGCCTGATGGCGGCGGGCTGCAAGGTGCATGACATTGGCCTCGCCGTGACGCCGATGGCCTATTTCGCACAGTTCGACCTGGACGTTCCCTGCGTCGCCATGGTCACGGCGTCGCACAACGACAATGGCTGGACCGGCGTGAAGATGGGTGCCAACCGCCCGCTGACCTTCGGCCCGGACGAGATGACGCGGCTGAAGCAGATCGTGCTCAACGCCGAGTTCAGGAACAAGGCCGGCGGTTCCTACCAGTTCCACGAAAACTATCCGGCGCGCTACATCGCCGATCTCACCAACCGGCCGAAGCTGAAGCGCAAGCTCAAGGTCGTCGCGGCCTGCGGCAACGGCACCGCCGGCGCATTCGCACCGCAGGTGCTGGAGGCGATCGGCTGCGAGGTGATCCCGCTCGACACCGAGCTCGACCACACCTTCCCGAAATACAATCCGAACCCCGAGGACATGGAGATGCTGCACGCGATCCGCGATGCGGTGCTGCATCACCAGGCCGATGTCGGCCTCGGCTTCGACGGCGACGGCGATCGCTGCGGCGTCGTCGACAACACCGGCGAGGAGATCTTTGCCGACAAGGTCGGCGTGATGCTGGCGCGCGACATGTCGGCGATCCACAAGGACGCGCAGTTCGTCGTCGACGTAAAGTCGACCGGCCTGTTCATCACCGATCCCGTGCTCCAGAAGCAGGGCGCAAAAACCGCCTATTGGAAGACCGGCCATTCCTACATGAAGCGCCGCACCAACGAGATGGGCGCGCTTGCCGGCTTCGAGAAGTCGGGCCATTTCTTCTTCAACAAGCCGTTCGGGCGCGGCTATGACGACGGCCTCGTCTCCGCGATCGCGATCTGCGACATGCTCGACCGCGCGCCCGGCAAGTCGATGGCCGATCTGAAGGACGCGCTGCCGAAGACCTGGTCGTCGCCGACGATGTCGCCGCATTGCGCCGACGAGGTCAAGTACGGTGTCATCGACGCCGTCGTGAAGCATTTTGAAGGCTTGCAGGCGAAGGGTGCGAAGATCGGCGGCCAGTCGATCCGCGACCTCGTCACAGTCAACGGCGTGCGCGTCACGGTGGAGGACGGCAGCTGGGGGCTGGTGCGCGCGTCCTCCAACAAGCCCGAGCTCGTGGTCGTGGTCGAAAGCCCCGTCTCCGAGCAGCGCATGCGCGACATGTTCGAGATGGTGGACAGCGTGCTGCGCACCCATCCCGAGGTCGGCGAGTACAATCAGAAGATCTGAGAGGCCAGGCCGAGCTCGCCTCATGGCGACTGGAAATCACCTCGCGTCAGGCGGCTCACGCCGCCTGTAGCGACTCCAGGAATCCGCTGAGCTCGGACTTCAGCCGTTCGGATTGCGACGACAGGATGTTGGCTGCTTCCAGGAGCTACGCGGTCGCCCGATTGGCGTCCCCGGAGGCCCGGTTGACGCCGGAGATGCTGTCGTTGACGTCTCTGGTGCGATCGGCAGCCTGCTGCACGTTGCCGGAGATCTCCTGCGTGGCGGCGCCTTGTTGATTGACGGCGGCCGCGATCTCGCCGGAGATCTGGTCGATGTCCGAGATCGTTCCGCCGATGGCCTCGATCGCCTTGACCGCCTCGCCGGTGGCGGTCTGGATATCCTGAATCTGGGTCGAGATCTCCTCGGTCGCCTTTGCCGTCTGGTTGGCCAGCGCCTTCACCTCGCTCGCGACGACAGCAAATCCCCTGCCATGCTCGCCAGCGCGCGCGGCCTCGATGGTCGCATTCAGCGCCAGGAGGTTCGTCTGACTCGCGATGCTCTGGATCAGCGTCACCACCTCGCCGATTTTCTGTGTGCCGGCAGCGAGGCCTTCGACAACCGTATTCGTGCGGCGGGCCTCCTCGGCCGCCTTGGCGGCGATCTGGGCTGAGCGCGTCACCTGCGCGGCAATGTTGTTGATGGAGGCCGTGAGCTCTTCCGTGGCGGATGCAACGCTCTCCACGTTGGCCGAGGCCTGGGCGGATGCGCCGGTCGCAGCCGACGTCTGCCGCTCGGTCTCCTTGTTGCAGCCATTCATGGATGCCGAGAGGCCCTGCATCTGGCTTGCCGTCGCAGCAACCGCCTCGACGACGCCGCTGATCCTGCTCTGGAATCCCGTGGCGAGCTCGCGCCGCGCGATGTCCCGGTCTCGCTTGGCCTGCTCTGCCTCGTTTCGCTCGGCATTGGCGCGCGATTCGGCGTCGCTCGAGGCTCTGGCTTCGGCAGTCCTTTGTGCCGCCATCTCGAAAAGCTGCGACAGCGTGGTCGCGAGCCAGATCAGGATGCCGGCCTCGATCAGGAGAATGACGGCATGGAGAACGACCCGGCCGAGATCGGCGCCGCCTGGATAGATGGCCGCAGGTAGGACGAAATTCAGCGTGAGGTGATGCAATGCGACTGCGAGCGTGCCGGCGATGATCGGCCGGTAGTCGCAGTAAGCGACCAGACATGCCAGCGTCGCGAAGAAGTACATGTGCATGTCGACCTGCCAGGCGTGACCGGCAAACTGGTAGACCAGCATCGACACGCCGGCCATCAGGGCGACGGCGACGGTCATGCGGGTCGAAGCTTCGTTCCCCGCAAGACGCCACGACACGGTGGCCGCCAGCGCCATCGCGGCCATGAAGGCGGCCGGTATCAGCCAGCCGGAGCCAAGCGTCAGGCCGATCACGACGGCGATCGGGACGTGCAACCAGAGCACGGCGAGCAAGATCTTGCTGGCAGTTTCGCGCAGGATTGCCAGCGCATCACCGTCGAAAGTCATTCCCAACCTCTCAATCATTGGCCTTGAAGCAAGCCGCAATCGTCTGCGGGTCAACGGCCAGCCAGGCTCCTGCCTCGCGCAGTTTGTGCAAACCGTCATGGCCGTCGGGTCGCACCACCAGAAGCGCAGGCATAGCCGTCGTCCGCACGATTGCGGCGTTCGCGGATGCAGCGGCCAGCAACGCTTGTTGGGCGTTCCACCATGGCGGGAATGCCACGGCTACGACCTCGGCACCCGCCCGCACCTGCGAAGACAATGCTGCGACCGCAATCCAGCTCGCGAGCAGCAATGCTGCCGCGGGCGCCCATGACGGCGGCCGTATCGTTCGGATGGTGTTCCCCCACTCCATCGCGGGGAACATATCGCGATGGGGCTAACCGGGCGTAAATCTCCGGCCGAGGAAGAGGGACGCTTGAAGCTGGGGGCGGGCCTAAGCCGCCACCACCGCCGGGATCGGCAGAGCGGTGACCGACTTGATCTTCTCCATGGCGAAGCGCGAGGTGACGTTCTTGAGCGGCACGGCGCTGATCAGCTTCTTGTAGAAGACGTCATAGGCCTGCATGTCCGCGACCACGACGCGCAGCATGTAGTCGACGTCGCCGGCCATGCGGTAGAACTCCATCACCTCGGGCATGGCGCTGACGGCCTCGGCGAATTTCTTCAGCCAGGCCTCCGAATGGTCGGCGCTCTCCACCGACACGAACACGGAGATGCCGAGCCCGATCTTGTTCTGGTCGACCAGCGCCACCCGCTTGAGGATCACCCCATCGGCCTCCAGGCGCTGGATGCGCTTCCAGCAGGGCGTGGATGAGAGCCCGACCCGGTCGCCGATCTCGGCGACGGACAGCGAGGCGTCTTCCTGGAGTACCATCAGGATCTTGCGGTCGATGGCGTCGAGGCGGCGGTTGGTCTCAGGGAGTTGGACGGCGAGGTCGCTCATTTGAGGAACTTTTTTCCATTTCAGGGGTCTAAATCCCTCATATATAGAAAAATCTTCTAGAGCAAGTCCATATTCCGGGCGGCAGCCTGCCCGCGCCGGTCAGCCTCCGAGCAAAAGTCCTTCAACTTCAATGCGTTGCGGGGCGGCGAGGCCACCACCAAAGCGGGTGCATTTCAGCGCGGCCGCGGCCGCGGCGAATCGCAGCGCCTCCCGCGCATCCCGGCCTTCGGCGAGGCGAAGCGTGAAGGCGCCATGGAAGACATCGCCCGCGCCGAGCGTATCCACGGCATGGACCGGAAAGGCCGCCGTCTCCTCCAGCTCGCCCCTCTCATTCAGCCAGATCGTGCCGCGCGGGCCGCGGGTGGCGGCGAGGAACGCCGGCGTCAGCCTCGCGATCGTCTTCAGCGCCCCACCGTCGTCGGCGACGCCAGCCGTCTCCTGCAGCTGCTCGCTGGCGAACAGGACGTGCGAGGCGGCCGCGAGCAGGCCATCGCCTCCCGACATCGCGCGGTCGACGCCGACGATGACGGGAATGCCGCGGCGTCGCGCCTCGGCGCAGAGGGGAAGGGCGAACTCGGCGCAGCGGCTCTCGACCAAAATCGCGTCGCAATCGCCGAGCAGCACGTCGGCGTCCGGCAGCTTCACCGTCCACAGCGCGGGATCGCGATAGATCACGAGCGTGCGCTCGCCACTCGCGTCGATCATGATCGCCGAGACCGGCGTCGTCAGGCCCGGCATGCGCACGACGTGCCTGACGTCGATGCCCTCCTGCGCCATGCGTTCGAGGATGAAGCCGCTCGAACTCTCCTGCGCATCGCCCATCGGCCCGACCAGCGCAGCGCGGCCGCCGAGCCGCGCGATAGCGATCGCGGCGTTGAGCGCGTTGCCGCCGCAGATCTCCTCCAGATGCGTGGCGTTCGCCTTGCTACCGTGTTCGGGCACGCCGTCCACGCGGAAGGTGAGGTCGCGCACGGGGATGCCGATGCAGAGGACGCGCGGCGCGATCGTTTTGGCGGACATCGGCCGGCGCCGCTATGCGCCGTCCTTGCCCTGCAACCAGCGGCCGACCAGATGATGGGCGATGGCGAAGGGGTGCGGACCGGCAAGCCCGTCCGGATGCGTCCGCGTCAGCATCAGCCGCGCTTCGTCGCGGCTGAACCAGCGGGCGTCCTCCAGCTCCGAGCGGTCGACGGTGATCTCATCGGTCAGTGCCCGCGCGCTACAGCCGATCATCAGGGACGACGGATAGGGCCAGGGCTGGGTCATGTAGTACTGTACATCGGTGCAGCGGATGCCGGATTCCTCGAAGATCTCGCGGCGCACCGCGTCCTCGATGGTCTCGGCCGCCTCGACGAAGCCGGCGAGGCAGGAATACATGCCCGGCGGAAACTGCTTCTGGCGGCCGAGCAGGCAGTTGTCGCCGGAGGCGACCAGCATGATCACGACCGGGTCGGTGCGCGGAAAATGCTCGGCCTTGCAGGCAGGACACTCGCGCTTCCAGCCGCCTTCCTTCATCGCGCTGCGCGCACCGCAATTGGCGCAATAGCCGTGGCGCTGATGCCAGGTGACCATCGATTTCGCCATCGCGATCGCGGACAGCTCCTGCGGCGGGATGGCGCCCTGCATGGCCATGCCGCGCAATTCGGTCACGCTATAGTCCCCACCGCCGATCAGCACTTCAGCCGCGGCCTGCGGCATGCCCATGCCGAACACCGCTGCACCATCGCGCAAGCCTAGGAAGATCGTGCCGGGATTGGCACCGCATTTGGTGGCTTCGTCGATCGAGAGCAGGGCGCGGACGCGCTCGCCCTCGCGCTTCACCAGGAGCGAGTCGCGGTAGATTACATAAGCGCGCGACGAGGCGTTTTGTTCGAGTGCGAACAGCTTTTCGTCATTGAGGCGCAGATGCGCCGCGCGGTCGAGGACGTTGCTGACAAAGGCCGGCTGGCCCAGCGGAAACGAGTCGAATGCTGACATTATTGTTCTTTCAACCCAATCGTTCTTTCAACCCAACCAGATCTTGCGACGAAGTGCGCTGATGAAATTCTGTACCTCCTCGGCATCGTGCGCCAAGGGCGGCATCACGCCCCAGACCGGGCGTGGCCAGGCCGCGTCGCTGGTCCGGCGCGCGATGATGTGCACGTGAAGCTGCGGCACGAGGTTGCCGAGCGCTGCGACGTTGAGCTTGTCGCATTTGGTGATCTCCTTCAGCGCACGGGAGACGCGCGTGATCTCGGTCATCAATTGCGCCTGCTGCACCTCGTCGAGATCGATGATCTCGACCGCATCCGCGCGCCGCGGCACCAGCAACAGCCAGGGATAATGGGCGTCCTTGATGACCAGCACTTTCGACAACGGCAGGTCACCGATGTCGATGGTGTCCTCTTTCAGGCGGGAGTGCAGCGACCAGGCGGGATCAGGCATGAAGAATGTCCGGATGGCCCGACAGGCTCGGGCGGCGAGGGCGGGAACCCTGATTATCTGGCGCCGACCATACGATACCGATTCCCTTAGGGGAAGGATTGCGCTTTGCAGGGGCCGCATGCTCGATCGTCGTCCTGGACAAGCGAAGCGCAGATCCAGGACCCATATCCACAGGATTGCGTTTGGCGAAGACTCGGGGTTGCCAGCTCGCGCCGCAACTTTTCCCTTGGGTAATGGGTCGCGTTCGCCAGGACGACGGTGAGATTGGGGATCACCCCTCCGCCAGCACGCGCGCATTGGCGCGGACCGAGGCTTCGCTGACGCGGATGCCGAGGCCGGGGCCGTCGGGCACGACGACATGGCCGTCGCGGTTGGGAATGCGCTCCTCCAGCACGTCCTCGGTCAGCACGTGATGCGGCATGTAGAATTCGCAGCCGAGCGAGATGCCGGGCGTTGCCGCGATGAGCTGCGTGCCGGCAGCTAGCCCGATGCCGCCTTCCCACAGCGTGCCGCCATAGCCGGGCAGGCCGGCGACATCGGCGATCGCCATGATGGCTTGCGCCTCGAACAGGCCGCCGGCCTTCATCAGCTTGATGGACACGGCATCCGCGGCTTGCCGGCGCACCACCTCCATCATGTCGCGGCGATCGAAACAGCTCTCGTCGGCGAGAACAGGCGTTTCCAGCACTGAGGTCAGCTGTGCCATCACGTCGAGATATTTGCGCGGCACCGGCTGCTCGATGAAGGTCGGCGCAAACTGCTCGACGTCGCGCAAGATCTTGATGGCGCCGAACGGCGCCAGTGCCTGGTTGTAGTCGACGCGAAGGTCGACCTTGTCGCCGAACTCCTTGCGGATCGCCGCGAGGTGATCGAGGTCCTCGCGATGCGGCTTCACGCCGGTTTTGACCTTGTAGACGACGTTGCCGTCCGGAACCATTTTGCGCATGCGCTCGAGATCGGCGGCAAAATCCGGATCGGCGATCGAGAAGGAAAGGGGGATGGTGTCGCGCACGCGGCCGCCGAGCAGGTCGGCCACCGACAATCCCGCCGATTTGCCGACGATGTCGAGCAGCGCCATCTCGATCGCGACCTTGGCTTCGGCATGCCCAACCAGCGCGCGGTCGAGCTCCGCCATCAGCGCGCGGATGCGGCGCACCGGCTTGCCGAGCAAGATCGGTCTCAGATAGATGTCGAGCGCGGAGAACGCCGCCTCCGGCGTTCCCGTGAACACCTCCCACGGCGCCGCCTCACCCCAGCCGACCACGCCGTTATCAGCGGTGAGCTCGAGCAGCACGCGCTTCACCGTGCCCTTGACGTTGCCGACGCCCTGAAGGCGGGCCATCTTGATCGGGCTTTCGATCAGGAACAGGCGAAGCCGCTCGATCCTCGCTTCGGTCATGTCAGGCCTCCATTGACGTGCCAGACCTGGCCGGTGACGTAGGACGCTTTCGGTGACGCGAGGAAGGCGATGATCTCGGCCACTTCCTCCGGGCGTCCGCGACGGCGCATCGGGATCAAGGCTTCCGTTGCGGCGATCTGCTCGGGCGATAGCCTGTTCTCGCTCGGCTTGTCCTTGACGATGAGACCGGGCGCAACCGCGTTGACGGTGATGCCGTCGCCGGCGAGCTCGACCGCGGTCAGCCGCACCAGGGCTTCCAGTGCGGCGCGGCTCGCGGCTGTCGCGGCGAACGGTGCAAATTCGGGCCGGATCGCATGCGCCACGAAGGAGGACACGGCGATGATCCGCGCCTCTCGCCCAGCCCGCAGCTGCGGAAGCGCGCCTTTGACGAAACGCGTGAAGGCGAGGGCAGATTCGTCCATTGCCTGCAGGAATTGATCTGCCGGCGTGCCGATCGCGCTGCCGCGGCGGGCGTGGCCGCCGACCAGGATCAATCCGTCAAGCCGGTCAAAATTGAGATGCGCAGTCGCGCACGCGAGCGTCACGGCTACTTCATTGGCGAGATCGCCGAGGCATGTTGCAACGGCCGCACCGCGTGCTTCGGCATCCGCTACGGTCGCCTTAAGTCCGTCCTCGTTCGACCGGGTGTGCAGCACAAGCCCGATGCCGGGGGCCGCGAGCAGTTTTGCGGTGGCGCGGCCGATGCCGCTGGCGGCACCGGTGACGAGATAGACGCGATTGATTTCGGACATCACGATGCCGTTGTCGCCGGCGGCAATGCGCCGGTGCGGTGGAAATGGCTGAGGAAGGCGCGCGTCGCGGCCTCGCGAGGGCTGTCGATCACCTGCCGCGCCGGGCCGTCCTCGACCACGACACCGTCGCGCATGAACACGACGCGGCCCGCGACCTCGCGGGCGAAGGCGATTTCATGTGTCACGATCACCATGGTCATGCCTTCGGAGGCGAGCTGCTGCATCACGCCCAGCACCTCGCCGACGAGCTCGGGATCGAGCGCGGAGGTCGCTTCATCGAACAGCATGACGTCCGGCTCCATGGCGAGCGCCCGCGCGATCGCGACGCGCTGCTTCTGTCCGCCCGAGAGGGTCGCCGGATATTGATCGGCTTTTTCCAGAAGCCCGACTTTTGCCAATTGCGCTCGCGCCAATTTTTCGGCGTCGGCCTTCGGCATGCGGCGCACCGTGACCGGTCCCTCCATGACGTTTTGCAGCGTCGTCATGTGCGGGAACAGGTTGAAGTGCTGGAACACCATGCCGGTGGTGGCGCGGAATCTTGCCAGCGTCTTCACATCCGGCAGCTTCGCGCCTTCACCGAACGCGAACCGCGTCTCGCCGACGCGGACGCTGCCGCCATTGGGCACGACCAGCAGATTGATGCAGCGGAGCAGTGTGGACTTACCCGAGCCCGATGGCCCGATCAGCGCGACCACGCCGCCTTTGGCGACACCGAGATTGATGTTCTTCAGCACCTCGTTGCTGCCGAAGCTTTTGCGCAAGCCGCGGATCTCGATCTTGCATATATCTTTGGACTGATCGCTCATTCGCTGACCGCCAGACGCTTCTCGCCCCGCCGCACGATGATGGTCAGGGGAATGAGGATCGCCGCATAGGCGAGCGCCACCGCGGTGTAGGTCTCGAGCGGCCGGTAGCTGTCATGGGCGGCAACCTGGCTCTGATAGACGAGGTCGGGCACGGCGAGCACCGAGACCAGCGAGGTGTTCTTGAACTGGATGATCGACTGGTTCATCAGCGCCGGGATCATGCGCTTGATCGCCTGCGGCAGGACGATGCGCCGCATGGTCTGGCGCGGCGTCATGCCGAGCGCGGCGCCCGCCTCCGACTGGCCGCTGTCGATCGAGACGATGCCACCGCGGATGATCTCCGAATAGAACGAGCCGCCATAGAGCGACAGTGCCAGCGCCGAAGCCGTGATCGGCGTCATCTCGACACCGGCGAGGATCGGCAGCGCGTAGTAGAACCAGATCAGCTGCACCAGGATCGGCGTGCAGCGGAACGCCTCGACGAAGGTCAGCGCAATGCCGCGCAGCCAGCCAAAGCGCGACAGCATCGCGAGCGCGGCGACGAGGCCGAAGACCAGCCCGAGCAGCACGATGACGATCGTGAAGCCGACGGTGACGCCGAGCCCGTTCAGGAAGAGCCAGCGATAGCCCCAGAGGATGCCGAAGTCCCACTGATACATGCGTACTTTCTTGCTTCACCTCTCCCGCTTGCGGGAGAGGTCGCATTGCATCGAAGATGCAATGCGGGTGAGGGCTCTCTCCTCACGGGAATTCTCGATTGTGGAGACACCCTCACCCCGCCCCTCTCCCGCAAGCGGGAGAGGGAGTGGAGCGGAGTTTGCGGACCCAGTTCGGCGCAATCTCATCACGCCTTACAGCGAAACGCCCGGCGGAATGTCGGCCTCGGTCACGCCCACGAGCTCCATGTTGGTGAGGATCGCGGTGCGGATGAAGCCGAGGCCCTTGTTGAAGTCGATCCAGGTGTTGACGTAGTCGCGCCAGGTCTTGTCGGTCTCGCGGCGGAAGCCGGCGTTGGAGGTGGTGGCGAAGATCGGCGTCGGCAGCACAAACTGGCCGAGCGCGGGATTCTTCTTCAGCACCGTCAGCGACAGCATCGTGATCAGGCACTGCGCGTCGACACGGCCGGTCTGGAGCGCGGCGGTGGCATCATCCGCCGTCTTCAGGCGCGAGATCTGCGCCTTCGGGATCAGGCGGCTGACGACCTGGTCGTGCGAGGAGCCCTGGTCGACGGCGATCTTGATGTCGGGCGAGTTCAGCTCGGCCCAGCTCTTCGGCTTGAAATCCTTCTTGGCGAGGAAGCCGAAGGCGTTGTTGAAGACGGGAATCGAGAAGTCGACCACCAGCGCACGCTTCGGGGTCGGGTTGAGGCCGAAGAAGATGTCGATCTTGTTCGATTGCAGATCGAGCACCGAATTGCCCCAGGTCGTCTCGGTGATATCGAGCTCGGCTTCCATGTCGTCGGCGAGCGCCTTGGCGATGTCGATGTAAAAGCCCTTCCACTGGCCGCTGGCGAGGTCCTTCATGTAATAGGGCGCACCGCCATTGACCGCGCCGATCCGCATCTTCTTGGTGCGGCGGATGCGCGCGAAGGTGGATTCGCTGGGATCGGGGGCCGTCTGCGCCGCCGCCGGCGGAACGACCGCGCCTGCCGCCATTGCCGCGCCGACCGCGCCCAGCCCGAAAATTGATGCCATGTCTCGGCGAGTGACCATTGCTCGATCTTCCTCTTCAATGCAGATCCTACAGGCCGCAATCGTATGTCAAATTCCGAGGGCCGGGCAACTCGCCTCATGCATTCCCGGAATGGATGTCGGACGAGCACCGCTTCGAATGAGCCGAATCCAGCTTGCGCAAGTCGGGGTCTCCCGTCGCGGTAGCCCGGTTGGGGCCGCAAACGACGGCATTCGGCCCAGCGTCCGAACGGGCGCGATGGGCCGGAGCATGCACCGTATGCCCGAGACGCGCTATGTCCCTCGAACGGTGCTCAAGAACCTGCCGACCTCATCCCTCAGGCGGGTGCTGTCGCCTGATAGCGACTGCGCGGCAGACAGGACCTGCGAGGAGGCAATACCGGTTTCGCTCGAGCTGCGCTGCACATCGACGATGTTGGATGACACCTGTTGCGTGCCCTCGGCAGCGTGTTGCACGTTGCGAGCGATTTCCTGCGTCGCGGCGCCTTGCTCCTCCACAGCCGCCGCGATGGTCGACGAGATTTCCGACAATTTTTCGATTGTGCCGCTGATCGTCTTGATCGCATCGACCGATACTTCGGTCGCCGATTGTATGCTTGTGACTTGATGGCCGATCTCGCCGGTTGCCTTCGCCGTCTGCTCGGCGAGCGCCTTCACCTCTGATGCCACGACTGCAAATCCACGGCCGGCTTCGCCCGCACGAGCCGCTTCGATGGTCGCATTCAGTGCCAGCAGGTTGGTTTGGCCGGCGATCGTATTGATCAGTTCGACGACATCTCCAATGCGGGCCGCAGCTTTCGACAACTCACTTACGCGTTCGGTCGTGGTGCGGGCCTGGCCGACGGCTTCGCCCGCCATGCGAGCCGATTCCTGGACTTGACGGCTGATCTCGTTGACGGAGGACGACAGTTCCTCCGTCGCGCTGGCGACCGACTGTACGTTTGTCGACGCCTCTTCCGAAGCTGCCGCAACCCTCGTCGCCATTTCCTGGGCGTGATTCGCGCTCGACGTCAGTGTTCCGGCAGAAGCCTCGAGCTGAGTGGATGCCGTCGACACCGTGTTGACGATGCCGCCGACAGCTCTTTCGAACTCGTCGGCGAGCTTGATCATGTCGGTTTTCCGCCGTTCGGCGGCAATGCGGTCCTGTGCGGCCTTGGTTTCCGCCTCCTCGCGTGCCTTTTGCGCCGAGATGACCTTGAATTTCTCGACCGCGTTGGCAACGTCACCGACCTCGTCCTTCCGGCCGAGACCAGGCAGCGCGACTGAGAGATTGCCTCCGGCGAGCTCGTTCATCGCCTCGGCGAGGGCGCGGGTCGGCCTGGCAATCGTAAAGAACGAAAGAAAAGCGGCGCCGACCAACACCAGTGCGACCACAAGACCAATGATGAGGGACTCCCGCTCGGCCGCCCTCATTTCCTCCCTCGACTTCGCGTTCTCCGCTTCCGCCCGACGTTTGGCGAAATCGGCAATCTGGTCGGCAAGTCCGGCCATCTCATTCGCGATTGGTAACACTACATCTCCAGCAACGCGCTTGATCTCGGCTTCGAGCTTGGCAGTGTGTGTTACCGCCTCGGCGGGGATTTCGTTCCCCGTTGCTCGCTTGTCGGCAAATTGGATCGCTTCGGTTCGAAGCTTGATGATCTCGTCGACTTTACGAACGTAGTCCTTGGCGAGCGACGCCAGTCTTGACATTCTCTCGCGGTTTTCCGCCGAATCCGAGAGTTGCAGCATCTCATCGGTGAAGCCGAGTGCGGACTTCTGGCGCGCGGCAAGAAAGTCTTGAGCTTTGCGCGCCTCCTCCATGCTGACGGCGAGCCGGATGTCGCGCAAGGCGACCTGCATTCCGCGGACGGAGGACTTTGCGTCGCTGCTGGCCTTCGCGACAGCCTGCTGGGTCGCCAGGGATTCGGCGACCGCGAGAACAGTCGCGTTGCTACCCATCTGGGCCAAGATCATGCCTGCGACGAGCAAGACACCGAGCACAGAGGTCAAAGCAAGTTTGGTTCCAATTCTCATGTTCTCAATCATCCGCATCATCTGTCTCCTCCGCGCGTCCGCTCAAAAAAATCTGCGGCCATCAAAAAAACCGCGGCCGTTGATTCAAATGATCAGATGCACGGTTAACAAGCTCTCAGCTGGAGGCTGCTCGTTGCGAGTTTTGGACGAGCCCTTTCGCGTTCTGGACAGCAGGAGGTGCATGCTTGCGCTTTCCTGGAATTTGCGGGACGGGCAACGACGCGGCATCGTCGGCGTTCGGCAGAATCAAGCCCTGACGAAAAGCGGCTTCTCTGTCCGAGCTTCGGGCCGTGCTGCACCGGGTCCGCGCATGGTCTGCGGGGAAGATGTCGGTCAGGCGGTGTATGCCGGCCCGAAGCGGTTTGGGGCCGGAATCTCGAAACGTCTTTCGGGTCCTGGCAGGGTTTCAAAGCGAGGCGTCCGCCTCGCGGATTGACGTTCCCCGGGAGCAGGCGCGGCAGCAGGAAAAAGGGACGGTGATACCCCGCTTGCTTTCCGGCCCTTTTGGCCCCAAATAGGGACCGGGAGATTGGCGGTGGACGAGCCACTCGCCAACCGGGTCAGGTCCGGAAGGAAGCAGCCCTAACGAGGTCCGGATCGGGTCGCTCGTCAGTCTCCTACCTGTTTTTTCGAGCGAATTGCGCCGGCGGGCTCCCCGCCAGCGCGCTCCTTTCCGCAAAAAGCCGGCCGAGAGACATTTCATTGCGGATCGACCGATGACCGACGCTGGCGCCCCCACCGACCCCGACAGCGCCAGCCAGGCTGGCTTTGCGCTCGGCGCCCAGCCGGGGACGCCGTACCGGGTGCTGGCGCGCAAATACCGCCCCTCCAGCTTCGACGATCTGATCGGCCAGGAGGCCGTGGTCCGCACCGTCTCCAACGCGTTCGAAACCGGGCGAATCCCGCAGGCCTGGATCCTCACCGGCGTCCGCGGCGTCGGCAAGACCACCACCGCGCGCATCCTCGCCCGCGCACTCAACTACGAGATGCCGGACGGCTCGGTGAAGGGCCCGACCATCCACATGCCGACGCTCGGCGTGCACTGCCAGGCGATCATGGAAAGCCGGCACATGGACGTGCTGGAGATGGACGCGGCATCGCACACCGGCGTCGATGACGTCCGCCAGATCAACGACAGCGTGCGCTATGCGCCGGCCAGCGCCCGCTACAAGGTCTACATCATCGACGAAGTCCACATGCTGTCGACGGCGGCGTTCAACGCCTTCCTGAAGACGCTGGAGGAGCCGCCGGAGCACGCCAAGTTCGTGTTTGCGACGACCGAGATCCGCAAGGTTCCGGTGACCGTGCTGTCGCGCTGCCAGCGCTTCGACCTGCGCCGGGTCGAGGCCGACGTGCTGATGAAGCATCTTTCCAATATCGCCGCGAAGGAAAGCGTCGAGATCGAGCCCGAGGCGCTCGGCATCATCGCGCGTGCGGCGGAGGGTTCCGTGCGCGATTCGCTGTCGCTGCTCGACCAGGCGATCGCGCATGCGGCAGGCACCGTGAAGGCCGACGCCGTACGGCAGATGCTGGGCCTCGCCGACCGCACCCGGGTCATCGATCTCTTCGATTCGCTGGTGCGCGGCGACATCGCCTCCGCCTTCAAGGAGTTCCGCGACCAGTACGACACCGGCGCCGATCCCATCGTCGTGCTCTCGGACCTCGCCGAATTCGTCAACTTCGTCACCCGCGTCAAGATCGTGCCGGCCACCGCCGACAACGTCGCCTATGGCGAGACCGAGCGGCTGCGCGCGCGTGACTTTGCGTCGAAGATCTCGATGCGCGTGTTGTCGCGGATGTGGCAGATGCTGCTCAAGGGCATCACCGAGGTGCAGGCCGCGACGCGCCCGGCGGCAGCCGCCGAGATGGTGCTGGTCCGCATCGCCTATGTCGCCGACCTGCCGACGCCGGACGAAGCGATCAGGATGCTGGAGCAGAACGGTGGCGCTTCGCCCGTTGTGAGCGGCGGAAGCGCCGCGCGCAGCACGCCGGCCGCGCCGGTTGCATCCGCAGCCCCGTTGCGCGCGCCCGCGTCGCCGTCCTCGTTCGGCGGTGGCGGCGCGCGGCCGCAGATGGCGGCGCCCGCGCCGGAGACCCAGGGCTCGGCGCCCGCGCTGCGCATCACAAGCTTTACCCAGCTCGTTGCACTCGCCGGGCAGAAGCGAGACCTCATGACCAAGGGCGCGCTCGAAGGCGACATGCGCCTGGTCCGTTTCGAGGACGGCCGGCTGGAGGTCGCGCTCGAACCCAACGCCTCCAAAACCATGATCTCCGAGCTCGCGCGCAAGTTCGAGCTCTGGACCGGTCGCCGCTGGACGGTGATCGTCTCCAACGAGCAGGGCCAGCCGACGCTGCGCTCGCTCAACCAGGCCGCCAAGCAGGAGCATGCGCGTACCGCGGAGGCGGATCCGCGCGTGCAGGAGGTGCTGTCACGCTTCCCCGGCGCCAAGGTCGTCGAGGTCCGCAGGCTTGCCCCCGAGACGCCGGAATCCAATATTAACGCCGACTATGGCAGCGATGATCCGCCCGACGGTTCCGACGGCGACGATCTCTGAGCCGGTTTTGAGGACAAGCACCCATTTTAAGGACAAGAACTCATGGCTGATTTTCTCGGCATGATGAAGCAGGCGGCGCAGCTGCAATCCAAGATGCAGGCGATGCAGGACGAGCTCGGCAATGTCGAGGTCGAGGGCATTTCCGGCGGCGGCCTGGTTGCGGTGCGCATGACCGCGAAGATGGACGTCAAGGGCATCAAGATCGATCCCTCGCTTATGAAGGCGGAGGAGCGCGAGGTGCTGGAGGACCTGCTCGTCACCGCGCTCAGTGATGCACGCCGCAAGGCGGAAGCCGCCATGCAGGAGAAGATGCAGGCGCTCACCGGCGGCCTCGGCCTGCCGCCGGGACTGTTCGGCCAGTGACATGGGAGCGGTTGCCGGTCCCGAGATCGAACGCCTGATCCAGCTTCTGGCGCGACTGCCCGGTTTGGGGCCGCGCTCGGCGCGGCGCGCCGCGCTGCACCTGATCAAGAAGCGCGAGGCGCTGATGATGCCGCTCTCCGCCGCCTTGCAGGTCGCGCTCGACAAGGTCCAGGTGTGCAAGACCTGCGGCAATATCGATACGCAAAGTCCCTGCACCGTCTGCACTGATCCGCGGCGCGATGGCGCCATCATCGTCGTCGTCGCCGACGTCGCCGATCTCTGGGCGCTGGAGCGGGCCAATGCGACGCAAGGGCGCTATCATGTGCTTGGCGCGACATTGTCGCCGCTCGACGGCGTCGGCCCGCAGGACCTCACCATCGACGCGCTGGTCGCCCGCGCGCATGATCCGCAGGTGCACGAGATCATCCTGGCGCTGAACGCGACGGTGGACGGCCAGACCACGGCGCATTACATCACCGACCTGCTCCAGGACGCCAACGTAAAAGTAACCCGTCTCGCCCATGGTGTGCCGGTTGGCGGGGAGCTTGACTATCTCGATGAAGGGACGCTATCGGCCGCGATGCGGCAGCGCACCCTGTTCTAAAGCATGATCCGGAAAAGTGTGAAGCGGTTTTCCGAAAAGATCATGCGCAAACAACAACCTAAAGCGCGATGACGATTCATCCTAATCTCATCGCGCTTTAGCAATCCGGAAAGACGACGGAACGGACGACATGACGAAACGATTCGCCAAACGGCTGGCTTTGGTCGCGACGATGATGACGCTGGTGACGCCGGCCCTCTCCGCGCAGCAGGATGAGGCGCCCCCGCCGTCGAAGCCCGGCAAGCCGATCAACGCCGGCGACGTGCTCTCGGGTGAGCTGAACACCATGCGCGTGCGTGACGTCAAGAATGGCAAGAAGGTTGCGACCTACCAGATCACGAGCGAACCGCGCCGCCTTCCGGCGCCGAGCGGGCTGTGCAATCTCGAGACCGGCCCGGAAACGTTCCAGCTCGTCACAAGCAGCGACGCGCAGGCCGCGCAGCTGAAATCATTCGTCGGCAAGGAAATCTCGGTCAAGGTCGACGAGGTCACCTGCGCCAGCGATCCCGGCCAGATGAGCGAAGCCGTGATCACGAAGTGGAGCCTGGTGAAGAAGCAGTAGGGGGCGGGCCAACAATTCGGCGTCGTCGCCCGGCTTGACCGGGCGACCCAGTACGCCGCGGCCTCTCGATTGATCACGACCGCCTCTGGAATACTGGATCGCCCGCTTTCGCGGGCGATGACCGAAGTGGGGGCTACACCCGCACCGGACCCAGCGTCTCGAAATGTCCGCGCTTCTGCAAATAGGCGAGCAGGATCAGGCTGGGCACCGCGACCACCACGCAGATCATGAAGAACAGCGGCCAGCCCGTCATTTTCGCCACGAAGCCGGCGCCCGACGAGAGATAGGTGCGCCCCACCGCGGCCAGTGCGGTGAGCAGCGCATATTGCGTCGCCGTATGCAGCGGATTCTGACACAGCGCAGAGAGATAGGCGACGAAGATCACGGTGCCGATGGCGCTGGTGAAGTTCTCGGCGGTAATCGCAAAGGCGAGCGCCCATTGATTGGTGCCGACCAGCGCGAGCCATGAGAAGGACAGGTTCGCAATCGCCTGCACCACGCCGCCGATCCACAGGCTCGTTGCAAGCGAATAGCGCCGCGCGACGAAGCCGCCGGCAAAGCCGCCGATCAAGGTTGCGGCCAGGCCGACGCCCTTCACGATCGCCGCGTAGTCGTTGCGGGAGAAGCCGAGGTCGATCACGAACGGCGCCGTCATGGTGCCGGAGAACGCATCGGTGAACTTGAACAGCACCACAAAGGCGAGCGCGGCGAGCGCATCCTTGCGCGACAGGAATTCCGAGAAAGCGCCGATTGCGGCGTGCAGCACACGCGCGAATGCCGTCTCGGTCTGCGTTGCGGCTTCCGCCTTTGCGGATTGTGCAGGCTCGGTGGCAAGGAGCGCCGTGATCGTGCCGATCAGCACCAGCGCTGCCATCACCACATAGCCCCACATCCACGCGGACGGCTTCGGAATGCCGGTGCTTTCGAAGCCGGACACGATGAACAGCGCGCCCGCGGTCGAGACCAGCATGCCGATGCGATAGGCCGCGACGTAAGAGGCCATGCCGGCGGCCTGCTCGCTCTCGGGCAGGCTCTCGACGCGGAAGGCATCGACCACGATGTCCTGCGTCGAGGACATCGTCGCCACCAGCAGCGCGCCGAGCGCGACGAAGAACGGCGAGCGTGCGGGGTCGGTCAGCGCCAGCAGCAGGATCGAAATGATCAGCAGGAGCTGCGAGAACAACAGCCAGCCGCGGCGGCGCCCGAAGGCGCGGGTGAATAGCGGCACATGCAGCGCATCCACCAGCGGCGCCCACAAGAACTTCAGCGTGTAGGGCGTGCCGACCAGCGCGAACAGCCCGATGGTGCCGAGATCGACGCCGGATTCCCGCATCCACACCAGAAGCGTCGAGCCCGAAAGCGCCAGTGGCAGGCCGGAGGAGAAGCCGAGAAACAGCACGATGAGCACCCGCGGCTGCAGGTACACGGCGAGACTCTCGCGCCAGGAGGTGCGGGAGGCGTCGGTGGTGGCCGGGGCAGTTCCGGAAGTCGCGTCGGGTGCAGTCATGGAGGGGTGTTAGCAGATTCTGGCCGTCACAAGGGAGGTGTCGTCGCCCGGCTTGACCGGGCGACCCAGTATTCCAGAGGCCGGAGTTATGGGGGACCCGCGATCCCCGGATAGAGGTCGTTCCAATCCGGATTGCCTTTCTCGATCAGCGCGATCTTCCAGTCTCGCTTCCACTTCTTCAGCCGCTTCTCCCGTTTAATCGCATTCTCGGGATCATCGAACTGTTCGAAGTAGACAAGTTTCACGACGTCGTAATCTTTCGTGAAGCTCTCGATGAGCTTCAACTTGTGTTCCGCCACGCGGCGGATGAGATCATTCGTCACGCCGATGTAGAGCGTGCCGCCGATCTTGTTGGCGAGAATGTAGACGTAGTAGCGACGTCCGCCCATCTGCCGTCTCTGGGATACTGGGTCGCCCGGTCAAGCCGGGCGACGACACCTGCATTGAGGCGGCAGGTTACTGCATCCCAGCGCAGAATCACTCCCCCGCCTGGAGCTTGCGCGGGAACAGCTCCGGGCCGCTTGCGACCAGGCGCGGGCCTTCGGGCGCATCGGTCTTGCTGAAGTCGAGCTCTTCGATGCGCCCGGCGCGTTTTTCGATCTTGTCGGCGGAGATCAGGACCTGGCGCACGTCCTCGTTCACGTCGGCAAAGTGCTTCTGCAATTTCAGAACGCGGTCGCGCAGGCGGCCGAGATCGTCGCCGAGCTTGATCACCTCGGTGCGGATCTGGTCGGCGGCATCGCGCATCCGCGCGTCCTTCATGATCTGCTGCATGACCTGGATCGCCAGCATCAGCAGCGAGGGCGAGACCAGCACGACACGGGCGCGGTAGGCCTTCTGGATCACGTCGTCAAAACCGTCATGGATCTCGGCATAGACCGACTCCGACGGCACGAACATCAGCGCCATCTCCTGGGTCTCGCCGGTGACGAGATATTTTTCGGCGATGTCGCTGACATGCTTCATCACGTCGCCGCGCAGCCGCTGCGTGGCGACGCGGCGCTCCTCGTCGGTGCGCGCATCGTGCAGCGCCGTCATCGCCTCCAGCGGAAATTTCGCGTCGATGCAGAGCGGGCGCTGGTCGGGCAGGAACACCACGCAGTCCGGCCGTTTGCCGGTCGAGAGCGTGAACTGGAATTCGTAGGAGCCCTTCGGCAGTCCGTCCTGGACGATCGCCTCCATCCGCGCCTGGCCGAACGCGCCGCGCGACTGCTTGTTGGCGAGCACGTCGCGTAAGGTGGTCACCTGCGTGGTGAGGTCCGTGAGGTTCTTGTGTGCGCTGTCGATGATGCCGAGCCGCTCGTGCAGCGCGCGCAGGCTCTCCATGGTGTTGCGGGTGGTGTGCTCCATGGACTGGCCGACGCGATGGGTGACCGAATCCAGCCGTTCGTTGACCGCCCGCGCCATCTCGGCCTGACGGCCGGCGAGCGCCTGCGCCATGGCGTCGACCCGCCCGGAGGCCTCGGCCTGGGCGCGCAGCATCTGGCTCAGGCGCTCCTCCAGCTCGTCGGCCCGGATGGTCTGGGCCATGGCGAGTTCCGCCCCGCGCCGCGAGGACCGCGCGATGACGATGGCGATCGTCAGGAGCAGGATGAGGACCAGCGCACTGATGCCGACAGCTAAGTCGACAGTGCGCACCGGCCAGTCGCCAGCCATGAAAATGATCTCGTTCATGTCAGCTCTTCTAGCCGATTCGCTGGGCAGCACGAACGAAGGGGGAACATTTATGGTTAACCGGCGGTAAATTTTTATGGTTAACGAGGGCCTAATTTTTATGGTTAGCAGACGGTTAACGCGTTACGGGCCGCATTGACCGCGTTCCCCCTGCGGCTTAAATCGCCGCCATGGCCTTAAGAGAAATCATCATCCTGCCGGACAAGCAGTTGCGCCTGGTCTCCAAGCCGATCGAGAAGGTCACGGCGGAGATCCGCAAGCTTGCCGACGACATGTTCGAGACCATGTACGAGGCGCCCGGCATCGGGCTCGCGGCGATCCAGATCGCGCAACCCCTGCGCCTGATCACCATGGACCTCGCCAAGCGCGACGAGAACGGCGAGACCGCGCGCGAGCCGCGCGTCTTCATCAATCCGGAGATCGTCGCCTCGTCCGAGGAGCTGTCGATCTACGAGGAGGGCTGTCTCTCGATCCCCGAATATTACGAGGAGGTCGAGCGGCCCGCGAAGGTGCGCGTGCGCTTCACCGATCTCGACGGCAAGCTGCACGAGGAGGATGCCGAGGGGCTTTACGCCACCTGCATCCAGCACGAGATCGACCATCTCAACGGCGTACTGTTCGTCGACTATCTGTCGAAGCTCAAGCGCGACCGCGTGTTCAAGAAGTTCGAGAAAGCCGCCAAGCGCGCGGAGTGATCGTAGAGTGGGCGTTGCCGCTTGCTCCGTTCTTCTCCCTCTCCCCTTGTGGGGGAGGGTTGGGGAGGGGGGTAGCCCAGGAAACGGTGTATCTGGGGCGAAGAACCAGTCTGCGCTTAAGCCGAGAGAGCGTGCCGTGTGGCACTCCCTCCCTAGCCCTCCCCCACAAGGGGGGACGGAACGTATCGAGTCCTTGTCATGCCCCTCCGCCTCATCTTCATGGGTACGCCCGATTTCTCCGTGCCGACGCTGCTCGAGCTGGTCGCGCATGGCCATGAGATCGTGGCCGTCTACACCCGTGCGCCGAAGCCGGGTGGGCGGCGCGGGTTGCAGTTGCAGCCGACCCCGGTTGAAGATGCCGCGCGAAAGCTCGGCATTCCCGTGCTCACGCCGAAGACCTTGAAGACGCCGGAGGCGCTCGACGAATTCCGCGCGTTCGATGCCGAGGCCGCCGTCGTCGTCGCCTACGGCATGATCCTGCCGCAGGCGATCCTCGATGCACCAAAGCTCGGCTGCTACAACCTGCATGCCTCGCTGCTGCCGCGCTGGCGCGGTGCCGCGCCCATCAACCGCGCGATCATGGACGGCGATGCCGATAGCGGCGTGATGGTGATGAAGATGGACGTAGGGCTGGACACCGGCGACGTCGCCATGGCCGAGCGTCTTGCGATCACGGACAGCATGACCGCAGCCGATCTGCACGATCGCCTCTCGCGCCTCGGCGCCGATCTGATGGTGCGCGCGATGGCCGCCCTCGCGCGCGGCGGATTGCAGCTCAAGAAGCAAAGCGAGGTCGGCGTCACCTACGCCGCCAAGATCGAGAAGGCCGAGGCGCGCATCGACTGGACCAAGCCTGCCAAACAAGTGCTGCGCCACATCCACGGCCTGTCGCCGTTCCCCGGTGCCTGGTGCGAGCTCGCTGGTGCGGGCGAGAACGCGCGCGTAAAAATCCTGCGCTGCGAGCTGGCAAAGGGCTCGGGCGCGCCGGGCGACGTGCTCGACGACCATCTCACCATCGCCTGCGGCGAAGGCGCGATTCGCATCATTGAGCTCCAGCGCGAAGGCAAGGCGCGGATGCAAGCGGCCGACTTTTTGCGCGGCGTGCCGCTGAAGGCGGGAGCCAAATTCACCTAACGCTGTCATACCCCGCGAAGGCGGGGTATCCAGTACGCCGAGACTTCTCTGTCGAACGGATAGGCCGCGGAGTACTGGATCGCTCGGTCAAGCCGGGCGATGACACCACCCGGATTGAGATGCCCCGCTACAAGCTGACCATCGAATATGACGGCGCGCCGTTCTGCGGCTGGCAGGTGCAGGCGACGCTGCCCTCCGTGCAGGGCGCGCTGGAGAATGCCGTGAAGGCGATGTGCGGCATTGAGGTGCGCGTGCATGGCGCCGGCCGCACCGATGCCGGCGTGCACGCGCTCGGCCAGGTCGCGCATGTCGATATCGAAAAGCCCTTTGCGCCGGATCGCCTGCGCGATGGCCTCAATGCGCATCTGCGCCCCGCTCCGATCGCGGTGCTCGAGGCCGAAATCGTGCCGGAGACGTTCGAGGCACGCTTCTCGGCCGTCAAGCGCCACTACCGCTATCGCATCACCAACACCCGCGCCAATCTCGCCCTCGACGTCGGCCACGCCTGGCGCGTGTCGCGCAGGCTCGACACCGACGCGATGCATGCGGCAGCCCAACGCCTGATCGGCAAGCACGATTTCACGACCTTTCGCGATACCGAGTGCCAGGCCAAATCGCCGGAGAAGACGCTCGATCAGCTCGACGTACTGCGCGACGGGCGCGAGGTGACGATCCTCACCTCGGCGCGCTCCTTCCTGCACAGCCAGGTCCGCTCGATGGTCGGCTCGCTGGTCTGGGTCGGCGAAGGCCGCTGGAGCGCCGATGATCTCTCAGCGGCGCTAGCCGCCCGCAACCGCGCCGCCTGCGGCATCGTCGCCCCGCCGGAAGGGCTATATCTGGTGAAGGTGGATTATTGAGGCGCGCGGAGAGCGTACGCTCTCGCCACACCCTCGGTGTCATGCCCCGGCTCCGCGGGCGATGACAGCAGAGTGTTACGCAAAATACCGCGCAAGAATCCCGCGATAGACCTTCGTCAGCTTCTCCAAATCCGCAACCGGCACGCGCTCGTCGACCTGGTGCATGGTCTGGCCGACCAGGCCGAACTCGATCACCGGGCAATAGCTGGAAATGAAGCGCGCATCCGACGTGCCGCCTGACGTCGACAGCTCGGGCTTGCGTCCCGTCACCTCCTCGATCGCGGAGACGGCGAGATCGGTGAACGGGCCGGGCTTGGTGACGAACACGTTGGAGTTCGAGGGCTCCCAGACGATATGCGCGCGGATGCGGTTGCCGCAGGCCTTTGTCAGCCGCGTCTCCACCAGCTCGCGCAGGCTCGCCTGCGTGTGATTGTCGTTGTAGCGGATGTTGAACTTGGCGCGGGCCTGGCCGGGGATCACGTTGTAGGCGGTGTTGCCGACGTCGACCGAGGTGAATTCCAAATTGGAGGCCTGGAATTGCGCGCTGCCATGATCGAGCGGCTCGTCCGAGATCGCAACGATCAGCCGCGAGATATCCGGCACCGGATTGGACGCGCGGTGCGGATAGGCGACATGGCCCTGCCGTCCCTCGACATGGAGCGTGCCGGATTGCGAGCCGCGGCGACCGATCTTGATGGTGTCGCCGAGTGTCTCGACGTTCGAGGGCTCGCCGAGCACGCAATGATCGAATTTTTCGCCGCGCTCGGCGCACCATTTCAACAGCTTGATGGTGCCATTGATCGAGACGTCTTCCTCATCGCCGGTGATCAGGAAGGAGATCGAGCCCGAGCCCGATTCTTGCCCGTCGGCGCGGGGCTTGCCGCCATTGGCTGCGAGATGCTCCAGCACCGCGGCGACGGAGCAGGCGATGCCGCCCTTCATGTCGACCGCGCCGCGGCCATGCAGAACGCCGTCCCTGACCTCGCCGGAGAACGCACCGACGCTCCAGGCGCTTTCGTCGCCGGGCGGCACCACGTCGGTGTGGCCGGCAAAGGTGATGTGCGGGCCTTCGCTGCCGATCCGCGCGTAGAGATTATCGACGTCGGCGGTGCCCGCCTCGCTGAAGGTGACGCGATGTGTCGTGAATCCGGCGGCCTTCAGGAGGTCTTCGAGGACACCGAGGGCGCCGGCATCGGCCGGGGTGACGGAGGGGCAGCGGACGAGGTCGCGGGTGATGGAAACAGCATCAGTCATGCCTCCGGCTTAACACGCCATTGCGGCGGCGGGCCAGCCTTGTGCGGGACCATTTCGAGCTCATGCTGCTGATCCCAGCCCAGCTCGCTTGCGGGCGAGACGTAGAGCGGATTGGCACCGAAGCGGTTGGTCTTGCGCGAGCCGCGGAAGAACAGCAGCTCGATCCAGCCCCAGGTCGCGAAGACGATCGAGATCAGGCCGAGCGCGAAGCTGACGTAATCGTTGTCGATCCGGTCCAGGAACTGGTTGACGAGGCCGGGCAGCACGAAGAAGGGCAGCACCCACCAGGCGCTCTTGTCGCGGTCGTGCAGCCGCTTGATGGCGGTCGCGGCAAACACCCAGGTGAACAGCGGCGTGCCGATCACCTTGGCCAGGATCAGCGGGAGATCGGCAAGCGACAGCGCGCGATAGGTATTGGGATCGACGATCTTGAAGACGTCCTCGACCGAAAAGCCGAACCTGCGGGCGCCGAACGCCACCACGATCGCGGCCAGGAAGGCCATCCAGCAGACGATGATCAGCAAGGCCAGCCAGAATTTGGCCCGGTTGATGCGGCCGTTGAAGCTGAAAAGGTACCAGGTCCAATCCATGGCAAAGCTCCGGGCGGTCGAGGCTGCCCGGTTATTGGTCGCGATGGAGAGTTAGACGGTTCGATATGCCATTAGACCCGTCATCCTGAGGTACGAGCCATGGGGCGCAACGCGCGCCATGGGGAGCCTCGAAGGATGAACGGCCGGGATGCAGCCGGGCCGTCGCCCTTCGAGGCTCGCTTTGCGAGCACCTCAGGGTGACGGTGAGGGAGTTTGTGATTTTAATCCCGCAGCAGCTCGTTGATGCTGGTCTTCGACCGCGTGCGCTCGTCGACGCGCTTGACGATGACCGCGCAGGCGGTGCTGGGGCCCACCTGGCCGTTCTTCATCGGCTTGCCGGGCAGCGCGCCGGGCACCACCACCGCATATTCCGGCACTTCGCCGACGAAGATCTCGCCGGTCTCGCGGTCGACGATCTTGGTCGAGGCGCCCAAAAACACGCCCATCGACAGCACCGCGCCCTTGCGCACGATCACGCCTTCGGCGACTTCCGAGCGCGCGCCGATGAAGCAGTCGTCCTCGATGATGACGGGCTCGGCCTGGAGCGGCTCGAGCACGCCGCCAATACCGACGCCGCCGGAGATGTGCACGCGCTTGCCGATCTGCGCGCAGGAGCCGATGGTCGACCAGGTGTCGACCATCGTCGCCTCATCGACATAGGCGCCGAGATTGACGAAGGAGGGCATCAGCACGACGTTCTTGGCAATGAACGCCGAGCGGCGCACGATCGAGCCGGGGACGGCGCGGAAGCCGGCATCGCGAAAACGGTTCTCGCCCCAGCCTTCGAACTTCGAGGGCACCTTGTCCCACCAGGTCGCCTTGCCCGGGCCGCCGGGAATGGCGCTCATGTCGTTGAGGCGGAAGGACAGCAGCACGGCCTTCTTCAGCCACTGATTGACCTTCCACTTGCCGCTGGCCTCGCGCTCGGCGACGCGCGCCTCGCCCTTGTCCAGAATCTCCAGTGCCTGATCCACGGCCTCGCGCACCTCGCCCCCGGTCGAGGTCGAGATGCCGTCACGCGCGTCGAAGGCGCTGTTGATGGTGGATTCGAGGGCTTGGAGGGACATCGGGATTTCCTCAGGGGGCAGGCAGGGATTTGGGGTGAATTGGAGCGCTTTTTCGGGATTTGGGGGGACGGAGTCAAGGCATACTCACCTGTCGTCCCGGGGCGCGCGGCAGCGTGAGCCCGGGACCCATAGCCACAGGGAGTCGTTTGGCGAAAACCCGGAGTTACCGATCTCGTGCCACAACCTCTCCCTGTGGTTATGGGTCCCGGCCTTCGCCGGGACGACCCGAGGAGAGGGCGGTCAAGCCGTCCAAAAAACCAGCCAGATCATCCGTGACATGGTCGACATGGGCCGCATCGCGGCCCTCCAGCTCCCAGTCCTCGCGCACCACTTCCTTGGTGCCGTCGGGCACCACCAGCACCGTGGTCATGCCGAGCTCATGCGGGACGGTGAGGTTGCGGGCGAGGTCCTCGAACATGGCTGATTTGGTCGGGTCGACCGCATGCAGGTCGAGGAATTTCCGATAGGTCTGCGCCGCCGGCTTGGGCTCGAATTCGGCCGCGATGATGTCGAACACGCCGTCGAAATGCGAGGCGAGGCCGAGCCGCGTCAGAACCGCATCGACATGGTCGACCGAGCCGTTGGTCAGGATCAGCTTGCGCCCCGGCAATTTTGCGATGGCCGCGCCGAGCGCCGGGTTCGGCTCCAGCGGCGAATGGTCGATCTTGTGCACATAAGCGAGATAATCGTCGGCGCGTACGCCGTGCAGGGTCATCATGCCGCGCATCGTGGTGCCGAAGCGGCGGTAATAGTCCTTCTGGATGTTGCGCGCCTCCTCCGGCGTCACGTTCAGCCAGCTGCAAACAAACTCCCCGATCCGCGCATCGACCTGCTGCCACAGGTTCACGTGATGCGGATAGAGCGTGTTGTCGAGGTCGAACACCCAGGTGTCGATATGGGTGAAGGTGCGGGGTGGGGTCATCTCAAATCTCTATCCGTTGATTGAGGTGGCGGCCCCGGCCTCAACCGTCGTCCTGGCGAAAGCCAGGACGACGGCGGAATATGTGACGCCATCATCATCACATCACGGCATCCCAAAGCGCAGCGTCTTGCCGCCGCTGCTCATGTCGACCGCGGCAAAGCCGGCCGCGGCGAATCCCCGTGCGCCGCAATCGGCCTGCTCGTTGGTCTCGAACTTGGTCTCGCGCGTGCAAAGCTGCTTGTCGCCGCCCCAGTTCAGCGGCTTTTCCTTCAGCTTGATGGTGCGGTTGTCGCCGTCGACGGCTTCCGCAAAGCTGAAAATCTGTTTCGGCTGGCCGGCCACGTCGGGGTGCAGGCACTTGCCGGGATCGATGCGGTACCAGCCGCGGCTCGTCACCGCCTTGCCGTCGTCGGTCGCCACCGCCGCCATCACCCTGTGCGGGGTGTCGTTGCACCAGGTCAGTCCGCTCGTCGACGGTGTCTGCACCGCGTCGACCATGGTCTTGAAGAAGTTTGGCGACTGCGCGATTTCGGATGGCAGCCCGCGGCTCTTCAGGAAGGCGGCGAGCGCTGATTGCGTTTTCGGTCCGTCGACGCCGTCGATCGCGCCTGCGTCATAGCCGGCGATCGCCAGCAGCCGCTGGATGCCGGCGAGCCGCGCCTGCTCGTCGTCATACTCGCTGTCCTCGGCGAGATAGGCGACGAGGTTGCCGTCGTCGCCCTGCGTCGGCGTCACCTGGGTGAACGCGGCCTGCGTCTGCCCGCTGCGGCATTGGCGCGCGGCGGCGATGACGAAATTCTCCTGCGCGATGCACAGCATGTCGCTGCCGTTCTGCGGGATCGGCGAGGCGCCATAGACGCCGAGCGCGCGCGCGTGGAGCAGGATGCGGTCTGCGGTCAGCGTGCCCTGCACCACCACGCGGCAGGTGGCGGGATCGATCCGGAACCAGCCGCGCGTCGCGGTCGCCGCCTTGTCGTCGATGCCGATCGCGGCTTCCACGACATAGGACATGCGATTGCAGATCTTGAGGTCGGCGAGAGCCGGGGCGGAGGAGAAGAAGAACGAGACGGTTGCTGCGGGGAGCGTCATCAGCACGTGGGTGAGGATCGAGCGACGGTGTGGCCGCATTCTCAGCTCGTCATGGCCGGGCTTGACCCGGCCATCCACGTCCAGCAGCAACGTGCGCGGAGAGCCGTGGAGGCCCGGGTCAAGCCCGGGCATGACGACCTTTTCCTGCTGCTCGCGCTCGTCCATCACTTGTGGATCAGCGTTCCCGTGCCCTGGTTGGTGAACAGCTCGAGCAGCACCGCGTGCTGCATCTTGCCGTCGATGATGACGACGCCCTGCACGCCCTGCTCGAGCGCATAGATGCAGGTCTCGACCTTCGGGATCATGCCGCCGGAAATGGTGCCGTCGGCGATCAGCTTTCGCGCGTCCTTCACCGACAGTTGCGGGATCAGCTTCTTCGACTTGTCGAGCACGCCCGGCACGTCGGTGAGCAGCAACAGGCGTTTTGCTTTCAGCGCGCCGGCGATCGCACCCGCGAAGGTGTCGGCGTTGATGTTCAGCGTCTGGCCTTCCTTGGAGGTCGCGAGCGGCGCCAGCACCGGGATCAGCTCGTAGCCGATCAGCTGGTTGAGCAAAGTGAGATCGACCTTCTCGGGGTCGCCGACGAAGCCGAGATCGACCGCCTTCTCGATGTGCGAGTCCGGATCGACGATGGTGCGGGTCGTCTTCGTCGCCTTCACCATGTTGCCGTCCTTGCCGGACAGCCCCACGGCCTTGCCCCCGGCCTCGTTGATGTAGCCGACGATCTGCTTGTTGACCGAGCCGGCGAGCACCATCTCGACGATCTCGATCGTCGCGGCATCGGTGATGCGCAGGCCAGCGGCGAATTCCGAGACGATGCCGAGGCGCTTGAGCATGGTCGCGATCTGCGGCCCGCCGCCATGCACCACCACCGGATTGATGGCGGTCTGCTCGAGCAGCACGATGTCGCGGGCAAAATTCTTCGCGGTCTCCTCGTCACCCATGGCATGGCCGCCATATTTGATGACGATGGTTTCCTCGTCGTACTGCTGCATGTGCGGCAGCGCTTCGGACAGGATGCGGGCCTGGTCGAGCGGAGAGATGTCGGTCATGAAACTGATCTCGCTGGCGGGGACTAACGCGGGTTCGCGTTCTATCCGATTGGCGGGCGAGGCGCAAAGTGGTCTTCGTGCCCCGGACGCAGCGCAGCGCTTCCCTGGCGATGCGAGGCATCGTCCAGTAGCGGTACGCTGCGAGCCGGGGCCCATGTGGCCACTGGGTCCCGGCTCAGCGTCGCGTCATTTCATGCCGCGCCGCGTCCGGGACACGAACGCTACTTCCTCACCGCCGCCGCCACGCTCACCGCCAGCCAGCTCAAGATCATCAGCGTTCCGCCGGTCGGCGCGGCGTAGGGAAACAGCGAATGGCCCGCATATTGGCGCAAGGTGAGGTCGCCGGCGAACAGCGTCGCCGCAATCACGAAGCCGAACGCGGCGATGAGGCCAATCCCGCCGTGCAGAAGGCCGCGTGCGAGCAGCGCCGTCGTCGCCAATATGGCAGTTGCATGAAACAGCAGCATCGAGCTTGCCGTGGCGAGCCGGCTCGCTTCAGTGCCGTGGGCGGAGGCGGCCGCCAGCGCCACGCCGGCGGCGCCCATCAAACCGGCAAGCCCGATCAACAGGCGGGTCGCTTGCGGCGTCACGACGCCCGCTCTTCCAGCAGCCGCGCCATCGCGGCGCGCAGCTCGGCCATGCCGGTCGAAGAGCGCGAGGAGGTCGCGAGCACGTTCGGAAACGCGGCCGGGTGCTTTGCCAGCGCCGCTTCCGTCTCGGCGATGCGGTTGGCAAGCTCCGCAGCCTTCACCTGGTCGGCCTTGGTCAGCACGATCTGATAGCTGACGGCCGAGCGGTCGAGTGTCCCGAGGATTTCAAGATCGACGTCCTTGAGGCCGTGACGTGCGTCGATCAGCACATAGACGCGCGCCAGCGAGGCGCGGCCGAGCAGGAATTTGTGGATCAGGTCAGTCCAGGATGCGACCTGCGTCTTCGGCGCTTTGGCATAGCCATAGCCGGGCATGTCGACGAGCCGCAGGCCGGTGTTGTCGGGGCCCTCGAAGAAGATCAGCTCTTGCGTCCGCCCTGGCGTGTGCGAGGTGCGCGCGAGGTTGTTGCGCCCCGTGAGCGCGTTGATCAGGCTCGACTTGCCGACATTGGAGCGCCCGGCAAAGGCGATCTCCAGCCCCGCCATCGGCGGCAGCGTTTGAATCGAGGGCGACGCCCACACGAACCGCCATTCGCGTGCGAACAGCTTTCGCCCCGCTTCGATCAGCCTGTCGTCGATGTCGCTGGTCATGCGAAGGCTCGCTGTTCCCTCACGTCATTGCGAGCGAAGCGAAGCAATCCAGACTTTCTCCGCGGAAACAGTCTGGATTGCTTCGTCGCCTCGCTCCTCGCAATGACGAGCGCTACGTCGCCTTCTTCGCGAACGTTGCCTTGAGATTGTCGAACAGCTCCACCTTCACGCCGTTGCGGCGCATGATGAAGCTCTGCTGCAGCACCGAGAGCGTATTGTTCCAGGCCCAGTAGATCACGAGACCCGCCGGGAAGCCCGCCAGCATGAAGGTGAAGATCAAGGGCATCCAGTCGAAGATGATCTTCTGCGTCGGATCCGGCGGCGTCGGGTTCAGCTTCATCTGGAACCACATCGTGATGCCCATGATGATCGGCCAGACGCCGAGCGCGAGGTAGTGGCCGAACACCGGGATCGTGGTCGGATCGACCGGGATCAACCCGAACAGGTTGAACAGGTTGGTCGGATCCGGCGCCGAGAGGTCCTTGATCCAGCCAATGAAGTGCGCGTGCCGCATCTCGATGGTGACGAACAGCACCTTGTAGAGCGAGAAGAACACGGGGATCTGGATCACGACGGGGAGACAGCCGGCGACCGGATTGATCTTCTCCTTGCGGTAGATCTCCATCATCTCCTGCTGCTGCTTCACCTTGTCGTCGGGGAAGCGCTCGCGGAGCGCCTGAAGCTGCGGCTGGATCGACTTCATCTTCGCCATCGAGGCGTAGGACTTGTTCGCCAGCGGGAAGAACAAGAGCTTCACGATCACGGTCACGAGCAGGATCGAGATGCCGAAATTGCCGAAGAAGCGGTAGAAGAAGTCCAGCCCCAGGAACATCGGCTTGGTGATGAAGTAGAACCAGCCCCAGTCGATCAACAGATCGAAATGGTTCAGCCCCAGATCCTTGTTGTAGCCGCCGAGCCCGGCGAACGGGAACACACCGACGACACCGGCTTCCTTGGCCCCCGCAAACAGCCGCGCATTCGCCGTCGCGGTGCCGCCGATCGCAACCGTGACGGGATCGAGCAGATAATCGGTCTGGTAGGTGTGCAGATTGCCGGTAGGGTTCGACGAGAAGCGGGCCTGGAGCTGGGCATTGGTGTCGGGCAATAGCGCCGAGGCCCAGTACTTGTCGGTCATGCCGAGCCAGCCGTTGGTGGCCTTGAAGTTCACCTGCTTGGCTTCGTCGATCTTCTTGTAGGCGTATTCCTGCAAGCCGTGGTCGCCGAGATAGCCGATCAGGCCTTCATGCAGGATGTAATAGCCCGAGACCTGCGGCGTGCCGTGGCGCGAGATCAGCGCGAAGGGATAGAGCGTGACCGGCGCGTTGCCGACATTGCTCACCTCGTCCTTGACGGTGAAGAGGTAGTGGTCGTCGACCGAGATGGTGCGGCGGAAGCTGAGGCCCTCGCCATTGTCCCATTTCAGCACCACCGGCGTCGACGGCGTCAGGCTGCCGCTGCCGTCCTGCTGCCAGATGGTCTGGGCGTCCGGCAGCTTGGCCGTCACACCCGTCGCCGGCACCCAGCCGAACTCGGCGTAATAGGGTTCCGCCGTGCCCGACGGTGAATAGAGGATGATCGGCGGCGAACTCGGATTGACCGTTTCGCGGTACTGCACCAGCGCAAGATCGTCGATGCGTCCGCCCTTCAGCGAAACGCTGCCGGCCAGCCGCGGCGTGTCGATCTTCACGCGCGGGGCTGCGGCAATCGCAGCGTCGCGGGCAACGACCGGCTGGGCCTGCTGGTTCGCGGCCGGCGCCGCTGACGGCTGAGTCGCGCCGCCGGATTGCGGCGTGGCGCCGGGCGTCGCGGAGGCCGTCGGCTGCGGCGTGCTCTTCTGCAACTCGGCCTGCGCCTGCTGCTGCGCGCGCTGCTTCTCCATCTGCGGCACGTTGTAGAAATACTGCCAGGCGATCAGCACGAGGCCGGACAGAATGACGGCGATGATGGTGTTGCGATTGTCGGTCATCTCTTCTGTCTCGTCATCAATCCGGTTTGCGGCCCGCGGCTGCGGGCGTCTGCCCGCGTCCCTTCGTCGCCGGCCGCTGCGATTGGGCGAACGCCGCGCGGAGGTCGTCGAGCATGACCGCGAAGTCGCGCGTGAGCGCGTCCCTGCGGCCGACTAGCACATAATCATGGTGGGGGTGCATCGACACCGGGTCGCAGCGCTTCACCAGTTCGCGAAGCCTGCGCCGGATGCGATTGCGCTCGGTGGCGGTGCCGTTTTTCTTGGTAACGGTAAAGCCGACCCGGATCGGGCCGTCGTCATCGCGGCGACGGCTTTGCAGGACGAACGCGGGCCTGTTCACCCGCGCGCCATTGGCAACGGCGAGGAAATCCGCCCGCTGCCTCAGCCGATCCATGATGAAATCCCAAAAAGGGCCAGTCCGGCTCAGGCGCTCAGACGTTTGCGGCCGCGGGCGCGGCGGGCGGCGAGGACCTTGCGGCCGCCGGCGGTGGCGAGGCGGGCACGGAAGCCGTGACGGCGCTTGCGCACCAGTTTGCTGGGTTGATAAGTCCGCTTCACGGGTTGTTCTCCGCTGACCGGGCAATTTGCCTTTGGAATTGATGGATACGTCCGAAAGATGCGGCCCAAAACGGGCCCTTTCCGGCCCCAAAAGAGCCGCTCCCGGTGTCACTCCGGGTCATCGCGGACAATTCGCGCGGCTTATAAGGGAGCGTCCCCTCTTCGTCAACGCCGCGTGGCGGGTCCAATTGGCGAATATCGCTGTTTCCGCGGGGTTTTTGCCGGTGGAGGTAGCGACTCGCCGTTTCTGCGCTTACATCCTACCTCGGCAGATTAGCGATCCGTAATTTGACCGGCCCCGGTAGCAGGTCGCATCCTCCACAAGTCGAGGCCAACGAAGGCGAAATTCGTGTCAGCGACAGACCTTCAGCCGACTCAAGACCTTGAGCCGCCGGAGCGGGGGCCGACTCGGCCGCCTGCGCCGCGCCGGCTCGGCCTGTCGGGCAAGCTTCTGTTGCTCACCATTCCCCTGGTGATGATCGCGGCAAGCCTGCTCTACGTTCCCGCGATCGCCAACTTCTGGGTCAACCGGCTCAACGACCGCGTCGCCGCGGCAAACACCGCGGCGCTGGTGCTCGACGCCGCGCCGCTCGGCATGGTCCCGGACTCGCTGTCGCGGCAGATCCTCAGGAGCATCAACGCCCGCGCGGTGGCGATCAAGATGGGCCAGCAGCGCCGCCTGCTCGCCAGCGCCGACCTGCCGGCCGCGATCGAGCACGACATCGACCTGCGCGAGATGACGGCGTGGCACGCGATCACCGGCTCCTTCCAGATGATGCTGGAGACCGGCAACCAGGCCATCCGCATTGTCGGCCCGTCGGTCGGCAATGCGCAGTTCATCGAGGTCGTCACCGACGAATTGCCGCTGCGGCAGGCAATGTACCGCTTCTCCCGCAACGTCGTGGTGGTCGCGCTGATCATCGCGGTGCTGACCGCGGGCCTCGTCTATCTCGCGCTTCATTATCTGTTCGTGCGGCCGATGCGGCGGCTGACCGCGAGCCTGGTCGGCTTCCATGAAAACCCGGAGAGTTCGGCGGGGATCATCGTGCCGAGCCAACGCGGCGACGAGATCGGGGTTGCCGAGCGCGAGCTGTCGGACATGCAGCGCGACCTGATGTCGATGCTGCATCAGAAGAGCCGGCTCGCAGCCCTTGGCCTTGCCGTCTCCAAGATCAACCACGATTTGCGCAACCTGCTGGCCTCGGCGCAGCTCCTGTCCGACCAGCTTGCGAGCGTGCCCGACCCGCGGGTGCAGCGCTTTGCGCCAAAGCTCGTGCGCTCGCTCGAGCGCGCCATCGCCTTCTGCCAGTCGACCCTGTCCTACGGCCGCGCCCAGGAGGCCGCGCCCGATCGCCGCCTGATCCTGATCGAGCCGGTGGTCCTGGAGGTGCGCGAGACCGCGGGCCTCGCCTCCGATGCCTCGATCACCTGGGTCGCCGCGATCGAGCGCGGGCTGTCGATCGATGCCGACCCCGATCAGCTGTTCCGCGTGCTGCTCAACCTCGTCCGCAACGCGGCGCAGGCGCTGGAAACCCACGCCGCGAGCGCAGTCGGCCCGCAGCAGATCCGGATCACGGGCAAGCGCGAGGGCGCGGTCGCGATTCTCGAGGTTTCCGACACCGGCCCCGGCGTGCCGGCAAAGACCCGGGAGCACCTGTTCGAGGCGTTCCAGACCTCGGGCCGCCCCGGCGGCAGCGGGCTTGGGCTGGCGATCGCCGCCGAACTCGTCCGCGCCCATGGCGGCGACATTCACCTCGTCGAAGGCACCATCGGCGCCACCTTCCGGATCGTGATCCCCGACCGCCCCGTGGAACTCCTCTCCATCCGCAACGAGCGGGCGAGGGCGTAAGGTCGGCCAGAGGCCGACCGGGCCGGGGGCGGCGCAAAGCATAAATCGGCGTCATTCCGGGATGGCCCCACCGGGGTCCGGCCTTCGGCCGGCCCGATGACGGGCTCAGGGCCAGGCCCGGAATCCATAACCCCGGCTCGTGGTTATGGATTCCGGGCCCGCGCCTTCGTCGCGCCCCGGAATGACGGTGCGGAATGCGCAAATGCCCTAAATACCGCCTACCCAGACCTTGCCAATCGGGACAAGAGCGGTTAGTCAGAGCGCTCTTTCGCACCCCCTCCGGCTCCGTCCGGTGGCTGCGTGCGGGCTCTGCCCGCACAGCTGTTTCGCGAAACACGCGCCCGTAGCTCAGCTGGATAGAGCATCAGACTACGAATCTGAGGGTCGGACGTTCGAATCGTTCCGGGCGCGCCAGCTATCTCCTTCATATATCATCGATTTCCCGAGCAGCCTGAAATCGCCCCAGACTAAAATTGCGGTCTAGTCTGGGTTTTAGTCTGGGGATTTTTTTCGAACGTGAAGCCTCCCTGATGTGGTCTCGGCTTGTTGCTGAGATGCGTACCGAATTTTGCGACCGGCTTGACCACATCGCCGAGGCAAGCAAACACACTGCTGCCTAAGGTTCGAAGCTCAATCGTCCGAGCTCCCGATCTCGCAGCGCTTCGATCTTGGCGGAATCTCGGCGCCGTCTAGTCTCTTCGAGGAGCGGAGCGGCCAATGACTCGGTCGGTTCGATTTCATGACCGCAATTCGCGTCGCGACTAGCGCAGGAGCTCTGTAGTTGGATACGCCGGACGAGGGAAACCGTATCGTGGGTTCGAATCCCTCCCTCTCCGCGAGATCCTCTGCGCCATCATCGAGATACCGCGCACAGACCCATTGGTCCAGGTCGACCACGTGCGCGTCGTAGATTTGGATACTGGGCGGACAAATCGGACAATCTGCGCGATAAGAGTGGTCTATGATCTTTTGCGATCTTGCACGTCTGAGTTCGCTGACACGAAATTGAGTTGGCTGTTTGCCTCCGAGAAACGATTTCGCGCACATAAAGCGCTTCGCGATGGGCCGACATGCTGGACTAGCCGCTCTTGGCGCACAAATCGGACTCCGGGGCCGGAGCCGATGAATTTGGCTTTCAGCGGAGCGGGCCTTATTGACTTTGAAATCGCCGCCAGGCGCCGGGACTGTTACCCGTCGACTCGGAGAATACGCGTGTGAAGTGGCTCTGGTCGCAAAAGCCAGTTGCATTGACGATTTCGACAAGCGAACGTCGCGAGTTCGATAGCAGGGACTTGGCTTTTTCAATCCGTCGCTGGCGCAGTGAGCGATTCGGTGGCATGCTCATTTATTGCCCAAAGGCACGGGAAAAGTGACCGGGCGACAAACTGCACTTGTCGGCCATGTCGGCCAGCGGAAGGCTGCCGTCGAGATTCTCGCTCAACAACTCGGTTGCTCGCTTCTGTTGCCAGCAGGCGAGTCCTCCACGATGCCTGACGGCCGGTTGATCAACGCCGGCATAGTCGTTCATCAGGTGCGCGGCGGCAGCGCGCAAGATCACACCCGGCATCGTTGTCCCGACAGCCCAGGCTTCGCTCGCGCGCGATGATCCTCAGAACCCTCACCACGATCACCTCCGTCGCCGGCTTCTCTCGTCCGGTTTTGCTTCTCGGTTTGAAGCGCCAGGAGATGGCTTTCTGAACGTTTCCCCTGCCGCGGTGGCATATTACGGCTGCAGTCGTTTCGCGCCTCCAGAACATCCGTTCGTAATCTCACCTTCGCAAGGTGAGCACCTCAGAACATACGTCGGCAGCGTCGCAAATGGCGACGCGCGCAGATTTCGGGAGAGGTGAACATGCGAAACCTGATCAAGACCGTGGCAGTGCTGGCTTTACTAGGCAGTCGCGGAGCCATCGCGCAGACGGTGGGAACTGCGAGATCATCCGCGGGATCCTTCACCGCTGCGACCGCACCCTTTTCACTGACGCAAGACGAGCGATTGATCGGCCGGGCGCCGATTGGGCACCGCCAACCGCGCGTGCGCGATGTGCCGTCGGAGATTCCCGGTGATCTCGAGCGCCTCACCGAGGAGGATGCCGCCGTCGATCGCAGGATCATCATATGCCGCGGCTGCTGAAATGATGATGGCGAACAACTGAACGTACGCGGGCAGCAAGTCACCTGGAATGACGACGGCGGACGACGGGAATCCGTTCTCGTCCGCCAGCTAGGCAGCAGCGAGAGATTCTTCCATCTCTACTCGCTCGCCTTTCCCGTGCATTTGCCTTGTTGAGGAAATCGAAGGAGCGTTGGAATCGGCCAGGCTCGCAGCGGCGCTCGAAGAGGCTCGCAGGCGGCATCCCGCGCTACGGGTCCGCATCGTAGACGATGCAGAGACAGGACCGGCGTTCTCGAGCCAGCTGCAGACTGGGGCGCTGTTGTGGAGTGGGAGTTGAGTCGGCCATTCGATGCTGCTCGGGGCCGCTCATGTGAGCAACGGCCGTGCGGACTGCTGATGGCGCGTCGGTTTTCCTGACGTTTCATCAAACTCACGCTTTGCTGCTGCCTTCTCTTGCCGAGCGCGCGGTCGCGCCGGCTTCGCAAAGCCATCAGCATTGCAGTCGTAACCATTTCGCGAGCCCTTAGAAGTCGCGGCGTAACCGCGAGGTACCAACCTATGCGCTGTACGAGCCGCCCCTTCGGACGCCTCCGAACGGGCGGTTGGTTTCACCAACGAGAGTGACAGGTCATATGAAGATCCTCCTTGCATCAACTCCCGCAACCGGCCATCTCAACCCGCTGCTTGCGATCGGACGCTTCCTGATCGCCGAAGGCCACGAGGTTGCCTTTCTGTCGGGGAGCGCTCTGCGCGGTCCAATCGAACGCATCGGCGCAAGGCCTTACTCTTTTCCGGCCGGCGCGGATTTCGATCTGCGCGACTTCGCGACGGTGGCTCCTGAACTGAAAACCATTCCGCCGGGCATGGAATGGTTCCGCGTCGCCATGGAACGGGTATTCGTCGATGCCATTCCCGGCCAGCACAAGGGCATACGGCAGGTGCTACAAGATTTCCCGGCCGAAATCATCGTCGGCGACGACATGCTGTTCGGGGTCTTGCCCATGCTGCTCGGACCGCGATCGAAGCGGCCGCCGATTGCGCTGTGCGGCACGTCGTTCCTGCATTGGCGCCGCGACGATGGTGCGCCGAATTTTGTCGGGTTGCCGCCGGCCACCACACAGGCGCAGCGTGACGATTATGCAGCGATCTATCGCGAGCGTGACGAGCATCTCTATCGGCCTGTGGCCGATCGACTGAACAGAACGCTGCAGACCATGGGGGTCGGGCCGCTGTCGATGCCCATGTTCGATTCGGTTGTCGAGCTGGCCGATGCTTACCTGCAGCTCACCGTTCCGGGCTTCGAGTTTCCGCGCACCTTTCCGGCCTCGGTGCGTTTCGTCGGTCGGCCTCCGATTATTCCGGATCAGGCACCGCTGCCATCCTGGGCGCACGAGCTCGACGGCTCGCGCAAGGTGGTGCTGGTGACGCAGGGAACGCTGGCCAATCACAATTTTGGTCTGCTGATAGCGCCGACGCTGGCGGCGCTGGCCGGTGAGCCTGACTTGCTCGTCGTTGCCACCTCTGGCGGCCGCCCCGTCGACGCCATCCCGGGTCCAATTCCGGCCAACGCGCGCCTTGCTCAATACCTGCCGTTCGAATGGATCCTGCCCAAGGTCGACGCATTCGTTACCAATGGCGGCTACGGCAGCGTCAACCAGGCGATGAGCTTTGGCATTCCGCTGGTCACCGCAGGGTTGACGGAAGACAAGGCGGACGTGAATGCGCGCGTCGCGTGGTCCGGTGTGGGCATCGATCTGGCGACAAATGAGCCAACCCCTGACGCGTTGCGCCACGCCATCCGAACCGTCCTCGATAGTCCGACCTATCGTAGACAGGCGTCGTCGATGGCCGACGAGTTCGGTGCGATCGACACACGCGCGGAGATTCTTCGGATCATTGGCGAGCTCGCGCATCCAACGAAAGAAACGGTCGTGCGGAAGGGCACAGTGACTGTGGTTACGCGCCGTCGCAGTGTCGGCAGTCGGTAGCATCCATCACCCCCAAATGGCGACCTCGCATTTTGCCGACTTTAGGTCATCCGCGGGCACCCCCGCGGATGACCGCGGCCAGTTCCTCATGCGATGGAGCGGCGTGTCCTGGCGGTTTTCCTGTCCGCTGTCGTAGCCTTGACGCCAATCCGGATGAGTATCTGCTGCACATCCCTCAACTGTTCCGAACCCTCGCAACAAGCTCGTTTGAAGCAGGGACGGGGCGACGCACCAGCGACGGCCACGGCGTCGCTTTGGCTTCCACCTGGTGAACACCGTCCGGCATATCTCTGGTCCTCGAACGAGCTGAGCAATACCGCTGGCATGGCTTCGAGATCGTGGCGAGATCGGCTCGTCGCCTTGCATCTTCCCGAGGCTGCGCCAACCGCGCTGAAGGGACGACGGCATGCGCGTGGGCATTGCTGCGTCACAGTCGGCCAGAGGCGGGCTACGGATGTAACCATTGACGTCAAAAATGCCATCCAGTCGCAACCCGCTCCGGCTTGACTGCGGGCTCTGCCAACACGGGAGGAGCGGAGCAATGCCGGATTTAGTCGAACGCACTCTGCATCGGCTTCACGGACAATTATCGGGCCACTTGTCGAGGCCGGGCGATGATCGCTACGCCGCCGCGACGGCGATCTGGGCAAAACCCGTGGGGCCGATGCCGCGCGCGGTCGCGCACTGCCGCACGTCGCAAGACGTGCAGTCGGCGATCCGGGCCGCGCGCGACGGCGATCTCCCGCTTTCGGTTCGTGGCGGCGGTCACGACTGGGCCGGCCGGGCGCTGTGCGACGGCATGGTAATCGACCTGACCGCGATGAACGATGTAACGCTGAGCCCCGACAATCGCTCCGCACGGATTTCGGGAGGCGCCCGCGCTTCGGACGTTTTCGCGGTCACCGATCCGCGCGGGCTTGCGGTGGTCACGGGCTCATGCAGCTCCGTCGGCATGACGGGCCTGACGCTCGGTGGCGGTTATGGATCGCTGATCGCCCGCTTCGGGCTTGCGCTCGACAATCTGCTCGCCGCCGACGTCGTTCTTGCGGATGGGCGCGTCATCACTGCGAGCCCCTCCTGCGAAGAGGAACTGTTCTGGGCGCTGCGTGGCGGTGGCGGCAATTTCGGCGTGGTGACAGCGATGCAACACCGGGCGCACCATTTGCCAAGCGTGCGCTCAGGCATGCTGCTTTTCCCGTTCGCCCAAGCCAGGACCGTGCTCGGAGGTTGCATCGAGATCATGGCGACCGCGCCCGAGGAACTGACGGTCCAGCTCGGACTGGTTGGCGGCCCTGACGGCGTTCCCCTTGTCATGGTGGTGCCGACGTGGTGCGGTGTGCGGGAGCAGGGCGAAGCGCGTCTGGCGCCGTTCCTTGGGCTTGGAACGCTCGTCACCAACACTTTGACCGCGACGGCCTATGGCGCCTCGCTCGCGATATTCGATCCATTTCTCGTGACCGGCCAACGCGTATTGATGGAGACGTGCTGGCTTCCGACGCTCGACAGCCGGGGTATCGACGTCTTCATTCGCGCGATGGCGATTGCGCCTTCGCCGGGCTGCGCCATCGTCACCCATGAGTTCCGGGGCGCAGCGTCGCGCGTGCCGGCGGCGGCCACCGCCTTCCGCCTTCGCCGCGATCATGTCCTGGTCGAGATCCTCGCATCCTTCACCGATCGGTCGGAGCCGGGTCATGAGCGCTGGAATCGGCGGTGGGTGCAAGCCGCGCGTCGGGCCTTTGACGGCTTCGCACTGCCGGGCGGGTATCCAAATTTCCTCGCCAGCTGTGCGGTGGAACGCGCGGCAAAAAGCTACGGCAACAATGCCGACCGACTGATCAAGGCCAAGCGGAAGTACGATCCCGATAACGTCTTCAACTCGACCATCCCGCTGCCAGCTGGTCAGCGCGTCTTGGCGGGCGAATAGGAGTGCGTTGCCATCGCCCGGCGCCCCCTAGGCGGCCGGCGGCGCGATAATCGCGAACGATCGGCTCGGGCATATCGCCCACCGACTTCGCTTGGACGAGATCTCCGGTGCAAGCTGATACGGTGCTGCCGCGGTTGCAGGCGGCGACGATTCCCGTCATCCGAGCGAGAACGAATTAGCAGCGGCCCGCCATTAGGGGGGAACTTGTCGCGCGCGGCACAAGCTGTTTGACCGATACGTTTTCGATTCGACCGGCAGATGCGCGGTCGATCTTCTGCAGGCGCCATTTTTCGACAAATCGCTTCTTCGGGCGGACGCGCCTATGCCACCTATGAGACATATGGTGGAACAGAGTCATCACAATTCATCACGTCCACGAGACCTCACACTGTCGGTCGCAGCAGGATGTTACCAGAAGTCATAAATAACCGCCTTCAAATTGGGACGGAGGCAATGATGCTTCAGAGCGACGATATCGGCGGCGCCCCGCCGATGGATTTCGATGCATGGCGAGCGTTGCTCCGATCGAATTGCGGGCGCGACGTCGAGGTCACGACGCCGAATTCGTTTGCCGGTTGGATCCGTCCCTTCAATGCATGCGGGCTTGAGGCAACCTCGGTGAAGATCAGGTGGGGCGCGGCGAACCGTGGCTGCTCGGATCACCGGGCAGAGCGGCGCTACCGGGATGTTCGCTGCGATGGTGCGGATCACTACCTCATAATGTTTCAGGTCGCTGGGCAGACTGAAATGACCCAGATCGATCAAGCGGCACAACTCGCCGAAGGCGATGTTGCGCTCGTCGATGCGGCGCGGCCGGTGACATATCTCTCACGGTTGGAGAGCCCACACTGGCTGACGCTTCGGCTGCCGAGAAAATCGGTGCACTCTCACTTGGGATTCGAGCCGCAGGGGGTTGTCGGCAGGCAGGGGACGCGCGCCAGTCGTCTGCTCTTCGACCTCATTCGTGATGCCGATATGGACGCCGCGTCGTCGTCGGCCGATATCTATATGCAGTTCGCCATCTACGACCTCGTTGGTGCGCTGTTTGCTCCGTCCGATCTGCCGCCGATCTCACGCTCGGCGGACAAGCTGTTTGCGCGCATCTCCGGCGTGGTCAAGGACGGTCTAGCAAATCCGGATTTCGGGCCCGTCGAGGTGGCCAGCGAAGTGGGAATTTCGCTGCGATACCTCCAGAAGCTGTTTACCGAGCGCACCACGACTTGTAGCGAATTCATCTATTCGCTTCGCCTGGACCATGCCGCACATCTTCTCCACCGTCGGGCAGCAAAGGGCGCCGATCAGCCTCTGAGCGAGGTGGCCTACGCTTGCGGCTTCCGCGACTATGCACATTTCGCGCGGAGATTCCGGAAGCGGTTCGGCTATTCGCCGGGCGCTCACGCGGTGGAGGGCGTCGTACGCTCTGGTACCGCAGAAAGTGCGTTCTGGGCACGCGACGGCCAATCCCGGGCGTCCTAAATACATCAGCTTGACCGCGGTCCGGTTGGGGAGGCGGGTACGGCGGCAGGGTTTGTGGACGGGGTTTTGCCCGTTGAAGTTTCGAATTGCAGGGGCACAGTCTAATAAGAGAAGTTGAGAGACTAATTCATGCTTGCCGATGCTGGCCATATTGTTGTTGTTGATGATGATTCTTCGTTGCGGCAGTTGGTGATCGGATATCTCGAGGATCACAATATCCCGACGAAGTCGGCCTCAAATCGAACCGAACTCAATCGCCATCTGAACGGTACCGTGCCCAGCCTGATCATCCTGGATCTGCGACTAGGCCAGGACGACGGGCTCGACATGTTGCGGGAGATCCGATCTCATTCGGACGTTCCGGTCATCATCACGACCGGCCATCGCCCCGACGAAATCGACCGCATCGTCGGCCTTGAGCTCGGTGCGGACGACTACATCGTCAAGCCATTCAGCCTTAGGGAACTGCTGGCCCGGGTCCGTGCGGTTCTAAGGCGGCAGGAGATGGGACGCGTCGCACGCGCTCACAATCCGGAGCGGGGCGGATACAGGTTCGACGGCTGGCAACTCGAGCGGCGCGGCCGCAGGTTGCTTGATCCCAATGGGGCACCAGTCGCGCTGAGCAAGGGCGAGTATGCCTTGTTGTTAGCTTTTCTCGAAGCGCCGCAACGGCCGCTGTCGCGCGAGCAGCTGTTGCAGTCCACCCGGATGCATGAGGATATCTTTGATCGAAGCATCGATGTCCAGGTGTTGCGGCTTAGGCGCAAGCTCGAGGTTGACCCGAGCGCGCCGCGCGTGATCCAGACCGAGCGCGGCATAGGCTATGTTTTCGCATTGCCGGTCGAACCGTTCTAGCAGGATCGAGATGTGGCATTGCGATTACGGTTGTAACCGAATTGTCTGCGCAGCTGACGATCGCGTAACCGCCGGCCATCAGAGTCTCCGTTTCAATCGACGGAGAATTCCTATGCTGAAACACAAGTTCTCTCCATTGCCGCCATCGCTTGACCACCGCGGAGCTTGCCTGCCGGCGGCAACGGGCCATTTGCCAACGCCGTGCATTGGCGCGCGCAACGAGCGCGGCTTGCTGTCCGAAGACTCGCAGCAAATTCCATGGCCGTCCGCAGCCGAAGCGAAATCACTTCTGGTGAAGAGGCCCGCAACGGGCACGGTCGATGCAATCTGGCAGTCGGTGCTTGGGTTTTTCCTCAAGGGGTTTGCCCTCTATGGTGCTTCGGTGCACTGGGTCGCAACGACGGCGGTAACGGCGATCGCCAACGAGGTTGATGCTCGGCAGCGTCACAAGCCTGTCCAGAGCGAACGACGGAGATCTGTTTCGCCCGCTTCGGACGCCGTCCACAGGGTTGGCTTCGCATCTCCAGCGCGCCAAGTCGACCGATACCGATTTGTCCATCCTCGTTGGCCGGCCATGATCTGGCGCGCCATCGCGGGCGGGTGGAAAAAGTGGCGTCGCGAGCGGGAGATCAAAAAGGCGGTCGTTGCCTTGGCTGAACTCGACAATCGGACGCTGCGGGACATGGGAATTCCCCATCCATCCCAGATCGAACGGATCGTGCGATATGGCCGGGATTCCTGATCCGGCCATCAGCAAGGTCATGGACGTGGTCCGTGCGCTGCAGGGAACACGTCCCGTGGGCTTCAATCTGCAAACGAGCCCCACATGCCGGGCAAGGCCCGGTAGCTGAATCTAAGTGGAGTGATTGCGTTGACCAGAAATCGCCGCGTATGCCACGCAGTAGCGTCTCTCGTTACCTGACCATGCGCGGCAAACAGGGAATTGCCGGGCCAGTCCACCGCAGGCGCTGGATCACGATGGCCAGCGTCTTGATCCTGGGGGGCCTGTCGCTTGCGTCGGCGGCACAGCAATCGCTCGTGCTGCAGCCTGAAGCGAACAGCATCCTCTCCGAAGAGCCGATCACTCCCGTTCCCAAGCCTCCCCAGATCGATCCCTCGAAGATCAGGCTTGGCGAGCGTCTGTTCGGCGATCCTCGCCTGTCGCGCGACAACTCGCGCAGTTGCTCGTCGTGTCACGATCTTGGGACCAATGGCGCAAGCAAGCGGAGCTACGATGCAGGCCTCGACGGCTCGGGCCTTCCGCTCAATACGCCGACCGTGTTCAACGCGGCGCTCAGCTTCCGCTTCGGTTGGGAAGGAAAGATCCGCGGCATCGAGTCGGACATCAAAGCGTCGCTGGAAAACCCTCAGATCATGGGAGCAAACATCTCCGAGCTCGCGGAAAGGCTGGGCACGGATCCCGGTCTGCGCAGGGAGTTCACGATCGTCTACGGCGGTGGCCCCGACGCCAGAAATGTCGTTGATGCCCTCGCAAGCTTCCAACGAACCCTGACGACGCCGGATAGCCGTTTCGACCGCTGGCTGACGGGAGACGCTGGCGCGCTGTCGGCGCAAGAGGAGGACGGATATCGCCTGTTCAAGTCCCTTGGTTGCGTCTCTTGTCACCAGGGCGTGAACATAGGCGGCAATCTTTTCCAACGGCACGGAATTTTCCACCCACTCGGATCGCCGAAGCCGGAAATCCTGCGCGTGCCCAGCCTCCGCAACGTCGCGACGACACCACCTTATTTTCACGACGGCAGCGCCGAGACCCTCGATGACGCCGTTCGAAAGATGGGCATGGCGCAGCTGAACTCGACACTGACGGACGAGCAGGTCAAGGCGATCGTTGCCTATCTGCGAACCTTGACCGGAAAGTACCGCGGCGCGCAGGTCGGAGCTGAACCATGAGAATGACGCCTGTAGTGGTTTTCGTGTCGTTCCTGCTTTTGTTGCTGATTTGGCTGTTGCTGAGCGGGTTGAACTTCAACTCGACGCGCTTTGATCAGCAGATCGAGGCACTCGACCATTTTTCCAGACTCGAGCGTGCCCTGAACCGCGAGGTTTTGACTGCGCGCACGGGCTTGTCGCGAAACTACGACGAGTTGGCACGCCTGACCGATGCCTACGATAACTCCATTCATCAGCTGCGCGAGGCCGCCGGTTCAGACACAGAGGAAGAGTCCGCAATTGCAGTTCTTGCCGCAGGTGCGCAACGGCAGCAAAACCTCGTCGAACAGTTCAAGAGCAGGAATGCATTGCTGCGCAACTCCTTCTTGTATTTTGGCATGTTCAGCACCCGTCTCGCCGCCTCGGACCGCACGCCGGTCGTCGCCGCCGCCACCATGCTGTCGGCCGCCATGCTGCATCTCACGCTAGACACGTCGCCGGCCGCGGCGCGCGAGGTCAAGGATCGATTGGAACAACTGGCGCGCTTGCCAGACCCGGGCGCCGACGCCGCCTCGATACAGGAGGCGATCGCGCATGGCGGTGTACTGCATGATCTGCTGCCGGCGACCGACGCCGCGCTGAAGGCATTGATCGCCGCGGCAACCACCAGGGAGCAGGATGCTGTTCGTGCACTGATCATGAAGCGCCAGATCGCGGCACGCGCATCGGCGCTTCGGTACCGCGTTCTGCTTTACGCCACGTCGGTGCTGTTGCTCGGTGCGCTCATCTATCTCGGGTTGCAATTGCGGGCGCGCGCGATTGCCCTGCGCCGGCGTGCGGCGTTTGAGCACGTGATCGCGGGCGTATCGATGCGCTTCATCAATGCGCAGCCGAACAGCATTGACGCCGGGATCGCACGCGCTCTTGCCGACATGGCAGAGTGCATCGGTTGCGACCGTGCTTATTTCGTGTCGAGCGAAGCCGTGCTTCGGCAGCACATTTGGAGCACGTCGGGCATGAGTTCTCCGCCGGACTGGCCGCAGCGCGCGATGGCGTTGATGGCACGGTTTGAGCCGTCCCCAGATGGCATTATCCACGTTCCGCGCGTCAACCGCCTTCCAATCGGTGAAAGCAAGGAGGCCTGTGTCGCGCTTGGTCTGGGCGGATGGGCATGCGCGACGAGCGTCACCAAGGGCGGCGTCACCGTCGCGCTTGGGTTCGGCGCGATTGGTCGAGCTTGTCGCGTCACCGCCGCCGGCGAACTCAGCCTGCTCCGAATGGCGCTTGATACGATCGTGTATGCGTTGGAGCGGCATTCCATGGAAAGCCAACGTGCGCGCCTGGAGACACGCCTGCAGCAGGCCCGTCGAATGGAAACGGTGGGCACGTTCAGCAGTGGTATCGCCCATAACTTCAACAATATTTTGGGCGGCATCCTAGGCCATGCCGAGATGGCGGAAGAGCACCTCGATCCAAACGCCAGATCGCGCCGGAATCTGGATGCAATCCGGCGGGGCGCAGAGCGGGCGCAGGATCTGGTCGACCAGATTCTCACGTTCGGACGTCGCCGCGAGGGGAGGCGTGAACCCGTTTGCGTCAACGCGTTGGTCGCGGAAGCGAAGTCGCTGCTCGCGCCATCCTTGCCTGCCCACATCGAAATCTCGGTGGACGAAACGCCGGCGACGGCGGTCGTTTCGGCGGAACCCGCGCAATTGCTGCAGGTAATCCTGAACATCTGCAATAATGCTGCCCAGGCGATGGATAAGCCAGGTGTCATCCAGATCCAGATCGGGAAACGCAAGATGACCGATACGGCAGCGAGTGACCGGACTGGGATCAACCCTGGTCACTTTGTCGTAGTTTCGATTTCCGATCCAGGGCGCGGTATGGATGAAGTTACATTGGAGCGGATTTTCGAGCCGTTCTTTACGACCCGCCCGAACGGCAATGGCTTTGGTCTGGCCACCGCACGCGACGTTGTGTTGGAGCACAATGGGAAATTGGAAGTGCAAAGCGCCCCAGGGGTCGGAACACGTTTCGACATCTGGCTTCCATCCGTCCCGTGCCTTGTGCCGATATCGAGTCAGCGAGAGTCCGGCTCGGCCGGTCGCGGCATGGGTGAAACCGTGCTGGTGCTTGAGACCGACCGCGAGCGCCTGCTGCGGCACGAGGAAATTCTGGCGGCACTCGGTTACGAGGCGGTCGGCTTCACCCGGCCTCAGGAGGCCGTGCAGGCCTGTGCGGCGCGCGGACGCTTCGACGCGGCGCTCGTGTGCCAGCAAGCCGGCTCGAGTGTCGCCATCGATTTCGCCACGAAACTGCGTGAGCTTGCGCCCAACTTGCCGATCATGCTTGCGACGAGCTCGACGCGTGATCTGGAAGCACCGCTGCTGGCTGCTTCGGGTATTTCCGAAGTTGTTCATCATCCGCTCACCTCTGCGGACCTGGCTGGTGCCTTATCACGCTGCCTGGTGAACTCGGCAGGTACGAGGCTGCAATCGCAAGCCGTGCACGACGACATTCGATGGATTCAAGCATGACGGCAGTGCGGTAACAGAGATTACAACCGTAGCCCGAATTCCCGCGCCAGAGACAATGCCGTAGCGGATCGCCGGCAAATTCCCCGCATCAACTAGCGGAGAATTTTGAATTGCCAACGCATCCGATATCACGCCAGCCGCTGCTCCCGGCGCGGCCGCGTTCGTTCTTGTCCAACCGGACGCCGACAAGCGGGCCATCCGTCGTCTCGGCAAGCACCGTCATACGCCGTGCGGCCGTTCATTTACTTGCGAGACTTGCGATCGCCGCAACGTGCACGAACTCGGCAGCGGCCTTTGATGCCATTCACGTCTCCCGTGCCACCGTTGCGGCGATCGCCGTCGCTCGTTCGCCTGAGCCCGGAGATTGCCTCGCCGGATCGGAGCCAGCGTCGCATCGACAGGTCGAAGTTCAAGGTCGACCAGAGGAGATCGGCAAGCAATGACCGATCTGATCGAAAGCACCTGCGGAGTACTCAAAAGCCAATGCTTGTTTCGGCCTCGACGTAAATAGACCACGGAGAAAGTGCAATGGAAATGCATTCGCGACAATCGCTCTACGAGATCCACGGCATCATCGCTCCGCAGCGGCGCCGGACGCGATGGGGCAAGATCGCACGCCGCGCCGTCACCTGGCTCCTTGCGGTCTTCAAGAGCGCAAAGCTGGCGATCGCGGCCGAACTGGCGGCTCGTCGCGGCATCGAAGAACTCGCCGGCATGAATGATCACATGCTCCGCGATCTCGGGATTACCCGAAGCGAAATTGAAAGCAGGGCGCGCCTGCCACGAACGAGCGTTGGAATGGACGACACATCAATCTTTCCCGATGATCTCGCTCAGTGCCTTCCGGATTTGCCGACGGTCAGCTCTCCCGGCATTGTGGAGGAGCGGCCGGAGCAGCAGCTGCGCAGGTTGCATTCTCCGTCGCGACAATAAAGCCCAGCGCCGGCGGAAATTCGTTGCCTTGTGAGAGTTGCCGAACGTGCGCGAGAAGGCCGCCCGAGTTGGCGGCCTCTTCGTTCTTCAATCTGACAACCATATGATTCGCTGGTGGGCCCTTCATCGGCGTCCCTCAGCACGCGATGTGGCTGTTCGACGGCTGGATGAGGATGCGCGCCCGTCTGGTTCCGCAGGCCAGCGCAGCTGGCGATGCCACCTCAATCAGATCGCGAGGCAATTCACCCATGCAGGCGTCAGCTGACGAAACTGGAGACTAGATGACCCGCATTGTTACGGCTGACACTGATCTTTCAAATCCCGAAACGGCAGGGCAATACGCCCGCGGTTAGCTGTCTTCTCCCAAGCGAGGAGCAGACAGGTATGAGTAATCTGATTGGTCAACGAGCGATCGTCATCGGCGCCGGCATTGGCGGGTTATCGGCGGCCGGCGTTTTGGCACCCTATTTCCGGCAAGTCTTGCTTCTGGAGCGCGACGTCCTGAAGCCTGCCGCGCAGGCACGTCTTGGTGTCCCGCAGGGCCGACACCCGCACGGTCTTCTCGCCGGCGGCTTGAAAGCCGTGAACGAGATTTTCCCCGGTTTCGAGGACGCACTCGTCCGGGCTGGCGGCGTTCCCGTCGGTGTTGCCCGGGATATCCGTTTCGAACATCCCGAGATCGGACGTTTGCCGCAGCGCGAGCTCGGTCCGAGGGTGGTATGCGCATCGCGGCCTTTGCTCGAGCTCGTCCTCCGGCAGAAGGCGGAAGCGATTCCAAATCTTGAGATCCGGTCGGGATGCAAGGTTACCGAGATCGTATCCGAACCATCGAGCGCGAATGTGCAGGGCGTCCGACTCGTCAATCAAATCGGCGTATCGTCGTTCATTGACGCCGATCTGGTGGTCGACGCGTCAGGGCGGGGCGCACCGACGGCGGCACTGTTCGAAGCCCTGAAGCTCCAGCCGCCGGAAACGACGACGATCCACATCAACCTGTGCTACACGTCGGCAGTGATTGAACTGCCGGAGCAAGCGACAAAGAATTGGAAATTGGTGCTCACGCTGAACGATCCCCCCAGGATTGGCGACCGCGGAGTGCTGGTTCCGATGGAGCACAATCGCTGGATGGTCACGATCTGCCAGCGAGGCAGGCTGGAGCGGATAGACGGGTGGGACAGCTACGTGTCAGCCTTCGGGGAATTGATCACGCCAACCATCCACGATGCGCTTCGCCAGGCCAAGCCTATCGAGGATCTCAGGCAATTTGCATTTCCGACCAGCTCGTGGCGGCACTTCGAGCGGAGTCCGCGCCTTCCGCGCGGTCTCCTGCCCATCGCAGACGCGATTTGCCGCTTCAATCCGATTCACGGTCAGGGCATGTCCTCGGCTGCCCTGCAGGCGAGGCTTCTGCGTGATGCCCTGGCGGATGCGATCACTGAATCCGATCCGGTAGCAGCGCTGCAGCAAGGATTCATGGCTGAGGTCGCGTCGGTTCTGGAAACCCCCTGGGCCATGTCAACCAGTCGCGACCTGATGTTTCCGGACACGCACGGGCCTCGGCCGGAGCATTTTCAGGCGAATGTCGAGTTCGAGCTGGCCATGTTCCGGGCCGCGGTCATAGATCCCGTCGTTCACAAGGCAGCCATGGATGTCAATCAGCTCCTGCAACCGCGGTCGCTGCTTCGATCTCCCCACATCATGGAGCGGATTGAAGAGACGAACGGTGTTCGAACTGGCTGGAGCCATCCGGAGGTCATGACCGGTTCGTCCACCTTCCGCCTGCGGACCACCGTCCCGCGAGGATGACCGCATGCTTGTCCATACACTCATCGCGTGAAGGAGCGAATATGACATCCGAGCGGAAGGTTGCCGTCATCACCGGCGCGTCACGAGGCATTGGCGCGGCATTACTCAGCGCCTATCGTGATCGCGAAGGCCCGGTAATACCCTTGAGGTCCCTCGGTCCGAGGTCATGTAGCTCGAAGAGGACCCCGTCGGCTCACCCCGGCGGGTTTTGCCAGAATGATTGCTTTAGCGCTGACCGCGGCTTTGGATCGGAATTCTTGCCGCCACGTCCGGCCGGTTTTTCTCGAGCCAGGCGACTGCCTCCGATCCATCGACGAGACATTCGAAGGTTTCCCAGGCTGGATCCTCGATGGTGTCGGGTTGCAGGCGCTTCGCCGCATACTCAACGAGCTCATGCAGGCCTTCATATCCGCGTCGGCGTTCGAGGGAGTCCGCGATCGCCGTGCTGGCCCAGCCGCGTTGAGCCAGATCGACAATGCTCGGACCATCAGCCTCGCTGAACCAGGGGGTGGCATCGAACTCGAGGCAGCGGATGTTATCGGCGGTATGGCAAGTCGCGTGGATCATCGGGTCCCTCCGTTCACCGGCTGACAACCCTGCCCCTGACATTGCATTCCAGACTCGGCATTCCAGACTCGGCATCCCGGACTCGCCAGCGCTGCTGCGCGCCCGTCAGCCTTTGACCAGGTCTCCCAGCAAGTTCGCCGCCACTATCAGCTTCGCGAGCGTCAGGCCACCGGCGGCAATCTCCTCGACCGCGCGGCGGATGCGCGTGGCTTCGGGGTGAGCCGCAAGCCAAGTCTCCGCCGCCTGCTGACCGGATTGGCCGATGGTCAGCATGTCTGCGGCCAGGCGTCTTTCGGCTGCCGCGATCAGCTCGACGGCGCGGTCGACGGCCAGGCGTTCGAAACGATCGCTGGCCGGCACGCTGCGCGCGGCGGCGATGATGCGGTCGAGACGGAAATTGGCCTCGGCGGCAAAGAACGTCGCTGCGGCATCACCGATGCTCCGGCCGGTGCGCTCGGCGACTGTCACGATATCAGGCGCCGAGACCAGGGCGTCGAGGTCGGCCAGGTCGCCGGCGAGTCCGGTCGGGACGCCGGCATCGGTCAGGTCCTGCCGGCGCTTGCTGCGCGCGGCCTGCAAGTCCGGCGGCAGGGCGTTGTCGAGCGAGGCTGCGACCTCGCGGACGGCAGGGCCAAACCGGGCGATGACCGCGCTCAAGCCATCCCTAAAATCGACATTGCGCACATACCAGACCATGCGGGAGAGCAGGAGATCCTGGATCGCCGCGTAGAGGCCGAGCTGCAACTGCCCGTCGATGCGGGTGTCGAGCGCGTCGATCGCGTCATTGAGTCGCCTGAGCTCGTAGATCGCATCCACCGCCACCTGCGCCATGACGATGATCGAGATATCGGCGTCGGTCTCGTCGGTCAGGCGCACGATGCAGGCCGGGCCGCCGCGGTTGATCACGGCATTGACGAGACTGGTCGCGATGATCTCGCGTCGGAGCCGATGGAGCTCGACCGCGGCCGGGAATTTGTCGGGAACCTCGCGCGGAAAATACAGAGACAGTCTGCGCGCGAGATAGGGATCATCGGGCACGCTGGTGGCGAGCAGGTCGTCGTAGAGTGTCAGCTTGGCGTAGGCGAGCAACACGGCAAGCTCTGGCCGTGTCAGGGCTTGGCCGCGCCGTGTGCGCTCGGCGATCGCCGCATCGTCGGGCAGGAATTCCACGACGCGGCTGAGCAGGCCGCGCTGCTCGAGCGACTGCATCAGGCGGGTGAGGAAGCCGGTCTCGGCCACGCCCTTGCGTTCGGCAAGCGAGAGCGCGAGCGTCTGCAGGTAGTTGTTGCGCAGCACCACCGTGCCGACTTCGTCGGTCATCGCGGCAAGCAGGGTGTTGCGGTCAGCCGTGCTGAGGCGTCCCTCGCGCTCGGGGCGCGCCAATGCGATCTTGATGTTGACCTCGACGTCGGAGGTATTCACGCCGGCCGAATTGTCGATCGCGTCGGTGTTGAGCTTGACTCCCGCCTGCGCTGCCTCGATGCGGCCGCGCTGGGTGGCGCCGAGATTGGCGCCTTCGCCGATCACCCTGGCGCGAACCTCGGCCCCGGTGATGCGGATCGGATCATTGGCGCGGTCGCCGGCCTGATCGTCGCTCTCCGCCAACGCCCGGATGTAGGTGCCGATGCCGCCGAACCACAAGAGATCCGCGCGCGCCTTCAGGATCGCGGTCATCACCTCGAACGGCGTTGCCTGCGGCTTGTCGAGATCGAGCAGGGTGCGCACTTCCGGTGCGAGCGGTATAGCCTTGAGCGAGCGCGAGAACACGCCGCCGCCCTGCGAGATCAGCGCCTTGTTGTAGTCCTGCCAGCTCGATCGCGGCATGTCGAACAGGCGCTTGCGCTCAGTGAAGCTGCTCGCCGGATCGGGGGAGGGATCGATGAAGATGTCGCGGTGATCGAAGGCCGCGACGAGCTTCGTCGCCGGCGAGAGCAGCATGCCGTTGCCGAAGACGTCGCCGGACATGTCGCCGACGCCCACCGCGGTGAAGGGCATGGTCTGAATGTCGGTGCCGAGCTCGCGGAAGTGGCGCTTGACCGCCTCCCAGGCGCCGCGCGCCGTGATCCCCATCTTCTTGTGGTCGTAGCCCTGGCTGCCGCCGGAGGCGAAGGCATCGCCGAGCCAATGATTCTTCTCCGCCGAGATCGCGTTGGCGACGTCGGAGAAGGTCGCGGTGCCCTTGTCGGCGGCGACGACCAGATAGGGGTCGTCGCCGTCGTGCCGCACGGTCAGGTCGGGCGCGACGAGGTCGTCGCCGTCGAGATTGTCGGTGAGCTCGAGCAGCGAGCGAACGAAGATGCGATAGGCTTCGGTGCCTTCGGCGAGCCACGCGTCGCGATTGGAAGGCGGCGGCAGGCGCTTGGGCACGAAGCCACCCTTGGCGCCGACCGGCACGATCACGGCGTTCTTGACCTGCTGCGCTTTCACGAGGCCAAGGATCTCGGTACGGAAATCCTGCGGCCGGTCGGACCAGCGCAAGCCGCCGCGCGCAACCTTGCCGAAGCGCAGGTGAATGCCTTCGACGCGGGGTGAATAGACGAAAATCTCGTAGAATGGTCGTGGCGCCGGCAGGTCCTCGATCCCGCGTGCGTTGAACTTGAAGGAAATCACCGGACGTGGCTGTCCGTCCTCGCCGACCTGCCACAGATTGGTGCGGATGGTGGACTGCACCAGATTGGTGAACCGGCGCAGGATGCGGTCTTCATCGAGCGATGCGACGGACTTGAGCTGCTCCTCGATCTCGGCAAGGAGGGCGGTCTCGCGTGCCGCACGCTCGGGCTCGGTGGCGGCAAGGCGTGGATCGAGGCGGGCCTGGAACAGCGCGACGAGGTTGGCGGTGATGGCCGCGTTCTTGCGCAAAGTCGCCCACATATAGTCCTGGCTGAACGGCGCGCGGATCTGGTGCAGATAGCGGGACAGCGCCCGGATGGTCGAGACTTCGCGCCAGCCCAGGGCCGTGCGCAGGATCAAGGCATTATATCCGTCGGATTCGGCGCGATCGGTGACAACAGCCATGATCGAGGCTTCCAGGCGATGGCTGAAGTCCCGGCTGATCTCGATCGGCTGGCCATCACTGGTCTCGATCGTCATGTCGTGCAACCAGACCGGCTCGGGCCTGTTACCGGGCACGATCTGATAGGTGCGTTCGTCGACTACGCGCAGGCCATGATTTTCGATCACCGGCACGCGATAGGACAGCGATAGCGGTGCGGCGTCGGAGAACACCTTCAGGCCGAAGCGCCTGGGATCGTCCTCGCTTTTGTCGCGGTGAACCGAGATCGTCACCGGGCGGGCTGGGGTCAGCCTTTCGATGGTCGCGATATCGGCGATCGCCTGCTCCGCGGTGAAAACCTCGCTATAGCCGCCGCTAAAGGATTGGGCATAACGGTTGGCGAGCATGCGCGCCCGCATGCCGTCGGTCGACGCGGTGAGCGCGGCCTTCAGCTTGTCGGCCCAGGTCGCGGCAATGGCGCTGATCCCGGCTTCGAGCATGGTGCGCTCGACGACGGGCGTTTTGCCTTCATAGCGTCCGATGATGAAGTGGACGCGCGCAAGCGCGCCTTCAGGGAACGACACGTAGGAAGCGGACAGGGTTCCCTTGTAGATCTGCGCCAGGAACGCTCCGACGCGTGTGCGCACGTCGGTGTCGTACTTGTCGCGCGGAATGAAGGTGAGGATGGAGACGAAGCGATCGAACTTGTCCACCCGCGCCAGCGCCCGGACGCGCGGGCGCTCGTAGAGGATCAGGATCTCGATGACGAAATTGTAGAGCGTGTCGACGTCGATCTGGAACAGCTCGTCACGCGGATAATCTTCGAGAATGTGCATCAACGCCTTGCCCGAATGGCCGTTCGGGTCGAAGCCGGCGCGCTGCAGCACCCGCGAAACCTTGTGGCGCACATACGGGATCTGCCGCACCGAGCGCGTATAGGCGCCCGAGGTGAACAGGCCGACGACGCGCAATTCGCCTTCGAGCCGGCCGTCGGGCGAATAGAGCTTGATGCCCACATAATCCATCCGGATGCGGCGATGGACGCGGCTGCTCACATTGGCCTTGATGACGATCAGCAAGGTCGGCTCGCGCATGAACTCGCGAATCTCGGACGTCATCACCACCATTTCGCCGCCGCGGCGCAGGACCTTTACGTCGGGATCGCGGAGGATGCCGAGGCCCTCGGCGGTCGTGATGTCGTCCGACGCATCGCCGTCGGGCGAGAAGCGATATTCGCGCACGCCGAGGAAGGTGAAATTGTCCGCGCAGAGCCACTGCAGGAACTGGTTGGCCTCGGCGACCTCGTCGATCGGCAGCGGCGGCGGATTGGAAGAGAACGTCTTGATCGCTTGCTCGACGCGATCGCGCATGGCGCGCCAGTCGGTGACGCAGGCGCGCACGTTGTCCAACGCCCTGGTGACGCCGTCGATCAGCTTCTGGCGGTCGGCGTCGGCATCCAGGCGGGTGATGTGGAGGTGAATCAGGCTTTCGCGCGCCCCCCTTGCTCCCTCCGGCAGCGTTTCGCCGTAGAACCGAAGCAGCTTGCCCTCATCATCGCGCTCCACGGCGATGATCGGGTGGGCGACGAGGGTGACTTCGATGCCCTGCTCGGCGAGCTCCGCGATCGTGGAGTCGTACAGGAACGGCATGTTGTCGTTGAGAATCTCGAGCACGGAAATCTCGCGCCCGTTCGGCAATGTCGGATTGACGACGCGGATATCGGCACGACCGGCCGTGCGCCGCTGCACGTGCTCCCAGGCCTGCTCCGCCAGGAGGGCAAGCGAGGCGGCATCGAAATTGTCGAGATCCTCGATATTGGTGTAGCCGAACAAAGGCTCGGCAAAGGCCCGAGGGCTCTTGCCCGGCGGCACGCTGCCGGCTGCATCGCGGATCAGGGTTGCCCGGGCCTTGTCATCGCGCCATGCCATAGCGTCCTCCATGTCCCGGCCGACTAACCGCAATTACGGTCGGGTGTTGATTTTGGAGTGCACCTCTTCGTGTGCCATCGTTTCCTCGCCGCGATTCAATCGCGTGCGCGAAATCTTGAGTCTTGCGGCCTCGAAGATACTAGCACCCCGGAGCCGCCAAGGCGCGCAGAGTTGTGAGGCGCGCTTGGGTCGAAACCGACGCCGACGGTCACCGCGCCGGCGGCGGCTTGCAAAATCCCAAGGAATTTCAATTGTGTATGGATTCGTCGCCTTGTTCTGAATGGCGCGCCATTTTCTTCATGTGAGCGGCGGTCAAAATCAGCGTTCGAAAAACCACTCCAAAAACTCCGATGCGACATCTGGGGTCAGCTCCTGGGCGGCCTCTGCGACCGTTCCGTAGCCCTTCGCCGCCGCAACGGTGGAGAGAATGCAGGCAAGAAAGCTGCCGTCCCATTCTCGATTTGCTGCTGCAGCGACAAGAGACGGCAGGCGTTGCAGCGCAGCGAAATACGCGTGGCGCAAATCGTCGGGAATAGGGGTTGCCGTCTTCTGCCGGCAAATCTCAACCCAAGCCGGAAAGTGAAAGAAACTGGAATCGGCCATGGCCGGCGCGATTGAGAGGGCGCGTACGACGTGAGGGACGGCCGCAAACGAAGCAGGATAAACGTCGCCCTGATGGGCCAGCGCGCTCCACAAAGAAAACCACGGTTCATCCTTGCCACTCGATGCGGGTAGCTCTGCGAGTTGTCGCAAAAGGCCGGGGATATCACTGGCCGATCCATAGGCATGTCTCAGATCTGCCCAACGGCGCGTGTCGTCGAGAGAAAGCGCATCGATCGACGTTCCGGCGGATGCGGACTCCGCGAAGACTTCGTGGCAACCCGTTTCGTCAAGGAAGATCCGATAGTGGTGCAGCTCCTTGTAGGCTTTTATCGGTGCTCGATCGCCATCGACAAAGGACGACAGGACACGAGATTCCATCACCTCGACCAGCCGAAAATACGCGCTTTTGATCTGCTCGGCGTCACAATTCGGCAAGGCCGTGAACTGATGCCAGCGCGCGCGATGGAAATTGATCTCGAATGGAGGCAGCTCCGTGAATCGTAAGATCAACTTTGCGTCGCCGCCAGACATGGAGAATGTGCAGCCCTCATATAGGCCGGTGTCGAACTTCGGTAGCTCTGCGATTTCTTCATATCTCACGGCGTGAGCTCTCGGCGTTACGGCGGATTCACCGGCTTTTTCAACCGCTGCACCCGCCGCATCCGCCACCACCTCCGCCGCCCCCACCGCATCCGCCACCGCCGTCACCACCGCCGCTGCTCATCGTCTTCGAGGCGGCATAGATCGGGGCGTAGGGTGTCCCCGACAGCACGACGGCGCCGGAGAGTGCCACCGCGAGAAGCAGCTCGTGATCGCGCGGCGCGCGCGAGGCTCGCGCGTTGGAGGCCTGATGGCTTGCGAGGGCCTCATCGCCTGCTCGCGTCCGTATGGGGCGCTTCGCCAGCATGATGCCCCCGATCACTGTGACGATGAGAAGGAAGATCAGGATTCCGACCGGGTGGTGCCGTTCCGCACCGACGGCGGCCTTGATGGCCCCGAGGCCGAGGAGGAGAGCGATGAAGGGGAGGACGGTCATGTGGAAGGACGTCATCTGGTCGTCGGTCGGGGCGTAGCCGAGCTGTTGCAGGCGCCCCTGAATTTGCTGGACCATCGGCTTGACCGCGATCTGGAACTGCTGGCGCGTCATGTCGGGGTGGACCGCGAGCGATGCCGGCTGGCGCATGATCCTCGTCAGCGGGGTCTGGTCGGTGACGGTGATCGTGCGGCCGTTGGGCGCGATGGTGGCCCCGCTCCCCGACGTCAGGCCGAGCAGGATCACATCGCCGAGGCGTCGTGCGCCGCCGCCGAGATAGGCCAATTCCAGCGCGTTCAATTGGCGCGGCGCGTTTGCGGCAGGACCGATCGTCGACCTGAAATGAAAACCCAGCAGGAAGATGATGGCTGCGCTGGTCAGATAGAGAGTCAGGAAGGGACCGGCGGTCCAGTCCAGGGGATTCCATGTCATCGGCTCGTCCTCATGAATCGACCGCGAATCCATGCGATGGGTCTTGGCATGATAAGCCAGCGGCTGCGGTCCGTCACATGATAGCGTTGGCGCCCGAAGCGCAGATGTGTCGCCGGCCACAGTTCTGGGCTGGGCGGTCCGAACACGCGCTCATGCAACGCAAGCGTCTCGGCATATTGCCGGCGATAGATCGCCTGGGCCTCCGGTCCGCCGGGCGTGGGATCATGGTGCAGCGGCGCCTGTAACCTCTCGCCGCACCAGATCGCCCAATAGTCGCGTGAATAGACGAGATGCTGGTGCCAGACCTCGTCGACGATCTCGCTCGGCGTGACCGGCGTCGGCGAGACGACGGCGAGAAAGCAGAAGCGGCGATAGGCATCGACGGCCGCGCGCGCCTCCTGAAGGCTCCATCCATGATCGCGCGCGAGGCGCCGGGTAAAGTTCAGCGGCGTGTCGGGCTCGAAATCATGCTGCTCGATGCGTCGCCACAGCTCCTGTCGTGCCGGCGTCCAGACCGGCTCGCCCGCCTGGATGTCGATCTTGAACTGCTCGCGCTGCAACCGGGGCTCCCGATGATCGTCCACGCGTCATGATAGCACGGAACTCGTGCGGACAGGATGACGGTCGAGCGAACGGCCGACCACGGCGCTGCCGGGCTGCGGTTCATCAGGCAGGGGGCGCGAACGCGGACAGGCGGAGGAGCAGGAGCCCTTTTATGCGGGTGTGCCATCGATCGAGCGGCGGATCACCCGCTGCACGTCGGCGTTCGACAGAAACAGATCGTGGTTGATGATCCCCCAGCCTGCGTCGGAGGCGTCGATCACGCGCACGCCGAGCTGCTCGATAGCAGCCTTCTCGGCGGCGCCGACCCGCGTCATTCCGCCTGCGATTTGCCCCGACAGCGCCAGCGCGCGATCGTTCGTCGCGGCGATCACGGTGATCTTGCCGGCAAGCGGACCGATGCGGTGGATCGCCGACGAGAACACGTCCATGTCGATATCAGGCGCGGCAAACACCACCGCGCCGATCTTGCTTGTGACGGTGTCGCCGTATCGTGCATAGAGCTGACGCAGGCTTTCGAGCGTCAGCATGGTGCCCATGCTGTGTGCAACGATATGCACGCGGCCGCCGCCTGAAGCCGACACGAGGGACGAGAGCACGCGTTCGAAATCGTCGCGGGACCACATCGCGCTGTCGCGGTCATAGGCATAGTCGAACAGTCCTGCCTTGGAGGGCCAGGAGAACACCATGGTCCGGCCGCGGAACTTGATCCCATCGGAGAGATGTGCGGCATCGAGCGCCGCCGTCTCGAATGTCTGCTTGAAGCCGTGCACATAGATCAGCACGTCTCCCCCGCCGGCCTGAGCAACGAGATCGCCAATTTCGGTCGACACCGGTTCGACCCGATCAAGGCGCCAATCGCCAAGTCCGACCGCGGCGAGAGAAAGACGGCTCTCGTCCGGCGCCACCAGCTTTGCCCGCGCGACCGTCATCGTGGTCGCGCGCTCCGGCCCGAACCAGGGTTTCGTGCGACTGCCGTTCACGGGCTTGCGCGTGGTGGTGACCAGCAATGTGGGGTCAGCGGAGAGAGACGACGCGTCGAAGCGCGCGCCGGTCGCGCCCAGGCCTGCGCATCCACCAAGCGCAAGGACACTGCCTGCCGACACAAGCCCGCCCAGGAGCGAGCGGCGCGACAGAGGCGAATGAAGAGAGTCGCGTTGCAGAAGACGTCGGACGATCACACGGAACCTTTGGGAACTCTGCCCCACCGTAGCGCGGCCCCGCCTAGCTCCCTGAATGAGAATGGGGGCGAGAAAACGGCGGAGCTGCGCGCGATCCGGTGAGGTTCCGGAACCAAGCCGGCGTCGTCATCAATGATGATGGGCCGACACGCCCTTGACGCATTGGGTCAACAGATCAGTCGTGGCGGACTGACCGACATCACCCAGGCTGATCATGCCGACCATCCGCTTGCTCTTGTTGATGACAGGCAGCCTCCGGATCTTCAGCGTCTCCATGTGATGCACGGCTTTCGCCAGATCGTCGTCTTCGCGGCAGCAATGGATGCCTTCGGTCATCACATCCCGCGCGGTCATGCGCGCGGCGTTGAAGTCCTTGCTCGCGAGGCCTTTGCAGACGATATCGCGATCCGTCACCATTCCGATCAAATGGTCGCCTTCACCGATCGGAATGCAGCCGATGTCGTGCCCTTGCATCAACTTCGCGATCTCGGTGATCGGGGTGTCGGGGCTGACCCAATCGACGCCCTTGTGCATCACGTCCTTGACCTTCATGGAGGACCTCCGTTGCGAACGCAGCCCCCGTGACGTGACTATACAACGAACCGGGCGCGACCGCACGCGCGCCGCGACGAGGACGTACTGGTGATCATCTCGCTATCGTGCCGCGTCAGTCGTGCACGCTGAAGCGTCCATGCGGTGCATTGGCCGTCAGGCGCGCGAACTGCGCATGGGGCAGCTGGAGCAGCGTCTCGTGATCGCCGGCCTCGATATAGACCTCGGGCTGGGCCTGGATGGTATCATCGACGATCAGATCGAGTCCGTAGCACCTTCCGACCGCCGGCACGGCTCCGTGCGCGCAGTCGGCGAAGATCCGATTGATCTCGGTTTCGTTGGCCATCACGAGATCCTCGCCAAGCCTCTCTTTCAGGTCCGGCAGGTTGAGATGGTGTGACGCCGGCACGATCGCGAGCATATAGCCGCCGTCATGCCGCAATACGACGGCCTTGGCGAGACGATCGCCCGAGACGTGGCAGGCCTGCGCCGTGCGCGCGGACGACATGGTGAGATCGTGCGGGATCTCGGCATACTGGATCTTCTCGGCGGTCAGATATCGGTGCAGCGTCGGAGCAATGGACATGGCGTGCCCTCCGATGGGTATGCAAGTCGTCCACCGTGAGGCTGCACTCGCCGCACGATAGGCGGCCGCGTGATTGTCGGATTTCAACATTAGGCGCCCCGGTCGACCGCCGCAATTCGTCATTGCGCCTTGATGCGATTTCGCCTCTCGCCGCTGCGCGGTCAGACAGTATTGCCGACCTAATCCGCGATCGCGGGGGGCTGCGCCTCCTAGCTCAACCCATTCCGCCTGCGGAGGGCCGTGTGCCATGCGCGCGCCGATCAAGCCAGTACGTCGTGACTGCAAGCACAACCCAGCAGAGATTGTAGGCAAGGCCGCAGCAGATCACCACCCAGCCCGGGATCGGGCCGATTTCGGCGCGCTCGATGAGCTCATCGAGGTGAGCCGCCATTTGCGGATGAATCGCGAGCTTGCCGATATAGGCGGATGTCTGGATCACGATGATCCAGATGTAAGTGCGGCGAATACGGCGCCCGGCGGCGCGAACGAAGCTGATGTGATGGCGCGGATGCAGGTAATCTTCCGCGAGGATGTTCCGCCAACCGGCGTCGTCTTTTGCGCTTTTGCCGTTCAAGATCGGAACGTACCAGTGCGTTTCGAGGAAGCGCGCCCGCGCGCGCCAAACGTTGAAATAGCGATAGCGGCGTGCCTCGAGTCCGAGAAAGACCGCGAGCAGCATGCCGATCAGGATGAGCGGCAGCGCCGATGCCTCGCGCGACGAGAACGTCGACGACAGGGCAATGCCCAAGGTCACGATCGACCAGTTGGTCGTATTGTCGAGGCGTGTCCGCCAGATGGTGCTGCGATAGATCTCGCCGCGATAGAGATGGGCAATCGCGCCCAATTCAGCCGCGTTCAGCTCTGGGATTTCACGTGTGTCTTCTGCAGGCCTGAGCATGGCGCGAACCACCCGAGACCAGTGAAATGTTCAGGTCGTGCTTTCAGCAGCGACCCGATGACACTACCACAATCCCGCTCCGTTTGGACAACTCCGACCACAAAACCCGCGGCAACGCGCAGGGCAATGTCGGACTGCGGTTCAGCTGGTAGGCGACGTCTACAGCATGATCCGGAAAAGTGCGCAGCGGTTTTCCGAAAAGATCATGCTCAAACAATAACCTAAAGCGCGATGACGATTCATCCCAATCTCATCGCGCTTCAGCGTCAACGCTGCCGCGCGCGAACCGATACGCCCATGGCGTCGAGCAGCCGGAACATCTGATCGTCGTTGATCCTCAGGCCCGCGAAGTCGGCGAGGGTCGTCAGGTTCAATCCGCTCACCTCGGCGCCGGAGAGGTCCGCCCCGCTGAGCTTTGCGCCGTCGAGAATGGCCTGGAACAGGTCGCAATCCGTCAGGTCTGCATCGGTGAGGTCAATGCCGGACAAATCAGCTTCGCGAAGCCGGCTCCCGGCAAGGCTGCAGCCCGGCAATTTCGCCTCGGAAAGCTCGACCAGATCCATCTTGCAGGCATGAAAGCTGGCGCGCGTCTCGATCTGCTTGCGGCTCAGCGCGCGACTGAAGTCGGCCTTCGTGAACTTCGCGCCCGTCAGATTGCATTCGTGCATCTCGATTGCGAAGAGTTCGGTTCGATCGAAGGCAGCCAGGGACAAGTCGCACGCCCTGAACACAGCCCGCTGCAGATCGCTGAAGGCAAAGCTGGAGGGCTTGCCATCACCACCGATGAAGCTGCATTTCTCGAAATGCGCGCCCGAAAGCTCGCCGTGCGCGATGCGGCACGACACGAATCTGCAATTGGCAAAGCGCGCGTCCGCAAACACCGGATTGGAGAACTGAACCCGCTCGAACACGCAATCGGCGAACGATGCGCCCTCGCAATTGATTTCCGGCCACCGATCGTCGGTCATCTGGAGCGACCGGACAGGCTTGCCGGCGCTGATCTCTCGGGCGAGCGCGTCGATGTTCATGCGAAATGGCTCTGGGATGCGTCAGGACGAGTTATCTTGGCCGGGCCTTCGAGCCACCGTCGGGCAGATGCACCGTTGGCCGGCAGGCGCGTGGCGTAACATCGCTCCGCAAAGGGCGCCCCCATCCCAAGCACCGCGATCATGGCATATTGCCCCTGATTTGCCCGACGCGTCAAGTGATTTCGTAAAATCCGCAGCGCGCGCTGGCGGTCACCGGCTCCTTTGCATGGGGTTGTTTTCGATATTTTTGTCGGAGGCTCACGAACGCGTCAGTCCGAACCGGATCGAACCGCCGCCCGCTACTTCATCACCCGCACGCCCTTGGTCGTGAAGCGCTGCGTCTTCCCGCCCGGGCGCATGGGTCGTCGCGTGCCGGCGGCCTTGCCGGTGCCGGGCGGCTGGTGCGCTGGGACTAACTGGTCGGGACGCGAGCCGATCAGATCGGCGCGGCCCATCTCCTTCAGCGCCTCGCGCAGCACCGGCCAGTTGTCGGGGTCGTGATAGCGCAGGAACGCCTTGTGCAGCCGACGCTGGCGCAGGCCCTTGATCGCCTCGACCTTGTCGCTGCCGCCGCGGCGCACGCCGCGCAGCGGATTGACGCCGGTGTGGTACATCGCCGTGGCGGTCGCCATCGGGGAGGGCAGGAAGGTCTGCACCTGGTCGGCGCGGTAGCGGTTCTTCTTGAGCCAGAGCGCGAGGTTCATCATGTCCTCGTCGGTCGTGCCCGGATGCGCCGCGATGAAATAGGGGATCAGGTAATATTTCTTGCCGGCCCGCTCGGCCGCTTCATCGAACATCCGCTTGAATTTGTTGTAGGCGCCGATCCCCGGCTTCATCATCTTGTCGAGCGGGCCGCGCTCGGTATGCTCGGGCGCGATCTTCAAGTAGCCGCCGACGTGATGGGTGACGAGCTCCTTGACATATTCGGGGCTCTCCACCGCGAGATCGTAGCGCACGCCGGATGCGACCATCACTTTCTTGATGCCCTTGGTCTCGCGCACCTTGCGATAGAGCCGGATCAGGTCGTCGTGCGAGGTGTTGAGATTCGGGCAGATCTCGGGGAAGACGCAGGACGGCCGCCGGCACGCCGCTTCGACCTTCGGATCCTTGCACGCCATCCGGTACATGTTGGCGGTGGGACCGCCGATGTCGGAGATCACACCGGTGAAACCCGGCGTCTTGTCGCGGATACGCTCGATCTCACGCAGGATCGAGCCTTCCGAGCGGTTCTGGATGATGCGGCCCTCGTGCTCGGTGATCGAGCAGAAGGTGCAGCCGCCGAAGCAGCCGCGCATGATCGTCACCGAGAATTTTATCATCTCCCAGGCGGGGATCCTGGCTTCGCCATAGGACGGATGCGGCGCGCGGGCGTAGGGCAGATCGTAGACCGCGTCCATCTCTTCGGTGGTCAGCGGGATCGGCGGCGGGTTCAGCCAGAGGTCGCGGTCGCCGTGGCGCTGCACCAGCGGCCGGGCATTGCCGGGATTGCTCTCCCGGTGCAGCACGCGTGAGGCGCGCGCATAGGCCTCGCGGTCCTGCTCGACCTGCTCGCAGGCCGGCAGCCGGATCACGGTGTTGCCGGGGTGGCGCGCCGCGCCCTCGTCGGCGGATTCGAGATCGTCCGCGTGCAACTCGGTGTAGTCTTCGGGCGCGCGGCGGAACAGCGCGGTGCCCCGGATGGAATCGAGATCGCGCGGCGCCGTGCCGTCGGCGAGCCGGTGCGCCACCTCGACGACGGCGCGTTCGGCGTTGCCGTAGAGCAGGAGATCCGCCTTGGCGTCGGCCAGCACCGAGCGGCGCACCTTGTCGGACCAGTAGTCGTAATGCGCGATCCGGCGCAGCGAGGCCTCGATGCCGCCGAGCACGATCGGCACGTCCTTGAACGCCTCGCGGCAACGCTGGGCGTAGACGATCGTGCAGCGGTCCGGCCGCTTGCCGCCCTCGCCGCCGGGCGTATAGGCATCGTCGTGGCGCAGGCGCCGGTCCGCGGTGTAGCGGTTGACCATCGAGTCCATGTTGCCGCCGGTGACGCCGAAGAAGACCTTCGGCCTTCCCAGCGCCTTGAACGGCTCGGCCGAATGCCAGTCCGGCTGCGCGATGATGCCGACCCGAAAGCCCTGCGCCTCCAGCAGCCGGCCGATGATGGCCATGCCGAAACTCGGATGGTCGACATAGGCATCGCCCGTCACCAGCACGATGTCGCAGGCATCCCAGCCGAGCGCCGTCATCTCGGCGCGGCTCATCGGCAGGAACGGCGCCGCCTTGCCGGGATGGGCCCGGTGGCGGGGCCAGGAACTCAGGGGTTTTGCGGCGCTGACGGTGATATCCATGGCGCCCACGCATAAGCCGGCTATGCCGCGAATTCAATCGACCGGAACATCAATTTCCGCCTACCGCCCATACGCTGAGGATCAGGCGACCTGCAAGGCGCGGGCATAGGTCAGGCCCGAATTCGTGATGTGCGTCGTCATCAATCGTACGAAACCGTCGAACTCGCCGCGTTCAAACAGGCGCAGCAACTTGCGGTGCTCTTCGAACGAGGCCGGCGTCTGGACGTCGACGGGCGCACTCAGATTGGTGCGCAGCGCGGCGACGCGCCCCGAAACGAGCTGATAGGATTCCTGGAGATAGCGATTGCCGCAATGCGCGAACAGCGCGTCGTGGATCGCGCTGTCCGCGCGCCCATAGGCGACGTTGTCCTTGGCCGTGAGCGCTTCCTCCATCGCCACGATGGCCTGTTCCATCGCGGCGATTGCGCCGGCGCGGTCGTGCGCGAAGGCGAGCTCGGCGGCCTTGGGCTCGATCACGATCCGGAACGTGCAGAGCGCCGTGATGTCCTCCGGGCTCGGGGTAAAGACAAAGCTGCCCACCTGCGGCCGGATCACCACGAGGCCCTGCGCCTGCAACTGGCCCATGGCCTCGCGCACCGGGGTGCGGCTGACGCCGAAGGACTGCGCGACCATCTCCTCGGAAATGGCTGCGCCGAGCGCGAACTCGCCGTCGATGATGCCCTGGCGCAGGCGCAGCATCGCGCGCTGGGCCAGCGATCTCGGCGTATCGAGCTTCAGCGACTTCATCGGTCCTCAGATGACCTTGCCGGGATTGAGCAGATGATCGGGATCGAGCGCGGCCTTGAGCGTGCGCATCAGCGCGATCTCGGCTTCGCTGCGGGCATGCCCGAGCCATTGCTTCTTCAGCGTGCCGATGCCGTGCTCGGCGGAGACGCTGCCGCTCATCTCGCGCACCAGGCCATAGATGATCGCGTCCATCGCGTCCTTCGGCTGGCGCTCGATCGGCAAGCCCGTCACCCAGGACACCAGGTGGAGATTACCGTCGCCGATATGGCCGTAATAGACGCTCTCGCAGCCCTTGATGCCGTCTGCGAGCGCCGCCTTGCAGCGCGTGACGAACTCGTCCATCCGCGCCACTGCAAGGCCGATGTCGTAGGAGATGTGCGGCCCCAGCACCTGGCCGAACTCGGCGCAGATGTCGCGCACCGCCCAGAATTTCTGCGTCTGCGCCAGCGATTGCGCGACGGCGGCGTCTGCGAGCAGGCCGCGCTCCATCAGCCCTTCGAGCCAGGCCTGGAAGCGCGGCGCATCGATGCTCTCATCCGTGCCCTGCGCCTCCACCAGCACATAGAGTCCGTGACCGGCGGCGACCGGCGGCTTGACGCCCGCGCGCGCCGTGATCATCTCCCAATAATCCGGCCACATCACCTCGAAGGCCGACAGCAGCGGGCCGAGGCCGGAGCGCGCGGCATCGAGCAGCGCGACCACGGCGGCATAATCCTTCAGCGCGCAGAGCGCGGCCATGGTCGAGCGCGGCTTTGGAAACAGCCGCAGCACCACGCGCGTGATGATGCCGAGCGTGCCTTCCGAGCCGATGAAGAGATGCTTCAGATCGTAGCCGGCATTGTTCTTCATCAGCTTGTTGAGATTGGTGATGACGGTGCCGTCCGGCAGCACGACCTCGAGCCCGAGCACCAGTTCGCGCGTCATGCCGTAGCGGATCACGCGGTTGCCGCCGGCATTGGTGGAGAGATTGCCGCCGATCGCGCAGGAGCCGCGCGATCCGAGATCGAGCGGGAAGAAGAAGCCGGCCTCATCGGCCGCCTTCTGGATCGTCTCCAGCGGCGTGCCGGCCTTCACCGTCATGGTCGCGGAGGCGCGATCGATCTCCTCGATGCCGGTCATGCGCTCCAGCGAGATCGCGACCCAGCCGGGCTCCGGCGCAGCGCCACGGCACAGGCCGGTCAATCCGCCCTGCGGCACGAACGGCAGGCCTGCCTTGCGGCATGTCGCAATGGCCGCGGCAACGCCGGCCGCGTCCACCGGGCGGATCACCGCGAGCGGCGTTTGCGGCAGGCTTGCGCTCCAGTCGTTGCAATTGCGCGCTGGCACTTCGTTGCCGATCAGCACGGCTTGCGGGCCAAGTTGGTTGCGCAGATCGCGCAGCATGTCCTCGGGGCGTTCGAGCAGCGTCGTCATGGCGGAGCCTCTGTGACCGGGGTGTCTGGCCAGGGCCGACGCCCATGCATTTTTGGTGGCGCGACCCGCTTCACGGTGGAATTGCGGCGATGTTGTATGTAAGGTACAAGAAGCAAATGGGAACGCCAAGCAGGTTTCGCGCTTTTCCAAAAGGGCAAGCCTGATCAAAGCCTTAGAGTGATAGCTCTCGCAGAGGATATGTCATGACGGACGCAATTCGCGGGTTCTGGGTCGCCACGCCAACGCCGCTGACGGCCGAGGGAGCCGTCGACCCCGTCCGGTTGGCGGACCACGCGCTTCGGCTCTTCAAGAAGGGCGTCAACGGTGTCGTGGTGTTCGGCACCACCGGCGAAGGCACCTCATTCAATGTTGCAGAGCGGATCGCGGCCGTGGAGGCCTTGCTCAAGGCCGGCGTCGCCGCTGACCGCATCGGCATTGGCGGCGGCTTTCCCGCGATCAGCGACAGCATCGCCTTGACGCGTTCGGTGCTGAGCCTCGGCCTGCGCCACGTCTTGGTGCTGCCGCCCTATTTCGATCGCAGCATCAGCGCGGAAGGAATCGAGGACGCCTTCGCCGCGATCTTCGACGGCGTCGCCGACGATCGCCTGCGCGCCTACCTCTACCACATCCCGCAAGTCTCCGGCGTCGCCGTGCCGACGCAGGTCGCGGCGAATTTGCGCAAGCGCTACGGCAAGCTCGTTGCTGGCCTCAAGGACTCCAGCGGCGACTTCAAGCAATTCCAGGCCTTCCGTGCCGCGGCGCCCGAGCTCGCCATCACGGTCGGCAACGAAGCCGACATCACCCGCGCCATCGCGGCGGGTGGCGCCGGCACCATCTGCGGCATGGCGAACATCGTGCCCGAGCTCGTCAAGGGCATGGTCGATGGCAAGGACGTCGGAGCACGCATGCAGGCGGCGATCGATATCGTCGTCAAGACGCCGTCGCTGGTCGCGACCTTGAAGGCCATCCTCTCCGCACAGACCGCCGATCCCGGCTGGCTGCGCGTGCGTCCGCCGCTCCGTGGCCTCTCCGACGGCAAGGCGCTGAAGGCGAAGATCGACGCGCTGGTGAGTCCTGCGATCGCGTAGCGCCCGCGAACCTTTCCTGCGCTGACAGCGACCGATGAGCATTCGCGGAGATCACGAATGGTCATGGTCAGGTTCTTGTTTGCTTTCATCGTCTGGGGCGCGGTCGCCTTGACGCCCGTGCTTGCGGCGCCGCTCTGCAAGGAGCAGGAACTGGGCGGCAAGGATGCACCGATGCTGTCGCCGCCGATGGCCAACGTCGTGACCGGAGCGGGCCGACTGCAATTCTACTCGGCGCCGAATCCCGCCTGCGCGATGAACGGTATTTTTGTCATTCGCAGGGACGAGTTGATCGCCTACGCCCAAACCGACGACGGCTGGGCCTAGGTGATGTACACCAATCCCAGAACCGGAAATGCCGTGTCCGGCTGGGTCAGATCGGCGCGGCTGAAGCAAACGGGAACGGTCGGTCCGAAACAATGACCGCCGCGAGCGGCTAGCCAAGACCATGACAATGGTCCAAAAGCGCGAGGCTCGTTCTCGCGAAGGCTCGCCATCTCATGAACCTTTCGACCGTCACCCCTGCCGATATTCGTCGCGCGCTCTTGTTGCGTGAGGAGATCGCGCTGCTTGATCTCAGGCACGAGGCTGCCTTTGCCACCGGCCATCCCCTGTTTGCCGCCAACATGGCGGAGGGGCGCATTGCGATCGAGGCCGAGACGAGGCTGCCGCGCAAGGACGTGGCAATCGTTCTCTATGACGACGGTGACGGCCTGGTCGGGCCCGGCGCCGAGCGCCTGCACGCGCTGGGTTACAGCAACATCCGCGCATTGGACGGTGGCCTCAAGGCGTGGCGCGCGGCCGGCTTTGAGCTGTTCGAGGACGTCAACTCCTATGCCAAGGCCTTTGGCGAACTGGTCGAGGCGCGCCGTCACACGCCCTCGCTCAACGCCGACGAGGTCGCAAGCCTGATTGCCGCCAAGGCCAATGTTGCGATCCTCGATGTTCGCCGCTTCGACGAATATGCCACCATGAATATCCCGGGCTCGGTCAGTGTGCCCGGCGCCGAGCTCGTGCTGCGCGCGGGACGCGCGGCGCCCGATCCCGACACCACCATCATCGTCAATTGCGCCGGTCGCACGCGCTCGATCATCGGCACACAGTCGCTGATCAATGCCGGCGTCCCCAACAAAGTGCGCGCGCTGCGCAACGGCACGATCGGCTGGACTCTTGCCAGGCACACGCTCGAGCATGGCGCCGGGCGGCGCGGCGCGATCGGGGCGTTCGAGGGCGCCGCGGCCAATGCCCGCGACGTCGCCTATCGTGCCGGCGTTCGTCACATCGGCGTGGGCGAGGCGACGGCGCTCGCTGCGCAAACCTCGCGGACGCTGTATCGCTTCGATGTGCGCGGCGCCGAGGAATATACGAGTGGTCACCTCGCCGGCTTCCGCCACTATGCGGGCGGCCAGCTCGTCCAGGAGATCGACATGGCCGCGCCCGTGCGCGGCGGGCGCATCCTTCTGACCGACGACAGGGGCGTGCGCGCCGACATGACGGCGTCCTGGCTCGCGCAGATGGGCTGGGAGGTCTACGTGCTCGAGGGCGGCTATGACGGCGCGCTGGAAATGGGACCGCCGCAAGTGCTGCCGAAGCCAGATCCCGCGCACCGGTACCGGCGTCCCTACGAAGGGACTGATGTCGCGGAAAGCGCGATGCAGGCCTATCTCGACTGGGAATACGGCCTCGTCGAGCAGCTCCGCCGCGACGCGACGCACGGATTTTACGTGGTCTGAGCGGGCGCAGGCAGTCCCGGCGAGAGATCAAGATGCCCGATCATCTTGTGTCCACGTGAAAATCATATTGTCTTCCGCCTCGTCGGCGACTAAGCCGCGCGCGAAGGCGATACCCACGGAGATCCCATGCCAGCCACAGGCCAGACCCCTGAGAGGACTGCGAAAGCCCTGCTGCTTGAAGGCGTCAATGACAGCGCAATGGACCTGTTCAGGAGCGCCCGCTTCACCAATGTCGAGCGGCTACCCAAGGCGCTCGACGGCGATGCGCTGCGGCAGGCGGTGCAGGGCGTGTCGCTGCTCGGCATTCGCTCACGCACCCAACTCACCGAGGACGCGCTCGCCTCCGCGGACCAGCTTCTTGCGGTCGGCTGCTTCAGCGTCGGCACCAATCAGGTCGATCTGCTCGCCGCCCGCAAGCGCGGCATTCCCGTCTTCAATGCGCCGTTCTCCAATACGCGCAGCGTCGCCGAGCTCGTCATCGGCGAGATCGTGATGCTGCTGCGGCAGATCTTCCCGCGCTCGGTGTCGGCGCATGACGGCGGCTGGGACAAGTCGGCGGCCGGCAGCCGCGAGGTGCGTGGCCGCACGCTCGGCATCATCGGCTATGGCAATATCGGCTCGCAGCTCTCGACGCTTGCCGAGGCCATGGGCATGCGGGTGATCTTCTTCGACCGCACCGACAAGCTGCGTCACGGCAACACCGAGCCGGTCGAGAAGCTCGAGGATCTCCTGGCCCTGAGCGACGTGGTCAGCCTGCATGTGCCGGAAACGCCGGAGACCGCGGGCATGATCGGCGAGCGCGAGCTGCGGCTGATGAAGCCGGGCTCGTTCCTGATCAACAACAGCCGCGGCACCGTCGTCGATCTCGACGCGCTGGCGCGCGCCTTGCGCGATGAGCATCTCGCCGGCGCCGCCGTCGACGTCTTCCCGGTCGAACCCTCCTCGAACGCCGATCGCTTCAAGAGCCCGTTGCAGGGCCTCGGCAACGTCATCCTCACGCCGCATATCGGCGGCTCCACGGAAGAGGCACAGGAGCGGATCGGCGGCGAGGTGGCCCGCAAGCTCGTCGACTATTACGTCACCGGCTCGACCATGGGCGCCGTCAATTTCCCGGAGGTGCAGCTCCACCTCCGCCCCACCGGCGCCCGCTTCAGTCATGTCCACCGCAATGTGCCGGGCATGCTGCGCCGGTTGAACGAGGTGTTTTTGCAGCGTGACGTCAACATCGCCGCCCAATATCTGGAGACGCATGGCGAGCTCGGCTACGTCGTGCTCGACGCCGATCTCGGCGGCCAGGATTCGAACGAGCTGCTCCGGCAGATCCGGGCGCTCGACGGAACGATCGGCGCGCGGCTGGTGTTCGAGCACTGAGGCCCGAACGGACTGGCAGTTCTTCGCATCACGACGCTGTGACGCATCCGGGCGGCTGCGCTGTTGCGCAGCCCCGCTTCCGCTTTCTACACTACCTGTGGTTACCTGGGGCGCTGGTCTAACAAGTCTCGTCTAGAGCGCGATGAGATTAGGATGAATCGTCATCGCGCTTTAGGTTATTGTTTGCGCATGATCTTTTCGGAAAACCGCTTCACACTTTTCCGGATCATGCTTTAGCAAGTCTCATCGAAGTTGAGCTTAACTTGCGTGAGTGCGGACACGATGGCCCGAGACCGCATACCGATCGACCTTGCACTTCAAGGCGGAGGCTCGCACGGCGCGTTCACCTGGGGCGTGCTCGATCGGCTTCTCGAAGAGACATGGCTTGACGTCGTCGCCATCTCCGGGACCTCCGCCGGGGCGATGAATGCCGCGGTGCTAGCCGACGGATGGACGGCGGGCGGCGCCAAAGGCGCGCGCGAGGCGCTGGACCACTACTGGCGCCGCGTTTCGCACGCCGCGGCGTTCAGTCCGTTGCAGCGATCGCCGCTCGATCGCCTGATGGGGCGCTGGACCCTCGACACCTCGCCGGCCTACGTCTTCACCGACCTGATGTCGCGGCTGTTCTCGCCCTACGATCTCCCGGTCGACTACAACCCTCTGCGCAAGGTGCTCGCCGAGAGCATCGATTTCGAACGCCTCGCGCGTTCCGAGATCAAGCTGTTCATCACGGCGACACGGGTGCGGACCGGCCGTGGCCGGATCTTTCGCAACGCGGAGATCACCGCCGACGTTCTCCTGGCTTCGGCGTGCCTTCCGACTATGTTCCGCGCCATCGAGATCGACGGCGAGCCCTATTGGGATGGCGGCTTCGCCGGCAATCCGACGATCACGCCGCTGGTCCGTGAAAGCGACGCCTACGATACCATCCTGGTGCAGATCAATCCGACGGAGCGTCTGGAAGACCCGCGCAGCGCGGCGGAAATCCTCAACCGGCTCAACGAGATTTCGTTCAACTCGCCGTTGATGAAGGAATTGCGCATGATCGCGCTGCTCCGCCAGGCCGCCGATCCCGGCAGTGGCGAGGGCGCGCGCTGGGCGCGAATGAGGACGCACCGGATCAAGAGCGATATTTTGACGAGCTTCGGCGCTTCCTCAAAGCTGAATGCCGAATGGCAGTTCGTCTCGATGCTCCGCGCCGAGGGCCGGCTGGCCGCCAGCGAATTCCTGGAACATCACAGCGAGGACATCGGCCGGCGCTCGACGGCCGATCTCGATGTTCTCCTGGCGGAGTGCTGAGACGTGGGCCTTCTCGGCATTCTCGTTGGGCTCGGCCTGCTCGTGGTGCTGGCCTTCCGCGGCTGGAGCGTCCTGCTGCTCGCCCCGTTCGCGGCGCTCGTTGCCGCAGCATTCGGTGGCGAGCCGCTGCTCGCCAATCTGACGCAGGTGTTCATGGCGAGCGCCGCGGGCTTCCTGGCGCAGTTCTTTCCGATCTTCCTGCTCGGTGCCGTCTTCGGCAAGCTGATGGACGACAGCGGCGCGGTGACGGCGGTCGCCGCCTTCATGGCGCAGCGGCTCGGAGAGCAGCGTGTGATCCTTGCGGTCGTGCTCGCGGGCGCGCTGGTCACCTATGGCGGGGTCAGCCTGTTCGTCGCCTTCTTCGTCATCGCACCGATGGCACAGTCGCTGTTCCGCGCAGCCTCCATCCCGCGGCGGCTGATCCCGGCGGCCATCGTGCTGGGGACCTCGACCTTTACGATGTCGGCGCTGCCCGGCACGCCGTCGATCCAGAACGCCATTCCGATGCCGTTCTTCGGGACGACGCCATTCGCGGCGCCCGGGCTCGGCATCATCGCCGCGCTCGTCATGCTCGGCGTCGGATTGTGGTGGCTGCAGCGGGCGGAGGCACAAGCCCGCCGCGCGGGTGAGGGATTTGGCGACGCGCAAGGCACGGCCGAGCATGTCGTCGACGATGAATTTTTGCGCGAGCGCGCGACCACCGCGCGCGAGTTCGACCCCGCCGAGATCCGGCACGGCCGTCGCAGCGAGGCGCCGTCGCCGGTCTTGAGCGCGGTTCTGCCGCTGATCGTCGTCGTGGCGGTCAATCTCGTGATGTCGCTCCTGGTGTTGCCGCGGATGGATTTCTCATACCTTGCCGAGCAACGCTGGGGTGGCACGTCCTTGTCCGCCGTTGCCGGCGTCTGGTCGGTCGCAGTCGCGCTGGCCGCAGCTATCGTCGTGGCCATTGCCATGAACTGGAGGAGGCTGGCCTCGCTCCGGCAGACGATGGATGCCGGCGCCAATGCCTCCGTGCTCCCGGCGCTGAGCGTTGCAAGCCTGGTCGGGTTCGGCGCCGTCATCGCCGCACTGCCGGCTTTCGAGATGGTGCGCGACTGGGTGCTCGCGATCGAGGGGGGACCGCTGGTGTCGCTTGCGGTCGCGACCAACATTTTGGCCGCGTTGACCGGCTCGGCATCCGGCGGCCTCACGATCGCGCTGGATGCGCTCGGCCAGACCTATGTGGCGATCGCCGCGCAGACCGGCGTGGACCTCGCGCTGATGCACCGCGTGGCGGTGATCGGTTCGGGTACGCTGGATATCCTGCCGCACAACGGCGCGGTGGTCAGCCTGCTCGCGATCTGCGGACTGACCCACCGCGACAGTTACCTGGATATCGTGATGGTTGGCATCGTTTCGTCCCTGCTGGCGCTGGTCATCGTCATCGCGCTCGGCAGCCTCATAGGATCGTTCTGAGACGGGCAATCCCGCGCTTGCGATTGACGGACGGCCGAACGTTGCGTTGAATGTGTCAGCTTGTCGTTGATAACAAAAAAAATCAGGGTGGAAACGATGACGCGTTCTCAGATCAGCGCAGCTGTATGTCTTGCGAGCCTGCTGGTGGCGTTGGCTCATGTCGACGGCGCATCCGCGGTGACGCTGGCCGAGGATGCCGACACCGTCTGCAAGGGCCTTGCCTCGGATGCCGGTGCCGTCAGGATCGACTCCGCGACGCTTCAGGCGCCGTCGCCGCTCACCGTCGCAGAACGCGGACCGACGCCGTCGGGACGTGTCACGCCGGCTGGCCCCGCCTTCTGCAAGGTGCTCGGTCATATCGAGCCGACAGACCCAAAAGCGCCGCCGATCAAGTTCCAGGTCAACCTGCCGGTCGAATGGAACGGGCGCTCGCTGCAATATGGCGGTGGCGGATTCAATGGTGTCCTGATCACCGGGCTAGGGCTGCCGCCGGCCTATCCCTTCGACAAGCCTTCGCCGCTGGCGCGCGGCTTCGTCACCTACGGCACCGATTCCGGCCATGAGACCAAGCCGGGCGAGCCGCCTCAGGCCTTCGCGCTCAACGACGAGGCGTTCGAGAACTTTGCGCACCGTGCCTACAAGAAGGTGCGCGACGTCGCCGTCACCCTGATGGAGCGCGCCTACGGCCGGAAGCCCGACAAGCTGTACTTCATGGGCTCTTCCGAAGGCGGCCGCGAAGGCCTGACCATGGCGCAGCGTTACCCCGACGATTTCGACGGCATTTTTTCGCGTGTGCCGGTCATCAACTGGGTCGGCTTACAGCATGCCGGCACAAGGTCGGGGCTGGCGACCATGGGCGACGGCTGGATCCGTCCGGCGCAGGTGAAACTCGTGGCCGACGCCGTGCGTGCCGCCTGCGACAAGGCCGACGGCTCCGAGGATGCGCTGGTGCAGGATCCCGTCGGCTGCAAGGCGACCTTCAAGGTAGAGAAGCTGCGCTGCGCGAACGGCCAGAGCGGCGACCAATGCCTCACCGATGCGCAGATCAGGGCGATCGACACCCTGCACGGCGCCTACAAATTCCCGTTCCCCCTCGCCAACGGTCTCGATGATTATCCGGGCTGGGGCGTGTCGGGCGAGGACACGCCATCCGTCGGCCCGACGGGCGGATGGATTTCGTGGTGGCTCGGCACCGCGGCGCCAGCGCAACCGCCGGCTCCGAATAACGGCATCGCCTGGATCTATGGCGCCGGCGGCACCCGATATGTGTTCGCACGCGATCCCAAGCTCGACGTCACGACCTACAAGCCGGAAGATCACAAGGAACGTCTGCTCGAGGTCTCAAATCTGATGGACTCGACCAATCCCGATCTCAGCCGCTTCCGCGAACATGGAGGCCGGCTGATCATCCTCGAGCATATGGCCGACTATGCCCAGAGCCCCTATGCCGGCATCCGCTATTTCGAGAATGTCGAGCGCTTGATGGGCTCGGCGACGACGGACTTGTTCGTAAGGCTCTACACGGCGCCCGGCGTCGACCATGTCGGTTCCGGCGCGCCGGCCAATGTCGACATGCTGGGCGTGCTGGTTGACTGGGTCGAGAAGGACAAGGCGCCCGGCGATCTCGTGGTCACCGAGCAGAAGGTCGAGGCGCCGTCCTTCGCGGCCGCCCGCGCGCTGCCGCTATGCCGCTGGCCGGCCTGGCCGCATTACAAAGGCGGACCGGTGACGGAGGCTGCGAGCTTCTTCTGCGCGCCGTAACCGCGGCGTGTCGACGAAGCGCCAGCCGGCGGCGCAGGCTTATCCCGCCGCCATCGCCTGCGCGCCGCCGAGCAACTGCGCGTTGAGACGACCGCCGGAGAACAGCATGTCGTCGAGCGCCTCGTCGATGTCGGCGGAGATGACGGAATCGCCGCCGTCGCGCGCCAGGCTCGCCTGCGCCAGTCGCCGCATCAATTCCTTGATGAAGGCGCAGCTCGTGCCCTCGCTGCGTCGCGCCGCCTCGGTGACGATGGCGTCATCGAGCGGAAGCCCCTGCCGTAGAGCCGAACCAGCTTGCTGCGACCGATCTCGTCTGGCCTTATAGCGCGATGAGATTGGGATGAACCGTCATCGCGCTTTAGGTTGTTGTTTGAGCATGATCTTTTCGGAAAACCGCTTCACACTTTTCCGGATCATGCACTAAAGCGTGATGGCATTAAGTTCGATAACCTGAATTTTTGAGGTAGTTGGCGCATTCCTCGGATGTGAAGGCATCGAGTGCGTGGCCGATTGCGG
>NZ_BSOW01000024.1 GCF_030160715.1 Bradyrhizobium iriomotense
ATCCATGCTGGCCTCCTTCCAGCCAGCATGGTGAATCAGAAACGGGCTGATTTGGGAATCCCAAATCGATTCAACTTAACCCCATCCCGCTTTAGTGCGCACCACCTCCGCCACCCGCCGCCTTCACCGGCCGCGTCAGCAGCACGGCGATCGCGGCCAGCACCAGCACCACGCCGATCACGGCAAAAGTGTCGGAAAAGCCCATCACCAGCGCCTGGCGCTTCACCGTCTTGCCGAGCGCGATGATGGCCTGCTCGCGTGCGGCGTTGGGGTCGGGCACGCCGTGGGCGATGAAGTAGTCCGTCGTCTGCGCGATGCGGGTGCGGACTTCCTCGCGGCCGAGCGTCACGGAGTGGCCGATGATGTTGGAGTGAAACTGCTCGCGCTTGGTGACGATGGTTGCGAGCACCGCGGTGCCGATGGCGCCGCCGAGGTTGCGCATCATGTTGGAGATGCCGGAGGCGGCGGGCGCGTCCTGCGGTGCGACGCTGCCGAGGCTGAGCGCCGAGATCGGCGCCAGCGTCAGCGCCTGGCCGACGGCGCGCACGATGTTAGGCACCAGCAACTGATCGCCTGAATAGTCGAGCGACATCTGGATGTTCATGAACGAGCTCGCGGCGAACAGGAGCAGGCCGACGGCCGCGATATAGCGAATATCGAACCGCTGCATCAGTTTCGGCACTAGTGGAATCAGCAGCAGCTGCGGCAGGCCGGTCCAGGCCAACACGTTGCCGATCTGCTCGGCGTTGTAGCCCTGCACCTGGCCAAGATAGGCAGGCAGAAGATAGACCGAGCCAAACAGCGCGAAACCGAGGAAGATCGAGGCGAACGTGCCGACGCCGAAATTCCACTGCGTCAGCAGGCGCAGACGCAGCAGCGGCTTCTCGACCACCAGTTCATTATAAATGAACAGCGACAGGCTGATCGCAGAGATGATCGCAAGCCGCACGATGAAGGGCGAGCCGAACCAGTCGTCCTTGTTGCCTTCTTCCAGCACGGCCTGCAGTGATGCCAGGCCGACTGCCATGGTCGCGATGCCGAACCAGTCGCCTTCGCGCAACAATCCCAGATTCAGCGGCTGGCGCTCCAGCGTGAAGAACAGGGTAGTCACCATGACCGCGGTGGGCAGCACGTTGACGAAAAAGATGGTCTGCCAGCCATAATTCTCGGTGAGATAGCCACCGATGGTCGGGCCGATCGCGGGCGCAAAGGTCACCGCGAGGGAGAACATCGCCAGCCCAATCGGCTGCTGGCCCTTCGGCAGCTTGGTGAAGACGAGCGTGAAGGCCATCGGGATCAGCACGCCGCCGAAGAAGCCCTGGAAGCCGCGCATCGCGATCATCGAGGGCAGATCGTGAGTGAAAGCACAGGCGACCGAGAATGCCGCAAACAGCGTCGCGAAGCTCAGGATGATGTTGCGGAACGAGAAGACCCGCGACAGATAGTCGGTGAGCGGAATGACGATGATCTCGCCGATCAAGTAGGAGGTCGATATCCACGAGCCGTTGTCGACGCCGGTGCCGATGCCGCCCTCGATGTTGAGCAGCGAGGCGTTGGTGATCTGGATGTTCAGGATCGCCATGAAGGCGCCGATCATCGCCGCAAAGACGGCGACCCAGATCGTGGCGGTGGCGCGGTTCGGATCGGCGACGGCGCGATCAGGCGTCGCGGCCGGAATTAGGCGCGTGGGCGTTGATATCGAGAGGCTGTTTGACATGGCGCGATCCTCCGGAAACAGGCTTTGCTTTGGGCGTCGTTGCCGCTTGCGCGGTCGGCGCCGAACGGGTTGCGATCGTCGGAATCACGGACATGCCGGGCCGCAGCTCGATCGCAGGCTGCGTTTCGGCATCCAGCGCGATCTTCACGGGGATGCGCTGCACGACCTTGGTGAAATTGCCGGTGGCGTTGTCCGGCGGCAGCAGGGCGAACTCCTGACCGCTGGCCGGCGCGATGGAATCGACGTGACCGTGCACGACCTGGCCCGGGAACGTGTCGACCTCGATCTCGACCTGCTGGCCCGCGCGCACATGCGTAAGCTGGGTCTCCTTGAAATTGGCGACAACATAGGCGCCCTCGGTCGGCACGATCGACATCAGCTGCGTTCCGGCCTGCACATATTGTCCGACCCGAAGCGTGCGGTTGCCGATGACGCCGTCGATCGGAGAGACGATCGTGGTGTAGCCGAGATTGAGCTCGGCTTGATGCTGAAGCGCGGCCGCGCGGGCGGCGGCGGCCCTGGCCTGCGCAATCTCGGCCTTCAGGAGTTCGACTTGCTTGAGGGCTGAGGCGAGATTGGCGGTGTCGCGCTGGATCGCGGCGTCGGCACCGGCATCGCGTGCCTGCGCCTGCTGCGCGTTCTGCACACTGCCATAGCCGGTCGCGGCGAGATCCGAATAGCGCTTGTTCTCCTGCTGGGCGAACGTCTTTGCGGCATTGTCGACATCGATGGTCGCTTTCGCTGCCGCGATCACGGCTTGCTGGACGTCGAGCTGAGCCTCCTTGCTCGTTACCGTCGCATTCGCTGCGGCGACATCGGCCCTGGTCTGGTCGAGCGCGACCTTGAAGTCGCGGTCGTCGATCCGGGCGAGCACCTGGCCCGCCTTCACGTGCTCGTTATCCTGCGCGAGCACGTCGATCAGGTAGCCGCTGACCTTCGGCGCGATGGTGGTGTTGTCGGCCTTCACATAGGCGTCATCGGTGGACACCAGGAAGCGGCCGACGGTCCAGTAGCCGTAGCCGTACCAGCTCGCGCCGGCCAGCGCCGCGGCGGCTACGCCTGCAAGCAACAGCTTGCGAAAGCTGAGCTTTCTGGGTCGCGCGGCGGCAGTTGTGGCCGGCAACAGATCCTCCGGCGTGCTTGCGGGAACCACTGTGGATTCGATCTTCGACGGGGTGGTGTGGACGGTCATGGCCGGCTCCCTGAATTAGGAAACTTGACGATTTCCAAAATAGGACTAGCTTCAGAACTGTCAATAGAATGACAGGCATCATCTAAAAACATGGCTCCAGCAAAATCTTCCAGCGAATGCCGTTCCCGTGGACGGCCGCCACTGCGCGACGACGGCGAGACGCGTCAGATCATCTTCGACGCCGCACGGCACGCTTTTGCCGAGAACGGCTACGCGGCGACCAGCACCGAAGAGCTGGCCCGCCGCGCCGGCATTTCCACCAAGACGCTCTATCGGCTGTTTCCGGCCAAGGCGGCACTGTTCGAGGCTATGGTCGCCGACCGGCTCGACCGGCAGGTCTCCGACGTCCAGCTCAAGGGCATCGATCACGCGGACATTGCAGAGGCTCTTTCCACGGCGTTGCTCGCCTGCGCCGACCTCGGGCTCGATCCGGAGGTCGTCGCTTTGCAACGCACCGTGCTCCAGGAATCTGCCGCGTTCCCGGATCTTGCCGTCGCCTTCTATCGCAATGGCATCGCGCGCACGGTGGCCGCTCTGGCGCGCTGGCTGCGCGTCCAGGTGAAGGCTGAACGCCTCGCGCTAGACAATGTGGAGGAGGCCGCGGGCATGCTGATCGGCATGGCCGTCTCGGCCCCTCAGCGCGCCGCGATCTATGGCGGTGTGCCGCTGCCCTCGCGCATGGAGATCGAGCGCCGCGTCCGCTCCGCGGCCGTTCTTTTCCTGGACGGCTGTCGCGCCCCAACGGCATGACGCCCGCGCCGCTTTACAAACAAGCCTTGCCGGGTTATTTGCTTCGCATGCGAAATAAATTGGATCGCGCGTGACCGCGGCACGACACCATCGGCTGATCTACCTCCTGAACGTCGCGCAGCGTCGGCTGCAGCGCTACATGGCGGCGCAGCCGGAGAGCGAGGTGACGCCATCCCAGGCAGGCCTCCTGTTCATCCTCGGCAGACAGGACGGCGTCCTGATGGGCGAGGCGGGGGCCGCGCTCGATCTTGGGCCGGCGGGCATCTCCGGCCTCGTCGACCGGATGGCCGCGGCAAGGCTGGTCGAGCGGCGGGCCGACCGCGAAGACGGCCGCGCCTGGCGCGTCTGGCTCACGCCGAAGGGCCGTGCGGTCGAGGTGCGGGCGAAGGCGGCCGCGACGGAAATCAACGCCGCGTTGACGGAAGGATTTTCCAGCGCCGAGATCGACATCGTCGCGCGCTGGCTGACGAGCATTCAAACCAAGTTTCCACGAACAGCTGATGAATGAGAGGATTTGTCCCATGACCGAGCATGTCCGGACCGAAATGACCAATGGCGTGCTGACGCTGACCCTGGCGCGCCCCGACAAGAAGAACGCGCTGACGGACGCGATGTACGGCAAGCTCGCCGATACCATCGAGGGCGCCGAGACCGATCCGTCGGTCCGCGTGCTCTTGATCCGCGGTGAAGGCGACATGTTCACGGCCGGCAACGACGTGGGCGAATTCGCCGCGGTCGCCACCGGCAAATCCGAGGGCAGCCGCAACGTCATCAGGTTCATCCAGTCACTGGCGCGCTGCACGCGCCCGCTGGTCGCCGCCGTCCAGGGCCGCGCGGTCGGCGTCGGCACAACGATGCTGCTGCACTGCGATCTCGTTGTGCTGGCCGACGATGCGCTGCTGTCGACGCCGTTCGTCAGCCTCGCGCTGGTGCCGGAGGCTGCCTCGAGCCTGTTGATGCCGCTGCGCATCGGTCACGTCCGCGCCTACGAGATGTTTGCACTTGGCGAAGCCGTGCCGGCGAAGACCGCGCTCGAATGGGGCCTCGCCAATCGCGTCGTGGCGCTCGACAAGCTCGACGCCGAGGCTGCCGCGCTCGCGCAGCGCCTCGCAAGGCAGCCTGCCGGTGCGCTGATCGCGACCAAGCGGTTGATGCGAAACGGTGAGGCGCTGGTCGCGCAGATGACGGCCGAGAGCGAGCAGTTCGCGCAGCGCCTGCGCACCGCCGAGGCCCGCGAGGCCTTCATGGCCTTCGCCGAGCGCCGCCCGCCGGATTTCACGAAAGTGTCATGATCTACGCATGGCCGGCGCGGCGCCCCGGCCATGCTTGTCATTCGCCCATGCCAACTTTCCGTTGCGGTAAATTGCGTTCTCGCCAATTCGACTAAAAACTTAACCAAACATTGGCAGGTCGCCCGGCAGAGTGGCGCGCAATCCGGGCGCCCTTGGCAATGACGATGATTAAGAAATCGGTAAGCACGCTTCTCCTGGTGCTGATGGCCCTGCTGGCCGTTGGTGCTCTGACCAGCACGGCGATGCAGATGGCCGGAGCCATCGGCCGCTATCGCGACAGCCAGGAGACCGGACGGTTGGCTGCCGCCGATAAGGCGATCTTCCATGGCGTGCTAGCACTCCGGACCAACCGCGGCGATGCCCAGGGCGCTCTCCTCGGCGAGGACGATCCGCGCGCCGTGATCGCCGATGTCGAGAAGCGCGAGCAGGCCGGCTATGAGGCGATCATCGCGGCCATCGAGACCGTCGAGTTCGCACGCCGCGACGAGATCGCAAGCAAGCTGAAACAGCACTGGGGCGAGGCCGCGCCGCAATTTCGCCTGTTCTTCGACGAGGCCGCGCGTCCGCGCGGCGAACGCAAGATCGAGCGGACCAACCCCTGGTACGAGGCCGTCACAAAGACCATCGAGACGGCGAATCTCGCCTCGACCGCGGTCTCGAACCGCGCCTGGATGAACGATCCTTTCATTGCCCGAATGATCCAGGTTCGCCGTCTCGCCTGGCAGGTGCGCGACCGCTATGGCATCCAGTGCTCGGCACTTCGCCCCAACGTCAACACCAGCAAGCCGCTCGACGAGCCTCAGAAGCTGAATTTGGCGCAATTGAACGGCATCGTCGGCGCGGGCTGGACCGGGCTCGATGAGTTGCTCGCTGCGCCTGATGCGAGCGCGGACCTCGTCTCCACGGCCAAGGAGGCGCGTGCGAAGACCGACTCTGCCGTGCAGCAGATTTCGCAGCTTACCAAGAATTTCGACGGCAGCGGCCGTCCCGCGGTCGCCCCCCAGGAATGGAACGTACTCTGCCAGGCGCCGTTCGCCCCGATCGTGGCCATCGCGACCAAGGCGCTTGACCAGTCGATCGCGCGCGCCGAAGCCGTGCAGGAGGCGGCGCTGACCAAGCTCGTGGTGCAGTCGCTGGCCTTCCTCGCGGCGTTGAGTGTGACCCTGGCCGGCGTGTTCGTTGTGCGCAATCGCCTGGTGCGGCCGGTGCAATCCCTGATGGCGGCGATCGCGCGGATCAGCGCCCGCGACTACGCAACGCCCGTGCCGCAGTCGAAATATCCTGACGAGTTCGGCACGATGGCGTCAGCGCTCGAGAGCCTGCGCGAGAGCGCGGCGACCGCGGAACGGCTCGGCCAGGAGCGCGAGGCGCAACAGGCCCAGCAGCTCGCGCGCTCCGGCACGGTCGACGCGGCCTGCCGGCGTTTCGATGACACCGTGCAGGCGGTGATCCACAGCGTTGCCGAATCGACGAGGGAGCTGGACGCCACCGCGACCGGCGTGCATTCGCTGGTGTCCGAATCCAGCAACCAGACCGCCGCGGTGTCGTCCGCGGCTGAACAGGCCACCAACAATCTCGAGACCATTGCGGCCGCAACAGAGGAGCTGTCGGCATCGGTCGGCGAGATCTCGGCGCAGGTGCAGGCCAGCGCGCGCGACGCGCGCGAGGCGGTCGCGCAGGCTGAGCGGACCAACGGCACCGTCGAGATCCTGGACCAGACGGCCGCTCGCATCGGCGAGGTCGTGAAGATGATCAGTGCCATCGCCGGGCAGACCAACCTGCTGGCGCTGAATGCCACCATCGAGGCTGCGCGCGCCGGGGAGGCGGGCCGGGGCTTCGCGGTCGTTGCCGGCGAGGTCAAGAACCTCGCGTCGCAGACGGCGACCGCGACCGAAGAGATCTCGCGCCAGGTCGCGGAGATCCAGTCCGCGACCGGGCAGGCGGTGTCCGCGATCCGGTCGATCGGCGGCGCGATCGGCGGCATCGACGAGAAGATGACGGCGATCGCCGCGGCCGTCGAGGAGCAGCGCGCGGCGACCACCGAGATCTCGCGCAACTTCCAGCAGGCCGCACTCGGCACCAGGGAGGTGACCGACACCATCGGCAGCGTCGCAAGCCTCAACCGCGAGACCGGCAATGCCGGCACTGTGCTCACGGAGTCGGTCAAGAAGATGTCGGCCGATGCCGATCGCCTGCGCGTGGCGGTCGAAGGCTTCCTGGGCGCGGTGCGCACGGCCTGAGCTACCTCAATCTGCGGTTCCGTGGCGGTGCGAACGGCATTGCCGCGAAGGTGCTTGCCTAGTACATGGTAGGCGGCGCCAGACGCCGCCATGCGGCAGGCACCAGAAGATCAGGGAGACAGAGTTCGATGCCGTCCACGCCCCACAGCAAAGTCCAGCGTCCGTACCGGGGCGTCTTTCCCGTCGCCCCGACGATCTTCAATGAGCGCGGGGAACTTGATCTCGAAGGCCAGCGCCGCTGCATCGACTTCATGATCGACGCCGGCTCGAACGGCATCTGCATCCTGGCCAACTTCTCCGAGCAGTTCGTGCTGACCGACGCCGAGCGCGAGACCGTGATGCATGCCGTGCTGGAGCACGTCGCCGGCCGCGTCCCCGTCATCGTGACCACCACCCATTTCTCCTCGGCCGTGTGTGCGGCGCGCAGCAAGCAGGCCGAGGCCGCCGGCGCCGCCATGGTGATGGTGATGCCGCCCTATCACGGCGCGACCTTCCGCGTGCCAGAGAAAGGCATCGTCGAGTTCTTCAAGGTGCTGTCGGAGGCGATCGAGATTCCGATCATGATCCAGGACGCGCCGGTCGCGGGCACGCCGCTGTCGGTGGAATTGCTGGCACGGCTGTCGTGGGAGTTTTCCAACATCCGCTATTTCAAGATCGAGGTGCCCGGCGCAGCCGCGAAGCTGCGCAGCCTGATCGAGGCGGGCGGCAGCGCCATCGAAGGTCCCTGGGACGGCGAGGAGGCAATCACGCTGATGGCCGATCTCGACGCCGGCGCCACCGGCGCGATGACCGGCGGCGGCTATCCCGACGGCATCCGCCAGATCGTCGATCCCTATTTTGCCGGCAAACGCGAGGAGGCCAAGGCCGCCTATGAGCGCTGGCTGCCGCTGATCAACTACGAGAACCGCCAGTGCGGCCTGATCGCCTGCAAGGCGATGATGCAGGCGGGCGGCGTGATCAAGTCCGACGCCGTGCGCCATCCCCTGCAACCGCTGCACCCGGCCACGCGCGCAGGCCTGATCGAGCTCGCCAAGGAACGCGACGCGCTGGCGCTGCGCTGGGGGAAGTAGGCGCAGCTCTCTCCCAACGTCGTCCTGGCGTTCGCCAGGACGACACCGCATTAAGGCGCGCTCGCTGCGCTCATTTGGGCGGGCCCCATCCGACCGCAAGCGTCGAATTGGCGCGCTTCGGTGAGGTTTCGCCCGGCTGCGCGATGACGTAATGTTTCCGCGCCAACCGAACCTGCGGAACACCTCGAGACATCACGCGTCAGCACTTCATTATGCCGTTATCCCGAGCCAGGTTGGCGCAAGCCGACGCAAACAGGGAGGCAGTGCCATGACAATGCGGCCAGATCCGACCTTCCACGCATCGCCAAAGCTCGCGATGGAAGCGCCGCCCGAAAACTTCGCCTATACGTTGCTGCTCAGCCCGGATTTCTCAAAGCCCGACGCACTTGCGGTGATCGACGCCAAGCCGGGATCGCCGACCTACAGCCAGATCGTCCATACAGTGACGATGCCCAACAAGGGCGACGAGTTTCATCATTTCGGCTGGAATGCCTGCTCGTCGGCATTGTCTCCGCTCGCCGGGCACGCCTTCATCGAGCGGCGCTATCTCATCATTCCAGGACTCCGCTCGTCGCGAATCTACATCGTCGATACCAAGCCCGATCCGACCAAAGCGAAAATTCACAAGATCATCGAGCCGGAGGAAGTCTTCAAGAAGACCGGCTACTCGCGGCCGCACACCATCCATTGCGGCCCAGACGGCGTCTACGTCAGCACGCTCGGCGGTGGCGGCAAGGACGGCACGAGCGGGCCGCCCGGGGTCTTCATCATGGACTGCGAGACGTTCGAGGTGCTCGGCCGTTGGGAGATCGATCGCGGTCCGCAGACGCTGCACTATGACTTCTGGTGGAATCTGCCGCGCGACTACATGGTGACGAGTGAATGGGCGCTGCCGCCGCAGTTCGAGAACGGGATCGTTCCCGAGGATCTCCTGTCGAACAAATATGGCCACCGGCTCCATTTCTGGGATCTCCGGGCCCGGCGCAATGTTCAAACCATCGACCTCGGTGCCAACCATCAGATGGCGCTGGAGGTGCGGCCCGCCCACGATCCGGTTCGAGAATACGGTTTCGTCGGCGTGGTGGTGGACACCACCAATCTGGAAGCCTCGATCTGGACCTGGTGGCGCGAGGGCGGAAAATTCCATGCCGAGAAGACTGCGACGATCCCGCCGGAGCCCGCAGCCAAGGAAAAGCTTCCACCGCTTCTGCAGGGCTTTGGTGCCGTCCCGCCATTGGTGACCGACATTGATCTGTCGATGGACGACAGATTCCTCTACGTTTCCTGCTGGGGCACCGGCGAGATGCGTCAGTACGACGTCCGTGATCCCCGCAAACCCAAGCTTGCGGGTTCGGTGCACACCGGAGGCATCGTGCGCCGCGCGCCGCATCCGAGCGGCAAGGCATATGCAGGTGGTCCGCAGATGGTCGAGATCAGCCGCGACGGCAAGCGCGTGTACTGGACCAACTCGCTCTACTCGACCTGGGACGACCAGTTCTATCCTGATGGCGTTCCCGGCGTCGAAGTGATGGCCAATGTCGGTCGCAACGGCGGCCTCGAGCTTGCCAGCGACTATTTTGTCAGCTTCCCCGAAGGATACCGGGCCCACCAGATCAGGCTGGAGGGCGGCGACTGTTCAACGGACTCCTTTTGCTATCCGTCGGCCTAGATTGGGGAGAGGCGAGCCGGACCCTTGCCTGGCTCTGGCTCGCTCTCCTTGCGAGCGGCATCTATCACGGCGTCAACCCTGGAATGGGATGGCCGCTCGCGGTTTCGGCAGGGCTCTTGGAACGAAGTCCGCGCGCGCTGTTTGGCGCGTTGGGCGCCTTGTCGGCTGGACATCTGTTGGCAACGTTCCTGGTGTTGCTGCCGTTCGCGCTGTTACTGACGCTGGCCGAGTGGCAGCGTCCGATCCAGCTCGCCGCGAGCCTGCTCGTGATCGGCTTCGGGGCGTACCGTCTCGTCGATCGGCGCCATCCGCGGGCGCTGGCGCGGATACCGCCGTCGCAATTGGCGCTTTGGTCATTCGCAGTCGCCATTGCCCACGGCGCCGCGTTGATGCTGTTGCCGATCTATCTCGGGCTGTGCCAGGCCGCTGACCTCGATGCCAGTCACCGGGCTGCCGGCGCGCTCGTCTCGACGAATCTTGCAATGGCGGTGCTGGTTTCGCTTGCGCACGTCGTTGCGATGGTCGTCGCCGGTGGTTGCCTTGCGTGGCTGGTCTACCGCTATCTCGGTCTTAAATTCGTATCGCGAAGCTGGTTGAATCTGGATGCGGTCTGGGCGATCAGCTTGATCCTGGTCGGTGCCATCGCGCTAGTGTTCAATCTCACGAATTGACGTTGATACGAGCACGCCCCACTAGAGCATGATCCGGAAAAGTGTGCAGCGGTTTTCCGAAAAGATCACGCTCAAACAATAATCTAAAGCGCGATGACGATTCATCCTAATCTCATCGCGCTTTAGCCTCATTGCGAGGAGCGAAGCGACGAAGCAATCCAGACTTTTCACGCGGAAAGAGTCTGGATGGCTTCGCTTCGCTCGCAATGACGGAGTATCCGGGCGACTAACGTCTTAACGGCCACTCGCCGATGATGTGAAAGCGTGCCGCCGCGTTTTCCTGTCGGAACAGCGCGATGCGGTCGATCGCGAGCGTCTCAATGTGCAGCTCCGCAAACCGCCTCCGCAACATCTCGACGATCGGCCCACGTCGCCTCGCATCGAGCCGGCCGGTGAGCGTCATGTGAAAGCGGAATTCTTCCATCACATAGGGGTAGCCCCAGCGGTCGAGATGGTCGCGCTGCCGCTCGGTCAGCTTTTCCGGGTTGCGCCTTGCACGATCCCCCGCCGTCAGCGGTGCACGAAACGCATCGAATTCGCGCACGCAATCGGCGGCGAGCTGTATCAGTTCGCTGACGGGCTCGGCCGGGATCACCGCAATGAAGCCACTGATGGAATCTACGACCGGACGAATCACGGGGATCGATCGCGGCTTGCCGGCAAACGCTGCGCACGCCGAGACCAGCTCGGTTTCGGTCTTGCCGCTCGCGAGCGTCATCGGCGCCTTCAGCGTGCCGTGAAACCCGTATTTGCGGGGATCGGCCGTAACGTCGTGCCAGTCGGCTGCAAGGTGCAGCGCTTCCGTGGGAAAGGGCAACTCACGGCCGCTCTGGGCATCATAGCCGAGCAGCTCGGCGCCGAAGCGCGAGAGCGCGCTCTCGGCGTCGGCGGCATAGTAGATCGCGTAGCGGGGAAAATCTGTCATCGCCTCTCATATAGCCGGTTCAGGCGGCGACGACAGCCTCGCGCGATGCCGGGGCAGAGCCGAGCAGGCGCGTTGCATCGGTGAAATGCACCAGCCTGCCCGCGGCGATCACCGCGACCAGCCGCGGCCGCAGTGGCAGGGTGTCGTCGACCAGCAGGATGTCGGCGCGCCGTTCCTCCTTGATCATGCCGCGATCGGACAGGCCTGCGGCCTCCGCCGGTGCTTCCGAGATCAACTTCCAGGCCTGCGCCAGCGGAAGCACGCCATCAGCCGCGAGCCGGAAGGCGGCGAGCAGCTGCGCCGGATAGTAATAGTCCGATGCCAGCACCGAGCAGAGCCCTTTGGCGATCATGTCGGACGCCCTGGTCCAGCCGGTATGGCTGCCACCACGGACCACGTTTGGCGCGCCAAAAATGATGGCGTCGCCGGCCGCCGCGGCCGCGCGCGCCGTCTCTTCGTTGACCGGAAACTCGGCGATCGTGGCGCCCATGTCACGATACGCCTTGCGCATCGCCGGTGTCGCGTCGTCATGCGAGAGCATCCGCACCCCGGCCGCGCGCGCCGCCGCAGCAAGCCGCGCAGTCGATGCCGGGACGTCCGCTGCGCGAGCGGCGACACGACCGACCAGCTCCTCGAAGGCCGCGTCGGGCAGGCCGGTCCGGTCAACCAGGCGGCCGCGCTTGTTCGGCTTCGCCAGATCGCGGATAGTCGCAGCCATGTGATCGTTGAAGGCGAACAGATCTATCCGTCCTTCGGCGAGCCATTGGCCGATCTCGTCCTCCGCGTCGAGATTGTAGGTCTCGTGCCGCAGATGGAATCGGGTGTCGGCGGCAAATTGTGGCCGCAGCCGTTCGATCGCCTCCAGCAAGCGTCGCGCATTATCGCCAGAGCGCAGGCCAGGCTCCCATGACCAGGTCGTGCCGTGGAAGACGGTGGTGATGCCGTTGCTGACGGCCTGCCGGTCGCTGTCGGTGAGCGCCACGTCGATCGGGAAGTCGACGCCCGGGCGCGGCATCATCTGCCGTTCGAAGGCATCGCCATGCAGGTCGACGATGCCCGGCAGGACCAAAAGATTACGGGCGTCGATCGCAAGCGGCGCGCGTGCGCGGCCGCGATCGATCGCTGCGATATCCTGCCCGGAGACGACGAGTGAGGTTTCGACGATCTCCGAGTCGATCAGGACCCGGCCGCCTTCAAGGAATATTTCGGTCACGCGGGGATGCTTCGCTTGCTGGGATGGGACTGGTTGGCAACGATCCGTGCTTCGTACTTTGCGAGGAAATCTTCAATCTCAAGCTTGCGAAAGTCAGGCAAGGCCTTGCGCAAGCTTTCGTGATCCCAGTCCCACCAGGCTAGCTTTGCCAGGCGGCCGGCGATCTCGTCGGAGAAGCGCCGTCGGACCGGGCGGGCCGGATTGCCCGCGACGATGGTGTAGGCGGGCACGTCCTTGGTGACGATGGCGCCTGCGGCCACCACGGCGCCAGTGCCGATATTGCGGCCCGGCAGCACGATCGCGCCATGGCCGATCCAGACGTCATGGCCGATATGGACGTGATGCTGGCGCCGCCAGTCGAAGAACTCGGCCTCGTCGCTCTCGCCCGGAAAATAGGCACTCGCACGATAGGTGAAATGCGCCTGGCTGGCGCGTTGCATCGGATGATTGCCGGGATTGATGCGCGTCATCGCCGCGATCGAGCAGAATTTTCCGATCGTCGTGTAAGTGATCTGCGAATCGTTCACGGCGTAGGAATAATCGCCCATTGTCACCTCGTGCAGGATCGTGCGTGCGCCGATCTCGCAATAGGCGCCGAGCCTGATCTCGTGCAGCTTGGCGGTGGGATCGATGGTCGGTTGGACCGAAAGCGCCTTGGCGACCATGATGGTGTGTCCGTCAAAAGGGGAGGGGCGTTCGTCTTCGAGCGCCTTCATGACGATGTCATGACGCGAAGATGACGGGGGACGACATGCGTAGCATCGCCGCACGGCAGCGCCGCTGTCACACAAATGTAAAGCGGCGGCGTTAGCGGTTGGGCCCAGCTAGTTGGGAGCCCCTGCATGCTGGTGGTTGAAGGTCTGACGTGCCGCTTCGGCACAAAAGCTGCGGTGGACAGTGCGTCGTTTGAAATCGCCCCCGGCGGCTTTGTTGGCGTAATCGGCCGTTCCGGCGCCGGCAAGTCGACCTTGCTGCGGACCATCAATCGTCTGGCCACGCCCACCGAGGGGCGCATCCTGTTCGATGGCGTCGACGTCACCGCGCTGCGCGGCAAGGAGCTGCGGCAGTGGCGCGCCCGTGCCGCGATGATCTTTCAGCAGTTCAATCTCGTCGGCCGCCTCGACGTTCTCACCAATGTGCTGATGGGGCGCCTCGCCGCGATGCCCGCCTGGCGCTCGCTGACGCAGACCTGGCCCGAGGAAGACAAGGCGCTGGCGATGTCCGCGCTGGAGCAGTTCGACATGGCCTCGCTCGCGGCGCAACGCACCGATCAGCTTTCCGGCGGCCAGCAGCAGCGCGTGGCGATCGCCCGCGCATTGGTGCAGCAGCCCGATCTCATTCTCGCCGACGAGCCGATCGCCTCGCTCGACCCGCGCAACACCAAGATCGTGATGGACGCGCTCTTGCGCATCAACAAGCATTTCGGCATCACCGTGATCTGCAATCTGCATTCGCTGGATCTGGCGCGCAGCTATTGCGACCGCCTGATCGGCATGGCGGCGGGCCGCGTGGTGTTCGACGGCGCGCCGTCCGCGCTCACCGAGCACGTCGCGCGCGAGCTCTACGATCTCGAAGCCAGTGAAGTCATGGGCGGCGTGCCGCTGCCCGCACCGGAAGGCGTTCCCGCGCTGGGGACGGCCGCCGCCGCCTGAGCCGCTACCAGTTTTTGCGTTCATCGCGTCCAACCGATCAAGAGGGTATCATGATCACTCGTCGCTTCGTTCTTGCCGGCGCCGCTGCGCTGGCCTTCTCCGCCTCCGCTTCCGCCGAGGATTGGAAAGCCAAATATCCCGAGATCACCTTCGCCGCGATTCCTGCCGAGAACGGCTCGGGCGTCACCGAGCGCTACGCGCCGTTCATCAACTACCTGTCGAAGGAGCTCGGCATCAAGGTCACGCTGCGTGTCGCCAATGACTACGCGGCCCTCATCGAGGGCCAGCGCGCCGGCAACATCCACATCGGCTATTACGGTCCGGCGTCCTTTGCGCGCGCCCGTCTCACCGGTGTGAAGACCGATGCCTTCGTCATCGACGTCAACTCCGACGGCTCGAAGGGCTACTACTCGGTGTTCTACGTGCTGGCGAAGTCGCCGTACCAGAAGATCGAGGACCTCAAGGGCAAGAATCTCGGCCTGGTCGATCCGAACTCGACCTCGGGCAACAACATGCCCCGCTTCAAGCTGAACCAGATGAGCATCGATCCCGACGCCTATTTCTCCAAGGTCGTGTTCACCGGCAGCCACGAGAACGCCGTTCTGGCGCTTGCCCAGGGCACCGTCGATGTTGCCGCCAACTGGTGGAACGCCGACGACGATTCCAACCTGACCCGCATGCTCAACAAGGGCATGGTGAAATCGGCCGACGGCACGCCGATGAAAAAGGAAGATTTCCGCATCGTCGTGAAGTCCGACCTCATCATCAACTCGCCCTACGCCTATCTCAGCGACCTTCCTGATGACATGAAGGCCGCGATCAAGAAGGCCTTCCTCGAGGCGGCGCAGAAGGATCCCGAGGCGTTCAACAAGCTCTCCGACGGCAAGAACAAGCCTTGGGAGCCGATCGCCACCGACGACTACAACAAGACGATCGAGCTAATCAAATTCGTCGACAATCTGCGTAAGAAGGCGTCCTGATCGCGTCGGGACCACGCACTGGAGCCGGGTCAATCGACCCGGCTCTTTTCTATGTCGAGCCTTGTCCGCTGACCCCATGACCATTGCGGTATCGATCCTTCCCGAGCAGCAGCTGGCGGCGCTGAACGCAGCCTATCGCCAGGCGGTGGCGCGCAAGCGCCTGCGGCTGTTCGCCGGCGCTGTGCTGTTCATTGCCGCGCTGATCCTTGCTGCGATCGGGGCTGAAGTGAATTTGCGGACGCTGTTCGCCTACTTCGGCAACTTCGTCAGCTATTTCGACCGCATCCTCACCCTCGACAGCGGCCAGCGCGTCTGGACCGATCCCGGCGAGTGGCTGTGGGGCTGGTACAAATGGCTGAAGCTGCTCGGCGAGACGTTGCTGATCAGCTATGTCGGTACGCTGATCGGCGCGGTCTGTGCCTTCTGCCTGAATTTTTTCGCGGCTGAGAACACTTCGCCGGCACCATGGCTGCGCTTTACCGTTCGGCGCCTGCTCGAATTCGCCCGCACCGTGCCGGGCATCGTGTTTGCCCTGATCTTCGTCATGGCGTTCGGGCTCGGGCCGATGGCCGGCGTGCTGGCGATCGCCATTCACTCCACCGGCGCGCTCGGAAAACTGTTCGCGGAGATCGTGGAGAATGCGGACATGAAACCGGTCGAGGGCGTGCGCTCGACCGGGGCGAGCTGGCTGTCCTGCATGCGCTTTGCCGTGCTGCCGCAGGTCTCCGCCGGTTACGTCAGCTACGCGCTGCTGCGCTTCGAGATCAACGTCCGCGAATCCTCTGTGATGGGTTTCGTCGGGGCCGGCGGTATCGGCCAGGAGCTCGTGGTCGCGATCCGGAAATTCTACTACTCGGACGTCAGCGCGATCCTGCTGATGATCGTCGTCACCATCTTCATCATCGATATCACCACGGGCTGGCTGCGCGCGCGGCTGTTCGGCAAGGATGCGCGGTCATGAAGGAGCTGGAACGGCCGGACACTGCGGCTCTGCGGGCGAAATACCCCGATGCCTTCGAGCGGCCGGCGGCGGCGCGTCTCGCGACGCCCGCCATGATCGTGGCGGCGCTCGCCGTCTTCATGTTTGGCCTGCACGATCTCGGCTTCGAGCCGGCAAAGTTCATCGCCGGCCTCAAGCAGCTCGGCTGGATCACCATGATGATGATCCCGCCTGATCCCGGAACGTCGCTGCCGCTCTATCTGAAGGCGCTGGGCGAGACGCTGTCGATCGCGCTGCTCGGCACAACGCTCGCCGCAACGCTGGCGCTGCCGGTCTCCCTGCTCGCGGCGCGCAATATCGTGCCGCCGAACATCATCCGCTTTCCGGTGCGGCGCTTCCTCGATTCGATCCGCGGCGTCGATACCCTGATCTGGGCGTTGGTCTGGATCAACGTCGTCGGCCTCGGCCCGTTCGCCGGCGTGCTCGCGATCATGGTTTCGGACTTCGGCGCGCTCGGAAAACTGTTTTCGGAGGCGATCGAGGCGGCCGACAAGAAGCAGGTCGAGGGCATCAGGGCGTCAGGCGGTAGTGCCCTTCATGAGATTCGATTCGGCCTGATGCCGCAGGTGCTGCCCGTGATTGCCGGCCAGGTGCTCTACTTCATCGAATCGAACACGCGCTCGGCCAGCATCATCGGCATCGTCGGTGCCGGCGGAATTGGGCTTCAGCTTGCCGAGCAGATCCGCGTGCTGGAATGGCAGAAAGTGTCGTTCCTCGTGCTGATGATCCTGGTTGCGGTCGCCGCGATCGACTTCATCTCCGGAAAACTCCGCTTCGCCATCATCGGGCGAAGGGCTGTGACTTAGGAGGCCGCTCTTCGCCTCGCCCCGCTTGCGGGGAGAGGGAGAGCAACGCCTCACCCATTCTCCACCAGAAACTCAACCCGCTCCGCCGCAAAGCGCGAGCGCTTCGTCACCAGCGGCTTGCCATCGGGATCGACGTCGGTGGAATCGACCACCAGGATCGGGCGCCCGAGCGCGAGATCTAGCCGCGCGGCGTCGGTTGCATCGACAATGCCGGCCGTGATCCGGGTCGAGCCGCGGCGGTAGTCGCGGACGCCGTAATGCGCGAGCAGTTTTGTCATCGAGCGCGTGGCGGCGAACACCGCACCCGCATCAGGAAAGAGTTCGGCTGACAGCCAGGACGTCGAGACGCAGATCGGCGTCCGATCGGCAAAGCGCACGGATTCGATCCGGACCAGCCGCGCGCCGGTCTTCACGCCGAGTTCCCGTGCGAGCTCCCGGCTCGCCACGTCCTCCGACGCCTCGATCAACTGTCCGCGCGGCTCGCGGCCGCCGGCGCCGACGATCTCCGAGAAGCGCGTGCGCGAGCGCAAGGGATAGGCGAGCTTCTGCGCCTCGACATAGGTGCCGCTGCCGCGCTCGGCGCGCACCAGGCCGCGCTCGGCGAGCGCCGCCAGCGCGCGCCGCACCGTATGGCGGTTCACGCGATAGGTCTCGGCGATCTCCATCTCGCCGGGCAGCTTCTCGCCGGCGGCAAAGCGGCCGTCGGCGATGCCGCGCTCGATGCCGTCGGCGACCAGTCGCCACAGCGCGACGCCGGAGGAGGCGGTGTCCTGAAGGCTCATATCGATCGGAAGCCTATCTCCAAAATCACACGATTGTCACGAAACAGTCATGGCGCATCATTATCAAGTTGTCTATTATCATAGACAACTTGAATTCGGCAAGCCTGGTGAATGACGTGACCACGCAAGACAGCCTCAAGACCCGGCGCAAGGCGGCGATGGCCGTGCTGGTGCAGGCGGATGCAAGCGATATCGCCGGCCGTCTTCGCACTATCGCCCTGCCGCGGCATGACGATCTGCGCCTGTCCGAGAATGGCCTCGTGATGCTGCGCGGCCGCGTCGGCGGCGACGGCGCGCCATTCAACCTGGGCGAGGCCACCGTGTCGCGCGCCGCGGTGCGGCTTGCGACCGGCGAGGTCGGCTTCGGCTACACGCTCGGCCGCGACGGTGAGAAGGCGCGGCTGATCGCGCTCTGCGACGCGCTGGTGCAGTCGGAAGAGTTCGCGGGCGCCCTCGAGCACGATGTCATTGCGCCGTTGCGTGCGGAGCTGCATGCGCGGCAAGCGCAGCGCGCCGCGCAAACGGCGGCAACGAAGGTTGATTTCTACACCATGGTGCGCGGTGAGGGGTGAGGCCATGACCACGATTGCGGAGCTGCCCCCGGGGTTCGCCGACAAGGTTTTGTCGGCGCAATCGACCTTCAGATCGGTCATGGACGCGATGGCGCGGCCCGGCGCGGTGCAGCGAATCGTTCCCGTCGCGGGCACGCCCGGAGCCATGATGCGCGGCACGGCGGCGATCGCGCTGACGCTGTTCGACCACGATACGCCGCTCTGGCTCGATGCGCGGATGTCGGAAAGCTCCGACGTGCTGAAATGGCTGAAGTTCCACACCGGCGCGCCGGTAATCCAGGATTCCTCGATCGCGAGCTTTGCGCTGATCGCCGATGCTGCCGCGCTTCCTTCGCTCGAGCGCTTTGCGCTCGGCAGCAACGAATATCCGGATCGCTCGACTACGTTGATCCTGCAAGTCGAGGGCCTCAACGCAGGGGTGGCCTTCGAGCTCCGTGGCCCGGGCATCGACGGCGTGACGACGCTCCATGCGGCGATTAGGCCAGCCGACCTGTTCGAGCGCCTGCGCATCAACGAGGCGCTGTTTCCGCGTGGCATCGACGTGGTGCTGGTCGCCGATGACGCCGTGGTTGCGATCCCGCGCACCACGCGTGTCCTGAGCAAGGGAAGCCGGTAGCATGTATGTCGCAGTCAAGGGCGGCGAACGCGCCATCGAGAACGCCCATCGCCTGCTGGCGCATGCGCGGCGCGGCGACCAACGCGTGCCCGAAGTCACGCTCGACCAGATTTCGGAGCAACTCGGCCTTGCCGTCGATCGCGTCATGAGCGAAGGCTCGCTCTATGACCGCGAGCTCGCGGCGCTCGCGATCAAGCAGGCGCGCGGCGACCTGATCGAGGCGATCTTCCTGGTTCGCGCCTTCCGCGCCACGCTGCCGCGTTTCGGCGCAAGCGAGCCGGTCGACACCGGCGCGATGCGGGTGCAACGGCGGGTGTCGTCGACGTTCAAGGATATTCCGGGCGGCCAGATTCTCGGGCCGACCTTCGACTACACCCATCGCCTGCTCGATCCGGCTCTTGCCGAAGGTTTCGTGCCGGAAGAGCCCGCCACAGCCGATGCCTCGCCTGCGGCGACGCCGCGCGTGACCGATATTCTGGGTCGCGACGGCCTGATCGAACCGTCACCGCAAGCAGAAGATGGCGTACCCGTCGGCGATCTCACGCGAGAGCCGCTGAATTTTCCGGCCGATCGAGATCTTCGGCTACAGAATCTCGCGCGCGGCGACGAAGGCTTTCTGCTGGCGATGGGCTATTCCACCCAGCGCGGCTATGGCCGCAACCATCCTTTCGCCGGCGAGATCCGCTTCGGCGAGGTTGAGGTCGAATTCTTCGCCGAAGACGTCGGCTTTGCCGTGCCGCTGGGCGCGATCGAACTGACCGAGTGCCAGATGGTCAACCAGTTCAAGGGGTCGGCCACGGAAGCGCCGTGCTTCACCCGCGGCTATGGCCTCGCCTTCGGCCAGAGCGAGCGCAAGACCATGTCGATGGCGCTGGTCGATCGCGCGCTTCGTGCCCGTGAGCTCGGCGAGGAGGTGCTGGCGCCCGCGCAGGACGAGGAATTCGTGATGTCGCATTCGGATAACGTCCAGGCGACCGGCTTCGTCGAGCATCTGAAATTGCCGCACTATGTCGACTTCCAGTCCGAGCTTGGTCTCCTGCGCAAGCTGCGTCAGGAATTCGCCGAGGCCAATGACGCCGAGCCGATGAAGGAGGCCGCGGAATGAACGCGCCTGCCTACAATTTCGCCTATCTCGACGAGCAGACCAAGCGGATGATCCGCCGCGCGATCCTGAAAGCGATCGCGATTCCCGGCTACCAGGTCCCGTTTGCCAGCCGCGAAATGCCGATGCCCTATGGCTGGGGCACCGGCGGCGTGCAGGTCACGGCCGCGATCCTCGGACCCGATGACGTGCTGAAGGTGATCGACCAGGGCTCCGACGACACCACCAACGCGATCTCGATCCGCAAATTCTTCGCCAAGACCGCCGGCGTTGCCACCACGACTGCGACTGAGAATGCGACCGTGATCCAGACCCGTCACCGCATTCCCGAAACGGCGCTCGGGCCAAACCAGGTGCTGGTCTATCAGGTGCCAATCCCGGAGCCGCTGCGCTTCCTCGAACCGCGCGAGACCGAGACCCGGCGCATGCATGCACTCGCCGAATACGGCCTGATGCACGTCAAGCTCTACGAGGATATCGCCCGGTTCGGCCATATCGCCACCGCCTACGCCTATCCGGTGAAGGTGAACGGGCGCTACGTGATGGACCCGTCGCCGACGCCGAAATTCGACAATCCAAAGATGGACAATTGCCCGGCGCTCCAGCTCTTCGGCGCCGGCCGCGAGAAGCGCATCTATGCGATCCCGCCCTACACACAGGTGGTGTCGCTCGATTTCGAGGATCACCCCTTCGAGCCCTACCGCTTCAACGCGCCCTGCGCGCTGTGCGGCGCCGAGAATTCGTATCTCGACGAGATCGTCACCGACGACAAGGGCGGACGCATGTTCGTTTGCTCCGACACTGATTTTTGCGAGGAACGTCAGACGGCCGGCCACCATGGCAGCCTGAGCGCCGCGCCGTACAAGGAGAAGGCGCATGGCTGAGCCTATGCTTGAGAACGATCAGCCGCTGCTGGTCGCGGACGCCTTAGGCAAATCCTACGGCAGGATCGCGGCCTGTCGCGACGTCTCCTTCGCACTCTATCCTGGCGAGGTGCTGGCGATCGTTGGCGAATCCGGCTCGGGCAAGTCGACACTGCTGCAGCTCCTGTCGGGCCAGCTGGCCGCAAGCAGCGGCTGCGTCTCCTACCGGATGCGCGACGGCGTGACGCGTGATCTCGCAACGCTCGGCGAGGCCGAGCGGCGCTTCCTGTTCCGCACCGATTGGGGCTATGTGCACCAGGATCCCGCACAGGGCCTGCGCATGGCGGTCTCAGCCGGCGCCAATGTCGGCGAACGGCTGATGGCCGTGGGATGGAACCACTACGGCCGCATCCGCGACACCGCCTCAAACTGGCTGGAGCGCGTCGAGATCGACGTCGCGCGCATCGACGACGCGCCGCGTACCTATTCCGGCGGCATGCGCCAGCGTCTCCAGATCGCCCGTAACCTCGTCACCGAGCCGCGCCTCGTCTTCATGGATGAGCCGACCGGCGGCCTCGATGTCTCCGTGCAGGCGCGCCTGCTCGATCTCTTGCGCAACCTTGTTGCCGAATTGCATCTCGCCGTCATCATCGTCACCCACGATCTCGCGGTGGCCCGGCTGTTGTCGCATCGCGTGATGGTGATGAAGGGCGGCCGCGTCATCGAAACCGGCCTGACCGACCAGGTCCTCGACGACCCGCGCGAGCCCTATACTCAACTCCTCGTCTCCTCGATTCTGCCGCCATGAGCCGCCCGATGACCGCCATGATCGACGTCGCCGATGCGCAAAAGACCTTCACGATGCACCTTCAGGGTGGCGTCGAGCTGCCCGTCGTGCGGGGCGTGACGTTCCACGTCAATCCCGGCGAATGCGTCGTGCTGTCGGGCCCGTCGGGTGCAGGCAAGTCGTCGATCCTGAAAATGATCTTCGGCAATTATCGTTGCGACGGCGGCCGCATCGGCATCCGCCATCGCGGCGCGCTGATCGATCTTGCCAGCGCCGAACCGCGTCAGATCCTCAACGTCAGGCGCGACACGATCGGCTATGTCAGCCAGTTCCTGCGCGCGGTGCCGCGCGTTGCGACCGTCGACGTCGTCGCCGAGCCGCTGATCGCGAGCGGCGTGGCGCGGCCCGAGGCACAACAGCGCGCGGGGGCGTTACTGCATCGGCTGAACATCCCCGAGCGTCTCTGGCAACTCCCGCCGGCGACTTTCTCCGGCGGCGAGCAGCAGCGCGTCAACATCGCGCGCGGCTTCATTCCGGAGCTGCCGATCCTGTTGCTTGACGAGCCGACCGCTTCGCTCGATGCGGCGAACCGCGCCGTCGTCGTCGAGCTGATCGCCGAGAAAAAGCACCACGGCGTCGCCATGGTCGCGATCGTCCACGACGACGAGATCCGCCATCTGATCGCCGATCGCATCGTCGACGTCACAAGTTTTGCCGCCGCGGCCTGAAGGACCTGGAAATGAACGCCAAGCCGAATGAAACCGTGATCGCCAACGCCAGGATCGTGCTGGCTGACGGCGTGATCGAGCAAGGCTGGATCGCGCTTAGCGAGGGGCACATCGCCGAGATCGGCGAGGGCAGGGCGCCAGCAGGCGCCGAGGATGCCGGCGGCGATCTGATCACGCCCGGCCTGATCGAGCTGCACACCGATCATCTCGAAGCGCACTACGTGCCGCGTCCAAAGGTGTTCTGGGATCCCGTCGCCGCCGTCATCTCCTATGACGGGCAGCTTGCGACGTCAGGCATCACCACGGTGCTGGATTCCTTAAGGGTCTGGCGCGAGGACGGCGCCGAGGAGGTCGACGGCCGTGCCGGCACGCTCGCCGCTGCGATCGCCAACGCACGCGAGCACGATCTCTTGCGGGCCGATCACTTCCTGCATCTGCGCTGCGAGATTCCGATGCCGAGCGTGGTGGAGGAGGCCAGGGAGCTGGTCGGCCGCCCCGATGTCCGGTTGATGTCACTGATGGACCACACGCCGGGCCAGCGCCAGTTCCGCGACGAGGTCAAGCTGCGCGACTACTACCGCGGCAAGGGCGGTGGCATGACTGACGCCCAGCTCGATGAGCTCTTTGCCAGGCGCTTCACGTACCAGCAGACCTATGCTGCCACCAACATGCGCGAGATCGTCGCATTGGCGCAGGAATACGGGATTCCACTGGCGAGCCACGACGACACCACCGAGGAGAACGTCACCGACGCGATCCGCGACGGCATCGCGGTCGCGGAGTTTCCGACCACGGTGGAAGCTGCGCGCGGCCTGCACGCAGCCGGCATCGACATCTTGATGGGCGCGCCGAACGTGGTGCGCGGCGGTTCGCATTCGGGCAACATCGCCGCGGTGGATCTCGCGCGCGAAGGGCTCCTGGACATCCTGTCGTCGGACTACATCCCGTCGAGCCTCCTGATGGCCGCGCTGCAACTGCCGCAGCATGCGCCGGCGATCAGCCTCCCGGCCGCGATTCGCACGGTGACGAAGGCGCCGGCCGAGGCGGTCGGGCTCTCCGATCGTGGCGAGATCGCGGTCGGCAAGCGCGCCGATCTGATCCGCGTCCATGTCGCAGGCAGCGTGCCTGTGGTCCGCAGCGTCTGGCGGGAAGGAGGCCGCGTCGCATGAGCGAGAGCCCGTCGATTGCGCCACAACAGACCGCGGTGATCGGGCCCGGACGCCTGGTTCTGGTCGTTGGTCCCAGCGGTGCCGGGAAGGATACGCTGCTTGGTCTTGCCAAAGCTGCCCTCGCCGAGGACCACGACATCGTCTTTCCGCGTCGGATCGTGACGCGGGAGGCGTCCGCCGCCGAGGACAACGTGTCCTTGACTTCGGATGAATTCCGCCGCGGACTGGACCACGGCGATTTCGCTGCGCATTGGGAGGCGCATGGCCTCTCATATGCGCTGCCGATCGAGATCAATGACGATATCCGCGCCGGCCGCACGGTCGTCGTCAACGTCTCGCGTACGGTGATCGGCGCGATGCGCCAGGCCTATGGCAACGTCGTGGTGGTCGCGATTACGGCGCCGCCTGACGTCCTCGCCCAGCGTCTCGCAGCGCGGGCGCGCCGCAGCGATGGCAATATCCAGGAGCGGCTCGAACGACATGTCGACGACGCTTCGGCGCGTGCCGACGTCACGATTGTCAATGCCGGCAGCGCCGATTATCACAGTCGCCAGCTCGTCCGTGTGATCCGCAACGAATGCTGGCGCGAGTAGCAAAGGAGCAGGTGGAATGACGGTGATTGCGACGGTCGAGGAGCTCGAGGCCATCTATGGCGTCACCAACGATGCCTCGACCGTGAAGGTCGCCGATCATGTCACGCCGCTCTACCGCGTCTTCATCGAGACGTCGCCCTTTGCCGCGCTGGCCACCATTGGCCCGGAGGGCATCGACTGCTCGCCACGCGGTGATCTGCCCGGCTTCGTGCGCATCCATGATCCGAAGACGCTGATGTTGCCCGATCGTCGCGGCAACAACCGCATCGATTCCTTGCGCAACATCGTTCGCGATCCGCGCGTCTCCCTGATGTTCCTGATCCCCGGCTCCGGCAACGCGATCCGTGTCAACGGCCGGGCGCACGTCTCGGTCGATCCGGAGCTGCTCGCCTCCTTTGAGGTCGACGGCAAGGCGCCGCGCAGCGTCATGGTCATGACCGTCGATGAGCTCTATTTCCAGTGCGCCCGCGCCATCGTCCGCTCAGACCTCTGGAATCCCGACAAGCGCGTCGACCCCAAGACCTTGCCGACGCCCGGTCAGATCCTCGCCGAGATGAGCGACAACAAGGTCGGCGGCGAAGAGTACGACCGCGCCTGGCCCGCCCGCGCGGCCGCGACGATGTGGTGATTCTTTCCAACTCCTCCCTCTCCCCGTTCTTACGGGGAGAGGGTTGGGGTGAGGGGCTCTATCCTCAATCACGGTGATATAGGACTCGCGGAAGGCCCTTACCCGGAATTCAAGCTTCGCTTGAATTCCGACCTCTCCCCGCAAGCGGGGCGAGGTGACTTCGCCGCGAGATGATTCCATTTGCCGGTGCTTGCACGCGGAGAAGCCCGCATGCGCCGCCACGCGAAATATGGATACCCATTTCATTGACCGATCGCGTCGATCGCCCGATATTGGACGTACCGAAACTGCTCCCGCGATGCCGAAGGCCGCAGCATGAGAACGAATGACCAGCGAGTTCAAAGCGACATGCGCAAGCGCATGACGCGTCGCTGCTTCTCTGCGGCGACCGGCCCGTGTTGTTGCTGCTGATCGTCACTTCAGCCGCACCGCAATCGCAAATTCCAGAGACAGGAACGCCGGAACTCCCGGCGAACGAGCAGTCATGACCAAAGCCTACATCATCGAAGTCCACGACCGCACCGCCGGCATCATCGCACGCGATGCGCACGGTTTCCGCTTCTTCTCCTCCGAGCGCCTGTTCGACAGCCTCGAAGGCCGCCAGTTCCGCTCGGCCCGCGATGCCGAGCGCGCCGCGCGCGCAGTGTTCTCCGAACGGCGCCATCTCTTCAACCAATCGCTCTTCGCAATCTGAAGCGATGCTCGAAAGGAATCATCTGCCATGATCACACGACGATATATCCTGAGCACCGCGTTGCTGCTTGCAACCGTGCTGGCCGCTCCTGCGCGCGCCGAAGACAAGCCGACCGAAATCCGCATCGGCACACAGAAGGGCGGCTTCTTCCCGGCGGTCCGCCAGCGTCACACGATCGAGGGCGCCTTCCGGCCGCTCGGAATCGAGATCAAATGGGTCGACTTCCAGTTCGGTCCGCCCTTGCTGGAAGCCATCAATGTCGGCAGCGTCGATTTCGGTTTCGTGGGCGATGCTCCCCCGATCTTCGCGCAGGCCGGCAGCGCCAAGATTCGCTATGTGGCGGCGGTGAAATCGGACGGTACGTCGCAAGCGATCGTCGTGCCGAAGGATTCGCCCATCCATTCGCTCGCCGATCTCAAGGGCAAGCGCGTCGCCTTTGGCAAGGGCTCGAGTGCGCATAATCTCCTGGTTGCCGCGCTGGAGAAGGCCGGCCTGACGTGGAACGATATCACTCCGGCGCCGCTCGCGCCGGCGGACGCGACGGCTGCCTTCGTGAAGGGCTCGGTCGATGCATGGTCGATCTGGGACCCCTATTTCGCACTTGCTGAGCTGAAGGAGAACGCACGCGTGCTGGTCCTCGACAAGGACGTGCACAAGCCGAACTCGTTCTACATTGCAGGCTCCGACTTCGTCGAAAGATATCCGTCGCTGGTCGCAAAGCTCAACGCAGCTTTCGCGGCCGAAGGCGTCTGGGCGGAGAGCCATCACGAGGAGGTCGCCAAGGCGCAGGCCGAGGCGACCGGCGTCGATATCGAGGCGATCAGGCGCTTCGTCGATCGCTCCAACTATCGCGTCGTGCCGCTCGATGCGGAGGTGATCAAAAGCCAGCAGGCGATCGCCGATCGCTTCGCGCGGCTCGGCCTGATCCCGAAGTCGATCGACGTCTCCAGCATCGTCTGGAAGTGGAATCCGGGTTCCTGATCAGGGCTCAGCCTTTCAGCGCGGCCAGCAATTCATCCGGGCGCTCGGCCATGATCATATGACCCGCGCCCGGCACCACGATGGTCCGCGCCTGCGGGATCGCGGCGGCGAGCACCTTGCCCGCTTTCGCCGGCGTCATCATGTCCCGTTCGCCGAGGATCAGCGTGGTCGGCACCCTCACGCTCGCCGCAGCAGCGAGTGCGTTGCCATACGAGTTGCAGGCCGATAAATCCTTGAACAGCACGCCTGGCTCGCAATCCCTCAGCACGGCCTGGGCTCCGCCATGCATCCATAGCCCCGGCGCGAGGCTGCCGCCGAGCTCGGCCTTGAAGCCGAGGCCCCAGATCGAAACCATGTCGATGGCGTCCTGGTCGTTGGCCTCTGCGGCCTTTAGCAGATCAGGCCCGACCGTCATGGTCGCGGCCGTGCCGATCAGGCTCAGCGCGGAGACCTTGTCGGGGTGGCGCGCCGCGGTCTCCAGCGAGATCAGAGATCCCATCGAATGTCCGATCAGGTGCGCTTTCGCAACGCTGGCCGCTCCGAGCAGTGCGGCGGTCCAGTCGGCCATCTCTGCGATGCTGGACAGGGACGGGCCAGTCGAGCGGCCGTGGCCGGGCAGGTCGGGAGCCAGCACGGCAAAACCGTGATGGGCGAACCAGCGCGTATGCAGGGCCCAGGTCGAGTGATCGAAGCCGGCGCCGTGGATGAACACCACGGCGGGCAGGGACTTGTCGAATTCGCGGCCGCCGGTTGCGACAAACACCTCGGCGCCGTTGACGGAGAGCTTCATGACTTCAGACCTTTTGGCTTCAGACCTTTTGCGAGATGCGCAGCGCTTGGGCGAGATCGTCGATGATGTCGGAGGCCGTCTCGATGCCGACCGACAGGCGCACCAGCTCTTCGCCGATGCCGGCCGCCTTGAGCTGCTCGGCATCCATCTGCTGATGCGTGGTGCTCGCGGGATGGATCACCAGGGTCTTGGCGTCGCCGACATTGGCGAGATGGCTGATCATGCGCAGCTGTTCGATGAACTTGCGCCCCGCAGCGCGGCCGCCCTTGATGCCGAAGGAAACGATCGAGCCGGCACCGCGCGGCAGCAGCTGCTTTGCGAGCTGATAGTCCGGGTGGGTCTCCAGCGAGGGATGTAGCACCCAGTCGACGGCCTTGTTGGCTTTCAGCGCTTCCAGCACGGAGTGCGTATTCTGCATGTGACGGTCCATGCGCACGGGAAGCGTCTCGACGCCCTGCAAGAGCTGGAACGCATTGGTCGGCGACATGCAGGCGCCGAAGTCGCGCAATCCTTCCGTGCGCGCGCGCATGATGAAGGCCGCCGTGCCGAACTGCTCGTCGAAGACCATGCCGTGATAGCCGGCATAGGGCTCGGTGAGCACGGCGAACTTGCCCGACCCGCGCCAGTCGAAGCGGCCGCCATCGACGACCGCGCCGCCGATCGCGATGCCATGGCCGCCGATCCACTTGGTCGCCGAATGCATGACGATGTCGGCCCCTAACTCGATCGGCCGGCTGAGATAGGGCGTGGCAAAAGTGTTGTCGATCAGGAGCGGAATTTTCGCATCATGCGCGATGCCCGCGACCTTCGGGATATCAAGCACCTCCAGCCCCGGATTGCCGATGGTCTCGCCGATCACGAGCCTGGTGTTCGGCCTGATCGCAGCACGGAACGCATCGTGGTCGCGCGGCTTTACGAACGTCGTGGTGATGCCGAAGCGCGGCAGCGTGTGTGCCAGCAGGTTGATGGTGCCGCCATAGAGCGAGCTCGACGCCACGATGTGGTCGCCGGCATTGAGCAGTGTGGCAATCGCCAGATGCATCGCCGCCTGGCCGCTGGAGGTGCAGATTGCGCCGACGCCGCCCTCCAGCGCCGCAAGCCGCTCCTCCAGCACGCCCGTGGTCGGATTCGATATCCGCGTATAGATGTGCCCGGCGCGCTCGAGATTGAACAGCGCCGCCGCATGGTCCGTGTCCTGGAACACGTAGGACGTGGTCTGATAGATCGGCACCGCACGGGCGCCGGTCGCGGGATCCGGATGCTGGCCCGCATGCAGGCTCAGGGTTTCGAAAGCAGGCGGCTTGGGTGCGGGCATGCTTGGCCTCGTTAATCTCTCGGTAAGACCCGAAGGTTTGCCACAGATCGGGGCTGCCCGTCAGCCGTTGACAGCAGCATTTTGACGGTCTTGCGCCAAGTCGAGCTGCCAAGTCGAGCTGCCAAGTCGAGCTGCCAAGTCGAGCCCTGGGCCGCGCCGCGTAACTCGGTTCTTAACGAATTTGCTTCATTTTGCCTCTAGTAACCTCGCGCCTGCCACTTGGATCCAGTGAGGGTGCCCTGCAACACCGAAGAGGCAGAATGCCGAGTTTCAAGAAACTGTTTTCGCTTCGTTCGATCGGCGCCAAGCTCGCCCTCATGAACGTTGTCAGTGCCGTTTGTATGATCCTGGTCGCCTCCACGATTTTGTGGATCGCCCGCAATCAACTCGTCGTGGAGCGCGTCGAGAAGGCGCATACGGCCGTTGATTCGATCTGGAATCTGGCCGATGGCTACTACAAGGCCTACAAGGCCGGCCTGATGACCGAAGACGAGGCCAAGAAACGCTTTCTCGATGCTAACGACAAGGTTTGGCAGGAAAACCGCGTCAATTTCGTCTTCATTTATGATTACGAGACCGGGCTTTGCGTCTCCAACCCCGGTATTCCGAATTTCGTCGGCAAGGACATGCGTGGGAACAAGGACGCCAACGGCATGCTCTTCGCGGTCGCGTTGATGGACATTGCGAGGAAAGGGCAGGGTACGCTGCGCTATTCGTTCCGCCGCAACGGCACCGATCCCACGCCGCTCGAAAAGGTCGCTTTCACGCGCGGCTTCGCGCCGTGGAATATGACGATTACCTCGACCGAATACATGTTGGAGGTCGACAATTCCTTCTGGTCGATGGCGCAGACCGCGTTCATGGTCATCGCCGTGCTGATGCTGATCTCGATCGCGATCTCCTGGGCCGTTGCCCGCAGCGTGGTAAAGCCGCTGGCGGGCTTGAAGGATCGCATGGCCTTGCTCAGCGACGGCCAACTCGATGCGCCCGTGGTCCATGCCGATCGCCGCGACGAGATCGGCGAAATGGCGCGGACGGTGCAGGTGTTCCGCGACGCAATGCGCGAGACCAACCGCCTGCGCGAGGAGCAGGCTGCGACGGAGCAGCGTCAGGCCGAAGCGCGCAAGGTCGACATGCACCGTCTCGCGGACCAGTTTGAAAGCGAGGTCGGCGAGATCATCGAGCTCGTGTCGGTCGCAGCCGGCCAGCTCGAACAGTCGTCGACGACCCTGTCGATGACCTCCGCGACCGTCGAGCAGGTCAGCAATCGGGCCTCCAACGCGTCGGGCGAAGCCTCCGCCAACGTGCATTCGGTGGCGGCGGCGAGCGAGGAGCTCGCGTCCTCGATCGGCGAGATCAGTCGCCAGGTCGAGGCCTCCGCGCGCATCGCCGGCGAAGCCGTGACGCAGGCGCAGAAGACCGACACCCGCATCAGCGAGCTGTCGAGGGCGGCGAGCCGGATCGGCGACGTCGTCGATCTCATTCAGACCATCGCCGGGCAGACCAATCTCCTGGCGCTGAACGCGACGATTGAAGCGGCCCGTGCCGGCGACGCCGGCAGGGGTTTTGCGGTGGTGGCCTCGGAAGTAAAGTCGCTTGCGGAGCAGACCGCGAAGGCAACCGGCGAGATCAGCCAGCAGATTGCCGACATCCAGTCGGCGACCCAGGATTCGGTCGCGGCGATCAAGGAGATCGGCGCGACGATCGCGCGTATCTCGGAGATTTCGGCCACCATCGCAAGTTCGGTCGAGCAGCAGGGCTCGGCCACCCAGGAAATCTCGCGGAACGTGCAGTCCGCCGCCGCAGGCACCTCGCAGGTCGAAACCAGCATCGCGGACGTTCAGCGCGGCGCGGCGGAAGCCGGCGGCGCCTCCGCGCAGGTGCAATCGGCCGCGCAGTCGCTGGCGAATGAGAGCGACCGGCTCAAGCGCGGCGTCGCAAGCTTCATGAGCTCGATCCGGGCGGCGTGACGGTCAGCGTCGCTCGATACCGAAGTCATGCACGGAGGCGTCCCCACGCCATCGGCGTCATGGCGATATAAGGCGGTCGCGCATGGCGATCATCACGGCCTGCGTGCGGGTCGCCGCGCCGAGCTTCTTGCAGCAGCTCTTGACGTGGGCCTTCACGGTGCGCCCCGTGATGTTCAGGGCATCGGCGATCTCGTCGGTGGATCGGCCAAGGGCTGCCTGCGTCAGCACCTCGCGCTCGCGCAGTGACAGCACGAGCTGCGGGACAGCAGGCAGGCCGCGCAGCCGCAGCGCCCGGTCGAACGCGTAGAGCGCCATGAGATGGAGTGCGGGCAGTTCGCGTTCCGGCAGTTCGATCGCGGCGCCGCCGAAATAGACTTGTCCCATGCGCCCCGTGGGCGAGGCGACCGGGATCATGAAGCCGTCCACCATTCCGAAATCGCGGGCCCGCTGCACCAGCTCCGCGGCGCGCGGCTCCCGCTCCGGATCGTAAGGCGCCTCCCTGAACCAGCGGAAGGGACGGACCGTCGCCTTGCAATAGCGCAGCGCCGGATCGTCCCAGACATATTGCCCCTCCGAATACATATCCAGGAAGCCGGCCGGCAGCCGTTCGGCGAGAACAGCGTCGCGCGCAGGCTCGGTCGACAGAGGGGCGACGTAGGCGCAGCAGAAATAATCGAACCCATACTGGCCGAGCACGCGGCCCATTGCGTCAACAACGCCCGCCGCGTCGGGAAGCGACCCGACCTGCTCGACGAATTCGAACGCGCGACTGCGGATCAGGTCCATCGACGGATTCTCCGAGCGGGCCTTGACGGATCTCTCGACCCGTCCCGGCTGGCGAGTGTAGGACGGCGATGCAGCGCCGGCAATCTGAGCGAGAGCGATAGCGCGCGAGTCCTCGCGGGCTGGTGACTTGCGTTTCGGTCCCGAATTGCCGATGAAATTCGTCGCGCTCGAAAATCAGACAAAAGGGACAAGCCGAATGACTGCCGAAATCACTATGACTGCCGACGTAATCGGGTTGACCAGGATAGCTCCGGTCTCGCGCCGCGCCTTCATGAGCGCGACCGCGGCGGCCGCCGCGGGTTACACGCTTGCTGCGGGACCCGTTCGTGCCGAAGTCGTCACCACAGATACGACTGGCCTTCAGGCTGGAGATGCCACGATCAAGGTCGGCGAGGGCGAAATGCCCGGCTATTATGCACGCCCGGCCGGCGTCAGCCGTCCGCCGGTGGTCCTGGTGGCAATGGAGATTTTTGGTCTGCACGAATACATCAAGGACGTGACGCGGCGCCTCGCCAAGCTCGGCGCCTTTGCGATCGCGCCCAACTATTACTTCAACAAGGGACCGGATCTCACCAAGATTACCGACACCAAGGAGCTCCTGCCCGTCGTCAACGCCAAGCCGGATGCCGAGCTTTTCGCCGATCTCGACGCCACGGTCGCCTGGGCCGCGTCGCAAGGCGGCGACACCAGCAGGCTTGGCATGATCGGATTCTGCCGCGGCGGACGCTACGTCTGGGAGTATGCCGCGCATAGCGATGCGCTGAAGGCGGCCGCGGCGTTCTATGGCTCGCTCGTCGATCCCGCCAATCCGGTGTGGCCGAAGAGCCCGCTCCAGCTCGCACCCGAGATGAAGGCGCCCGTGCTCGGCCTCTATGGCGAAGCCGACACCGGCATTTCAGTCGCGCAAGTCGAGCAGATGAAGGCGGCGCTGGAGCAGAACAAGAAGACGGCCGAGTTCAAGATCTACAAGGACGCTCCGCACGGCTTCCACGCCGACTACCGCCCCAGCTATCGCAAGGTCGCTGCGGAAGATGCCTGGGCCCAGATGCAGGCCTGGTTCAAGAAACATGGCGTGCTGAGCTGACGGCTACGTGCGTCGCGCGCGGGCGGCGTCATGTGCCGCCCGCGCGTCTGATGCTGTTCGCGGTAATGCCGTTGTCGGTGCCGCTTTTGTTGCTGGAAATTAACGAGGCTTCAGCGCCGACCTCGGATAGAAGGGTGAGCGGCGGGCTTCCTTAAGACCAAGACGACTATTGTGAAATTTGACGAACAGGAGCGCGGTGCTCTGAAGCGTGCCGGCTTTTCCGTCGCGGACGACCACGAAGCGGCCTACCTCGAAGCCCTCGTCGCGATCGGTGCGCACGACCATGAGACATTGTGGCTCACGATCACTCTGCGGAACTCCACGCGGGTCGTGTGCGCCTTGCCGCGCGACGAGACCATCGTCGCCATCGATGAGAATGCCTGATAGATGCAGTTCGGAAGAGCCTAGCGGCGGGCGGCGATCGCCGTCAGCTCCAGCCTGACGCCCGGGCCGAGATCCGCGACCCCGACCGCGGCACGCGCCGGCAGATGTTCCGCGGTGAAATAGCGTTTCCACACCTGGTTGAGCGCCGCCTTGTCGGCGAGATCGGTCATGTAGATCGTCACCTGCAGAACGCAGGAGATATCTGAGCCGGCCCCTTCGAGCAGAATCTTCAACTGGCGAAACACATCGTCGGCCTGACCCGCCATGTCGAGCCCGGCATTCTCGGGAACGACGCCGCCGAGATAGAGCACGCCATTATGCTCGACGATTTCGTGGAGCAGTCCTTCATAGGGCAGGGAACGCTTGATCAAGATGGCATCCTTGAGGGGCAGGACGAGACATCGTCGGCGAGTGAAGCTGGTGCTGCCGGACAGGATTGAACTGTCGACCTCTCCCTTACCAAGGGAGTGCTCTACCACTGAGCTACGGCAGCAAATGCTGGCAAGGAATCGGGCCGCGACATGGGCCCGCCAAGCGGGGCGATGTCTGCCACAAGCCCCCCTTCTGTGCAAGCGCGCTTGCCCCGCGAAATCGATAAATCGACCCGGTTGCGCGCCTAACCGGGGCAATTCGACCCGAAATGACCCGCTTTGGGGACGATTTGGTTCCGCAAAAGATCCCTCGCCAACTGGCCAGTTGGCCGCAACCCTGAATTCGACCAATTCTGGCCGCTTCGTTGCTTTTGGCGGCCGCCGCCCCTTGAGCTGGCCTCGTTCGATGGCATCCTGCCGTCGATCATGATGATGGGCCCGTGATGACCCAAGACAACGACAAGACAGACAACGACAAGACGCGATCGGGGGACACCCGGCAGGATCGGCTGAAATCTGCGCTGCGCGAGAACCTGAAGCGGCGCAAGGCGCAGGCGCGCGAGCGCGCCGGGGCGGCTGGCCCCTCGCGGGAGGACGAACCATCCCTAGATGAGGGGATCGCCGGAAAGGCCGGCGGCTAGATTTTGGAATGCGTGAGAGCGGTGATGGCGCAGGACGGACCGGATCGAACCGACAGGGACGCGCTTCTGTCGCGCTTCTCTCGCCCCGAGCAGACGTTTCCGGCGCTGACGCTCGCCGAGATCGAGCGCCTGCGCCAGTTCGGCGAGATCAGACGTTATGAGAGCGGCGAGCTCCTGTTCGAGACTGGCAAGCAGGGGCCGGGCATGTTCGTCGTGCTGTCCGGCCATGTTGCCATTACCCAGCGCGACGGACTCGGCCATGTGACGCCGGTGATCTATCAGGGGCCCGGGCAATTCCTGGCCGAGCTCGGCCAGCTCTCAGGTAGGCCGGCGCTGGTCGATGGCCAGGCCGATGGCGATGTCGAAACGCTCCTGATCCCGCCGGATCGCCTGCGCGCCCTGCTCGTCGCCGAAGCCGTGCTCGGCGAACGCATCATGCGCGCGCTGATCCTGCGCAGGGTCAACATGATCCAAGGCGGCGTCGGTGGCCCGGTGCTGATCGGCCCCTCGAATTCGGCCGGCGTGGTGCGCCTCCAGGGCTTCCTCACCCGCAATGGCCAGCCGCATCATCTGCTCGATCCTGATCGCGAGCACGACGCGGCCGAACTGATCGCGCGCTATTCGCCGAGCCCCGAGGACTGGCCGCTGGTCGTCACGGCTGGCGGCACCGTGCTGCGCAATCCCAGCGAGATGGAGCTCGCGCGCGCCATCGGCATGGTCGGCGGACCCAAGGGCGACCGCATCTATGACGTCGCGATCGTCGGCTGCGGACCTGCGGGACTTGCGACCGCGGTCTATGCGGCTTCCGAAGGCCTCTCGGTTGCCGTGCTCGATACGCGGGCCTTCGGCGGCCAGGCCGGCGCCAGCGCGCGCATTGAGAATTATCTCGGTTTTCCGACCGGCATTTCCGGCCAGGCGCTCGCGGGCCGCGCCTTTACGCAGGCGCAGAAGTTCGGTGCCGACATCATGATCCCGATGTCGGCGAAGTCGCTGGATTGCTCGCGCCCCAACGGCACGTTCGCGCTGGCGCTCGACTGCGGCGACACCTTGCACTCACGCGCGGTGGTGGTCGCGAGCGGCGCGCGTTATCGCCGGCCGGGAATCGAGAATCTGGAAAAATTCGAGGGCCGCGGCGTCTGGTACTGGGCTTCGCCGGTCGAGGCGCGGCTCTGTTCCGGCGAGGAGGTGGCCCTCGTCGGCGCCGGCAATTCGGCCGGGCAAGCCGCCGTGTTCCTGTCGGGCCACGCGAAGAAAGTGCTGATGATCATCCGCGGCGGTGGCCTAGGGGCCAGCATGTCGCGCTATCTCATCGAGCGCATCGAGGCGACGCCGAATATCGAGCTCTTGTTCAACACCGAGATCACGGCGCTCGAGGGCGACGAGGCCTCGCTGCTCCGCCGTATCCGCTGGAAGAGCCGGTTGTCGACCGACGAGGACGCCGCCGATGTCCGCAACCTCTTCCTGTTCGTCGGCGCCGATCCCGCGACAGGCTGGCTCGACGGCTGCGGCGTCACGCTCGATCGCGGCGGCTTCGTCGTCACCGGCGCGCAATCCGAGCAGAACCAGGGTCGGCTCGTCGCGCCGCTCGAAACCTCCGTGCCCGGCGTCTATGCCGTCGGCGATGTGCGCTCCGGCTCGGTCAAGCGCGTCGGCGGCGCCATCGGCGAGGGCGCGCAGGTCGTGGCCTCCCTGCACGGTTTCCTTGGCGATGCCGCGAAACCGGCGCTTTAGACAAGCATAGGACACCGAAGAGCCGAGGCTAATCCGACTTGGGCGAATGTGACTTGCCATCTAGCCGGCAACTGCGGACTATCCCCTCATCCTGAGGAGCCGCGGAACGTGGCGTCTCGAAGGATGAAGGCCGCAATGTAACAGCGGGGCCTGCATGGTTCGAGACGTGTGCTTCGCACACTCCTCACCATGAGGATCGACAAAACGACAAGGTTCAAGGGAGGACTAAATGGCTGAAGTCGTCGTGCTCTACAAGACGCCCAAGGATGCTGCTGCCTTCGACAAGTACTACGCCGAAACGCATATCCCGCTTGCCAAGAAGATTCCCGGCCTGAAGAAATACGCGATCAGCACGGGACCCGTCGGAACGCCTGCCGGACCTTCCGGAGTCCATCTCGTCGCCATTTTGACGTTCGACAGCGTTGCCGACATCCAGGCGGGCTTTGCCAGCCCTGAGGGCAGGGCAGCTGGAGGCGATGTCCCGAAATTTGCCAGCGGCGGCGCCGACCTGCTCATCTTCGATACCAAAGTCGTGTGACGCGAGAAGCGATCTGCGACCTGCCGACCGCTGCTTCTCAATTGATTCAATGCCCCCTTGACGGCTGTCACGTGTGCCAGACGTGCAAAATCAAGGCATGCGTTCGTCGTATAAACGGCGAACGCATGGCTCAATGCTTGCCGGTGGCAACATCACATGTGGCAATCCAATGAGGACAGTAATACCATCCTGATCTTCTCAATGAGGAGAGCTGCCATGGTCCTTGGGTTGAGCCTGCCTGCTTTCACGATGCTCCATGTCATCATCAGCCTGATCGCGATCGTCAGCGGTCTCGTCGTGATGTTCGGATTGCTCGGCTCGAAGCCGATGCCGGGCCTCACCGCGATCTTCCTTCTCTTCACGATTCTGACCAGCGTCACCGGCTTCCTGTTTCCGTTCAAGGAGCTGTTGCCGTCGCACATGGTCGGCATCCTCTCGCTGGTGCTGCTCGCGATCGCCTGCATCGCGCTCTACGGCGTGAAGCTCTCGGGTGCCTGGCGCCCGATCTATGTGGTGACGGCGATGACGTCGCTCTACCTCAACGTCTTCGTGCTGATCATCCAGTCGTTCCTCAAGGTGCCGGCATTGGCGGCGCTGGCGCCGGCCGTGCCACCCGCTCCGCCGTCCGGCCCGGTGTTCGCGGTCGTGCAGGGCATCGTGCTGGTGTTCTTCGTGCTGGTGATCATCGGCGCCTGGCGCCGCTTCAGGCCGATGGCGTTCGCCTGATTTTCATCATCCGGCGGGCGCGCGCCCGCCTCTGTCATTCCGGGGCGATGCGGAGCATCGCGCCCGGAATCTCGCGCAAGCAATCACCAAGAAGCAAGAAGGAGCAGCCATGCCCACCATCACCACCAAAGACGGCGTCGAGATCTTCTACAAGGATTGGGGCAAGGGCCAGCCGATCGTGTTCAGCCATGGTTGGCCGCTGTCGTCGGACGATTGGGATACCCAGATGCTGTTCTTCCTCAACCACGGCTACCGCGTCATCGCCCATGACCGCCGCGGTCACGGCCGCTCCAGCCAAGTCGCCGACGGCCACGACATGGACCACTACGCCGACGATCTCGCGACGGTCACCGCCCATCTCGATCTCAAGAGCGCCATTCATGTCGGCCATTCCACGGGCGGTGGCGAGGTCGTGCACTACATCGCCCGCCATGGCGAGAGCCGCGTAGCGAAGGCCGCGATCCTCTCCGCAGTGCCGCCCTTGATGGTGCAGACGCCGAGTAATCCCGGCGGCCTGCCGAAGAAGGTCTTCGATGATTTGCAGGCGCAACTCGCGGCCAATCGCTCGCAATTCTATCGCGATCTCCCCGTAGGCCCGTTCTACGGCTACAACCGTCCAGGCGCAAAACCGTCGGAAGCGGTGATCCAGAACTGGTGGCGCCAGGGCATGATGGGCGGCGCGAAGGCGCACTACGACGGCGTCGTCGCCTTCTCGCAGACCGACTTCACCGAGGACCTGAAGAAGATCAACGTGCCCGTCCTCGTCATGCACGGCGACGATGACCAGATCGTACCTTACGCCGATTCCGCGCCGCTCTCGGCAAAACTTCTGAAGAACGGTACGCTGAAAACCTACAAGGGTTTTCCGCACGGCATGCCGACCACGGAAGCGGAGACGATCAACGCCGATCTGCTGGCTTTTTTCAGAGGGTGAAGCGTCTCACTTCAAAATCCCTCTGATCGCGTCGAACATGCGCTTGACGAAGGCTTCCGGCTTTTCGCGTGCGTCTTCGGTGATCCAGACTTCGCCGCCGACGCGCATCGCGCCGGTTGCGATCATCGCGACGAGACGGGCGCGGAGTTTGTCGGACTTTTTGTTCGTGCGCCGGGCAAGCCCATCGGCAAGCGCGCGTTCGAGCCGCTCATATTTGAGCTGGTCGCGCGCCTGCAGGCCCGGATTGTTGCGCTTGAGCCGTGCCATCGCGAGCGCCTCGCTCGGATCGAGCCGTTTCGTCGCCGCCGCGATGGCATTTTCTGCGGCCGTCAGCAGGGATTCGCTTGCAGGGCGTGCGGCGACCTCCTCGGTGAGCGAGGCGGCGATATCCTCCTGCCAGGCGAAGACCACGTCCTCCTTGCTCGCGAAATAGTGAAAGAAGCTGCGGCGTGACACCTCGGCGGCCGCGGCGATATCGTCGATCGTCGTCGCCTCGAAGCCGCGCTGAAGGAACAGCGCCATCGCGGCCCCGGTCAGCCGCTCCTGCGTCGCCTTGCGCTTGCGCTGCCGAAGGCCGGGTGTGGGGGAGGATTTTCCCCTCGGCGACAATGGCTTGGCGCGGCTTCTGGCCGTCTTCGCGGCGGTCAAATTTTCACCTCTTGCAAAGTTGCACTAAGTGCACATTTAGAGCGGTCGCGGGGCGCTTCAATGAGACAAACGTGCTGGAGACTGGCATGCCCGACTGGACCACGGCCGATATTCCCTCGCTTGACGGCAAGACCGCCATCGTCACCGGCGCAAGCGGCGGGCTCGGTTATGAGACCGCGCTGGCGCTCGCCGGTGCCGGTGCTACCGTCATACTCGCCGGCCGCAGCGAGGCAAAGGGCCAGCGTGCCCTCGAGCTGATCTGCAACCGCTTCCCGAACGCCCTGGTCGCTTATGAGGAGCTCGATCTCGCGCGGCTTGGTTCGGTCGCCGATTTTGCCAGGCGGATTGCCGCCATGCACGACCGGCTGGATATCCTGATCAACAATGCCGGCGTGATGGCGTTGCCGAAACGCTGCGAGACCGCCGACGGGTTCGAGATGCAGCTCGGCATCAACTATCTCGGCCACTACGCATTGACCGCGCATCTGTTGCCGCAGCTCCGCCGCGCCCAGGGCGCGCGCGTGCTCCAGCTCGCAAGCCTTGCGCATCGCTCCGGTCGAATCGACTTCGACGATCTCCAGAGCAAGCGCTCCTACCGGCCCTGGCGCGCCTACTGCCAGTCCAAGCTCGCGATGCTGATGTTTGCGCTGGAATTGCAGCGCCACAGCAATGCTGCCGGCTGGGGGCTTACGAGCGTTGCCGCGCATCCCGGCTTCGCGCGCACCGAGCTGATCGCCAATGGTCCGGGCACGGGTACGCTGTCGTGGCGCATCGGGCAATTGATCCAGCCCTATGTCAGCCAGTCTGCGGCCGAGGGCGCGCTGCCGACGCTGTTCGCCGCAACCGCGCCCGCCGCGCAAGCGGGCGGCTATTACGGCCCGAACGGCTTCTACGAATTGAAGGGGGCGCCTGCGCCGGCGAAGATCATGCCGCAGGCAAAAGATCTCGCGTCGGCCGCCATGCTGTGGGATGCCTCGGCGACGCTGACCGGCATATCCTTCGACGAGTTTGCGGTCGCCGCCTGACCGGGGCCCTCGGGGAGGATGGTCGGATGAACGTCATCATCTTCGGCGCAACCGGCATGGTCGGGCAGGGTGTTTTGCGCGAATGCCTGATCGATGCCGGGGTCGAGCGCGTGCTGGTGGTCGGGCGCAGCCCCACGGGATTGCGCAACGCCAAGCTCCAGGAGATCGTCCACGACGATTTCCTGGACTATCGCCGCATCGCGCCGCAGCTTTCGGGCTTTGAGGCCTGCTTCTTCTGCCTCGGCGTCTCCTCGATCGGCATGAGCGAGGAGCGCTACCGCCATCTCACCTACGACATTACGCTGGCCGCGGCGACGACGCTTGCAGAGCTCAATCCCGGCATGACCTTCGTCTATGTCACCGGCGCCGGCACCGACTCGACCGAGCAGGACAGCCGGATGTGGGCGCGCATCAAGGGCAAGACCGAGAACGATCTTTTGAAGCTGCCGTTCAAGGCCGCCTATATGTTCCGTCCCGCGGGCATCCAGCCCCTGCACGGCATCCGTTCGAAGACGGCCTGGGTGCAGGCATTTTACGTCGCAACCTCACCACTCCTGTCGGTGCTGCGCCGGCTTGCTCCGGGCATCATGACCACGACCGAGCAGATGGGCCGCGCCATGATCGCCGTTGTCCGCCGGGGCTATCCAAGGCCCGTGCTGGAGAGCCGGGATATCAATGGCCTCTAGGCCGCCGCCCGGGTAGCCTCTCGGAAACTGCCAGCGGTCTGGCTGCGTTGAGGCGCAGCCCCGCGACGCCCATGAGAGGTGCAGGCCGATGCCGCCCCAGCTCAAACTGATTGCGCTCGATGCCGACGACCTCGCCGTCATCTCCACCCATGTGCAGGACGCGCGGGTGCAGACCTCCGACATCATCTGGCGGCAGGGCGAGAAACGGCTGGTGGTCGGCATGAACCGGCTGGACTGGGAACAGACGCTGGAAGGCGAGACCGAGCCGCGCCGGCTGGTCTCCGCACTCCGCTTCGACCGCGTCCTCGCCTGCAAGTCGCGCAATATCGACCTCGCCGCGCCCGAGCGGGTCTTGGACCTCGTCGGCATCGAGTTTCATGGCCAAAACGCCCCGGGCGGCAGCGCACTCCTCCTGTTCGCCCATGGCGGCGCGATCCGGCTCGACGTCGAATGCCTGGAATGCGAGCTGACCGACCTCGGAACGGACGAGCTGGGGACAGGGGAGGTCGGGACGACAGCTCCCAAGGGTTGACGGCGGTGGCCCGCCGCGCCATTGAGCAGGGGACCTGGTGAGCCCGATCCACCCCCAAAGACCAGCCAAAAGACCGTCGCAACATGCCCATTCGCCTCGACCGCAGCAGCGCCGATTTCGACCAGCGATTTGCGGCCTTCCTCGCCGCCAAGCGCGAGGTCTCGGCCGACGTCGAGGCCGCCGCGCGCGCGATCGTCGATGATGTGGCAAGGCGCGGCGACGCCGCGCTGATCGAGGCGACGCGCAAGTTCGACCGGCTCGAGCTCGATGCGGCCTCCTTGCGCGTCTCCGCCGCCGAGATCGAGGCCGCGACGAAAGCCTGCGATGCCGCAACGCTGGATGCGCTGAAGCTCGCCCGCGACCGCATCGAGACCTACCACGCCCGCCAGCTGCCGAAGGACGAGCGCTTCACCGATCCGCTCGGCGTCGAGCTCGGCTGGCGCTACACGGCGATCGAATCGGCCGGCCTCTACGTGCCCGGCGGCACCGCGGCCTATCCGTCCTCGGTGCTGATGAATGCGGTGCCGGCCAAGGTCGCTGGCGTTGCGCGCCTCGTGATGGTGGTGCCGTCGCCCGACGGCAAGCTCAATCCGCTGGTGCTGGCGGCCGCCCATCTCGGCGGCGTCAGCGAGATCTACCGCGTCGGCGGCGCACAGGCCGTCGCCGCGCTCGCCTATGGCACCGCGACGATCGCGCCGGTGGCCAAGATCGTCGGTCCCGGCAACGCCTATGTCGCCGCCGCAAAACGGCTCGTGTTCGGCAAGGTCGGTATCGACATGATCGCCGGTCCCTCCGAGGTGCTGGTCATCGCCGACGACACCGGCAATGCCGACTGGATCGCCGCCGACCTGCTGGCTCAGGCCGAGCATGATACGAGCGCGCAGTCGATCCTCATCACCGATTCCGCGCGGCTCGCCGCCGATGTCGAGAAGGCGGTCGAAGCGCAGTTGAAGACGCTGCCGCGCGCGGCGATCGCCGGCGCCTCATGGGCCGATTTCGGCGCCGTCATCATGGTGAAGAGCCTGAGCGACGCCATCCCGCTCGCGGACGCCATCGCCGCCGAGCATCTCGAGATCATGACGACGGACCCGGACGCGCTCGCCGCAAAGATCCGCAATGCCGGTGCCGTGTTCCTCGGCGCGCACACGCCGGAAGCGATCGGCGACTATGTCGGCGGCTCCAACCACGTGTTGCCGACCGCGCGTTCGGCGCGCTTCTCCTCGGGGCTTTCGGTGCACGACTTCATGAAGCGCACCTCGATCCTGAAATGCGGTCCCGATCAGCTCCGTGCGCTCGGGCCCGCCGCGATGACGCTCGGCAAAGCGGAGGGGCTGGATGCCCATGCCCGCTCGGTGGGATTGCGCCTCAATCTGTCATGAACAAGACCGCACAGGACGACACGCAGAATCGCATCGTCGGCGTCACGCTCGACGAGGAATCGATCGGCCGCTCCGGGCCTGACATCGAGCATGAGCGCGCGATCGCGATCTACGATCTGATCGAGCAGAACCTGTTCGCGCCGGAAGGCGCCGACGGCCAGGGCCCGTTCACGCTGCATATCGGCATCACCGGCAATCGGTTGATGTTCGACATCCGTCGCGAGGACGCCACGCCCGTGGTCGCGCATCTGTTGTCGCTGACGCCGTTCCGACGGATCGTGAAGGACTATTTCATGATCTGCGACAGCTACTACCAGGCGATCCGGACCGCGACGCCGGACAAGATCGAGGCCATCGACATGGGCCGCCGCGGCATCCATGACGAGGGATCACGCACGCTCCAGGAGCGGCTGAAGGGCAAGGTGCGGGTCGATTTCGAGACCTCGCGCCGGCTGTTCACGCTCATCACCGTCCTGCACTGGAAAGGCTGATCGCGGATGGCAGCGGCGCCCCCACGCGCACGCGATCCGCAATCGGTGCTGTTTGCCTGCGCGCTCAACAGCGTGCGCTCGCCAATGGCCGAGAGCCTGTTGCAGCACATGTTTCCGCACGGGCTCTACGTCAAATCCGCCGGCGCCAGGAAGGGCGAGCTCGATTCCTTCGCGGTCGCCGTGATGGCCGAGCTCGGGCAGGACATCTCCACCCACAAGCCGCAGACCTTCGAGGAGCTGGAGGATTGGGAGGGGCTGAACTTCGACCTCATCATCACGCTCTCGCCCGAGGCCCATCACAAGGCGCTGGAGCTGACGCGCACGCTCGCCGCCGACGTCGAATACTGGCCGACGCACGATCCGACCGGCACCGAAGGCAGCCGCGACCAGAAGCTCGCCGCCTATCGCGAGGTCTGCGACCAGCTCCTGCTCCGCATCCGCAAGCGCTTTGCGAAGGCGGGGGCCGCGAGCGGGTAGGGCGAGGCGAAGGGGCCGTAACACCCGCGTCACAGACCGCAGGCACACGCATCTTGTGTCCCCCTCGAATCGCTAAAGTCCGGGTTCCCGGGTTGTGAAACCGGCCCCCTTCCGATAGGTTCCGCGCGCAATTCACCCCCTGCTTCGTCCCCCAAAATCACCTGATGCTCGGCCGCCCCAAATTCGTTCTTGCCTCCGGTTCGCCACGGCGCCTGTCGCTGCTCAATCAGGCCGGCATCGAGCCCGATGCCTTGCGGCCGGCCGATGTCGACGAGACGCCGAAGCGGGGCGAGCTGCCGCGCGCCTGCGCCAATCGCCTCGCCCGGGCAAAAGCCGATGCGGCGCTCAAATCGGTGCAGCTCGACGATGAGCTGCGCGGCGCCTTCATCCTCTCGGCCGACACCGTGGTCGCGGTTGGCCGCCGCATCCTGCCCAAGGCCAATCTGGTGGACGAGGCCGCGCAGTGCCTGCGGCTGCTCTCGGGCCGCAACCACCGCGTCTACACCGCGATCTGCCTCGTTACCCCGCGTGAGGCCTTCCGCCAGCGCCTGGTCGAGACCCGCGTCCGCTTCAAGCGCCTCTCCGAGGACGATATCCAGGCCTATATCGGCTCCGGCGAATGGCGCGGCAAAGCCGGCGGCTACGCGGTGCAGGGCATCGCCGGCTCCTTCGTGGTCAAGATGGTCGGCTCCTACAGCAACGTCGTCGGCCTGCCGCTCTACGAGACCACCACGCTTCTGGGCGGCGAAGGCTTCCCCATCCGCTTCGGCTGGCTCAACGCCGTCGGCGTCTGAACCCCCTCCCACCAAAATCTCGAAAACAACCCCATGCAAAGGAGTCGGGCGCACTGGCGGTGCGCTCCCTCCCCCCTTGCGGGGGAGGGCTGGGGAGGGGGTAGCCGCGAGTCCCGTCGTAGCCGTCAAGGAACTCCCGCCGTACAGCCCATTTACCCTCGACGTGGTGTAAAGTTGCCCGATGGACGATCAATCCAAAAAGCCGCTTCCCCCGCTCAAGACCTGCCCGATCTGCGGCAAGCCCCAGTCCCAGGCCACCCGCCCGTTCTGCTCCTCGCGCTGCCGCGACGTCGACCTCAACCGCTGGCTCAAGGGCTCCTACGTCATCCCCGGCCGCGACGATGAAGTCGACGACATAGAATAATAAATAATATCAATTACTTACTTGAAGTTGACGGGGCCGCTGGCGGCCCCATCCCAGCCCCGCCCCACCTTGTACACAGCCGGGCCGCGCCCCGCGAAGCCAAAGGCGAAGCGTGGGTGGACAGGCCGCCCCGAGCCCACTATAAACCGCCCGCTCGATGGGCCTTGGCCCCTCTGTTGGAGCACGCCCAGGTAGCTCAGTTGGTAGAGCATGCGACTGAAAATCGCAGTGTCGGTGGTTCGATTCCGCCCCTGGGCACCAGCTTTCGCTGCTTCGCAGCTACGGCTCGGCGAGCCAAACTCCCCTCTCTCCTAGCGAAGCGGCAAAGGCTGTCGCGCCGGAGCCTTGGCGGACGCGGACTGGCTCAGCAGGCTATCTTCACGTGGCACGCGCAGCGAGATACCTCGGCTCCGCGTCATGAGGTCTCGCTTCGTTCAACCCATCGTGTGTACCGCGTCAGACCGCGGCTGATATGCTTCCTCCATCAGGACAGTAATTGCAGTCCGCAAGCAGACTTCGCGGCGATGTGGCTTTCTGATCGGATATCGATCCCGCTCGCGCTTTTTTGACGCTCAACGAATTTTACGCTGAAAGAAATTCATTCGCGGCTGCCTCGTCCTCCTCACACTGGGAGATGTGCCATGGCTGCATCGGACTGGCGTCTCGAAGGCGAATGGATCAAGAATTGCACTTGTGCGTTTGGCTGCCCCTGCGACTTCAACGCCCTGCCGACCCAGGGCTATTGCAAGGGCATGGTCGGCATGAGGATCACCAAGGGACATTTCGCGGGCACCAAGCTCGATGGGCTCTGTTTCGCGGCCACCGTCGATTTCCCAGGCGCGCTGCATGAAGGCAACGGCAAAATGCAGCCGATCGTCGATGAGCGTGCAACGCCGGAACAGCGCCAGGCGCTGTTTGACATCTTCTCCGGCAAGCATTCCGCCGAGGGTACGCTGTTCCACATCCTCAGCCTGATCGTGACGACCATTCACGATCCCGTCTTTGCGCCGTTCGAATTTTCCTTCGACAAGGACGGGCGCGTCGCCAGGCTCGTGGTCAAGGGCGTGCTGGAGACTGAGGTCGAACCGATCAAGAATCCGGTGACGGGTGCGCCGCATCGCATTCAGGTGGTCATGCCCGAGGGCTTCGAGCACCGGGCCGCCGAGGTCGCCTCTTCCAACATCCGCTCGAACGGCGCGATCAAGTTCGAAACGAAAGGCACGCACAGCTCGCTCGCCAAGGTGGTGCAGACGCCCGACGGCGTTGCCGCCTGAGGCGCTGAATTCGCCGTTCCAACTTGCCGCGCTGCCAGCGAGGGGCTCATGACCGAGCCAAGCGTGCTCAAACCAAGCGTGCTCGAACAAGGCGTGCTCGAACAGGTGCTGCGTCGCGACCGCCTGGTCGTTGCGGTCGGGCTTGTCGCGGTGGTGGCGCTCGCCTGGGCCTATCTGGCGGTCGGCGCCGGCATGGACACCGACATGATGGCCGACATGCCGGACATGGCGCCGATGCCATGGACACCGCTCTACGCCGTGCTGTTGTTCGCGATGTGGTGGGTGATGATGATCGCGATGATGGTGCCGAGCGCGGGGCCCACCGTCCTCTTGTACGCGACAGTCAAGCGCAGGCAGGAGACTGCGTCAGGCGGAGCGAAGGAGGTCTGGATCTTTCTCGCCGGCTATCTGCTGGCATGGGCCGCCTTCAGTCTCGTCGCGGTTCTGGCACAATGGGTGCTCGAACGAGCCGGGCTCTTGTCGATGGCGATGGCAAGCACGAGCGCCATCCTGGGCGGCATGATTCTTCTGGCCGCGGGGCTCTACCAGTTCACACCGCTCAAGCGTGCCTGCCTTCGCTACTGTCAAAGCCCGCTGCTGTTCCTGAGCAGGTACTGGCGGGCCGGCAGAAGCGGAGCGCTCCGCATGGGAGTTCGCCACGGCAGCTATTGCGTCGGCTGTTGCTGGTTCTTGATGGCATTGCTGTTCGTCAGCGGCGTGATGAATCTGGCCTGGATCATCGCCATCGCACTCTATGTCGCCTGCGAGAAGCTGCTGCCGTTCGGCCGCAGGCTCAGCCATGCGGCCGGAGCGACCCTCATCATAGCGGGTGCGATTCTGCTCGCGCGGACGGCGTGAGATGCACGATGCAAGGTGCCGTGCCCGCCACGGCGTTTCATTTCGATCCGAGAGGAGGTGATTGCACGAATTAGCGAGCGCGGATTTCTTTTCGAATGTCATCGCGTGAAAACCACCTTCAATGCAAGGAGCAGGTCCTATGGCCACCAATCTCGAGATCGCAAAGCAGGGCTATGAGCTTTTCCAGCAGGGCGACATTGCAACGCTCGTCAACGACATGGTCGCCGACGACTGCACCTGGATATCGCCTGGCCCGAAGGACAAATTGCCCTGGGCTGGCCAATTCAGGGGAAAGCAGGGGGTTGCCGGATTCTTCACGAAAATCGCGGAGAATATCGAATTCTCCGAGTTTGCGCCGCGCGAGATGATCGACAAGGGCGACACGGTTGTTGTCCTGGGCTCATCCGCCGGTCGGATGAAGAAGACAGGCAAGGTCAGCAAGAACGAATGGGCCCACGTGCTGAAATACCGCCAGGGAAAGCTGGTGTTCTTCCAGGAATATTACGACACGTCAGCGGAAGTCGCCGCGATGTCGTGACGGCAGGAGTGAGGATCGCGAAGGGCGCCGAGTGGCGCCCTTCAGGTTTGCCGGCTTTCGCTGCGATCGAACGCGCCTTGCGCGCGAGCGAGCGCCGCGAGCGGCCAGTGGAGATAGAAATCTGGCGCTAAAGCATGATCCGGAAAAGTGTGAAGCGGTTTTCCGAAAAGATCATGCACAAACAACAACCTAAAGCGCGATGTCGATTCATACTAATCTCATCGGACTAGTCTCGCTGCAAGCGAGGAGGATCCATAAGCCGCATCAGTCGTAGAGGCGAAAGCTTCTATTTCGGCGCTCGAAGATCGACGATGCCACCCTAAAAGGGTCGGCGACAACGCTTGGTTTGCATCTTGCACCTCATACGGGTCTTGATGCACACTCGCGCGGTAATTGCATCTTTGTTAAGATATTATTGGCGCGGGAGCCGAACATTGAACAGCTACGTCTTTGCTGCGGCTAGCGGACTGTTCCTGGGAATTGCGATCGTTTGGTGGGTTCGTCCCGACACCAACGCTGGAGCAGCCTTTATCGTAGTCGTAGCCACGACGTTTTGTTTGGTCTCGGGTGTCGTGCTGTCCTTTCTTGGCAAGGTATTCGCAAAAGCTAGGGGGCGCTCGGCCGGAGAAAAAAATGATATCATGTAGGTTTCTATTGGCATCTCTGATTATGTTCAGCGTTTCTTGCGGTGCTGATGCTGCATGTGATCCCAATGATCCTGAATGCAAAGGCGCGCGTGCGGGCGGCCAAACCATTGACAGACCGAGCCCTACGGTCAGTCCCGCCTGCTGCGCAGGAGGCGGGGGAGAAGGCGGCTCCGCCGCCGGCGGTGCAGGGGCTCTCCAACTGATGGAAGCTACGGCGGCGTCGCGACGTTCCAGCGTGGTCGTAGCAACGACAGCCAGATCATTCAGTACGGCAACGGTAACGGTGCTGGCATCCATCAGGTCGGCAGGAATTCTGGGGGGACAGTTAGCAATGCGTCTGCGCCCCTTCAGCCGGTGCGCGCATATCTGCGGGCAAAGGAAATACCTCCTGTCGGAGCGGGCGCGTACGGTCTCGTCGTTTTTCATTCCAAGGCCACCTCGGCTAATCGATCCAAGTTGAAGATGGTTTGTAACGCCTTCGTCGCGTTCTTTCCTCGCAATGAAACATCGAGCGTTCCATTGAAAGACCAGATGATAACTGTCTGGCCGATCGACAATCCCGACGCAAACCAAGCCAGGAAAGACAGCTGCGACTACGCAGTAGAACACTACGATCTCAATGCCTCCGAAGCTGCCATTAGGGACGCTCGGCTTCAGCAAGCAAACTTTGACGGGGAGGGACCTTACTTGGTTGGCTGGTCGCCTTCTAACGTGAGAGGAGCGCCTGATAAGCTGGTCTTAGTCATCGACATGTCTGCTGATAACAATCAGGCGCTCATTGATCAGAAATTCCTGTTTTGGAAAAAGCAGATTGTCGACGACCCGTCACGCTGGAGAAATGGATTTTCGGTTGAAAGCGTACGAGCAGCCATTCGGATTTTCGCTGATCAGTATGGTCAGGCGATGCTTGATGCCATCAAGTTGCTTGGAGAAAAAAAGCTATAGGCGGCACGGCAAGCCAACGTATGTTCTTGGCTTCAATGGGGTGGGCTCGAGTTGATTGTCACAGGTAAGGGTCTTGGACTAGCTCATCCCGCATGTCGCTTCGCTCATGCGGGCTACGTACTGTGACAGTGCGCTCCTGGACCGACAGACACGCCTGGTCGACCGCGGCTGCGACAACGTTAGCTCGGAAAAATCAGGCAGGTCGTCGTGCCATGCGCGAACGTCCCTTGGTGTCGGTTACGCGGCCTTCTGCCGTCCCGACACGACGGCCGCAGTTCAGGACCCTGCCCTCGGCCCGGATCTGGCCGGTCTCCAGCGTGATGGCTCGGACCAGCGAGATCTTGAACTCGAGCGTCGTGCTGCCGACGCTTCTTTCGAGCATCGACTGGATGGCGAGGCCCATGCAGCTATCGAGAAGCGTCGCTGTCAGACCGCCATGCACCGTACCCCAGGTGCGCGCCTGTTGGATCGAGCGTGATAGCGACCCGACCGCTTTCGGCCTCGACCACGTCGTAGCCCAAGGTCTGCGCGATCGTGTTCAGGGGTAGCGCTCCGCTGGCGAGGCCTTTGACGAACTCCAGCCCGCTCATCTCCTTTTGTCGCTCGGGACAGACCGTCCCGTAGGTCCTGTTGGCCATGTTTACCTTCAATTCTCTCAGCAATGACTGTGCGGATGACATCCAACCGCAAGGTGTCACCGAGAGCCACCCGAAACCTGACTCGCTGGCCGCGCTGGCTTTCTCGGTGGGGGCCCTTGCCCACTCGCGTTTGTGAAGCACGTGCCGAACCATGCGCGCCACCCGCATGCTATTGCTGCTCCCCGTACCCCCGCGGAGGCCGCCCCCATGCTCCCCATCCCCGCCGACATCTTCACAGAACCCGACGACGTCTCCCCCGACGGCCTCGCCAATCTCGGACCGCTCCGCCGTCTCGCCGGGGTCTGGCAAGCGGACAAGGGCATCGACATCAATCCGAAGGCCGAAGGGCCGGAGCGGCGGACGTTCGTCGAGCATATCCGGATGGACCCGATCGATCCGCAGGCCAACGGGCCGCAGCTGTTTTATGGGCTGCGCTATCACATCCACATCAACACGCCCGAGGAAGACATCACCTTCCACGACCAGGTCGGCTACTGGCTGTGGGAGCCTGCGACCGGACTCATCATGCAGACGCTGGCCATACCGCGCGGCCAGGTGTTGCTTGCTTCGGGCAAGGCCAAGCCGGATGACAAGAAGATCTCGGTCACGGCGAAACGTGGCGAGACGAACTACGGGATCTGCTCGACCGACTTTCTGGAACAAGCCTTCCGCACGGACAGTTACCGCTGCGACATCACCTTCAACGATGATGGAAGCTGGACCTATCTGATCCAGACCGAGTTGTTCGTGAGAGGCGCGCCGTTCAATCATCACGACAGCAACACGCTCAAGCTCGTCGCGCCGCCAAAGCTTAACCCGCTCGCGGTGATCCTGAGCGATCGCGCCAAGGGCAGTGGGCCGGCGGCTTGAAAGTATCCCGGAGATTTGCATGAAGCCCTACGTCATCTGCCTGATGGCCTCGAGCGTCGATGGCCGCACGCATCACAGCCGCTGGCGGCCGAAGGGCGCGGGCTCGGAGTGGTTCGAGCGGATCCATGACGAGCTCGGCGGTGATGCCTGGCTGATCGGCCGCGTCACCGGTTCGGAATTCGCCAAAGGCAAGCCGTATCCCACGACGACGAACGCGACGTTTCCGCGCGAAAACTGGTTTGCGCGGCGCGACGCCAAGACCTCTGATATCAAGGCCTACGGTGTCGTGCTCGATGCGCATGGCAAGATCGGCTGGGGCCGCTCCGATATCGGCGGCGATCCCATCGTCGTGGTGTTGACCGAGGGCGTGTCGGATGCGCATCTCGCGGGGCTTCGCGGCGAGGGCGTGTCCTACATCTTTGCCGGCAAGTCGGAGATCGATCTTTCGCTGACGCTCGACATTCTCAATCGCGAGCTCGGCGTGAAGCGGCTGTTGCTGGAGGGCGGCGGCGCTGCCAACGGCGCATTCTTGCGCGCGGGGCTCATCGACGAGCTGAACCTGATCCTCTGTCCGGCCGTGGACGGCGCCAGGGGCGCGCCGATCGTGTTCGACTCGACCGAAGCCGAGAGTGAGCAGCGTGCGCCGGTCATCGCGATGACGCTCGAGAGCACAAAGCCGCTCGGCGGCGGCGTATTGCTGTTGCGCTATCTCCTCAAGAACGATCCGAACGCCGCGGGCCAGTAAAGCAGGGCATGTCGGACACATCAGAGCATATCGTGGTCGTCGGCGCGGGCGCGGCCGGTCTGATGGCGGCGCGCGAGCTCGCCCGTGCCGGCCGGCGCGTGACGATCCTCGAAGCGCGGATGCGCTGCGGCGGGCGGATTCTTCCGCTTTCCGCCGCGGAGTTCGGATATGAAGCGGCCGGCGGCGCCGAGTTCGTCCATGGCGAGGCGCCGGTCACGCGCGCTCTGCTCGCCGAAGCCGGGCTTTCGCTGGCCACGATCGCAGGGACGCAATGGAGCGTTGAGGGCGGAAAGCTCTCGCGCGAGGCGCGCCACGATCCGCACGAGGTCGAGCTTCACCAGGTGGTGAAGGAGGTGAAGGACGACCTGACCGTCGATGAATTCCTGCGCCGCTATTTTGCTGACAGCCAATACGAATCGCTCCGGCAGTTCGTCACGCGGATGGTGGAAGGTTATGACGCCGCCGATCCCGCGCGCGCCAGCGTGCTCGCGTTGCGCGACGAATGGATGGCCGGCGGGCGGCATGCGCAGGGGCGCATCGTCGGCGGCTATGGCGCGCTCATCGAGTTTCTGGAGGCCGAATGCCGCGCCCGCGGCGTCGACATCCGTCTCGGCTCCATCGTATCAGGAGTCGAAGAGGCCGATGGTGGCGTCGTTATCCGTTGCGGCAACGGCGAGGTGCATCGCGGCGATGCTGCGGTCCTCACGGTGCCGGTGCCGCTGCTGAAGGAGATCGCGCTGCCGCGCGCAGCGCGCGAGAAGGCCGCGGTTGCGGCGGATATCGGCTTCGGCAACGTCATCAAGATCCTGCTGCGTTTCGAGCGGCGCTGGTGGCTCGACCGGCAGGCGGATATCACCGACCTGACCTTCCTGCTGTCGGATGAGAAAATCCCGGTGTGGTGGACGCAGCATCCGGCCGGCGATGCCGTGCTCACCGGCTGGTTCGGCGGCCCGCAGACGGCCAGCCTTGCCGGCCTCACTGAGCCGGAGTTGATCGAGGCCGGTCTTGCTTCGCTGGCCGGCATCTTCGGCCTGTCGCCGAACGATCCGGCGCTAAGGTTGATCGCCGCGCGGGCGATCAACTGGGCGCACGATCCCTACGCGCGCGGCGCCTATTCCTGGGCCACGCCGCAGACGCGCGATGCGCAATCGATCCTCGCCAGCGCCGATGGCACCGCCGTGCTGTTCTCCGGCGAAGCCCTCTACCGCGGCCGGGACATGGGCACGGTCGAGGCGGCGCTGGCGAGTGGGCGGGAGACCGCGGCGGTCATTTTGAAGGGGTGTGTCAGGTAGTAGCGCGGCCGCGGCGAGCCTCTCCTCCCCAAGACTGCTGCCAATATCTGACACTGCCTGCTGCTAGCCTTCCACCAGTGCCCAACAGCGGCATTTTGGAGGACCTCACATGAAGCACTGGATCGCCGTCGCCTCGGCCCAGCATGTCCGGATCGGGCGTGCACACGGCTTCATGCAGGTCTGCCACGGCAAGGGCGGGCCGTTGCGGCGGATCTCGCCGGGCGATCACGTCGCCTATTACTCGCCGACTGAAACTTTTGGCGGCAAGGATCGGCTCCAGGCTTTTACCGCGATCGGCGTGGTCAAGCCGGGCGTGCCCTACCAGGCCGACATGGGCGGCGGCTTCCACCCGTTCCGCCGCGACGTCGCGTGGAGTGACGCCGCCGAGGTGCCGATCCGGCCGCTGCTCGAAAACCTCGCCTTCACGCGCGACAATCCGAACTGGGGCTACAAGCTGCGTCTCGGCCTGTTCGAGATTTTGGGCGAGGACATGGAGCTGATCCGCCATGTGGCGACGTCGATCCGGCCGCTGCAGCTGGCTTGAACGCCGCGACGCAGATCCCTCAAACAAAAAGCCCGCATCACTGCGGGCTTTTCGTCTCACCAGCGGTGGCCGCCGTAATAGCCGTGCGGCCTGCCGTGGTAGACATGCGGTCGCGGATAATAGCCGTAACTGCGGTAGTACGGGCGTGAGTAGCCGTGCGGTCGCCAATGATGATGGCGCGGACCGTGCCAGTGATGATGCCGGCCTTGCGCGCTGAAGTCGGTCGATTGGCGGGACTGCGTGTGCGGCTTGTCGTGTAATTTGGCCGCGCCCTTGCCGGCGGCATTCGCCGCGGATGAACCTGCGAGCGCCGCAGCCGCAACAGCTATTGCCACAAAGAGACTCTTCATTCCGTCACTCACTCCAATTGATGTGTGCGGGGATAACGGAATGACGCGCTCGTGCGTTCCGGCGACAAAGTGCCGCCTTGCCCAGCGCTTTGCCGGCGCAGAATCGCCGCAAAGATTGATGCGCGGCATTCCTCACTGTCATCGCTCGCTTGACCGGGCGATCCAGTACTCCGAGACGGTGATGATGAGATCGATGAGCCGCGGCGTACTGGATGCCCGGCCTTCGCGGGGCATGACACCGGCATTTGGGGCGCGGGCATGCGCGATGACCGAACGCTTTCACCGCCGACATCTGAACGCAATGCCCGCCAGCTGCGACAGATGCATGATTGTCCCGTCACGGGTCTCGCCGAGAATCCTGCCAAGAATCCTGTCATGAAACGCGCTGCCATCATCTGCATTACCCTGCTGCTCGCCCTTCACGCCAATGCCGCCATGGCGAAGTCGATCACCTGCTCCTACCCGGCGGACCAGGAGCTGACCTTCGAGGTGCCGAAGAAGCAGGGCGGCCTGCCGCCGATCGACTTCGACTACCCGTCGAAGGTCACGCTGTTCAGCTTCCGCGACGACAATCTCTTGGTCGTCGCCATGGACGAGTCGGACAAGAGCCGCGTCCGGGTGGTGATCTCGGCGCAGCGCGACAAGGCCAAGGGCATCTACGCCGGGCAGATCGTGACCGACCTCGGCGGCAATCAGCTCATGCTCGACAATGGCCCCGTCACCTGCAAGGTGAAGGGGTAGCGGACCCGATGCATGCGCGCATCCCTTGTTCTGGCAACGGCCATCATGGCGTCGATCGCACTCTCAGGCCTGGCCATGGCGGCTGACGAAAAGCCCTGCCACGAGACGGTTGATGATGCGGCGATCGCCCGTTGCCGCGCGGCCGTGACGAGCGAGATGGCGACGCCGCGCGATCTCGCTAGCGTGCTCTGGGAGCGCGGGCGCAACACGATGCGCGCCGATGATCTCGATGGCGCGCTGTCCGATCTCGACGCGGCGATCGCGGCCGACCCCAGCTTTGCCGCCGCGTTCAACAGTCGCGGCGTCGCCCTTCGCCGACAGCATCGTTATGAGAAGGCGCTGGCCGATTTCGACGCGGCGATGCGGCTCGAGCCGGCCAATGCGATCTTCCCGGCCAACCGCGGCCGGACCTGGCAGGAGATGCGCGATCTCAATCGCGCGATGGCCGATTACGACCGCGCACTGGCGCTCGATCCGAAGCAGCTCACCGCGCTCTATGGCCGCGCGCTGGTGCATCATGCGCGCCGCGAGCTCGATGCCGCGATCGCGGGCTTCAATGCGGCGCTGGCGCTCGATCCGAACAACGCCATCGGGCTCGCCAATCGTGCCGACGCCTTTCATGACAAGGGCGAGTTCGATCGTGCCATCAGGGATTACGGCGAGGCGCTGCGGATCGACGCGCATTATGGCGCGGCGCTGATCGGCCGTGGCCGCGCCTATCAGGAGATGGGCAATTTCGCTGCGGCGATCGCCGACTACAGCGCGGTGCTCGCGGTCGATCCAAAAAACATCTTCGCCCTGCACAATCGCGCGGCCGCCTATGTCCGCACCGGCGATTTCGATGCCGCGATCGCTGATACAACGAAGGCGATCGCGCTCGATCCGAACGATGCGACCGCCTACCTCAACCGCGGCAGCGCCCACGCCTTCAAGCGCGACTATACGAGTGCGATCGCCGACTATTCACAGGCGCTGCGCATCGACGCCGACGATGTCGATGCGCTCGCCGCGCGCGGCCAGGCATACGAAGAGCTCCGCGACTTCGCCCATGCGAGCGCCGACTACGCCCGGGCCCTGAAACTCAGGCCTGATCTCCGCGAGATTCGCAACCGCCTCACGCGCCTGCGATAGGCGATGGGATTTGACAGCCGATATTGCAAATGAATTGTTTTGCAGGATTGATGTGCGCCTTGCACCTTGGCGCCGGTGCCTGGCGGCTTTGCTGACGATCAATATCGGGCGCGGCTGGCCGAGCCAGGTATCGGCCTCGGGACGACGAGGCAATCGCGCGTACAGGGAAACCACCCTATGCCAGACGAGATCACTAAGACGCAAGATCGTCCGCGCCCGCTGGCGGAGGTGATGACGTTGCCGGGTCTGTTGCGCTGGCGCGTCGCGCTGACGCCGGGCGGGGAGGCCTATCGCCAATATGATGCGACGGCCGGGCGGTGGGCAAGCTATTCCTGGCAACAGATCGACGCCGAGTTCGAGCGCTGGCGCCGCGCGCTCGCTGCCGAGGGTTTTGCGGCCGGCGAGCGGGTTGCGATCCTGATGCCCAACGGCATCGCGCATATCGCGATGGACCAGGCGGCGCTGTCGCGCGGTCTCGTGCCGGTGCCGATGCACGCCGTCGACAACCCCGACAGCATTGCCTACATCCTCGATGATTCCGGCGCGCTGTTGCTGTTCGTGGATACGCTGGAGCGCTGGCAGGCGATCGTCGCGACCGGTCAACGCCTCGACAATCTCAGGCGCGTCGTCTGCGCGAGTCTGTCCGGGACATCGGGCGCGGCCGCCGACGCCCGTGTCGTCGCGCTGGATCGCTGGCTCGACGCGCAGGCCAGCGGCTCCGCAATGGCCGATGTTGCCGTCCGGGCGGATGATCTTGCCGCCATCGTCTACACCTCGGGTACCACCGGACGGCCGAAGGGGGTGATGCTGTCGCATGGCAACGTCGTGGCGAATGTGAAGGCGATCGCGCGGCGCATCGCCGCCGAGCCCGACGATCTCTTCCTGTCCTTCCTGCCGCTGTCGCACACGTTCGAGCGCACCGGCGGCTATTACTATCCGATCGCGGCGGGCGCCTGCGTCGCCTATGCGCGTTCGGTGCCGCAACTCTCGCAGGATCTGAAGCATGTGCAGCCGACGGTGCTGATCTCGGTGCCGCGGATCTATGAGCGCATCTTTGCGCTGATCATGCAGCACCGCGAAGCGGCTGGCCGCGTCGAGCGCGCGCTGCTCGACCTCACGCTCGCCGTCGGCGGCCGGCGCTTTGACGCGCGACAGGGGAGGCGCTTGCCTTCTTTGTTCGACCGGCTGGCATGGCCGATCCTGAAGCGCTTCGTCGCCGACAAGGTGCTCGCACAGTTCGGCGGTCGCTTGCGGGTTGCGGTCTCGGGCGGTGCGCCGATCGCCGAACCCGTCATCCGCCTCTTCCTCTCGCTGGGGCTCGACGTCCTGCAAGGCTATGGCATGACCGAGACCTCGCCGGTCGTCTCCGTCAACACCCCTGACGAGAACGACCCGCGCTCGGTCGGCCATGTCCTCGACGGCATCGAGGTCAGGCTCGGCGAGAAGGACGAGCTGCTGGTCCGCGGCCCGAGCGTGATGCTTGGCTATTGGCACCGGGAGGAGGAGACGCGTCGCGTCAAGGAGGTCGACGGCTGGCTGCACACCGGCGACCAGGCGCGCATCGAGCGCGGCCGCATCACCATCACCGGCCGCATCAAGGACATCCTCGTCACCTCCACCGGCGAGAAGATCGCCCCGGTCGATCTCGAAACCGCGATCCTCGCCGATCCCCTGTTCGAGCAGGCCTTCGTGGTTGGCGAGCAGCGTCCCTTCCTCACGGCGCTCGTGGTGCTCAACGCCAAGGCGTGGGAGCAGGAGCAACAGAGGCTCGCGGGAGTTGGCAAGCGGGGCGAGGACGCCGAGCGTGCCGCTCTGCTCCTACGGATCGCCGCGGCCGTGAAGAACTATCCGGCCTATGCGACCCCGCGCGCGGTGTCGTGGTCGCTGGAGCCATGGACGATCGCAGCCGGGTTGCTGACGCCGACGCTGAAGAACAAGCGCCCCGCACTGGAGCATCGGTTCGCCGCGGAGATCGAGCAGATCTATGCCCGCAAGCCACCACCTGCGGCAAGCAGCGAGAGGTGAACGCCTACTTGAACGGATCCTGGATCGACGGCGAGGACTGGCGGACGCGGCGCACGCTCACCGGCGTGCCGTCGGAGACGAACAGCAGCTCGTACCTGCGGCCTTCATTGTCGGTTGCCGAGCAGGTGATGTTCGAGACCTGCCGGGCGGCGAAATTTCCGGTCTGGCGGCAGATGCCGGTGGAGGTTTGCTCGGCCGGCACCGGCAGGCCGTCGACCCTGGGCCTGTCCTTGGAATTGAGCAGCATGCGGTCGATCGACAGCTCATAGGAATTGTCGTCGGCGCGCTTGCCGTTCTCGCCCGAGAACGAGACGACATGGCTGTCATCGGTGGGGTCGTCGACGGCGACCGCGAAATTGACCCGGCCCTTGTCACCATGGGCGTAGGCCACCGTCTTGCAGGCGAACTCGCGGCCTGCGATCCGCAAGGTCTTGCACTGGCCCGACATCAGCGCCAGGAGGTCGATGAAGGAGTTCTGCGGCTCCGCCTGGTTGACCCGGATGGGGGCGGAAGACCCGGCAAAACAAGGAGTTGCGAGAGCGATCAGGCTCGCGGCCAGAACCGGTCGGAGGCGGCGCATCATGGGGCTCGCATGGCGCGTGGCGGAAACGGAAAAATTCCGTGCATCAACCATCGAACCACCAATTGGTTGCGATCCCCTTTGCTGTGCGAAGCACATGCCCGACTTGAATACCACCGCGCCACCCTTCGCGCCCCTGAAGCATGATCCGGAAAAGTGTGGAGCGGCTTTCCGAAAAGATCATGCCCGAACAATAATTTAAAGCGCGATGACGATGATCCCGATCTTATCGCGCTTTAAGGCGATTCGCGAAAACCGCCTCAACCCCGTCCCGGCGGGCACTTGCCGCCAGGGCCATGTTTTTTTCGTGGCAATGCTTGTCGCCACCACCGCCCTCCGGCAGTCTTTCCGGACATCTACGGGGGAGGCTTCGCATGTCCAAGGTCATCCCGAGCCGCGTCGCCGGCCGGATCGAGGGCGATTTCGTCGTGTTCCTGATCGGCATGCGCGTCAACAAGCCGTGGGCGCTCCACAAATGGCTGCCGGTCGCGCTCGCCATGCCCAGGATGATCAAGGAGCTGGAAAAAGCTTCGCCGGAGGTGGGCTTCCTCGGCCATACCGAGCTCGGCCTGCTCAACATGGTGCAGTACTGGCGGAGCTTTGATCATCTGGAGCGCTACGCCCGGGCGCACGACGCGCAGCACTGGCCGGCCTGGGTCGATTTCAACCGGCGGATGAAGGAGACCCGCGGCGACGTCGGCATCTGGCACGAGACCTACCGGGTTCACGCCGGCGACTATGAGGCGATCTACAGCGGCATGCCCCCGTTCGGCCTCGGCAAGGCCGGCGCCTCCAGCGGCGTCACCGCGACCAACGACAGTGCACGGCAGCGGCTCGGCGCCGCCTGATCGCAGCATCTCACTGGAGAGTTGCCTGCCAGCGCGCATCGCGCAGCGAGGGGCGGCGGTGCAGGCGGGCATCGAGCATGGCGCGGGCGCGCGCAAGCTCGCCGCTGCGCATCAGGGCGACGACGAAAGTGTCCTCGATCAATTCGCGCTGGGCATGGCTGCCGCCGATGCGGACGACGTCCGTCAGCACCGGGGTCAGCTCGCGCACGCAAGCGGCAAAATCCTCGTCGGCGAAGGCCGTCATCGCGCGGCAGATCGCGGGCACCACGGGGCCCGCGGGCAGCTTGCCGTCGGCGAGCCGCTGCTCGATGACGGCAAGCCGCGCGGCAAGCGCGTCGCGATCCTGGGTAGCGGCTGCGAACAGCGCCATGTGGACGTCGGCGAAGGGGATGCTCGATTTCGGAAACAGTTTTTGCGCGGCGGCGTCGGCCTCGGTCCAGAGCTCCTTCGGCACGGCGTGACCATAGGCCGACAGGCGCCATAACAGCGAGGCGCCGTCGCTGATCACGTTGAGCGGCGGCGCCTGCGTCATCGACGGTTGCAGCACGTCGGCATAGATGGCGAGCGCGCGCGCCGCATTGCCGTACTCGAGCGCGCCGAGCGCCTGGTGCCAGCGGATATGGCCGTGCAGGATTCCGGAACGGTCATAGCCGCCGATCCATTCGTCGATGAGACGATCCGCCTCGTCGATCGAGCCGTCCTCGAACATCGCGTGCAGCACGGCGTGGGCGCCATGCGCGTTCTCGCGCTTCAGGCCAAAGCCGCGCTCGGTCATAGCGCGGCCGCGCGCAACGTCGCCGTTCTCCGTGATCGCCCAGCCGTAGAGCGTGAGGAACCACCAGTCCTCGCCATAGTGATGCGCGACGCTGGCGCAGAGATCCTGCCGCGCGCGGTCGTGATCCGCCATCCCTGAGAACGCGAACAGGCCGAACGCGCCGAGCGGCAGCGCCAGCACCACCGCATCGCGCGGCCAGGTCTCGACATGCTTCAAGGTCACGGCCAGCGCTTCGGGCAGACGTCCCTCGACCCCGAGCGCCAGCGCTTCGACATGCGAGCGCTCGCGCTCCGTGCCGCGCTTCGCCACGAGCTCGCGCGCGAGTCCCGCTCTCTTCCGCGCGAGCTCGCCCTGCTGATAGAAGGAATGCACGCGTGCGCGCGCGATGTGCGCCAGCGCGAAATCAGGATCAGCCTCGGTCGCGCGCTCCAAGGCTTCCGCGGTGCCGGTCCAGCCCGCGAGCAAGAGGTCGACGCCCTCGCGATAGGCGCTCGCCGCCGCATCGGATGCGGTGGAAAGCGGAAGCCCGTAGCGGTCCTGATGCGCCATGGTCGCTCCGGTCACGCCGTCCGCGTGCGCCGACCCTCGATCGGATAGGCCGGGTCGTTGTAGCCCGGTGTCGAGGGATGACCCGAGGTGACCAGGCGATCGATCAGCGCTTCGTCCTCGGCGGTGAAGCGATAGTCGAGCGCGCGGATGTAGTCGTCCCATTGCTGCTCGGTGCGCGGGCCGGCGATCACCGAGATGACGAAGGCCGAGTTGAGCACCCAGGCGACCGCGAACTGGCCGGCAGTGATGCCCTTCTTCTCCGCGTGTTGTTTGATCTCCTGCGCGAGCTTGAGCGACTCCGGCCGCCATTCGGTCTGCATCATGCGGGTGTCGTTGCGGCCCGCGCGCGTGTCCTTGTCGGGCGGCGCATCGGGGCGGTACTTGCCTGTCAGCACCCCGCGCGCCAGCGGGCTGTAGGGAACGATGCCGAGACCATAATAGCCGCAGGCCGGAAAGTGCTCGACCTCCGGCATGCGATTCATCGCGTTGTAATAGGGCTGGCTCACCACGGGCCGGTCGATGCCAAGCCGGTCGCAGATGTTGCAGATCTCGGCGAGGCGCCAGGCGCGATAGTTCGAGACGCCGAAATAGCGCACCTTGCCCGCGCGGATCAGGTCTCCCATCGCGCGCACCGTTTCCTCGAGCGGCGTCGCGTGATCTTCCTTGTGCAGATAGTAGATATCGATGAAATCGGTGCCGAGGCGCTTCAAGCTTTCGTCGGCCGCCTGCACCACCCAGCGCCGCGACAGCCCGCCGCGATTGGGATCATCGCCCATGGGGTTGGCGAGTTTCGTGGCGAGCACCCAGGCGTGACGGTTGTTGGCGATCGCGCGTCCGACCACCTCCTCCGAGCCGCCCTTGGAATACGCGTCGGCCGTGTCGATGAAGTTGATGCCCGCCTCGCGCGCCTTCGCGATGATCTTTGCGGAATCCGCTTCATTGGTGGGGCCGCCGAACATCATGGTGCCCAGGCAGATCGGCGAAACCTTCAGGCCACTGCGGCCGAGCTGGCGGTATTGCATGCGCTATTCCTCGATGCTTTTGCGGGCGGTAGCATAGCGGCCCAACTCCGTCATTGCGAGCGCAGCGAAGCAATCCAGCTATTCGCCCGCGGGAAACGCTGGATTGCTTCGTCGCTACGCACCTCGCAATGACGGTGTTGGTTTGACCGCCGCCGCTTCCCCAACGTCGTCCCGGCCTTCGCCGGGACGACGGCGGAGTATGTGGTGCGCGCGTGGCCTACTCCGGCCCCTTCAGGAACTTGAACACACCGTTCGCCATCACGATGCAGCGGTCGTCGACGGTGACTTCGGTGCTCATGAAGATAAGGCTGCGGGTCGAGCGCACCACGCGCGGGCGGGAGACCAGGATGTCGCCGATTTTTCCTGCTTCGACAAAATGCGTGTCGAGCTGCACCGTCGCCATGTACTGCTTGCCCGTCACGTAACGCGCCGTCATGCCGCAGGTGCGGTCGGCGAAGGTCATCGTCACGCCGCCCTGCACCATGCCGCGGCGGTTGTGATGCTTGTCCTGCGTGATCAACGCATATTCATGCTGGCCGTCGACCTCGCGCTCCCACAAGGGACCGATCAGGTGCATGAAGCCGGTGGTTTCGACAGCGGTCCAGCCGTCATGCTTGAGTCTTGCGGCAGCCTTGTCGATCATGTCCGGGTCCGTCTGTGAAAGCGCGCGCATATGCGCCTCATTTCATCAAGCGCGCTCCTGGTGTAGTCAAGCATCATGAGACCCTTCGACGATGCCACACGGCGGAATATCGCCGGCGCCTGCGCGGCGTTTGCGCGCCTGCCCGACGATCACGCGCCGCCGGCGCTGAAGCGTGCCGCAGTCGCTATTGCGCTGACGGCGGCAGGCGAGGGGGCGCGACGCGGCGCTGCTGCTCACCTTGCGTGCATCAAACTTGCGCGCCCATCGCGGGCAATGGGCCTTGCCCGGCGGGCGCTGCGATGCCGGCGAAACGCCGGTCGCGGCGGCGCTGCGCGAGCTCGACGAGGAGCTCGGCTTGAGGTTTACCGCGGACGCGGTGCTCGGCCTCCTGGACGACTACCCGACCCGCTCCGGCTATCTGATCACGCCGGTCGTGGTTTGGGCCGCCGACAGCGAGACAATCGTTCCGAACCCGGAGGAGGTTGCCTCCGTGCATAGCATCGCGCTCGACACGATCGAGCGCGAGGACGCCTTCGACTTTGTCGCGATCCCCGAGAGCGCGCGGCGCGTGATTCGCTTCCATCACGAAGGCAGCCTGATCCACGCCCCGACTGCCGCCCTGATCTACCAGTTCCGTGAGGTGCTGGCGGGGCGCGCAACCCGCGTTGCCGAGCTGGAACAGCCCGTGTTCGCCTGGAAATGACCTTAGAGGTAAACGGCTTTTTAACCTGACAGTCACGCGGCGCTTGCTAAGACGGTGCCATGCATCACCAACCGATTCGGCGCGCTCTTGAGACCCTTGCGCTTGCACCGCTCGCGCTCGTCCTCTTCGCATCGCCCGCGCCCGCGCGCGACTCCTCCGCACTGCCGCCGGCCGTCAGCAATGCGATGGCGCAGGCTTCGCCGGCAGCCATCCTCGAATATCGCCGCAAGCTCGCGGAGTATCAGGAGGCGCGCGCCGCCTTCGACGCGGAGGCCGGCGCCTATTGGAGCCAGATCGCGGAGAAGCGGCGTGGCCGCAACGCCAAGCGGCGCAGCGGGCAACAGGTCACGCTCGACGATTACGTGCTGGAGCACCCGCCGCTCTATAACGGGCCGAAGCGGCCGGTGAATCCGGAGCCCACCGAGGAGCCGGAGCCTCGCCCGCGCAAGCAGATCCCCGTCGTCGCGGATCTGTTGCGCGCGGCGCAGGAGCTCTATCAGTTCACGCCGCAGCGGCCCGCGACCGAGGTCGAGTTCAAGCGCGCCTACGCGCGCTATGCGCTCGCTTTCGGGCTGACGCGCGAGCAGGCGGTGCGGGTCTATTCGTTCGAGACCGGCGGCACCGGCAATTACGACGTGCAAGCGGGCATTGAGCATGGCGGCAGGCGTGCGATCTCGACCGCGGTCGGTTACAACCAGCTGCTGACCACAAACAGCGTCGAGCTGCTCGCCGAGCAGGGCCATGAATTCATCCGTGCGCTCAGCGAGAAGGTGGCGCGGACCTCAGGGCCGGCGCGGAACGCGCTGGAGCACAAGCTTGGCGTACTGAAGCGCATGGTGGCGCATGCGAAGTCGGTGCCGGACACCTGGTCGGAGCATGAGAAGATCGGCGACACCGCGCAGGGCTGGGCGATGCACGCCATGGTGCTCGACGTCGACGTCGGGCCGATGCTTCAGACCCACAAGCTTTTGACCTCGGTGCTGTTCGCGCGCGCCAAGGGCTATACCCGCCCGCTCACAGCCGCCGAGCTCGAGATGATGAATCTCACCGGCGACGGTACCGGCCTCGACATGGTGACGATGCCGCAAGCCATGCGCGAGCAGGTGCCGACCTCGAACTTCTTCCAGCGCGGCGGCTACGAGCGCAACCCGGTCGCGATCCGCCACAACACGGTGGCAAGGCTGCTGGCGGTGACCGATGCGCGGATGGATTCGAACAGCAGCAACGCCGGGGCGAGGGAGCTGGCGGGGGCCTTCTAGCCCCAAGGTCGCTGTCATGCCCCGCCACCGGGTCTCGCCTTCGGCGAGTCCGATGACAGGCTCCGGCGGGGCATCCAGTACGCCGCGGCCTCTCCGTATCCCATCACGTCTCTGGAATACTGGATCACCCGCTTTCGCGGGTGATGACGCCGAGTATTCATCGCGGCCGTGCCGTCCCTTACTGATCCGGGCCGAACTTGAACCGCCCGTCGCCCTCGAGGTACGGGCCGGTGCGCATGTAGAGCTGGCCGTTCTGGCCGATGAAGAACAGCGTGCCCCGCGGCACCTTCTTGGCGCCCTTCAGGAGGTCGCCGGCATTGCTGGTGCCCATCTTGTAGGAGAAGGTCTTGCCGTCCCTGTCATAGGCATAGCCCGTGTCGGGCTTCAGCTCCCACGGCGTCGCGGCGGTCTGCGCGATGGCCGGCGCGGCGAGCGCCCCAAGCAGCGCCGCGGCCATCAAGACCTTCATTGGAAATCCAGTCATCCTCATCCTCCCCATAACCACCTGGCTGCCGTTCCGAACAAATCACGAACGGTCTTTGCCGGTCTATCGATACGCGCCTCGATCGCAATGCACCACGTCTCGCCCAACGGGTCATCGTGCCCAATCACATCCTGCCCAGCAGTTTGTGATTTTCCCCTCGTCCCCTCGCGACTATGGTCCGCTTTCCGTCTAGAACGCAATTCGACAAAGAGATTGGGTAGGGATGATTCGCATGAACCATGTCATAAAAATTTGCTTGTCCGCTGCGTCGCTGGTGACGCTCGCGTCCGTCGCCCATGCCGACGACTACCAGCTCAGCCACAACCAGCGGATTTCCTGTAGCCGCGGTCTTGCTCCCGGCAAGCTGAACACCGCGACCTGCAAGTCCTACACCTACCTCTTCAACACCAAGACCTCGGAATATTTCCGTTGCCAGGTCTCGCTGGCGCTGACCCGCGACAACAAGGAAGTGATCAACGTGCAGACCGACGGCGGCTGCACCAAGAAGCCGCGCATCTTCGAGACCGACGGCCACTACGATTTCGATGCGACCGAGACCGAGCCACCGAACACCAACTCGTTCTTCGGCCCCGGCGGTTATTCGGTGTGGGCCGCCGACGTGACCACGCAGAAGGTCCGTGGCTGCATCATCATTTCGTCCGGCCTCGGCTCCGACATCTCCAAGTGCCTGGATATGACCTTCCAGTGAGACTTGCCAGTGAGGTTGAGGCACGCTCGATCGATGCGTTCGAGCGTGCCGCCTTGAGGCGCTCACTGCGCCATGTCGCCGCACCTTCCGAAGTTCCCTTAAAGTCCCGTCGAAACGGCTGTCTCGTGCAGCCCTGTTGTGCCTTTTGGATGGGTTGACCCGCTCCCCTCATCCGGCCATTTTCGCCGCCGGTTTGGGGAGATAAAAAATCATGAAATTGAAGTTGATCGGCGCAGCCTCAGCTCTTGCTCTGGCGGCGTCGGTGTCGTGTGCGCAGGCACAATCGTTCATCAACGTGCTGACCGGCGGCACCTCCGGCGTCTACTATCCGCTCGGGGTCGCGATCGGAAAAATCTACGGCGACAAGATTCCGAACGTGAAGACGCAGGTGCAGGCCACCAAGGCGTCGGTCGAGAATCTCATCCTCTTGCAGCAGGGTCGCGGTGAACTGGCGTTCACGCTCGGCGACTCCCTCAAGGCGGCCTGGGACGGCGAGGAGGAGGCGGGCTTCAAGAACAAGCTCGACAAGCTCCGCACCATCGGCGCGATCTATCCGAATTACATCCAGATCGTCGCGACCGCCGAGAGCGGCATCAAGACGCTGGCCGACCTCAAGGGCAAGAGCCTCTCGGTCGGCGCGCCGAAATCCGGCACCGAGCTCAACTCGCGCGCGATCCTCACGGCTGCCGGCATGAGCTACAAGGATCTCGGCAAGGTGGAATATCTTCCGTTTGCCGAGTCCGTCGACCTCATGAAGAACCGCCAGCTCAACGCGACGCTGCAATCGGCGGGCCTCGGCGTTGCCTCGCTGAAGGACCTCTCGACCTCGAGCCCGATCACGGTGGTCGCTGTGCCCAAGGAGACCATCGACAAGATCGGCCCGCCTTTCATCTCTGCCGTGATCCCCGCGAACACCTACACCGGTCAGGACAAGGACGTGCCCACGGCGGCGGTGGTGAACTATCTCGTCACGAGCTCCGCGGTCTCGGATGATCTCGCCTATCAGATGACCAAGCTGATCTACGAGTCCTTGCCGGAGCTCGCCAATGCGCATGTCGCCGGCAAGGAGATCAAGCTCGAGACGGCGGCCACCGGCAGCCCGGTTCCGCTGCACCCCGGCGCGATCCGTTATTACAAGGAAAAGGGGCTGATCAAGTAATACAGGTGTCATGGCCGGGCTTGACCCGGCCATCCATCCTCCATGAATCATCTTTTGATGGATGCCCGGGTCAAGGCCGGGCACGACGATTTCAGGGCGCGGGGGCATATCGATGTTGCAGGCGGAGGGCGCTGAGGCGCCCATCAAGGTCGAATTCGACAATTTCGAGCATGGCTTTCCGGAAGGATTCGGCCCGGGCTGGTGGGGCCATCTTGCCTACTGGATCGGCATCGCGTTTGCGGCCTTCCAGCTCTATGTCGCCGCCTTCAACTATTTGCCGAGCCAGGTGGTGCGCGGCGTCCATGTCGGCTTCCTCTTGCTGCTGACCTTCGGCCTGATCGGCAACTTCACTGCTAGAAGCGATGTCGGCCGCGCGATCGGCTGGCTGATCGGCGGCGCCGGATTTCTGTGCGGCCTCTATCAATGGATCTTCTATGCCGATCTGATCGCGCGCGACGGTGATCCGACGCGAGCCGACCTCGTGGTCGGCACGCTGCTCGCGGTGCTGATCTTCGAGGGCACGCGGCGGCTGATGGGCGCGGCGCTGCCTTTGATGTGCGGCGCGTGTCTCATCTACTGGTTCTTCGGCCAGTACCTGCCGTCGCCGCTCAACCATCGCGGCTATGACTTCGACCAGATCGTCACGCATCTGTCCTTCGGCACTGAAGGCTTCTACGGCGTGCCGATCTACGTCTCGGCGACCTACATCTTCCTGTTCATCCTGTTCGGCTCGTTCCTGGAGCGCGCCGGCATGATCCAGCTCTTCACCGACGTCTCGCTCGGCCTGTTCGGCCGCACCCGCGGCGGCCCGGCGAAGGTGGCGGTGTTCGCTTCGGGCATGATGGGCACGATCTCGGGCTCGGGCGTTGCCAACGTCGTGACCGTCGGCCAGTTCACGATTCCCCTGATGATCAAGTTCGGCTATCGCCGCGCCTTTGCCGCCGGCGTCGAAGCCACCGCCTCGATGGGCGGGCAGATCATGCCGCCGGTGATGGGCGCGGTCGCCTTCATCATGGCGGAGACGCTCGGCGTCCAGTACTCGGAAATCGTGAAGGCGGCCGCGATCCCCGCAGTGCTCTACTTCGCGTCCGCGTTCTGGATGGTCCACCTGGAAGCCGGCAAGCACGGGCTCACCGGCATGAAGCGCGCGGAGATCCCGAGCGCCTGGAAGGCGCTGGTGACGCGCTGGTATCTCGTGCTGCCGCTCGCAGCGCTCGTCTACATGCTGTTCGAAGGCTTTACGCCGCTCTATGCCGGCAGCATGGGCCTTGCTCTGACGGTGGCGCTGATCCTGGGAGCGAGCATCACAGCGGGTGCCTCGGCCATGGTGATCCGCTACATCTTCTGGATCGGGCTTGCGCTCGTCGTCGCCGCGCTGTCACGCGACGGCCTCCAGATCGTGCCGGTCTCATGCGTCGTCGTCGCGCTGATCGTGATCACTGCCTTCGTCCGCGGCGGCCTTGCGTCCCTGCGCGCCTGCCGCGATGCTCTGGCCGAAAGCGCCAAATCCGCCATCACCGTCGGCATGGCCTGCGCCATCGTTGGAGTCATCATCGGCATGATGTCGCAGACCGGCGTCGGCACCATCTTTGGCGGCTGGGTGATCGGTCTTGGTGAGAAGAGCCTGTTTTTGGCGCTGATCATGACCATGCTGCTGTCGATCCTGCTCGGCACCGGCATTCCCACGATCCCGACCTACATCATCACCGCCGCGCTCGCCGCGCCCGCGCTGGCAAAGCTGGGCGTGCCTCTGATCGCGAGCCACATGTTCGCGTTCTACTACGGCATCATGGCCGACCTGTCGCCGCCGGTTGCGCTCGCAGCGCTCGCCGCTGCGCCCATCGCGAAGGAGAACCCCGACAAGATCGGTTGGGAGGCCATGCGCATCGCGCTCGCCGGCTACGTCATCCCCTTCATCTTCGTCTATTCGCCGGCCTTGATGCTCCAGGCCGGCGATCCCATGGCGGCAAAGCTCGGCTTCTACGGCGCGGTGGCGCTCGCGACCTTCAAGGCGCTGGTGGCGATCGGCCTGTTCGGCATGGTCGCGATCGGCTTCTTGTTCACGCGCCTCACGCTCGTCGAGCGCGCGCTCGCGCTCGGCGCGGCGCTCTGCCTGCTCGGGGAGTTTCCGCTTAGCGACACCATCGGCTTCGTGCTGACGGCAATGATCGTGCTCTGGCAATGGCGGCAGCGCCCGCCGGCTGCGGTCGAGGCGGTGTGAGCCTCTGCCTCGCATCCGCAGGAGCTGTGAAGGCGCTGGCGCTCACGGCATTCACGCTGGTGTGGACGCATTCGATCGAGAAGATCGACTGGCAGGAAGACTGGCGCGTCACGCCGGCTGGCCTCGAACTGGTACAGGCGCGCGTCAAGGGCTCCGGCGCCGGCATGGAGCCGCCGCCCGAGGCGCGGCTCGTCGATGGCTGGTTTCAGTGGCAGCCGAAGCGTCCGCCGATGCAGGAGGTCGTGCTCGGCAATTCCGGCGCGGCCGGCGAGTGGCGGTTGTGCCATGATGGTGCCTGCCAGACTCTTTCGGAGATTGTCGGGCATTCCATTGGTGCTAACGTCACAAAAATGAGTGTCTGCAAGGATCCGTAGCCCGGATGAGCGAAGCGATATCCGGGAACAGTCGCCCCGGATATCGCTTCGCTCATCCGGGCTACGACAAACAACAACACGGGAGACAGACGCGATGGATCGGCTCAAGGGCAAGGTTGCGATGGTGGTCGGCGCCGGCTCGATTGGCCCGGGCTGGGGCAACGGCAAGGCGACCGCGGTGACCTTTGCGCGCGAGGGCGCGTCGGTGTTTTGCGTCGACCGCAGCGGCACTGCTGCCGAGGAGACGGCGAAGATCATCACGAGCGAGGGCGGCAAGGCGGCCGCCTTCACCGCCGACGTTTCGCGCGCGGGCGACATCGAGGTGATGGTCGCGGCGTGCCTCAAGGCCTATGACCGCATCGACGTGCTCGACAACAATGTCGGCATCGCCGAGATGGGCAGCGTGGTCGAGGTGACCGAGGAGAGCTGGGACCGCGTCTTCACCGTCAACCTCAAGAGCGCCTATCTCACGATGAAGCAGGTGATCCCGGTGATGGCAAAGCAGGGCGGCGGCTCGATCATCAACATCTCCTCGATCGCCTCGATCCGCCACATGGGCCTGTCCTACGTCACCTACGGCACTTCGAAGGCCGCCATGAACATGATGACGCGCACCACGGCGGTCGAGTTCGCGCGCCACCATGTCCGCGTCAACGCGATCCTGCCCGGCCTGATGAAGACGCCGATGGTCGAGCATTCCGCGGGTCTCGCCGCCAGCTACGCCAAGGGCGACGTTGAAGCGATGTGGCGCGCCCGTGATGCCCAGGTGCCGATGGGCCACATGGGCGATGCCTGGGACGTCGCCAACGCCGCGCTGTTCCTGGCATCCGATGAGTCCAAATACGTGACGGGCATCGAACTCATCGTCGACGGCGGTATCACCTGCAAGTCGGGGGCGTAGGCGGCGGACGTACACTCCGCCGTCGTCCTGGCTTTCGCCAGGACGACGAGAATGCGGCAGCACCGCGCGCATCATCCCCCAGCGCTCAGCTCCGCGCGGTCGAGCTCCTCCTCGAGCTTGTGAAACGCATCGTCGCCGATCACCTCGGTGGCGCGCAGGTCGAAGATGGTCTTGCGGGCCGCGTCGATGGCGCGGCGGCGCAAGGGGTCAGCGGGCAGCTCGCCGCTGGCGACGCCGCCATCGGGATCGTTCTCGGCCTGCATCAGGATGGCGCGATATTCCAGCCGCAGGATTTCCGCTTCCTCCGACGGATCGCTCTCGATCGCATCCAGCGCCGCGCGATAGGCAAACGCGCGTGCGCGCGCGACCTCGACGCCGACGGGATCGTCGTCCTTGAGCCCGAAGGCCAGGATCAGCGGCCGCAGCGTCAGGCCCTGGATCACCAGCGATCCCAGCACCACTGCAAAAGCGCTGAAGACGATGAAGTCGCGATAGGGAAAGTGTTCCGGCAGCGCGAACGCGGTGGCGAGCGTCACGAGCCCGCGCATGCCGCACCAGGCGATGATGATGCCGCCCTTGGGCGAAGCCACCGCGTTCGGGTCCTTCGGGTGATAGATGCCGTGCGCGATCAGCACGCGCAGGATCGTGCGATAGGTCATCACCCAGCCGAGCCGCACCAGGATTATCGTGAGCAGGATCCAGCCTGCGGCCACGCAATACTCCCAGCGCACCTCCTGCGCGAGGCGCGACCAGATCGGCTGCACCTGCAACCCGATCAGCATGAAGGCGAGCACGTTGAGCACAAACACCGTCGTCTCCCACACCGCGTAGGAGGGCACGCGCAGCCGCGCCGGCATGCGCGCCGGCGCCATGCGCGCGATGGTCATGGCGTAGACGACAATGGTCAAAATGCCGGAGAGGCCGAGATGCTCGGCGCCGATCCAGATCATGAAGGTGGTGGCGAACTGCACGATGATCGCGCTCGGCGCTTCCGTGATCCGCGTGATGAACAGCGGCATTACGCGCGCGGCGAGAAGGCCCGCGACGACGCTGCCGCCGAGCGCCAGTGCGACCGTCGGCCCGATCTGGCTCCACTTCAGATGCTCCATCGCGACCGCGCCGACCGCGATGCGATAGATGAGCAGCGAGCTTGCGTCGTTGAGCAGGCTTTCGCCCTCCAACACCTTCACCATGCGGTAGGGCAGTCGCACCTGGCTCAGGATCGCGACTGCGGCGGCGGCGTCCGGCGGCGCCACGATCGCGCCAAGCGCAACCGCGGCGGCCCAGGGCATGTCCGGGATCAGCCGGTGCGCGACAAATGCCACGCCGGCCGTGGTCAGGCCGACCGCCGCCACGACCAGCGTCGAGACCGGAACCCAGTTGTTGCGAAGATCGCGCAGCGAGGTGTCGTAGGCGGCATCGAGCAGCACCGGTGCGACAAAAAGAGCCAGAGCGAGGTCAGGCTCGAGCGTCCAGCTCGGGCTCGCCGGCACGAAGGCGATCGCCGCACCGCCGATGGCGAGAAAGGTCGGGTAGGGGACCTTGATCCGCCGCGCCAGCGCCGATAAGGCAACGGCGCCGAGCAGCAATGCGATGATCCATTCGAAGGTCGACACGAGATATCCCTGAAAACCTCAACGGAGCGATGCGATAAGCTAGCATCTATCCGGATGTATAATGGACAAACTCTTCACCAAGCGAGCATTTCCGACCACAACCACGATGCGTCCACCCGTTCTGATTCCGAGCCTTTGCGCCGCCATGATCCTGTGCGCGCTGTCGGCCCATCAAGGCCGGGCCGCGACCGGCGGCGAGCCGGCTGCGGTCGGGCAGGTCGACGTTGCGCCGTGCCTCGCTGCAACGAGCGCCGACGACGTCGAGAAGGCGACATCCGCCTGCGCTGACGTGATCGACAACGAGAAGACGGGCAAGCCCGATCTGGTCAAGGCGCTGGTCGCGCGCGGCGCGCTGCTTGCGCTGCACGACCAGATCGATCGCGCCATTGCCGATTACAGCCGCGCGCTTTTGCTCGATCCCTCGCTCGCCGACGTCTTCAACGCCCGCGGCGAGCTTTGGCTGAAGAAGGGCGACCGGCCCAAGGCCGTGCAGGATTTTGGCGCGGCGCTGCGGATCAATCCCAATCACGGGAAGGCCAGGGCCAACCACAAGGCGATGGCGCAGGAGCTCGAGCGCCTCGGCGCGCAGATGGCGATCGCGGGCAAGCCGAGCTTCAACTGCGCGCGCGCCCGCCGTGCCGTGGAGAAGGCGATCTGCGGCAGTCCCGAGCTTGCCGATCTCGACCGCGAGATCTTTGCTGCCAATGCGCGCGTCTTGCGCGAGGCCCGTAGTCCTGTGGAAGCCAAAACCCTCCAGCGCGAGCAGGACGATTTCATCGCCCGCCGCAACACTGAATTCGGCCGGGCGGGCTATGATCTGAAGAAGGCGATGAAGGATCGCCTGCAGCGGCTGAACGGAGTGGATGGGTATTGAGGGTCGCCCCTTTCCCCGTAAGAACGGGGAGAGGGAGAAAACCCGCGCGCTTGAACCTGTCTCCGCGCGACTGCGACAACGGAGAAAGCCGTCGTCACGGAGCCATCGCCATGTGCGGTCCGCATCATTGCGCGCAACTCTCGTTCCTTGCCAGATCCGCGCTGCTTGGCGCCAGCCTTGCGCTCGGCCTCGCCCTTGCTGCCGGCCCCGCCGCGGCGGGCGGTAGCGCGGTCGATTGCGTGCTCGGCAGCAAGGAGCCCATTCCGCGGCTGATCGCGGCCTGCACCGCCATCATCGACCAGACCGCAAATCCGGCCGTCGACCGCGCCGCCGCGCTGGTGGTGCGCGCCGATGCCAATGCGAAAACCTCCGGCGGCTCGTCGGACGCACTGATGGATCTCGACCGTGCCGTCGCGCTCGATGGCAGGAACGCCCGAGCTTATCGCCTGCGCGGCGATCTCCTGCGCGAGGCCGGCGGTGATCTCAACCGCGCGGCGGCTGATCTCAGCAAGGCGATCGAGCTCGATCCGCAGGATGCCGAAGCCTACGAGCTGCGCGGCGTGGTCTATACCAATCAGCGCCGGCTCGACCGCGCCATTGCCGATTACGACCAGGCGATCAAGCTGAAGCCCGACGATGCCCAGGCCTGGTCCGATCGCGGCGCGACCTGGTATCTGCGCGGCGACCATGAGAAGGCGATACGGGATCTCAGCGAAGCGCTTCGTCTCGATCCGAACCACGCGCGCAGCTACGCCAACCGCGGCGCCGCCTACAAGAAGCTCGGCCAGCTCGACAAGGCCATTGCCGACGACAGCGAGGCGATCCAGCTCGATCCCACGGACGCGGAATTCTACGACAATCGCGGCCTGTCCTATGCGGAAAAGGGCGAATACGACAAGGCGATCGCCGATTACGACCAGGCGCTCAAGCTGGAGCATCGCCCGAACTTCTTCACCAACCGCGGCGATTCCTACCAGTTCAAAGGCGAGCTCGGTGCTGCGCTCAGCGACTATGATGCCGCGCTCAAGCTCGATCCGAACTTCGCGCTCACCTACAACAACCGCGCCGTGCTCTACGGCAAGATGGGCGAGCGCAAGAAGGCGCTGGCCGATTACGAGACGGCGCTGCGGCTCGATCCCGGCAACGAGAATGCGGCTGACGGTCGCCGCACCATGATCGCGGAGATCGCCAAGTTCGGCGCTCAGCCGGCGCGCCCGCTGCATGCGCGGTCCGCCGACGACAGCGGCCCGTCCTTCGATTGCGCCACGGCCAAGCGCGAGGTCGAGAAGGTGATCTGCGCCGATCCGCAGCTGGGCGTGCTCGACCGCCACATCGCCGACACCTATGCGCGCGTGCTGAAATCGTCGAGCGGCCGAACCGCCGCCGATCTCCGCCGCACCCAGCGCGATTTCCTGAGTGCCCGCAACACGAGCTTCGGCCGGCCGGGTTACGATCTGAAGAAGGCCATGCAGGAACGTTTGCAGCGGCTGAACGGGATGGACAGTTGAGGTTCTCTTCACCTCGCCCCGCGTGCGGGGGGAGGCCGCAATGCGCGCGAAGCGCGGATTCCGGGTGAGGGGAGCTTCCGCAAGTACAGCTGTCACCGTTTTCGCGGAAGCTGCCCCTCACCCCAACCCTCTCCCCGTAAGAACGGGGAGAGGGAGCCCACGGCCGTCACACGTTCGCCCAAAAGACCCATCCTTTTCAGCTTGAACCGTGGCCCGTTCCCGGGAAAATACCCGCCAAACAGCGCGGGCGATTGACCCTGATCATGGCGGAACAGCGCTTTCGCCGTCAGGTCAAAGCCAGCGAATAAGAGGAAACGGGAGCCGGCTATGAACGTCCAAGGAAGCCTCGAAGGAAAGCGCCGATATCACGAGGTCCATGCGCGCTCGCTGGCCGATCCCGAGAGCTTCTGGGCCGAAGCCGCGCAGGAGATCGACTGGATCGAGCCGGCGAAGAAGATTTTCGACCCCACCCAGGGTACCTATGGCCGCTGGTTCACCGGTGCCGTCGTCAACACCTGCTACAACGCGCTCGACCGCCACGTCGAACGCGGCCGCGCCGACCAGCTCGCGCTGATCCACGATTCACCGCTCACGAACAGCATCACGAAATTTACCTATGCCGAGCTCCTGAAAGAGGTGCAGGCGCTCGGCGCCATCATGCAGGATTTCGGCGTCGCGAAAGGCGACCGCGTCCTCCTCTATATGCCGATGGTGCCGGAGGCCGTGGTCGCCATGCTCGCCTGCGCGCGCATCGGCGCGGTGCATTCGGTGGTGTTCGGCGGCTTTGCCGCCAAGGAGCTCGCCACCCGCATCGACGATGCGGAGCCCAAGCTGATCCTCTCCGCAAGCTGCGGCATCGAGCCGGGTCGCATCGTGCAGTACAAGCCGCTGCTCGACGAGGCGATCAAGCTCGCGACAGCGAAGCCAAAAGCCTGCATCATCCTGCAACGTCCGCAGCACGTCTGCGCGCTGACGCCGAGCCGCGACTATGACTGGGCGAGCCTGCGCCGCAAGGCGCTGAACGACGGCAAGCGCGCGCCTTGCGTGCCGGTGGCGGCCACCGATCCGCTCTACATCCTCTATACGTCGGGCACGACCGGCATTCCCAAGGGCGTGGTGCGCGACAATGGCGGGCATCTGGTCGCGGTGAAATGGTCGATGTTCAACCTCTATGGCGTCAAGCCGGGCGAGGTGTGGTGGTGCGGCTCCGACATCGGCTGGGTGGTCGGCCACAGCTACATCGTCTACGGCCCGCTGATCCATGGCGCGACCACGGTCATGTATGAAGGCAAGCCGGTCGGCACGCCCGATGCGGGCGCGTTCTGGCGCGTGATATCGGAGCACAAGGCGGTGGCGCTGTTCACCGCGCCGACCGCCTTCCGTGCGATCCGCAAGGAGGATCCGGACGGACAATTCATCCGGCAATACGACCTGTCGAAATTCCGCACCCTGTTCCTCGCCGGCGAGCGCGCCGATCCGCCGACGGTGGAATGGGCGGAAGCGCAGCTGAAGGTGCCTGTCATCGACCATTGGTGGCAGACCGAGACCGGCTGGTGCATCGCCGGCAATCCGGTGGGCGTCGGCATGCTGCCGGTGAAGCACGGCTCGCCGACCGTGCCGATGCCGGGCTACCAGGTCGACGTTGTCGATGAAGCGGCCAAGCCCGTTGCCGCCAACACCATGGGCTCGATCGTCATCAAGCTGCCGATGCCGCCGGGCTGCCTGCCGACGCTGTGGAATCAGGACGCGCGCTTCAAGGAAGCCTATCTCACCGAATTCCCCGGCTACTACAAAACCTCGGATGCCGGCTACAAGGACGAGGACGGCTATGTCTGGGTCATGGGCCGCACCGACGACATCATCAACGTCGCCGGCCACAGGCTGTCGACCGGCGGCATGGAGGAGATTCTCGCCTCGCATCCCGATGTCGCCGAATGCGCCGTGCTCGGCATCAAGGACGCGATCAAGGGCGAGGTGCCCTGCGGCTTCCTGGTGCTGAAAGCGGGCGTCAAGCGCGCGCCGGCGGAGATCGAGAAGGAGATCATCGCGCTGGTGCGCGACAAGCTCGGCCCCGTGGCGGCCTTCAAGCTCGCCATCACCGTCGGCCGCCTGCCCAAGACGCGCTCCGGCAAGATCCTGCGCGGCACCATCAAGAAGATTGCCGATGGCGAGCCCTGGACCATGCCGGCCACCATCGAGGATCCCAAGGTGCTGGATGAAATCGGGGATGCGTTGAAGGGGAGGGTGTGAGGCGAAGTGCGTCCTGCGCGCGCCAAGTGGGGCGCGGCGGCGCGGCCCTCATCCCCGCTGTCATCACCCGCGAAAGCGGGTGATCCAGTACGCCGCGGCGGCTGTGAGAATCTCGGACGTCTCTGGAATACTGGATTCCCCGCTTTCGCGGGGAATGACGAAAGTGTGCTGCGGGACTTACATTTTCCTCATTCCGCGCTACAGAGTGCCGGCACATCGAGGACCCCTTATGCCGATCACGACCGCGTCGCGCCTTCTCACTGTTGCTCTGCTTGCGCTGGCCCTTTCCGCCTGCGCCGCGCGCAACCAGGCGCCGGTGGCGATGGGCAACGACGATGACGACGCCGTCTGCCAGAGCCGCGGCTATGCGCAGGGCTCGCCCGAATACGTTGCCTGCCGCAAGGACCGCGATGTCCAGCGCAGCGCCGCGACTGCCCGTGCCGATCGCCGCCAGCGCGATCTCGGCGAGTACATGCTCAACCATCCGGAACGGCCGTAAGCCGTCCCGGTCAAGGGAGGCGGTCATGAACGAAGACCAGTTCAACACGTCCTTGCGTAAATTCCTCAAGCAAGTCGGCGTCACCTCGCAGCGTGAGATCGAGAAGGCCGTGCGCGATGCGATCGCGGCGGGCAGGATTAAAGGCCACGAGAAGCTCAACGCGAAGATGGTGCTGACCATCGATGGCGTCGGGCTCGTCCACGAGGTCAACGACGCGATCGAGCTGGGCTGATCTGACGGGCGAGCGCGCGTTCGCTGTTTGAGATCCCGACGAGATGCCAGCACAACGTTGCGCTCGCCATGACGACGTGGAGGCACACTGTCTCCACCAGTGTCGTCCTGGCGAAAGCCAGGACCATAATCCCAGGGCTATGTTGCTACACACCCTTTGGCCCCGGCTGGCCGCAACAACGTGCAGTCGAGGTAATGGGTCCCTGGCTTTCGCCAGGACGACAGCAGGGGCGTGTTGCTGTCACAAGACCGCCGATGCGCTTGGCTGAGGGCGCCCAACAAAAACGCGGCGGGTTGGCCCGCCGCGTTGAAATGATCTTCGACGTTCAGCCGAGGAGCGAAACCTACTCCTCGTCGTCCTGCTTCTTGCCGCCGAGCGTCTTCAGCTTGGCGAACACGGCGTCGACGTTGAGATCGTCGCTGCTCTTCTCGGCCGACTCGTATTCGTCCTTCTTCGTGGTCTCGGAGGCCGGCAGCAGGGTGGCGCCGCCATAGGCTGCGTCGATCGGCTTTTCCTTGGCGGCGCGCGCCACCTCGAAATCGAGCTCGATCTGCGAGCAGAGGCCGAGGGTGACGGGGTCGATCGGCGTCAGCGCCGAGGTGTTCCAGTGGGTGCGGTCGCGCACGCTCGCGATCGTGCTCTTGGTCGTGCCGACCAGGCGCATGATCTGGGCGTCCTTCAACTCGGCGTGGTTACGCAGCAGCCAGAGGATGGCGCTCGGGCGCTCGTGGCGGCGCGAGACCGGGGTGTAGCGCGGCCCCTTGCGCTTGGGCTGGGGCGGCAGCACCACCTTGCTCTCCTGGAGGCGGAGCCGGTAGTCGGGGTTGTTCTCGCCCTTCTCGATCTCCTCGCGGGTCAACTGGCCGTTGGAGAGGGGATCCATGCCCTTGATGCCCTGGGCGGCGTCGCCGTCGGCGATCGCGCGCACCTCCAGGGGGTGCATCTTGGTGAAATCGGCGACCTGATCGAAGGTCAGCGCCGTGTTGTCGAGCAGCCAGACGGCGGTCGCCTTGGGCATCAGAGGTGCGTTGCTCATGGGCAAATCTCCTTTGTGCTTCGCCCACCTCTTTGGAGGCGAAACCGGGGGTCATCAGCGATGACGGGAATTAACCCCTATATACGCCGTGAGGGGCCACTCACGCAATGGTTCTGCTATAGATAGTGCCTTGACAGGGCCCGAAAGGGGGCCCAAGTCCCTGTGAAGTCCCTAGCAGTCCGTACCTAAGCTTATTCCATCCATCGACCGTTCCCGGGCCCGTCGGCCGAGGGTGATTCGGTCTCGAGATCGCTTCATGTCAGCCAAACCAGACCTCAAGATCGTGCTTTGTTCTCCCCGCGGCTTCTGCGCGGGGGTGGTGCGGGCCATCGACACCGTTGAGCGGGCGCTCACCATGTATGGTGCCCCGGTCTATGTTCGCCATGAAATTGTGCACAACAAATATGTCGTCGACGGGTTGAAGAAGAAGGGCGCGATCTTCGTCGAGGAGCTGGCCGAAATTCCGGAAAATACCACCGCTCCCGTGGTGTTTTCGGCCCATGGCGTGCCGAAATCGGTTCCGGCCGACGCGCAATCCCGCAACCTGTTCTCGCTGGATGCGACCTGCCCGCTGGTGACCAAGGTGCACCGCGAGGCCGCGATCCACTTCAAGCGTGGCCGCGAGATCTTCCTGATCGGCCATTCCCATCATCCCGAGGTGGTCGGCACCCTTGGCCAGCTCCCGGTCGGCGCCGTGACCCTGATCGAGACCGCCGAGGATGCCAAGACCATCGCGCCGAAGGATCCGAACAACCTCGCCTTCGTGACCCAGACCACGCTGTCGATCGACGACACCGCGGAGATCGTGGCGCTCCTGAAGGAGCGCTTCCCGAACATCAACGGGCCGCACAAGGAAGACATCTGCTACGCCACCACCAACCGGCAGCTCGCGGTGAAGAAGGTGGCTCCTGTGGTCGATGCGCTGATCGTGGTCGGTGCGCCGAACTCATCGAACTCGCAGCGCCTGCGCGAGGTTGCCGAGCGTGAGGGCTGCAGGATCGCCGTGCTGGCGCAGCGTGCCGCCGACATCGACTGGGATCGCTTCGGCAACATCGAGAGCCTCGGCATCACCGCGGGCGCCTCGGCGCCGGAAGTGATCGTCGAGGAGATCATGGACGCCTTTGCCGAGCGCTACACGCTGCATGTGGAGACGGTGTCGGCCGCGGAAGAGAACGAGTTCTTCCCGCTGCCGCGCTCGCTGCGCCCCGAAGCCGCTGCCGAGTAGTCTTGTATGGCGGTCTACACCGACGTCGCCGCCGACGAGCTTGCGGATTACCTGAGCCAATACGATCTCGGCGAATTGCTCTCCTACAAGGGCATCGCCGAGGGCGTCGAGAATTCCAACTTCCTGCTGCACACCAGCAAGGGCTCGTTCATCCTCACGCTCTATGAGAAGCGCGTGGCGAAGAACGACCTGCCGTTCTTCCTCGCGCTGATGACGCATCTCGCCGAGCACGGCATCAACTGTCCCTTGCCGGTGAGGGCGAAGGACGGCGAGGCGCTGCACGAGCTTGCGGGACGGCCTGCGGCGATCATCACCTTTCTCGAAGGCGTCTGGCCGCGCAAGCCGAACGCCACGCATTGCGTGGGCGTCGGCGACGCGCTGGCGAAGATGCATGTGGCCGGCGCCAATTTCGCGGTCCGGCGCCCCAACGCGCTCTCGGTGTCCGGCTGGCGGCCGCTGTTCGATTCTGCTGCCGCCCGCGCCGACGAGGTGCAGCCGGGTCTGCGTGCGTTCCTCGAAGCCGAGCTAGACCATCTCTCGAGCGGTGTCTGGCCCAACAACCTGCCCGAGGGCGTGATTCACGCCGACCTGTTCAACGACAACGTCTTCTTCCTCGGCGACCGGCTCTCCGGGATCATCGACTTCACCTTCGCCTGCAACGACATGTTCGCCTATGACATCGCGATCTGTCTCAACGCCTGGTGCTTCGAGCCGGATCATTCCTTCAACGTCACCAAGGCGCGCGCCTTCCTCAATGCCTATGGGCGCGTGCGAAAGTTGACCGAGGCGGAGGAAGCCGCGCTGCCGCTGCTGGCGCGGGGGGCGGCGATCCGCTTCCTGCTGACGCGGCTGGTCGACTGGCTCAACGTCCCGCCGGGCGCGCTGGTCAAGCCCAAGGACCCGCTGGAATATGTCCGCAAGCTGCGCTTCCATCAGAGCGTTTCGAGCGTGCGCGACTATGGCCTCTTGCCGTCGGGACTGGTCGCGTGAGCGAGCTGCCCAATGTCACGATCTTCACGGACGGCGCGTGCTCGGGCAATCCCGGGCCCGGCGGCTGGGGCGCGATCCTGAAGTTCGGCGACAAGGAGAAAGAGCTGAACGGCGGCGAGCGCCACACCACCAACAACCAGATGGAGCTGATGGCGGCGATCTCGGCGCTCGAAGCCTTGAAGAAGCCCTGCACCGTCGATCTCTACACCGACAGCCAATATGTCCGGCAAGGCATCACCGGCTGGATCCACGGCTGGAAGCGCAACGGCTGGCGCACCGCCGACAAGAAGCCGGTGAAGAACGTCGAGCTATGGCAGCGCCTCGACGCCGCGTTGAAGGCGCATGAGGTGCGCTGGCACTGGGTCAAGGGCCACGCCGGCCACCCCGAAAACGAGCGCGCCGATCAATTGGCGCGTGACGGGATCGCGAAGGCAAGGTTGCAGACGCGGGTTAGGGAGTAGGGCGTTGACGTACCCGCCTCATTCTCAACTGTCATCGCCCGCGAAGGCGGGCGATCCAGTACGCCGCGGCGGTCGTTGTGAATCTCGCGGCCTCTGGAATACTGGATGCCCCACTTTCGCGGGGCATGACAGTGTCGTTTGTGGCTAAGAGCGGCGCGTAAAGCTCAGAGCTGCCCGAGCAGCGTATCGCCGCCGGAGACCTCGACCTTGCCAGGCATTGCCTCGAGGTTGAGCTTCTTCACCACGCCGTCCTCGACCAGCATCGAGTAGCGCTTGGAGCGGATGCCGAGGCCGTTGGCGGAGGCGTCAAGCTCCATGCCGATCGCCTTGGCGAAGTCGGCATTGCCGTCGGCGAGGAAGATGGCCTCGTCGCGCTGGTCGGTGTCGCGCTTCCAGGCGTTCATCACGAAGGCGTCGTTGACGGAGACGATGGCGATCGTGTTCACGCCCTTGTCCTTCATGGCATAGGCGTTGAGGAAGATGCTCGGCAGATGCATCTTGTGGCAGGTGCCGGTGTAGGCGCCGGGCACCGCGAACAGCGCCACTTTCTTGCCCTTGAAGATGTCGTCGGTCGATTTGACCTGCGGACCCTCCGCCGTCATCACGCGGAATTTCGCCTCCGGCAGCTTGTCGCCAACTTGGATCGCCATCGTCAGTCTCCCTGAAAATCGGTTCCGCTTTGTAGACCGTGCGGCCGCGACGCACAATATTTCCGATGCCCAATGCGGCAGGACTTGCAGGCCCTTCACCGTGATGTCATCAGCCGGAAAAACCGCCCTCATCCAGGAACGTCTGCTCCTCCGCCGTGGTCGCGCGGCCGAGGATGCGATTGCGGTGAGGGAAGCGTCCGAACCGGCGGATGATGTCGGCGTGCTCCTCGGCGTATTTCAGGTTGTCGCTGTCGTCGATTTTCCGGAACAGCGCGACGCAGTGCAACTGGTCGGGCAGATGCTCCGAATGCATGAAAGGCAGGTAGAAGAATTCGCGCAAGACGGAATCGACCCGCCCGTCGGCGCCGCGGGCGAGCGCCCGGCCTGCCACCTCGCGGGCCTGCTCATCGCTCGCATAGGTCAGCGCGTCGCCGCGGAACATGTTGCGGGGAAACTGGTCGAGCACGATGACGAGCGCCAGCGCGCCGTCATCGCTCGCTTCCCACGACGACAAGTCCCCATTCGCCGCGCGCCGCCACAGTTCGAGAAAGCGGCTCCGGATTTCGGCATCGAAAGCATCGTCGCGCTTGTACCAGCGCTCGTCGCCGGCCTCGCGCCAGAAGGCGAGAACGCCTCCTGGCGTGATGTCGCTGACGTCGGTCACAGCGAAACAGCCGTGGCTTACGCCGCCTCGGCCTTCTTCTCGTCCCGGAGCTGCCGGCGCAAGATCTTGCCGACATTGGTCTTCGGCAGATCGGTCCGGAACTCGATGTGCTTGGGCACCTTGTAGCCGGTGAGCTGCTCGTGACAGAACTTGATCACGTCCTCGGCCGTCAGGTTCGGGTCCTTCTTCACCACGAACGCCTTCACCGCCTCGCCCGACTTCGCATCGGGAATGCCGATCACCGCGCATTCGAGCACGCCCGGATGGCTCGCGATCACTTCCTCGATCTCGTTCGGATAGACGTTGAAGCCCGAAACCAGGATCATGTCCTTCTTGCGATCGACGATCTTGATGTAGCCCTTCTCGTCCATCACGCCGATGTCGCCGGTGCGGAAATAGCCGTCCGCGGTCATGACCTTGGCGGTCTCCTCGGGCCTGTTCCAGTAGCCCGACATCACCTGCGGGCCCTTGGCGCAGATTTCGCCGGGCTGTCCCAGCGCGACCTCGTTGCCGTCGTCGTCGCGGATCGAGATCAAGGTCGAGGGCACGGGAATGCCGATCGAGCCGGAGAACTCGGTCGTGGTCGCCGGATTGCAGGTGAGGGTCGGCGCGGTCTCCGACAGGCCGTAGCCTTCCGCGATGAAGCAGCCGGTCACCGCCTTCCACTGCTCTGCGACCGGGCGCTGCACGGCCATGCCGCCGCCGTTGGAGATCTTCAGCTTGGAGAAGTCGAGCTTCCTGAAGTCGGGATGGTGCATCAGGCCGTTGTAGAGCGTGTTGACCGCCGGGAAGCTGTTGACCTGGTACTTCGCCAGCTCCTTGACGAAGCCGGCGATGTCGCGCGGGTTGGGGATCAGCAGATTGCAGCCGCCGGCGCGCACCGCGAGCAGGTAGCAGGCCGTCAGCGCGAAGATATGATAGAGCGGCAGCGCGCAGACGATCAGGAGCTGGTCGACCTGCGGCGGCGCGGCAAGCGCCGGCTGGAGCCAGGCGTCGTTCTGGAGCACGTTGGCGACGATGTTGCGGTGAAGCAGCGTAGCGCCCTTGGAGACGCCGGTCGTGCCGCCGGTATATTGCAGGAAGGCGACGTCGCCGGGCGACAGTTTCGGCTTGTTGAAGGTCGCGCCGCGGCCCGCCGCCAGCGCATCGTTGAAGGCGATCGCGCCCGGCAGCGAATAGGCCGGCACCATCTTCTTCACGCGGCGAACGACGAGGTTGACGATCACGCCCTTGAAGCCGAGCAGGTCGCCCATGCTCGCCATGATGACGTGCTTGACGGACGTCTTGGCGATCACCTGCTCGACGGTATGGGCAAAATTCTCCAGCACGATGATGGCTTCGGCGCCGGAATCCTTGAGCTGGTGCTCGAGTTCGCGCGGCGTATACAGCGGGTTGACGTTGACGACCGCGAAGCCCGCGCGCAGCACGGCCGCGGTCGCGACCGGATATTGCAGCACGTTCGGCATCATGATCGCGACGCGCGCGCCGCGTTGCAGGCCGCGGCTTTGCAGATACGAAGCAAGCGCGAGCGACATCTGGTCGAGGTCGCGATAGCTGATCGCCTTGTCCATGCAGATGAAGGCCTTGCGGTCGGCGAACTTCGCACAGCTCTCCTCCAGGAGATCGACCAGCGATGCGTATTGCGTCGGCTCGATATCGGCGGGCACGCCGGGCGGATATTGTTTGAGCCAGATGCGCTCCATAGGTACTCCCCTCCTAAACCAGAGCCCGATGTGTCTCAGGCTTGCCTCGTTGCACGCAGTATCGAGCCTGCCGCAACCGGTGGCAAGCTGTTGAGGCTTAGGACAAAGGTCCGGAAGTGGCTACTGGAATCCTCGCAAACGGCGCTGCCGCAGTTGCGAAGTGCGGGTGAGGCCGTCGGCCGGCGCGCCGTTAACTGTTATTGGGCGCAGGCTTGGCCGCGGGCTTGGTGGTCGCCTTCGGCTTGGTCGGTTTGGCAGCGGAATCGCTGTTCGCCGCCGGCTTTTCCGCGGGCTTCGCAGCCGTGTCGGGCTTGGCATTGGCGTGCTTGACCGGCTTGGCTGCGGGTTTGGCTTCGCCCTTCGCATCGGGCTTGGCATCCGGCTTGGCATTGAGCTTGGCGCTCGACTTGGCGTCCTTGCCCGCATCTTTCGGCTTGTCGGTCGCCTCAGGCTTCTTCGCCGCAACGCGCGACTTCTTGCCACGCGCCCGCGGCGTTACCTGCTGGTCGGCATCGGCCGCGACCGCCGCAATCAGGGCGGCGCCGCTTCGGGTCGGGCCGGTATAGACGGGGACGGGCTCGGCCGGCGTCGCCGCCGAGGCAAGCAGGTCGGAGGCCTTCATGAGGGGCGGCTGGAGGCCTGCCGTGAAGAACGTGACCTGCGCTGCACCGGCGGTCGGGGATGCCGAGTCGGCATTGCCGCCGTTGGTTGCGATCAGCGCATCGTCGTCGTCGCTCGCCGGGCGCTTGCGGTGGCCGCCGCACATCTCGTCGCGCAGGTTCGGCGGCGAGGCGTCGACCGGCGCGAGGCTGTCGACCGTGCCGAGCGAGGGACGCAGCCACGACAGATTGTCCTGCGAGAAGCCGCGCTCGAGAAGCTGCGCCGCCTTGATCGCACGCGCGGTGCCCGAATTGGCGCCGAGCACCACCGCGATCAGCCGCCGTCCGTTGCGGGACGCCGAGGCCACGAGGTTGTAGCCGGAGGCGCAGATGAAGCCGGTCTTGAAACCGTCGGCGCCGGGATAGCGGCCGATCAGCTTGTTGAAGTTCGGCGTGATGCGCTTGCCGAAGCGGATCGCCGGAATGTGCACGAAATATTCGTATTCCGGCAGGTCGCGCAGGAACGAGCGCGCCAGGATTCCGAGATCGCGCGCCGAGGTGATCTGGCCGTCGGCGGGCAGGCCGTTCGGATTGACGTAGCTCGTCTGCGTCATGCCGAGCTTCTGCGCGGTCTGGTTCATCATCGCGGAGAAGCCGTCGATCGAACCGCCGACGCCTTCGGCGAGCACCACGGCCATGTCGTTCGCCGACTTGACCATCATCATCTTCAGCGCGTTGTCGACGGTGACCTGCGTGCCGGGACGAAAGCCCATCTTCGAGGGCGATTGCGAAGCGGCTGTCGGTGAGACCGTCAGCAGCGAGTCGAGCGTGAGCTTGCCGTCCTTCACCGCCTTCAGCGTGACATAGGCGGTCATGATCTTGGTGACGGACGCCGGATACCAGGGGATGGTTGCATTGTCGGCCTGCAGGACCTTGCCGCTCTCGGCCTCGATCAGCAGCAGCGCCTCGGCGCGCGCATCACGCGGCGCAAGCAACACCAGCGCGGCGGCTACGACGGCCAGGTTCAACGGGGCAAGGCGAAGCAGCGGGCGAAAGAAGTGCACTATCCGATTCCGGTCCTTGGAGAGCCGCTCGAAAATGCGATTCTCATGATCTGAGGTTCGGGTTTGAAGCGTATGTCAGCGCCGCCGCTTGCGGCGGATGCAAACCTATACCGGCTCGTTCACCGAGAACAGGGGCCAAGCCGTGTATTCAGCGATGAAATAGGCCGAATTTCGGCAGTCCTTACTGGGACTTCACGGCCGTTGGAGCGGCCTCGGCGGCACTGACGCTCGCCCGTGCATTTTCCTGCACCATGAACTGGGCCTTGGCGAGCGCGGCGAAATGGCCGCCTTTGGCCACGAGTTCATCGAAAGTTCCGCTTTCGATCACGCGGCCGCTGTCGAACACCAGGATTTTGGTGGCATGGCGGATGGTCGACAGGCGATGCGCGATCACGAACGTGGTGCGACCTCGCATCACTTCATCGAGAGCTGCATTCACCTTGGTTTCGGTGACGGCATCGAGCGCGCTGGTGGCCTCGTCTAGGATCAGGATCGGCGGGTCCTTCAGCAGCGCACGTGCGATCGACAGCCGCTGCCGCTCGCCGCCGGACAGCATGCGCCCGCGCTCGCCGGCATTGGTCTCGAACCCGCCGCTGCGCTCGATGAAGTCGAGCGCCTGCGCGCGTTCGGCCGCGAGGCGCATGTCCGCGTCGGTTGCGTCCGGCTTGCCGACGCGCAAGTTTTCCGCGATCGAGCGGTTGAACAGCAGCGCCTCCTGGAACACCACGCCGATGTTCCGCCGCAGCGCCGTGAGCTTCAGCCCGCGCACGTCCATGCCGTCGATCTTGATGAAGCCGGACTGCGGATCGAACGCGCGGTGCAGAAGCGCGATCGCGGTCGACTTGCCGGCGCCGGTCGCGCCGACCAGCGCGATGGTCTGTCCGGGCAGTGCGGTGAAGGAGAGGTCCTCGACCGCCGGCCGCTTGCCGTCATAGGAGAAGGTGACGTCGTGGAATTCGACGAGGCCCGAGAGGCGACCGGTGTCGATCGCATTGGGCCCGTCGTGTACGGCAGGCACGGCGTCGAGCACGTTGAAGAATTCGCGCAGGCGCGGCGCTTCCATGAAGACGTTGTTGACGAAGCTCACGACCTGCTCGAGCTTCTGGATCAGCAGCGTTGCAAAGCTCACGAACATCACGATCTCGCCGACCGTCGTCAGCCCCTGGTCGTGCAGCGCGATGCCAAGCGTGAAGATCGCGAGCACCGTGATGGTGGTGGAGGCGCGCGTGATCACGGTGACGAGTGCCCACCAGGACAGCACCGGCATTTGCGCGGCGAGCAACTGATCGGCAACGAAGCGCAGTCCCTGCACCTCGGCTTCGACGCGCACGAAACTCTGTACCAGCGCGACGTTGCCGAGCGCGTCGGAGGCGCGCGCGGAAAGGTCGCTATAGTGCTCCTCGACCGTCATCTGCATGCCGTAGGTCCTGCGCACGACGAAGGTCGTCAGCGCCGTGAACACGACGCAGAGCGCGAACAGCAGGATCGCGAGACGCCAGTTCAGATAGAGCGACAGCGGCAGCAGCACGATCACCGACAGGATCGCGGCAAAATGCTCGCGGAAGAAGCCGAGCCACAGCCGCCACAGCGCGTCGGTGCCGTTGAGCATCACCTTCATCAGCCGCCCGGAATGGGTGCCGGAATGGAAGGTCAGCGGCAATTGCAGAATGTGCTCGAAATAGCTCGTCAGCACCGCCTGGCGCTGGCGATGGGCGAGCCGGTCGGCATGCAGCGCCACCAGCGCGCTACAGCCGATCGTGAACAGCCCGAACGCGACCCAGGCGAGCAGGAACGGCCATGCCGAGTTCGAGCCGGCGACGGTCTTGCCGGAGAGCACGTCGACGATCCTGCCGAACAGCACGGGCTCGGCGAACTGCGCCGCCGCGAGCAGCAGATTGGCGACCGCCAGCAGCCAGCCCAGCCGCGCCTCCTTGCCGAGCAGCTCGAGAACGCGGGTATAGAGACGAAGGATCGACATGAACGCACGGCACTCGGACAGGCGGGATCGAACGAGGCGGCATTCTAATCTGGGATGGGCCGCAAGATACAGTCGAAGCCGTCAGTTTTATTCAATTGATCAACCGGCCAGCCATCGGCGGCAGGAACTGTTCGTCGAAAATATCGCTCGTGGCGGGGCGCCTGCGGAACTTGAAATCCTGCGCGATCTGGGCGATCGCACGATCGAAGCGGACGGGATCGACGCCGCCGAGGCCGTTGCGCCGGACCTCGTCGGTCAGGATGTTGTCGGCCAGCACGGTGGACAGCCGCGCGAGTTCGAGATCGCGCACGCCGTCTTCCATCCGGCTGACGACCTCGTCGACTGCGCGCTCCGGCTCTTTGACCGTTGCATTGAGCCCGCCGATCAGCGCGCGCACGAATCCTTTCACGGCGTCCGGCTTCGACGCGGCAAAGGACGGGTTCACGACCACGGCAAAGCCATAGGCCTCGCAGCCATAATCGGCATAGCGCAGCACCGCGAGATCGTCGGCCGGCACGCCGCGGTCGCGCAAATTCACCGCCGACAGATAGCTGAAGCCGGCGACGGCATCGACCTGTCCGGCGGACAGGATCGGCTCGCGCACGGCGGCACTCATCTTGTAGAATCTCACATGCGCCGCGTTGACCCCGTTCTGATGTGCGAGCGCCGGCCACAGCCGGATCGAGAGATCGCTGTCGGCAACGCCGACCGTCTTGCCCTCGAGATCGGACAGCGTATGGATGCCGCGGCTCCTGCGCGCGACGATCGCGTAGGGCGCGCGGTTGAACAGAACGAACACCGCCTTGATCGGCGCGGCGTCCGTTCTGTCACGAAAGCGGATCAATTCGTTGATGTCGACGAGGGCGAGATCGATGTCGCCCCTAGCGATGCGCGCAAGCGCGTCCGGCGAGCCTGCGGCGCTATTGAACGACACGACAAGATGCTCGGCGCCGAACAGCCCGTCCTTGGCCGCCATGAAGAACGGCGCCATGCTCGCTTCAATCGGGCGGTCGAAACTGAACTGGATCGCGACATGCCGCGCGGCGTCATCCGCGGCGCTCGCCGCGCCCGGGTGCGAACACGCCAGTACCGTGAGCCCGATCCAGAGAGCCAACAGGCCGCGGGAGAGGAATGTCGGGCATGCGCGCATGAATTCACGCCGGACTGCGTTGTTTCTTTTTGGTGACGCCTGCAAAGCGCCGGCAGCGGTCATCCTGGCCGATCAAACCTGAACGGTTGATGAGCGGAATGCGTCACGATTTCGCAATCTCCGCGCGAATTTGTCGCCGTTCAGCTTGTGTTGGGGTTGGGGAACCCAACATGGGATGCCGGGGTTTTAGGAATAAGCCTGCCCGCAGGCACCCGTTGGAGGCCCTTTTGTCATGTTCGACCGAGCTTCGAAATTTGTTGGCCGCAAGGCCATCCTTGCCACCGCCGCCGTGCTGGCGCTGACGACTGCCGCACCCTCGGCATCGTTCGCGGGCGGCCGCCATTGGCATGGCGGCGGCGGGGCGGCTGCGGCCGCTGCCTTCGCCGGCATCGTTGGCACGGGCCTGGCGATTGCCGCCGCCCGCGATTCGTACGCCTATGACTACGGTGGACCCGCCTACTACGGTGGGCCGGCCTACTACAGGGGCCCGGTCTATTACGGAGGCCCGGCCTACTACGGCAGGGGCTATTACGGCTACGAGGAGCCGCGCTACGGCGGCTACACCAATCCGCCGCCAGCCTACTAGCCTTCGGCCACCAAACGTTGACCAAAACAGGCCGTCGCGCTTGCCGCGCCGGTCTGTTTTTTGCTTTTATTGTCGGACGTTAACGCGTCTGCCATTGGTTTAGAGTAACTTTGAGTACCATGAGTGATTCGCTTGAGCGGCTATATCTGGCTGTGCTCGCGGCCAGGGATCTTGATCCGGCAACATCGCGTACCGCCCGGCTGTTTCAGCGCGGCCCGGCCAAAATGGCGAAAAAACTGGCTGAGGAAGCCATCGAGGTGGTCATCGACGCCGTTCATGGCGACAGCGAAGCCGTGATCCGGGAAAGCGCCGACCTGCTCTACAATCTCACCGTGCTCTGGGCCTCGGCGGGTGTGCGGCCTGAGGACGTGTGGCGCGAGATGGCGCGGCGGGAAGACATGCTCGGCATCGCCGAGAAGCTGCCGAAATCGCCGATGAAGTTGCCCAAAGTCACCTCGCCCCGTGTCGCAGCCCGGCGGCCAATTGTCGCGCTCGAGGGCCGCACGGCGCGCAAGCGCCACTAGAAGCGCTACAAATCGGCCCCATCTCGCCATATCCAATCTCGGCATGGACAAATCCCTCCCATGGTGCTTCATCGCGGCGCCATGCTGAAACGTATCTACGACTGGTGCATCGACGCCGCCCACAAGCCTTATGCGCTCTGGATCATGGGCGCCGTGGCTTTCGCAGAAAGCTCGTTCTTTCCCATCCCTCCGGACGTGATGCTGATCCCGATGTCGTTGGCGCGCCCGCAGCGCGCCTGGGTCTACGCCGCCGTCTGCACTGCGACCTCGGTGCTGGGTGGCATTTTGGGCTATGCCATCGGCGCGCTGCTCTACGACTCGGTCGGCCACTGGCTGATCCAGGTCTACGGTCTCGGTGACAAGGTCGACGCGTTCCGTTCCTCCTACGCGGAATGGGGCGCGGTGATCATCCTGCTCAAGGGCCTCACACCGATCCCCTACAAGCTGGTCACCATCACGTCGGGCTTCGCCGGTTACAATATCGGCCTGTTCATCCTCTGCTCCATCGTCGCGCGCGGCGGGCGCTTCTTCGTCGCCGCGGTGCTGCTCAACCGTTACGGCGACTGGATCCGGGACAGGCTCGAGGAGCGTCTCGGATTGTGGGTGGCGATCGGCGCCGCGCTGCTGGTGCTCGGCTTCGTGGTCGCGATCAAGCTGATCTGATCAAGCTTAGCTAGCGTCGCGCGAGGCGCTTTGCCGCCGCGCCAGCTTCGGCTACGGTTCCGACATGATGGTTCGATCCGGAAACCCGGTCATACTCATCCGGATGCTTGTGTCAGCGGTGCTTCTCGTCCTGCCTGGCACCGCGGGGCCGGGACGGGCGCAATCAACGGCGCCGTCGCTCGGCCTTCAGGAGCCGGGACCGCAGGCGCCGCCGCCACAATCGACGCCTCCATCGTCCGCGCCACCGGCACGCGAGGAGAATCCCGGGCTGATCAACGAAATGGGCAAGCTGTTCGACAAGCTGCCCTCGATCCTGCCGCCGATCAAAAGTCCGAGCGAAACCATCGACGATCTGTCGCGCATGGCAAAGCCATCGACCATGGTGTCCGGGCGCGTAGCCTGTCCGGCCTCGTCAAACGGCGCGCCCGATTGCAAGCAGGCTGCCGACAGGCTCTGCCAGGGCCAAGGCTACAAGGAAGGCAAAAGCCTGAACGCGGACTCCGCGCAAAGCTGCTCGGCAAAGGTCCTGATTCCCGGTCGGCCCCGCAAGCCGGATGACTGCCGCACCGATACGTTCGTCACCAGCGCGCTGTGCCAGAACTGAGGCGATGACACCGCGCGCGAGCAAACCAAAGGAGCGCCCATGAGCCGCACGGAGCAGGACTTCCTCGGACAGCGTGAGATCGCCGACGACATCTACTACGGCGTCCAGACCATCCGCGGGAAGGAGAACTTCCACATCACCGGCATTCCGATGAACCAGGAGCCTTACTTCGTGAAGGCGCTTGGCTACGTGAAGAAGGCCGCCGCGATGGCCAATCGCGACCTCGGCGCGATCGACGCCAAGGTCGCGGACGCGATCATCCTCGGCTGCGACCGCGTCATCGCCGGCGACATGATGGATCAGTTCGTCACCGACTTCATCCAGGGCGGCGCCGGCACCTCGACCAACATGAACGCCAACGAGGTGATCGCCAACCTCGCGCTGGAATCGCTCGGCTTCGGCAAGGGCGACTACCAGCACGTCAGCCCGAACGACCACGTCAATTACGGCCAGTCGACCAACGACACCTATCCGACCGCCTTCCGCCTGGCGCTGATCCTGCGGCTCGAAAGCTACATGACGGCGCTGCGGCAGTTGCAGGAGGCATTCTTCGCCAAGGGGCGCGAGTTCGATCGCGTGCTGAAGATGGGCCGCACCCATCTGCAGGACGCCGTGCCGATGTCGTTAGGGGCCGAATTCCGCGGCTGGGGCACCACGATCGGCGAGGAGGTCGATCGCATCTCGGAAGCTCGCGCGCTGCTACGCGAGATCAATCTCGGCGCCACCGCGATCGGCACCTCCGTCACCGCGGCCGTCGGCTATCCAAAACTTGCAGTCCGGCATCTGAGCGCTCTGACCGGCGTCGACTTCGTGCTCGCCGGCGATCTCGTCGAGGCGACGTCGGACACCGGCGCCTATGTGCAGCTGTCCGGCGTGCTCAAGCGTACCGCGAGCAAGCTCACCAAGATCTGCAACGACATTCGCCTGCTGGCCTCCGGCCCGCGTGCCGGCTTCAACGAGATCAATCTGCCGCAGCTTCAGCCGGGCTCGTCCATCATGCCCGGCAAGGTCAATCCGGTGATCCCCGAGGTCGTCAACCAGACCAGCTTCCTCGTCATCGGCCTCGACACCACGGTGACGCTCGCGGCCTCCGCCGGCCAGCTCCAGCTCAACGTCATGGAGCCGGTGATCTCGTTCGCGCTGTTCTTCTCGATCCGCACCATGGAGCGCGCCGTCAACAGCCTGCGCGAGAACTGCATCGTCGGCATCACCGCCAACGAGGAGCACACCCGCAATATGGTGCTCAACTCGCTCGGCATCGTCACCGTGCTGAAGCCGCTGCTCGGCTACAAGCAATGCGCCGAGATCGCGCGCGAGGGCTACAAGAGCGGCAAGTCGCTGCACCAGATCGTGGTGGTCGAGCGCAAGCTGCTGACGCAGGAGAAGTGGGACGAGATGTTCTCCTTCGAGCGGCTGATCAACCCTGATTTGAGCGAGTAGGCACTGGTCTCTCCCCTCGTCATTCCGGGGCGCGCGAAAGCGCGAACCCGGAATCCATTCCACCATTCGCGCTGAGGCGCGATGGATTCGGGGCTCGACGCTGCGTGTCGCCCGGAATGATGGGAGAAGGAATTCCGCGGGTTGGAATTGCGGTATGGCGTCCGCCGGGCGGCGTGAAAACGCAATACTTGACAGTGGAAAGATTGCCTTGTTGGTATGGCGTCAAGCCTTCAACTTGTCCGCCAATAGAGGATCGTTTCGCAATGTCCATGCCTGCCTTGTTCAAAGGGCGCCTGTCGATCCCCGTGATCGGCTCGCCGCTCTTCATCATCTCGGTGCCAGATCTCGTGATCGCGCAGTGCAAGGCGGGTGTGGTCGGCTCGTTCCCGGCGCTGAACGCGCGGCCGCCGGAGCTGCTCGACGAGTGGCTGGCACGGATCACCGAGGAGCTCGCGGCCTATGACCGCGCCCATCCCGAGCGGCCTTCCGCGCCGTTTGCGGTCAACCAGATCGTGCACAAGTCGAACAACCGGCTCGATCACGACATGCAGCTCTGCGCCAAGTACAAGGTGCCGATGATCATCTCCTCGCTCGGTGCGCGCGAGGAGCTCAATCAGGCCGTGCACGGCTGGGGCGGTATCGTCTTCCACGATGTGATCAACCAGAAGTTCGCGCACAAGGCGATCGAGAAGGGCGCCGACGGCCTGATCCTGGTCGCGGCCGGCGCCGGCGGTCACGCCGGCACGATCTCGCCGCTGGCCTTCGTCGCGGAGACGCGCAAATGGTTCGACGGCCCGATCGCGCTGTCGGGTGCGATCGGCAACGGCAAGGCGATCCGCGCCGCGCGCATCCTCGGCGCCGACTTCGCCTATGTCGGCTCGGCCTTCATCGCGACCAAGGAAGCCAACGCCGTCGAGAAGTACAAGGAGATGATCGCGTCTTCGACCGCCGACGACATCGTCTATTCGAATCTCTTCACCGGCGTGCATGGCAACTATCTGAAGCCGTCGATCCTCGCCGCCGGCATGGATCCGGAGAACCTGCCGACGTCCGATCCCTCCAAGATGAATTTCGGCACCGATGCTTCCGGCGAGCGCGCCAAGCCGAAGGCGTGGAAGGAGATCTGGGGCTCGGGCCAGGGCATCGGCAGCGTCGAGGGAATCCTGCCCGCCGCCGAGCTGATCGCGCGCTTCAAGAAGGAATACGACGAAGCGGTAGATCCGCCGTTGTGATCGCTCTCGTGTCCCGGACGCGGTGCGGCGCCACCAGCGCACTTACGCGCGTCTTCGACGCGCTATGGTGCCGCTCCGCAGAGCCGGGACCCATTGCTGCAGCAACTGGACCCCGGATCGGCAGCGCACCGCTTGCGCGCTGCGCTGCGTCCGGGGGACTCCAACGGAGATCGGGTAAGCATGACCGCCATCTACCGCGTCGACGGCAACAGCGTCGTCACCAGCCCTGATGCCGCGGGACCATGGGACCCGCGCATGCAGCACGGCTCGGCGCCGGCTTCGCTCGTGGTATGGGCGGCCGAGCGGATGGCGACGTCCGTGCCGATGGACATCGCGCGCGTCACGATTGATTTGATGCGTCCGGTTCCGGTGGCGTCCCTCACGATCGCGACCGAGGTCTTGCGCGAAGGTCGCAAGATCCAGCTCTGCGGCATCAAGCTGCTGGCAGACGGCGTGGTCGTGGTCGGCGCGACCGTGCTGAAGATCAGGCGGCAGGCGCTGACGCTGCCTGGCGACGTCAAGGAGCTTCAGGTCGACCTGCCGGCGCCGGAGCAGTCGCTGCTCGAGGACGGGCACGCTGCCACGAGTCCGTTCGTGCGCTCGGTCTCGATGCGCGCGGCGCGCGGCCGCTTCGGCCAGGCCGGCGCCGGCGCGATCTGGTTTCGCGTCGACAAGCCGCTGATCGAGGGACAGGCCGTCTCGCAGGCCACGCGCGCGGTCGTCGCCGCCGACTTCTCCAACGGCACCGCCTCGACGCTCGATTTTCGCGCCTGGACCTACATCAACGCCGACCTCACCGTGAGCTTTGCACGGCAGCCGGTCGGCGACTGGATCCTGCTCGACGGCGAATCCTGGATCGGTGCAGATGGCACCGGCCTCGCGATGTCGCGACTCGCCGACCGGCAAGGTTATTTCGGCCGCGCGGTGCAAAGCCTCGTGATCGAGAAGCGCTGAAGGTCTCGGCAAATCGGCGGGTGCCGCATGCCGCGTGCGCAACCCCGAAACAACCCGCCATTTAACGCGGCATTAACCATCGCGCTCCCAGAATCCCCTTCGAAAGCCGCCAATGGGGCACGAAGAGGGGACAGGCGATGGACTACGAATTTCTCAATGCCAAGACGTCGGCGTCGCTGGATGAAATCCGCGTCCGCGTGGCGCATGCGCTCGCCCGTCACCCGCTCTGCCGCAACGTGCGCTTCGACATCGTCAGCGTGCCCCGCACGCGACGTGGCGGCAACTGGACCGTGACGCTCCAGGCGATCGAGCCGCGCGCGGTGTGGGAGGCCTCCGAGATCGTCGCCGACATCCAGGACGCCTACGACCTGGCGCTAGCCGCCTGATTTCGTTGAATTTTCCAGTCGATGTCGCCGTCGTCCCAACGTTTTCCCAGCGTTTTCCGCTACGGTGGCACGGTTAGGCCTTAATTCCTGCTCAGTTTCAGGGCATTGAGCGGTCGAGAGCCGGACGCGGAGAGACGTTTGTCGAAAGCCATCACCATCGTCGTGCTGACTTGCTTCCTGGTTCTCGGCGCCGCCGCAGCTGCCATTTTCGGCCGTGACAGCGTGCCGGCCGCGGGCAGCGACATGGTCTCGCAGGTCGCCCCAAAGCCGGTCGCCGCCAACCGCGCCAGCAAGGCCGACCGTCTGAACGTTCCTACGCTCGCTCTGGCCTCCGCTGCCGTCGAGCCGGTCGACAGGCCTGTTCTCACCGAGCAGCTGCGCCAGGCTTTCGCCGCCGCCACGCCATCCGATTTCCCCCCGGCGCCCAAGGCGAGCGCATCCGAGGCACCGGCCGCAGCAACCGACGCGAAGCCAAAGGCGGTCGCCAAGCCGCAACCGCAGAAATCCTACTCGCTGCTGTCCGACGTGCAGATCGCGGGCATCAAGGACCGGCTGAAGCTGTCGTCGTCGCAGGAATATTACTGGCCCTCGGTCGAGACAGCGCTGCGCAACGTCGCGCGCAAGATTCAGGCGAACAAGCTCTCCAATCCGCAGGTGCAGGGCGTGCCGATCGATCCGAACTGCGATGAGGTCCAGCAGCTGAAGTCGGCCGCGATGCCGCTGCTGTTCCAGCTGCGCGACGACCAGAAAGAGGAAGTGCGCAAGCTCGCCCGCATCATCGGGCTCGAGAAGGTCGCTCAGCAGATCTGACGCGTAGCAGTTCCGCGCGCCTGGCGGCGGAACTACGGCATTTTCCCGAACGTCGCCTCGTTCCCGGAACATCAAATTGCGCGATGCGTTGCTCGCTCGAAAGAGGGAGTGGACCGATGCGCGTTTTGACAGCCTATTTCGTCGGCGGCGGAACCATCGTCGCAGCCGTCGCCGTCGGTCTTGGCGGCGGCATCGTCGCCGGCAACATCATGAATCCCGTCGCGCCCAAGCACGGCCCCGATACGGCCAGGCTGGAGCGGCGTGCAGAGTCGACGGCGACGACCAATGCGCCATCCGAGCGCGTGCAATATCTCATGGGATCGCAGGCCTTCGGCGCCGTGGTCGCGCTGCCAGTCCAGGCCGCGGCGATGGCCGCCACGGCCAATGCCGAGCCATCCGCGCCGCCGGCCAAGCCTGCGGAGCAGCAGGCCTCGACCGAACAGGCGGTCTCACCGGAGAACGCCTATGCGAAAGCGAAGGACACCGATGTGAAACGCGCGGCGTCGGAACGGCATCGCGCCGACCGGCGGCAGCGCTGGGCCGAGCGCCGTCGCTACGATATGCGCGATCGCCCCGACTGGGACGACGTCGGGCGCAACGTTCGCGAAGATGCCGATGCCCGCGAATTTGGCTCAGGCCCGCGCCGTGGCTATCCGCAGAATCGCGGCTTCCCTCAGATCAGACTGTTCGGATCTGACGACGACGATTAGCGCGCGCCGCATCAACCTCCGTGCGACTCGATGACCTTGCGGCAGGCGTCCGACAGCTTGGCCTTGTTGTCGCGCAGGCATGCGTTCATCTGCGGCGGCTTGCCGATGTGTTCGGCGCAGAACTTGCTGGCGTCGCCGCGGCAGGCCATCTGCTCCTGCGGCGTCGGGCCGGATTGCGCCGATACGGGCAGAACGGTCGATGCGAGCACGACGATCGATGCGAGCACGAGCGCGGCAATAGCTGAAGTCTTCATCATTCACCTCTTCGGGTTTCGTTGTCCGGCTTGAAACCAGGCGGCGCGACCATCTGTGCAGCCGGCCTGCGGGTCCATGCCATGTTCATGGCAGCCGGAATGCCTCAGTGCCTGCGGCACCGATGCGCCCCCCATCTTCATGGCATGTATCGGCCCGCCATCCTTTGCCATCTAGCCTGCACGTCGGCTGCGAGAATCGCTGGTTGCATCGACAGGCCGAACGGGAAGCAGGAGAGCTGAGATGGCAAGGAAAGCAGGAACGCTGAGCATCGGCTTGGCAATTGCGGCGCTGGCGGGCGCAGCAATGGTGTCGCTGGGCACGAGTCCGGCGCAGGCGGTGGTCTATTGCAAGACGGTCGGCGTGCCCAAGGGCTGCGTGGTGCGGCCGGCCGCGGCGGTGGTGGTTGTACCGGCCGAGCCGGTCGCGGCTGCCGCGCTGGCGGCCCCCGGCGTCGGCGCACCCGGGGTCGGTGTCCGTGCCGGCACGCCGATGACCCGCGGCGGCCCGGTCAATCGCGTCGGCGTGCGCTGAGCGCGCTCCTTCACCTCGCCCCGCTCTTGCGCCGAAGCTTTAGCGAAGGCGGACGCGGGGAAGGAAGAAGATTTCGGGCGCAGGTATGCTTGCGAGCGCACCCCCCGTCCTCCGCAGGATAAATCCCGCCCGCCCCTCTCTCCGCGCGTCGCCCACACATTCGGGGAGGGGGCTTTTTTCAGCCTGAGGCCGCGTCGCTGTCGGGAAAGCGCCGCGGGAGTTGCAGCCGCACGGATGTGCCCGAGGGGGAGGAGCCGAGTTCGAGCTCGGCACCACAACGGCAGGCGCGGCTCTTCATGTTGCGCAGGCCTCGCGCGGTCTGGCTCGCCCCCGTCGCCTCGCCATTGCCGGCCAGTGCAAAGCCCTGGCCATCGTCCGCGATACTGATCACGCCGCGCCGATCTTGCGGCGCTCCGCCGAGCGTCTCGATCCTTACCGCGATCTTGCGTGCCTTCGCGTGCTTGACAGCGTTGGTCACGGCTTCGTCCAGGATGCGCACGATCTGGATGACGTGCCATGGCCTGAGCTCCGGGTGCAGCGGCAGGCCCTGCGGCGTCGTCACGTGCCAGTCGAGCGCGATGTCGTGTGGGCGCAACTGTGCCGCGGCGCGCTCGCGCCATGAGCCGAGCGCCAGCATCAGATCGCCGCCGATGTCGTCCATCGAATCGATCACGAGCCGCAGATCCTTCAGCGCGGCGCGCGCGGCGTCCGCAATGGGCGCGCCGTTGCTGCCGCGTTCGGAGAGCGCGACGATGCTGACGAGCTGGCCGCCGAGGCCGTCATGCAGGTCGCGCATCAGCCGGGTGCGCTCGTTGGCGAGGGCTGCGGCCCGCGCGCGCTCTTCCTCGCGGGCAAAGCTTGCCTTCAATCGCTCCTCGGCCTCGCGCACGCGGGCGATCAGCTGGCCTGCGAAACTGTCGACCTGGTTCAGCGCGCGGGCAAAGCGCCAGGTCAGGCCCGCGCCGATCGCCACCAGCATCGCCGAATAGGACAGCCGCGAGATGAAGGTGCGTTCGTTGGGCAGGATCTCGAACACCGACAGCATGTCGTGGCCCCAGCAGGTCAGCACGATGGTGACCGCGCAGCCGAGCGTGAAGCTCGCCGCATCCTGGCGCCGCACCACCGCCGCTGCCGTGACGCCGGCCATCAGCAGCAGGCAGATGCCGACCGTCGGGATGCCGAGGAACAGGAAAAGGATGCGCGGCAGCGGCTGGCCTGCGACCAGCCCGACCACGAACACGGCAAGGCCCGGCGCGAACAGCAGCGTGCCGTAGCGCGGCCAGCGCCAGCCGAAGAACAGCACGGCGAACACCACGATGAGCGCGCTCTCGATCGGGGCGGAGGCCAGCAGCACGGCGGCGAGTCGCGACGAGTGGGCGGGTGGCACCGGCGGCGGCAGGAACGCCTGGATGACGCCGAGGACCATCGCGATCGCCAGCACGCCATAGACCGGTTCGTGGCGCCGCATCAGCCACATGATCGCGAGGATGACCGCCAGGATGGATTGCCAGGCGGAGAACACCACGGGCAACGTGACGAACAGCAACGTGCGCGTCTCGTAGGCGCCTCGCAGGTTCTCATCCGGCCCGACATAGACGGTGTCCAGAAAGCCCTTCAACGGCCCCCACACGAACAGCCGCACCGTGATGGTGTTGGTGCCGTCGCGGAGCAGCGATGACGGGATCGGCGCGATCTCCGGCGTATTGCGGTCGGGCCGGTTGGCGGTAGGGTCGCGCCGGGAATCGAGGATCACCACGCCGTTGACCGCGACCTCCACGGCGTTGCTGAAGCGTGGCAGGAACACCGACCACGCCGCCGACGCGTCGACGGTCCTGAAGGTGAAGCTGCCGCTGTAGAGCGGCGGATCCGCGAGCGAGTAGCGCGACGCGGTGAAATGCGGCAACGTCACCGCCCTCGTCACGCCGTCTTCCTGCAAGCTGAACTCGCTCAACGCGAAATCGTCGGGATCGCTGGGCTGCAATAGCCGCAGCACCAGGATGCAGGCAATGACGATCAGCGCCTGAAGCAGGAGATAGGGCACGAGCCGCGCCAGTTGTAGCCGCCGGCGCGCTTTTGGCGTCACGAGCGGCTTTACGGCGACCTCGCTCACAGTTTGATCAGGCCCTGCTGCACCGCCTCGAACACCGCCTCGCTGCGCGTATGCACCTCGAGCTTGCGATAGATGTTCTTGATGTGGCCGGGCACGGTCTGGCGCGACAGGCCCAGATGGCTCGCGATCTCGGCGTAGCTGAATCCCTTGGCAATGCCCCAGAGGATGTCGATCTCGCGCGGGGTGAGCCTTGCGGTGTTGAGCACCGGCCCCGGTGGCGGCTCGGCGGTGGTTTGCGCAGTACCTTGCGTTCTGCGCACGATGAAGCGTGCGATCGAGGCCGAGATCGGCGAATGCCCGGCGACGAGCTCGCGCACGGTGGTGGCGATATCGGTCGGGAAGGCGTCCTTCAGCAGATAGCCGGTGGCGCCGACCGTGATCGCGGAGATCACGCTTTCCTCGTCGCCGAGCGCGGAGATCACCATGATCTCGGTGTCGGGAAAGCGCTGCCGCGTCTCGCGGATCAGCTCGATGCCGTGGCCGTCCGGCAGGCGGAGGTCGGTCAGGAGCACCCGCGGCGCGCGTGAGTTCAGGGCCTGGCGCGCTTCACCGAGCGTGCCGGCCGTGCGCACCTCGTACTCCGCCTTGATCAGCGCATCCTGCAAGCGCCAACAGGTCGGTGCATCATCCTCGACGAGGAGGATGGTGATCCCTGCAGGAGCCTCGTCCTGTTCCGTCATGGCAAAAACCCCGACCGCGTGTCCCCCGCGGCGCAAAACCGAGCTTAGCCGCGCCGTGCCAGTTGCGACACCCATAATCATGGGGCGGAGGCAAACCGGCGCGGGCCGCGCAGGGCGTGCGAGACGAAAGATACACGTTTTAATTGACGGCGCGGATCGGCGCGCGATAAGTTTCTGTGGCGGCAAGGCCGTCAGCTCTTTGATCGAGACCGACCGCGGGGCCGCGTCGGGCGTTCGGGCTTTTTGCTTCGACGTTGCGTCCTGATCGATGCTCTCCCGGAAAGCGTCAACCATGTGAGACGGGTCCAATGAAGTACTGGATCAGTTTGCGAAAGGTGTCCGGCGGCGTATTCACCGATGAGATCGAGCTCGGCCCGGCTCGCTATCTCGCAGTGCCCGACAACGAAACGCCCGGGCCCCAGCATCAGATCACGCAGACGCAGTGGATTCGCCAGATCATGGCGCTCTTTCCACCCGATCCGAACTATCCCGACGATGGGCCGAGCGGCGATGTTCTCTTCTTCGTGCACGGCTACAACAACACCGTTGCCACTGTCGACCAGCGTCACAAGCAGATCCAGGCCGGGCTGACGGCGAACCAGTTCGCCTGCCAGGTGATCAGCTTCGACTGGCCTTCAGGTGATCTGGCGCTCGCCTATCTCAGGGACCGCGACCACGCACGTATCACCGCCGTGCGGCTGGTCAGCGCCGGGATTAAGCTGTTCGTACGGACCCAGAAGGAGAAGTGCGACATCAATGTCCACGTTCTCGGTCATTCAACGGGGGCCTATCTCATTCGCGAGGCGTTTGATCATGCCGACGATGGACAGGCCACCGCGACGGCGTGGACGGCCGGCCAGCTCGTGCTGATCGCCGGCGACGTGTCGGCGTCGTCGTTCTCCGCAGGAAATCCGGAAACCGAGAGCACTTACCGGCACTGCTACCGTCTGACCAACTTCTTCAATGGCTATGATCAGATACTGCAAATATCCAACGTGAAGCGCGTCGGCCTGTCGCCGCGCGTCGGTCGCGTCGGATTGCCGGCCGATGCGCCGACGAAGGCGGTCAACGTCAATTGCTCGGACCACTTTCACGCGACCTACCCCCCGACCGGCAACGTCACTCTCGACGCAGTGACCTCGCATTCGTGGTACTTCTCCGACTCCACCTTTCACCGTGATCTCGCGACCACGCTAAAAGGCGCGATCGACCGCACGTTGATCCCGACCCGCAACATCGCGCCGCTGACCGGCGCGCAGGCGCTGACGTCATAGGCGACGTCTTTCGGCGGCAGGCCGGCAGACGCCCGGGCGAGATGCTCCGGGCGTCCGTCAGACAACTTACCTTCCGTTCCCGCGGCAGCCGCCATTGGGGCCGACGTGGTAGCCGCGCGGGCAGGCGTGGGCGGCGGGGTTGGCGTAGTTCTTCAGGCAGCCACCATAGGGGCCGCGATGCCAGCCCGCGCCGCAGCCGCCGGCGACCGCGACGATGTCGCTCGTCGCGAGGGCCCTGACCGGCGCAAGGGGCACGGCCTCGGCGGAGCCGGTGATCGCGGCGAGCGCGAAGGCGGCGGCAAGGATGTGTCGCATCATGTGCTGTTCTCCGTCCGGCGCCTCAATGCGTGGCGGCAAAGGCGATGCCGGCGCGCACTTCGGCGATCGCCTGGTCGATCAGGCCGAGCGCCTTCTCGCGGTGGCCGCCCTTGTTCGGTTGAGCCTTGGCTAGCTCGACGCGGGCCTGTTGCAGGATCGTGACGCTCTCGTCCATATGCGGCTGGGCGCCGATTGCGTAGCCGATGCCGAGGCTTGCGGCGATCGCCGCGCCGAGCGTGAGGCTGCGGGGTAGAGAAGTTCGCATGTCGTTGTCTCCTCCAGCGGGCGTCAGGCGGCGGCCGCCCGGATGCCGGGATGCGCCGGCGCATCCGCGGCCTGAATAAGGCGCTAGCCAGCGCGCCGTCTTGGACTGTCCGGCGTCGAACGATTCCGGGTTTGGACTGACCGGCGCTGTTTAAATCACGTCATCGTGCTGATAGCCTGACGGGGCTGTTCACCGGGCATTCAGTCCGCGCCCGGCAAATTCGTGCCCTTTCTTGCTTCGTTTCTTGCCAAGTATCTCTTCAAAGTCCTTTCCCCAAAATTCCTTCCCCGATGCCCGTCGTCCGGAAAGCGTTATCGACCGATATGCTGCCGCAGGGCCTGTCCGAGCGGCAGCGCTTCATCCGCTTTGCGGAATTGTTCGAGCATTTCTCCAACACCGGTGAGCTCGATCCCGCGTCCGACGTGCCGTTTCGCGCCGCGATGAACTCGATCCACATCGGCACTACCATGCTCGGCCGCTGCGACGGCAGCTTCGTCACCGTGCGGCGCGAGAAGCGGCAGGTGATCGAGACCGGCGACGACCGCTTCTGCCTCGTGCGCAACACCGGCGATCGCGCCTCCTATGTGGGCCACCGCGGCCGCGAGATCAGCTTGCGGCCGGGGTCGATGGTGCTGCTCAAGCTCGACGAGCCGTTCTTCGCCGCTGACGGCACGAACCACAAGCGCTTCACCAACGTGCATCTGCCGGTCGCGACGCTGCGCGCGATGGTCGCCGACGTCGATGAGCTGGTCGGACAGGAGCTGGCGCCCGGCGGCGCGCTGTCGCTGGCGATGGACTACAGCGATCTTCTCCTGCGCCATCCCGCCGCCGTCGACGAGGCCGGCATGGCGATTGCGGCTCATCTGCTCGATCTCGCGGCGCTCGGGCTCGGCGCACGTGCCGATGTCGCGTCCGCCGCAAGGCGGCGCGGCCTGCGCGCCGTGCGGCTCCAGGCCGTATTAGCGATCCTGCAAGCGCGTTTCCATGAGCCGGATTTTTCCGCGCACAAGCTCGCCGCGGCCGCCGGTCTTTCCGAGCGCTACGTCAACGAGCTGCTCTTTGAGGCCGGCGCCAGCTTCACCACGCGCTTGAACGAGCTGCGCCTGCGCAAGGCCGCCGATCTGCTGGCCCGGAGCGAGGGGCGCATCAGCGACATTGTGTTCGCCTGTGGCTTCAATGATCTGTCCTATTTCAACCGCAGCTTCCGCCGCCGCTTTGGCCTGACGCCGACGGCGGCAAGGGGGAGGTGAGCGGGGAGCTTCGTCGCGTGGGTTGGCGTAGGCGCAACTCAGCTCGAGGAGCGATCACGCAACCCTTCGACACCTTCCGCGCGGAACCGCTTGACCCATTTGGCAACGGTCTTCGGTGTCGTGTTGAACTGGTCGGCCGCGTCCGCCTTACTCAGCCCGCCATCGACCACGCTTCGCACCATCGCCTCTCGACCTTTGGGCGTCAAAGGCGCATTCTTGTGGACGTTCATCTGGTCTTTCCTTGGAACACTGAAGCTTCGTAACCTCAGCTTCCTCGGTTCAGACCAGATGGACAACCTCCTGAGACAGCAAAGTTAACCCACCCTACGACGCCTCCACCCGCGGCGGCGGATAGCGCCTTGCCAGCATCGACAGCGACAGATGCCGCTCTTCCTGCGGCAGCTCGAGATAGGCCAGCACCTGCGCCCGCTTCCAGCCGTCGACGCCAAAATCCATCGTCATCCATTTCTGCGGCTCGGGGCCTTCGAGCCCGCGCACCCAGACGAAATAGCGGGGAAGGTCGCCGGCTTCTCCTTCGGTCGCGCGTCGTCTGGCCATCAAGCTGCTCGCTGGGTGGAGACCAATCGCGGGAGAATATAGGCGGGCGAGATGATTGCTAGGGGAGGGGCCATGGCCCGTCTTGCCAAGAGGCTTCGCCGGGCAAGCTTCGTCGCTTCGCTACGAGAGGCGGCATCGGCTCGCCAAGCCGTAGCTCGCGCAGCGAGCGAAGGCTGGTGCCCCTGGCCGGAATCGAACCAGCACTCCTTGCGGAACTCGATTTTGAGTCGAGCGCGTCTACCAGTTCCGCCACAGGGGCCCTCGGTCGGCCCGTGGCTGGGCGTCGCGAAGCCGGCGGACTATAGCCATGGAAAAGACGGGGTCAACCCGCGCCAAAGTGATGTCGGGCGTTCTCGACAGGGCCGTCGGCGGAGGCTAGAGGCTAGACCCAATCCTTCACCTCTGAGGCCGTCGTGACGACGAATAGTGCTGCAATACCAGCCTCCCGCCCGGCCGCCGCCAATCCGGCGCTCACGGCCTCGGCGGCCGTCACCCTGATCGCGGCCGCGACGATTGCGGGCGCCTGGTTCTTCCAGCTCGTGCTTGAGATCCTGCCCTGTCCGCTGTGCCTGGAGCAGCGCTACGCCTACTATCTGGCGATCCCGCTCGGTGCGCTCACGGCGCTTGCCGCGAGAGGTGGCGCGTCGCGGCCGCTGCTGCTTGTCGGGCTTGCCGTGCTCGCGCTGGCGACACTGGCCAATGTCGGCCTCGGCACCTACCACGCCGGGGTCGAATGGGGCTTTTGGAAGGGCCCGACCGATTGCTCCGGTCCCGTCGTCAATCTCGGCAGCGCCAAGGATCTGTTGTCGCGGCTCGACACGGTGAAGGTGATCCGCTGCGACGAGGTGCAATGGCGCTTTCTCGGCCTCTCCCTCGCCGGCTACAACGTGCTGATCTCGCTCGCGATGGCGGCGATCGCGGCATGGGGATTTGTGGCGACGGCAAAGCGGGCGTAGCTGCCGTAAGGGGGCAAAGGCGCGTCAGCGCCGTGCCCACCATCTTTCCCCGAGCATGGCAGACGTGGCGGGCACGCTTCCGCCTTCGCTCTTCGAGCTACGGCGGACAAGTCGCTTTGCCCGCCCTACGAAGCTGTCAATCATCCACATCGTCCTGCGTGCGCCCGAACAGGTGCACGATGCCGGGGGTTGCGATGGTCACGAACACGAAGCGTGACAGATGATGCGCGCCGACGAAGATCGGGTCGATGTGCAGGGTCAGCGCCAGCGCCAGCATGGCGTCCATCGCGCCCGGCGCGAAGGCGACGATGACGTCGGAAAACTTCACATGGGTCGTCAGCACGACGATCGCGACGAAGATGCCGGAGATCGCGATCGCGATCGCAAACGAGCCGAGCGCCGCGTTGATGTGGCCGGCGAGGGTCTTGATCTTCATCCGCGCAAAGCGGCTGCCGATCAGCGCGCCGATGCCGACCAGCGCCACGCCGCGCACCCAGTTCGGCAGGCCGCCTTCGACCCATCCCGCCCCGTGCAGCACGCTTGAGGCGATCATCGCGCCGAACATCCAGCTCGCGGGGAATTTGGCGAGCCGCAACAGCAGCGATAGCGCGAGCGAGGCGACGACGAGAATCAGGAGCTCGAACGGCGAGGCGATCGTGGTCGTCAGCGACGGCGCCGCCGAGGGCGCGACGCCCGCGATCGCCAGCACCAGCGGCAGCGCCGCGGTGAGGATGATCACGCGCATGGTCTGCACCACTGCGATCCCCGGCAGATCGGCGCCGCGCTCGACCGCCAGAATCGTGATCTGCGACAGCGCGCCGGGGCTTCCGGCGAGAAAGGCCGAGGTGCGGTCCCAGCCATGGATGCGTTGCAGGTAATAGCTCGAGCCGAAGGTCGAGCAGAAGGTCGCAAGCGCGAGCAGTCCGATCGTCAGCGGATAGGCGCTGACCTGCTGGATCAGATGACGCGAAACGACGGACCCCAGGGAGATGCCGAGCAGCACCAGCACGGTCTGCGTCAGGATCGGCGGCACCGCGAGCGGGCGGCCGGCGATTGCGGCGATCCCGACCGCGATCATGGCGCCCGAGATCAGTCCGCCCGGCAGGTTAGCGAACAGGAAGACCAGTCCGCCGACTGTGCCGATGACCAGCGCCTCGACGGCGCTCAAAACCTTGGCGCGGGACGGCAGCTGAAAGGGCAGGGAGGCGGTGATTTGCTTCACACCGCCTTATGGCAAATCGGAAAGACGCGCACAATTGCAGCCATGTCATGCCGCAATGCGCGCGCCTCTCAGAGCGAATGTGACGGAATTACTTCGCGGCGGGGGCGGCGGTGCCGGCCTTCGCGGTCTTGATGCAGTCGGAGCGGAATTTCTTGCGCTCCTTGCCGTGCAGGCCCTTGGCATCGGCCTGCTTGGAGCATTCCTGCGATTCGGCCGAGCGCTCCTTCGGGGCCTTCTTGTCGGTCGTGGTGGTCGCGGCATCGCTCTTGGCTGCCGGCGCGGCGGTCTGCGCGAAGGCGGTACCGGTGGCGAACAGGGAGGCGAGGGCGACGACGGCGAGGCGCGAGGCGAGGGTCATGTGTTGCACTCTTGGTTGTAAATTGAGAAGGGCGGAGAACGTCGGCCCGCATTGCTGAACGCCACATGAATGGACTGCGCGCCGCGATCACTAAATTTTGGCCGCGAAAAGCATCGCTTCCTTGTCGGACGCCGCCGACACGCTAGGATAGTGATCCCAATTTGCTTCCCCGGGGCAGGTCAAAGGAGGAGACGAAGGATGACCATTCAGACAAAATTGTTCTGCGCAATTGCAGCATCGAGCGTCGCGGCGTTGCTCGCGACGGCTCCGGCGAAGGCGCTGACCACGCAGGAATGCAGCGCCAAGTATCAAGCGGCCAAGAAGGAGGGCACGCTTGGCAGCATGAAGTGGAATGATTTCCGCAAAGCGCAGTGCGGTGCGGACGCAACTCCCGCCGCGGCTCCCGCGGCCGCCGCACCGGCGCCGGCTGCTCCGGCCGAGCCGAAACAGGCGAAGAAGGAAGCCGCGCCCGCTGCGGCCCCCGCACCGACGATGCCGGTCGGCAACGCGATCTTCCCGAACGCGGTTGATCCGAAATATGCCAAGGAGACCGCGGGCAAGGCCCGCCTGCACACCTGCGTCGACCAGTACAATTCCAACAAGACGACCAACGCCAATGGCGGCATGAAGTGGATCGAGAAGGGCGGCGGCTACTACAGCGAATGCAACAAGCGGCTGAAGGGCGCCGCGTAAGGCTTGAAACGTATCGGCGGCCGGGGCAACGCTCCGGCCGCTCAGTCGTTCGCGAGCAGCTTCTCTGCCGACCTTGCAATCATCTGCGCTCGCTTGCGCGGGCCGCGCTCGACGAAGAGCAGGCTTTGGCCGAACACGAAGCAGTAGAACAGGAAGGCCTGCGCATCGGCCTCATCGGTGCCGAGGCCCGTCGCTCGATAGAGCTCCGCGACATGTTTGAGACGCGCCGCGTCGACGCTTGCCACCGCTGACGCCGCAGTCTCGTCGGCTCTCGCCCACTGCCGGATCGCGAGCTCGATAGCCATGGCGGCCGGGTTCATGCGTTCGGAATAAAGCTGGATCACCGCCTTCAGCCGCTCGCGCGGGCTTTGTCCGTCGAGGCTCGTCTGCTGCGCGATCGCTTCCGTGCGTCCCTCGCGCCAGCGTTCCAGCATCGCGCCCAGCAGCGCGGCGCGGTCGGCGAAGCGGCGGTAGAAGCCGCCCTTGGTGACGCCGAGATTTTTCGCGAGCACCTCGACCCGCACGCCCTCGACCCCGGTGCGGGCAAGCTCCGCGAAGGCCGCCTCGACCCAGACATCGCCTTTGGCATCACTCATGAATTCGCCTCTCACCGAGGTTTGATACGGTGCCGTATTGCTAACCCGCCATGGGCCTGATACGCTACCGTATCAAAATCAAAAGGCGGGAAACGGCGATGCAGGAGGCGACCTATCGCGGCACGGTCTATCCGTGGCAATGCGACCATGTCGGCCACATGAACATCATGTGGTATGTCGGCAAGTTCGACGAGGCCAACTGGAATCTGTTCGCGCGCCTCGGGCTGACGCCGAGCTATCTGCGCAGCTCAGGCCGCGGTATGGCCGCGGTGCAGCAGAACATCACCTACAAGCGCGAGCTGCTCGCCGGCGACATCATCGCGATTCGCAGCATTGTGCTCGAGCTCCGCGAGAAATCGATCCGCTTCCGCCACGAGATGAGCAACGCCGAGACCGGCGAGATCGCCGCAACTTGCGAGATCACCGCGGTGCACATGGACCGAGCGGCGCGCAAGTCGACGCCGTTCGAAGCCGTCATCCGCGAGACCGCAATGCGGCATCTCGCCGAGCCGGTCATGGCGTGACGCGATGACCACCTTCGAGCCCAGGAATCCCGATTTTCGCGCGGCCGCAACCCGACTGTTCGACGGCCAGCCGGTGATGCGCACACTCGGCATCTCGCTCGCGCGCCTTGCGCCGGGCGAGGCGGAGCTGGCGATGGATTATGCGGCCGGCTTCACCCAGCAGAACGGCTTCGTGCATGCCGGCATCATCACCGCAGGCCTCGACAATGCCTGCGGCGTTGCCGCTTTCACGCTGATGCCACGCCAAGCCGACATCCTCACCGTCGAGTTCAAGACCAACCTGCTCGCGCCGGCGCGGGGCGAGGGCTTCGTCTTCAGGGCCGAGGTGGTCAAGCCGGGCCGCACGCTCACTTTCTGCGAGGCCAAGGCCTTCGCGCGGCAGGACGGTGCGACGACGCTGGTTGCGACCATGACCGCCACGCTGGTGGCGCTGGTCCGCCGCGACGCGGCGCAAGCCAGCTCTCCTGCCTGAGCCAAATGCGGCTGGGATAGCCCGTATACCGTTTTTTCGGCTGTCATTACCGGCGCCGCACTCTATATGCTGGTGCGTAACGCTTCTGCGCCTCAGGCCGTAGAAGCACCGACGGGGCCGAACTGGGACGGGTTTATGATCGGACTTGAAGACAAACCAACGCGGCGCGTGGCGCTGACGCTGATCGGGGCTGGCGCGGTGCTCGCAGGCGGCCTCCGCACCAGCTGCGCGGCGACGGCCGATGACGATACCATTCTGACCGAAGCCGCCGTGCTGCGCGATCCCGACGTGCCCGTGATCGGCAACCGTGACGGCGACATCACCATCGTCGAATGGTCCGATTATCAATGTCCCTATTGCCGCCGCGTCGAGCCGGAGCTGCGCCAGATCGTCCAGGACGACGGCAAGGTCCGGCTGGTGCTGAAGGACTGGCCGATCCTCGGGCCGGTCTCGGTAGCCGCGGCGCGGATGGCGCTCGCGGCCAAATTCCAGGACAAGTACGACCAGGCGCATGATGCGATGATGGGCGTGAATTCGCGCCTGACCGAGCCGCGCATCAATGAGCTGTTGGCGGGCGCCGGCGTCGACATGGATCGCCTGAAGCGCGATCTCGCCGGCCGCGCCAAGGACATCGACGCGATCCTGAAACGCAACAGCAATCAGGCCGAGGCCTTCGGCTTCCGCGGCACGCCGTCTTTCATCGTCGGCAAATTCCGAGTGCCGGGCGTGCTTACCATGGCCGAGTTCGAGCAGGCGATCGCGGACGCGCGCAAGGCGAAGGCAGGCAAAAGCAACTGAGCGCGGTCAGTCGAGACAAAGGCGCCGTCGCGGATAGCGACGGCGCCTCGTCAATGGATTGCTGACTAGAACCCGCTTATTTCGACGAAATCCTCACCCAGTCCTTGTGCGCGCGGTCCACCAGCGCGTCCCAGTCGGCCTTGGCGACATCCCAGTTTACGATGGTGCGATTGGTCGCTGCGACCTCACCGCTGGCAGATGTCTGCATCGAGTCGTGAATGTAGACGCCGACGCCAAGCAGCAGCGCGCCCAAAATCATTCCGAACAAAGTCTTCATAGTGAACCTCCGGTGACCGGCAATAACGTAAGTGCCCAACAAGAGTTCCCGGTCAGTGCGGCGAGGATATGGACGACCTGTTCACCCGCCATTCAGCCATTGCAGCAACTGCGCATTGATCTCGCGGGGATAGCAATGGCTGAGGTCGTCGATCTCGCGATAGGTGGCGTCGGCGCCGGCGGCAGACAGGGTTGACTGCGTCTGCCGCGCGACCTGCACGGGAAACATCCAGTCGAGCCGGCCGTGGGTGATGAAAACCGGCAACCCTTGCAGGCGCGCGTCGTCCGCCGTCTCCGCCATCAGCGGATGGAACGCCGCGGAGACCGGCGCAAGATGCGTGAAGGGCGAGGCGGCCTCGAGCCCGCTGACATAGCAGAACGTGCCGCCGTCGCTCATGCCGGTCAAAAGCAGGCGAGACGGATCGACATTCCACAGGCCGCGGACGGTTTCGAGGATGCGTGCAAGATTGGGAGTGTCCGCGTCGTCGCCCATCAGCGCCCAGGTCGGACCCGTCGCAGTCGGCGCGATCAGGATCGCACCGATGCTGCGTGCGTCGCGCAGCCAGCTCCACAGGAAGCCGCGGCCATTGCCGCTGCCGCCATGCAGCGCCATCACCAGCGGCCAGGGCCGATCGGGCGTGTAGTATTCCGGCACGTAGAGCGAGTAGCCGCCGCGGCTGCCGGGTTCGTTGTTGCGATGGAAGATACCGGTCTGACCGATGGGAGCCTCGGATAGCCGGGTCAGCAGATCTTCGTCCTCGCGCATTGCGGCGTTGAGAAAGAAGCTGCTCACCGGCGGAAATTTCGCCGCAAGCGGATAGAGCGCCTCCTGCGCGCGCGGCAGGTGGCGCAGCGCGCGGAAGACGGCGACGAGATCGCCATTGCCGGCTTGAACGGTCCGCAGGCCGACGAATGCGGCGAGCGTTTCCTCGCAGGCGCGATCAAGCGAGCTCCGCATGTCGGCAAAGGCGTGCGGCCAATCGGAGAGCTGCGACCGCGCGGCCTGCAACGCCACATCCGGGGTGCCGATCGCAGACATGACGGAGTCGAAAGCCGGCGGATGCAGGTGCCGCGCGACGAAGCCGAGCGCCTCCAGCGCATCGAGCAGCGGCGGCAGCACGGCCACGATGTCGTCCACCACAGCCTCGCTCATCTGCTCGCGTTCCTGTTCTGCTTGCGTGCGGCCTGGCAGTGCAAGCCTGTTCAGTGCAATCTTGGTGCCTTCAACAGCTTCATGCGGTCGGTCGAGGTCACCGTCACGTCGAAGGTGACGCCTTCGTGGTGCACCGTCAGGGGCACGTCGACGCCCGCGGTACCGAGCCCCCACAGCCTGCGGTAGAAGCCTGTCTGGCTCGTCACTTTCTCGCCATCGACGGCCAGGATGACGTCGCCGGTCTTGAGCTCGGCGCGCGCCGCCGGCCCGTTTGACGAGATGCCGATGATCACCACGCGGCGATCGATCTCGGTCGAAAACAGCCCGAGCCACGGCCGCGCCGGCTTGTTGACGCGGCCGAATTGACGCAAATCGTCCAGGATCGGCGTGAGCAGGTCGATCGGCACGACCATGTTGACGTGCTCGGCCTTGCCATCGCGTTCGCGCTCGAGCTGGAGCGAGCCGATTCCGATCAGCTCGCCGCGATCGTTGAACAGCCCCGTGCCACCCCAGTTCGGATGGGCGGGATAGGTGAAGATCGCCTCATCCAGCAGATATTCCCAGTAGCCCGCGAATTCCTGCTTGGCCACAATCTGGCTCGCGACCGAGCGCGTGCGCCCGCCGGCGCCGCCGACCACGACGCGATCGCCGGTCCTGGTCGCGGCCGACGAGCCGAGCGGAACGGGCGCAATGTCGAGCTTGCCAAGCGCCTGCACCAGGCCGAAGCCGGTGACCTGGTCGAAACCCACGACATGGCCTTCCATCACGCGTCCGTCGCCAAGATGCAGCCATACCGCTTCCGCCTCGGTAATGAGGTAGCCGATGGTCAGCACCAGTCCGTCATCGATCACGATGCCATTGCCGGCGCGCTCGGTGCCGAGCGTCTCGGCGCTGAAGGCGTCCGGCGGAATGATGGAATGCAGGCCGACGACGGAGGAGAGCACACGGTCGAGATCGAATCCATAGTCGCCGGTATGCGGCTGATGTGCCGGCGGCACTCTCCATTCAGTCAGAGCGGGCATAAAGCTCTCTCCTTGCTGGTCTCTTGGCCTTTCGGCGTCGCTTCCGGTATTTGCGGCAACGAGCAAGGCGCGAAGCATCGGCAATGTATGCCTCGAAGGGCGGTCTTGAAAGACCGTTGGAACAGTTGGCCGACGCGAATTGATGAAATCGGTGTCAGACTGCGTGCCGCTTCGGCCGCATGGCTGCTGTCCCGGCCGGTGCTAGGCGGGCTGAAGCGAAGCTGCTAACCATTGCCGCTTCGTTTGACCAAGGGATCACGGACGACAAGCATGGACAACCGCAGCGACATCTGGCGTGGCATTGATACGATCAAGGCGCGTTTTATCGACTTGAGCGACAAGGTCTGGGGGACGCCCGAGGTGTGCTACACGGAGGCGCGCTCCGCCGCCGAGCACCTCGCCGAGCTGCGCCATCAAGGTTTCAGCATCACCGAGAATGTCGCCGGGATTCCGACCGCGCTGATGGGCGAGTGGGGCGAGGGCGGTCCGGTCATCGCCTTCATGGGTGAATATGACGCGCTTCCGGGCCTCAGCCAGGAGGCAGGTGTTGCCGAGCATCGTCCGGTCGAGACCGGCGGCCATGGTCATGGCTGCGGTCACAATCTGCTCGGTTCGGCGGCTCTGCTCGCGGCGACCGCGGTGAAGGACTGGCTCGCCGAGCACAAGGTGCCCGGCCGCGTGCGTTATTATGGCTGCCCGGCCGAGGAAGGCGGCGCGGCCAAGGCCTTCATGGTGCGCTCCGGCGCGTTCGAAGATGCCGACATCGCCATCACCTGGCATCCCCACAGCTTCTGGGAAGTGGCGGTGACGCCGTCGCTGGCCAACACGCGCGCCGACTTCATCTTCACCGGCCGCACCTCGCATGCGGCGGCTTCGCCCCATCTCGGTCGCTCCGCGCTCGACGCGGTCGAGTTGATGAACGTCGGCGTCAACTACATGCGCGAGCACATGCCGAGCGACGCGCGCGTGCACTACGCGCTGCTCGACACCGGCGGCATCGCGCCGAACGTCGTGCAGGCCCATGCCCGCGTGCGCTACTCCATTCGCGCCCGCGATCTGCCCGGCATGAACGAGCTGGTCGGGCGCGTGAACAAGATCGCGCAGGGCGCAGCCCTGATGACCGAGACCAAGATGGAGATGAAGATCATTTCAGCCGTCTCCAACATCCTGCCCAATGCGCCGCTGGAGCAGGCGTTGCACCGGGTCATGGAAGAGCTCGGGCCGCCGCATTTCGACGATGCCGACAAGAATTTCGCCGGCCAGATTCGCGCCACGCTGAGCGACAAGGACATCGCGTCGGTCTATTACGCGATCGGCATGGAGCCGACGGAGCGGCCGCTTGCCGACTTCCTGGTGCCGCTCGATGCCAAGCGCAATCCGCTGATCGGCTCGACTGACGTCGGTGACGTGAGCTGGGTGGTGCCGACGGTGCAGGTCCACGCACCGACGGTTGCAATCGGCACGCCCTTCCACACCTGGCAGGTGGTGGCGCAAGGCAAGAGCCCGCATGCCCACAAGGCGATGGTGCAGGCCGCCAAGGCGATGGCCGGTCTCGGCATCAAGGCGCTGACGGAGCCTGAGCTGATCAAGGCTGCGAAGGCGGACCTGAAGAATCGCACCGCGAAGACGCCCTATGTCTGCCCGCTGCCGGACCATGTCGCGCCGCCGCTGGATATGTCCGTGGCGTAGAATTCCGTCTCGATACTTCGTCTGATCTGCCGAACAAATTTTTCGCAGTGCAGCGTTGATTGGCGGGCGTTTTAGCGCCGAATTGCCGAACGGTTGGGCGGCGAAATGAAGTTTTGCCCAACGGACAGCCAGAAGACCGTTTGCATACATACGGTCGCAGTTGACGTACGCCCCATTCAGTGTGCCATCTACCGCCAGCCAACTGGGTGGCCGCACCTCGCGACCGCCTGCATCCATATTGGAACCAGACGGGGGACCGCCATGCTGGACAAGAAACTGCGCGCAATGATCGACAAGGTGGCGGACGGCCGGATGGATCGCCGCGCCTTCATTCAGCGCATGGCCGCCGTCGGCCTTGCCGCCCCGCTGGCCAACCAGATCCTCGCGCTCGGCGGCGTCGCCATGGCCGAGGGCCCCTCGACCTACAAGCCCACCAAGCGTGGCGGCGGCGGCGCGTTGAAGCTGTTGTGGTGGCAGGGGCCAACCCTGCTCAACCCGCATTTCGCCACCGGTACCAAGGACCAGGACGGCTCGCGCCTGTTCTATGAGCCGCTCGCCTGCTGGGATCCCGACGGCAACATGAAGCTGGTGCTCGCCGCCGAAATCCCGTCAATCCAGAACGGCGGCTTGGCCGCCGACGGCAAGTCGGTGACCTGGAAGCTAAAGCCTGGCGTCAAATGGCACGACGGCAAGCCGTTCACCGCCGACGACGTCGTCTTCAACTGGGAATATGCCAAGGATCCCGCGACCTCGGCGCTGACGATTGCCACCTATCGTGACATCACCGTCGAGAAGGTGGACGACCTCACGGTCCGCATCGTCTTCAACAAGCCGACCCCGTTCTGGGCCGACGCTTTCGTCGGGGCTCCGAACGCCATCATCCCGAAGCATCTCTTCGCCGACTACAAGGGCGCAAAATCCCGCGAGGCGCCGAACAACCTGTCGCCGGTCGGCACCGGCCCCTACAAGTTCATCGAGTTCAAGCCGGGCGATCTCGTCCGCGGCGAGCTCAATCCCGACTACCACATGCCGAACCGGCCCTATTTCGACACGCTCGAGATGAAGGGCGGCGGCGATGCCGTCTCGGCGGCACGCGCCGTGATCCAGACCGGCGAATACGATTTCGGCTACAATATCCAGGTTGAGGACGACGTGCTGCTCCGCCTGGAGAAGGGCGGCAAGGGCAAGGCCATCTATGCCGTGGGCGGCGACACCGAGTTCATCGCGCTGAACTTCACCGACCCCAATGTCGAGGTCGATGGCGAGCGCTCCTCGATGAAGACCAAGCACCCGCTGTTCTCGGATCCTGCCGTGCGCAAGGCGCTGTCGCTGCTGGTCGACCGCGAGGCGGTCAAGAAGGTGATCTACGGCCGTGCCGGCCGCACCACTGCGAACTTCCTCAACGGTCCCGAAAAGTTCGTCTCCAAGAACAACACCTGGGAGTTCAGCATCGAGAAGGCGTCGAAGATGCTGGATGACGCTGGCTGGAAGCCGAGTGCGGATGGCATCCGCGAGAAGGATGGCAAGAAGCTGAAGCTTCTGTACCAGACCTCGATCAACGGCCCCCGCCAGAAGACCCAGGCCATCGTCAAGCAGGCCTGCCAGAAGGCCGGCATCGACGTCGAGCTGAAATCGGTCGTGGCATCGGTGTTCTTCTCGTCCGACGTCGGCAATCCCGACATCTATCCGAAGTTCTACGCCGACATGGAGATGTTCCAGATCCCGATGACCCAGCCGGATCCGGCCCAGCACATGCGCCGCTACATTTCGGCGAACGTGGCGACCAAGGAGAACAAGTGGCAGGGGCAGAATTACCCCCGCTACGTCAACAAGGAGTACGACGCCACGATCGAGGCGGCGGAAGGCGAGATGGATCCGATCAAGCGCGCCGCGCTCTACATCAAGGCCAACGACATCCTGATCGGCGACACCGTATTCATCCCGGTGCAGCATCGCCTCAAGGTGGAAGCCGCCGCCAACAACCTGGTGTGTATCATCAGTGGCTGGGCCAACGAGACCGACAACCTGTTCGACTGGTACCGGGAGGCATGATCGCGGGGCGTAGGCGGGATCTTTCCCAATGAGTCAGTATGTCCTGCGTCGCATTCTGATCGCGATTCCGAGCCTGCTCGGCATTTCGGTGGTGCTGTTCGTCGTGCTGGCGCTGGCTCCGGGCGATCCGTTCTCGGAGCTGGCGACCAATCCGAACGTGCCGGCCGACGTCGCAGCCTCCCTTCGGGCGAAGTTCGGTCTCGACGATCCGATCTATCTTCGCTACCTGCACTGGATCTCGGCCATGGCGCATGGCGATTGGGGCTTCTCCTTCGTCAGCCGGATGAACGTCGACCAGCTCATCCTCCAGCGCCTGCCGGCAACGCTCTACGTCGTCGGCTCGGCGCAGATTCTCGCACTCCTGATCGCGATTCCCGTCGGCGTCTTCGCGGCAACCAAGCCCTATTCGCTGTTCGACCAGATCGCCAACACGCTCGCCTTCGTCGGCTTCTCGCTGCCGACCTTCTTCACGGGCATCCTGTTCATCCTGATCTTCTCGGTCACGCTGGACTGGCTGCCCCTGGTCTACACGACCGACGTCAAGGGGACCGGCATCCACTGGGTGCTCGAGATGATCCGGCAGGCGATCATGCCGGTGGCGGTGCTCGGCCTGTTCCAGGCCGCGTCGATGACGCGCTTCGTGCGCTCGGCGATGCTCGACGTGATCCGGCTCGATTACGTCACCACCGCGCGCGCCAAGGGGCTCGGACAAGCCAAGGTGATCGTCAAGCACGTCATGCGCAACGCGATGATCCCGGTCGTAACCCTCATTGCGTTGCAGATGCCGGCCGTGTTCGGCGGCGCCATCGTCACCGAGCAGATTTTCCGCATCCCCGGCATCGGCTCGCTGCTCATCTCCTCCATTCTCGCCAACGACACGCCGGTGGTGATGGCCGTCACCTTCGTGTTCGCGTGCCTCGTTGTGCTCTTCAATCTCATCGCGGACGTCCTGTATGGCTGGCTTGACCCTCGCATCTCCCTCCGCTGAGCGGGCGGTCTACTCGCCCTGGCGCGAGACGTGGCGGCGTTTTCGCCGCCATCGGCTCGCCGTGCTCAGCGCGTTCCTGCTGCTGCTCCTGATCCTGGCGGTGCTGGTCGGCCCCTTCCTCTGGCGGGTCAAGATCAACGACATCGACATCGTGGCGGGCATGCAGGGACCCTCGCTCGCCCATCCCTTCGGCACCGACGATCTCGGCCAGGATCTCCTGGCGCGCATGATCTATGGCGGCCGCATCTCGCTTGCGGTGGGGCTTGCCGCGATGCTGGTCTCGGTGTTCGTGGGCACGCTGATCGGCGCGCTCGCCGGCATGTCGCGCGGCGCGCTCGGACATGGCTTGATGTGGCTCACCGACCTCTTCCTGTCGTTGCCGCCATTACCGCTCTTGCTGCTGCTCATCTATCTCTTCCGCGACGGGCTGAAGGCGATGTTCGGTCCCGAAGGCGGCATTTTCATCCTGATCGTGCTCGTCATCGGCGGCCTGCGCTGGATGCCGGTCGCGCGTCTGGTGCGCGCGCAGTTCCTGTCGATCCGCGAGAAGGAGTTCGTCGAAGCGGCGCGCGCGCTCGGGGCAAGCCCGGTGCGCCAGGTGGTGCGGCATATCCTGCCCAATGCCGTGGGGCCCGTGATCGTCGCCGGCACCATCGACGTTGCCGCGGCGATCATCGCGGAATCGACGCTTTCCTTCCTCGGCCTCGGCTTTCCGCCGGATACGCCAACCTGGGGTCGGCTGCTCTATGATGCCAAGGATTTTCTCGACATCGGCCCGCACTGGGCGCTGTTCCCTGGCGGGGCGATCTTCGTCGCCGTGGTCGCCATCAACTTCATCGGCGACGGCCTGCGTGACGCGCTCGATGCGCGACGGGTGATCTGATGGCGCCGCTGCTCGAAATCAAAGGTCTCAAGACCCACTTTTCGACCGACGACGGTATTTTGCAGGCCGTCGACGGCGTCGACATCTCCATCAACAAGGGCGAGACGCTCTGTGTCGTCGGCGAATCCGGCTGCGGCAAGACCGTGACGGCGATGTCGATCCTGAAGCTGATCGCGATGCCGCCCGGCCGCATCGCGGCCGGGCAGATCATCTTCGAGGGCCGCGATCTCGTGCCGCTGACGAGCCAGCAGCTCGACGAGGTCCGCGCCAAGGAGATCGGCTTCATCTTCCAGGAGCCGATGACCTCGCTCAATCCGGTTCTGACGGTCGGCGAACAGATCGCCGAGAGCCTGCGCCGCCACGAGGCGGTGACCAGGAAGCAGGCGCTCGAGCGCACCATCGAAATGCTGAAGCTGGTGCAGATCCCGAATGCCGAAGGCCGCGTGCACCATTATCCGCACCAATTCTCCGGTGGCATGCGCCAGCGCGTGATGATCGCGATGGCGCTCGCCTGCAAGCCCAAGCTCGTCATCGCCGATGAACCCACCACCGCGCTCGACGTTACCATCCAGGCGCAGATCCTCGACCTGCTCCAGGACATGAAGGAGCGTTTTGGCATGGCGGTGATGCTGATCACCCATGCCATGGGCGTCGTCGCCGAGACCGCGCAGCGCGTGGTCGTGATGTATGCCGGCAAGGTGGTCGAGGAGGCGCTCGTCGACGACCTGTTCGGCGATCCCCGTCATCCCTATACGCAAGGCCTGATCCGCTCGATCCCGCGCATCGATCTCGCCAGCGAGCACAAGACGCGCCTCGAGGCGATCGGAGGCTCGGTGCCGATCCTGGTCAACCCGCCGGTCGGCTGCCGCTTTGCGCCGCGCTGCCGCCATGCCATGAGCATCTGCACCGAGAAGGAGCCCGTGTTGCGCGAAATCGCGCCCGGCCACCGCATGGCCTGTCATCTGGGAGACGCCTCATGAGCGAACCCTTGCTGCGCGTCTCGGGCCTGAAGAAGCATTTTCCGGTGCTCGGCGGCTTGCTGTCGCGCCAGGTCGCCAGCGTCTACGCGGTCGACGGCGTATCGTTCTCGGTCAATCGCGGCGAGACGCTCGGTCTCGTCGGCGAGTCCGGCTGCGGCAAGTCCACGACGGGGCGCTGCGTGCTGCGCCTGATCGAGCCGACCGACGGCGAGGTCACCTTCGATGGCCAGGACGTGCGCAAGCTCGGCGGCAATGATCTGCGCGCGATGCGACGGAACATGCAGCTCGTGTTCCAGGATCCATTTGCCTCGCTCAACCCGCGCATGACGGTTGGCGCGATCCTCGGCGAGGCCTTCACCATCCATAACCTTGCGTCGTCGGCCAGGGAGCGCGAGGAGCGCGTGGCAGGCCTCTTGGTGAAGGTCGGGTTGAAGGCCGAGCACATGCGGCGCTACCCGCACGAATTCTCCGGCGGCCAGCGCCAGCGCATCGTGATCGCGCGCGCACTCGCGGTCGAGCCGAAGCTGATCGTCTGCGACGAGCCGGTCTCCGCGCTCGACGTCTCGATCCAGGCGCAGGTGATCAACCTGCTGGAGGATCTCCAGGCCGAGTTGAACCTCACTTATCTGTTCGTCGCGCACGACCTCTCGGTGGTCGAGCACATCTCCGACCGCGTCGCCGTGATGTATCTCGGCCGCATCGTCGAGATCGCGAAAGCGAGCGACCTCTACCGCAACCCGCAGCATCCCTATACGCAGGCGCTGCTCTCCGCCGTGCCGGTGCCGGACCCCAAGCTCAAGCGCAACCGCATCAGGTTGAAGGGCGACGTGCCGAGCCCGATGAATCCGCCAAGGGGCTGTCACTTCCACACCCGCTGCCCGATGGCCCAGCCGCGCTGCTCGGAGAGTGCGCCGGACCTGAAGGAAGGTGCGGGCGGGCACGCCGTGGCGTGTCATCTGGTCTGAGGGGCAGGGTGCGGACGTAGCGGGGGACGCGATCCCTAAGGGATCGCTCGGCGAACGGGGAGCCATGAGCCAGATACAGGATGTCAGTCTCGCTGGAGCGGAAGCACAGTCGGCGTCCCGTGCAGGGGATGTTGACGCCATGGCTCGCCGGGCACTGTGGGGCTCGGCGCTGGGCTACGCCATGGATGGGTTCGACCTTCTCATCCTCGGCTTCATGCTGAGCGCGATTTCGAAAGACCTCCACCTCACGCAACCGCAGGCAGCCTCGTTGGTGACGGGGACGCTGGTCGGTGCCGTGCTCGGCGGCTTCGTCTTCGGCATGCTGTCGGACCGGCTTGGCCGGGTCCGCGTCCTGACCTGGAGCATCGTCCTGTTCGCGATCTTCACCGGACTGTGCGCGCTGGCGCAGGGGTATTGGGACCTCCTGACCTATCGGGCCATCGCCGGCATCGGCCTCGGCGGCGAGTTCGGCATCGGCATGGCGCTGGTGGCTGAGGCCTGGCCCGCGGAGAAACGCGCGCGGGCGACATCCTATGTCGGTCTCGGCTGGCAGTTCGGCGTGCTCATTGCGGCGCTGGCGACGCCGATCCTGCTGCCTCTCATCGGCTGGCGCGGGATGTTCGCGCTCGGCGTGTTTCCGGCGCTGGTCGCTTATGTGATCCGGCGCAAGCTGCACGAGCCGGATGTCTTCGTGGCCCACAAGGCGAAGACGACGGATGCGGCCGCCTCGCTCCGCGCGCTCGTGGCCGACGGGGAGACGACCAGGATCAGCCTCGGGATGATCATCCTCTGCTCGGTGCAGAATTTCGGCTACTACGGCATCATGATCTGGCTGCCGAACTATCTTTCGACGCGGTTCGGCTATGGCCTGACGCAATCGGCGGTCTGGACCGCCGCGACCATCGCCGGCATGGCGCTCGGCATCTTCCTGTTCGGCCACGCGGCCGATCGCTTCGGCCGCCGTCCCGCGTTTCTGACCTACATGCTGGGCGCGGCCATCATGGTGGTGGTCTATTCGCAGCTGACGGCCGCGACGGCGCTGTTGATCGGCGGCGCCGTGATGGGCTTCTTCGTCAACGGCATGCTCGGCGGTTACGGCGCGCTGATGAGCGAGCTCTATCCGACCGCGGCGCGCGCCACCGCGCAGAACGTGTTCTTCAATATCGGCCGCGCGGTCGCCGGCTTCGGTCCGCTGGTGGTCGGCATCGTCAGCGCGGCCTACGGCTTCCCGACCGCGATCGCCGGGCTCGCGCTGCTCTATCTTCTCGACATCGTGGCGCTGCTCGCGCTGATCCCGGAGCGCCGCGGCGTGGAGCTTGCTTGACGCTGCGCGCTCACCGCTGGTCGCGCAGTCCGTAGTCTGAAAGGGCCTGCCACATGCGCCAGCCGAGGCGGAGCGGGTGGCGTGACGCTGACCTTGCGGAAGGCTTGATTACTCCATGACGCGCGCGTGGCGCGGGAGAAGATCGGCGGGCTCGCCGTGCAGCGCTGCCGTTGCGGGCCTGGCATCGCGCAAAAGCAGCCGCAGCAGCATTGCGAGCACGGCGACGAGCGCGACCCCGGCGATGGCCGGCGTGAAATACCGCTGGAGGTCTTCCTCGGTGACATGCTCCCGGGCCAGCCGCGCCGATTGCAGCAGACCATAGGAGTTGGCCAGCAGGATGAGCCCATACAAGGTATTCCGCTCGCGCGTGCTCGCCAGCGTGAAGAGGTCCGGCAGCAGCATGGCAAGTCCGATCGCCACGATCGGCAGGTCATAGTCGTAGGCGTAGGGGCTGATCATCACCGACGCGATCGCGACGACGCCAAGCGAGAAGCGATGAGACGGCCCGCGCAGGACGGCGAGCGTGACGGCAGCCAGTGCAAGGCACGCGACACCCACCTGTCCCCAGAACGCGGCGGCCGGGGAAAGGCCGGATTTGTACAGCGAGGAATAGGCCGAGATCATGCGGAACAGCGGATACCGACCCTGCTCGAGGTAGCCGGCGGACTCCTTGATCGCGCCTAGCCATGCGATCCAGATTTGCGGGCCGAACGCCAACGTGCACACGGCCGTGCTGGTGACCACCACGATCGCCGCCGTGGCGATCGCCGTCCAGCGGCGCGTCAGCAGCATGTAGACACCTGCCACGATGGCGAGATGCGGCTTCATGACCATCGCGCCGAGTGCGAGGCCCGCCAGGACCTGGCCCAGCATCTGGCGTCGCTCCACGTTGAGGCAGACGAGCCCGATCAGCGCGCCCGTGAGAAAGCCGTTCTGGCCGCAGGCGATCGTGATAGCAATTGCCGGGAACGAGATGACGAGCACCTGCGCCAGATTGTTTCCGGCGATGGCGCGAAGCGTCATCAGATAGGCCGCGAGCGTCAGTGCCGTGAAAAGGGAATAGGCAGCCCAGCCCGGCAGCAATCCGAACGGTGCCAGAAGCAGATCGAATTGCGGCGGGTAGGTCCAGGGCATGAAGCTGGTCGCGCCGCCGGACGCCACCGCCTGCATCTTGGAAAATTCCGAGAACTGGTAGGTGAGGTCGAGATCGTCGAGCCAGATGTGCTGCGCAACGATGTGGAAGGCCGAGAAGTCGGCGGTCTGGTTGCCATACCAGAGGCCGCCCTCGAAGAACCGCAAGCCCTTGAACAGCACCATCGCCGCGAGGCCAGCGAAGATGACGCGGACATAAATCGCCCGCTTCGACGGCAGGAATCGAATTTGCTCCAGCGTGTCGGTGAGCATGAGGTCGCGGTCCCTGGGAACAGCGCGGCATGGCCGCCAAGCCGCGGAGACTGCCGACAGAATCTTAAGTTCCGGTAACCGTTCGATGTTTGTCACGCGCTCTTCGCCGGCCACGGCACGACCTGGCCCGACATCACCAGCCGGTCGCGGCCCGAGTCCTTGGCGGCATAGAGCGCGCGATCGGCTGCCGCCACCAGCGCATTGCAATCCGTCGCGGTCTGGGACGGAAGGCTCGTCGCGGCGCCCACGCTCACAGTGACCAGTCGGGATGGCGGATTTTGCGCATGGAGCATCGCGAGATCGCGCAAGCCATCGCGAATTTCCTCGCCGATCTGGGCGCAACCGTCCGCGCCGGTGTTCGGCAACAGCAGGGCGAATTCCTCGCCGCCGTAGCGTGCCGCGAGGTCGGCGGTGCGCCTCGCATGCGAGGCCAGAATCTTTCCCAGCGCGCGCAGGCAGCCGTCACCCGCGAGGTGTCCGTAATGGTCGTTGAACTTCTTGAAATGATCGACGTCGATCAGGAGCAGCGAGAGCTGCGTGCCGTCGCGGCGTGCGCGCGCCCATTCCTCTGCAAGGCGCTCGTCGAATGCGCGGCGGTTGGCGAGCCCGGTCAGACCGTCGGTCGTCGCCAGCGAGGCGAGCTTGTCTTGAAGATCCTTCTGCTCGGTCACGTCTCGCATGATCGCAACGACGCCGTCGATCTCGCCGGTGTCGGACGCTCGCGTCACGTGCAGGGCCGACTCGGCCCAGATCTCCCCCTTCTCGCGATGGCGCTGGCGAAAGACGAACCGCGCTTCCTCGGCTTCGCCATTCTTCAGCGCGGCGATGGTCTGCTCGATCCGTTCCAGGTCCTCCGGGTGGATGCCGGCCACGGCCGAGTTGCCCAGCAGTTCGTCGGGCGACCAGCCGACGACGCGCGCGCAGGACGGGGAGACGTAGAGCAGCCGGTTATCAAGCCCGATCCGGGTCACCATGTCGCTGGATTGCTCGGCCAGCAGGCGGAAGTGAGCCTCGTTGGCGACTAGGGCCTGTGCCATGCGCTGCCGCTGCAGAAGCTGGCGAACCAGGTAGAAGCCGATCACCGCGATCAGCAGCACCAGGCCGGCGACATAGCTCATCCGCACGGCCGCGGCGCGCTGCCAGGGGGCCAGCACGTCGTCCTGCGACTTGCTCGCAAGCACCATCAGGGGATATTGGCTGCTGCGCTTGTAGTAACTCAGGCGCAGTACGCCATCGAGCGGCGACTTGAAATAGTAGACGGCCGCAGTCGGCCGGCTTTTCCATTCCTTGAACAACGGGGCATTGGAGAGGTCGCGTCCGACATAGGCGCTGCTCTCGTCGCGGCTGCGCGCCAGCATGATGCCATCATTGTTGAGCAACGACGCCGAGCCGTTCGGCCCGACGTCGAACCGCTCGTAGAACCCGACGAAATAAGCGACGTCGATCGTGAGCAGGGCGACGCCGGCGAAGCTGCCATCGGGATTGTTGATCCGGCGCGACGCGGTAATGATCCACTGGCCGCCCGAGCGGCTCCTGACCGGCCGTCCGATCAGCGTGCCGCGGTCGGGCGAAGTGCGATGACGCTGGAAATATTCGCGGTCGCCGTTGTTGAACTTGGAGATGTCGACCTGCTCGGTCGTGGCCAGCCATCGGCCCGTCTCGTCATAGACGAAGATGCCGCGGATGCGGTCCGACGATTTGCGGGTCGGCAGGTAGGTCTGGAGCTTGGCGATCGTGTCGGGGCCCATTCCATCGAGCTCGAGGCGGTGGACCAGGCCAACCAGGATCGTATCGGCGAGCTCGAACGTGTCGTCCGCGTGCTGGATCAGTGATTGGGCGACATTGGCCACGTCCACTTCGGCGGTCCTGAGCTCGGCGCTGCGTGTCTCCCATTCGCGCCAGCCGCTCAGGGCCAGGATTGCGGTGCAGATCAGCACGACGAATCCCGCCGCCCAAAACGGGAGACGGGTTTTGCCGAGTTCGCCGCGGCCTGAGGACATCGGGTCTGCTCCAAATCGGCGCAAACCTCTCACCATCGCCTTAACGGCTTGTTGCATCATCCGCGACGATTGCACGGAGCCCGTACTCGATGGGGGATTCCCCAATATTTCGACGGATTATCGTGGGACGATGTTAACCACGCCGCGGCGCGCGCAGCGGCAACGCCTCTTGTGCCCCGCTCACGCCTCGAGCGTGAAGCCGACGCGCAGCGTGACCTGGTAGTGGCGCACGGTGCCGTTCTCGATATGGCCGCGCGTCTGGACGACCTCGAACCATTTCATCTCGCGGATGGTTTTTGCGGCGCGGCTGATCGCGTTCTGGATTGCGTCCTCGATCGACTTTTCCGACGATCCGACGAGTTCCAGGATCTTGTAGACGTGATCCTTCTCGGATGAGGCAGGCATGGCGGACCTCCATTCCAGCTGGGTAGCGCAGGCCGGATTATCGCTCCGCTCCAGAGGTCAAGTCCACTGCGCACGCCTGCGCTCTGAACGAACACCACGCCATTCGGGTTCCTCGCGCGACGCATTTGCGCCGGCCCGCATGTATCGCGAAAGGTGGAGCGAGCGCGCCTGGCCTGCCAAGCGCTTCCCCTCGACACCTGCGCGAGATCGCGGCCATGGTGCTGACGCTCGGCGGCGTCGCACTGCCGGTTCAGAAGGCGTAGTATTATTCGAGAACCCGGCAGTCTGCGGAAGACTAGCCTCGTCGCGTGCATCGACAGGCAGCGCTTCCGCAACAGCACGCGTAGGAGCAGCGCGAGCGGGGCCATCATCGCAAGGCCAGCAATTGCCGGCGCGAAATGCTGGTCCAGATCCACCTTCGCGCGGCCCCGATCCGGGGTCCAAACAGCAGCGTGCAAGCGAGGGAGCGCGTCAGCACCACGATGGCCGCGGTTGCGATCGCGAGGTGCGGCTTGATCATTATGGCACCGAGCGCGCGCAGCGCCGCGAGCACGAAGCGTGCATGGAGCACGCGCTTCAACGCCGCGAATTGAAGCGGCTCCAGCGTTTCGGCGAGCATGGGTGACGATCTCGGGCCAAGGGGCGGAGTGGCCGAAAGCCGGGCCGCCTGTCAGCGCCGAGATTGCCCCCGCAGGGCTTAAGGGACGGTAACGAACCGGAAAGGACCTTGCGGCCCTGAGCCCGCGGCCTATCGGCCCTGCGATCGGGCCTCGCGCGCCAGCCGTTCGGCCCTCAGCCGCTCCATGTTGGAATAGAGCGCCTTCTGCGCAGCCTCATGCTCACGCATGGCCTGCTCCGCATCAACCCGTCGTGCCTCGTCTCGCGCCTTGCGCTCGTCGGGCGTGAGGATGCGGGGCGGGCGTACCGAATGATCGACTGTCATGGGAACATAACGCACGGCAGGCCGGCGAGTTCCCATTGTTCCATCGCGCAACCAAACCAGCGCATGAGCCAGAAGTCGCCGACCGGTCCCGGCAGCGCACACCTTTCCATGTGCAGCGAACAGAACGAAGCGCGCGTAAGGCCCTACGGATCCAGCTCCGTATCCCAGTAGAGATAATCCAGCCAGCTATCGTGCAGATAGTTGGGCGGAAAGAGGCGGCCGTTGCGGTGCAACTGATGCACCGTGGGTGCGAACGCCGCCTGCCTCGGAAACATCTTTGCCTGCGCCGGCGTGAGATTGCCCTTGCGCAAATTGCAGGGCGAGCAGGCCGCGACCACGTTCTCCCAGGTGGTCTGGCCGCCTTTGCTGCGCGGGATGATGTGATCGAAGGTGAGGTCCTCGGGCGAGCCGCAATACTGGCAATTGAAGCGGTCGCGGAGGAAGACGTTGAAACGGGTAAAGGCAGGATGGGTGGTCGGCTTGACGAAGGATTTGAGCGAGACGACGCTCGGAAGCTGCATCTCGAGCGTCGGACTTCGTACCGCCTGATCGTAGTGTGCGACGATGTTGACGCGATCGAGAAACACCGCCTTGATCGCGTCCTGCCACGACCAGAGGGACAGCGGGTAGTAACTCAGCGGCCGGAAGTCCGCATTCAGCACCAAGACCGGCCAACTGCCTTGCGAGACATGTGCGTTCAAGTAACGCTCCTGGCCTCCATATCGCTGCGAAGCAGCATGTACTGACATACTACATGCAGCGTGACGGGATTGTGAAGCCCGTTGAGCGACTTATTCAGGCCGCTCGCGAGCCGGAACACGCTGCAAAAAAGCCGCTTTTCGGGGAAGCGGCACTGCCGCGCGCCGTCCGCCCGATCGTACCGTTCCCCTCCGCCGCGCACCGATGCGGTGGCGCGGCCGGGCGAATTGGATGCGCGCCGGTCAGCGCACCCGCTCCAGCTTCTGCAGACACCGTGTGGCGCGCACGACGGCCGGCATCTCATCGTCGGGAAAGCTGGTCTTCCAGTCGGTGACGCCGACCTCGCCGACATAAATGTCGCCTTTCGAGTCCAGTGCGATCCCGTGCGGCGCCAGGAATTTTCCGCTCGCAACCCCGGGCCCCTCCTCGCCGCCGAGCCGCGCGATGCGCTTGCCTTGCGCATCCACGACGGACAGCCGCGGCCCGAGATTGGGCACCTTGCGGTTGACCGCCATGCCGGGTCCGAGTTCGCCGATCACGAAGGTCGGCTGCTTGCCGCCGCCGCAGCACAGCGCGCAAGGCCGGTGCAGATTATTCCACTGCGTCTCATATCTGCCGTTGCCGTCGAACACCTGCACGCGGTGGTTCTCGCGGTCGGCAACGTAGACATAACCGTCGGCATCAGTGGCGATATTGTGCACGATGTTGAACTGCCCGGGATCGGTGCCGGGCGCACCCCAGCTCATGATCAGCTTGCCGCCAGGGGTGAACTTATGCACACGCGCGTTGCCGTAGCCATCGGAGACGTAGATCTCGCCCTTCGGCGATAGCGCGGTGTGGGTGCAGCGGTGGAACGGATCGCCACTCATGAACGGCGCAGGCTTCTCGGGGATGCCGATCGTCAGCAGCACCTTGCCGTCGGTCGTGCATTTGCGCACGGTGTGATCGCCATCATCGGTGCAATAGAGATTGTCGTCGGCGTCGATATGCAGACCGTGGGCGCGGGTGAACAGTCCTTCGCCCCAGCTGCGCAGGAAATTGCCCTCGCGGTCGAGCACCACCATCGGATGGGTGCCGCGATTGAAAACGTAGATGCGGTCCTTGCCGTCGACCGCGACGGAAGCAACGTCGGTGAGCTGCCAGCCATCCGGCAGTTTTGCCCAGTTCTCGACGACACGGTAACGATGCTCACCCGAGCCGAGTATGGCTGGCATTGGAGTCCTCCTTTGAGCTCATTTCGGCGCGGCCGTCTCCACGACCGTCATTGCGAGCGAAGCGAAGCAATCCAGGCTGTCACCGCGGAAAGATTCTGGATTGCTTCGCTTCGCTCGCAATTACGAGGGGCTTAAGCAACAGCCACCTTCCGCCCCAACATCCCATGCTCGATCGCCTTGATCTGGAGCGCCAGGAATCTCGAATTGATCCGGCATTGCGCGAGGCTGCCGGCGATGAACCACAGGCCTGGCTGCTTCGTGCGCGCATACATGTTGCGCAGCTCAAAGCCGTCGCCAAAGCCCCAGATCGGACCGACGCGATCGGCCACGGCATCGCCGAACAGCTTTCGCACCAGATAGGCTTGCGGCTTGTAACCGGTTGAGAGCACGATGAGGTCGGCGGGGATGATCGCGCCGTCCTTCATCCGCGCGCCCTCGGCGACGAAGCTTTCGATGTCCTCGAATTGCCTGAGCCTGACCGCGCCGCTGACGATGAGATCCGAGCAGCCGACGTTGAAGTAATAGCCGCCACCGCGGGTGAGGTATTTGAACTGCCAGCCGGTGCTGCCTTCGCCGAAATCGAGCTTGAAGCCGACGCGGGTGAGGCCGTCGAGCAGGTCCTTGTCGAGCGCCTTCGACTGCTCCGTCAGCATCACATGGGTCTTCTTCGCGAGCGGGGTCGGCATCGAGGTCGCGATCAGGTCGTTGTCCTCGAGCGTGCCCTCGTTGTAGGTGGCGTAGGCGAGCTGTGCCGAGGGTTCGATATTGGTGACCAGCGTCGGCGAGCGCTGCACCAGCGTCACCTGCGCGCCGCTGGAGTAGAGATCCTGCGCAATGTCGTGGCCGCTATTGCCGGTGCCGATGACGATCGCCCGCTTGCCGGTCCAGCTCTCGCCGTCCTCATAGCGGCTGGAATGCAGGAGCGTGCCCTTGAAATTATTAAGGCTCGGAATATCCGGTATGTTCGGGATACCGCTGACGCCGGTCGCCATCACCACATGACGCGGATGCATGGTGCGCGTAGTGCCGTCGGCGCGCGCTAGGTGCACAGTCCAGCGCGCTTCCGCTTCGTCATAAGCGCCGCCCTCGAACTCGGTGCCGGTCCAGTAGTTCAGCTCCATCGCCTCGACGTAAGCCTCGAACCAGTTGGCGAGCTTGTCCTTGGGGATATAGACCGGCCAGTTCGGCGGGAACGGCATGTAGGGCAGGTGATTGACCTGCACCTGGTTGTGCAGGGTGAGCGCGTGATAGCGCTTGCGCCAATTGTCGCCGATGCGTGGCCAGCGATCGACGATCAGCGTGTCGACATTCAGCTGCTTCAGCCGCGCCGCGATCGCGAGTCCGGCCTGGCCGCCGCCGATCACCAGCACGGCCGGATCGCGATCGGCATAGTCGCCGGACGCCTTGCGCAGATCGAGCCAGTTCGGCCCGCGGAAGTCGCGCGAATAGGCCTGGCCGCGCGGCCGCGTTCGGTTGAGTTGCTCCTCAAATCCCTTCAGTTCCTCCAGCGCGGTGAGCAGCGTCCACGCCTTCAGGCGGTCGCCGTCATCGGCATCGGGCAGCAGCCGAACGATGCCGCTGCCGCGGCCAATCGCGGTCTCAAAATTGAAGATCGCCTCGATCGTCTTGGTTCCGGCGCGTGTCACCCAGCGCGGCGGCGCGCGGGTCGATGCGACCTCGAAAGAACTTGGTGCAGCCTCGGATGCGAGCGCACTCAATTCCTGAACGGTTGCGTCGCGGCCAGCGATCGTTTGCAGGTTCCAGCTCAGCGCCAGCACGTCGCGCCAGTAGCTGTCGGCCAGGAAGAGCTTATGCAGCGCGCCATGATCTGGATCGCTGAGTGCCTGCTCGAGCTGATCGAGCCAGGTTTGCGCGGACACGAGAATGTCCTTCGTCCTGTCCAGCATGCGCGACCTCGTGGCCGTCTTCGCGGCGTTTCCTCGGGAGCATGATCCGGAAAAGTGTGCAGCAGTTTTCCGAGAGGATCATGCTCCAATCATGATGGTGGACGCTATACCGTTTTGGCAGGCGCCAAAAGCCGACTATCCGAGCAGCGACAGCATATGCCCCTGCTCGGGCGGAATGCGGCCCTTCAGCGTATCGAGATAGACCTGTCGCACGGCCTCCGGTCCGCGGCTCTCGACCACGGTCAGGCATTTTTCCAGCAGCGGTGCAAACCCTGCCCACGCCGCGCCAAAGCGCTGGTCGATGCCGCCAGGGCCCCAATCCTTCGCGCGCTTGCGGATATGGTCGGGCGCGAAGAACCAGCGCGGCTTGGCGCCGGGAAGTCGGCCCTCGTCGGCGTCGGTGGCGCGATGCGTCAGGCCGACGCGCACCGAGCATGCCATCCGGTCGCTGAAATGGTGGTGCAGCTCGGCCCGCAGCGCGCTGCTGCCGGCCATATCGACGAAGGCGACCGGCGCGTCCGTCGGCAGCGAGCTGACGCGATCATAGGTGACGACCTCGTCGTAGCAGGGCAACGAGCCGACGAAGCCAGTATTGCCCGCCGAGGTCAGCCCGATCACCTTGCGGCCGCGGCTGTGCAGGAGATGCGCGAGCCCGAACGCGGTCTTGCTGGAGGCGCTCGAGAGCAGCACGCTGCGCGCGCCAAAGTCGTCGTTCTCGGCGAGGAAGTCGTCGACCAGGAACGACAGCATGAACAGCGGCCGCAGCAGCGCCTGAAGATCACCCTGATGCCCGGCAAAGGCGGGATCGCCGGTGACGCGGGAATAGGTGTTGTAGACCGGCGACACCTGCTTGCGGTGCTCGGCGCCGTCGCGAAGCGCGCGCTTGCTGACGTCGGTAGCCTCGATGACGAGATGCATGGCCATCGGAAAATAGCCGAACAGGCGCTCGCCTGCGGCGATGTTCGGATGTTTCGAGGCGATGACCTCGCCAAAGCCCCACACCGGGATGTTGCCGAAGCCCTGCGGCGCGGGAAAGATTTGCCAGTATTTCAGCTCGTCGCCCATCACGGCATAAGTGATGTTGTTGGCGGTGAACGCGAAGCGCTCGACCTTCACCAACAGCGCATCCGCGGGTAGCGCGGCCGGATCGGGACTCGCGGTCTCGATCAGCTTGCATTGCTCGAGGTCGTTGCGCGCAACGATGAAGTCGGTTGATGTCATGGTGAAGGTCCCGGCTTTTTCCGTGCCGGCATCTTCTCTTTCACCCCTGAGCGCTTTGCAACAGCAACATTGTTTAAAACGGCGTTCGCCTCGCCGGCCAACACGCCTTCGCGTTTCTTGACTGCGCGATAGTAGCTCCACCACAGATGCGCAGCCGCGCCGCGCAGGGGACGCCAGGGTTCGGCGAGTGGCGCCATCTGCTTCTCGGTGGGGCGCGTCTTCAAGCCTAGCCCGATGCGGATGCTTTCCTGCACGGCGAGATCGCCGGCAGGCCAGGCATCGCCATGGCCGAGGCAGAACAACAAATACACATCGGCGGTCCACGGTCCGATGCCGGGCAGCGCGATCAGCGTGTGATGCGCCGCGTCGGCGTCCTCCTCGGCGAGCACGTCGAGGTTCAGCCGTTCGGCCGCGAGCTCGCGCGCGAGATGTTTCAGCGTCTTGATCTTGGCGGCCGACAGGCCAAGCCGTCCGAGCCGGTCGGCGCGCGCACGGCGCACCGCGTCATGGTCGAACGGATCGAAGGCGGCGTTGAGCCGCCCCCAGATCGCGCCGGCGCTCGCGGTCGAGAGCTGCTGGCCGCAGACGATGTGCGCCAGCCCCGCAAAGCCGGGCTCGCGCCGTCGCAGGCTCGGCATGCCCGCGATCTCCAGCACCGGCTTCAGCCGAGTGTCACGCTTGACCAGTGCCTGAACGGCCTCTTCGAGATCAGACTGGGTTTCGAGGTGGATGGTCATGGCTGCTCAACTCGTCATGCGCGGGCTTGCCGTCTCTGCTAAGGCTCGCCGGCCCAATACCGAGAAGCCCGCCGAAGCCTCGGCGTAGGCGGGACCCGCGCATCCATCTCATATCGTAACAGAGTCATGGAAGATGGATTGCCGGGTCCCGTCTTCGCTAAAGCTCCGCCGGGCCAACATACTCACTCGGCCGCCGAAGCTCTAGCGAAGGCGGCAAGTCCGGCAATGATGAGTACCCCAAGAATGACGCCACCCGTTTTCCGATTCGCCCCCAGCCCGAACGGCTATCTCCATCTTGGGCATGCCTTCTCCGCGCTGCTGAATTTCGATCGCGCGCGCGAGACGGGCGGGCGCCTCCTGCTGCGGATCGAGGACATCGACGCGACGCGCTGCCGGCCGGAGTTCGAGGCGGCGATATACGAGGATCTCGCCTGGCTGGGAATCGCCTGGGAGACGCCGGTGCGGCGACAATCGGAGCATTTTGACGCCTATCGCGCGGCGCTGGACAGGCTCACCGCGCTTGGCCTCGTCTATCCCGCCTTCGAAAGCCGCGCCGAGATCGCAAAGCAGGTAGCGCAGCGCGAGGCTGATCGACCCTGGCCGCGCGACCCCGATGGCGCGCCGCTTTATCCGGGCACCGCGAAATCGCTTCCCCCCGAGGAGCGCGCGCGGCTGATCTCCTCAAGCGCGCCCTATGCGCTGCGGCTCGACATGGCCGCGGCCTGCCTCCGCATGGCGAACCTCATTTGGCGCGAGGACGGCGAGGGACCTGCGGGCGAGCAGGGCAGCATTCCTGTCCAACCGCAGGCCTGGGGCGATGTCATCCTCGCACGCAAGGAGACGCCGACCAGCTATCACCTGTCTGTCGTCGTCGACGATGCGCTTCAGGGGGTGAGCGAGGTGGTGCGCGGTCAGGATCTGTTTCAGGCGACGTCGGTTCACCGCCTGCTCCAGGAACTGCTCGGTCTGCCCGCGCCCGCCTATCGCCACCATCGGCTGGTAAGCGACGGGGCTGGGCAAAAGCTTTCCAAATCGACCCGCGCCACCGGCTTGCGCGACTTGCGCGCGGCGGGAGCGCTCCCTGCCGACATCCGCGCGTTGGTGGGATTACGTTAAGTTTCTCTGGGGTTTAGAAAAACGCCTCAGTGACTCCCTGGGCCCCGCCGTGCCATGCTGACTTCGAGCCGGGGTTCAAGGGGAAACATGGCGGCGAAAACGCGCTCAGCGCGCACCACGCGGTCGTCCAAGCGGCGGTTGCCCAAGATGGGTGCCAAGGCGGGTGGCAAGGCGCGCCTTGAGCCGCGTGCCGCACGCAAGCGCAGCGTCAAGAAGAGCGCAAAGACGAGTCCAAAAGCTGCCGCGGCGGACGTGGTCCGAGCCGCGCTCGCGGCCTTTGCCCACGAGGTCCGCACCCCCCTGACCGGAATCCTCGCGATCAGCGATCTGCTTGCGACCTCGGACCTTGGCGAGCGCGAGCGCCGCTGGGCCGACACCATCAAGGCCGGCGCGGAGCATCTGGCGAGTCTTGCGACTCTGTTCGTGGACGCCGCCAAGACAGCCAAGGATGGGGGCAATGGCCTCGGCCAGGATCTGTTCGATATGCGCGCCCTTGCGCGGGCAGCCGGCGACTCGCTTGCCGGCCGCGCGGCAGCCAAGGGGTTGCAGGCCGAGATCGACATCCACCCACGACTTCCAGCCCTGGTGGTAGGCGACTCCGTACGCCTGCGCGCGGCGCTGGAGAACTTGATCGACAATGCCGTGAAGTTCACGGAACAGGGCTGGGTGGCGCTACAGGTTCTGCCCTGGCGTCCGCCGAAGGGCAAAGGCAAGATCGGTGTTTCCTTCAGGGTCTCGGATAGCGGCATCGGGCTGACCATGGCCGAGATCAAGCGTCTGTTCCGTCCGTTCACGCAGGCCAATGTCACCATCGCCTCGCGCTTCGGCGGCGCCGGGCTGGGGCTCTCCTCGGTGAAGCAATTGGCACGCGCGATGGGCGGTGACGTCACCGCGAAGACGCGGCCGACTCGCGGCGCCGCCTTCATCTTGACCGTCGCCTTGAGCTCCCCCGAGGACATCGATGCGTTGGACGTAAGCGGTGACGGAGAGCCGTCGAATGCCATGAGGTCGCTGCGCGTGCTCAGCGTCGAGGACAATCCGTTCGGCCGCGTCGTGCTCAACACCATGCTGACCGAGCTCGGCCATCATGCGGAGTTCATCGGTCGTGGCGAGGATGCGGAAAACCGCCTTGCGCAAGGCGCTTTCGATGCAGTGTTGATGGACATGGTGCTGCCGGGCATCGACGGCATCGAGGCGATCAAGCGCATCCGCACGATGTGCCCGCCGCTCGGTCAGATCCCGATCATCGGCATTTCCGGCCGCGGCGAGGACGAGACGGCCTCTCGCGAGGTCGGCGCCGACGCCTTCCTGGTCAAGCCCGTGTCTCCGCGTGCGCTAGCGACTGCGCTGCTTGAAGCGACACGCCGTGAGGAAGCCGCGACTTGATGATCGCAGCGTTGAGCTCGCCGCCATAGACGAAGATCGCGGCGATGAAATACAGAAACACCAGCGCGATGATCACTGAGGCGAGGCCCGCATACATCGTCACGTAGTTGTTGGCGAAGCGCGCCAGATATTGCCCGAACACGATGCCCGAGATCAGCGACGCAATCATCGTGAAGACGATGCCGGGCAGGATCTGGAGGAAGCCGCGCCGCCCCGCCGGCAGCCAGGCGTGCAGGATGATCAGCGCGACGATCAGCGCGCCGATGGTGATGCCGTAGCGCAGCCAGGTCAGGATGCTTTCGTTGGATTCGACGATGAGCGGGATGTGCCGCCGCGCCGCCTCGATGAGCAGCGGCCCCAGCACGATCAGGAACGCCATGGCGAGCGCGGTGAAGGCCGCCACCAGCGTGTAGCCGATCGATTCCAGCCGCAGCCAATACCAGCGCCGCATCTCGACCACCGCATAGGCGCGGTTGAGCGCGACCCGCAAGGCCTCGACGCCGTTCGAGGCAAAATAGACCGACAGCACTGCGCCGATGGTCAGCACGTCGGTGCGGGTCGTGGTCAGCACGTCGTGGATCTCGCCGGACAGCGAGTTGGCGACCTGCTTGGGCCAGACCTCGAGCATCAGCCCGGCCGCCTGGTCGGCGAGCTCCTTGGAGCCGAAGAAGCCCGCAAGCGAGGTGAGCACGATCAGGAACGGGAACAGCGCCATCAGGCTGGACAGCGCGATATGGCTCGCGATCGCCCAGCCGTCGTCGGCCAGGAACGTGTAGAACGCGTCCATCGTGACCAGGTAGAGGTAGCGGATCTGCCTCACATGCCACCTGATGCTGCTCCCTCTCCCCGCGAGCGGGGAGAGGCGAAGAAGGCAGGTGATTGGCGCAGGTCGGAAATCATCCCGCTAGCTTCTGATATTATTGGCCTAAAAGCCAGATCGCGACGTGATGGCGGAGCGGCAAACACAATGTTATCTACCCCCAATGGCATCCCTCCTGAGTTCTTTCATCCTGCCGGTGGCTGTCGGCGCCGTGGCGCTGGTGCTGCTGCTCGGTCTCGTCAACATGATGCGCGGCGGCTCGCCCAACACCTCGCAGAAGCTGATGCGGTTGCGCGTGCTGTTTCAGTTCGTGGCGATCGTCATCGCCATGCTCGCGGTCTGGGCGATGGGGCGTTGAGAGGTAAACATGGTCGTTCTCAATCGCATCTACACCCGCACCGGTGACGACGGCACGACCGCGCTCGGCTCCGGCGAGCGCCGTCCGAAATATGATCTGCGGATCGAGGCCTACGGCACCGTCGACGAGACCAATGCCGCGATCGGCGTGGCACGATTGCACGTCAACGACTGGCCGGAGCTCGATGCGATGCTCGGCCGGATCCAGAACGACCTGTTCGATCTCGGCGCCGATCTCGCGGTGCCCGAGCGGGAGGGCAAGGCCGAGCGGTTGCGGGTCGTGGCGAGTCAGGTCGAGCGGCTCGAGCGCGACATCGACGCGCTGAACGAAAAGCTCGCCCCGCTCACCTCCTTCGTGCTGCCGGGCGGAACCCCGGCCGCCGCCCATCTCCATGTCGCGCGCACGATATGCCGCAGGGCGGAACGCGTAATGGTGGAACTCGCCGCGCGGCCGGACGAGCCGGTCGGGGCGGCTGGCATCCAATATATGAACCGGCTGTCGGATTTCCTGTTTGTCGCGAGCCGCGCGGCCAATCATAATGGCGCTGGTGACGTGCTCTGGGTGCCGGGGCAGAACCGCTAGGCAAACCGCCAAGCGAACCGTCAAGATTGGCTCGCAAAGCCAATTTTTGGGCCTCCGCGCGCGTTGACCGGACTGGGCCGGGCCATTAGGTTCCGCGCCAGTTGATAACCCCCTCAAGAATTCAAGTGAAAGAGGATCGATGAAGGTCTTAGTGCCGGTGAAGCGGGTGGTCGATTACAACGTCAAGGTTCGCGTCAAGGGCGATGGATCGGGCGTTGAACTCGCCAACGTCAAGATGTCGATGAACCCATTCGACGAAATCGCGGTCGAGGAAGCGCTGCGCCTGAAGGAAGGCGGCAAGGCCACCGAGGTCGTGGTGGTCTCCATTGGACCGGCGCAGGCGTCCGAGACGATCCGCACCGGTCTTGCCATGGGCGCCGACCGCGGCATCCTGGTGAAGGCCGAAGGCAACGTGGAGCCGCTGGCGGTCGCCAAGATCCTGAAGAAGGTCGCCGACGAAGAGCAGCCGGGCCTGATCATTCTGGGCAAGCAGGCGATCGACGACGACAGCAACCAGACCGGCCAGATGCTGGCCGCGCTGCTCGGCTGGTCGCAGGCGACCTTCGCCTCCAAGCTCGAGGTCGAAGGATCTGACTTCAAGGTCACCCGCGAGGTCGATGGCGGCCTGCAGACGGTGAAGCTGAAGGGACCGGCGATCGTCACCACCGATCTCCGCCTCAATGAGCCGCGCTATGCCTCGCTGCCCAACATCATGAAGGCGAAGAAGAAGCCGATTGCGGAGAAGACCGTCGCCGATTACGGCGTCGACGTCACCGCGCGCCTCGAAGTTCTCAAGACGACGGAGCCACCGGGCCGCAAGGCCGGCGTCAAGGTCAAGGACGTCGCCGAGCTGGTGTCGAAACTCAAGAACGAAGCCGGAGTGCTCTGATGACGACGCTTCTGATTGCCGAACACGACAATGCGTCGCTGAAGGATGCGACCAACAAGGCCCTGACGGCGGCCGCCGCCCTCGGCGCCGACGTCGACGTGCTGGTCGCCGGCCAGAACGCCAAGGGCGCGGCGGAGGCTACCGCAAAGCTCGCTGGCGTGAAGAAGGTGCTGCTCGCCGACGGCGAAGCTTACGCGCACGATCTCGCCGAGCCGCTGGCCGCGCTGGTCGTCTCGCTGGCGTCCGGCTATGACGCGATCGTCGCGCCTGCGACCTCGCGCTTCAAGAACGTGATGCCGCGCGTCGCAGCCCTGCTCGATGTGATGCAGATCTCGGAGATCATCAAAGTCGTCGCGCCCGACACCTTCGAACGTCCGATCTATGCCGGCAACGCCATCCAAACGGTGAAGTCGAAGGACGCCAAGAAGGTCATCACGGTGCGCACCTCGACCTTCGCCGCTGCGCCGGCCGGTGGCGGCGCGAGCGTCGAGAGCGTCGCGGCGGCGGCCGATCCGGGCCTGTCGTCCTTTGTCGGCGAGGAAGTCGCCAAGAGCGACCGCCCCGAGCTGACCTCGGCGAAGATCATCGTCTCCGGTGGCCGCGCCATGCAGAGCCGGGAAAACTTCGCAAAGTACATCGAGCCGCTCGCCGACAAGCTGGGCGCCGGTGTCGGTGCCTCGCGTGCGGCGGTCGACGCCGGCTATGCGCCGAACGACTGGCAGGTCGGCCAGACCGGCAAGGTCGTGGCCCCCGAGCTCTATGTCGCCGTCGGCATCTCCGGCGCGATCCAGCATCTCGCCGGCATGAAGGACTCCAAGGTGATCGTCGCGATCAACAAGGATGAGGACGCGCCGATCTTCCAGGTCGCCGACTACGGCCTGGTTGCCGACCTCTACCAGGCGGTTCCTGAGCTCACGGCCGAACTCGGCAAGCTCGGCAAGTAAAACACCGTAAAAACACCGGCCGGATGTGCTAACTCCGGCCGGTGTTTCATTTCTGAGGCGCTTTCTTTCGCGGGGACAACCGGAAGGGCGCGATCCAATCTAGGTTTCGAGCCCGGGTTCTGATTAAATCGGACCCCCGGCTCACGGGGGATAGGCAGGGCGCGGCATCCGCGCCGTTCCGGTGGATGACATTATGGCAGAGATCAAGAAGGTCGGCGTGATCGGCGCGGGGCAGATGGGCAATGGCATCGCCCATGTCGCGGCGCTGGCCGGTTTCGACGTGGTGCTCAACGACATCTCGGCCGACCGTCTGAAGTCGGGCATGGCCACCATCAACGGTAATCTGTTGCGCCAGGTCTCCAAGAAGGCCGTCAGCGAGGACGACAAGGCCAAGGCGCTGTCGCGCATCACGCTCGCCGAGAAGCTCGATGACCTCGCCGACTGCGACCTCGTGATCGAGACTGCGGTCGAAAAGGAAGAGGTCAAGCGCAAGATCTTCCACGAGCTCTGCGCGATCCTGAAGCCCGAAGCGATCGTCGCCTCCGACACCTCCTCGATCTCGATCACCCGCCTTGCCGCGGCCACCGACCGCCCCGAGCGCTTCATCGGCATTCACTTCATGAATCCGGTGCCGCTGATGGAGCTGGTCGAGCTGATCCGCGGCATCGCCACCGATGATTCCACCTTCGAGGCCTCCAAGGCATTCGTTGCCAAGCTCGGCAAGCAGGTCGCGGTCTCCGAGGATTTCCCGGCCTTCATCGTCAACCGCATTCTGCTGCCGATGATCAACGAGGCGATCTACACGCTCTATGAAGGCGTCGGAAACGTCGAGGCGATCGACGCGGCGATGAAGCTGGGCGCCCATCATCCGATGGGCCCGCTGGAGCTGGCCGATTTCATCGGCCTCGACACCTGTCTCTCCATCATGCAGGTGCTGCATGAGGGGCTGGCCGACTCAAAATACCGCCCGTGCCCGCTGCTGGTGAAATACGTCGAAGCCGGCTGGCTCGGCCGCAAGACGCAGCGCGGCTTCTACGACTACCGCGGCGCCAAGCCGGTCCCGACGCGGTAAAGTCTTGTCATTGCCGGGCTCGACCCGGCAATCCATCCTTTCAAAAGAATCCTTTGTGTCGATGGATACGCGGGTCAAGCCCGCGTATGACGAGTTATTGCTGGGCGAGCATCCACCTCTCGTTAACCCCTCGCCCCTAGGCTGCCGCCCGTACGAGGGTATGCGTATGGACATGATGGCCATGGTCAGCAGCATGCTGACCGCTCAGCAAGGCGCGTTGCAGTCGAACATCGCGGCGACCGTGACGAAGCAGAACATGGATGCGGAGAAATCCGCCGTCCTGACGCTGCTCGGAGCCGGCCAGCCCTCGCGCGCCAATGTCGGCGCCGGCATCGGCAACAATCTCAACGTTACGGCCTAAAGCGACGCGGCGGCAGGCTTCACCGCGGCCTGGATCAGCTTCAACGCGTCGTCGCTCGACCATTCGGCGGGGCCGGCGATGGTGGCGATCTCGCAGCCCTGCGGGTCGACAAGCACCGAGGTGGGCATGCCCAATGCCCGGCCTATGGCTTTAAGATCCTGGAAAACCTTGGCTTTCTGGTCGTTGAAATAGCCGAGACGGGTCAGGCCGGCCTCTTTCAGGAAAGTCTTGGGCTTCTCGGGGTCGCGGGTGTCGATATTGATCGCGACCACCTCGAAATTCGGCCCCGCAAGCTTGGTCTGGAGTCCCTCCAGCGCCGGCATTTCCTTCCGGCAGGGCACGCACCAGGTCGCCCAGAGGTTGACCAGCACGGTCTTGCCACGGAAGTCGGAGAGCTTCTTCGGCTGGCCGTCGGCGTCCTCGAAGGCGAGGTCAGGCAGCTTTAACGGGGCGGTCGCCATGGTCAGCGCGGCCACCTCGCCATGGGCGAGCGGCGCGATCCTGCTGGCGGTCTGGACCGCGGCGCGGCAGGCCGGATCGCCCGCCGGCCCCCGCTTCAGGCCCAACCCGTACAGCGCGGCAAAGCCGACCAGGCCCCCGACCGCCACGGTGGCGATCACGAGGGGGATCCGGCGCGTGGCGGACCGCGCCTTCCGTTGGTCGAGCATGTCGTTGGGGTCGAGCATATCGTTTGTCATCCGGTCGCAGATATGGCTATCAGGGGCCTCTTAATACGGCTGGCTGCGGCCAGCAAACCTGCGGCACAGGCCGCAGCGAGCAGCAAGGCGTGAGCAGGGGATCATGAGCAACAAGATGTGGGGCGGCCGGTTCTCGGAACGTCCCGACGAGATCATGGAGGAAATCAACGTCTCCATCGACGTCGATCGTCACCTCTTCGCCCAGGACATTGCCGCGTCCAAGGCCCATGCCGCGATGCTCGCCGCTCAAGGCATCATCACGGCCTCTGATGCGAAAAATATCGGCAAGGGTCTAGACACGATTTTGTCAGAGATCGGCAAGGGCGGCTTCACGTTCAAGCGCGCGCTTGAGGACATCCATATGAATGTCGAGAGCCGCCTGTCCGAGCTGATCGGCCCCGCCGCCGGCCGCCTGCACACCGCACGCTCGCGCAACGACCAGGTCGCGACCGACTTCCGCCTTTATGTCCGCGATGTCATCGACGAGACCGATGCGGCGCTCGCTGCGTTCCAACAGGCGCTGGTGGAACGCGCGCTGGAACATGCCGCAACCGTCATGCCCGGCTTTACGCACTTGCAGACCGCGCAGCCCGTCACCTTCGGCCACCATCTGCTCGCCTATGTCGAGATGGCCGCGCGCGATCGCGGCCGCTTTCAGGATGCCCGCAAGCGGCTGAATGAATCTCCGCTGGGTGCCGCCGCGCTCGCCGGTACCTCGTTCCCGATCGACCGCCACGCCACCGCGAAAGCGCTTCTCTTCGACCGGCCGATGGCGAATTCGCTCGATGCGGTCTCCGACCGCGACTTCGTGCTGGAGACGCTCTCCGCGGCCTCGATCTGTGCCGTGCACATGTCGCGCTTTGCGGAAGAGATCGTGATCTGGACCTCGCCGCTCGTGGGCCTCATCCGCCTCAGCGACAAGTTCACCACCGGCTCCTCGATCATGCCGCAGAAGCGCAACCCTGACGCCGCCGAGCTCGTGCGCGCCAAGACGGGGCGCGTCATCGGTGCGCTCAGCGGCCTCCTGATCGTGATGAAGGGCCTGCCGCTCGCCTATCAAAAGGACATGCAGGAGGACAAGCAGGGCGCGATGGAGGGTTTTGCCGCGCTGTCGCTCGCGATCCGCGCCATGACGGGCATGGTCCGCGACCTCGTGCCGGATGAAGCCAAGATGAAGGCGGCGGCGGGGGAGGGCTATGCCACTGCGACCGATCTTGCCGACTGGCTGGTGCGGACGCTGAAAATGCCGTTCCGCGAGGCCCATCACGTCACCGGCCGCATCGTGGCGAAGGCCGCGAGCGATGGCGTCGCGCTCCATGAGCTTCCGCTCGAGGAAATGCAGGCGATCGAGCCGAAGATTACGAAGGACGTGCTCGGCGTGCTCTCGGTCGAATCGTCGGTGAAGAGCCGCACCAGCTTTGGCGGTACCGCGCCGAAGAACGTGACGGCTCAGGCCAAGGCCTGGGCGAAGCGCTTGGAAAAAGAGCGAAAATCGGGCTGAGGGCAAAATTTCGCTTGTTTTTCATGGTCATCCGGCTCTCGCCAGAGCGCGCCAATCTCTGTATGGTGCGGCCCGCGTAGTGGGGATCTCGTCGTGACGTCAAAGTTTCGCCCGACCGGCTCGGGGTGGGCCATCATTGTCTTGAGCCTGAGCGCGCTGGCGCTGGCCGGCTGCGGCCGCAAGGGGCCGCTCGATCTGCCGCCGACCGCCTCCAACGCGTCCACGGCGAACGTTGCCCCGGCTCCCACCGACACGGAGACCGAGGCCCAGAAGACGCCGAGCGTGTTCAATCCCACCTATGGTTCGGATGCTGCGCCCGCCGCTGCCAAGGGCAAGAAGAAATCGTTTGTCCTCGACCCGCTGCTGGACGAAAAGCCTGGCAAGTGAGCCGGGATCACTGAGCGAACGCCATGAACCATTTCGACTACCGCAACGGCGTCCTGCACGCCGAAGCGGTGAACCTTTCCGACCTCGCCGCGACCGTCGGCACGCCCTTCTATTGCTACTCGACCGCGACGCTCGAGCGGCATTACCGCGTCTTCACGGATGCTTTCGCCGGCGAGAAGGTTCTGGTCTGCTACGCCATGAAGGCGAACTCCAACCAGTCGGTGCTGCGCACGCTGGCCAAGCTTGGCGCTGGCGCCGATGTGGTCTCTGGCGGCGAGTTGAAGCGCGCGCTCGCTGCCGGTATCCCCGCTAGCAAGATCCTGTTCTCCGGCGTCGGCAAGACCGAGACCGAGCTGCGCGCGGCGCTCGCCGCCGATATCCTCTGCATCAACGTCGAATCCGAGCCCGAGCTCGAGCTGCTGTCACGGCTCGCCAGCGAGATGGGCAAGACCGCGCGCATCTCCGTGCGCGTCAATCCGGACGTCGACGCCGGCACGCACGCAAAAATCTCCACCGGCAAGTCCGAGAACAAGTTCGGTATCCCGATCGTCCACGCCCGTCAGGTGTATGCGCGGGCAGCCAAGCTGCCCGGCATCGAGGTGACCGGCACCGACGTGCATATCGGCAGCCAGATCACCGATCTCTCCAAGATGGAGATCGCGTTCCGCATCCTCGCCGAATTCGTCCAGGCGCTGCGCGCCGACGGCCACAACATCTCGCATGTCGATTTCGGCGGGGGCCTCGGCATTCCCTACTACATGGACCGCGAGGCGCCGCCCGCGCCCGCCGCCTATGCCGCCATGGTCAGGCGCATCACGCACAATCTCGGCTGCACGCTGATGTTCGAGCCGGGCCGCATGATCGTCGGCAATGCCGGCATCCTGGTCACGAAGGTGATCTATGTGAAGCACGGCGACGGCAAGAACTTCGTCGTCATCGACGCTGCGATGAACGACCTGATCCGTCCGACGCTGTATGAAGCCCATCACGACATCCTGCCGGTGACGCAGCCCGCCGCGGGCGCGCCGACGATTTTGGCCGACGTCGTCGGCCCGGTCTGCGAGACCGGCGACTACCTCGCGCTCGACCGCACGCTGCCGACGCCGAAGCCGGGCGATCTGCTCGCGATCATGACCGCCGGCGCCTACGGTGCCGTGCAGGCCGGCACGTACAATACGCGGCCGCTGGTGCCGGAGGTGCTGGTCAAGGGCGATCAGTACGCGGTGGTGCGCCCCCGCATCGACGTCGAGCAGCTCATTGCGATGGACAAGCCGGCGCCGTGGCTGTGACCGGTTAGAGCAGTACACCCCCGCCTCCTTCCCCAGTGTCGTCCTGGCGAAAGCCAGGGACCCATTACCCCAGGGATTGATTTGGCGCGAAGCTACTAACCGCGGGTCTTCGCCAAACTCCTTTCTGTGGTAATGGGTGCTGGATCTGCGCTTCGCTTGTCCGAGGGGATTGGTTTGCAAGCGAAAGCTACCTCCCCGCCAACCCGTCACCTCTTCCCGCCAACCACAACCCCCGCCTTCCTCTCGATCGGCTTGATCGCCGCTGTGAAATCCGAGGCTGCGCCTTCCTCGCTGATCACGGTCTCCCAGAGACGCCCGACAGCATCCGCGACCTCCATCGACAGGCCGAGCTGCTTCATCTCCTCCAGCGCCAGCCGCACGTCCTTCACCATCAGCCCCGTCGCGAAGCCGAAGTCGAAGCTGCGCGGCAGGACCGAACGCGGAAACTTGTCGCGGCTTGCGGTATTCATGCCGGAGCCCGCATTGATGACGTCGATCATCACGGCCGGATCGAGCCCGGCCTTCACGCCCATCACCACCGCTTCCGATGTCGCCACGATCGCGGTCGCCGAGAGGAAATTGTTCGCAAGCTTCATGGTCTGGGCCGCGCCCGGCTTCTCGCCGATGAAAAACACCTTTCCGATCACGTCGAGCGCGGCCTTGATGGTCTCGAACTCGCTCCGCGGTCCCGACACCATCACGGCCAGCGTGCCCTTCTCCGCGCCGCCGACGCCGCCGGAGACGGGGCTGTCGATCTGGACGATGTCGCGTTTCGCCAGCAGGCCGTGAATCTTCACCGCCATCTGCGAGCCGACGGTCGACAGGTCGACGAAGCGCTTGATGCGCTTGCCTTCGATCACGCCGTTCGCATCGGTGGCGACCTCGAGCGAGGCTTGCAGCGACGGCAGGCTCGCCATCACGGTCTCGACCTGGTCGGCGACATCCTTCGGCGATGTTGCGGCCTTCGCACCGCGCGCGACCAGCGTGTCGAGGACCTCATTTCGCGTATCGAACGCAACGAGCCGATGCCCCGCCTCGACGAGCCGCCGCGCCATCGGAAACCCCATGTTTCCGAGGCCGATGAATCCAATGTCCATGGTGTTTCCTTGTGTTTGTTGTTGTTGTCGAGACCGGAGCTCCAACCCTCGGTGTCGTCCTGGCTTTCGCCAGGACGACGTCGGAGCAATGCTGTTGCGTCCCTTGCAGCGCTAGACTTCACGCCTTGCCATCGATCTCCGCAAACACTTCGCGCGCGATGCGAAAGCTGTCGACCGCGGCCGGCATGCCGCCGTAGATCGCGACCTGCATCAGGATCTCGCGGATTTCGTCGCGGGTGACGCCGTTGGTCAGCGCGCCCTTAAGGTGCGCGCGGAACTCGTGCTGGCGGTTGAGGATCGCGATCATCGCGATGTTGAGCATGCTCCGGGTCTTGCGCGGCAGCTCCTCGCGGCCCCACACCGTGCCCCAGCAATATTCGTTGAGCATCTCCTGGAAGGGCCGGTTGAAGTCGTCGATGTTCTTCAGGGCATTGTTGACATAAGCCTCGCCCAGCACCGCTTTGCGAACTTCCAGCCCCTTGTCGTGCATCTTCTTGTCCATGGCCTTCCTCGTATCTTGTCTTGCCTGACGGATGGTGGCCGAACCTACGGTGCCGAACACAACCAGTCACGCCTTCGTGTTATGCACCGCTCGGGTGCGGGGTCCCGTAGAGGAACGGGTGCCTCAGTGCTGCCGTTGTGCTAGGGTGTCGTTCCAGGCAACTTGGAGAGCTGATTGAACGGCGTCACCCCCGACCCGTCAGACCCGATCCGCGATGGCGATGCTCTGTCGCGGTTGAAGCTGGCGCAGGCCCTCAAGCGGGCCACATATGCGATGGCCTGGGAGCGCGCCTGGCCGCATTTGGCGCGGTTTTTGACCGTTGTCGGATTGTTTCTGGTGGTATCCTGGGCTGGCCTCTGGCTGGCGCTGCCGTTCATCGCTCGCGCGGTCGGGCTTGGCCTGTTTGCCGTCGCCGCGCTCGCAGCCCTGTTCCCGCTGATTCGCTTCCGTTGGCCGAGCCGAGAGCAGGGCCTGAGCCGGCTGGACAACGGGTCCGGCATCCGCCACCGCCCGGCGACGACGCTCACCGACACCTTGAGCACGCAGGACCCGGTTGCCCAGGCGCTGTGGCAGGCGCAGCGCGAGCGCACGCTGGCCTCGCTCAAGCGCATCCGCGCCGGATTGCCGCATCCACGGCTCGCGATCCACGATCCCTGGGCGCTGCGCGGGCTCGTAATGGTGATGCTGGTTGCGACCTTCTTCGCCGCCGGCGACGAGCGCGCCATGCGCATGGGCGCCGTTTTCGACTGGAACGGCGTGCTGGCACCGACGAATGTTCGCGTCGACGCCTGGGTCACCCCGCCGGTCTACACCTCCAAGCCGCCGATCATCCTGTCGGCCGCCAACAGGGAGGCCGCCGCACTTCCCGCGAGCGGCCCGCTCGCCGTTCCCGCCGGCTCGACGCTGATCGTGCGCTCCTCCGGCGGCAGCCTCGATGTCGTGGTTTCCGGCGGCCTCAAGGAAGTTGCGCCGAACGAGCAGGCCCCGAAGGGCACCAACGAGAAGCATTTTGCCATCGCGAGCGACGGCACCGCGCATGTCCGCGCGCCCTCCGGCCAGCCGCAATGGAAGTTCGCCGCGACGCCCGACCGGCCGCCGACGATTTCACTGGCCAAGGATCCCGAGCGTCAGGCGAGGGGCGCGCTACAGCTTTCCTACAAGATCGAGGATGATTACGGCGTCACCGGCGCCGAGGCGCAATTCGCCGTGCGTCCGTCCGATGCCCAGAAGTCCGACGAGCAGAAGGCGGCGCCCCGGCCGCTGTTCCAGCCGCCGCAATTCGCACTCGTGTTGCCGAACGCGCGCACCCGCAACGGCCTCGGCCAGACCGTCAAGGACCTCAGCGAGGACCCCTACGCCGGCGCCGACGTCGCACTGACGCTGACCGCCAAGGACGAGGCGGGCAACGAGGCGAAGAGCGAGCCCTTCAACATGCGTTTGCCCGAGCGTCTCTTCACCAAACCGCTGGCGCGCGCGCTGATCGAGCAGCGCCGCATCCTGGCGCTCGATGCCAACAAGAACTCCGACGTCTATGCCGCGATCGATGCGCTGATGATTGCGCCGGAATTGTTCACGCCGGAGACCGGGCAGTATCTCGGCCTCTACACCATCGCGAGGCAGCTCGAGGCTGCCCGCACTGACGATGCGCTGCGCGACGTCGTCGCAAGCCTCTGGGCGCTTGCGGTGACGATCGAGGACGGCAACATCACCGATGTCGACAAGGCGCTGCGCGCGGCGCAGGACGCGCTCAAGCAGGCGCTGGAGCGCGGCGCGAGCGACGAGGAGATCAAGAAGCTCACCCAGGATCTGCGTCAGGCGCTGGACAATTTCATGCGCCAGCTCGCCGAGCAGTTCCGCAACAATCCGCAGCAGCTCGCCCGGCCGCTTGATCCCAACACGAAGGTCATGCGCCAGCAGGATCTCAACAACATGATCGACCGCATGGAGCGCCTGTCGCGCTCCGGCGACAAGGATGCGGCCAAGCAATTGCTCGACCAGCTCCAGCAGATGCTGGAGGGTCTTCAGATGGCGCAGCCGGGCCAGAGCGGCGAGAGCGACATGGAGCAGGCGCTCAACGAGCTCGGCGACATGATCCGCAAGCAGCAGCAATTGCGCGACAAGACCTTCAAGCAGGGCCAGGATTCCCGGCGCGAACGCAATCGCGGCAAGCAGGGCCAGCAGGGCGATCAGTCGATGTCCGACCTGCAGCAGGATCAGCAGGCGCTGCGCGATCGGCTGAAGAAGCTTCAGGACGAACTCGCCAAGCGCGGCCTCTCCCAGAATGGCCAAAAGGGTCAGAAGGGCCAGAAAGGCCAGCAGGGACAACAGGGCGAGCCGGGCCAGCAGGGTCAGGGCCAGGGCGGCGATCAGGATGCCGACCAGGGCGATGATGACGGCGGTCTCGATACAGCCGACAACGCCATGGGCGATGCCGGCAACAAGCTCGGCGAAGGCAATGCCGACGGTGCCGTGGACTCGCAAGGCAAGGCGCTCGACGCGCTGCGCAAGGGCGCGCAGAAGATGGCCGAGGCCATGCAGCAGGGCGATGGCGACGGCCAGGGCGATGGCCCCGGCAATCGCGCCGGCCGTCAGCAGAGCGGCGGCAACCAGACCGACCCGCTCGGCCGTCCCTTGCACGGCCGCGAGTTCAGCGACGACTACACGGTGAAGATCCCCGGCGAGATCGACGTCCAGCGCGCCCGCCGCATCCTCGAAGAGCTCCGCCGCCGCTTAGGGGACCCCTCGCGGCCGCAGATCGAGCTCGACTATCTCGAGCGCCTGCTGAAGGATTTTTGAGGCGACGTCATCGCGGATATCCTGCGACGCGCGCTTTTGGCACGCCCACACACTCCGTGTCATCGCCCGGCTTGACCGGGCGATCCAGCATTCCAGAGACGGCAGTGATTCAACCGAGAGGCTGCGGCGTACTGGATGCCCCGGCTTGACCAGGTCAAGCCGGGGCATGACAGCGGTGATCGAGGCGAAGACGACACTGATGGTGTAGCGGCCGCGCTACCCCTTCTTCGCCGCGAGCGCATCGGCGACTGCGGTGCGGATATCGGCCACCGAAAACGGCTTCGTCACCACGTCATGCACCAGCGCATTCAGGTTCGAGGCGCGCTCGCGCTGATCGGCAAAGCCGGTCATCAGCAAGATCGTCAGGTCCGGAAAATCGCGCGCGGCCGAGAGTGCGAGCGCGATGCCGTCCATCACGGGCATCTGGATGTCGGTCAGCAGAAGGTCGAATGCGCCGTCCTCCCGCGTGAGGATTTCCAGCGCTTCGGCGCCGTCCTGCGCGGTGACGGTCTGGTGGCCGTCCATGGCGATGGCACGCGCCACCAGCATGCGCATGGACTCCTCGTCATCGGCGATCAACACCTTTGGCATCGGGCCAAACCTTTGCGGAAGCCGGCAGCCCCGATTACGCGCTGCCGCCGGCGATGTCACGCCGGTTGAAGAAACGAATATCGATATTGCGGCCTTCAGGTGGCGGCGAGGCCAGGCGCGACTTGAAGAGGGCGCGCTCGCCGGGATGCAGCACGGTCTGCTCCAGCACTGCGTTCCAGGCGTAGATCTCGGCGCCTTGCGCGTCACGCACCGAGAAACGCAGCCGCGGGATGTCGACCGCCTTCTTGGTCTCGCCGACGATCGCGCCTTCGATCACCAGCACCTGCTTGCCGTCCACGGTCTCTGAAGTCACCTTGACGTCCCTAAAGGCGAGGCCGCGCAGATTCACTTCCAGGCCGACCAGCTTGTAGAACGCCGCGGTCTGCGGCAGCAGCCGGACCATGTCGGCGCGCCAGACCATGAGCGCAATAGCCAGCGCGCCCATGGCCGCGCAGGCGGTCGGCAGGCCGAAAGTGGACTTTCGCGCCGGCCGGCTCGCCGGACGGGCAATCCGGGCGCGGCGGCGGAACAGCCCGCGGAACCAGGACTGGTGCGGCTCTCCGGCCAATTCGTGGTCGGCGGCCGCGGCCTCCGACCAGTCGTCGTCCTTGGTCTCCTCGGTGGGCCAGTCGCTGGCGATCGAAGGGCTGTCGACCACCGGCGCATCGGCAGCGTTCTCCCGGGCGTAGCTGTTCCACTGCTCGGCGACGTCGGACTGATCCTCCCCCTGGCTCGCCGCGGCCATGGCCGGCACCTGAACTTCCTCAACGGCGTCCTCGGGCCGCGCCACCCAGGTCTCCTTGCAGCGGGAGCAGCGCACCGTGCGCCCATTCGCCCCAAGGCTTGCGAGCTTGATGGCGTAGGATGTCGTACAATGGGGGCAAACGATGTGCATGGACCGGCCTCGGCGATGACCCGATCGTGCGGAACCGGGCTCTTTCGATGCTACAAGGCGACCGTTAACGAATCGGAAACCATAACGGCGCACAAGGCTTTCATCGCGTGTGGCAGAGTTATGCGGCGTGCGTCGCGCCCCACCTCGAACGGAGCTGAGCTTGGTTCGGTTCGAAAATGTCGGATTGCGTTACGGTCTGGGGCCGGAGATTCTGCGCGACCTGAGCTTCCAGATCCCGGCGCACTCCTTCCAGTTCCTCACCGGCCCTTCCGGCGCCGGCAAGACGTCGCTGCTGCGCCTCTTATTCCTGTCGCTACGGCCGACGCGCGGCCTCGTCAATCTGTTCGGCCACGACATCTCGCTGCTCGGCAAGGACGAGATCGCCGACTTGCGCAAGCGCATCGGCATCGTGCTCCAGGACTTTCGCCTGCTCGACCACATGACGACCTATGAGAACGTCGCGCTGCCGTTCCGCGTGATGGGTCGCAGCGAATCCAGCTACCGCAAGGAGGTCATCGATCTCCTGCGCTGGGTCGGGCTCGGCGAGCGCATGGACGCGCTGCCGCCGATCCTGTCGGGCGGCGAGAAGCAGCGCGCGGCGATCGCGCGCGCGGTGATCTCGCGGCCGCAGCTTCTGCTGGCGGACGAGCCGACCGGCAGCGTGGATCCGACGCTCGGTCGCAGGCTGCTGCGGCTGTTCATCGAGCTCAACAAATCCGGCACCGCCGTCATCATTGCGACCCACGATATCGGGTTGATGGACCAGTACGAGGCGCGCCGGCTCGTGCTGCACCAGGGACGACTGCACGTCTATGAATAGGACCGACGAGCGCGGCGTCTTTGTCGACCTCGGACAGGAGCGTCCGCAGGTCCCCGCGAAAGCGCGCAACATGTCGCCGATCGTGCCGCGCGCCTCGATCCACGGCCGCGCGCTGGTCGCGGTCGTCGCGATCATGACCTTCCTTGCCTCGATGACCACCGGCACGGTGCTGCTGGTGAGCGCGTCGGCGGCCGAATGGCAGTCGGATGTCGCGAGCGAAATCACCATCCAGGTCCGCCCCCAGGCCGGGCGCGACATCGAGCGCGACACCGCCGCGGTGACGGAAGCGATGCGCGCGCAGCCGGGTATCGTCGAGGTCAAGCCGTTCAGCAAGGACGAATCCGGCAAGCTGCTCGAGCCCTGGCTCGGCACCGGCCTGTCGATGGACGATCTTCCGGTGCCGCGCATGATCATTGCCCGCGTGCAGCCGGGGACAGTGCTCGATCTCGCCGTCTTGCGCGGTCGCGTGGCGCAGGTCGCCCCAAGCGCGAGCGTCGACGATCACCGCGCCTGGATCGAGCGCATGCGCTCGATGACTAACGCCACTGTGCTCGCCGGCCTCGGCATCCTCGCGCTCGTCATCGTCGCGACCATCATCTCGGTGTCGTTCGCAACGCGCGGTGCGATGGCCGCCAACCGCCCGATCGTCGAGGTCCTGCATTTCGTCGGCGCCGGCGACCGCTACATCGCCAACCGCTTCCTGCGGCATTTCCTTCGCCTGGGCTTAGAGGGCGGCGTGATCGGCGGTGGCATCGCCATGCTGTTGTTCGGCTTCTCCGAGTCGATCGCCGGCTGGTTCTCCGGCACCCCGGTCGGCGACCAGTTCGCCGCCCTGCTCGGCACCTTCTCGCTGCGGCCGTCGGGCTACGTCGTGCTCGCGGTGCAGGCGGTCCTGATCGGCGCGATCACGGCGGTGGCGTCGCGTCAGACGCTGTTCGCGACGCTGAACGATGTCGAGTAGAGCCCGGCAGGCGAAACCGGACTCCACTTCGTCTCAAAACGTCCTAAAATCACCTGGGGAAGGGACCACCACATCGCATGACCTCGCCGACCGACGATCGATCGCCGAAGTTGCCGCACGGCTGGCTGCGTGCGGCCGTCGTGTCGACGCTCGCGTTCGTCTTCGTCGGTGCGGCGGCGGGTTTCGTCGCGTTCCTGTCCCAGATGCGCGGCGCCGAGCTTGCGCCGGACCATAAGGCGGACGGCATCGTGGTCCTGACCGGCGGATCGTCGCGGGTGTCGGATGCGATGGAGCTGCTCGCGGCGGGCTACGGCAGGCGGCTCCTGATCTCCGGCGTGCACCCGACCTCCACGGTCAGCGATATCTCGCGGACGCTGCCGGAGAACCAGTCCTACATGCGCTGCTGCGTCGATCTCGGCCGCTATGCGGTCTCGACCCGCGGCAATGCGGCGGAGACGCGGCGCTGGGCGCATGAGCGCGGCTTCAAGTCGCTGATCGTGGTGACCTCGAACTATCACATGCCGCGCGCGCTGGTGGAATTCTCGCACGCGATGCCGGAGATCACGCTGATCCCGTTTGCGGTGGTCGGCGACAAATGGCGGGAGGAACCATGGTGGACCTCGTCCTCGACGCTGCGGCTCCTGTTGTCGGAGTATGTCAAGTATGTTGCCGCCGAGCTGCGCGTGCGGCTCGAGGATTTCGGGATTGACCTTTCGCCCGAAGTGTCGGAGCAGCCTTCTGGCGTGCAGCCGAAACGGCCCACTACCGCACAGGCCAATTAGGATCGTTGATGTTCTTGCTCTTCCTGCGTTCGCTCGTTTTCAACGTGCTGTTCTACGCCGTCCTGGTGTTCTGGGCGATCATTGCGCTGCCGACCTTCCTGATGTCGCCCCGCGCGATGCTGACGGTCGCGGAATGGTGGGCGAACTCGACGCTGTTCCTGATGCGGGTGATCTGCAACATCAAGGTGGAATTCAGAGGCGTGGAGAAGATCCCGACAGGGCCGCTGGTGATCGCGTCAAAGCACCATTCGTTCTGGGAGACGTTCGCGCTGCTGCGCTTCTTCGACCGGCCGATCTTCATCCTGAAGCGCCAGCTCATGCACATTCCGGTGTTCGGTCAGTTCCTGGGCAAGACCGGCATGATCGCGATCGATCGCAGCGCCGGCGTCAAGGCGCTCCTGGACATGACGCGGCGTGCGCGCGATGCGGTGCGCTCCGGCCGCCAGCTCGTGATCTTCCCGGAGGGCACCCGCCGCGCGCCAGGCGCGCCGCCGGACTACAAGACCGGCTTCGCTCAGATCTATTCGGCCTGCGGCGTGCCGTGCCTTCCCGTCGCGCTCAACTCCGGCCTGTTCTGGCCGCGCCGCACCTTCATGCGTTATCCCGGCACGCTAGTGGTGCAATTTCTGGATCCGCTGCCGCCGGGGCTGCCGAAGGATGAGTTCATCGCGCGCGTTCGTGACGCGATCGAGGAGGCCACGGGGCGCATCGTCGAAGCCGGACGGAAGGAGCAGGAGCTGCTCATCGGTAGCGCACCGAGCTACGTGGCTTCAAGCAGCTAGCGCTCGTCGCGCTCGTTGGCCGGAGCCGGGTGTCGCAGGGAATGGGCATCGTCGTGCAGCATTGCCGCAAGCTGATGGAGCTGCGTATCGCGAAAACCTTCGGCCTCGATCGCCTTCACGGTCGCGGTGACGTAGTCGCGGTTGGCGCCGGACTGGCCGCGGCCTTGCAACACGTGGCGGTGCTGCTCGGCAAGCGACAGGCGTCCCGCATATTGCACGTGGCCGCGATCGACGACGTAGGCGAGCGCACTGACACGCTGCCGCGCATCGTTCTCCAGCCACACCGAGCGCATCACCTCGCGATAGACCGAAGTGACCTGCTCACGCTGGCGCAAATAGGCGACGACCTCGGCGCGGCTCTTGGCAGCGACGCGGAAGGCGATGCCGCGGCAGGCGCCGCCGCGGTCGAGCCCGAGCACGAGGCCCGGCTTCTCTGGCGTGCCGCGATGGACGAAGGAATAGACGCAGAGCGCGCGATGCTCGCCGACGAGCCGAGCCGGCACGCGCTCCTCGAACGCGAAGCCCGGGCGCCACATCAGCGAGCCATAGCCAAACACCCAGAGGTCGCCGGCAGCCGTCGTGATGGAGGGGAGGGTGATCTCGGACATGTTTGGCACCGCTACCAGAGCCCGCCGCCCAAGCGAAGCGAATTCTCCGCCTTTCGCCGAAGGGCGACCTCGCTTACATTTGCCAAAATCTGGGGTCAAAGGGTCGCCGCATGTCTGATATGACCGTTGCCGCCAGCCGGCGCCCCCGTTCCCGTTGGGGCCTTTTCATCGCACCCGTCCTCCTCCTGATCCTTGCAGTCGCCTGGAGCGGTTTCTGGTTCTATGCCACCTCGCAGGCCGAAGTGGCCGCCGACGCCTGGCGCGCCCAGGAGGCCAAGTCGGGCCGCATCTATGATTGCGCCAGGCGCTCGATCGCCGGTTTCCCGTTCCGGTTCGAGGTGCAGTGCTCCGGCGCCAGCGTGTCGCTGGTCTCGCAGACCGCGAGCAAGACCCCGTTCACGGCCAAGCTCGACAACATCCTGGTCGTCGCCCAGGTCTATGATCCCAAGCTCGTGATCGCCGAATTCACCGCGCCGGCGACGCTGACCGACGGCGTGACGCAGACCTCCTTCGTGGTGAACTGGAGCAAGGGTCGCAGCAGCGTGGTCGGCCTGCCGGCCGTGCCGGATCACGCCTCGATCGTGTTCGACGATCCCACCATCAATCGCGTCGACGGCTCGGTGCAGGTGCCGGTTGCCAAGGCCAAGCTGGTCGAACTGCACGGGCGCCTTGCGGAAGGGTCGTCGCGCGACAACCCCATCATTGAAACCGTGGTCCAGATCGCGCAAGGCAGCATCCAGGGCGTGCATCCGCTGCTGGCTGAGCCGTTCGAAGCGGGCGTGCGCTCGAAGATTACGGGGCTGAAGGACCTGACGCCAAAGCCGTGGCCGCAGCGTTTCCGCGAGCTCCAGGCCGCCGGCGGCCATATCGAGATCGTGCAGTCGCGCATCCAGCAGGGCGAGATGATCGCGGTCGCCGCCGGCACGCTCGGCATCTCGCCGAACGGCCGCCTCGACGGCGAATTGCAGATGACGGTGGCGGGCCTCGAGCGCGTGATCCCCGCGCTTGGTATCGATAAAATGCTCGAAGAGGGCGTGCCGCAGGCAACGCTCGACCGCGTCGCGCCGGGTGTGAAGTCGCAGGACCTCAACAACCTGTTCGGCGCGCTCGACCGCGCAATTCCCGGCCTCGGCAAGGTGGTGAAGCAGAATGCCAATGTCGGCGTCGCCGCCGGCATCAATGCGCTCGGCACCGAAAGCACCCTGGAAGGCAAGAAGGCGCGCAGCTTCCCGCTGCGCTTCGCCGATGGCGCCGTGATGCTCGGCGCGCTGAAGGTCGCGCAGCTCCCGCCGCTGTATTGACCCCGTCATTGCGAGCGAAGCGAAGCAATCCAGAAAGCTTCTGCTGGGCCAGTCTGGATTGCTTCGTCGCTTCGCTCCTCGCAATGACGGAGGAGAGACTTGGCGTCTACTGCTTCGTCAGCGGAGGATGCGGGCGGCCGAAGTCCGGCGCGGCCGAATCCTGGCCGATCTCGACGATGCCGCGGCGGATGGCGCGGGTGCGGGTGAAGTGGTCGAACAGCGCTTCACCGTCGCCGCGGCGGATCGCACGCGTGAGCTTGGCAAGGTCCTCGTTGAAGGTGCCGAGCATCTCGAGCACGGCCTCCTTGTTGGCGAGGAACACGTCGCGCCACATCGTCGGATCGGACGCCGCGATGCGCGTGAAGTCGCGAAAACCGCCGGCGGAGAACTTGATCACCTCGGATTCCGTCACCTGTTGCAGCTCATCGGCCGTGCCGACGATGGTGTAGGCGATCAGATGCGGCAGATGGCTGGTGATCGCGAGCACGAGATCATGATGATCCGGTGTCATGATCTCGACCTTGGCGCCGAGCGCGGCCCAGAACGCGCGCAATCGATCGACGGCGGCAGCGTCGACGCCCTCCGGCGGCGTGAGGATGCACCAGCGGTTGATGAACAGCTCGGCGAAGCCGGAATCCGGGCCCGAATGCTCGGTGCCCGCCACAGGATGCGCCGGTACAAAGTGAATGCCCTGCGGCAGATGCGGCGCCATGTCCCTGACGATCGCACCCTTCACCGAGCCGACGTCCGAGATGATCGCGCCGGGCTTTAGATGCGCTGCGATCTCCTGCGCCACCGGGCCGCAGGCGCCGACGGGAATGCAGAGGATGACGAGGTCGGCGTCCTTCACGGCCTCGACATTGGTTGCGACCACGTGGTCGACGATGCCGAGCTCCGCGACGCGGGCCCGCGTCTTCTCCGAGCGTGCCGTGGTGACGATCTCGGAAGCCAGGCCCTGGAGCTTTGCCGCGCGCGCGATCGAGCCACCGATCAGGCCGAAGCCGATCAGAGCAACGCGCTGGAAGTGCGGGGCGACGCTCATTTGCCGCCGCCCATGAAGTCGCGCAGGCCCTGAACCACGAGGCGGTTGGCTTCCTCGGTGCCGACGGTCATGCGCAGTGAATGGGGCAGGCCGTAATTCTTCAGCGCGCGCAGCACCAGTCCGCGCTTGGTCAGGAAGGCGTCGGCTTCGTCCGAGGTCTTGCCTTTCTCGGCCGGAAAATGGATCAGCACGAAGTTCGCAACGCTCGGCGTCACCTTCAGCCCGAGCTTGCCGATCTCCTCGGTCAGCCAGTTGCGCCAGGTCTCGGTGAACTGCTTCGACATCTGCTGATGCGCGGTATCCTCGATCGCGGCAACCGCGGCATACATCGCCGGCGTCGAGACGTTGAACGGACCACGGATGCGGTTGACGGCATCGATGATATGCGCAGGACCGAACATCCAGCCGATGCGCAGCGCGGCGAGGCCGTGGATCTTGGAGAAGGTATGGGTCACGACCGTGTTCTCGGTGGTCGCGACCAGCTCGATCCCCATTTCGTAGTCGTTACGCGACACGTAGTCGCAATAGGCGGCGTCGAGCACGAGCAGCACGTGCGACGGCAGGCCCGCGCGCAGGCGCTTGACCTCGTCGAACGGCAGATAGGTGCCGGTCGGGTTGTTGGGGTTGGCGAGCCAGACGAGCTTGGTGCGCGGCGTCACCGCCTTCAGGATGGCGTCGACGTCGGCGGTGAAGTTCGACTCCGCCGCCACGATGTTCCTGGCACCGTTCGCCATGGTCGCGATCGGGTAGACCAGGAAGCCGTGTGCGGTGGAGATCGCTTCATCGCCCTGGCTGAGATAGGTGTGCGCGAGCAGATTGAGGATCTCATCCGAGCCGGCGCCGCAGATGATGCGGTCGGGATCGAGACCATAGGTGCGGCCGATCGCTTCGCGCAGCACGCGCGAGGTGCCTTCCGGATAGTCCTCCAGATGCGTCGCCACATGCGTGAAGGCCTCGATCGCCTTGGGCGAGGGCCCGAACGGCGTCTCGTTCGCCGACAGTTTGAACACCTTGCGGCCCGGTTCCGGCACGGGGCTCTTGCCGGGCGTATAGGGCGCAATATCGAGAATGCCGGGATTCGGCACGGGGCGTGACATCTTGGACTCCGGAATGGCGGGACGGATCGAAATCTTAGGATCTCGTCCCGGTCGGGGGCACCGTATAGCGCGTTGCGTGGCCGCCGACGAGAGCCGACGAACGGACCGAGGCGCCAGCCCGGATCAGGGCCATCTTGATTGTCTCGAACCCAATGCCGGCCTCCGACACCAACAGCGCCGCGCCGTCGAATGCAGTATCGGGCACCGCGACGATGTCGGCGAGTGGCGCCAGCGCCCTCGCCGTGTCGGCGTTCCAGCCGGACACGCGCACGCTCCAGGTCTGGACCTCCGTGACCATGGCGTCATCGGCGACCCGCGAGATCACGAAGACGGGCAGCGCGGCCGGATGGTCGGCGCGCTCGAGGAATGGCAGCCGCGCGATGATTTTCGGCGCGCCCTCGGCCTCGAGCTCACTCCACCACGGCGTGCGGCTCGAGATCGCCGAGACCAGCGCCAAATCGCCCTTCGATTTCGCCAGCGCCTCGACGGCGGCCTGCGCGCTGAAATGCGGCACATAGGGCGTGGTGAAGCCGAAATGGAATCGCGCCGAATCCCGCATTGCGGACTCGCCGACCGAGACGTCGGCATGCACCGAGAACGGCGCCTGCACATACGTGAAGGTCGAGATGATGACGCGCCAGATGCTCTCGATAGTGTCGAGCGGCAGGATGCCGCGATGGCGCTCGACGAGGCGGCGCATCATGCTGGCCTCGCGTGCCGGCCGGAACGCCGAGCCGACTTCCTGCGTCTGCTTGGCCTGAATCAGGCGATCGATGATGTCGCCGCGCTGCATCAACAGGCGATGCACCTGCTCGTCGATCGCGTCGATCTCCTTGCGCAATTCCTGGAGCGATGGTGGCGCGGGCGGACGCTGGGACATATCTGTCAGTCTGTCAGGGGCTCGTGAAAGGCGGATCGGCTGTGCCGGATCCGCGGGCGCTATGGGTCTTGATTAGGCAGGATGGACGCCGAAAGCAAAGAGAAATGACGGTCATTTCGCGTGACTTCGCAAGGCTCCCTTTGGTTAATCGGCGCCTCGGCTTGACGAAAACCGCGCCAGCAACTAGTTTTTGCCTGTTCCGTGGTCATTTGAGCCGGCCGGCTTGCAGCCACGTTAAAAAACTCGCTAAACAGGCCGGGGACGCATCCGATCCCGGCCGAACCTATCGTTCAGGCCGGGTTTTTCATGGCCTGATGTCAGCGGCGGCTTGAGGGCCGTCGCAAACGAGGTCGATGGTCAGATGGTTGGCGTCACGTCAGTACCGAGCCCCGCGATCGCCGAAGAGCGCTCGCACGAGGCGGATCATCCGAGTTCGCAGGTTGCGTATTTCGGCGCCGAGCAGCCGTTGTCGCTCGATTGCGGCATCGACCTCAGCCCGTTCCAGATCGCCTACCAGACCTATGGCGAGCTCAATGCCGAGCGTTCCAACGCCGTGCTGATCTGCCACGCGCTGACGGGCGACCAACACGTCGCGAACGTGCACCCCGTCACCGGCAAGCCTGGATGGTGGGAGACCCTGGTCGGGCCCGGCCGGCCCCTTGATCCCAGCCACTACTTCATCATCTGCGCCAACGTGATCGGTGGCTGCATGGGCTCGACGGGACCCGCCTCGCTCAATCCGGCGACGGGCAAGGTGTGGGGCCTTGATTTCCCGATCATCACCATCCCCGACATGGTGCGCGCGCAGGCGATGCTGATCGATCGCCTCGGCATCGACACGCTGTTTGCCGTGGTCGGCGGCTCGATGGGCGGCATGCAGGTGCTGCAATGGACCGCGGCCTATCCTGGCCGCGTGTTCTCCGCGCTCGCGATCGCCTGCTCGACGCGGCACTCCGCGCAGAACATCGCCTTCCACGAGCTCGGTCGTCAGGCCGTGATGGCCGATCCCGACTGGCACAACGGCCGCTATACCGATCACGGCATCCATCCGCATCGCGGGCTCGCGGTGGCGCGGATGGCCGCACACATCACCTATCTCTCGGATGCGGCGCTGCACCGCAAGTTCGGCCGGCGCATGCAGGACCGCGAGCTGCCGACGTTCTCGTTCGATGCGGATTTCCAGGTCGAGAGCTATCTGCGCTACCAGGGCTCGTCCTTCGTCGAGCGTTTCGATGCCAACAGCTATCTCTACCTGACGCGGGCGATGGACTATTTCGACATCGCCGGCGACCATGGCGGCGTGCTCGCGAAGGCGTTTGCCGGCGTGAAGACACGCTTCTGCGTGGTGTCCTTCACCAGCGACTGGCTGTTCCCGACCTCGGAATCGCGCGCGCTGGTGCACGCGCTCAACGCGTCGAGCGCGCGGGTGTCGTTCGCCGAGATCGAGACCGATCGCGGCCATGACGCCTTCCTGCTCGATGTCCCCGAATTCTTCGATATCTCCCGCGCCTTCCTGCAATCGGCGGGCAAGGCGCGCGGCCTCAACGGCAAGGGCGGCTAGCGATGTCTGTACAGGAAGTGCTGCCGCTCGACGGCCTTGCGGCTGAACAGGAAGGTCACTACCGCTCCGATCATCTGCTGGTCGCGGAGATGGTCAGGCGCGGCTCGAAGGTGCTCGACGTCGGCTGTGGCGACGGCGATCTGTTGCAGCTCCTGGAAAACCGCGGCATCGATGGCCGTGGCATCGAGCTGTCGCGCGAGGGCGTCAACCGCTGCGTCGCCAAGGGGCTCGCGGTGGTGCAGGGCGACGCTGACACCGACCTCATCAACTATCCGGACGACGCCTTCGACTACGTGATCCTGTCGCAGACACTTCAGGCGACGCGGCAGCCGAAGGTCGTGCTGGAAAATCTCCTGCGCATCGGCCACCGCGCCATCGTGTCGTTCCCGAACTTCGGCTACTGGAAGATGCGCTTGCAGCTCCTGATCGGCGGCCACATGCCGCGCACGGAGAATTTGCCGGCGACCTGGTACGACACCGCCAACATCCATTTCTGCACCATCAAGGATTTCGTCCAGCTCTGCGACGAGATCGGCGTGAAGATGGAGCGCGCCGAAGCGCTCGATCTCTACGGCCGCCCGCTGCGGCTCAGGCTGCCCTGGTGGGTGTGGAATCTGTTCGGCGAGCAGGGCGTGTTTTTGCTGAGTCGGGGCGGCGGTAAATAGTCTGCCGTCACTGCGAGGAGCGCAGCGACGAAGCAATCCAGAGTCTTTCCGCAGAGGGATTCTGGATTGCTTCGCTGCGCTCGCAATGACGGAGTACGCGGTGACGCCTTCGTACTAACTCACAGGCACCGACCTCGGATCGCGCACCGGCCAGCGGCCGGCTTCCACCAGCGTGATGAATCGCTCCACCGTTTCGTTGAATAGCGCGGGCTCCTCGAGATTGAGCACGTGGCCGGACTTCGGAAACATCGCGAGCCCGGCGGCCGGCAGATGTTTCTTCAGGAACAGGCTCGGCCCGACGCACGGATCATCCTCGTCGCCGCAGATGATCAGCGCCGCCGTCGCCACGCGCCTGATCGCATCCGTCAAGGTGTAGATCGAGGGACGGCCGCCCTGGAAGCCGCGCATGGTATTGGCCGAGCCCCTGGAATCATGCCGCGCGAGTGCGGCGTAGAAATCCGCGTGGCCGCGCGGATCCTTCACCAGGAAGGGAATCCGGCTCGGCGCCTCGCGCGTGACTTTCGCAACTTCCGCGGAGCCCAGCGTTTCGAACTGCTCGGCGTTGGCGCGGCACTGCTTGCGCCAGGCGTCGAGATTGTCGAGCTCCGAGCCTGAACCGACGCCGGCCAGCGTCATCGACAGCGCACTCTGCGGCGAACTCAATCCGATCTGAAGCGACGAATAGGCGCCCATCGAAAGCCCGACGAGATGTGCCTTGTCAATGCCGAGATGATCGAGCACCGCCAGCGCGTCGGTGTAGAAGTGCTTGTAAGTGTAGACGTCGGCTGACGCGGGCACGTCTGACGGCGCATAGCCGCGCGCCGAGTAGCTGATGCAGCGATGGCCGCGTGAGAAGTATCGCATCTGCGGCTCCCAATTGGTGTAGTCGGCCGCGAATTCGTGCAGAAAGATGATCGGCGTGCCGAGGCCTGCTTCCTCGAAGTAGAGGCGGCAAGCGTCCTTCGTCGTCGCGTAAGGCATGAAGGTCCTCCCGGCACGGTTGCGGCATTGGAATGCCGTTCTGCATTTCACGCATGATGGTTCTAACACCTGTTAACCGGTGCGCAAAATCTCAGCGGCCGTGGTCTTGATCTCGCCACATCAAAATTCTGATACGCCGGGCGGATGTCGGCCACCGCACGGGCCGACGGGGATTGGGGGTGTCAACGAAGGATGAAGAATGTTTGAGTTGTTTGCGTTCGGCCGGCTGCGTCACGTCATCGCGCTGGCTCTCTTCTCCGCGGCGTTCGCCGCATCTATCTCTCCAGCATCGGCACGGCCTCATCGTCACAGCGCAGAGCGGCATGCTTACGTGCACCATGCCGGCAGGCATCATCACTACGCACGCAGCTCGCGCTTCGAGCGCGGCGCCGCGCAGTTGCAGGCGAACGGCTTCACGAACACGCAGGCCAGCTATGACCCGAGCGCGAACAGCGGCGGCACGGCGGCGGGCGGCTTCGGTGGTGGCTCGGGCCTCGTCTCGGAAGCGCGCCGTTATCTCGGCGGCAACCCGACCGGGCGCGGCAGCCTGTGGTGCGCGCGCTTCATGAACATGGTGTTGCAACACACCGGTCATCAAGGGACCGGCTCCGATATGGCGAATTCGTTCGCGCGTTACGGAACGCGTGTCTCCGGTCCGCAGGTCGGCGCCATCGCAGTGATGTCGCGCGGAGGCCGGGGCGGCCATGTCGGCATCATCACCGGCATCGACGCGCAGGGCAATCCGATCATGATCTCCGGCAACAACGGCAACCGCGTCCGCGAGGCGTCGGTCTCGCGCGGTCGGATCTATGCGTATGTGATGCCGAACTGAGGTGAGAGATTCGTAGCAACCATAAGAACGTGTGATCGCCCGTACTGGTCTAGCGTGACACCGTGCTCGCGGCCGTCAAGGACGGCCTGGCAGCTGCGGAGGACGG
>NZ_BSOW01000025.1 GCF_030160715.1 Bradyrhizobium iriomotense
GTCATCCATGCTGGCCCCCGTTCCCCAGCATGGAGTTTGAATCAGAAATTGTCTCCTCTGGGAATCCCGATTCCGGGAAAAAACAACATGCTCTAGAGATTCAAGCGGGCATGCCCTCACGCGAGGGCGTGCCCGTTTTCATTTTGAGGGATGATTTGATTTCCGCATCGTCGTTGCGAGTGCAGCTACGAAGAGCGCAACTCACGTGTCCCGGACAAGCTGCAACGCGCTATGCGTTGCGGCGCAGAGCCGGGACCCAGTGCAACACGGATTGCCGTCGGCCGTATGGGCCCCGGCTCTGCAGCGCACCGCTGAAGGAGCGCTGCGCTGCGTCCGGGGCACGAGAGCGAATTGCAGACGATTACGCCGCAGTCGCGGGCGGCAGCGCCAGCACCGAATAGATCGCCTGCGCATCGCGAGAGGCGCGCAGCTTCTTGGCGATGTCCTGGTCGCGCAACAGGCGCGCGATGCGCGCCAGCGCCTTCAGATGATCGGCGCCCGCGCCTTCCGGTGCGAGCAGCAGGAAGACGAGGTCGACCGGCTGGCCGTCCATCGCCTCGAAATCGATCGGGCGATCGAGCCGCGCGAACAGGCCGAAAATCTTTTCCAGCTTGGGCAACTTGCCGTGGGGAATCGCAACGCCATAGCCGACCGCGGTGGTGCCGAGCTTTTCCCGCTGCAACAGCACCTCGAAGACCGAACGCTCGTTCTGCCCCGTGAGCTCGGCAGCCTTGGCAGCGAGTTCCTGCAAGGCCTGCTTCTTGCTGTTGACTTTCAATGCCGGGAGAATCGCCTCGGGTGCGACCAGATCGGTAATCGGCATGGAGCTTTCCGAGGTGAATTAGACCGTCAGGTTCCGAATTGGCCAACTTGGAAGACCAGATTTGGCCGGCGTCAATAACGTGAAGCAGGAGGCGGACTTAGCCCCGGTCCTGATGTGGGGCGCTTCTACTCCAACGCAATCCCGGTGCCAACTCCCGCAAGCGGCTTTTACCACTGTCATCCTTAAAGGCAGGGGTCTTACGGGGAAGGCCCGCACGGGCGCGCAGGCGGGCTAGCCCCCGGGTTTGGACCCCGGCGGATCGATCCAGCCGACATTGCCGTCCGGCCGGCGGTAAATGATGTTCACCCGGCCGCTCGAGCCATGCTGAAAGACCAGGCAGTGGGCGCCGCTGAGGTCGAGTTCCATGACGGCCTCGCTGACGGAAAGCTGTCTGAGCGAGGTGGTCGATTCTGCGATGATCACGGGGCTGTAGCCGGTGACCTCGTCCTCGCCCTCGCCGGGCGCCTCCAGGACGTAAGCCGTGGCGTCCAGCGCGGCCAGCGCGGCGGAGGCCGCAGCGGCCTTGCGGGCGGAGCGATCCTTCAGCCGGCTCTTGTAGCGCTTGAGCCGCTTCTCGATCATCAGCAGCGCCTGGTCGGCGCTGGCATAGGCATCGGGCGCGTTCGAATCGGCTTCCAGCGTGATCCCTGAATCGAGGTGCAGCGCGCAATCGGTGCGGAAGCCGAAGCCGTCCTTGCTCAGCGTAATGTGGCCGGAATAATTGCCGTCAAAATATTTGCGCAAAACCTCGTCCGTGCGCTCGGCGACGCGGCCGCGGAGGGCCTCGCCGACGCTGATGCTTTTGCCCGAAATCCGGAGAGTCATGTGATGCCTCGCCTGGTTGGAGCCTAGCCGGGATCGATCCCAAGGGAGATTGAGAGTAGCGCGATTTGAGGCGCGCGCAATCAGGCCGGCTCGGTGTTGCGGGAGCGGTCGGACAGTGCGGTGGAGAGGACGTTACCAAGAGCGCTCTGCTTGTCGCGACGGCGTTGTACCGAAGAGGGAATGCGCATGGCTTCGCGGTACTTCGCAACCGTGCGTCGGGCGATATCAATGCCGGACGCACGCAACCGTTCCACGATCGTGTCGTCGGACAGGATTGCGGACGGCTCCTCCGAATCGATCAGCTGCTTGATGTGGTGGCGGACGGCTTCGGCGGAATGCGCCTCGCCGCCGTCGGCCGACGCGATCGACGCGGTGAAGAAATACTTCAATTCAAAGGTGCCGCGATTTGTCGCCATGTATTTGTTGGCGGTGACGCGCGACACCGTGGATTCGTGCATCTGGATGGCGTCGGCGACCGCCTTCAGATTGAGCGGCCTCAAGTGCGCGACACCGTGGGTGAAGAAGCCGTCCTGCTGGCGCACGATCTCGGTTGCGACCTTCAGGATGGTGCGGGCGCGCTGATCGAGCGCGCGCACGAGCCAGGTTGCGTTCTGCAGGGCATCGGTGAAATAGGACTTGTCGCCGTCCTTGCCGATCTTCTTCGACAGCTCGGTGTAGTAGGTCTGGTTCACGAGCACGCGCGGCAACGTGTCGCTGTTGAGCTCGACATGCCAGCCGCCGTCGGGACCTGGGCGGACATAGACGTCCGGCACCATGGTCTGGAGGCGCGCGGAGCCGAACTTCATGCCGGGCTTGGGGTCGAGGCGGCGGATCTCGCCGATCATGTCGGCGATGTCCTCGTCGTCGACGCCGCAAACCTTGCGCAAGGCCCCGATGTCGCGCTTGGCCAGGAGATCGAGATTCTCGACCAGCGCCTGCATCGCCGGGTCGTAGCGATCGAGCTCGCGAAGCTGGATCGCCAGGCATTCGCTCAGGTTGCGGGCGCAGACGCCGGGCGGATCGAATTTTTGCAGCACCGCCAGAACATCCGCGACATCCTGTTGCGATGCACCAAGCCGCTCTGCGGCCTGGCCAAGATCCGGCGGCAGATAACCGGCCTCATCGACGAGGTCGATGAGATATTGCCCGATCATGCGCTGCGCCGGCGCGCTGAACGCGACCGACAGCTGCTCGGCGAGATGGTCGGCAAGCGTGGTTTCCGCCGCGACAAAAGCTTCGAGATTGTAGTCCTCGTCACCGGAAGCTCCGCCGCCCCATTCCGTATAGGTGGTCGGCGCCGCATCCTGCGCATTGCGCGCGGCGGCCTCCGCCGGTTCCTCCGAAAAGACGTTGTCGAGCCCAGTATCCAGCGTCTGCTCGATCTCGGCGCGGGTGCCGAGATCCTTGCTCATCCATTCTTCCTGGCCGGGCTCGAAGGCTTCGCCTGAACCGCCGCCCGGCTCGTCGCCATGGCTGCTGCCGGAATCGTCGCTATCGTTGTAATGGCCGGCCTCAGCCGGGGCATCGCCCGCGGGCTGCTCGTCATTGGCCCGCTCGAGCAGCGGATTGCGCTCGAGTTCCTCCTCCACGAAGGTCGTGAGATCGAGATTGGACAATTGCAGCAGCTTGATCGCCTGCATCAGCTGCGGCGTCATCACCAGCGACTGCGACTGTCTGAACTCTAATCTCTGCGTCAGCGCCATGAAGCAAGAACCGTTCCCAAAAATTTGGTCCGATTTTTGCTTATCCTAGTCTGAGCCCGATGTACACGTCTTGACGAATGCAAAAAACGGGCTAGAGGCGGAACTCCTCGCCAAGGTAAAGACGGCGGACGTCCGGGTCGTTGACGATCTCATCCGGGCTGCCCTCGGTCAAGATTTCACCGGCATAGACGATATAGGCACGATCGGTGAGACCGAGCGTCTCGCGCACATTGTGGTCAGTGATCAGCACGCCGATGCCGCGATTGGTGAGGTGGCGGACGAGGTCCTGGATGTCGCCGACCGCGATCGGATCGATGCCGGCGAAGGGTTCGTCGAGCAGCATGTAGTTCGGGCGCGTCGCCAGCGCGCGCGCGATCTCGACGCGGCGGCGCTCGCCGCCGGACAGCGCGATCGACGGTGATTTTCGCAAACGCGTGATGTTGAACTCGTCGAGCAGCGAGTCCAGCTGCTGCTCGCGCTTCTTGCGCGACGGTTCCACCACTTCGAGCACGGCGCGGATGTTCTGCTCGACGGTGAGGCCGCGGAAGATCGAGGCCTCCTGAGGCAGATAGCCGATGCCGAGCCGCGCGCGCTGATACATCGGCAGCTTCGTCACGTCATGGCCGTCGAGCTCGATCGCGCCGCGATCGGCCTTGATCAGCCCGGTGATCATGTAGAACACGGTGGTCTTTCCGGCACCATTCGGACCGAGCAGGCCGACGGCCTCGCCGCGGCGCACATAGATGCTGACCCCGCGCACCACCTGGCGGCTGCCAAAGCTCTTTTCCACGCTATGCACAGCCAGGAAGCCCGGTCGCCGCAGCAGCTGCGGACCGCCTGAGCCGTTGGTGTTGGTGGAGGTCTGGGCGGGTCTGGCGGGCTGCGGGCGTGGCCGCTCCTGCACCGGAACCGGCTGCTCGCGCGCGATCGGCGGGGCGTCGCGTACCGGGCTGGTCAGGAGGCTGCCGACGCTGTCACCGAGCGCGGTGATGTCATCGCGGACGCGCGCAAATCCTGGCCGGCCGCGTTTGGCGGGGCGCCGACGGAACATGCTGAATAAATCGACCATCCCCGCTGTCTCAAGCCTTTCACGGTAGTCCCGCGATCACGGTGATCCCGCGACCTGCCGCCCCGGCGCGATTCGCCGGCACAGCATGAGTGAAAGGATGTGTCTTGCCCAGAGAAACACCCTCGATCCGTTATCAGTGGATCCCGCTGCCAAGCCCGCCCGGGTAGATACAGTCTTGTCGGGCAGGCTTCAACCTCGCTCCGACAGCGCTTGATGTAAGATGTTGAACTTATTTCTGTTTGCTTGCGCCGGGCAGCGCCAGCGGCGGGGCGGTGCCTGGCTTGGAGGAGCCGCAATCATTGCCGGCGCCCTGCGGCAGCAGGACCTGCACCTTGCTGCTGTCGGATTCCACACGGGATACGCCGGTAGTCATGTCCACCGTCAGCCGGTCGCCGCGCATCACGTTCTTGCATTGCGTCATGACCACCTGGCCCGAGCCGCCGAACATGGTGATGAGATTGGTCTTGGTGTCGAAGATCGCGGTCTCGCCGGTCACCACCTGGTCCTTCTGGGTGACCACGACATTGCCGCGGGCCTCGAGCCGCTTGATCGAGGAGCTGCCGCCGGGCCCCGGCGTCGCCGACTGCATCGGCGCCGACTTCGCGCCCTTGGCCGAGGTGGGCTGCGGCGTCGCGGGCTTGTCGCCGCCCGATTCGTAGAACACGACCAGCGTCTTCGACGTCATGGTGGTGTCGCCCTGCACGACCTTCACGTTGGTCTTTGCGTCGCCGGCGAAGGTCGCCTCCTTCTTCTTGTCGCGCATCTCGAGCGAGGCGGCCTCGATCTGAATCGGCTGATCGCGGTTCTGCGAAAAACCCTGCAAGGCGTTGGGCTGGCCCTGAATGGTGCTTTGCGCATGCGCTGCTGCGACCAGCGTCACACCGAGCGCGAGCACGCCGGCGCTGAAGGCAACGCTTCGTCTCAAGCCGTTGCGCGGAAGGTGCTGGGTCATGAAGCTCATCTTGAAGTGGCGGACTTGTTTTGGAGCGAGCGCGTTTTCGGCGGCGGCGGCGCGGGCTCGGCAGGCGCTTGCGGCGCGGCCGCCGGCTCGTCGGCCAGCTTGTCCAGGTGCATCACGACGTTGCCTTCGAACCGGATCACCTCGCCGCCCTCCATGATCTTCAGGCGGTCCGAGGTCAGGGTCCCGTTGGTCAGCTTGACGTCGACATGCTCGTCCGAGGTGACCGTGTTGTTGGCCATGTCGACGAAGGCCTGGCTGAGATGGGCTTCATAGCCGGTCGAGGTGGTCAGGACGATATTCTTGCGCAGATCGAGCTGCTGCTGCTTGTTGTCGAAGTTCCCGTTGAGGGCTTCCAGGAAGACGGTCGATTGATCCTGCATCAGGAGCTTGGCCTTGAGCTTGTGCAGATCGACATGGTCGGGATCTCTGATGTCCTGGGTCGCCGTGTTGGCCCAGAGCTCATAGGGCCGCTGGTCGGGCGTGTAGCCCGACAGGTGCGGCGTTTCCATGGTGATCTTGGTGCCGGAGACCACCAGGTTCCCGGGATCGAAAGCCACTTCCTTTGTGGTCCGGAACTTGTTGAAGGCCGAGACGAAGATGATCACGCCCATCGCCACGACGACCGTCACCGGCACGGCGACGCGCAGAATGTGGACCAGCCGGCTGTGGCGCGCCGCGGCCGCAAAGCGCGCCTCCAAGGCACGAGAGCCTGCATCATAGGCTGGGTTCTGGACCGAACTCACTGCTGCTCCGGGGCATCCGCCGACACCCGATTGTATCCGGCGCCGCCGGAATATGCAGCCCGCGACAGGCCGTTACGACTGTGTCCGAAACGGGGCGGCCGGGGCGCCTTGATGCCCACCTCTCTCCGGCGGGGAGAGGTGAACCGAGAGTTCCCAAGCACCATACCCTAGGAATGCGCAAAAATGTCCTCGGCCTCCCAGCCCTGCAAATCGAGCTTCGCCCGGGTGGGCAGGAAGTCGAAGCAGGCCTGGGCCAGCGCGGTGCGGCCCTCCCGTACCAGCATGGCATCCAGCCGCTCGCGCAGCGCATGCAGGTGCAGCACGTCAGAGGCGGCGTAGGCGAGCTGCGGCTCGCTCAGGCTGTCCGCGCCCCAGTCGCTCGATTGCTGCTGCTTGGAGAGGTCGACATTGAGCACCTCGCGGACGAGGTCCTTGAGGCCGTGGCGGTCGGTGTAGGTGCGGGTCAGGCGCGAGGCGATCTTGGTGCAGTAGATCGGCCCGGCCATCACGCCGAAGGCCTCATACAGCACGGCGATGTCGAACCGCGCGAAATGGAAGATTTTCGTGACGGAGGGATTGGCGAGCAGCGCCTTCAGGTTCGGCGCGTCGGTGTGCCCCTTGGGGATCTGCACCACGTCGGCGCTGCCGTCACCCGGCGAGAGCTGCACGACGCACAGCCGGTCGCGATGCGGGTTCAGGCCCATGGTCTCGGTGTCGATCGCGACCGATCCGGTGTAGCGAGACAGGTCCGGCAGATCGCCGCGATGCAGGCGTACGGTCATGGCGTTTCAAACCTCAGTCGAATCGATGCCCTTGCACGAGGCTAATGCCCGGAACTGGAACTGGCGAGGGCCGGCTGGCGGTGTATCCGCTGGCAGATATCCGCGCAAGCCGACCTTAAAGCGCGATGAGATCATCATCGCGCTTTAGGTTGTTGTTTGATCATGATCTTTTCGGAAAACCGCATCACACTTTTCCGGATCATGCTCTAGGGACGATAGCACTTGCGAAAATCCGCCAGGAAGATCCAGAAGCACAGCAGCGCTGCGACGAGCTGAAGGAAGCCGCCTTCGATCGCGCCGCCGGAGATCGATACCGAGGTCGGAATGAGGATTGCGACGGTCAGGACGGCCACGATCGCCATGGCCGGAAGATCGACGATCAGAACCGCTGCATAGATCGCCAGTTCGAAGAAGGCATATTCCTTGAGCCGCGGCGAACAGAGATAGAGCGCATACATTGCGAGAACCGTGATGCGCGCCGCCTCGCCGGGATGATCGATCAGCCATCGATCCAACCTGGTCGCAAGCCATCCGGTCTCGGGCGAGGCCCGATCGGCGATGGCGCGCGATACGGACAAGGCGAACGGCGTTAGCACGAGCGTGACCGCCGCAAGTCCGTAGAGAGCGAAGACGATCGCTTGGCTGCCCGCCAGCCCCCAATGCTTTGCCAAGCCCTGAACGAGAATGAAGAGCGAGGGGTTCATCCTGTCCTGAGCGACGCCAAGCTGCCCGGGAATTTGACCGGAGATTGCGCGGAGCCAGCTTGCGAAGAGGTCGGCGTAAAACACCATCGACATCAGGATCGGCAAGATGAACATGCCAAGCGCGACCGCGATCAGGATCAGCTTGCGAAAGCGCGGCTGCGGCAGGAAGTAGAGTGAAGCCAGGACGGGACAGAAGACCAGCTTGAATGATGTCACGAGGCCGAGCACGGCGGCGCCAAGCACGCGCAGCATGAAGCTCGTCTCGTCGTCCTCGAGGGGACTGCGACCGAGCAGGAGCGCCAGCGCAACCGCCGTCAGCAGGCCGGTGAGAATCGAAAAATTCCCGGAAGCCAGCGTCCATTCGAAACCGACGAACGCCCCTAGCGCACACAGCACCCTGAGAAACGTATCGCGCAGGCCCGCACGGGGCGCGCCAAGACCGGGCAACAGCAGTCCACAGAGAATGGCGAGGACGAGATAGACGGCCCTGTGATGATCGACGATCAGCCCCGCGGAGCACAACGGACGGAAGATATCCAGTGTCACCGGCAGATAGGGGTATGCGAACGTCGTGTTCTTCAAATTGTCGATGACGTAAGGGTCAAGCCCCCCGACATAGGCGTCGACCGCCGCGCAGTTCACGCGAAGGTCCCAGCCGAGTTGACCACCTGAATTGCCGTCGACGACGAAGCTTGCAAGGACTGGGAGTGCGAGGAGCGCAGCGAAAAGCATCAGCCAGGCGTTCGGCAATTCGCCGAGACCGCCAGCGGGATACGACAGGGCAAGCTCAGCTTTCCCGACCGACGTCGCCGTCACATTCGGCCGCTGCGCGCTGTCGTTGGCCATGTGGAGCGCCCGGCGCCTTCAGAGCCCTGCAGCCTGGCGCTTGACTGGGGACACGCAGAGATGCGCGGTGCGGAAGGACACATCGCCTGCGTCCTGAGGCGGCAAGGTATCGCAGATCTCCACGACATAGCCGATGCCCTTGCCCGCGGCGTAGGCGAGCCGTGACGCGTGATCGTTCGCTGCCGCCGTTTCGGTCATCCTCTGATGCCAGACCACATAGTAGGACGGCGTCCACATCGCGGCCGCTCCGCGCTTGTAGTCGACCCAGACCCGGCGATGCGAGATGAACTCGAAATTGCCCGCCCGTGACAAAGCAATATCCCTGATGGAAGGCGACGGCTTGGCCTCGCGGTTGGGTGTCAGCGGCACGATGAAGGTCGCGCTTGCTGGCGTCGACATGCGCGCCCAGTTGGCCACGTCGGCCCATTCCTGCGTTGCCTCGGAATTGGATCGATTGAAGATGAAATATTGCCAGGCGCACACCGGAAACATCACGCCTCCGGCCAACGCAAGCATCGCGTAACCGAGCTTGCGGCGATTGGGTGGCGCCGCGCTCGTGGCCGCCTCGAAACGCGTGGATGCCAGGATGATCGAGATGGCGATCAGAAACGCAGCATCACCGAGGTAAAGCGACAGCACGATCGCGCAACCGGGCAGGAACAGGCCGGAACTGTCGCGGCGCAACCAGCACGTCGCCAGCGCGGCAATCGCGAGCCCCGCCAAAAGATAAATGATTGTGCTCGAGCGAAGCAGCTGAATGTTGAGGATGAAAGGCGACGTGCTGATGGACGGCACGACGACGCCGATCAGATAGAGAGCGATCGCCCCGAGATAGGCGATTTGCAGCTCCCGGGCCGTCGGCCCGAACCAGTACAGCGCGACCGCACCAAGGGTGGTGACCGCGACCATCTGGAGGATGCCGGACATCGAGATCGAATCGATCAGCGAATGTCCGGCGAAATATTCGTGGAGATAGGCGGCATAGTCGACGCCAAGCGACTTGCCGAGCTCGGGATTGGACAGGATCGCATGGAGCACCGGGAACATGATCGGCGCGATGATCACGACGCCGATCGCAGTCCGCAAGCAGACCGTACCGAGGCTCGTTTCCTTCTTGATCAGAAGGCCAATGGCGATCAGCGCCAGCAACGGCGCGAGCCAGATCGCCATGAACGCGTTGACGAAGAAGGTGACGCCCAACGCGACGGTCGCCGCCGTGAAGCGCGCCCGGGCTGCGAAATAGACGCCCAAGAGGATCGTCCCGTTGGCGATCTCCGAATGCGTGAAGCAGTTGATGAACAGGCCACCGGTGCCGGCAGGGATATAGCCGAAAAGCAGCGGCATCGAGCAGATCAGTAGCGTAAACACGATCCTGTCGCGCCGGTCGGTGATGCCGAGCAGCGACGCGCAGCACAGGAAACCGAGGACAGAGAGCAGCCTCGACAGAAAATTCAGGGCGAAGAAGATCTGCTCGGTGTGGCCGAAATATTTCTGGGTGTCGGCGAGCACGATCCATATGCCGGATGCGAAGTAGCGCATCGACTGGATGAATGCATCGTCCTGGTATTGCGGCTCGTTGTAGAGGCCGGCAACGATCGGCAGGTGGAAGATGTTGTTTTCCACGCCGAAGACATATCCGCTTGTAAGGATCGACAATAGCGAGCCGGCCACCGCAATCGTCAGCGTGTCGACGAAGGGGGCCGGAAGGCTCGTGGCGCCCTCCCGCCGGTCGACAGGCATGGTCAGGCTTGTCTCGGTCATCAGATCGCTACCAGCATGATGCAGATCATCGCCATCACGGTGATGCGGCTGGCGTTGTCCTTGAAGGTGTAGAGGATCGGGTCGTCCGGCATCTCGCGGCGGTGCGCCATCATCAACGCGCGGCCGAACCAGTAGAGCAAGAGCGGATTGAGCAGCCACAGCATCCAGGGCCGGCTATAGAGCGTCATCACCGCCGAGGACGAGACGTAGAGCGAGAACACGATCACCGCGTTCATCCCGCTCGCCGCCGCCATCGCCGCGATGACCTGGAGATCGCCGATCCGGTAGTCGCGGTTGGCGGGATCGGAAAGACCCGCGCCCTGCCGCAGCGTCAGCTCGCTGAAGCGCTTGATCAGCGCCAGCGAGGTGAACACGAACAGCGAGAACATCAAGAGCCATTCGGACAGCACCACGCCGACACTGACGGCGCCGGCGACGATGCGCAGCGTATAGAGGCCGGCAAGCGTGACAACGTCGAGCAGCATCTTCTTCTTCAGGAACAGCGAGTAGGCGATCGTGGTGACGAGATAACCGGTGAGGACGGCGACGAAGATGCCGGAGATGCACAGGCTGGCGGCAAGGGCGCAGAGCCACAGCAGCGGTATCGCAACCAGCGCCGATGCGATCGGCAGGTCGCCGGCCGCGAGCGGACGATGCCGCTTGGTCGGATGCTGCCGGTCGGCCGCGAGGTCGAGCAGGTCGTTCATCAGATAGGCGCCGGACGCGCAGGCCGAGAACGCCAGGAACGCCAGGAGCGCCGCGCCCAGCGCCGGCAGGCTCATCTGATGCGCCGTGACCAGGGGCACGAAGACGAGCGTATTCTTGGCGTATTGATAGACGCGCAGCGCCCGCAGCCAAATTCGCCAGCGGACCTGACGGCCGGCCCGCTGGTCGGCGATGTGATCGGCGGATCGCGGGTCGAACGGCAGCACAGCCACATCGCCTGCGGCGAGATCGGCCGGCCTCACCACGCCATCGAAGCCGAGATGCGCCGCGATCGCCGCGGCGTGAGCTTCGAAGCGGCCGGCGACGAGATAGATCCGCTCGCCCCGCGCCCGCGCCGCCAGCGCGCGATTGAGCACGTCGGCATCATAGGGGAGGTGGGCGTAGTCGATCTTGGCGCGCGCCAGAATGTCCGTGAGCGGCGCCATGCCCGCGCGTCCGCCCGCGCCGAAGCGGGCCAGCATACGGCCGGGCCTGCTGAACAGCGCCTCCAGCAGCAGATTCGAGCGCAGCAGCGCGCCTTCGAGGTCAATGACGAGCGCGCGCGGCGATGCCGGCAGAGACGGTAACGGCTCCGCTCCAGCGAGTTCGTGCTGCCATTGGGGCTGCTCCATTCGAATACGCGCTCTCAAATGATTGGCATGGCCGGCCCGCGGCCGGGGAGCAGGGAAATGGACGGCGAAACCGTAATTTCCAAACGCTAAGGACGGCTTAATCGGACCGGAGAAGGTGGGGCGGGGATTTCGGGGATCAGGAACCGGCTGAGCGGTTCGGCGACGGGCAGACCCATTCGGACCCACGGCAGCGCCAGGGCCTCGATTCGGCCGTCACATAGGGAGCTACCGAGAAAAATGGTGCCCAGGAAAGGACTCGAACCTTCACGGCCGTGAAGCCACTGGCACCTGAAGCCAGCGCGTCTACCAATTCCGCCACCTGGGCATGCCGGTTAGGCACGGGGGCGGTTACTACGGATCGATGACGCGCTTGTCAAATCGAACGTGGCGAGCCGATTGCGCATCGCAAAACGGCCCGATACAAGCCTGCCTCAGGCGCAGCCTTCCAGGAACGGACCCCCATGGCATCGAATCTCGACACTCTCGTCACGGTTTTCGGCGGATCGGGGTTTTTGGGCAGAAACGTCGTCCGCGCGCTCTGCAAGCGCGACTACCGGGTCCGGGTCGCGGTGCGGCGGCCCGAGCTTGCCGGCTTCCTCCAGCCCTCGGGCAAGGTCGGGCAGGTCCACACCGTGCAGGCCAATTTGCGCTATCCGGCCTCGGTCGAGGCGGCGCTGCGTGATTCGCAGATCGTGATCAACCTGGTCGGCATTCTGGCCGAGAGCGGCGCGCAGACCTTTGACGCCGTCCAGGCCAGGGGCGCCGAGACCGTTGCCAAGGCGGCCGCCGCAGCCGGCTCCCGGATGGTGCATGTCTCCGCCATCGGCGCCGACGAGCAGTCGGCCTCCCTCTATGCCCGCGCCAAGGCAGCCGGCGAGAAGGCGGTGCTGGCCGCGGTGCCCTCGGCCACGATTTTCCGTCCCTCGGTGGTGTTTGGCCCTGAGGACCAGTTCACCAACCGCTTTGCCGCGCTGGCGCGGATGTCGCCGGTGCTGCCGCTGATCGGCGGCGAGACGAAGATGCAGCCGGTCTATGTCGGCGACGTCGCGAACGCGATCGCGGACGCGGTCGATGGCAAGGCCAAGGCGGGCGCGACCTACGAGCTCGGCGGACCGGAAGTCCTGACCATGCGCGAGATCATCGAGACGATCCTCGCGATCACCAATCGCAAGCCGCTCCTGGCGCCGCTGCCGTTCGGCCTGGCGCGCTTCCAGGCCAACTTCCTGCAATTCGCGCCGGGTGCGTTCAAGCTGACGCCGGACCAGGTGACCCTGCTCGAGAAGCACAACGTCGTGTCGGATGCCGCGAAGGCGGCCGGGCTGACGCTGGAAGGCCTCGGCATCGCGCCGGATTCGCTCGAAGGCATCACCCCGCAATATCTCTGGCGCTTCCGCCCCGCCGGGCAGTTCCAGCGCAAGGACGCGTAGGGGCGCTCTGCAAATCGAGGAGCGGCTTCGCTTACCTCGCCCCGCTTGCGGGGAGAGGTCGGATCGCATCGACAGATGCGATCTGGGTGAGGGGGAGTCTCCGCGAGTCCAGCTGTTACCACCCCCGTGGAGAGCCCCCCTCACCCCAACCCTCTCCCCGCAAGCGGGGCGAGGGAGCGCACCGTCGCCGTTGCGCTAGCTCCTTCAAAACTTCAGCTTCTTGAACACGGCTTCGGGCAGCGTCTTGATGATCAGCATCACGAGGCGCCACTTGCCGCTGACATAGACGACGTCGGTCCGACGCTCGACGGCGCCAAAGATGGCGTCGCCAACGACGGGCGCCTCCACGGTCAACGGGCCGATCAGCTTCATGCCCTCGGTCATCTTGGTGCGGACGAAGCCCGGCTTGACGGTGACGACGTGGACGCCACCGCGGCTGGCGCGGGCGCGCAGGCCCGACAGGAATGCGGAGAACCCGGCCTTCGCAGAGCCATAGACATAGTTCGAGGCGCGGCCGCGGTCGCCCGCGACCGAGGACACACCGACGATCGAACCATTGCCGCGCGCCAAAAATTTTTCGGCGAACAGGCCGAGGATCAGCGCAGGGCCTTCGTAGTTGGAGCGCATGATCGTCGTCGCATGATCGAGGTCGCTCTGTGCGGTCTCCTGCGCTCCCAGAAGGCCGACGATCGAGATGACGACATCGGGCAGCGCCGGCAGGCCGGCGACGAAGCCGTTGAACGACGTGGTGTCGAGCACGTCGAAGCGATGCGTGCTGGCATTGATGTTGTAGCGCGCGTGCAAATCGGCGGCATCAGGCTCGAGTGCGGCCGTCTCGCGGCCTGCGAGCTGGACATCCCAGCCGGCCTTGGCAAAGCTGCGCGCGGTGGCGCGTCCGATATCGGAGCTGCCCCCTAACACCAACACGATCTTGCGAGTATTCACGGCTGCACCTCATCAAACAGACGCTGCGAAAGTTTTGAGCGGATTTTTTTGAGGGGATCGAGCGAGGCCCGGATCTCCTTGAAGCGTTGCAGGGCCGGATAGCCGGCCTCGAAGGTGCTGCGCGACTGACGCGCGTCCTTCGCAAGATAAAGGCGGCCGCCGGCGGCGACGACGAGACGGTCGATCTCGTCGAGGAAATTCATGATGTTTCCGGTCGCCGGGAAATCCAGCGCCAGCGTGTAGCCGGGCATCGGAAACGACATCAGGCCGTCGCCCTGGCCGAGCTTCTTGAGCACGGCGAGGAACGAGGCATCGCCGCGCTTGGAGACGCGATCGAGGATGTCACCGAGCACGGAGAGCGCACCGTCCTGCGGGATCACGCATTGATGCTGGAGGAAGCCGCGCCGGCCGTAGATGCGATTCCAGGCACCGACGCCGTCGAGCGGAAAGAAGTAGGGAAAGATCGAGACCAGATGACTGCCGCCGGCGCGGCGCGCACCCATGCGGTAATAGAGCTCGTTGAAGGCGCGGACCGAGTAGCGGTTCAACGTCATCGACGGCAGATCGATGGGCACGCTGAGCTTCGGATCGTGCCCGCGGGGGAATGCTTCCGCACCGCGCGGAATCTCGTTCGCGCGGGCATGCTCGCCGAGATAGATCAGCGAGCGGCCGAGGTCGTTGCCCGTCGCCACGCAATCGATCCACGCCACCGAATAGGTCGCGGAATCGCCGGCATCGAGCGCGCGCATCGCCGCTTGCAGATCGGACGCCGAGATCACCCGCTCGCGAATCCAGCCGGTCTCGACCGGACGGAGCCTGAGCGTCGCCTCCAGGATCACACCGGTCAGGCCCATGCCGCCGATGGTGGCGAGAAAGACATCCGGATTCTCCTCGCGCGAGACTTCGATGGTCTCGCCCGCACCGGTACGCAGTAGAATACTGTCGACATAGCGGCCGAAGCCGCCCTCGCAATGATGGTTCTTGCCGTGCACGTCGGCGGCGATGGCGCCGCCGACCGAGACGAAGCGCGTCCCCGGCACGACGTAAGGCAGAAAGCCGCGCGGGCCAAACGTGTCGATCAGGTCCGACAGCAGCACGCCGGCCTCGAGGCGAAGACGCCCGGTCGCCGGATCGAACGACCTGACCCGGTCGAACGCGGTCATGCCAATGGTCTGGCTGACGCCAATGCCGGCATCGCCATAGGCGCGGCCGTTGCCGCGCGCGACGCCGCCGGAGGTCGCGGCGATGGCATCGCCGACCGCACCGAACGATCGCGGCGTCAGGAGGTCGGTATCGACGACCGGGAAACGTCCCCAGCCGCTGATCAGCGCCATGTTCAGCTCCTTGGCGAGGGCTCCGCGCCCCTGCTTTCAGGAAACTGCCTACCGCCCAAACACTTACATTACGTTGATGAAGAGCCTATTGTTCGAGCGGCGATTTTGCGGACGGAATTACCGTCCGAGCGCCAGCGCGATCAGGCCGAGCGAGCCGACGATGACGCGCCACCAGGCGAACAGCGTGAAGCCGTGGCGCGTGACGTATTCGAGGAAGGTCTTCACCACGATGATCGCGGTGACGAACGACACCACGAAGCCGATCGCGACGATGCCCATGTGATCCATCGTCATCTCGGAGCGGTTCTTGTAGAAGTCATACGCGAAGGCGCCGATCATGGTGGGGATGGCGAGGAAGAACGAGAACTCCGCCGCCGCGCGCTTGTCCGCCCCGAGCAGCATCGCGGCAACGATGCTGGCGCCCGAGCGCGACACGCCGGGAATCATCGCAAGGCATTGCGCGATGCCGATCAACAGATAGGTCAGAAGCGGAAACCGCGTCGCATCATGCTCGCGCGGCTTGAGGTCGAGCCGATCGACCCAGAGCAGGATGGCGCCGCCGACGATCAGCGTGAAGCACACCACCCAGGGATTGAACAGCATGCTCTTGATGTATTTGCCGGCGACGAGGCCGACGATCACCGCGGGGAGGAACGCGACCAGCACGCCGATCACGAAGCGGCGCGCATAGGCATCGCCCGAGAACATGCCGATCGCGACATCCCAGAGCTTCTTGAAGTAGAGCCCGACGATCGCGAGGATCGCGCCGAGCTGAATCAGGACCGTGAAGGAGTCCCAGAACGCGCCTTCGCCGAGACCAAAGAAGCGCTCGGCAAGCAGCAGATGTCCGGTGGAGGAAACGGGGAGGAACTCGGTCACGCCCTCGATGATGCCGAGGATCACTGCCCGTATCGTATCTGACATATTTACGGTCCATTTCGGCTGGAAAAGCGGGGCTCTTCTCGCCTATTCGTCCCTCTGCCGCAATCGCTAAATGCGGAAATCACGGGGTTGCCTCGCGGTTTTGAAGGACTAGTGTGGCGCCGAACAAACATTGATGGATTCTTAAGCACCCCCGACATAGTCAAAGGCTGCATGTTCACGCTGTTTCATCATCCGTTCTGCCCGCATTCGCGCTTCATTCGCCTGATCGTCGGCGAGTACGGGCTCGACTTGAAGCTGGTGGAAGAGCGCGCCTGGGAACGGCGCGAAGCCTTTCTGACGCTCAATCCGGCGGGCACCACCCCGGTGCTGGCGACCGAGGACCAGCCATCCGTTCCGGGCGCCACCGTCATCGCCGAATATATCGACGAGGCCCATGGCGCCGCGATGGGCGTCAAGCGGCTGATGCCGGAAACAATTGCCGAGCGCATCGAGGTGCGGCGGCTGATGGCGTGGTTCAACGAGAAATTCTTCGAGGAAGTCTCTCATCCGCTGGTGACCGAACGCATCTACAAGCGTTTCATGAGCGAGGAGAATGGCGGCGGGCCGCCCTCGGCGGATGTGATGCGCGCCGCCAAGGCCAATGTGCGCTATCATCTGGCCTATATCGGCTGGCTGGCGCAGACGCGAAATTTCCTCGCCGGCGACCGGCTCACTTACGCGGATCTCGCCGCCGCGGCGCATCTTTCGGCGATCGACTATCTGGGCGACGTGCCATGGAGCGAGGACGAGGCCGCAAAGGCGTGGTACGCGCGGGTGAAATCCCGCCCGTCGTTCCGCCCGCTGCTGAGCGAATGGCTGGCCGGCGTGCCGGCGTCGCGGACCTACGTGGACCTGGATTTCTGACCGAAGCCGATCTCTCCGGCCTGAAGGCGGCACTGGCGCGCGAAGCGCAGGCCCTCGGCTTCGACTGCATCGGCATCACCGAGCCGGGCGCGATCGAAGGCGCCGGAAAACACTTCCTCGAATTCATCGCTTCGGGCGGTCACGGCGACATGGATTGGCTCGCCGCGCAGCCGGAGCGCCGCGTCGATCCGCGCGGTCTTTGGAGCGACGTGCGCTCCGTGATCATGCTGGCCGTCAACTACGGCCCCGATCGGGATCCGCTGGCAATCCTGCAAGAGCGCACGCGTGCGGCGATCTCGGTCTATGCGCAAGGCGACGACTATCACGACCTGATCAAGAAGCGCCTGAAGACCCTGGCGCGCTGGCTGGTTGCGACCGCATCGTGCGAAGTGAAGGTGTTCGTCGACACCGCGGCCGTGATGGAGAAGCCGTTGGCGCAGGCCGCACGCTTGGGCTGGCAGGGCAAGCACACCAACCTCGTCTCGCGCGAGTTCGGCTCCTGGCTGTTCCTCGGCGCGATCTACACCACGCTAGAACTGCCGCGCGATGATAGCGAGATCGATCATTGCGGCTCGTGCCGCGCGTGCCTCGACATCTGCCCGACCGCGGCATTCCCCGCGCCCTACAAGCTCGATGCGCGGCGTTGCATCTCGTACCTCACCATCGAGAACAAGGGGCCGATCCCGCACGAATTCCGCAAGGCGATCGGCAACCGCATCTATGGCTGCGACGACTGCCTCGCCGCCTGCCCCTGGAACAAGTTCGCGCAAGAGGGCCGCGAGGCAAAGCTCGCCGCACGCGAGGCGCTGCGTGCGCCTGATTTGTCCGAGCTCGCGCGGCTCGACGATGCAGCGTTTCGTGAGCTGTTCACGAAGTCACCGGTGAAGCGCATCGGCCGCGATCGTTTCCTGCGCAACGTGCTGATCGCGATCGGCAACTCCGGCGATGCGGCCCTGGCGGAGGAGGCACAGCGCCTGCTCGTCGATGCGAGCCCGCTGGTGCGTGGCGCGGCGGTGTGGGCGTTGGGGCAACTGGTGTCGCGCGAGGCGTTTGCAGCGATGCATGCGAGCGCGATTGTCGGCGAGCACGACGACAGCGTGCGTGAGGAATGGCGAGCCGCCTCCTAAATCTCGCTGTCATGCCCCGCGAAAGCGGGGCATCCAGTACGCCGCGGCCCATCGCTTCGATCACAAACGTCTCGGCGTACTGGATCGCCCGGTCAAGCCGGGCGATGACAGCCGTTGTTGAGGCGGGAGCATGCCTGAGGCGACCGACTTGATTTCCCCACGCGATCCTTCAAGGTCGCGCGTCATGACAGACATGCCTTTCTTCACGCGCACCGGCGATACATTCCATCCGACGGAAGTTGCCAACGGTCCCTGGGATCCGAAGTCGCTGCACGGGCGCGTCATCGTTGGCCTGCTCGGCTTCGGCATCGAGGAACGCCATTCAGGCCCCGACTTCGTGCCGGCGCGGCTCACGGTCGACATGTTTCGCCTGCCGACCATCGACAAACCAATCGAGATCACCACGCGGCTCGTCCGCGACGGCCTGCGCATCCGCCTGGTCGAGGCGGAATTTGTCTCCGGCGGCGTCAGCATGGCGCGCGCCTCGTGCCAGTTCCTGCGCCGGACGCAGAATCCGGACGGCAACATCTGGTCGCCGCCGAACTGGGACGCACCAAAACCTTCCGACATTCCAAAGCCGACCGATCCGCGCCTCGGCATGCACGGCAAATGGACGACGCGTCCCATTGTCGGCCATATGGGCTCGCTCGGTCCGCGCCGGCTCTGGATGAGTGAGGTGCGCGAGCTGGTGGCTGGCGTGCCGATGACGCCGTTCACGCGCGTCGCGGTGGCTGCGGATTTCGCCAGCCCCTTCGCCAATGCCGGCGATCACGGGCTCGCCTTCATCAACAGCGACGTCACCGTGTACCTGCATCGCCTGCCGGTCACCGAATGGATCGGCTTCGAGGTGGTGAACCATCACTCCGCCGACGGCGTCGCGATCGGCGAATGCTGGCTCTATGACGAGCAGGGAGCGATCGGCACGTCGACGGTCGCGGCGCTCGCACAGCGCAAGCCGATGGCAAATCCGTCGAAGCGGTAAGGGCGCGTCTTGTCTCCACCGTCATGCCCCGCAAAGGCGGGGCACCCAGTACGCCGCGGCCTCTCAGTTCAAGCACGACCGTCTCTGGAATACTGGATCGTCCGCTTTCGCGGACGATGACATCGAATGCTTGGAAACACTTCACCCGATCTCCGCGACCGCGGCAAGGATGCGCGAAATGTCCTGCGGACGCGACAGGCGATGATCGCCGTCCTGGATCAGCGTCAGCACGACGTCATCGGCCGGCAAGCGGTGCGTCAGCGCGAAGGCGTGCTGCCACGGCACGTCCGGGTCCTTGGCGCCTTGCAGGATGCGCACGGGACAGCCGACATCGATGGCGCTGCCGAGCAGAAGATGGTTGCGGCCTTCCTCGATCAGGTTCCGCGTGATCGGATAGGGCGAGCCGTCGCCATATTCGGACGGCCTGAGCCAGAGGCCCGTGGTCTCGATCTCCTTCTTCACATCGGCGGGGAAATTCTTCCACATCAGTTCCTCGGTGAAGTCGGGCGCCGGCGCGATCAGCACCAGCCCCGCCAGCGATGCTTTGGCCCGTGGTTTCTCTTGGCGCTTCCTGATCTCGCGCGCGAGCAGCAGCGCCATCCAGCCGCCCATCGAGGAACCGATCAGAACTTGCGGGCCCGCGCAAAACTGCTCGAACACCGCAACGCTCTCCTCGAGCCAGCGCCCGATGGTGCCGTCGGCGAAATCGCCGCCGGATTCGCCGTGGCCGGAATAGTCGAACCGGACCGAGGCGCGGCCATGCGCCATCGCCCAATCGTCCAGCGCCACCGCCTTGGCGCCCTGCATGTCCGACTTGAAACCGCCGAGCCAGAACAGCCCAGGCCCCTTGCCGGCCCGGGCGCGGACCGCGATCCTCCGCGGCGATGCGCCTTCGCCCACATCAATGAAGGTGGGAGCCTGGTTGGCAGTCGAATTGGTCATGGAACGTTTACTCTTGCTGTGCGGTTTGAACTGTCCGGCCCCCTGCAATACGCTGGGATCGGCATTGGCCCTTAGGGACGCTTGCGGAACCGGGACAACGTGTCTATGTCGAGCGGCGTGCGGTTGGGCGTGACCAAAATACCTCGCATTTGAGGGTTTTTCGCGTGCGGCCGGCGCGACTTGCTTGCCCGCAGACGCATCTTCCTTCAGACTACCCGCTTCGTTCACAACTTTGGAGAACCAACATTCGTCGTCCCAATAGAGCCCCGGCCCCTGCTGCCAAAGACGGGCCGCGCATCAATGATGATATTCGCAATGCGCAGATCCAGCTGATCGATCAGACCGGTGACAACAAAGGCACGGTCGAGACGATGATGGCCATCAAGATGGCCCAGGAAGCCGGCATGGATCTGGTCGAGATTTCGCCCAATACCAGCCCTCCCGTCTGCAAGATTATGGACTACGGGAAGTACAAGTATTCCGCCCAGAAAAAAGCCGCTGAAGCCCGCAAGCGCCAGAAGACCGTCGAGATCAAGGAGATCAAGCTGCGGCCGATGATCGACGATCACGACTATGACGTGAAGATGCGCGCGATGCAGCGGTTCTTCGAAGAGGGCGACAAGGTCAAGATCACGCTGCGCTATCGCGGCCGCGAAATGGCGCACCAGGAGATCGGCACCAAGCTCTTGGACAAGATCAAGAGCGACGTCGCCGAGCTCGCCAAGGTCGAGCAGGACGCCAGGTTCGAGGGCCGCCAGGTCGTCATGGTGCTGGCGCCGCGCTGAGCCGAACTAGCTCTTATGAGGTCAACGGCCCGTCAGCCATCTGGCGGACCGTTTTGTTGAATCGATCATGCGAGCCGGCGGACTCGATGCACCCCTCCCGCTTGCGGGAGAGGTCGCGGCGCTCGGCAGCGCACTTGCGCGTCTGAACGACGCGGGTGAGGGCTCTCGCCTCTTGGGGAGTTCTTCATTGCGGAGACACCCTCTCCCCGACCCTCCCCCGCAGGCGGGGGAGGGAGCGCATCGAGCGCTTGGCACCTAAGTCCGCGTCGCCTGCCAGGTGCCGCTGCAGCGGTCGCCGGAGATGATCCCGTTCCAGGAGCCGGCGCCGCCGCTGCCTGCAAGCCGGCCACCGCCGCTGGCATGGGAGGCGCCGACCGAGACCTGAACCGCGACGGAACCGGCACGGTTGACGGTGCCGGAGACACGGCCGCCACCGGCGGAGGTCACGCGGCTGCCGGTCACCGTGAAGGGGACTCTGTAGCCGGAACTGCAATTGCCACGCGTGGTGGCGAAGGTGACGTTCCAGACTCCGTCATAGCCGCCGGCCCTGGCATCGGCGGCGGACGGCAGGGCGGCCGCGCCGAGCACGACGAGAAGCGCGACGGCGCTGGGACGGCGAACGACACGAGACAAAAAGGATCGGGGGAAATGGGACATTTTGGTTCCGCTCCAGGCGGCAAGGCGTGACGATGAGAGTGCCAACCTCAAATAGTCGGACGGCCCGTTTCCGCGGTTCATCGTTGCCATTTGGCTCTGGCTCTGCCATAAGCCCAGCCTTCATCGCCCGGCTGATTTAAGGGCTGCCGTGGCGGTGCCCGTGCGGGTTTCGCGCTGATTTGCCTGGCAAGTCACAAAAACCTGAGCACAATCAACGCTCTAACGAGCATTTTTGACGGCCAGCCGCCTTCGCGGGCGGTATTCTTTTATGGCCATTAGGAGAGCCAAATGCCCAAGTTGAAGACCAAGTCGGGCGCTAAAAAGCGCTTCAAGGTGACTGCCACCGGCAAAGTGATGCACGCCCAGCGCGGCAAGCGTCACGGCATGATCAAGCGGACGAAGAAGCAGATCCGTCAGCTCCGCGGCACCCGCGTGCTGTTCAAGACCGACGGCGACAACGTCAAGAAGTACTTCTTGCCGAACGCCTGATCGCGTCGACGATCAATTCAGCCGAGCCGCGTTCGCGCGGCGCTTCCGAAAACCAAAGTCACCTCTGAAGGATTTTTGTCATGTCTCGCGTCAAACGCGGTGTGACCGCCCACGCCAAGCACAAGAAAGTCTACAAGGCCGCCAAGGGTTTCTACGGCCGCCGCAAGAACACGATCCGCGCCGCCAAGCCGGCCGTCGAGAAGGCCGCGCAATACGCCTTCCGCGACCGCAAGCGTCGCAAGCGCACCTTCCGCGCCCTCTGGATCCAGCGCCTCAATGCCGCCGTGCGCCCGTTCGGCCTGACCTACAGCCGATTTATCGACGGCCTTGCCAAGTCGGGCATCACCGTGGACCGCAAGGTGCTGTCGGATCTCGCGATCCGCGAGCCCGCCGCGTTCCAGGCGATCGCCGAGAAGGCCAAGGCCGCGCTGGCGGCGTAAGCCGTCCTCCACTGTGCTCTGCGCAGCTTTCAAGTCGTGATGGCCCGGGCCTAGGCGCGTTGTCGCGCGTTACGTGCCCCGGCCGTCATCTCTCGCGCAAACACTTCTCAGACGTGGACGCCCGGCGAAAGCCCGGGTGTGACGGGCTAGGAGCATCGGCTAAGCATCCTGGCCAAAAGGGATTGCCATGACCGATCTTGCCAACCTCGAATCCCAGATCATCGCCGATGTCGCGGCCGCCAATGATGAGGCCGCGCTCGAAGCCGTCCGCGTCGCTGCGCTCGGCAAGAAGGGCTCGATCTCCGCGCTGCTTGCCACGCTCGGAAAAATGTCGCCCGACGAGCGCAAGACGCAAGGCGCGGCGATCAACCAGGCCAAGGACAAGGTCACGCAGGCACTCGCCGCGCGGCGCGACGTCCTGAAGTCGGCAGCGCTCGATGCAAGGCTCGCCGCCGAGACCATCGACGTCACCCTGCCGCTGCGCGACGCTGCGGCTGAAGCCGGCCGCATCCATCCGCTCAGCCAGGTCTGGGACGAGCTGACGACGATCTTCGCCGACATGGGCTTTTCGGTCGCCGAAGGTCCCGATGTCGAGACCGACGACTACAATTTCACGAAGCTGAACTTCCCGGTCGGCCATCCCGCGCGCGAGATGCACGACACCTTCTTCTTCCATCCGAAGGAGGACGGCTCGCGCATGCTGCTTCGCACCCACACCTCGCCGGTGCAGGTGCGCACCATGCTGAGCCAGAAGCCGCCGATCCGCGTGATCTGCCCGGGCCGCACCTACCGCATCGATTCGGATGCGACCCACACGCCGCAGTTCCACCAGGTCGAAGGCCTCGTGATCGACAAGAGCTCGCATCTCGGCCACCTCAAATGGATCCTGCACGAGTTCTGCAAGGCGTTCTTCGAGGTCGACCACATCAACATGCGCTTCCGCCCGTCGTTCTTCCCGTTCACGGAGCCGTCGCTCGAGGTCGACATCCAGTGCCGCCGCGACAAGGGCGAGATCCGCTTCGGCGAGGGCGAGGATTGGCTGGAGATTCTCGGCTGCGGCATGGTGCATCCGAACGTGCTGCGCGCCTGCGGCATCGATCCCGACGAGTACCAAGGCTTTGCCTGGGGCATGGGCATCGACCGCATCGCCATGCTGAAATACGGCATCGCCGATCTGCGCCAGCTCTTCGACAGCGACGTCCGCTGGCTGTCCCACTACGGCTTCAAGCCGCTCGAAGTCCCGACGCTGGCAGGAGGGCTGAGCTCGTGATGGCGATGCTCGGGCGAGACGGTTTAGGGAAGACTCTCTCCGTTCCCTCCCCCCTTGTGGGGGAGGGCCAGGGAGGGGGGTAGCCGCGGATGCCGCACGCAGTCGTAAGCGATCGTCAGCGCAGCCAGGCGAAACAGCTTCGCCGAGCGATGACGCGCGCTGAAACACTGCTGTGGCGCTACCTGAAGGCCAATCGAATGGACGGTGTTGGATTTCGACGCCAGACCCCGATCAGAAACTATATCGCCGATTTCGTTTGTTTCTCTTCAAAGCTCGTCATCGAGCTCGATGGAGAATCCCACGATTTCGAAGAGCGTCAGAGAGCAGATCAGCGCCGCGATGCATTCTTCGCCGCCGAGGGCTTTCGCGTTCTGCGATTTACCAACGAACAGGTGATGTCGAACCTTGAAGGAGTTGTTGAGGCGATCCGCCAGGCAACGTCCGCCGGAGCAAGCGGCTCACCCCCCTCCCTAACCCTCCCCCACAAGGGGGGAGGGAACTCTGACACCGACCACAACAACTCAGTTAGCAACAGCAAGACCCGAGGCACACAGCCATGAAATTCACCCTCTCCTGGCTGAAGGACCATCTCGACACCGACGAGACGCTCGACAAGCTCGCCAAGAAGCTCACGATGATCGGGCTCGAGGTCGAGAACATCGAGGACAAGGCGAAGGCGCTGAAGCCGTTCACGATTGCGCGGGTGATTTCCGCCGAGCAGCATCCGAACGCGGATCGGCTGCGCGTCTGCATGGTCGACACGGGTGATGGCGGTGCGCCGGTGCAGGTCGTGTGCGGCGCGCCGAATGCGCGCACCGGGCTCGTCAGCGTGTTCTCGGCCCCCGGGACCTACATTCCCGGCAAGGACATCACGCTCGGCGTCGGCACCATCCGCGGCGTCGAGAGCCGCGGCATGCTGTGCTCGGCGGCGGAATTGCAGATCTCCAACGATCACGACGGCATCATGGAATTGCCGGCGGACGCGCCCATCGGCGCTGCCTATGCCGAATGGGCCGGCCTCGGCGATCCCGTGATCGAGATCAACCTGACGCCGAACCGGCAGGACTGCACCGGCGTGCACGGCATCGCGCGCGATCTTGCCGCAGCCGACATGGGCAAGTTCAAGGATCCGACCATCAAGCCCGTGAAGGGCGAATTCCCCTGCCCGGTGAAGGTGACGGTCGAGGACACGACGCTGTGCCCGGGCTTCGCGCTGCGTCTCGTGCGCGGCGTGAGGAACGGTCCATCGCCGGAATGGCTGCAAAAGCGGCTGACCGCGATCGGGCTGCGCCCGATCAACGCGCTGGTCGACATCACCAACTTCATGACCTTCGACCGCGCGCGTCCACTGCACGTGTTCGACGCGAAGAAGGTGAGAGGCAATCTCGTCGTGCGCCGCGCGCGCGACGGCGAGAGCCTGCTCGCGCTCGACGGCCGCACCTATAATCTCGATCAAAACATCTGCGTGATCTCGGACGAGCATGGCGTCGAATCGCTCGCCGGCATCATGGGCGGCGAGGCCTCGGGCTGCGACGAGAACACCACCGACGTGCTGATCGAATCGGCGCTGTGGAACGAGATCAACATCGCGCAGACCGGCCGCAAGCTCGGCATCAATTCGGACGCGCGCTATCGTTTCGAGCGCGGCGTCGACCCGGCCTTCATGGTGCCGGGTCTGGAGCTCGCGACCAGGCTGGTGATGGAGATGTGCGGCGGCGCGCCGTCGGAAACCTTCGTGACCGGCAAGGCGTTCGGCGACGACCGCGTGATCGATTTCCCGTTGTCCGAGGTCAAGCGGCTGTCCGGCATCGAGGTGCCGCAGGTCGAGATGAAGCGCATCCTCAGCCACCTCGGCTTCATGATGGCGGGCGCAGGTCCGACCGTGAAGGTCGCCGTTCCCTCCTGGCGCACCGACGTGCACGGCAAGGCCGACATCGTCGAAGAGATCGTCCGCATCTACGGCGTCGACAAGGTGCCGGAGACGCCGTTCGAGCGTGGCGAGGACGCGCGCAAGCCGGTGCTGACGGCGCTCCAGCTCCGCACCCGCCGCGCGCGTCGGTCGCTCGCGACCCGCGGCATGGTCGAGGCGGTGACGTGGTCGTTCATTGCAAAGCCGGCGGCCGAACTGTTCGGCGGCGGCCAGCGCGAGCTCGAGCTTGCCAACCCGATCGCATCTGACCTTTCCGACATGCGGCCGAGCCTGTTGCCGGGCCTGATCGCCGCGGCGCAGGCCAATGCCGATCGCGGCTTCGGCGACGTCGCGCTGTTCGAGGTCGGCCAGCTCTTCAAGGGCGATCGTCCGCAGGATCAGTTCTTGGCGGCAAGCGGCGTCCGTCGCGGCTTCGCGTCGTCGGAGGGTCTTGGCCGTCACTGGTCCGGCTCTGCCGCGGCCGACGCGTTCGACGCCAAGGCCGATGCGCTCTCCGTGCTCGCTGCAGCCGGCGCGCCGATGCAGGCACTGCAAATCGTTGCGGGCGGACCGAGCTGGCTGCACCCCGGACGCTCCGGCACTATCCAGATCGGCCCGCAGAACGTGCTCGGCTATTTCGGCGAGATGCACCCGCGCGCGCTGGAAGCGCTCGGCGCCGACGGCCCCGTGATGGCGTTCGAGGTGATCCTCGACCGCATTCCCGAGGCCAAGAAGAAGCCGACGCGGGCAAAGCCGGTGATCGAGCTGTCGGCGTTCCAGCCGGTGTCGCGCGACTTCGCCTTCATCGTCGATCGCGCCATGAAGGCCGGCGACATCGTGCGCACGGCGCAAAACGTCGACAAGAAGCTGATCACCGCGGTCAACGTGTTCGACGTCTATGAGGGCAAGGGCATCGACGACGGCAAGAAGTCGATCGCGATTGCCGTCACGATCCAGCCGCGCGAGAAGACGCTGACCGACCAGGAGATCGAGGCCGTGGCCGCCAGGATCGTGGCCGAGGTGACGAAGAAGACCGGCGGCATCTTGCGAGCATGATGCCGAAAAGTGTGAAGCGGTTTTCGGTCGACATCATGCTCCAGAGTCATAGAGCATGAGTCTGACCGACCTTCTGCCGAAGGACGTCAGTCTCGCGACGGCGATGGCGATCTGCGCCGTGGCCTTCGTCTCCAGCACCGCGCGCGGCTTCTCGGGCTTCGGCTCGGCGCTGATCTTCATGCCGCTTGCCAGCAGCGTGGCGCCGCCACGGCTGGTCGCGGCGCTGCTGCTGATCATCGATTTCGTCGCCGCCGCGCCGTTGCTGCCGGATGCCTGGCGCAAGGCCGACCGCAAGGCGACGGCGGTGATCGTGCTGGGCGCGCTGATCGGCGTGCCCGTCGGCACCTATCTCCTCAGCGTGCTCGATCCGGTCACGACGCGCTGGATCATCTCCTGCTTCGTCGCGGCGCTCTTGCTTCTCCTGCTGTCGGGCTGGCGCTATCGCGGCAAGGATCACGCCTGGCTTTCGGTCGGCATCGGCGGCCTCTCGGGCTTTTGCAGCGGGCTCGCGCAGACCGGCGGCCCGCCGATCGTCGGCTACTGGCTCGGCCGTCCCATCGTCGCGGCGGTGGCGCGCGCCAATATCGTGCTGTTCTTCGGCGCCTCGGATCTCTTTTCCATGGTCAGCTACGCAACGAGCGGCCTGATCACGCGCGATGCGCTGCTGCTCTCCCTCGTCGTCGGCCCCGTCTATGCGGCAGGCGTCGCCTTCGGCGCGTCACTGTTCGGCCGCGCCAACGAGAAAGTCTTTCGCGCGATTTGTTACGCGCTGATCGCGATGGCAGTCATTTTCGGCCTGCCGGTGCTGGATGGGATTTTGCGCTGAACCATCCGCGAGTCGTCCCGGCCTAGACAACGGCTAACGCCTTTGCCGTCGCTTCGTCGACTGCGTCGGCATCTCGGCCGGCTCATCCCTTAGCGCACCGATGCGGCGCAGCGCGGCTTCGGCGGCGCGTTCGCCGCTCTCCCAGGCGCCATCGACGGTGCCCCAGAGCGTGTCGTGCGTGGCTTCGCCGGCGAGATACATGCAGCCGATCGGCTCGGTCAGGATTTTTCGCGAGAGCTGGCCACCCGGCGCTGACGCCGACATCGCGCCCATCACGAAGGGCGACGCATTCCAGCGTGTCGCGCTGACCTTCTTGATTCCGGCCGTCGCCTCGCTGCCGAACAGCTTCGTCAGCCATTCCCTGGCGAATGCGGCCATCGCCTGCTCGCCCTGCTCCGACAGGTCGCGGCCGAAGGAGCCGCCGACATCGATCGAGCACAGCGAGGAGCCGCCGATATTGGCGAACAAGAGCGCGGTGCGGGTCGAGTTGCTCTGCTCGATCAGGATGTCGTCGCGCAACAGCCCGAGCGGATTGCCCGGCAGTTGCAGCACGATGTGATCGTAACTGCCGAGGCTGAGCTTGGAGGCTGCGTCCAACGTGCGCTTCGGGATATCGGGCGCGAACTTGATCGCGCCTGCGGTGAGCACATTGGTCGAGACCGTGATGACGGCGGCGCGCGCGACGATCTTGCCGGCTGGCGTCTCGACGCTGACGTCGCGGTTGCTCCAGAGGATGCGGCTCGCCGGCGTCGACAGCGCGACCGGCGTCTGCTCGCCGAGCTTGGTGATCAGCGTACCCAGGCCCTGCTTGCAGGCGATCGCGGAGTTGCGGTCCTGCGCGCGGGCCTTGTCAATCGCCGAAAGCTCCTTGAGGTCCTTGCCGGCGAAGTTCGCGCCCAGCAGAAACTCGGCCGTGCCCGCCCAGTCGCCGAGATCCTTTGGCAGCACGGAGGCGCAGGAGGTGTCGAGCTTGCCGCGCGAGGCTTCATCAATGGCGCGATTGGCGCGCACCAGCGCCGCCAGGAATTCCTCGGTCTCGCCGGCGCGTGCGTTGCGGCGGCCGATGCGCATCTTCTGGCCGACGGGGGCCGGCGACACGTCGAGCCCGACGCTGCGCGCAAGACGGATCATCGGGTTGGTGTCGGGGTTGTGCATCCAGCGCGCACCGCGATCGAATGCCGCATCGAATGTGGTGCTGTCCGTGATGCAGCGGCCGCCGATCTGGCTTGCCGCTTCCACCACCACGACCTTGCGATTGGCCGCCATCACCCGCCGCGCTGCAGCGATACCCGCCGCGCCGGCGCCGATCACGACGATGTCAGCCTCGCGCGGCAGGGGTGCGGCGGTCGCGCGCAGGATCGGGGAAGCAGCGAACGCCGCCGACGCCGATAGGAAGCTGCGGCGCGTGATTGTCATGTCATGGTTTCCGGGGACTTGAAGCGAACGGGAACAGCTAGCGAACCTTGCCGTATCTGGCGTAGCGCGGCAACCATCATGGTGAATCAATCGTACTTGATCGCCGTTCGCAATGAACCAAATTGCAACGCGTATCGACCATGATAAGAGAAGGGAAAAAGGCAGCCGGAAAAGGCTGCGGGGAGCTCACTATGGGGACCGTCCTAGACTCAGTCGGCAAGCTGATTGCCGCGTACCTCTCCAAGGAGGTGCCGGGCTACGAGCCGTTCACGCCGAGCGATCCCGAGCATCTTCGCGGTGTCATCCAGCCCGGCGACGTCCTGCTGGTCGAGGGCAACAACCGCATCTCCGGCATCATCAAATATCTCACGCAGTCGACCTGGTCACATGCCGCGCTCTATGTCGGTCCCGTCGAGGGTGCGGTAGAGTCCGACGGTGAACAGCACGTGCTGATCGAAGCCAATATCGGCGAAGGCGTCACCTCGGCGCCGCTGTCGAAATATTTTCCGTATCACACCCGGCTGTGCCGTCCGGTGGGTCTCTCCTACGAGGACCGCACCACCGTCTGCCGCTACGCCATCAACCGCATCGGTTTCGGCTACGACACCAAGAACATCCTCGACCTGATGCGCTATCTGTTTCCGCTGCCGATCCCGCAGCGCTGGCGGCGGCGCATGATCGCGATCGGCTCGGGCGATCCGACCAAGATCATCTGCTCGGCGCTGATCGCGCAGGCCTTCGACGCCGTGCGCTATCCGATCCTGCCCAAGATCACCAAGGCCGGCAGCCGCCAGGCCAAGCGCGAGATCCTGCACATCCGCGATTCCTCGCTCTACATGCCCCGCGACTTCGACATCTCGCCCTATTTCGAGGTCGTCAAACCCACCATCGTGCACGGCTTCGACTACACGACCTTGCACTGGGCCGACAAGCAGAAGCCGCTCGAGGAGGTGGCGGGCACTTTCAGTGTGTTTCCAGAAACGCTCCGTTCGCCGCCGCTTGTTCCTGAAGCGCCTGACGAAGAAACGCCGGCTGAGGTTCCGGCTGAAGAAGTGAGTGCGGCTGAGGCTGATGCCGCGGCACGCATTCCGGTCTCCGAGCGCTTTCCGCTGCTGAAGACCATCGCCATGTACCGCCCCCGACGCCGTGCGCGGGCGCGCGATTTCGCGGCGTAAGGGCATCAACCCTCAGTGTCGTTCTGGCGAAAGCCAGGACGACACGGGGAAGTGTTGTGCGCTCCCGCAACAACGACGTGTGAAAACTACCGCTCCGCGCGGCTGATCACCGCCATCAGCTCCGCGATCTTTTCCCGCTGATCGGACTTGTTGCCGCTCGAGATCGCGTGCTCGACGCAATGGGCGACGTGGTCTTTCAGGATCTCCTCCTCGACCCGGCGCAGCGCGGCGCGCACCGCGGAGATCTGCGTCACGATGTCGATGCAGTAGCGGTCCTCGTCAACCATCTTGGAGAGGCCGCGGACCTGCCCTTCGATCCGGCCCAGACGTTTGCCGACGGATGCCTTGATGTCCTTGCGCATGACGTCTATATACCCCTACCGGGTATGGGTTGCAAGATGGGCTGCAAGGCCGGAGCGCTGGAATGAACGACACCGAACACAAGCAGGTCGACGCGGCCGCAAAGCCCTCCGGATGCGGTTGTTCCGCCACGGCTGCCGCGCCGGTGGAAAAGCCTGCGGCTTCGTCGTGCTGCGGCGGCCATGGCGATCATGCCGGCCACGCCCATCACCATCACACCTCCTCGAGCGACAAGGTCCGCGATCCCGTCTGCGGCATGATGGTCGATCCCGCGACCTCGAAGCACCGCTTCGAGCATCACGGCGAGACCTTCCATTTCTGCTCCGCCGGCTGCCGCACCAAATTCGCCGCCGACCCCGCCAAATATCTCGCCAATGAAAAGGCGCCCGAGCCCGAGATGCCCGCGGGCACCATCTACACCTGCCCGATGCATCCGGAGATCCGCCAGGTCGGCCCTGGAAGCTGCCCGATCTGCGGCATGGCGCTGGAGCCGGAAGTGGCGAGCCTCGACACCGGCCCCAATCCCGAGCTCGCCGACATGACACGCCGGTTCTGGATCGGCGGAGCGCTGGCAATGCCGCCGGTCGTGCTGGAGATGGGCGGCCATCTCGCGGGCCCGCACAACTGGATCGATCCGACACTCTCGAACTGGATTCAGCTCGTATTCGCCACACCCGTCGTGCTGTGGGCCGGCTGGCCGTTCTTCGTGCGCGGCTGGCAATCGCTCGTCACGCGCAACCTCAACATGTTCACGCTGATCGCGATGGGCACGGGTGTCGCCTATGTCTACAGCCTGTTCGGCACGCTGGCGCCGCAGATCTTCCCCGCGACCTTCCGCGGCCATGAGGGTGCGGTCGCCGTCTATTTCGAGGCGGCCGCTGTCATCACCGTGCTGGTGCTGCTCGGCCAGGTGCTTGAGCTGCGCGCCCGCGACGCAACCTCAGGCGCGATCAAGGCCCTGCTCCAGCTGGCGCCCAAGACCGCGCGGCGCGTCGAGCCTGATGGCAGCGAGCACGAGGTCGAGATCGACACGCTGCATGCCGGCGACCGCTTGCGCGTCCGCCCCGGCGAGAAGGTGCCGGTCGACGGCCTCCTGCTGGAGGGGCGTTCCTCGCTCGATGAATCCCTTGTCACCGGCGAATCGATGCCGGTCACCAAGGAGGTCGGCGCCAAAGTCATTGCCGGCACGCTGAACGAGTCCGGCAGCTTCATCATGCGCGCCGAAAAGGTCGGGCGCGAGACATTGCTGTCGCAGATCGTGCAGATGGTCGCCGACGCCCAGCGCTCGCGTGCGCCGATCCAGCGCCTCGCCGACCAGGTCGCCGGCTGGTTCGTGCCGACGGTGATCGCCGTCGCCATCATCGCCTTTGCGACATGGGCCTGGTTCGGGCCGGAGCCGCGGCTCGCCTTCGGCCTGGTCGCGGCCGTCAGCGTGCTCATCATCGCCTGCCCCTGCGCGCTTGGCCTCGCGACGCCGATGTCGATCATGGTTGGTGTCGGCCGCGGCGCGCAGGCCGGCGTCCTGATCAAGAATGCCGAAGCGCTCGAGCGGATGGAAAAGATCGACACGCTCGTGGTCGACAAGACTGGTACGCTGACCGAGGGCAAGCCGAAGGTTGTTGCGATTGTTCCGGCTCAGGGCTTTGCCGTGGACGACATCCTGCGCCTTGCCGCCAGCGTCGAGCGCGCCAGCGAGCATCCGCTGGCCGATGCAATTCTGCGCGCGGCCAAGGAGAGGCAGCTCGGCCTCGGCCAGGTCGACCAGTTCGATTCGCCGACCGGCAAGGGGGCGACCGGCAAGGTCGACGGCAAGACCATCGTGCTCGGTAACGCAAAGTATCTCGCCACGATCGGCATCGACACGACGCCGCTCGATGCGGAAGCAGAGCGGCTGCGCCAGGACGGCGCCACCGTCATCAACATGGCCATCGACGGCAGGCTGGCCGGGCTGTTCGCGATCGCCGATCCGGTCAAGGCGTCGACCCCGCAGGCGCTGAAGGATCTCACTGCCGAGGGCATCAAGGTCATCATGCTGACCGGCGACAATCGCACCACGGCAGAGGCCGTCGCGCGACGGCTCGGCATTGCCGACGTCGAAGCCGAGGTGCTGCCGGACCAGAAGAGCGCGGTCGTGACCAGGCTTCAGACATCGGGCCGCACGGTCGCGATGGCCGGCGACGGCGTCAACGACGCGCCGGCGCTGGCGGCGGCCGAGGTCGGCATTGCCATGGGCACGGGCACGGACGTCGCCATGGAAAGCGCCGGCGTCACGCTGCTCAAGGGCGATCTCACCGGCATCGTGCGCGCGCGAAAACTATCGCAGGCAACGATGCGCAACATCCGGCAAAACCTGTTCTTCGCGTTCATCTACAACGCGGCCGGCATTCCGATCGCGGCCGGCATCCTCTATCCGGCGTTCGGCGTCCTGCTGTCGCCGATCATCGCCGCCGCCGCGATGGCGCTGTCCTCGGTCAGCGTCGTCGGCAACGCGTTGCGGCTTCGCGCAACACGGCTGTGATGCCTGCGAAATCCGTGTAAAACGGCGTTGTTGATGCCGCGCGAGAGCGCGCGGCGCGCGGGGAGCGTTTCATGCAGCGGGTTACGATCACGATCGAAGACGATTTGCTGGCGGAGATCGATGCCGCGGCTGCGGCGCGCGGCTACCAGAACCGCTCGGAGATCATCCGCGACCTCGCCCGGGCGGGGCTGCAGCAGGCGGCGGACGACACCGCCCAGACGGGCCCCTGCGTCGCCGGCCTCGTCTATGTCTACGACCACGCTGCGCGCGATCTCTCCAAGCGCCTGGTGCAGGAATTCCACGACCATCACGACCTCGCGCTGGCGACGCTGCATGTTCATCTCGACGAGGACAATTGCATGGAGATGACGGCGCTGCGGGGCTCCGCCGACGAGGTCAAGCATTTCGCCGACCACATCATCGCCGAACGCGGCGTGCGCTACGGCCGCGTGGTGATGATTCCGACGGGCGAGGGGAAACAAGCAAAGGTGCGCAAGCACGCGCATAAACACGGGTCGTAGCAAGACCGCGACTAGAACGAAAATAACCCCAAGCCCGCCTTGATCTCATCCAGGGTCGCCTGCGTGACCTGCTTCGCGCGCTCGGTTCCCTTCCGTAGCTCTGCCAGCACATGGGATTGATCCTGCGCGAGCAGGTAGCGGCGCTCCCGGATCGGCGCGAGCAGGGCCTGCAAGATGTCCTCCAGGCGCTTCTTGACTACGACGTCGCCGAGGCCCCCTGCTCGGTAGCGCGTCTTCAGGTCCTCCACCTCGGCCTGATCCTCGTCGAATGCATCGAGATAGGTGAAGACGACATTGCCCTCGACCCGTCCGGGGTCGCTGGCCCTGACATGTCCGGGATCCGTGTACATTCTGCGCACGGCCTCGCGAATCTCGTCCGGCGACGCCGACAGGGCGATGCTGTTGCCGAGCGACTTGCTCATCTTCGCCCGGCCGTCGATGCCGGGAAGCCGCCCCGTGGTCGGGATCATCGCATCGGCTTCCGGCAGCAGCTCTCGTCCGACCTGGCGGTTGATCCGCCGCACGATCTCGTTGGTCTGCTCGATCATCGGCGCCTGATCCTCGCCAACCGGAACGACGCTCGCCCTGAACGCGGTGATATCTGCGGCTTGCGCGACGGGATAGCACAGGAAGCCAGCCGGAATGTCGCGCGCGAAGCCGCGCATCTGGATTTCCGCCTTGACCGTCGGGTTGCGCTCGAGCCGCGCCACGGTGACGAAGTTCAGATAGAGCAACGACAGCTCCGCCAGCGCCGGCAGCGCCGATTGCAGGCAGATCGTCGTCTCCGAGGGATCGATGCCGACGGCGAGATAGTCCAGCGCCACCTCGATGACGTTGCGCTTCACCTTGTCGGGATCGTCCGCATTGTCGGTCAGCGCCTGGCTGTCGGCGATGAGGACGTATTGCCGGTGCGACCGCTGGAGCGCGACGCGGTTTCGCAGCGAGCCCGCATAATGCCCGAGATGCAGCGGGCCGGTGGGGCGATCACCGGTCAGGATGATCGGCTTGTCTTGCGCAGGGGAAAGCATTGACGTCTCCGGGATTGGAGCCGCCGCACTTCGACAGAGGGTTCTTGAAATGACGACCATGCCGAACACGGCGGCGATGGTCGAATGAAAGACATGACGACGCGCCGCTCCTTCAGAAGGAGCGCCACCAGGTGCAGACGGAGGGGTTCACCGCGTCGGTCATGGTCATCTCCTCGCACAACTCGGGTGCGTCGGCAAGCTGCGCCGTCATTGCGAGCGAAGCGAAGCAATCCAGGCTCTCTCCGCGGAGGGGATTCTGGATTGCTTCGTCGCTTCGCTCCTCGCAATGACGGAAGCATTCGGCGGGTCCGACTCTCGCCGTGATCGCGGGCGCAGCCCCTCACCCGCCCCTCTCCCCGCGAAGGGCGGGGAGAGGGAGAAGCACGCGTGATCACGCCGCCAGCAGATCCTGCAGCGCCGTGCCGTTGGGGACGCCGAGACCGGAGGCGGCGTCCCAGCCGGGGCCGGCCTTGTACATGCCGTGCAACTGACCGGTGATGTCGTTGTTGCCGCTGGTGATGTCGCGGAACGCGCCTTTCGCATTCGGCGCGTAGATCAGCGGGTTGATGAAACCTACCGTCTTGCCGAACTTCTTGGTCGTCGCCTCATTGATCCGCGCGATCAGCCCGGCCATCAGCGGCGCTACCGCGCTGGTGCCGCCAATCGTGGTGCCGACGCCATTGAGGAAGATCTGATAGCCGGTCGCCGGATCGGCATCGCCCGCGACATCGGGCACGCCGCGCCCGCTGTGATGCGCCGGCGATTTCGGGACGTGAGCATGGGCCTGGTATTTCGGCTGCGCGAACACGATGCTGACGCCGCCGCCGCCCGCGCCGTCCTCCGGCCCGCCGTTCCAGACCACCTCCTGGATCTGGCCGTTCGGCGCCTTCAGGTTGGTGCCGCCGCAGGCCAGCGCAAACGGGCTCGACGCCGGGAAATCCGCATGCGGCTTGCCGTCCCAGTCCGAGCCCATGTCGGCCGAGCCGTTGTCGCCTGAGGCGACACAGACCGTGACGCCCATCGCGGCCGCGTCGCGGATCGCCTCGTTCAGGCCGTCGACGAATTGCTGCGAGCCTTGCGGATCTTCCGGGCCGCCCCAGCTGATCGAGATCACCGACGGTTTTCGCGCGCTGTCGTGGACTGCAGCTTTCACCGCATCGATGAAGCCGTTGGTGGTGTTGGGCGCGAAATAGACCACGATATTGGCCCCCGGCGCGACGGCGCCCGCGACCTCGATATCCAGCACGACCTCGCCGTCGGCATCGGAATGGCCAGGCTTGTTGGCCCCGCCGTCGACGCTCGCGGGCGCGATATGCGGCATCGGGATGCCCGCCTTCTTGAAGAACGTCTTCAGGTCCGACGTCTTGTAGCCGGCCCCGGTCGGCTTCCCCTTCTGGTCGATGTCGTTGAGCTCGATGATGGCGATGCACTGGCCGGCGCCGGTCTCGCCGTCCGGAAAATTGTAGAGCTGGGCGATCTGCTCGACCGAGAAGCTGCGGTTCTGGGCCGCACGCGCAATCGCCGCCCGCCCGATCCGCTTGTGCCGGAAGTGCGGACGCGCGACGGGACGATTGTCGAGCCCGTGCACGCCGATGACGATACCTTCGAGCTCGGCCGGAATCTGCACGCTGCCCTTGCGCATCCGATAGGTCGCGCCGTCGTGCTTGACCTTGTTGAGCTTGACGCCGAAGGCCGCGCTCAGCGCCTTCACCGTGCCGGTCAGCTTCACCGTGCGCGAGGCCAGGTGCACGCTCTTGACGTTGAGATCGTGGTGATGCGCGAAATTGTCGATCTTGGCGACGTCGGCCGGATTGGCGCCCATCTGCGCGGCAAACTCGGCGCGGGACAGGTATTGCCGTTCACGCGGCAATTGCGCACCCAGCTCCATCACGGTCTCATCGTCGGAGCGTCTGGCGCGCAGACGGACGCTGATCTCGATCTCCTGCTTGGGATCGGCCGCGCCGACGAGCTTGGCCCCCTTCGGCAACTTCCGTGCGCTGTTCGCCAGTGCCACGCGTTTGATCGTGCCTGCCATGACTTCCTCCGTTTGTGATTGGAAGGGCGATTGCCGGTATTCAACTATAGGTGTAGTCTGAAATTGAATTTGGTTCAGATATCGAACGACATTTTTTCATAGAAACCTTTGTCTTACCGATCAAAACGTCGACCGTCTCAATCCGGAACGGAATTGGTCAGTGGCCCGGACCAATCGATATCCGCGAACTCGATCTAAAATTGCAACCGTCGGTCTGCTCGGCCGACCAATGGAAGATACTGTCAAAATCAATTGGCGCAGGAGTTAAGCGATGCTGGCTGACCGCAAATGGGTTCAGAGAAATCTTGGTTTCGATCCGATCACGACGCCGCCGCCGCGCGATACCTTTACCGTCAAGCGCCTGGCGGACGCCGCGGTGAAGCGGTCCGTAAAAGTTTCTCCGGAAGATTTTCAGCGCGAGATCATCGACTTCGATTCGGAATCGCCCGCGGGCCGCGAGTTCATGGCTTTCTCCACGGCGACCGGGCTGTCGCGCTTCACCGACATTCCCTGGCCGAAGGGGCTCGCGCCGCAGACCGGGCCGAAGCCGAAGGGCAACGGCAACAGCCCGCTGCCGCGCGGGGACGTGCTTGTGGTGACCTGGACCGTCGACGAGGGCCATGCGCTGAGCCGCGTGCTGACGCCGGGCAAGGACTCGCGCAACGACTACCTGCCCTACACGCATAATTTCACGACCATCTCCAAGAAGATGCGCAACGGCTGCCCGGCCATGGAGCTGAAGCGGCTCGGCACCTACTGGACCACGACGATCGGCAAGAAGAAGGTCGTGATCTTCAAGTCCGATTCGCACATGTCGCAGGACGGCCCGCAATTGCCGAACATCGACGTCTGGCGCCAGATCATCCAGGAGGTGCAGCCCTCGCTCGTCATCACCACGGGAACCGCCGGCGGCATCGGCAAGCAGGTCGAGGTCGGCGACGTCATCGTCAGCCCGATCGTTCGCTTCGACTGCCTGTCGAAATTCAAGAAGCAGCCGTTCGCGCAGGAGCATTTTTCGAGCAAGGCGGCCAGGAGGACGCGCTTTGCAGAGGCCAAGACGCTGTTCAAGGCCAATGCCGGGCAGCTCCCCAAGGACAATACGAGGCCGCCAAAAATCTTCGTGGTGAAGCCGAGCGGATTGAGCTCGTCCGTGGTCACCACCGATTTCTTCGGCTTCGACACCTCGGACGATCACTTCCATCTCCAGGGTCTCGGCGACGTCTCCGAGATGGGTGACGCGATCCTGGGGCTCGTCGCCAAGGACATGGGCGCGAAGGCGCCGCGCTGGCTTGCGATCCGCAACGTCTCCGACCCGCAGATCAAGGCCGAGGGCATGCTGAAGCAGCAGGAGCAGGTCGCCGCCCAGATCTACAAGGGCTTCGGCCGCTGGAGCTCGGTCTGTAGCGCGATCACCTGCTGGGCCAGCATCGCGGCCGAAAAATAGGCCAGCGGAAAGCAGCAGGTCAGCCTCCCTTGCCGAAAGCGGCCCGCATGTCTACCTCTCGCGAGTGAATTCTCGTGAGAGGTACCCCGATGCTTGATGCCGCCGTCAAGGCGCTGTCGCAGATCTTATCGCCGCCGATGCGCTCGATCCTGTGGCGCTCGATCGGTGTCGCGCTCGTGCTGATCACCGTGCTGGCGATCGGCCTGCAGCGGCTGCTCAGCTGGTTCGCCACCTATGGCGAGGTCTGGCTCGAGGGGCTGCTCGGCCCCGGCTGGCACTCCGCGCTGGAAGTGCTGTCCTGGATCGTCTCGATCGCGGCCGGCCTTGGCGTGGTGTTCGGCGGCATCCTCTTGATGCCCGCGATCACCTCACTGGTGGCAAGCCTGTTCGTCGACGACGTCGCCGATCATGTCGAGCGCGAGCACTATCCGGCCGAGCGGCCCGGCGTCGCGCTGCCGTTCACGATGGCCATCCACGAGGGCGTCAAGACGGCGCTGCTGACCATCCTGGTCTATCTGATCGTGCTGCCCTTCGTGTTCCTGGCGGGCGCCGGCTTCCTGATCTTCTTCCTCGCCACCGCATGGCTTTTGGGCCGTGAATATTTCGAGCTTGCCGCCATGCGCTTCCGCTCGCCGGAGGAAGCCAAGGCAATGCGGCGCGACAACGCTGCGACCATCTTCGCCGCGGGCCTGATCATCGCCGCCTTCGTCTCGATACCCATCGTCAATCTGGCGACGCCGATCTTCGGCATGGCCTTCATGGTCCACATGCACAAGCGCCTGTCCGGACCACGGCCGGAGCTGATCGAGCCAAGGCGCCGGAGCGGCGTGCCGGTAGGGTAGATCATCCTCATGGTGAGGAGACGCGAAGCGCCGTCTCGAACCATGCAGGCCCGTATCTCGCCCGTGGCCATCCTTCGAGACGCCGCGCCGAGGCGCGGCTCCTCAGGATGAGGATCGTGCAAGGCGCTCCCGCTACACCGTCTTCTCCGGCCACCGGCAGAGATCGTTGATCAGGCATACCTCGCAGCGCGGCTTGCGCGCGAGACAAGTGTAGCGGCCGTGCAGGATCAGCCAATGATGGGCGTGCAGCATGAACTCCGCCGGGATCACCTTTTCGAGACCGAGCTCGACGTCGAGCGGCGTCTTGCCGGGCGCGAGGCCGGTGCGGTTGCCGACGCGGAAGACGTGCGTGTCGACCGCCATCGTGTGCTCGCCGAAGGCCATGTTGAGCACGACATTGGCGGTCTTGCGACCGGCGCCCGGCAACGATTCGATTTCCGCGCGCGTGCGCGGCACCTCGCCGCCGAAATCGGTCAATAGTTTCGCCGACAGCGCGATCACGTTCTTCGCCTTGGTGCGATAGAGACCGATGGTCTTGATGTATTCGCGCAGGCGCTCCTCGCCGAGATCGAGCATCTTTTGCGGGGTGTCCGCGACCTGAAACAATTCGCGCGTCGCCTTGTTGACACCGGCGTCGGTGGCTTGGGCCGACAGCACGACGGCAACGAGCAGCGTGAAGGGATTGAGATGCTCGAGTTCCCCCTTCGGCTCCGGATTGGCCCTGCGAAAGCGGGCAAAGACCTCGTGAATCTCGGCCGGCGTCCAGGGTTTGGCAGTCCTGGGTTTAGCAGTCCTGGGTTTTATGGCCTTGAGCGATGTCTTTGCTGGCCCCTTCGGCTTGGCGGCTTTCGCCCTTGCCTCCTTCTTCGGCACTGCGGATTTGCGGACGGTCGTCTTGCGGGTGATTTTTGCCATGACCGGGATATACTGACAGGCCATGAGCGCAGGCAACGAAATTGAGGGCGAGAGTGAGGCGCAGATCTTCTCTGCGCTGCTGACGCCGCATCGCTCACTGAACCGCAGCGGCTTTCTCGCCGTGATGCTTTTCCTGAGCGTCGTCAGCTTCGTGACCGGGATCGTCTTCCTGATGATGGGCGCCTGGCCGGTGTTCGGCTTTTTCGGCCTCGACGTGCTGGTGATCTGGTGGGCCTTCAAGGTCAATTTCCGCACCGCGCGGGCCAGCGAGGAGATCGTGGTCACGGTTTCCGAATTGCGCGTGCGGCGGGTCAGCCATCGCGGCCATGTCGCGGAATGGGCGTTCAATCCGCTCTGGGTGAAGCTCGATCTCGAGGCCGACGAGGAGTTCGGCATCGAGCGGGTCTATCTGGTCTCCCGCGGCCGCCGCCTGTCGATCGGCAGCTTTTTGGGACCCGAGGAAAAAGCAAGCCTTGCCAAAGCCTTACTGGATGCCCTCAACGCCGCCAAGCGCGGCCCGACCTACAATCCGATCTCTTGAATCCTGTCAGAAATCGGGTGGTTTGCAGCCGCCCCTGCTCCTACATTTCCGGTCATGATGACCCTCGCCATACATGACCAGCGCCTGGCCAAGCCGGGCTCCCAGAACGCCGCGCTGCGGGACTATGATTCCGTGCGCCGCGCGATCGCCTTCATCTCGGAAAACTGGCGCGCGCAGCCGACCATCGAGGCGATGGCGGACGCTGCCGGCGTCACGCCGGATGAGCTGCATCATCTGTTCCGCCGCTGGGCGTCGATCACGCCGAAGGCCTTCATGCAGGCGCTGACGCTCGACCACGCCAAGCACCTGCTGCGCGATTCCGCGAGCATCCTCGACGCCGCGCTCGACTCGGGTCTTTCGGGCCCGGGACGGCTGCACGATCTCTTCGTCACCCACGAAGCAATGTCGCCGGGCGAATGGAAGAACGGCGGCGCGGGCTTGACCTTGCGCTACGGTTTCCACCCGTGTCCCTTCGGCACCGCGATCGTGATCGCGACCAATCGCGGATTGTCGGGGCTTGCCTTCGCTGATCCCGGCGATGAGCAGGCCGCACTCGCCGACATGACGCGGCGCTGGCCGAACGCAACTTACGTCGAGGACCATGAGGGCACCGCGCCGCTCGCGAGCCGCATCTTCGACACCAAGCTGTGGCGGCCGGATCAGCCGCTGCGTGTCGTCATGATCGGCACCGATTTCGAGGTGCGGGTCTGGGAGACGCTGTTGAAGATTCCGATGGGACGCGCGGTGTCCTATTCGGACATCGCCTGCAAGATCAACAGCCCGAAGGCCTCGCGCGCCGTCGGCGCTGCCGTTGGAAAGAATCCCGTGTCCTTCGTCGTGCCCTGCCACCGAGCGCTCGGCAAGGACGGCAAGCTCACCGGCTATCACTGGGGCGTCACCCGCAAGCAGGCGATGCTGGGCTGGGAAGCCGGACAGTTGGGGATGCAGTAGACTGCTCGCCAACTGCCTCCACATTGTCGTCCTGGCGAAGGCCAGGACGACACCGAATGTTTTGGCGCGGCCTCGCCGCACCTCGCGCGACCGCGCCTAGCTCGCCAGATCCAGCTTCGACGCCACGGTCGAATCCGCATTGAGGCGGTAGATGATCGGCACGCCGGTGGCGAGCTCGCGCTTCAGGATGCCTTCGGGCGACAGCTTCTCCAGAACCATGATCAGCGCGCGCAGCGAGTTGCCGTGGGCGGCGACCAGCGTGCGCTTGCCGTTGAGCACGCCGGGCAAAATCTCCTGCACGTAATAAGGCAGCGCGCGCGCCAGCGTGTCCTTCAGGCTTTCTCCGCCGGGCGGCGGCACGTCGTAGGAGCGGCGCCAGACGTGGACCTGCTCCTCGCCCCATTTCTTGCGGGCGTCATCCTTGTTGAGGCCGGAGAGATCGCCATAGTCGCGCTCGTTCAGCGCGAGATCCTTCGACGTGGGCAGACCGGTCTGGCCGAGCTCGGTGAGAATGAGATCGAGCGTGTGCTGGGCACGCGTCAGCACCGAGGTGAAGGCGACGTCGAAGACGAGACCTTTCGCCTTCAGCTTGCGGCCGGCTTCCTTGGCTTCAGCCACGCCCTGCTCGGTGAGATCGGGATCCTTCCATCCCGTGAAAAGGTTCTTCAGATTCCATTCGCTCTGGCCGTGGCGCACGAGCACGAGAAGACGTTCGCTCATTCCTGCTGTCCGTTCGTTGCGTTCGATTGTTCAGATATCGGCGAGACCGAGCACATCGGCCATCGAGTAGAGGCCCGGCTTCTTGCCGTGGGCCCACAGCGCCGCCTTCAGCGCGCCGTGAGCGAACAGCATGCGGTCCTCGGCGTGATGCGATAGCGTCAGGCGCTCGAAGGGACCGAGGAAGCTCACGCTGTGATCGCCGGCCGCGGTGCCGCCGCGCAGCGAGGCAAAGCCGATGTCGCCGGAGCGGCGCGCGCCCGTGATGCCGTCGCGGCCACGGGCCGAATGCGTATCCAGCGCGATGCCGCGCCCCTGCGCTGCGGCCTCGCCGAGCATCAGCGCGGTGCCGGAGGGCGCATCGACCTTCATGCGATGATGCGTCTCCACGATCTCGATATCGAAGTTTTGGTCGAGCGCCTTGGCGACGCGCTTGACCACCGCGGCGAGCAGATTGACGCCGAGGCTCATATTGCCCGACTTCACGACCACGGCGCGGTTGGTGACGCTCTTGATCACGGCATCGTCGGAGGCTGACAGGCCGGTGGTGCCGATGACATGCACGAGGCCACGCTCGGCCGCGATCGCGACATTGGCGATGGTGGCGCCCGGCACGGTGAAATCCAGGATGCCGTCGGCCTCCGCCGTCATCGCCCAGAGATCGGCCGACAGTTTCACGCCATTGGCCGGAAGACCTGCGAGCACGCCGGCATCCTTGCCGAGCAGTTCCGAGCCCGGCGCCTCCAGCGCGCCGGCCAGCACCGCGCCTTGGGTCTCGGAAATCGCGCGCGTCAGCGCCCGGCCCATCCGGCCGCCGGCTCCAGCAACAATCAAGCGCATGTCGGACATGGTGTGATCCTCTCGAAGGCCCGTTGTAGCGGGGGGATGCTGTTCCGGCAACCGAGGGGGGAACAACGACGTCGTCATTGCAGGGCGCCCGAAGGGCGAACCCGGAATCTCGAGATTCCACAGTGCGCAATTGCGCATTGGGGTTCGGTGCTGCGCACCGCCCCGGAATGACAGCGTGCTTGCTTACGGCTGCGGGCCGTCATAGCCCTCGATGACGATGAGGTCGGCGATCGAGTGCGGCTGGCGCACTTTGATGTTGGCCTGGTATTCCGGCGAATTGTAGCAGGCGAGCGCGGTTTCGTAGTCCGGGAATTCGATCACGACGTTGCGTGCGCGGCTCTGGCCCTCAACGCTGGTGAGCTTGCCGCCGCGAACCACGTAGCGTCCGCCGAACTTCTTGAAGATCGCGAGATTGGCGGCTGCATAGGGCTTGTAGCCCTCGTCATTGTGAACGTCGACGCGCCCGATCCAGTAGCCTTTTGCCATTCTTCTTCTCCTTGTGATGTTCAGGTCAGCGCCTGCGCGATCTCGGCCTGGATGGCCTCGGCAGTCGCCTTGGGATCGGCAGCCTCCACCACAGGTCGCGCGACCACGAGATAGTCCGCACCTGCCGCAATCGCGCGGCCCGGCGTCATGATCCGCTTCTGGTCGCCGGCGGCCGAGCCCGCCGGGCGGATGCCGGGGGTAACAAGGTTCATCTGGTGGCCGACGATCTTGCGCAAATTGCCCGCCTCCTCCGGCGCGCAGACCAGGCCATCGACACCAAGCACCTGCGCTTGCTGGGCGCGCGCTTCCACCAGCTCGGATACGCCGAGCCGGTAGCCGGCGGCGTGCAGATCGTCGTCGTTGTAGGAAGTCAGCACGGTCACCGCGAGAATCCGCAAGCTCGAACCAGTGCGCCCCTCGACCGCCGCCTTCAAGGTCTGCGGATAGGCGTGCACGGTGAGGAAGGTCGCGCCGAGCTTGGTAATGCTCTGAACGCCCTGTGTCACCGTGTTGCCGATGTCGTGCAGCTTGAGATCGAGGAAGACCTTCTTGCCCTGGTCGGCGAGCTTGCCGACCAGCGGCAAGCCACCGGCATAGGCCAGCCGATATCCGATCTTGTAGAACGTGACGCTGTCACCTAGCCGATTGACCATCGCCTCGGCTGCTTCCGGGTTTGGCAGATCGAGTCCTACGATCAGGCGGTCGCGGGGGGCGATTTCGGCTTGCGTCATGTCACCTCACATCATGCGTTGGGAAATGTCGATCAATTGCCGCACCAAGTCCTGCAACGCGGCGATATCGCCCTCGTTCTTCAGCCTGTCCATATCGTCATAGGCCTGGTCGGCAAAGGCGAGCGCGAGCTGGCTGGCAATCACATTGGCGTGGCAGGAGGTGAGGATCAACCGCAGCGCAGATAGCGCTCGCGCGCCGCCGAGACGGCTCTGCGAGGCACTGGCGATTGCGAAGGCGCGGTCGCGAAACACCTCGCCGCGCCTCTCGTGCGGGTCCTGGACGCGGCTGATCCAGTCGATCGCATTCTTGAGCAGCGGCGGCACGGAGGCGTTGTATTCGGGCGTGACGATCAAGATCCCCTGATGCGCGCCGATCATGCGCTTCAGGTTGATCGCGTGCTTCGGTACACCGGACTTCACATACAGATCTTCGTCGTAGATCGGCAGCGGGAAGTCGGCGAGCGAGACGCGGGTGACGTCGACGCCGGCCTGGGCGAATTCATAAGCGGCGACCGCCGCCAGCTTCGCATTGTGCGAGCCGGTGCGCAGTGAGCCGGGTATGATCAGGATCTTGGGTGCGGCCATCCGTAAAAACGCGTTCGGCGAAAAGGACCCGCCGCGCGAAGGACGAAGCCGGCGGAATTAGTCTTTGCGATACACCCAGACGCGGGCCGGCGGAAGGTTCATCCAAATCCGTTCCGAGGCCTCTGTGGACACGCCATGCAGTGATTTCGGGATCGGCGGCACCACCGAATAGGTGAACTGCACGAAGGGCGCGCCGGGAGCGAGCGCCGTGAAGGCGTCGCGAATGAGCCTCAGGCGCGTGAACATCGGCTTGGTGACCAGCGGCAGGCCGGAGACGACGGCCGACGCGGGCGTGCTCAGCACGTTCCAGAGCGTGTCGCGTAGGCGATAGGCATCGCCCTGCACCACCTTGGCTTGCGGATAGCGGTCGCGCAGCAGCGCACAGAAGCCGGGATTGTATTCGACGAGGACGAGGCGCTTCTGGTCGATGCCGCGCTCGACCAGCGCCGAGGTGATGGCGCCGGTGCCAGGGCCGAGCTCGACCACCGGTGCGTCCGAATCGACATCGACATATTGCGCCATGGTGCGGGCGAGCAGCCGCCCCGACGGCATCACCGCACCCATGTGCAGCGGCTTTTCGATCCACGACCGGAGAAAACGGACCTCGTCGTCAAGACGGGGCTTCTTCAACGCGCGCACGGACGATTGCATGGGCATGTCTGGACCGGACGGGACCGCGGGACCGCGGCGTGTCAGAAAATGGTCATAAAGACGTATAGGCCGCGGGCGATACGGTCAAGCCGAGTCAATTCGTCCGATTACCGAAGAAATCCTTGACCTTGGCGAAGAAACCCACGGATTCCGGCTGGGTCGCGCCGGAGGAGAGCTTTTCGAACTCGGCCAGCAATTCCTGCTGCTTCTTGGTGAGATTTTGCGGCGTCTCGACTGCGACCTGGACATACATGTCGCCCGTCTGGCGCGAGCGCAGCACCGGCATGCCTTTTGATGCAATGCGGAATCGGCGACCGGACTGGGTTCCGGCCGGAATCTTCACCTTGGACTTGCCCTTGTCGATAGTCGGCACCTCGAACTCGCCGCCAAGGGCCGCCGTGACCATCGAGATCGGCACGCGGCAATGCAGGTCGGCGCCGTCGCGCTGGAAGAACTGGTGCTGGGACAGCGACAGGAAGATGTAGAGGTCGCCGGACGGACCGCCGCGCACCCCGGCCTCGCCTTCGCCGGCGAGCCTGATCCGCGTGCCGTCCTCGACGCCCTGGGGAATGTTGACCGACAATGTCCGCTCGCGCGTGACACGGCCCTGTCCTGCGCAGGACGGGCAGGCGTCCTCGATCATCTGGCCGCGGCCCTGGCAGCCCGGGCAGGTGCGCTCCAGCGTGAAGAAGCCCTGCGACTGCCGCACGCGGCCTGCGCCGGCGCAGGTCGAGCAGGTCTTCGGCTTGGTGCCGGCCTTGGCGCCGATGCCCGAGCAGGATTCGCAGGTGACGGAGACCGGAATCTCGATCTGTGCGGTCTTGCCGCCAAAGGCTTCCTCGAGCGTGATCTCCATATTGTAGCGCAGGTCCGCCCCGCGCTCGCGGCCACCGCGGCCGCGCTGTCCGGCCATGCCGAACAGGTCTTCGAAAATGTCGGAGAAAGAAGAGGCGAAGCCCGCGCCGAAACCGGCACCACCGCCGCCGAAGCCGCCGCCCTGCTCGAAGGCCGCGTGGCCATAACGATCGTAGGCCGCGCGCTTGTCCTTGTCCTTCAGGACCTCATAGGCCTCGTTGATCTCCTTGAAGCGAACTTCGCTGCTGTCGTCCCCGGGATTGCGGTCGGGGTGGAATTTCATCGCCAGCTTGCGGAAGGACGATTTCAGTATGGAATCGTCGGCGTCCCGTTCGACTTCGAGGGTTTCGTAGTAGCAGCGCTTGGTGGACATTGTGAGCTCGGTCGCAGTTCAGGCCGGGACAAAACAGCGTCGCCACGCAACGATATGAGCACCCCCTCGCCTCACGGCAATGGGCTGCATGGCTGCATGCAGAATAGCGGCTGGGAGTTGATCTGACGTAACGGGGAAGCGCCCCGCCTGACCCGGCACGTCGGCCTCCCCCTTATGGGGGGAGGCGATCGCAGCGTGGGTGCAAGCCGTCCGCATCATGACCCTCTAAGGGCTCAGGCGGACTTCTTGTTGGTCTTGTCGTCGTCGACTTCGGTGAACTCCGCGTCGACGACGTCGTCCTTGGCAGCATCCTTCTTGGCGTCGGCCTCGGCCTGCTGCTTGTACATGGCTTCGCCAAGCTTCATCGAAGCCTGGGCCAGCGTGTTGGTCTTGGCCTTGATCGCCTCGGCATCGTCGCCCTTCAGCGCTTCCTTGAGGTCGCTGACGGCATCCTCGATGGCGCGGCGCTCGGTCTCGGCGACCTTCGAACCGTGCTCGGCCAGCGCCTTCTCGGTGGAGTGCACCAGCGCGTCGGCATGGTTCTTGGCGTCGACCGCCTCGCGGCGCTGCTTGTCGGCCGCGGCATTGGCCTCGGCGTCCTTGACCATCTTCTCGATGTCGGCTTCCGACAGGCCGCCGGAGGCCTGGATGCGGATCTGCTGTTCCTTGCCGGTCGCCTTGTCCTTGGCCGACACGTTAACGATGCCGTTGGCGTCGATGTCGAAGGTCACCTCGATCTGCGGCATGCCGCGCGGGGCCGGCGGAATGCCCATCAGGTCGAACTGGCCGAGCATCTTGTTGTCGGCCGCCATTTCACGCTCGCCCTGGAAGACGCGGATGGTGACCGCGTTCTGGTTGTCCTCGGCGGTCGAGAACACCTGGCTCTTCTTGGTCGGGATCGTGGTGTTGCGGTCGATGATGCGGGTGAACACGCCGCCCAGCGTCTCGATGCCCAGCGACAGCGGGGTGACGTCGAGCAGCAGCACGTCCTTGACGTCGCCCTGGAGCACACCGGCCTGGATCGCAGCGCCGATCGCGACGACTTCGTCGGGATTGACGCCCTTGTGCGGCTCCTTGCCGAACAGCTGCTTCACGACTTCCTGGACCTTCGGCATGCGCGACATGCCGCCGACCAGAACGACCTCGCCGATCTCACCGGCAGTAACGCCGGCATCCTTCAATGCCTTGCGGCAGGGCTCGACGGTCTTCTGGATGAGGTCGTCGACCAGCGCCTCGAACTTGGCGCGGGTGAGCTTCATGGTCAGATGCTTCGGCCCGGTCTGGTCCGCCGTGATGAACGGCAGGTTGATCTCGGTCTGCGTCGTCGAGGACAGCTCGATCTTGGCCTTTTCAGCGGCTTCCTTCAGGCGCTGCAAAGCGAGCTTGTCGTTGCGCAGGTTGATGCCCTGCTCCTTCTGGAACTCGTCGGCCAGATAGCCAACGAGGCGCATGTCAAAATCTTCGCCGCCGAGGAAGGTGTCGCCGTTGGTCGACTTCACCTCGAACACGCCGTCGCCGATTTCGAGAATCGAAATATCGAACGTGCCGCCGCCGAGGTCGTACACCGCGATGGTGCCGGTCTTGGTCTTGTCGAGGCCATAGGCGAGCGCAGCCGCGGTCGGCTCGTTGATGATGCGCAGCACTTCAAGGCCCGCGATCTTGCCGGCGTCCTTGGTCGCCTGGCGCTGGGCGTCGTTGAAGTAGGCGGGAACGGTGATGACAGCCTGATCGACCTTCTGGCCGAGATGGGCTTCCGCGGTCTCCTTCATCTTCTGCAAGATGAACGCCGAGACCTGCGAGGGCGAGTAGGTCTGGCCGTCGGCCTCGACCCAGGCGTCGCCGTTGGAAGCCTTTACGATCTTGTACGGAACGAGCTTCTTGTCCTTCTCGACCATCGGGTCGTCGTAGCGGCGGCCGATGAGGCGCTTCACTGCGAAGAAGGTGCGCTCGGGATTGGTGACGGCCTGGCGCTTGGCAGGCTGGCCGACGAGGCGCTCACCGTCGTCCGTGACGGCGACGATCGAAGGCGTTGTGCGCATGCCCTCGGAATTCTCGATAACTTTGGCGTTTTTGCCATCCATTACGGCGACGCACGAATTCGTGGTGCCGAGGTCGATCCCAATGACCTTTCCCATGGTCCTGATATCCTTCTTTATTGCGGCAGGTTGGTTGGGCCCAGAAGGCACCCGATCCAAAACCCCCTAAGATCAAACATCCGCGATATTGCGATGGTTGACGCTCATATAGGAGGGGGGGACCTGCCCGCAAGGACCGAACGCAAGTTTCAGCCGCGAAAACATTGGGTTTTGGAAGATCATACCGGCCTTTCCGACCTTCTCGCAGTGAGGGTTTATTAACGGGTTCAGTCCTCAGCGCCGGGACCGTGCCCCACCCTGTTACGGCGCAGCCAAACCCGTTAAAAGTCCGGGCGACAAAGGTCCGGGCGGCCGGACAGCTCCGCCAGGGACCGCGCCCCGCGCGACAAAGGGGCCCGGGGTCCCACCATCGAACGGCCTCAATGTGGACCAAGTAGACTAGCCATGAAATCGATACGCCCCCTCGCCGCGCTTGCCCTCCTCATTGCCTCCGCCCTTCCGGCCGTCGCGGCCGATGCCGTGTTTCCACCGGGCCTGCGCGTCGGCATGGTGCCGTTGATCGGCCTCTCCCAGGCCAAGACCTTTCCGGGCTTTGAGAGCGACGACGGAGGCGTGAAGGTGCTGGTCACCGAGCTGCCGCCCGACGCCTATGGCGAGGTCGCCAACGCCTTCAAGGCCAATCCCGGCGGCGTCGGCAGCATCAAGCCGGAGAAGATCGATACGCCCGCCGGCCTTGCCTACTACACCATCGAGACCGGCAAGGATGGCACGGCGACGGTGAGGCGCTATTCCATGATCGTGCCGGGCACCGGCTTCTCCGGCTATGTCGCCGTGCAGATTCCCGAGAACGCCACCAAGATCTACTCGGACGACGCGGTGCGGCAGATGTTTGCCACCGCGGTGACGCGCAAGGAGGTGCCGGTCGACGAGCAGCTCGCGCGGATGCCGTTCAGGATCACCGACCTCGCCGACTTCAAGAACGTGCGCACGCTGTCACCGGGCGCCAGCATCGTGCTGGCCGACGGCGACGAGGCCACCGGCTTCGAGCCCAAGCCCTACATGATTATCGGCCTGATCGGCGCAACGCCGCAGCAGGCGGAAGACCGCGCCCGCTTCGCTCAGGAGGCTGCGATGCAGATCCCCGGCATGCGTGAGTCCAGAATCACCATGTCCGAGCCGATCCGCGTCAACGGCCAGCCGGCGATGGAAACCCGTGTCGACGGCGTCAGCGGCAAGGACAAAACCCAGGTCACGGTGGTGCAGTGGATCCGCTTCGGCGGCGGCACGTCGCTGCGCATCATCGCCAGCGCCCCGCGCGACCAGTGGTCGGAGGCCTTCACCCGCTTCCGCGCGGTGCGCGACGGCATCCAGCCCAAAGGCTGACCAAAGCCGGCCGCATTTTCGGGCTTTCGTTTGTACACAAATGGAACTACCCTTCCCTCCTTGGTTCATCCTGGAGGGAGGACGTACGATGCTGGATCGGCGCAAGGTACTCGCGGGGGTTTCCACTGTTGCTCTCGCGAGCCTGGTTTCAAGCAAGCTCTGGGCAGCGACGGCGATCAAGCCCGACGATGCCTCCGCACTGCTCGTGATCGACGTGCAAAACTGCTTCCTGCCCGGCGGCAGCCTCGCCGTGAAGGAAGGCGAGCAGGTGGTGCCGGTGATCAACAAGATCGCCAAATCATTCGCCAACGTCGTGATGACGCAGGACTGGCACACGCCGGGGCACGTGTCGTTTGCGTCGGTCCATTCCGGCAAGAAGCCGTTCGAGACCATCGACCTGCCCTACGGCAAGCAGGTGCTGTGGCCCGACCATTGCGTGCAGGGCACCGACGGCGCCGCGCTCTCGAAGGATCTGTCGATCCCGCAGGCCGAGCTCATCATCCGCAAGGGTTTTCACAAGGACGTCGACAGCTACTCGGCTTTCCTGGAAGCCGACGGCAAGACCACCACGGGCCTCGCCGCCTACCTGAAGTCGCGCAAGGTCAAGCGCGTGTTCGTCGCGGGCCTCGCCACCGATTTCTGCGTCGCCTGGACCGCGCTCGACGCGCGCAAGGCGGGCTTCGAAGTCTATGTGGTGGAAGACGCCTGCCGCGGCATCGACACCCAGGGCTCGCTGGCGAAGGCCTGGGCCGACATGGCCAAGGCCGGCGTGAAGCGGATCCAGTCGGGCGATATCGCGGCGACGGCGTAAGACGCGTTCGCTACCAGACCCTCATCCTGAGGAGCGCGCTTGCGCGCGTCTCGAAGGATGAAGGCCGGGCATGCGGCAGTCGGGCCTGCATGGTTCGAGACGGCGCTTACGCGCCTCCTCACCATGAGGATCTGGATTGCTGAGGATGCGACGAGCGCGGCTTACGCCGCGCTGTTCGGCTCGTTGGTGTTGGCAGCCGATGCTGCCTTGGCACCGCCCTTGGCGACGCCGACGAGGGCCGGGCGCAGCACGCGCTCGCCGATGGTGTAGCCGGCCTGCACGACCTGCACCACGGTACCCGAAGGCACCGACGGATCGGGCACCTCGAACATCGCCTGCTGGAAGTTCGGATCGAACTTCTGGCCCGAGGGATCGAACTTCTTCACGCCGTGCTTTTCCAGCGCATTGAGTAGCGAGCGCTCGGTCAGTTCCACGCCCTCGATCAGCGCGGTCAGGCCGGGATCGGCATTGGCACGCGCCTCGGCCGGCACCGCATCGAGCGCACGCTGGAGGTTGTCTGCGATATCGAGCACGTCGCGCGCAAAGCCGGTGATGCCGTAGAGCCTGGCGTCGGCGACCTCCTTGGTGGTGCGCTTGCGCAAATTCTCCATCTCGGCCAGCGTCCGCAGCATGCGGTCGCGCGCCTCCGCCGCTTCCTTCTGCAATAGCTCGACCGAACCGGGCTCCGGATCGTCGGGCATCACATAGGGCTTCGACACCACGGGCTCGCCGGTCGGCGCAGTCGTGTCTTCGGGTTGCCGGTCTTGATCGGTCATCGGCTGCCTTCTCGAACTCGTCTCTAGGGATTTTTCTCGCCGGGATATCGTGCTTCGCAGCGCGAAAATCAAGCGCCCGTGATCAGGCGAAAACGGGTGTCAGCCACCCAGCAGGCGGCTGACGATGCGGGCGGCATAGTCCACGGTCGGGATCACGCGGGCATAATTCAGCCGTGTCGGCCCGATCACGCCCAAAACGCCGACGATATGGCCGGCGGCATCCCGATAGGGCGAGATGATCGTCGAGGATCCCGACAGCGAGAACAGCTTGTTTTCCGAGCCGATAAAGATGCGCACGCCCTCGGCGGTCTCGGCACGCCCGAGCAGGTCGATCACGCCGCGCTTGGTCTCGAGATCGTCGAACAGCAGCCGCACCCGCTCGAGATCCTCCAGCGCATGCAGGTCTTCGAGCAGATTGGCATGGCCGCGCACGATGAGCTGGCGGTCCTCGTTCTCGCCGCCGGACCAGCTCGCGATGCCCGCCGCGATCACCTTTTGGGTGAGCTGGTCGAGCTCGGCGCGGGCTTGGCCCAGCGCGGTTTCCAGCTCGAGCCGGGCCTCGGCGAGGGTGCGGCCGCGGATGCGGGCATTGAGGAAGTTGGAAGCCTCCGTCAGCGCCGAGGAGGGAACCCCGGGCGGCAGCGTCAGCACGCGGTTCTCGACCTGGCCATCCTCGCCGACCAGGATCACCAGCGCCCGCTCCGGTTCCAGGCGGACGAACTCGATATGCTTCAGCCGCGCATTGGATTTCGGGGTCAAGACCACGGCCGCGGCGCGGGTCAGGCCCGACAGACGCGTCAGCGCCTCCTCCAGCGCCGCCTCGACGGATTGGGCGTGACCGACGGTGGAGAGCTGGCTCTGGATCGATTGCCGCTCGGCCTCGTTGAGCTCGCCGACCTGCATCAGGGCGTCGACGAAGAAGCGCAGGCCGAGTTCCGTCGGGAGCCGGCCGGCGGAGGTATGCGGGGCGTAGATCAGGCCGAGCTGTTCCAGATCGGCCATGACGTTGCGCACCGAGGCCGGCGACAGCGGCAGCGCGATCAGGCGGGAAATATTGCGCGAGCCGACCGGCTCGCCGGTCGCCAGATAACTCTCGACGATTTGACGAAAGATATCGCGGGAACGCTCGTTGAGCTGGGCCAGGCCTGCGCGCGGCGCGATCAGATGAATCGGATCGTGATGGGCCACAGACGGTAACTCCTCTCAGATGCACATAATTTGTCCATCCTGAGGGCCCCTGACAAGCGCGTCTTTGGCCAAGCCGGGGAAAAGCCCTTGCCGGGCCCCCTTCCCCCTCCTACAAGCACCGCGAATAGCCTTTTCCCTGCGAGTTTTGGAGGATTTCCCATGCGGCCAAGCCGCCGTGCGCCCGACGAATTGCGCCCCGTGACGCTGGAGCGCGGCGTGGTCAAATATGCGGAAGGCTCCTGCCTGGTGAAATTCGGCGACACCCATGTGCTGGTCACCGCCACGCTGGAAGACCGCCTGCCGCCATGGCTGAAGGGCCAGGGCCGCGGCTGGGTCACCGCCGAATACGGGATGCTGCCGCGCGCGACCTCGGAACGTACCCGCCGCGAGGCTTCCGCCGGCAAGCAGAGCGGCCGCACCGTCGAGATCCAGCGCCTGATCGGCCGCTCGCTTCGCACCATCGTCGATCTCGAAGCGCTCGGCGAACGCCAGATCACGGTCGATTGCGACGTGCTCCAGGCCGACGGCGGCACGCGCACGGCCTCGATCACCGGGGCCTGGGTCGCGCTGGCCGACTGCATCAACTGGATGAAGACGCGCAACATGATCAAGGCCAACGTGATGCGCGACAACGTCGCCGCGATCTCCTGCGGCATCTATCAGGGCACGCCGGTGCTGGATCTCGACTATGCCGAGGATTCCGAAGCCGAGACCGACGCCAATTTCGTCATGACGGGCGATGGCCGCATCATCGAGGTGCAGGGAACGGCGGAACGCGAGCCGTTCACGCAGGAGGAGCTCCTGTCGTTGATGGCGCTGGCCCGCAAGGGTGTCGCGCGTCTCGTGGACTTGCAGAAAATGGCGGTGGCGTAGTCAATAGGTCATGCACCGGCGAATCACAGGCAAGCTGATCATCGCGACCCATAATCCCGGCAAGCTGGCCGAGATGCGGGAGCTCTTGGCGCCGCACGGCGTCGAGGCGGTCTCGGCCGGCGAGCTCGGCCTGCCGGAGCCGGAAGAGACCGGCAGCGACTTTCGCAGCAATGCCGCGATCAAGGCCATCGCCGCGGCCAAGGCGGCGAAGCTTCCCTCGTTCGCTGATGATTCCGGCATCGTGGTCGACGCGCTCGACGGCGCGCCGGGAATTTACAGTGCACGCTGGGCGGGCCCCAAAAAGGATTTTGCCGCGGCGATGGCGCAGATTGAGCGCCTGTTGCAGGAGCGCGGCGCCACCGCGCCCGACCGCCGAAGAGCGCATTTCGTCTCCGCGCTCTGCGTCGCCTGGCCCGACGATCATCTCGAGGAGGTCGAGGCGCGCGTCGACGGCACGCTGGTCTGGCCGCCGCGTGGGACCGCCGGCTTCGGCTACGACCCGATGTTTCTGCCCGAAGGCCACGCGCGCACCTTTGGCGAGATGGAAAGCATCGAGAAGCACGGCCTGCCGCCATTGGGCCTTGGCCTGTCGCACCGCGCCCGCGCATTCGTGAAACTTGCGGAGATCTGCCTTGAGCCGCGCTGAGAAGGAAGCCTTCGGCGTTTACGTGCACTGGCCGTTCTGCCTGTCGAAGTGTCCCTATTGCGACTTCAACAGCCATGTCCGCCATGCCGCGATCGACGAGAAACGCTTTGCCCGCGCCTTCGCCCGCGAGATCGAGACCACCGCCGAGCGCGCGCCCGGACGTGAGGTCAGCTCGATCTTCCTCGGCGGCGGCACGCCATCCCTGATGCAGCCCGAGACCGTCGGCGCCGTGCTAGAGGCGATCGGCAAGCACTGGAAGGTCGCAAGCGACGTCGAAGTCACGCTGGAAGCCAATCCCACCAGCGTCGAGGCGACACGCTTTGCCGGCTATCGCGCTGCCGGCGTCAACCGCGTTTCGCTCGGCGTGCAGGCGCTGGACGACGTCTCGCTGAAGATGCTGGGACGCCTGCACAGCGCGCGCGAGGCGCTCGATGCGGTCGCGATCGCACGCCGCTCGTTCGACCGCTACTCGTTCGACCTGATCTACGCGCGCCCGGACCAGACGCCGGCGATGTGGGAAGGCGAGCTCCGCCACGCCATCGAGGAAGCCGCCGAGCATTTGTCGCTCTATCAGCTCACCATCGAGGAAGGCACGCCGTTCTTCGGCCTGCACCAGGCCGGCAAGCTGAAGACGCCGGACGAGGCGGTCGCGCGAGCGCTGTACGACGTCACGCAGGAGACCTGCGACAAGCTTGGCCTGCCCGCCTACGAGATTTCCAATCACGCACGCCGCGGCGCCGAGTGCCGGCACAATCTGGTCTATTGGCGCGGCGAGGAATATGCCGGCATCGGCCCCGGCGCCCACGGCCGCCTCGACATCGACGGCATCAGGCACGCGACCGCCACCGAGAAGCGTCCCGAAGCCTGGCTGATGCGGGTCGAGACCAACGGCGACGGCGTCGTCACCGACGAGCTCCTCAACAGCGAGGAGCGCGCCGACGAATTCCTGCTGATGGGATTGCGGCTCGCCGAGGGCATCGACCCCAAGCGCTACGCCGCGCTCGCCGGCCGCCCGCTCGATCCCCGCCGCATCGCGCTCTTGCGCGAGGAAGGCGCCATCACCGTCGACACAACCGGCCGCCTGCGCGTGACCAGCAGCGGATTTCCGGTGCTCGATGCGGTGGTCGCGGATCTCGCGGCTTAAGCACTCCCCAACGTCGTCCTGGCGAAACCCAGGACGACGTCGAGGGCTACGCCCCAAAACTCTTCGGCGATCCCGCGACGGCGACGCCGCCGCCGGTCGTCACCTTCATCACCGCGAGGCCGCGCTCATTGGTGCCGTCGGCGCGGAAGCGGAACAGGCCGTCGATGCCGGCGAAGCCGGATGGGTTGGTGAGAACGTCCTGCGAGAAGCGCGTGGTGCCCTGCGTACGTGCGAGCGCTGCGACCAGCGCCACCGCATCATAGGCGAGCGTCGCCGTGCGGACCGGCTCGGCGCCATATTTCGTGCGGTAGCGGCCTGAGAAAGCGCGGAAGCCCGCCGGGTCGGGCGCGGCGTAGAGACCGCCTTGCAGCGCCTGGCTCGCATAGACGCGCGGATTGTCCCACAGGCCGGTGCCGAGCAGCTGGATGTTGCGCAGGTTGGCGCCCGCCGCGGTGAGCGCATCGGCCACCGCGACGACGGAATCGCCGTCATCGGCAATGAACAGCGCATCCGCGCTGCCGAGCGCCTGCGCGACGTTGCGCGCCGGCGTGGCGCGATCACCGCTGTATTTCTCGAACGCGACGACGCGTCCGCCCCGCCGCGGCACCGCCGCCTTGAAGGCCGCCTCCACCACATTGCCATAGGCGTTGTCCGGAAGCAGCGCCGCGAAGGAGCGCTTTCCGATGCTGGCGGAGTATTCGACGATGCGGTTGACGTCGGACTCGGGGAGAAAGCTCAACAGGAAAACGCCGCGGCCGGCGATGCTGGCATCGGTCGAGAACGCCATCACCGGGATGCCGCGCGTCCGCGCGACCTGCGCGACCGCCGGCACCGACTGTGCGAACAGCGGCCCCAGAATGATCTCCGCGCCTTCGTCGACCGCCTGCTGCGCGCCACCTTGCGCGCCCTGCGGCGTGCCATTGTCGTCCTTGATCAGGAGCTGGACGTTCGGGTTCTGGAATTCGGCGAGCGCCATCTCGGCGGCGTTGCGCATCGACTGGGCGGCGAGCCCGGCATTGCCGGCGGCCGACAGTGGCAGGATCAAGCCGACCTTCACCCCGCCGGTGCCGGCGGTGGTGGCCTGCTGCGGCGGCCCGGCGGGCGCCGGCTGCGACGAGGAGCTGAAGGGATTGGAGAACTGGCTCAGACTCTGCTGCACACCGGTGCAGGCCGAGAGCAAGGGCGTGCCGAGCAGGAGCCCAAGCGCGCTTCGCCGGGTCGCCCCCGACGCAGGGCGACCGGAGGTCGGAGACTTGGGGTAACGCGGGCCCGGCATGGCAGCTCTTCGTAACGACCAGCCGATTTTAAGGGCCGGTCAGGACTTCACCTCCGCAAGGGAGGACGCGGATTGCAGCATATTGTCGGCAAATAGTTAACCAAAACAAAAGGATAATGACCGCTTAACGCGGCCGCCCTTCGCTCATGGCAAGCTGTTCGCCGTTTTTGCAGGCCGCACCAACGCGGGCTTTTCGCCGCGAATATGGCGCAAGCGCGCGTCTCCCTTTAAGTATCCATTATGCGCGCAAAGGCCGCCCCGATAAATACGCCTGAAGGTGCGGCGGAACCCGCCGCGCACGGTTTTGCCATTGGCACCCATCACTTTTCAGCCAGCAAGGCGGCGCCGGGCCTCTACCTCGTCGCCACCCCCATCGGCAATCTCGGCGACATCACCTTGCGGGCGCTCGAGACGCTCGCCGGCGTCGATATCATCGCCTGCGAGGACACCCGCATCACGCGGCGGCTGACCGAGCGCTACGGCATCGCCGCGCAGCTCAAACCCTATCACGAGCACAATGCGGAGGCGGCGCGGCCAAAGATCCTGGAGGCGTTGGCGCAGGGCGGATCGATCGCGCTGGTCTCCGATGCCGGCACGCCGCTGATCTCGGATCCCGGCTTCAAGCTGGTGCGCGAGGTTTCCGCCGCGGGCCACGCGGTCTACGCGCTCCCCGGCCCGTCCTCGGTGCTGGCGGCGCTGTCGGTCGCCGCGCTGCCGACCGATCGCTTCTTCTTCGAAGGTTTTCTGCCGGCCAAATCAACCGCCCGCCGCAAGCGCCTCACCGAGCTTGCCCGCATCGATGCCACCCTGGTGCTGTTCGATTCCGGCAATCGCGTGCAGGAGACGCTGGCCGATCTCGCCGAGGTCATGGGCAATCGCGAAGCCGCGATCTGCCGCGAGCTGACGAAGCTGCACGAGGAGATTTCGCGCAGCTCCCTGAGCGAGCTCGCAGATAAGGCCGATACGCTGGAGACCCGCGGCGAATTCGTGCTGGTGATCGGCCCGCCGGCAGCCGACGCGCAGGAGATGACGCCCGATGCGCTCGACGAGCTCCTGCGCGAACAGCTCGCGACCAGCAGCGTCAAGGACGCGGTCGCGCATGCGGTCGAGCTCTCCGGCCGGCCGCGGCGCGAGGTCTATGCGCGCGCGCTCGAGCTTGCCAAGGACTTGCGGGGCGCCGATGGCGAAGACTGACGGCGCCGGGTCTGCCGAGCCAAAACTCCCCTCGCCCGAACGCGTTGCCGCGTTCCAGACCGGCATTTCCGCGGAAAGCCGCGCCGCGGCCTTCCTGATCGCCAAGGGCTATCGCATTCTGGCGCGACGCTTCCGCACGCCGCATGGCGAGATCGACATCGTGGCGCGCCGGCGCAATCTGATCGCCTTCGTCGAGGTCAAAGCCCGCGCCAGCCTCGATGAGGCCGCCTTCGCCGTGACGCCGCGCCAGCAGCAGCGCATCATCGCTGCAGCGCAAGGCTGGCTTGCGGCGCATCCCGAGCATGCCGAATTTGAATTGCGATTTGACGCGATGCTGATTGCGCCGCGGTCACTTCCACGCCATGTGATGGCGGCATTCGACGCCTCGACCTGAAAGGCAGCCCATGAAACTGAACGTCGCCGTCCAGATGGACCCCATCGCCCGCATCAACATCCGCGGCGATTCCACCTTTGCGCTGCTTCTGGAGGCACAGAAGCGCGGCCACGGGCTGTCCTATTATACGCCCGACAAGCTGTCGCAGGTCGGCGACGAGCTGGTCGCACCGATGCAGCTCCTCACCGTGCGTGACGAGCCGGGCGATCACTTCACCCTCGGCGAGCCCAGGCGCGAGGCGCTGAACGGCTTTGACGTGGTGCTGCTGCGCCAGGATCCGCCGTTCGATCTCGCCTACATCACCTCGACGCATTTCCTGGAGCGCATTCATCCGAAGACGCTGGTGGTGAACGATCCCGCGAGCGTGCGCAACGCGCCCGAAAAGCTGTTCGTGATGAACTTTCCACAGTTGATGCCGCCAACGCTGATCTCACGCGATCTCGACGAGATCAACGCCTTCCGCGAGCAGCACGGCGCCGTCGTCATGAAGCCCCTGCACGGCCATGGCGGCGCCGCGGTGTTTCGCGTGATGCCGCAGGACATGAATTTCGGCTCGCTCTACGACATGTTCTCGGTGACATTCAAGGAGCCCTGGGTGATCCAGCAGTTCATCCCCGAGGTCAAGCACGGCGACAAGCGCATCATCCTGGTCAATGGCGAGTTCGCCGGCGCCGTCAACCGCGTGCCGGCGCCCGACGATCTCCGCTCCAACATGGTGCGCGGCGGCGCGGCGCAGGCAACCGACCTCACCCCGCGCGAACGCGAGATTTGTGAAACGGTCGGACCTGCGCTGCGCGAACGCGGTCTCCTGTTCGTCGGCCTCGACGTCATCAACGACCGGCTCACCGAGATCAACGTGACCTCGCCCACCGGCATCCGCGCCATTGCCCGGCTTGGCGGACCGGACATCGCGGCGAAGATCTGGGACGTGATCGAGAAGAAGCGCGCGAAGTAGCGCGCGTGGTCTGCGGACGCTACGCGTCCGGAGGTCGACATCCCTTCCACGTACTTGGGAGCGCAGACGCACGCTCGCGTCACACTCTCCTCCGTCGTCCCGGCCTTCGCCGGGACGACAACGAGGATGAAGCGCCTTGCACCGTCGCAACGCTCTTTCGCGTCGCGAGCTAACCACCCGTTCACCATGACGCCTCGCGTCACGTGCGCAAACGCCTTACGGCTTGCGTGAATCTACGGAGTTTTCGCGCTCCGAATAACGCGGTGTTCACCATGCGGCCAAGACTCGCTGCGTGACCGGCGATCACATTCGGCCTCGCAACACCCCTTATACTTTTCCTCCCTACTCATCGACGACGGGGAACCCGCCACGTGCGGTTCGAGTGTCCCGCGTGAGAGTTAGAGGCGACGGCGTTTCAAGCACATCGTCACAGAAGTGATGGGGTAACCCGGAATGAAGAGTGGGGAGAATCGGAACGCGATGCGCATTCGGGGGAATGGCGCGCGTTCTCTGGGGATGGGGATCATGCTGATGCTGGGCCTCGCCACAGCACCGGCGATCGCGGCGGACGCACCGGTCGGCGACCAGAGCCCGGTGCAGGCGCCTGATCTCGGCGTGTCACCGGTCGCAACGACCGCTCCGGCCAGGACCCGCTTCCTCGCGCTCGGCGTCGGCAAGTCGGTAGTGATCGACCTGCCGCGCGAGGTGAAGGACGTGCTGGTCGCCGATCCCAAGATCGCCAATGCCGTGGTCCGCTCCCCACAGCGCGCCTATATCATCGGCGGCGCGGTCGGGCAGACCAACGTCGTGTTCTTTGCGGCCGACGGCCAGCAGGTCGCCTCCTACGACATCGCAGTGAAGCGCGACCTGAACGGCGTGCGTGCCGCGCTCCGGCAGTCGATGCCGGGCATCCAGATCGAAGGCGTCGGCGACGGCGTCATGCTGACCGGCTCGGTGTCGAGCCCGGTCGAGGCGCAGCAGGCCGGCGACGTCGCTGCAAAACTGGTCGGAGGCGCCGACAAGGTCGTCAACAACATCGTCGTGCGCGGCCGCGACCAGGTGATGCTGAAGGTCGTGGTCGCCGAAATGCGCCGCGACATCATCAAGCAGATGGGCGTCGACCTCAGCGCCAGCCTGAATGCCGGCACGGCGGTCGTGAGCTTCAACAATTCCAATCCTTTCACCGTGAGTGGCGGGCCGCTGGTCAGCAACAACGGGCTCGGGCTGGGCGCCCTGTCCAAGGGCAATGTCACCGTCGCCGCAACCATCCGCGCCATGGAAAGCGCAGGCGTGGTGAAGACGCTGGCGGAGCCGAACCTCACCGCGATCTCGGGTGAATCAGCAACGTTCATCGCGGGCGGCGAATTCCCGATTCCGGGGGGCTATGCCTGCGATCCCGTCACGCATGTTTGCACCACGCAGATCTCCTACAAGAAGTTCGGCATCTCCCTGAACTTCACGCCCGTGGTTCTGAGCGAGGGCCGCATCAGCCTGCGCGTGATGACCGAGGTCTCGGAGTTGTCCAACACCAACTCGATCACCGTCTCGCAGTCGATCTCGTCGAGCGCGACGAGCTCCGTCACGATCCCCTCGATCCAGACCCGCCGCGCCGAGACCTCGCTCGAGATTCCGTCCGGCGGCTCGATGGCGATGGCCGGCCTGATCCAGCAGCAGACCAAGCAGGCGATCAACGGCCTGCCCGGCTTCGACCAGATCCCGGTGCTCGGCCAGCTGTTCCGCAGCCAGGACTACGTGAACAACGAAACCGAGCTGATGGTGATCGTGACGCCCTATGTCGTGCGCGCGGTCGCGCAGAAGGACCTGTCCCGGCCCAATGACGGGTTTGCGCCGCCATCGGATTCGCAATCGGCGCTGCTCGGCCGCATGAACCGTCTCTACGGCATCGCACGCCACATCGATCCCGTCACCGGCTACCAGGGCGATTTCGGCTTCATCATCGACTGAGACGAACGAAGCTTCAACACGAGGGGGATGAAGCGATGACAAGACTACCGGTCGATAGCCGCAAGAAGCTGCGCCTCGCGGTCGCGCTGATGGGGCTCGCCGTCACGCTCGGTGCGTGCAACACCACCGAGGAGGTCGTCACCCAGACGGTGCCGACCGACTATCGCCAGCGCCATCCGATCGCGGTGCAGGAGGCCAAGCGTTCAATCGTGATCTTCGTCGGCCAGGCCCGCGGCGGCCTGTCGGAAGCGCAGCGCGGCGACGTCATGGGCATTGCGCGGGACTGGGTGCATGAAGGCACCGGCGCCGTCGTGGTCGACGTGCCCGTCGACACCAAGAACGCCCGCGCTGCGGCTACGACCTACCACGAAATCCGCTCGGTGCTGGCGGCCGGCGGCGTGCCCGCGCGCGGCATCGTGCAGCGCACCTATCGCCCCGACGATGCCGCCCTGCTGCCGACCATCCGCCTGAGCTATTCGAAGATCGCCGCGGTCGCAGGTCCCTGCGGACTGTGGCCGGAGGATACCGGCCCGTCGATCTTCGACCCCGGCTACAACGAGAACAGGCCGTACTTCAACCTCGGCTGCGCGACGCAGCGCAACCTCGCGGCGATGATCGACAACCCGGCCGATCTCGAGCAGCCGCGCGCCGAAACACCTGCCTATGCAGCGCGGCGCGCGATCGCGTTCGACCGGTACCGCAAGGGCATGCCGACCTCGACGATCTATCCCGACGCCGACAAGGCCAAACTCAGCGACACGGGCAAATGACAATGAGCGGCCAATACGAAGACGATTCCGACGATCCGCAGCACCCCGACGAACACATTGCGCCGGTCCCGCGGGTCTCGGTGCAGGCGTTCTGCGAGACCGAGCAGACCTATGACGCGATCACCGCGGCCGGCCAGGACCGCCGGCTTGCGAAAGCCCACCTCACCGTCAAGGAAGGCGGCCTTGCGGCGGCGGTCGAGGCCTATGGCTCGATGCCGACGCCGAACGTGATCGTGATCGAATCCGACGGCACGCGCGACATCCTCGAAGGGCTCGACGATCTCGCCGGCGTATGCGATCCCGGCACGCGCGTGGTCGTGATCGGCAATCCCAGCGACGAGGCGCCCTATCGCGAGCTGGTGCGCCGCGGCGTCAACGACTACGTGATCGGGCCGATCGAGACCATCGACGTGGTGCGCTCGATCTGCAGCCTGTTCTCGGCCTCGGAAGCCATCATCACCGGCCGCGTCATCGCGGTGGTCGGCGCCAAGGGCGGCGTCGGCGCATCCACGATCGCGCACAATGTCGCCTGGACCATCGCGCGCGATCTGGCGCTCGATTCCGTCGTGATCGATCTCGATCTCGCCTTCGGGACCGCGAGCCTCGACTACAACCAGGATCCGGTGCAGGGCATCGCCAACGCGGTGCTGACGCAGGAGCGCCCCGACACCGCGCTGATGGAGCGCCTACTTGCCAAATGCACCGAGCGTCTCAGCCTGCTGGCAGCACCCGCCAGCCTCGACCGCGTCTATGATTTCGGCGCCGAAGCCTTCGACGCGGTGTTCGATACGCTGCGCATGACCACGCCCTGCATCGTGCTCGACGTGCCCCATCAATGGTCGGGCTGGACGCGGCGCGCGCTGATCAACGCCGACGACATCGTGATCGTGGCCGAGCCGGATCTTGCCAACTTACGCAACACCAGGAACATGCTGAGCGTGCTGAAGGCCGCGCGGCCCAACGATCGGCCGCCGCTCTACTGCCTCAACCAGGTCGGCATGCACAAGCGCGCGGAGATCGAGGTCAAGGCTTTCGCCAAGACCATGGAAAGCCAGCCGGTCGCGGTCATTCCCTTCGATTCAAAGCTGTTCTCGACGGCCGCCAATAACGGCCAGATGATCGCGGAGGTCTCCAAGAGCCACCGCACCGCCGAGACGTTCCAGAATCTCGCCAACCGGCTTGCCGGCCGCGGCGAGGTCAAGAAGCCGAGGCAGTCGCTGCTGGCGCCCCTGCTGAAGAAGTTGAAGGGCAAGCCGAAGCGCGAATCCGCGCCGCATCGCAAGGCGTCGTAGGCGCGCCGAAAGCGCGGCGCTACCTCTCCGCCCGCTGCTGCTTCTTGGTGAGGAGCTGCCGGAGCGCGGTGACCTTGGCCTGGGCCTCGTCCGGCGGCAGATCGGCCTTCACGATGCTCTCGGCCTCGGCCTGGCGGCCCTGTAGTCCGACCACGAGCGCGAGATTGGCCCGCACGCGCGCGTCCTGCGGCGCGCGCTCGTAGGCGCGGCGCAGCGTCTCCTCCGCCTTGGGCAGATTGTTCTGGAGCAGGTAGGACAGGCCGAGATTGGACAAAACCTGCGGCTCGTCCGGCACGATCTTCAGGGCGCTGCCGTAATATTGCTGCGCTTCCTCGTTGCGGCCGAGCTGATCGAGCACCGCGCCTTGCGCCGACAGGATGTGCCAGTCGGGATCCTCCGGCGTATGCGCGCGGCTCAGCACATCGAAGGCCTGCTGGAAATTGCCGGCGTCGGCGAGCGCGCGGCCATAAGCCGCAAGCAGCGGCTTGTTTCCGGAGTGGCTGAGCACGGCCTGTTCGAGCACGGCGACGGCCTGCGAGCGCTGGCCGTTCTCGCGCAGCGCCTTGCCGTATTGCAGCGCGATCTCGGGATCGCTTGGCGTCGCCCGGTAGCGCTCGCGCAAGGCGTCCATGTCGGGCTTGGCCTCGCGGGTCTTTTCCGGCTTGGTGCCGAGCGCGCCGGTGATGTCCTCGAGCCCCGTGGTCTGGCAGCCGCAAAGTCCGAGCGCGAGAAGCGCGGACAGCAGCCATCGCGCCGGGGACGAGAGAAGGGACGAACGCTGGGACATACTCTGATCTACCGTCGGCGGCTGATCAGAGATGCTTTCCCGATTAACGCTAATTTCCCGTTAAGGAGCGCCGCCTCGCGCCGCTTAATCGATAAATTCGGCGCCGAATTCGCAACCGATGCGCCAGCGGAGCTGGCACTGGCGGGAATAGTCCGGCGCGAAGATGATGGTGAATTGCGGCGGCACTTCCAGAAACTCCGCCACCACTTTCACGCCGCCATCGGAAATGTCCGTGATCGTGCAATCCCTCGGCAGCGACCCCGCGCCAAGATGAATCTTGGCAAGCCGACTGCACACCCGACGTTCGCTTCTCCGGCGATTTGCAAGCATCTCGATTATTCACTTGTTAGATCACGGCCCATCCCGCGACCCTAAACGTACCGAACATTCGTTGGGATGTGCTGAGCGGATCGGCTCGCATTCGAGGCTTACTGTCCCCGTCCCGTTTACACCTTGTTAGGACGTGCTCGCGGGCCCGGACAAATGTTCCCGTATTGTTCTTGCCAGCCGAAGGGGATTATATACTTTACAAACCCAAGCGACATGCGAGAATCCGAATAACCTCGATGGTTATTGGATTTGCGCCATGTCCGTTCTTGATCGGTCCTATTTTTATAATGAGAAGGCTGCTTTCCGGCATCTGGAAGGGCTTCTCTGGGGCGATGGCGTCATTTGTCCGAAGTGCGGAACGGTCGATCGGGCGGGACGCTTAGAGGGCGTCAAGGGCAAGAATGGCAAAGAGCGGCTTGGCCTCTGGAAGTGCTACGAGTGCCGCAAACAATTTACTGTGCGTGTCGGTACAGTTTTTGAGTCCGCACATATTCCTTTGCACAAGTGCTTGCAGGCCGTTCACTTGATGGTCTCTAGCAAGAAGGGAATTAGCGCTCATCAACTGCATAGGACGCTGGAAATAACCTACAAAAGCGCTTGGTTTTTGGCCCATCGAATCCGGGAGGCCATGCGCGATGGACAGCTTTCCCCTTTAGGAGGGAATGGCAAGACTATTGAAATCGACGAAACCTACATCGGGCGCCTTGAAGGCGTTCCCAAGCAGCGTAGTGGCGGTGCTCACAAGAATATCGTGATGACCTTAGTTGAGCGCGGGGGCGCTGCCCGGAGCTTCCATATCGACTCCACTACGCTCAACGAAGTGACCAAAATCGTTCGCGAGAACGTCAATCGCGAAAGCGTCGTCAATACCGACGAAGGCCGCTGGTATGGCCAGCTTGGCGCTCACTTCATGAGTCATGACGCCGTAAACCATAGCCGCGAAGAATACGTCCGCTACAGCGCAGGTGATAAGATCACCACCAACACCGTGGAGGGTTACTATTCGATTTTCAAACGCGGCATGAAGGGCGTTTAGGCTGCAAACGTGAGCCGTAGCACAGCTCGACGTCAGGTGTTGACGTTGACGCTTTGCCCATAAGTCCAATTGTCAAGAAGATTGCCGACTTCCTCCGGTGCTCGCCTGAAAAAATAGTTTTCGGCATTGGACTTGACCTAGAACTGCTGGGTACGACTTCATCCACGCCAGAGCGGCTATCCCATGAATTGCGTTACTTCGGAGAAGTAGTCGAAGGAAAGCGTGTCGAAATTCGATGTCTTTCCGTGGATATTCACGATCGAAATCGCCGCGCGTGTCGATGCTGCCCGCGACATCCAGCTCGCGCACTACTTGGCCGCGGGACTGCTGACCGTGCGCACCAATGCGGAGGCACCGGCCTCCGTGCTCGACCATGCGGCTGTCGGCCCGCGGCTATCATCGCGTGCTGCGGGTGGCGCGAACGCTGGCCGACCTCGACAATTCCGACAAGATCGGCCGGCTGCATCTCGCCGAGGCCCTCTCCTATCGCGCACTCGCGGAGGATGTGCGCCAGCTGGCGTGACCCGCATCCGTATCAACCCGGCGGTAACGAGTTTCCTTTACGCTCTGCAAACCATAAGGCCCACCCGTCCCTCGTGAGCTCCTGTTGAGCTCGCATGAGGCCTTTGGCGAGTAGCGTGCCATGTTGCGTTTCAAGATCCTGGCTTCGGTTGTTCCCTTGATGGCGGCGGCGGTGCTGGTGCGCGGCGGGCCCGGATCTCCATCGCATCCCTGCATCGCCTTCGGCGAGACTCCGGTCGAGCTCGCTTCCGTTCCCTGGACTGCCGGCCTGCACGTCGCCTTCACCGACGACCCTGCGCGCGCCACCGTCCGCGTAGAGATCACCGAGACGGCGGAGGCCGCGGATTTCGTCCTGGTCGACGACGGGCCGAGCTCCGAAACGGACGCCTGCCAATCCAGCGCGGCAACCCGCCTCGTCGCGATTGCCGCGCACCCGAGCGGCGCCGATCCGGTGATCTATCTCACCAGTCATGGGCCGGCCGACTATCGCATCTATGTGCGGTCGAAGACGTTCTCGGCCCGCGATGCCGCGGCCCTGATCGTCGGCGCTGCCGGCGGGCACCGCCATCTTCAGGCCGCCTCGCTCTGAGGCGTTAACGTCTCATCAACCCTGTTTCGAGCCGGCTACAAAACCTCAAACTGTTCGCAAGGTTGAGCGACACATCGTCATCGAGGGCGGGCAAGAGATTTAGATAGAGTCAGGATCTTTGGCGATGGGTCGGTCGTTCCGGATCAAAGTGCGCATGCGCCGCTTCAGGCGCCGCCATCCCAGGATCGCGTTTGCGATCCGCTCCTTCATGATCTTCTCGGCGACCTTCGGCGGCGCCTATGGCTTCATCGCCGGAAGCCGGGCCGAGAAGTCGGGCTACGATCCCAACGCCTTTGCCATCGGCGCGAGCTTTCTGTTCGCGCTCGCCTGCCTGGGGCTGGCCACGCTCAGCATGCGGCTGCGCTTCGTCAACAAGCGCCTGCGCACGCTCGCGGCGCATAACGAGGCGCTGGTCGATCGCAATTGGGAGCTGAAGGAGGCGGAAGAGCGCGCACGCAGCCTGTTCGAATCGCAAGGCGATCTGATCGTGCTGCGCGATCACCGGGGCCGCATCACCTTTGCCAACGACGCCTATTGCGAGCTGGCCGGGCAGGCGCGCAGCGCGCTGATCGGCACGCGCTTCAATTTCGACGTGCTGGAGCAGGGCGACCGTGCGCTCGAAAGCAACGGCACGCGCATCCACGACCAGAGGATCGCAACCCCGATCGGCGCGCGCTGGATCGCCTGGCGCGAAGGCTTTGTGCGGCTGGATGCCGGCCAGCCGGCCGAGCTCCAGAGCGTCGGCCGCGACGTCACCGACCGCACCGAGAGTGAACGCGCGCTCTCCGAGGCCCGCGACCAGGCCGACGCCGCCAACCGCGCCAAGTCGCGCTTCCTCGCAATGGCGAGCCACGAGATCCGCACGCCGCTCAACGGCATCATCGGCATGAGCAGCCTGTTGCTCGACACCGCGCTGACGCCGGAGCAGACGACCTATGCGCGGGCTGTGAAAACTTCGGGCGAGGCGCTGACCGCGCTGATCGAGGAGCTGCTGGACTATTCCAAGATCGAGGCCGGCAAGCTCGACCTCGAGCAGCGTCCCTTCGCGCTGTCGACGTTGGTCGAGGAGATCACCGAGCTGCTCGCGCCGCGCGCGCAGGCAAAGAACCTCGAGATCGCGGCCTATGTCGACGAGCGCCTGCCGTTCGACGTGGTCGGCGACGCCGCGCGGCTGCGCCAGGTGCTGCTCAATCTCGCCGGCAATGCGATCAAGTTCACCGCGCAGGGCGGCGTCGCGCTGATCGTCGAACCCGGCCTGTGGCCGAACGAGATCAGCTTCTTGGTGCGCGACACCGGCATCGGGATCGCGCCCGAGGCGCAGTCGCGCATCTTCCGCGAATTCGAGCAGGCCGACGAGCGCGTCGCGCGCACCTATGGCGGCACCGGCCTCGGCCTTGCGATCAGCGAGCGCATCGTCAAGCGCATGGGCGGCCGGATCAATCTGGAGAGCGAGCCGGGCAGGGGGTCGACCTTCGAGGTCTCCATTCCGCTCACCCCTGTCGATGCAAGCGCGGGACACACGGCGTTCCCGAGCCCCGACCTCACCGGCAAATCGATCCTGCTGATCGCGGCCCAAGGCATCGAAACTCAGGGCATCGAAGCCTCGCTGATCGCGCGGCGGCTGGAGCGCTGGGGCGGTCAGACCTGCATGGTCTCGGATGTGGACGTCGCGCTGGCGCTGCTGCCGGAGCGCTCCTGGCATGCCGTGCTGATCGATCGCGCGCTCGGTTCGGACATCGCGGCGCGGCTCGGCGAAGCGGCACGTAGCCATGCCGTGCAGCGGCTGGTGCTGCTCACGCCGGCGACGCGGCACGAACCCTTGTCGCCGGCCTTCACCGGTTATCTCGTGAAGCCGCTGCGCGCCGCTTCGCTTGCCGCACGCCTGTCGCTGACGCCGGAAGTCGCCTCGCCCGAGCTTGCGCCGGAGCCGCCGGCCGAGGCATCCGCGACGCCGTCTGCCGTGACAAAGGCTCTGTCGATCCTGGTCGCGGAAGACAACGAGATCAACGCGCTGTTGATGCGATCGCTGCTGACGCGGCTCGGGCACCGCGTCGTGATCGCAACCCATGGCGAGGCGGCGCTGGAATCCTGGCTGGCGGCGAAATCCGCCGGCATGCCGTATGATCTCGTGCTGATGGACATCCAGATGCCGCAGCTCGACGGCATCGAAGCGGCCAAACGCATCCGCACGCATGAAGCAGGCGAGGGCGGTCGCCGCACGCCGATCCTGGCGCTGACCGCGAACACGCTGGTGGAAGATCGCTACGCCTGCTTCGAAGCCGGCATGGACGGATTCTTGATCAAGCCGCTCGACCGCGAAAAGCTGGAAGAGGCGCTGGCGGGCCTCGCGGCGTCACGGCATCTGGCGGTGTAGCCACAATCGCAGCAGCCGTAGGGTGGGCAAAGCGAAGCGTGCCCACCACTTCTATCTCAATTCTGGAAGGATGGTGGGCACGGCGCTTTGCGCCTTTGCCCACCCTACAACTACAAAATTACGGCTACAGCCGTCGCAGTGCCACGCTTTCCACCACGTGGTCGGCGCCCTTCTTCAGGATCAGCGTCGCGCGGGGGCGGGTAGGCAGGATGTTGTCCTCGAGATTGGCGAGGTTGGTGCGCTCCCAGATCGCGATCGCGGTGGCGGTGGCCTCGTCGTCCGAGAGCAGCGCATAGCGGTTGAAGTAGGATTTTGGATTGGTGAATGCGGTGTCGCGCAGCGCCAGGAAGCGCTTGACGTACCATTGCCGCAGCGCCGCCTCGTCGGCGTCGATATAGACGGAGAAATCGAAGAAGTCGGAAACGACGGGCACCGCCTTGCCGTCACGCGGCAGCTTACCGGTTTGCAGCACGTTGACGCCTTCGACGATCAGGATGTCCGGCTGGTCGATCTCGACCCACTGGTTCGGCACGATGTCATAGGTCAGATGCGAGTAGACCGGCGCGCGCACGGGGTGGCGGCCAGCCTTGATGTCGGAGAGGAAGCCGAGCAGCAGCGGCAGGTCGTAGCTCTCCGGAAAACCCTTCTTCTGCATGATGCCCTGCCGCTCGAGCACGGCATTGGGATAGAGAAAGCCGTCCGTGGTGATCAGGTCGACCTTCGGCCGCGGCGACCAGCGCGCGAGCAGCGCCTGAAGCACGCGGGCCGTGGTGGATTTTCCGACCGCGACGGAACCTGCGACGCCGATGATGTAGGGCATCTTGCGATCGCGGATGTTGAGGAACTGGCGCTGCGAGTAATACAGGCGCTGCATGGCGTCGACATAGATCGAGAGCAGGCGCGACAGCGGCAGGTAGATGTCCTCGACCTCCTGCAAGTCGAGGCGATCATGCATCGAGCGGAGGCGGTCGAACTCACCCGGCTCCAGCGTCATCGGCGTATCGTCACGCAACCGCGACCACTGCTCGCGCGTATAGACGCGGTACGGATTATACTGCTGCTCGGGTGCGCGGATATCCATGACGCCGCCTTTCCGTCCCTTCGGTTAATCGCCCTTGCGCGACGCCTTCTCTTCCAACCCTGACATCGATGTCCGCTTGTCCAGCGCCGCCTCGACCTCTTCCAGCTTTACGCCACGCGCCTTGAGCAGCACAAGGAAGTGGTAGAGCAGGTCGGCGCTCTCGGCGATCAGATGCGCGCGATCGTTTTCGACTGCTGCGATTACGGTTTCGACTGCTTCCTCGCCGAACTTTTTCGCGCAATGTTCCGCGCCCTTGTCCAGGAGCTTGCGGGTATAGGACACCTCGCCACCGGCCGCTGCGCGGGCATCGATGGTTGCGGCCAGATCGTGGATCGTGAAACGCGACATACAAAATACTCAGAAACACACGCCGGCTTCATAGGCCGGTCCAGCCCTGCCTGTGTAGCATTTTTCCGAAGCGGAGTCGTCAGGCATCCAGCCGCATCGGCAGGCCGCGGCGGGCCATGTGGTCCTTGGCCTCGCGGATGGTGAATTCCCCGAAGTGGAAGATCGACGCCGCCAGCACCGCGGTGGCGTGGCCGTCGCGGATGCCGTCGACGAGGTGATCGAGATTGCCGACGCCGCCCGAGGCGATCACGGGAACGGGAACGCTGTCGGCAATCGCCCGGGTGAGCGGGATGTCAAAGCCCTGCCTGGTGCCGTCGCGGTCCATCGAGGTGAGCAAAATTTCACCAGCGCCCAGCGACACCACCTCCTGGGCATATTCGATGGCATCGATGCCGGTCGAATTGCGCCCGCCATGGGTGAAGATCTCCCAGCGGTCGGAGCCGCCGGGGCGCTTGACGCGCTTGGCGTCGATCGCGACCACCACGCATTGCTCGCCGAACTTTTCGGCGGCTTCCTTGACGAACTCGCGCCGCGACACCGCGGCGCTGTTGATCGAGACCTTGTCGGCGCCCGAGCGCAGCAGCGTCTTGATATCATCAACCTTGCGCACGCCGCCGCCGACGGTGACCGGCATGAAGCAGGCCTCCGCCGTGCGCCGGACCACGTCCAGCATGATGCCGCGGTTCTCATGGGTCGCGGTGATGTCGAGGAAAGTGAGCTCGTCGGCGCCGGCCGCGTCATAGGCAATCGCCGCCTCGACGGGATCGCCGGCATCGCGCAGGTCGACGAAGTTGACGCCCTTGACGACCCGGCCGTCCTTGACGTCGAGGCAGGGGATCACGCGCACCTTGAACATTTTTGGTCTCCTAGGCGGCGGCGCGGGCGTCGCGGATCAGGGTGAGGGCGCTAGCCGGATCGAGCCTGCCATCATAGAGGGCACGGCCGGCGATCGCACCCGCAAGCTTTTTCGCCCGCGGCGTCAGCATGGCCTTGACGTCCTCGATCGAGGCGAGGCCGCCGGAGGCGATCACGGGGATGGTGATCGCATCGGCGAGGGCGATGGTTGCGTCCAGGTTTAGCCCCTTGAGCAGGCCGTCGCGCGCAATATCGGTGAAGATGATGGCGGCGACGCCGGCATCCTCGAAACGGCGTGCGATCTCCAGCACCGTCACCTGCGAGGTCTCGGCCCAGCCTTCGACGGCGACCTTGCCGTCTCGGGCATCGAGTCCCACGGCGACGCGGCCGGGAAATTTCTTCGCCGCGCTCTTCACCAGCTCGGGATCGCGCACGGCAGCCGTGCCGATGATGACGCGGGTGATGCCCTTGGCGAGCCAGGCCTCAATGGTCGCAAGATCACGAATGCCGCCGCCGAGCTGCACCGGGATCTTGATCGTCTTCAGCATGGCCTCCACGGCGGCAGCGTTCACCGGCTTGCCGGCAAAGGCGCCGTCGAGATCGACGACGTGGAGATATTCAAATCCCTGCGCGGCGAAGCTTTGCGCCTGCGCCGCGGGATCGAGGTTGAACACGGTGGCGCGCGCCATGTCGCCTTGCTCGAGGCGCACGCATTGGCCGTTCTTCAGATCGATGGCGGGGAAGAGGATCACGGCTTCCATCTCAAAAAGTTCGAGATCAGGGCGAGGCCGAAGCGCTGGCTCTTCTCGGGGTGAAACTGGGTGCCGATGGCGGTGTCCTTGGCGACGATCGCCGTGACCGGCCCGCCATAATCGGCGCGCGCGAGCACGTCCGCCTCAAAGGCGGCATTGAGGTGGTAGGAGTGCACGAAATAGGCGTGCTGGCCCTTCGGCCCCAGCGGCAGCTTGTCCAGCACCGGATGCTCGCGCAGGACGTCGAGTGTGTTCCAGCCCATGTGCGGGATCTTCAGGTTTTCGTCGCGCGGGGTGATCTTCTCGACGTCGCCGGCGATCCAGTTCAGGCCTTCGGTGATGACGTGCTCCTTGCCGCGGCTGGCAAAGAGCTGCATGCCGACGCAGATTCCGAACATCGGCCGCGCCTTCACGCGCACCGCTTCGGTGATCGCCTCGACCATGCCGTTGACGGCATCGAGCCCGCGCCGGCAGTCGGCGAAGGCGCCGACGCCGGGCAGCACGAGGCGATCCGCGCTATAGGCCTGATCCGGATCGCTCGTCACGAAGACCTTCTGCCCGTCCTCCATGCTGCGCGCGGCGCGCTCGAAGGCCTTTGCGGCGGAATGCAGATTGCCGGAACCGTAATCGATGATGGCAACGCTCATCGTGATGACCCTCCCGGTTCTGGAAACAATCCAATGATGCCGCCCGACGGCAGGGGCGGCGGGTCTGAGAACGGCTGACCCGGCACGTTGCGGGTTGGCGGCGGACCGCCGCGGTCGACGGCCCATTGATCATTGACGATGCCGCGCTGCTTCTGGCTCCAGCGCTCGAAGAAGCGGCGCTCGGCGGTGTCCCGATCGTCGGCGATGACGACGTCGAGCTGGCGCCAATTGCCGCGCGACAGCGTCCAGCGGCGCAGGCTCGACGCCTCGAGGCCCATCAAGAGGGCCAGCACGATATCGGCAAGGAAGATCGACGAGCGGCCGACGCCAAGGCTCGAAAGCCCGGCCTGGAACGCGGCGAACAGGATCACCCAGCCGAGCAGCGCCAGCCACAGCCGGTGCCACAACAGCCAGAGCGGGCCGTAGATCATCGCCCAGAAATGAAAGCCGTCGCGCACGAAGACGAAGTTGTCCGTCGCGCGCAGGTCCGCCCCATTGGGGCCGGGAGCATGAACTGTGTAGGCAGGCATGTTGGATGCCCCGTTCTCAGAAGATATTTGATACCGCCGGCGGCGCCCATCGCCGCAAGACGGAGATGTCAGCCGCCGAGCGAGCCCTTGGTGGAGGGCACTTCGCCCGCCGCCTTTGGATCGATCGCCACGGCGGTGCGCAGCGCCCGCGCCAGACCCTTGAAGCAGGATTCGGCGATATGGTGGCTGTTCTCGCCATATAGGGTCTCGACGTGGAGAGTCACGCCGGCGTTCATGGCGAAGGCGTTGAACCACTCGCGCACGAGCTCGGTGTCGAACTCGCCGATCTTGTCGCGGGGGAAGTCGGCCTTGAACACCAGGACCGGGCGGCCCGAGATGTCGATGACGACGCGCGACAGCGTCTCGTCCATGGGCATATGGACGCTGGCATAGCGGGTGATGCCCGCCATGTTGCCGAGCGCCTGCTTGACGGCCTGGCCAAGCGCGATGCCGGTGTCTTCGGTCGTATGGTGATAATCAATGTGCAGATCGCCGACCGCCTTGACCGTGAGGTCTATGCGGGAATGGCGGGCGAGGAGATCGAGCATATGGTCGAAAAAGCCGATGCCGGTCGCAATATCGGACACGCCGGAGCCATCGAGGTTCACGGATACCTCGATGTCGGTCTCTTTGGTCTTGCGCTTGATCGTCGCGGTGCGCATTGAAAGCTGGCTTTCGCTTCTATTTGGGCATGATCCTGCTCGGAAAACCGGTGTCCACTTTTCCGGATCATGCCGCTTGGGCCGAAAACGGCGGTCTTTTAACAGCCAAATGACGCCTTCGCTACTGCGGGATCGGCTGGCGGGGCCTCTACTTCTGCCTATGGTGAGCGAATTTAGGGCCGGAGCGGCCCGTTGTACGCAGGGGCCGGACCGCCTAAATCAGGCCCAGCAACGAGGTACTTCATGCAGGATTCCCAGAACAGCTCGGTCTGGCACGGCACGACAATCGTCACGGTCCGCAAGGGCGGCCGGGTGGTGGTCGGCGGCGACGGCCAGGTCTCGATCGGCCAGACCGTGATCAAGTCCAACGCCAAAAAGGTCCGCAAGCTCGGCAAGGGCGACGTGATCGGCGGCTTTGCCGGCGCGACCGCCGATGCCTTCACGCTCTTTGAGCGGCTCGAATCCAAGCTCGAGCAATATCCGGGGCAGCTGACCCGGGCCGCGGTCGAGCTCGCCAAGGACTGGCGCACCGACCGCTATCTGCGGCGGCTGGAAGCCATGATGATCGTGGCCGACAAGGAGGTCTCCCTGGTCCTGACCGGCACCGGCGACGTGCTGGAGCCCGAGGCCGGCGTGATGGCGATCGGCTCCGGCGGCAACTACGCGCTCGCCGCGGCCCGCGCCCTGCTCGACACCGACAAGGACGCCGAGACCATCGTCCGCCGCTCGCTCGACATCGCCGCCGACATCTGCGTCTACACCAACCGCAACGTGACGATCGAAGGCCTGTCGACGGGCTAAGGTGCACACTTGACAGAATGGCCAACCCGCACGTTCGGTGTAACCTCTCCCGCTTGCGGGAGAGGCATAGGCCGCCTCTGGCGGCCGTCCGTAAGGACGCCGAGGCTATGGCGTAGCGCCGGGTGAGGGCTCTTTCCTCATCGGGACTGTCCCATTGCGGAAGCACCCTCTCCCCAACCCTCTCCCGCAAGCGGGAGAGGGAGCGCACTGCCCCTGTGGTTGCTTCCGATGACCTTTCATTGCTGATGATGTGCAATTCATGACGCTCGCGCCTACCCACACCATCAAGACGGCGGTTCCGCCGATCACCTGGATCGGCATCGCGCTGCTGCTGCTGGCGCTGCAAGCCTCGATCCTGTTTGCCATGGGCCGGGTGCCGATCTGCACCTGCGGCTATGTCAAATTCTGGCACGGCGTGGTGAACAGCTCGGAGAATTCCCAGCACATCGCCGATTGGTACAGCTTCTCCCACATCCTCCACGGCTTCCTGTTCTACGGATTGACGTGGCTGCTATTCGCGCGCCTGCCGTTCCTGCAATTGTCTTGGCCAGCGCGGCTGATCATCGCCATGCTGATCGAAGGCACCTGGGAGATCGTCGAGAACTCGCCCTTCATCATCGAGCGCTATCGCGCCGGCACGATCTCGCTGGATTATTACGGCGACAGCATCATTAATTCGATCTCCGACACGCTGTTCATGGCGCTCGGCTTCCTCGCGGCGCGCATTCTGCCGGTCAAGGGCATCGTCCTGCTCGGGCTCGTTTTCGAGATCATGATGGCGCTCCATATTCGCGACAATCTGACGCTGAATATTCTGATGCTGATCCATCCGATCGAGGCTGTGAAACAATGGCAATCCGGTCCGCCGATCATCTGACCCCTGCAAAATGCGGCTTGTCCCGGCCGGTTTCTGACCCTAGCTAAGGCCCCATGACAGACTTCTCCCCCCGCGAAATCGTTTCCGAACTCGACCGTTTCATCGTCGGCCAGTCCGAGGCCAAGCGCGCCGTCTCGATCGCGCTCCGGAACCGCTGGCGGCGACAGCAGCTCACCGGCTCGCTTCGCGAGGAGGTGCTGCCGAAGAACATCCTGATGATCGGCCCGACCGGCGTCGGCAAGACCGAGATCGCGCGGCGGCTGGCCAAGCTCGCCAACGCGCCGTTCCTCAAAGTTGAGGCGACCAAATTTACCGAGGTCGGCTATGTCGGCCGCGACGTCGAGCAGATCGTGCGCGATCTCGTCGAGGTCGCCATCTTCCAGGTGCGCGAGCGCAAGCGCAAGGACGTGCAGGCGCGCGCCCAGCTCGCCGCCGAAGAGCGCGTGCTGGATGCCCTGGTCGGCGCCAATGCCAGCTCCGCGACGCGGGAATCCTTCCGCAAGAAGCTGCGCGCCGGCGAGCTCAACGACAAGGAAATCGAGATTGAGACGCAGTCCTCCGGCGGCGGCCTTCCGATGTTCGAGATTCCGGGCATGCCGGGCTCGCAGATGGGCGCGATCTCGATCGGCGACATCTTTGGCAAGCTCGGGGGCCGCACCAAGACGCGGCGGCTGACGGTCGAGGGCTCGCACGAGATCCTCGTCAACGAGGAATCCGACAAGCTCCTGGACAACGACCAGCTCACGCTGGAGGCGATCAGCGCGGTCGAGAACAACGGCATCGTGTTCCTGGACGAGATCGACAAGATCTGCGCGCGCGACGGCCGCGTCGGCGGCGACGTCTCGCGCGAGGGCGTGCAGCGCGACCTGCTGCCGCTGATCGAGGGCACCACCGTCTCGACCAAGCACGGCACGGTCAAGACCGACCACATCCTGTTCATTGCGTCCGGCGCCTTCCACGTCGCAAAGCCCTCGGACCTGCTGCCGGAATTGCAGGGCCGCCTGCCGATCCGCGTCGAATTGCAGGCACTGACCCGCGACGATCTGCGGCGCATCCTCACCGAGCCCGAGGCCTCGCTGATCAAGCAATATGTCGCCCTGATGCAGACCGAAGGCGTGACGCTCGACATCACCGACGGCGCCATCGATGCGCTCGCCGACATCGCGGTCGCCGTCAATTCGACGGTCGAGAACATCGGTGCGCGGCGGCTGCAGACGGTGATGGAGCGGGTGCTGGACGAAATCTCCTTCACCGCGCCCGACCGCAACGGCGAGACCATCCAGGTCGACGCCGACTTCGTGCAGAAGCACGTCGGCGACCTCGCCAAGAACGCCGATCTGAGCCGGTTTATTTTGTAAATCGCTAGGCCCGCGCTATCTATTCCCCCGTCGTCCCGGCGAAGGCCGGGACCCATAACCACCAGCGGTTATTGTTGGAAAAAGATAGCAGCCCCAGCTTTGGATCAAAACGAACATTCGTGGGTATGGGTCCCGGCCTTCGCCGGGACGACAGCGGAGTTTTGTACGCCGCAGGTGCCCCGTGCGCGCTAGTCTGCTGCAAAACCCCTGGCGGCTGTTGCTCGCGATCAACGCCGCGGTGATCGTCGGCGTCTTCATCCACAAAATCCTGCTGCCGCCTTACGTTCCCTACATCCACCTTCTCGTCGACTATCATTTCGGCTTCATTAAGCGCGCGCTGATCGGTGCCATCGTTGCGTTGTTTACGGCGAAGGTGCCAGTGTGGCTGGTGTTTGCGCTTGGCGGCGTGACTTGGCTGGTGACGCTCGGGCTCTTCGTCACGCTGTTCCGCAGGGTGTTCGGTCTCAGCGAGAAGACCCTGCCGCTGTTCGTGTTCATCGCGGGCTCGCCGTTCTTCCTGAAGAATTTCATGCACACGCTCGGCCATTTCGACATCTATGGCAGCGCGCTCGCGATCGTGCTGCTGCTGATCCCCGCGCGCTCGATCCTCCATGTTGCGCTGGCGGCGCTGTTCGCGATCGTGCTGATCCTGATCCACCACATCCATCTCTTGATGTATGTGCCGACGATCATCATGATCGTCGTCGTCAGGCACTATCTCGGGCACGGCATCAATCGCGCGAACGTCGCGTTCGGGCTCGCGGCGCTGTTCGTCGTCAGCGCACTGTTCTTCGCCGCGCAATTCCTGGGAACGATGCCGATACCGGAGGCCGATTTCGTCGCGTACCTCAGGGGCCGGATGGCTGATCCTGCGCGCACCGATCTCCTGCAATTCAGCTACATCTGGTACCAGCCTCTGGCAAAGGAGCTTGCGGACACCTGGGGCCGCATGCCCCACAACATCCTCGGCGTGCCCGTGTTTGCGCTGCTGATCTGGCTGCACATGCCGCTGTGGCGCTATTTTGCGAACCTGATCCACGCGCTCGGTGACGAGACGCACCGGCGTCTCGTCATCGCAGGCATCATTGGCGTCAGCCTCGCCTATGTCGTGATGTTTATGATGGTGTTCGACTATTCGCGCTGGATCTCGAACTGGGCGGTCTGCATGTTCCTGATCCTGCACGCGGTGAAGATGCTGCCGGCCAAGCAGGACACAGCGCCGATCCCGGCGGAGGATCGGAAGACAAACATTTTCGGCTTGGTCATCACATTGATCCCGCGTGTCGGAATCGTGCGTCCGTTCTAGGAGGTGCGCTCCCTCTCCCGCTTGCGGGAGAGGCAAGAAAGCCCGCGGCTCGGGATCGTGCGGCCGCTTTAATACCTCGCCCGCCTGATCCGCACGTAGAGCGCGCCCTCGCCGCCATGGCCGACATGGGCTTCCTCGAAGCCGACGACGAAGGCGCGGAATTCCGGCAGGCTCAGCCATTCCGGCACCTGGCGGCGGAGCACGCCGCTTTCGCCGCCGGTCCTTCCCTTGCCGGTGATGACGAGCACGAAGGTCAGGCCGTCGTGATGGGCGCGCTGGAGGAAACCGGAGAGCGCGCGATGGGCGCGCATCTGGGTCATGCCGTGTAGATCAAGCCGCGCGTCGATCTCGCTGCGGCCGCGCGACAGTTTCGTGCGTTCGCGTTTTCCCAGCGGCGCGAGCGGCGGCACAGCCGGCTTTGCCGCGCGGGGAGCCGGTGCGGGGACAACGGGCCTTGCAGGCGCTGGATGCCTCGCGACTGATACGGCCTGCGAAGCTTCGGAGCGCGCCGCCGCCTCCGCCTTCGTCACGCGATATTTTCGGAGCGGCTTGACCTGCTTGGCGACCGTGTCCCACAGCGCGCGCTCGTCCTCGCTGAGCGCACGGCGGCGGGGCGAGGGCGGCGGGTCCAGAACAGGCGGACGGGACGATCGCTTCATTGCGGGCTGGTACGACGGCGCACGTGCTTGCGCTGCTCGCGAACGGGCTTGATGATTGGGCGCGGTTCCGGCAGCGGCACGGGAGCAGCCACGGCGACGGTCGCGTCCCTGGCTTGTGACACGGTTGCAGAAACCGCGCCAGCCGGCTTCTGATCCTTCGCCGGATCGACTTGCGGAAACAGCTTTGCGATCTTCGCCGACGGCCGCGGATCGGGCAGTGGCAGCCTCGAACCGCGCGCGACGGGATCGAGGCTCTTGGGCACCAGCATCACGAAATGCATGTTGTGGCGCAGCCGGCCCGAGACGCGGCCGGCGTCCGCGCCGGCGCCGAAATAGAGATCGGCGCGCGCGGGGCCGATGATGGCCGATCCCGTGTCCTGCGCGATCATCAGGCGATGGAACGGCGTCTTCGACTTCTCGGAGTCGATCGGCAGCTCGCCCTCGATGAAGAACGGCGTGCCATAGACGTGCAGCGATTTGTCGACCGCAATCGAGCGGCCCGCCGTCAGCGGAATGCCCTGCGCGCCGACCGCCTCGTCCTTGTCCGAGAGATTGACCTGGCGGAAGAAGATGTAGGAACGGTTCTGGCGCCGGAGTTCCTTGGCGCCATCAGGATTTTGCGTCATCCACTCCCTGATCTTCTGCATCGACATCTCCTCTTTCGGGATGATGCCGCGCTCGATCAGGACGCGTCCGACCGCCGTATAGGGAAAGCCGTTATAGGCGTCGTAGTTGAGGCGGATGGACGAGCCGTCGTCGAACTTGATCCGCGCCGAACCCTGGATCTGCGCGAACAGGAGGTCGGTCGGATCCTTGAGCCAGCAGAGCTCGAGGCCACGGCCGGCGATCGCGCCATCCTCGATTTCTCCGCGGTCGTAGTAGGGCACCAGCTTGCGGCGACCGATCTTGCGGTACACCGGGCCCTTGTTGGGCAGGCTCAGCGCATCCTGCTTGAAGCCGCGCACGAACAGGTTCGAGGGGCGGCGATAGACCGGGACGTTGTAAACGTCGGTCTGGACGCGCGAGCCGTCGAGCACGGGCTCGTAGTAGCCGGTCACGAACCCGTCGGCCTCGCCGAGCCGCGAGATGCGCAGCGGCGAAAAATGCTGTTCGAAAAACGCTCGTGCTTTGCTCTCGTCGGAAAGCTCGAGCGATTTGGCGATCCGGCACGGCTCGCTGAGCGAGCCGCCGATGGCCTTCGACTCGATAGCCTTGGGCTCGATCATTTGTGGCTGCTGCGCGGGAATCGATTTGCAGCTCGCGCGAAACGCCTTGTAGGCCGCGAGATGATCGTCATCACTCCAGCCGGCCACATCGGACCAGGCGAGCGGCAGATATTGCGCGCCGGGAATTTCGAACGGCAACGCGAGCTGAGGGTAGGGCAAGGCCCGCGGTGGCGGGGCGGCGATTTCGGGAGCAATGCGGCTGTGATAATGACGGCGCGCCGCTTCAGCGCCGAGTGAAAACGACGACAGCGCGACGGCACCTGCGCACAGCGCCGTCGCGCAATTTGTCAGGGCTGCCTTAATGCGCGCTTCCGGTGCCAACCAGCTTCCAGTTCGGATCGCGAGAGGTGGTGTCGCGGGCGAAGGTCCAGATGTCGGTGATGTCGGCGACCTTGTCGGGGTTGCCGTCGACGATGTTGCCGGCCTTGTCGCGGGTCACCGAAATCATCTGCGAGACGAAGCGGACGGTGAGCTGCGCGGTGCGGTCGCGCATCTCGGCGCCGACGAGCTCGGCCTTGTCGATCGAGACGAAGCGCGTCTCGGTCTTCTGCTCGTTCTTCTCGCGCTCCTTGATCGCGGCGTCGAAGCTTTCGAACACTTCCGAGGACAACAGGTCGCGCAGCGACCGGCGATCGCCATTGGCGAAGGCGAGCACGATCATCTCATAGGCGCCGCGGGCGCCGGACAGGAAGTGGCGCGGATCGAAGGAGGAATCCTTCTCGACGATCGCATCCAGCCCCTGGCCCAGCGCGGTGCCGGGTTCGGTCAGGCCCTTCCAGCGGTCGGCGGGCTGCGTGACGTCGGCGGTCGGCGCCAGCGGAGCCTGATCGATCACCTTGCCCGGCATGGTCACGACGTTCTTGTCCTGGGCACCCTGGAGCGCATTGCGGGCGGTGCGGTCGAACGGCGGCCGCTCGTTGCCGGTCCGCTGCCCCAGCACGCTGCGCAGCCGCAGGAAAATGAAGACCGCCAGCGCTAGGAAGATGATGGTGTAGATGTCCACGTCGTGTTCGCTCTCTGGTCTCTTGCTCAGGGTCGTCGCCGGGAAAATCAGTCCGGCCAGTCAACCGTTCCATACAGGAACGGCAAGGCCACATCACCTTTTTAGGTCCACGTCAGATCCAAGCGATGTAGGCACGAAATCTTGCCCGGCCAATGGCGCCTTTTGGCACAGCGCGAAGTGTAGCGCGTTTTATCCTTAAGGGGAAATCGGATCCTGCCTGGAAATCGCGCATCTTCAATCGTTTAAGATGTACGTCGTGGGCTGAGAACGGGTAAGGGGCCACCCTTTTCGACGCTGCCAAAAGGCCCAATCCGGAGCCGTTCGTCCTTGTGGAACGAGGCGGGCCTATGTTAGCCAACCGGCCGCGATATCAGGCCCATTCGGGTAAGGAGACATTTTCATGACCAACGGAAACGGCACCCCCGAGGCAGGCCAGGCTCCGCAGCTCAACGTGCTGGCGCAATATACCAAGGACCTGTCGTTCGAGAATCCGAACGCCCCGGCCTCGCTTCAGCCGCAGGGCCAGCAGCCCCAGATCAACATCCAGATCAACGTCAACGCCAACAACCTCGCGGAACACGAGTTTGAGGTCGTGTTGTCGGTCGAGGGCAAGGCCGAGACCGCGGGCAAGGTGATGTTCTCCTTCGAGCTCGCCTATGCCGGCGTGTTCCGCATCGTCAACGTGCCGCAGGAGAACCTGCATCCGCTGGTCATGATCGAATGCCCACGGCTATTGTTCCCGTTCGCCCGCGAGATCATTGCCACCGCTGTGCGTGATGGCGGGTTCCCGCCGCTGATGCTCGACCCGGTCGATTTCGTCGGTCTTTACCGGCAGAACATGGAGCGGCAAATGGCCGCTCAGGGTCAGGTCAAGCCGAGCTGAGCTGACTGCGTCAACGACCCCTCATGGTGAGGAGCGCGGAACGCGCGTCTCCGGACGATGCTTCCGCATCGCCGGGCGAACCATGAAGGCCCGGCTCTCGCCCGTGTCCATCCTTCGAGACGCCCGCTTCCAGCGGGCTCCTCAGGATGAGGGGTTCAAGTTGAACTCAGTCAGGCCGGGCCAGCTGCCGGCTGGGCCAGATACTCGTTCCAGATCGCCTTTTCACCCATCGTTGCGATGAAGGCCCGATGGGCCTCGCGCTCGGCCTCGCTGACGCGCGGGGCCAGCGGCGCCGGCCGCTGCCGCCGTGGCGCATCGCCATTCGTCCCGACACGGATTTCCTCGGACTCCGACGCCAGGATGAGCTGCGACTGCCGGGCGCCGATCAGATCGACATAGACTTCCGCCAGCAGCTCGGCGTCGAGCAGCGCGCCGTGCTTGGTGCGGTGGGAATTGTCGATCGCATAGCGCGAGCAGAGATCATCGAGCCGGTTCGACACGCCGGGATGCTTGCGCCGCGCCAGCAACAGCGTATCGACCAGCCGCTCGCGCGGGATCGCCGCGCGCTTAATGCGGTCGAGCTCGGCATTGATGAAGCTGATGTCGAACGAGGCGTTGTGGATCACCAGCGGCGCATCGCCGATGAACTCCAGGAAGTCGTCGACGACCTCGTCGAACAGCGGCTTGGTCGACAGAAACTCGGCCGACAGGCCATGCACCGCGAAGGCCTCGGCCGGCATGTCCCGCTGCGGATTGATGTAGCGGTGAAACGTCTGCCCCGTCGGCATGCGATTGAAAACCTCGACACAGCCGACTTCGACCAGGCGGTCGCCGCGCAGCGGATCAAGGCCGGTGGTTTCAGTGTCGAGAACGATTTCGCGCATATTCTTCAGGAGCCGGTCAGATAAGCGAATCAGCTTCGCCGCTGCGGCATCTTAACGACCTCGGCCAGGATGTGCTTGATCTGTGCGCGGACGGGATCGAGCCCATGGGACGTATCCACCAGGAAATCGGCCCGCTTGCGCTTCTCGGCATCGGGCATCTGCTTGGCGATGATGGCATCGAGCTTTTCGGCATCCATGGTGCCGCGCGCCAGCACGCGCTCGCGCTGAAGTTCCGGTGACGTCGTGACCACGACGACCGCATCGACCCGCTTTTCGCCACCGGTCTCGAACAGCAGCGGAATATCCAGCACCACGACAGGTGCTTTCGCAGCCTCGGCATCCGCAAAAAATTTCTGGCGCGAGGCACCGAGCATCGGATGGACGATCTGCTCGAGCTGCTTCATCGCCGCGGCATCGCCGACCACGCGCGCCGACAGTTTTGCACGATCGACCTTGCCGAGCGCGGTGGTGCCGGGAAAGGCAGCTTCGATCGCGGGAGCTGCCTCGCCTTGATAGAGTCGATGGACTTCCACATCGGCATCATAGACGGGCACGCCAGCCTCCGCGAACAGCTTTGCGGTGGTGGATTTGCCCATTCCGATCGAGCCGGTCAGTCCGAGGATCAGCATCAGGTCGCAGCCATTTGTCGGTTCACACTGCAACTAGCCGCTCGCGCCGCAGGAACGCAAGCAACGGCAACAGCGGCAGGCCGAGGATGGTGAAATGATCGCCCTCGATCGTCTCGAACAGATGAACGCCGAGGCTTTCGAGCTGATAGGCGCCGACGCTGGTGACGACAGTATCGCCGGCGGCATCGAGATAGGCCGAGAGCTCAGCCTCGGTCATTTGCCGCATGGTCATGCGAGCGACCGAAACATCCTCGAACATGACAGCACCGTCATGCGCCACGGCGACCGCGGAGTGCAGCTCATGCGTGCGGCCCGCGAGATCACGCAGTTGCGCCATCGCCTGCGTCCGGCCAGATGGCTTTGAGAACAGCCGCTCGCCGAGTGCCAGGGTCTGGTCGGCACCGACGACATGGCGGCCCGGATGCTGAACCGAGACCGCCATCGCCTTTTCGCGCGCAAGGAGCAGCGCAATCTCGCGCGGGCTGGAAAGCTTTGAGGCTTCCTGCACGCCGCGCTCGTCGATATCGGCTGGTCTTGCTTCGAACTCGAGCCCGGCATTCGCCAGCAGCATTTTTCGCGCCTGGCTCTGCGAGGCCAGGATCAACGGAGTTTTGCCGCACCAGAGAGTCATCGAACGACACTTAACCCGAGGGACGGTTGCGTTGCCGGTCGGTATAGAGCTTCATGATCGCAGCCGCCGTTTCCTCGATCGAGCGGCGCGTCACCTCGAGCAAGGGCCAATTGTGCTTGGCGCTGAGCTTGCGCGCAAAGGCGACTTCATCCGCCACGGCCTGCTTGTCGATATAGGTGTCGCTGCTGGTATCGGCGCCCATGGTCAAGAGCCGGTTCTGGCGGACCTGGATCAACCGCTCCGGCGTCGCGTGCAGGCTCACCACCAATGGCCGTGTCAACGTCTCCAATTGCGCCGGCACCGGAATGCCCGGCACGAGCGGCACGTTGGCGGTGCGGATACCGCGATTGGCAAGATAGATCGAGGTCGGCGTCTTCGACGTCCGCGACACGCCGACGAGGACGACGTCGGCTTCTTCCAGGCCGTCGACGTGCTGACCGTCGTCATGCATCATCGTGTAGTTGAGGGCGTCGATGCGCTTGAAATATTCCGCATTGAGCACATGCTGGGCTCCGACGCGGCCCGTCGTTGCCGCGCCGAGATAGGCCTCGAACAATTGCATCACCGGGCCGATGATCGACAGGCTCGGAACGTTGATCTCCTTGCACTTGTCCTCGAGCCTGGAGACCAGATCCTTCTCCAGCAGCGTGAACAGCACGATCCCCGGCGCCTCCTCGATCTCGTCGAGCACGCGATCGAGCTGCTTCTGGCTGCGCACCAGCGGATAGACATGCTCGACCGGCGTGACGTTGGCGTATTGCGCGGCGACCGCGCGCGCCACGGTGATCAGCGTCTCGCCGGTGGAGTCGGAAACCAGATGGAGGTGGAAGTAATTGTTGGAGGTCGGCACGAAAACTCTTCGATTGAGGGATTGGATTGAGGGCCGGGGATGACGGCTGTGTGATTTGTGAATTTCTGTGGAGCTTAACCCCTCGGAAAGGGTTGTGCGACACCACGGGCGGGATAACGGCCAAGTTTCTTCACACCGCTGCCCCAAAGGACAAGTCTTGGGGGAGAGCGAGGGGGAAGCGGGACAGCACCGGCAAGGCTCTTCATAAGCTGCCGATAGTTTCTCACAAGTCTTTGAAGATGGATGAATTATCCGCGTTCGCCGGAAGCGCGCCGGATATGTTGATGGATGTGTAAAACCACCCGCAAAGCGCCTGACAGCGTTGCGTGAGTCCAATCCACCGTCACTCAGACTCAAACCTTAAGAATCTAAGATTCTAGATTTGAGAAGGGCGATCCGGACGGATATGTGTGCGCCGAGAGAACTTAACGAGTTCTTACTATCCCCACCTTTCCGGACGGGGGCCTGAGAGGTGGGGGTCAGCAATGTACGAATGGATCAAGGCGCTGCATGTGATCGCCGTCATCTCCTGGATGGCGGGCATGCTCTATCTGCCCCGGCTGTTCGTTTATCACTGCGAGGCCGAGATCGGATCCAAGCAGTCGGAAACCTTCAAGGTGATGGAACGCCGGCTTCTCAAGGCGATCATCAACCCAGCGATGATCGTGACCTGGCTCGCCGGGCTCTATCTCGCGTGGTCCGGCGGTTTCTTTGCGTCACACTGGTTGCACGTAAAACTGGCACTGGTGCTGGCGCTGTCCGCGGTCCACGGCTTTTTTTCCCGCTGGGTCAAGGATTTCGCTGCCGACCGGCGCCCCCATACCCAGAAATTCTATCGTATTATCAATGAGGTGCCGACGGTCCTGATGATCTTCATCGTGATCATGGTGATCGTGAAGCCGTTCTAGGCAAAGTTCGAGAGACGCCGCTTAGTGCTTCGGCTTGCGGACGGCCAAGCGATTTTCTATATTGTGGCTATCCCCACCCAACGCAGGCGGATGTGGTTGTGTCCGAGCTTCTTCGAAAGCCGGGCGCCGCATCAGGTTTGAAGCCCCACCGGCACTCACCTTGCTAGACCTGCGGACCTTACCTGCTCGCGTCCGCATTTTCGAAGCCTCCTCGCACCCCCCTTCCAAGGTTACCCCACAGGACCACCCCAATGCGGGAAATCAAACTCCAAGACCTCAAGTCCAAAACCCCGGCCGAGCTCGTCTCGTTCGCGGAAGAGAATGGGGTCGAGAATGCCAGCACCATGCGCAAGCAGGAGCTGTTGTTCGCCATCCTCAAGCAGCTTTCGCTCGCTGAGACCGACATCGTCGGCGAAGGCGTCGTCGAGGTGCTCTCCGACGGCTTCGGCTTCCTGCGCTCGCCGGACGCCAACTATCTGCCGGGCCCGGACGACATCTACGTCTCGCCGTCGCAGATCCGCCGCTTCGGCCTGCGCACCGGCGACACCATCGAGGGCCATATCCGCAGCCCGAAAGAGGGCGAACGCTATTTCGCGCTGCTCAAGGTCAACACGCTCAATTTCGAGGACCCGGAAAAGGCCAAGCACAAGGTCAATTTCGACAACCTCACGCCGCTGTTTCCGAATCAGCGTTTCCGCATGGAGATCGACGATCCGACGCGCAAGGATCTCTCCGCACGCGTGATCGACATCGTCGCCCCCATCGGCAAGGGCCAGCGCGCTCTGATCGTGGCACCGCCGCGCACGGGCAAAACCGTGCTGATGCAGAACATCGCGCACTCGATCACGGCCAATCATCCCGACTGCTATCTGATCGTGCTCCTGATCGACGAGCGTCCGGAAGAAGTCACGGACATGCAGCGCTCGGTGAAGGGCGAGGTGGTGTCCTCGACCTTCGATGAGCCGGCGGTGCGTCACGTCCAGGTCGCCGAGATGGTGATCGAAAAAGCAAAACGCCTGGTCGAGCATGGCCGCGACGTCGTGATCCTGCTCGACTCGATCACGCGCCTCGGCCGCGCCTACAACACCGTGGTGCCGTCGTCCGGCAAGGTGCTGACCGGCGGTGTCGATGCCAACGCCCTGCAGCGGCCAAAGCGTTTCTTCGGTGCCGCGCGCAACATCGAGGAGGGCGGCTCGCTGACCATCATCGCGACCGCGCTGGTCGATACCGGCAGCCGCATGGACGAAGTCATCTTCGAAGAGTTCAAGGGCACCGGTAACTCGGAGCTGATCCTCGATCGCAAGGTCTCGGACAAGCGCACCTTCCCGGCGATCGACATCTCGCGCTCCGGCACCCGCAAAGAGGAGCTCATCACCGATCCGCAGGTGCTCAAGAAGATGTACGTGCTCCGCCGCATCCTGAACCCGATGGGCACGATGGATGCGATCGACTTCCTGCTCGACAAGCTGCGCTCGACCAAGAGCAACGCCGAGTTCTTCGATTCGATGAACACCTGAGCCGGGTTACAGCAGTTTTCGCGGAGGGCGCCTTTGGGGCGCCCTTTTGCATTTATGCTGCAGCATTGCTGCAGCATGGTGCAGCAAAAAGTAAATCTGGCTAGCTGCCCTATAATTCAGTAAATTATTGATATAAATATATAATTCGTCTTTTTTAGTTCGTCTTCTGGCACTCAAGCCAGAAAAATGCTGCAAAATGCTGCGGTTCATATTGCGACGCAATATGAAACATTTGCTGCTGGCCGAGGCAGCGAACAGAGCCAATCGGCGCGAGAGCAAACGAGGTTTGCCTTTTTCTCGGTGGGCAGACAAATAAACTGCGCCTAGGTCCCGTCTCCGAGAGTCCTGATTGCCACCGACGTTCCTGATCTTTCTATGGCTGGTCATTGGCTTGCCGTCGTTCATAGCAGGCATCGTACTGACCGTAGCCGCAATCTACGGTCGGAGATTTTGGCGGCTAAGGCGAAGAAGACAATTCGTCAGAGGCAAAAGCGGAGCGTCCTAATCCGCCTATGCTGGTGTCCGAACTAGGACCGCACCAAAAGCTTGACCATGCATCCCCGCGACCAGACCATCTTTGCGCTCTCGTCAGGCCGGCCGCCCAGCGCGATTGCGATCGTGCGGGTCTCGGGCGCAGAGGCCGGTCTGGTTCTGGCGCGGCTGGCGGGAGGGTTGCCGAAGCCGAGGCTCGCACACCGGGTGCTGCTGCGGGACGTGGCCGGCCAGGCGATCGACGATGCCGTGGTGCTCTGGTTTCCGGGACCCGCGAGCGCGACTGGGGAGGACGTCGCCGAATTCCATGTCCATGGCGGGCGGGCGGTGCTGTCCGCGCTGTTCGCGGCAATTTCGGCTATTCAGAATTTGCGCGCGGCCGACCCCGGCGAGTTCACTCGCCGCGCCTTCGAGAACGGCAAGCTCGATCTCACCGCGGCCGAGGGCCTGGACGATCTCATTCACGCTGACACCGACCGGCAGCGTCGCCAGGCGTTGCGGCAATTGCAGGGATTGCTGGGCGAGCGCGCGCGCGACTGGCGCGAGCGAATCATCGAGGCCTCCGCGCTGATCGAGGCCGGCATCGATTTTTCCGACGAAGGCGACGTATCGGCGGAATTGCTGGCGCCGGCGCGCGCGAAGATCAAGGCGCTACATGACGAGATCGCAAAAGTGCTTGCAGCACAGGGCAAAGCGGAACGTCTGCGCGACGGCCTCGTGGTCGCGATCGCTGGCCCGCCGAATGTCGGCAAGTCCACGCTGATCAATCAGCTCGCGCGCCGCGAGGTCGCGATCGTCTCGCCGCATGCCGGCACCACGCGCGACGTGATCGAGGTGCAGCTCGATCTCGACGGCTATCCCGTGATCGTCATCGACACCGCCGGCATTCGCGAAACCGATGATCCGGTCGAGCAGGAAGGCGTACGCCGCGCCCGCGCTCGGGCGGCGGACGCCGATCTCGTGCTGTGGCTCGCGGATGCCGATCGCAGCGAGGAGAGCCGGCCGGCCGGGACCGCGCCGGTCTGGACCGTGCGCAACAAGGTCGACCTCGACGAGCAGGCCTTGAGGTCTGAGGCGAACAAGGTTAAGGGGCCTGACCCGCGTGCCCGGATGTTTGCGATCTCGGCGCGGCGCGGCGACGGACTGCCCGAGCTGATCAGAGCGCTGGTGGAGTTCGCCGCCGAGTTCTTTGGGACGAGCGAGGGCGCGCTGGTCACTCGCGCCCGGCAGCGCGACCTGTTGAGCCAGGCCGCCGGCTCGCTGGAGCGGAGCCTCGCTCTCTTCGGCGAAGGCGAGGAGATCGCCGCCGAGGAACTTCGCGCTGCCGCCTACGCGCTCGGCCGGCTGTTGGGCCGGGTCGATGTCGAGGACGTCCTCGGGGCCATCTTCCAGAAATTCTGTATCGGAAAGTAGTGCTAGTTCTTCATTGTAGAACTATTTCTTGTTCCGGTTCTTGGCAGTGTTTCACGTGAAACACGGTGATTGGATTTCGCAGGCTCGCGCGGGCGATTTGGGCCTCGCGCGAAGGTGAGAGCGGGGCTCGGGCCTCAATCTCGTCATTGCGAGGAGCAAAGCGACGAAGCAATCCAGGCTGTCTCCGCGGAGAGATTCTGGATTGCTTCGCTCCGCTCGCAATGACGACGATGGCATCGCCGTGGCCCTTCCATCGATACGCCCGTATCGAAACCTCATTGCCCCACTATCCGCGCCCATTCCCACTGCGGACCCATCTCGTTTCACGTGAAACACTAGGCGGTACAAGGCGCCGTCTCCTTTGCATGGGGTTGTTTTGCGAAACTGACCCAACCGCCGGCGCGCCCCTGTTTCATGTGAAACGACGTCTCACCCAGTTTCTACTTCCGGCTTTCACACCTCTGAGCTAGAAGTCCGCCCATGCGGACAGAGCGAGAGAGTTTCGACGTCATCGTCATTGGCGGCGGCCATGCCGGCTGTGAGGCCGCGGCTGCTTCTGCGCGGATGGGCGCGACCACCGCTCTGGTGACGCACCGTTTCTCGACCATCGGCGCGATGTCCTGCAATCCCGCCATCGGTGGTCTGGGCAAAGGCCATCTGGTCCGGGAAGTCGATGCGCTCGACGGCCTGATGGGCCGGGTGGCGGATGCCGGCGGCATCCAGTTCCGCATGCTCAATCGCCGCAAGGGTCCGGCCGTCCGCGGTCCACGGACCCAAGCCGATCGCAAGCTCTACGCGGCCGCGATGCAGGCCGCGATCGAGCAGACCGACGGTCTCAGCGTGATCGAGGGCGAGGCGGATGAGCTGATCGTCTCGGATGGTCGCGTCACCGGGCTCCGTCTGGCCGATGGCCGGACGATCCGGGCAGGGGCCGTCGTGGTCACCACCGGCACCTTTTTGCGCGGCTTGATCCACCTGGGTGAGAAGAACTGGCCGGCGGGACGCGTCGGCGAGGCGCCGGCAATGGGTCTGTCGAAGTCCTTTGAGCAGGCCGGCTTCACGCTGGGCCGGCTCAAGACCGGCACGCCGCCACGTCTTGATGGTACGACGATCGACTGGTCGGCTGTGGAGATGCAGCCTGGTGACGATCCGCCGGAGCCGTTCTCGGTGATGACGGAGCGGATCACGACCCCGCAGATCCAGTGCGGCATCACCCGGACCACGGCTGCGACCCATGAGGTGATCCGGGCCAACGTCCATCGCTCGCCGATGTACTCCGGCCAGATCAAGAGCACCGGGCCGCGCTATTGCCCGTCGATCGAGGACAAGATCGTCCGCTTCGGCGATCGGGATGGCCACCAGATCTTCCTGGAGCCGGAAGGCCTCGACGACACCACCGTCTATCCCAACGGCATCTCGACTTCGCTGCCGGAGGAGGTCCAGCTCGCGATCCTCGCCAGCATCCCGGGCCTCGAGCGGGTCAGGATGGTCCGGCCGGGCTACGCCATCGAATACGACCACGTCGATCCCCGCGAGCTCGATCCGACCCTCCAGACCAGGCGGGTGCAGGGGCTGTTCCTGGCCGGGCAGATCAACGGCACCACAGGATATGAGGAAGCCGCCGCCCAGGGCATCGTGGCTGGGCTGAACGCGGCACTGGCTGCGAGCGGGGCGGCGCTCAAGGTATTCGACCGAGCGGACGGCTATCTCGGGGTGATGATCGATGACCTCGTCACCCGCGGCATCTCCGAACCCTATCGGATGTTCACTTCGCGCGCCGAGTATCGTTTGACGCTGCGGGCAGACAATGCCGACCAGCGCCTGACCGAGAAGGGCATTGCGCTCGGATGCGTCGGGAGTGCCCGGACCCACCACCATCGCGCCAAGATGACAGCCCTCCAGGCTGCCAAGACGCTGTCAAAGTCCCTGACGCTGACGCCGAACGAAGCGGCCAAGCACGGCCTGTCCCTGAACCGCGACGGCCAGCGCCGGTCGGCCTTTGAGCTATTGGCCTATCCGGACGTCGGCTGGAGCCAGGTCCGCGGTATCTGGCCGGAGCTGTCGGCCATTGACCCCGTGATCGCGACCCACCTCGAGATCGACGCCAAGTACGATGTCTATCTCGAGCGCCAGAGCGCCGACGTCGAAGCCTTCCGGCGGGACGAAGGCCTCGTCCTCGCCGATGTCGACTACAAGGCGGTGCCCGGGCTCTCCAATGAGGTCCGCGCCAAGCTGGAGAAGGCGCGGCCCTTCACGGTCGGTCAGGCCGGCAGGATCGACGGCATGACGCCAGCCGCCCTCGGCATCCTCGCCGCCTACCTGCGCCGCGAGGCACGCCGGAAGACCTCCAAGGCGACCGCATAGGCGTTTCACGTGAAACATCGCGGACCGGCCAGAGGTAAATCCTCATCACGGCAACCTGACGCGGGCGAGGGGGTCCGAAAGCCCGAGCTGTCGCAAGGCGTGGAGGCGCTGAACTCAGCGTTGGCGGCAGACAAGGCCGCAGCCCTCAAGCTCGCGCCCGTTTCACGTGAAACGGAAGCACGCCTGGATCGCTACGTCGCGCTGCTTCGGGAGTGGCAAGCCAAGACCAATCTGGTCGCGCCCTCGACGCTGCCGTATCTCTGGACTCGCCACATCGCGGATTCGCTCCAGCTCGTCTCGCTCGCGCCGTCTGCCAAACGCTGGGCCGATCTCGGCAGTGGCGGCGGTTTCCCGGGTGTGGTGCTGGCCTGCGTGATGGCGGAGACGCCGGGTGCCAGCGTCCATCTCGTCGAGCGCATTGCGAAGAAAGCGGCCTTCCTGCGCGAGGCGATTCGCGTCACGGGCGCGCCGGGGGTCGTACATCTCGCCGAGATCGGGGATAATGTGGATAGAATCACTGGCCCGGTCGATTGCGTCACCGCGCGCGCACTGGCTCCGCTACATCAACTCATCGGCTTTGCGGAGCCTTTGGTGCGCAACGGTGCAAAAGCGTTGTTTCTCAAGGGCCAAGATGTAGAGGCTGAATTGACCGAAGCCGCTAAATATTGGACTATTCAGCCCAAGCTCCATCAAAGCCGGACCGGCGATGGCTGGATCGTGGAGCTGGACACCATCCAGCGGCGCGGGTGAGGGGCCCGAACACGGGTCGAGTGGGGAAATGGCATGACCGTGATTGACGAACCTCAGCAGGAGCAGACCGAGACGGTGCCGCAGGGCCATCCGCGGATCCTGGCGCTCGCGAATCAGAAGGGTGGCGTGGGAAAAACAACCACGGCGATCAATCTCGGCACCGCGCTCGCAGCGATTGGTGAGCGCGTCCTGATCGTCGATCTCGATCCCCAGGGCAACGCCTCGACGGGTCTGGGCATCGATCGCCGCAACCGCTCCTGCTCGACCTATGACGTGCTGGTCGGCGAAGCCGCCTTGCGCGAAGCGGTGGTCGCAACCGCGGTGCCGCGGCTGCACATCGCGCCCTCGACCATGGACCTCTCCGGCCTCGAGCTCGAGCTCGGCCACACGCCCGGCCGCGCATTCAAGCTGCGTGACGCCATCGGCTCGCTCAACAACAACGTCTCGCCGGAGGCCGACTACACCTATGTGCTGATCGACTGCCCGCCCTCGCTCAACCTGCTCACGGTCAACGCGATGGCGGCCTCCGATGCGATCCTGGTGCCGCTGCAATGCGAGTTCTTCGCGCTCGAAGGTCTGTCGCAATTGCTGCAGACGGTCGAGCAGGTGCGCTCGACGCTCAATCCCAATCTGTCGATCCACGGCATCGTGCTGACCATGTTCGACTCGCGCAACAACCTCTCGAACCAGGTCGTTGCCGACGTCCGCCAGTTCATGGGCGAGAAGGTCTACAAGACCATGATCCCGCGCAACGTGCGCATCTCGGAGGCGCCGTCCTACGGCAAGCCGGTGCTCGTCTACGATCTCAAATGCGTCGGCAGCGAAGCCTATTTGCGCCTCGCCACCGAAGTGATCCAGCGCGAGCGCGAGCTGCGCACCACGCATTAATCCAATGCCGGCCCGTAGGGTGGGTTAGCCGAAGGCGTAGCCCACCACGTTTGCCGCCTCGAACAAAGCAATGGTGGGTTACGCTTCGCTAACCCACCCTACAATTCGAAATTCAGGTCTGGAGTACTGCTACGTGAATCCAAGGGAGCTGGCGATGGCCGACGAAGCGCGTTCGCGACTGGGCCGCGGTCTTGCGAGTCTGATCGGTGACGTCGGCGGCGAGGCCGCGCATGTCGAGCGGCCGCGCGCGCAGCGCAAGGTGCCGATCGAATTCCTCAAGCCCAATCCGCGCAACCCGCGCCGCACCTTTTCGGAAGTTGAGCTCAAGGAGCTCAGCGACTCCATCAAGCAGCACGGCGTGATCCAGCCGATCGTGGTGCGTCCGGTGAAGGGCACGCAGGACCGCTACGAGATCATCGCCGGCGAGCGGCGCTGGCGTGCCTCGCAGCTCGCAGGCCTGCACGAGGTGCCGATCGTCCCGGTCGACATCAGCGACAGCGATGCGCTGGAATTCGCGATCATCGAGAACGTGCAGCGCGAAGACCTCAACCCGATGGAAGAGGCGCAGGGCTATCACGCGCTCGCGGGCGAATTCAAGCGCAGCCAGGAAGACATCGCAAAGGTCGTCGGCAAGAGCCGCAGCCACGTCGCCAACATGATGCGGCTGACGAAGCTGCCGGCCGAGGTGCAGGCCTTCATCGCGACCGGCCAGCTGACCGCCGGCCACGCCCGCGCGCTGATCGGCGTGCCCGATCCGCTCGCTGCTGCCAGACGCATCGTGGAAGAGGGTCTCAACGTGCGCCAGGCCGAAGCGCTCGCACACGAGGAGGGCGTGCCGGAGCGCAAGCCGCAGAAGGCGCGTGCCAGCGGGGGTAAGGAAAAGGATCCTGACACGATCGATCTCGAGAAGCGCGTCAGCGACGCGCTCGGGCTCAAGGTCACCGTCAATCACCGCGATCCCGGCGGCTCCGTGCAGATCAACTACCGCAACCTCGAGCAGCTCGACGAGGTGATGCGACGGCTGGCGAAGGGCGTGGTGTAGCCGTCCTCTTTGTCGTCCCGGCTAAGGCCGGGACCCATACCGCGTGATCCATCCATTGCGGAAGGCAGCAGTACCGAACTACGAGTCGTCGCCAAACTTCTCCCTGTGGTTATGGGTCCCGGCCTTCGCCGGGACGACGTCGGGGAGATATCGGCGCGCCGCCTCCACATCGTCATTGCGAGCGAAGCGAAGCAATCCAGAGTCCCTCCGCGGAAAGATTCTGGATTGCTTCGCTGCGCTCGCAATGACGGAGGACGAAGTGGGACTCAGCCCCGCCGCTTCGCGTTCGCGGCGATCGCCATCAGCGTGCGCTGGGCGATTGCGGCGGCGAGGGCTGGTTGCTTGCGGGTGTCGAGCGCTGCGGTCGCGAGCTGCTCGATGACGCCGGCAAGGCGCGCCGCGCTGAAATTGCGCAGGGCGGTTTCGACCGCAGGCTTCCGCGAAAAATGAAGCCGCGGAAATCCGCCTTCGAGCACTGCCGAAACCGGCGTGCCGTCGGCGACGGTGAGCGCCGACTTGTGCAGCCACGCCGCCTGGCGCTGTGCGGCCGAGACGATCACGCCGGGATAGGTGCCGGCGATCATCGCCTTGGCGAACTCGCTTTCGACGATGTCGGGGCGTCCGGCGAAGGCGCCGTCGACGATCGGATCGAGCTTCAGCTCGGAGGCGTCGGCGACCACGGCCATCACATCGTCGAGTGTGATCTCGCCCTTGCCGTGAGCATAGAGCGTCAGCTTGCGCAGCTCGTTGCGCGAGGCCTGGCGATCGCCGCCGAGGAACGACATCAGCGCGGCGCGCGCGTCCTGCGCGATCCGCAGATTGGCGATGCGGAGCTCGTCCTCCATCAGCTTGGCGAGATCGCGCTCGGTGTCGGGATAGCAGCCGATTGCCACCGCCGTTTTGGCGCGCTCGCAGGCCTTGCGCAGCGGCGATTCCGGTCGCAGCTCGCCGGCCTCGATCACGATGCGGCAGTCCTTCATGCTCATCTCGGCCAGCGTATCGACGCCGCTGGCAAAGCTGCGCGAGCCCGCGCGCACGCGGATGGCGCGGCGGCCGCCGAACAGCGGCACGGTCATGGCTTCGTCGACGAGGCGTGAGGGTTCAGCCGAGAGCTCATCGCCGTCGAGCTTGACCAGCGAGAAGGGGTCGTTGGGATCATCGACGGCCGACGCAATCAGCGCGTCGGCGCGCTCACGCACGAGCCCGGCGTCGGGACCGTAGAGCAGGATGATGGGGCGGCCCGAATCGGGACGGGCGAGGAAGGCGTCGATCTCTTTTCCGCGCAGCGCGACCAAGAACGTCAGGTGCCGGCGGTGAAGAACGCAGCGAGCCGGTTCGAGATGTTCTCGGCGACCTCGTTGGCGGCACGGTCTTCCGCATCGCGAACCGCGCGCTGACGCGAGAAGCGCTGGTAGGAGCCCGGGATGTCGTAGGACACGCGCGAGAACGTGGTGCCGGTCATCACCGACTGGTTGGTCGTGTTGTTGATCAGATTATACTGAACGTCGATGCCGTAGTTCTCGCTGGTCGGCAGGCCCGTCGCGGCGCTGACGATCAGCGAAGAGCGGCTGGTCGTGAACCGCAGCACCAGACGGTGGGTCGGCGGCGCGCCGGTGGCCGTGCCATAAAGCTTGAAGGCGAGGGCGTTGCGGATCTCCACCCCGACCCGGGCCTCGCGCGAAGCGTTGGCCTTGTCGACGGGGGGGATTTCCACCCCCATCAGCTTGTCCCGCAATCCCGGAGTACCGTCGGTATGCTCGGCATACATCGGCTGGAAGCAGCCGGCCGTCATTGCCGCGAGGGCGGCAACCACCAGAAGGCGGGCTGCGATGCGGATCCTAGCCGACAACATTTACGATCCTCTTGGGGACGATGATCACCTTGCGGACGGGCTTGCCGTCCAGGGCCAGTTTTACCGCATCGAGCGCCAAAACGGCAGCCTCGATTTCCGGATTCTGGGCCGCTGTTGCAACCGTGACCTCTCCCCGCTTCCTGCCATTGACCTGGACCACCAGGGTCACGGTGTCTTCAACCAGCAAATCGCGTTCGATTTGCGGCCAATTGGCCTCCGAAACGAAGCCGCGCTGGCCCAGCACCCGCCAGCACTCCTCGGCCAGATGCGGCATCATCGGGGAGAACAGCTGGACCAGGATGGTCCCGGCCTCCCGGATTGCCCAGCCCAAATCCGGAGCAAGGTCGGCCGCCGGCTGACCGGGCCGCTGGAGCACCTCCGACAGGCTGTTGGCGAATTCGCGGATATGGGCGAGGCAGACGTTGAAGTGCAGCCGCTCGATGCCCGTGGTGACCTTGTCCAGCGCGCCATGGGCGGCCTTGCGAAGGGCGAGCGCATCGGCGCCGAAACTCGCCGGACGGGCGGCCGGCGCGCCCTTGGAGGCCTCGGCCGATTCGTTCACCAGCCGCCACAGCCGCTGCACGAAACGCGAGGCGCCCTGGACGCGCTCGTCGCTCCAGATCACGTCGCGGTCGGGCGGGGAGTCCGACAGCATGAACCAGCGGGCGACGTCGGCGCCGTAGGTCTCGATGATGTCGTCGGGGTCGACGGTGTTCTTCTTCGACTTCGACATCTTCTCGATCGGGCCGATCGTGATGGCCTCGCCGGTCGCAAGCAGCGTCGCGCGGCGGTCGTTGCCGCCTACTTCGATCTTCACTTCGGCCGGCTGCACATAGGTGCCGTCGGCCTTCTGGTAGGTTTCGTGCACCACCATGCCCTGCGTGAACATGCCGGCGAACGGCTCGTCCAGCGCGATATGCCCGGTCGCCTTCATGGCGCGGGTGAAGAAGCGGCTGTAGAGCAGATGCAGGATCGCGTGCTCGACGCCGCCGATATACTGGTCGACCGGCAGCATCCGGTTGGCGACCTCAGGCGTCGTCGGCGCGTTCTCGTTCCAGGGATCGGTGAAGCGCGCGAAGTACCAGGACGAATCCACGAAGGTGTCCATGGTGTCGGTTTCGCGCTGTGCCTTGCCGCCGCATTTCGGACAGGTGACGTGCTTCCAGGTCGGATGATGGTCGAGCGCGTTGCCCGGCTTGTCGAACGTCGCATCATCCGGCAGCTTCACCGGCAGGTCTGAATCCGGCACCGGCACCACATCGCACTTCGGACAGTGGATGACGGGAATCGGGCAGCCCCAATAGCGCTGCCGCGAAATGCCCCAGTCGCGCAGGCGGAAATTCACCTGGCGCTCGCCGACCGGCGCGTTGCCGCGCATCTCGTTTTCCAGGCGCTTTGCGATCTCTTCCTTCGCGGCCTCGATGGTCATGCCATCGAGGAAGCGCGAATTGATCATGCGGCCGTCACCGTCATAGGCGGTATCGGTGATGACGAAGGATTTCGGATCTTGGCCTTCCGGGCACACCACTGGCGTGTTGCCGAGATTGTACTTGTTGACGAAGTCGAGGTCGCGCTGGTCGTGCGCGGGGCAGCCGAAGATCGCGCCGGTGCCGTATTCCATCAGCACGAAGTTCGCGACATAGACCGGCAGCTTCCAGGAGGGGTCGAACGGATGGACCGCGCGGATGCCGGTGTCAAAACCCTGCTTCTCGGCGGTGTCGATGATCTCCTGCGCGGTGCCGATCTTCTTGATTTCGGCGATGAACTCCGCAAGCTTCGGGTTCTTGGCCGCGGCCGCGACCGCCAGCGGATGATCGGCCGAGATCGCCATGAACTTTGCGCCGAACAGCGTGTCCGGGCGCGTCGTGAAGATCTTCAGCTCGCTCTCGCCGGCAGGTGTCGTCGCGGCATCCAGCACGAAGCGAATCAACAGGCCCTCGGAGCGGCCGATCCAGTTGCGCTGCATCAGCCGCACCTTGTCCGGCCAGCGGTCCAGCGTATCCAGTGCCGACAGCAGCTCCTGCGAGTACTTCGTGATCTTGAAGACCCACTGGTTCATTTCCCGTTGTTCGACAACGGCACCCGAGCGCCAGCCGCGGCCGTCGATCACCTGCTCGTTGGCGAGCACGGTCATGTCGACGGGGTCCCAGTTCACCTTGCGCTTCTCGCGCTCGGCGAGGCCTTCGCGCAAAAAGTCCAGAAACATCTTCTGCTGGTGCTTGTAGTAGGAGGGATCGCAGGTCGCGATCTCGCGGCTCCAGTCCAGCGACAGCCCGATCGAGCGGAGCTGCTTCTTCATCGCGGCGATGTTGTCGTAGGTCCAGGCCTTCGGCGCAACCTTGCGCTCGATCGCGGCGTTCTCCGCCGGCAGGCCGAAAGCATCCCAGCCCATCGGGTGCAGCACATTGAAACCCTTGGCGCGCATGAAGCGGGCCAGCACGTCGCCGAGCGTATAGTTCCGGACATGGCCGATATGGATGCGCCCGGACGGGTAGGGGAACATCTCGAGCACATAGTATTTAGGCCGCGAATCGTCGTTCTTCGAGACGAAGATCGCCTTTTCGTCCCAGGCGGCTTGCCAGCGCGGTTCGGAATCGCGGGCGTTATAGCGTTCGGAGGTCATGGAATCGTTGGGTTTCGTGGTTCGGGCCGTCATAAAGACGGCGGACTAGGCCACAAAAACCGCAGTGGGGTCAACGTCTAAGGCCTTCAAAAGGCCACGAGCACGGCCGTTTCAACCCGCCATCGCCATCTCGGCGGCGCCTTCGCTCTCCTGCACCAAACCGTGCTCGACGACAGTGTTGCGGCCGCGATGTTTGGCGGCGTAGAGCGCGGCATCGGCCGCTTCGATCAGATCGCCCGGACGCAAGGTCTCGTGGGGCCGCGCCGCGGCGACGCCGATCGAGACGGTGACGATCATGTGGCTCGAGGTGATGTGCGGCAGGCACAGCCGCAGCACCGCAGCACGCGCGGTCTCGCCGATCTCGATGGCGCGCGTGAGGTCGGTGTTCGGCAGCAACAGGCAGAATTCCTCGCCGCCATAGCGTGCGGCAAAGCCCATGGTGTCGGCAGCGATCCCCGACAGCGTCTCGCCGATCCGGGTCAGGCAGGAGTCGCCTTCGAGATGGCCATAGGTGTCGTTGAAGAGCTTGAAATGGTCGACGTCGATCATCAGCAGCGACAGGTTGCTGTCATATTGCTGCGCGCGCATCCATTCGAAATCGAGGCGGCTCTGGAAGCCGCGGCGGTTGGCAAGGCCCGACAGCATGTCGATCGAGGCCATCACGGTCAGCCGGTCGTTGCTGGCGATCAGCTCGCGCTCGCGCTGGCCGAGTTGGGCTGCCATCGCGTTGAAGGCGCGGGCGAGCGGCACGAACTCGGCGGGCAGGCGGTTGCGCGCGGCGCGCGCCGAGAGGTCGCCCTCGCCAAAACGCTTGGCCATGTCGGCGAGCATCTCGATCGGCTTGATCACGAGCTTTTCGGCCGCGATCAGCGCGCCGAGCAGGACGAACACGACGACGAAGGCGAGTTGCAGATAGGCGGTCCGGATGTCGCGGCTGACCGCGGCCGACACCCTGTCCTCGTCGATGCTGGCGATCAGGCGCGCATTGGTGCCTGCGATGCGGATGTAGCTCACCGCGCGGCGGGAGCCGTCGACCGCGATGAAGGACAGCGATCCTTCGTCTTGGTCGGAGCGCAGTGCCATGTCAGCGATCGCCGACATCAGCGGCAGATTGTCGAGCGGGCGTCCGACCGCGCTGTGCTGGTCGGCGGGCGCGGCCAGCACCGTGCCGGTGCTGTCGACCAGCACCGCCGAAATGCCGGAGCGGCCGCCCAGATTGTTCATGATCTTCGACATCCAGTCGAGATTCACGGTCGCGAGCACGACGGCGTCGGCGGTGCCCGAGAACGCAGAGACCGGATAGACCGCCATCACGGACGGCGTGAGCAACGGTTTTGACAACAGGAAGTCGGAGAGCACGAAGCGGCCGGTCTCCTGCGCCTGCTGGAAATAGGGCCGGTCACTTAAGTCGAGGCCGACATACATGTTGTTGGTCGAGCACTGGATGCGTCCGTCCTGGCCGGCGATCAGCAGCGTGCGGATCCAGGGCAGGCTGGTCGGCAGGCTCGCGCGCAGGACATCGCAGCTCTTGCTGACGCCGCCGGCGGAAGCGCGGATGAAGGCCTCGGATTTCAAAATGGTCTCGACCGAGGAAATTACCTCGCGCTGCGCGTCCGCGCTGTGCCGCGCGACGGTAGTGAACTCGGTCGTTGCCTGCGCGATCTGCTTGACGCGTGCGTCCTCGAGCGAGCGAATGCGCTCCAGCATCAAGGGCACCACCAGAATCACCGCGAGCAACGCAAGCCGGGCCCGGATTCCGAGAACCTGCTTGAGTTTCGCGCGTTTGCGGTTGAGACTGACGTTGGCCATTTGTGCTACCCACCCCGCGCGCAACTTAGTTCCAAGGGTTCAAGAAGCCTTTCTTGAACTCGGTAAAATTGGAACTACCTCCGTAGAGACACGGGTCTCGAGCGACGTCATGACAGAAGCCAACGCCTTGCCGCTAACCGGGCATTCACCAAATGCGCTCGCCGCTGTCGAGCAGGAGATCGCGCGCGCCTGCAAGGACGCGCAGCGCGATCGCGCCGCGGTGACGCTGATCGCGGTGTCGAAGACGTTCGCTGCCGATGCAATTACGCCGGTCATCGCGGCCGGGCAGCGCGTATTCGGCGAGAATCGCGTGCAGGAAGCCAAAGCGAAGTGGCCGGCGTTAATTTCGAGTTACTCGGACATCGCGCTGCATCTGATCGGGCCGTTGCAGTCGAACAAGGCGAAAGAGGCGGTCGCGCTGTTCGACGCCATTCATTCGGTCGACCGTCCAAGCATTTGCCAAGCGTTAGCCAAGGAAATCGAATCGCAGAACAGGCACCCGCAGCTCTTTGTCCAGATCAACACCGGCGAGGAGCCGCAGAAGGCCGGCGTCGCGCCCGGCGAGGCCGATGCGTTCATCGCGAGCTGTCGCGACACCTATGGGCTCAACATTTCCGGCCTGATGTGCATCCCGCCGGCGGACGAGCCGCCGGCCGCGCATTTCGCCCTCACCGCCAAGATCGCCGCGCGCAACGGCTTGAAAAATCTCTCGATGGGCATGAGCGCGGATTTCGCCACCGCCATCATGCTCGGCGCCACGCATATCCGCGTGGGCTCGGCGATCTTCGGGCATCGGTGATTGGTTCTTGTGGGTCGTCCTGGCCTTCGCCAGGACGACATTGAAGCGCCTACCCGAACCTCACCGACACCTTCCCCAGCGCACCGAAATCCGCGGCGAGATGATCGCCGGCCTCGATCGGCAGCGGCGGATGGCACGTGCCGGTCGTCACCACCTCCCCTGCCCGCAACGTGATGCCGAGCGCGCGCAGCTCGTTCGCAAGCCAGGCGAGCGCGACACGGGGATCGCCGAGCACGTTCTTGCCATGGCCGACATAGCGCTGACCGCGCAGCGTGATCTCCGGCCGTTCTTCCACGAGATCGATCGCGCGCCAGTTTGCCGTCGCTGGCGGCCCCAGCACGAACAGATGCGCGCAGGCATTGTCGGCGATGAGCTGCGCCTCGCCGGCGCTGGCGAAATCGGCAAAGCGCGAGTCCGGAATTTCGATCGCGGGATGCAGGCTGTCGACCGCTGCAAGGACCTCCTCGACGCCATAGGCCCAAGATCGCGGCGGCAGGTCGCGCGCCATGCGGAAGGTGAATTCAGGCTCGCCCACCCGCATCTCGTTGCCCTTCATCGACGCCGTGCCGCCATCGGCGATGACGGTGTCGCTCAGGATGCGCCCGGCCATGGGTCCCCTGACATTGATGTGCTTCTGCCCGGCCTCGCTGGTCGCCGCGATCTTCCAGCCGAACAGCCTGCCGCTCGGAGAGGATTCGAGCGCGGCCTGGATCGCGTAGCCTTCGGCGCGCGAGCGCGGGCGCAAGGCGCTATCGAGCACGTCAAGCTTGGTGCCGGCGCGCCAGTGACCCGCGAGCACGCCCGAGGCAGCCCTGATCGCTTTGTCGTCGAGCATGGTCCCCTACCCGATGATGATCCTGGTCCTTGGTCCGAGCCGCCGCAACAATTGCAGCATCGCGGCTTGGGTCATCGAGACGCAACCCGCCGTCGGCCCAAAGTTCTCGCGCGCCAAATGCAGGAACACCGCGCTGCCGCGGCCGGGAATGCGCGGCCGCGTATTGTGGTCGATCTCGACGATGAAGTCGTAGAGGTGATCGGCGCGCGTGAGCCGGTCGCCGCCCTGCCCCTGCCCACGCCGGATCGGCCGGTTGTAGTGACGGTCGCCCGGGTCTTCGCACCAGGCGTCCTCGGCGCGGATGGCGCGGACCGGCAGTAAGGTCCGCGGCCGGCTGTGACGATCGCCGCGCCACCAGAGCTGCCGCGGCCGAAAACTGCCCTTCGGCGTGCCGCCGTCGCCCTCGCGCTTGTTGGCGCGGATGCCGCCGCGGCCGAGCGCCACGGGAATCGTCAGGGGCCCGGCGGTCAGCCAGCCCCGCCGCGGGTTACCGGCCGACGCCCTCACCCGGATCGTGGAAAGCGCCCCACTCTTGGCGTAAGATATTGGAATAGCTTGATTTTTCATGTGAAACCACGATGTCGGCTTCATTACGGGACATTCATCGAAATGCCCCGCTATTTTGGGTTAGAGTAGTTCTGGCTTGTGAATCGGTAACAGCCCACTACTTCAAGACGAACAACAATAATAACGGCGAACTCTAACTTACCAATCGCAGCTCTCACGCGGCATGCGCGTCGGAGTTCGACTCCAAAAGGATGACCCCATGGCCAATGCCCGCAAGATCCTGATCGTGGACGACGATTCCGATCTGCGCGACACGTTGGTGGAGCAATTATCGCTGCACGAAGAGTTCGAAGCCTCCGCCGTCGATACCGGCGCGAAGGGCGCGAGCGCCGCAAAGGCCAATTCCCCCGATCTCGTGCTGATGGATGTCGGCCTGCCCGACACCGATGGCCGCGAGGTGGTGCGCAGCTTGCGCAAGGGCGGCTTCAAGGCTCCGATCATCATGCTGACCGGGCACGATACGGATTCCGACACGATTCTGGGCCTGGAATCCGGCGCCAACGACTATGTGGCAAAGCCCTTCCGCTTCGCGGTGCTGCTGGCGCGCATCCGCGCCCAGCTTCGCCAGCACGAAGCCAGCGAGGACGCGGTGTTCTCGGTCGGGCCCTACAGCTTTCGGCCCGGCTCGAAAATGCTGACGGCGGCCAACGCCCGCAAGGTGCGGCTGACGGAGAAGGAAACCGCCATCCTGCGCTTTCTCTATCGGGCCGGCCAGATGCCGGTGTCGCGCGAGACGCTGCTCCAGGAGGTCTGGGGCTACAATTCCGGCGTCACCACCCACACGCTGGAAACCCACATCTACCGTCTCCGGCAGAAGATCGAGAAGGACGCTGCCAACCCGGAAATCCTGGTCACGGAAGCCGGTGGCTACAAGCTGGTGCCGTGATACGCTCCGAAGGCCCCGCGAATCGTTTTAGATCGCGGGCCCTTGAGCCACGGACCTGAATGTCAATCGACGACGACGTAGCGCTGCTCGAGCGTGTCCCGACCCTGCGCCTGTTGGGAGAGGCCTCGCTGCGCATGTTGGCGATTGGCTCCGAGCAGCGCGATTTCGTGCGCGGCGATGTGCTGTTCAACCTGGGCGAGGACGCCGACGCCGGCTTCGTGGTTCAGCGCGGCGCCTTTCGCGTCGAGGACGGCGCCGGCGCCGAGATGATCGCCGGCCCCGGCACGCTGATCGGCGAGCTTGCGCTGGTGGTGCCGATGAAGCGTCCGTCGAGCGCGATCGCGCTGGAGCATTCTTCCGTCATCCGCGTCGCCCGCAGCCTGTTTCAGCGTGTCCTGGAAAGCGACCCCGCCGCCGCCCTCCGCCTCCGCGACGAGTTCGCGATAAGGTCGAGCCAGATCGCGAGCGATATCCTGATGGCGGGTTCGAAGTTGAACAGCTGAAGTCGTCCTGGCGAAAGCCAGGGCGACCATCATAGATCCAGCGTCACCGTCACCGGCACGTGGTCCGACGGGCGCTCCCAGCTCCGCGCATCGCGAAGAATGCTGAAGTCCTGCACCGAGTCCTTGAGCGCGCGCGAGACCCAGATGTGGTCGAGCCTGCGGCCGCGGTCGCCGACGGTCCAGTCGGCGGCGCGGTAGCTCCACCACGTATAGACCTTCTCCGACATCGGAATGCGCTCGCGCGCGACGTCGATCCATTCGCCGGCCGACAGCGCGGCCAGCAGCTTCTCGGTTTCGATCGGCGTATGCGAGACCACCTTCAGAAGCTGCTTGTGCGACCAGACGTCGTTCTCGTGCGGCGCGACGTTGAGATCGCCGACCAGGATGTGGCGGTCCTCCCCGCGCGGATGCAGCGGCTCGCACGCCTTCAGCTCGTCGAGGAAGCGAAGCTTGTGGTCGAACTTCTCGTTCAGCTCGGGATCGGGAATGTCGCCGCCGGCGGGAACGTAGAAATTGTGCAGCACCAGCGGCTTTGCGATGTTGGCCTTCTCGCCGAACGACACCGAGATGTGGCGCGAATCCACCTTGTCGCAGAAGGTGCGGATATCGGTGTTCTCGAACGGAATCTTCGAGACGATGGCGACGCCGTGATAGCCCTTCTGCCCGTTGAGCGCGACGTGCTCATAGCCGAGCCGCTTGAAGCGCTTCAGCGGAAAGGCATCGTCGATGCACTTGGTCTCCTGGAGGCAGAGCACGTCCGGCCGCGCGCTCTTGAGAAATTTGGCGACGAGATCGATGCGCAGCCGCACCGAATTGATGTTCCAGGTTGTCAGGGAAAGACGCATGAGGGATGCGTCATAGCATGGTTTGCAAGTTGGGAACGCTGGGTGCCACGGCCAATCCAGGCCATCCACGGCAATCTCTCGTGCCCCGGACGCTGCGCGGCACGAAGTGACGCGCTGCTGAGCCGGGGCCCATGCAAGGCGTACCCTCTTTCTGGGTCCCGGCTCAGCGCTGCACCGCTTGCGCGCTGCAGCGCGTCCGGGACACGAGAGGGCATCAACCCGGCGACGGGACGCTGTAGTTGGTGAAGTCGATCTTGAACATGTTCGGATCGAGCTTCTTGGTAGAGTCGAGATTATAGACCGCGAAGGTGGTGTCGTAGCCCTGCGGGTCGGTCACCGTCCATTGCTTCAACTGGCCGTCCTTGGCGCCGACCATCAGCAAGAGGCGGCTGGTGCCGATCAGCGCCTGCTTCTCCTCGATGGTGACGCTGATGAAGAGATCGTCCGCGCTGACGTTGATGACGTTGGTGTCCTTCATCAGGTCGATGCGGTCCGAGAGCAGGAAGCGCAGCGGCGTCTGCGACAGCGGATAGACGTCCTGGGTCGCAAGCTTGCGGTCGCGCACCACGAGCGAGGATCCGTCGGCGATGATGTCGATCGGATTGGGCGGATCGTATTCGACGCGCATCTTGCCGGGCTTCTGGATGTAGAAGTCGCCTTGCGTCTTGCTGCCGTCGGGCCCGACCTGCACGAAATTGCCGATCAGCGTCTGGAGCGAGGACAGATAGGCGCTGACCCTGGCGGCCTGCGCCTTCTGCTTGTCGTCGAAGGTCTGGAAGATGCTGCTCGGCACGTTGCGGCGCGGATCCGGAATGATCGGATTGGGCGGCGTCTGGGTGGCACCGGTCGTGGCGGACCCGCCGCTCATCTGTCCGCCGTCGCGGCCCTTCGGTGCGGGTTTCGGAACGGGCACGGTCTGCGCGAACGACGTCGTGCTGGCGGCAGCCATCGAGGCGGTGATGACGAGCATGCCCGCCAGCCGCACGCTGCGCGCGGTCAAGGAGGCAGCAAATCGAATATCTGGATTTCCGGTCAACGCGTCGTCCTGTGTGGCTGGGCGCCCTTTTACCGTGGTTTCGGCCAAAAGCAGATAACGTTTTTGCGTGAAAAACTCATTGTGAGGCCCGCCCAAGCCTTGCGCCTCACATATGGCTGTCCTCTTCCTCGACCAGAATCTCGCGTTTGCCGGCATGATTGGCCGGTCCGACAATACCTTCCAGTTCCATGCGCTCCATCAGCGAGGCGGCGCGGTTGTAGCCGATCTGGAGCCGGCGCTGGATGTAGCTGGTGGAGGCCTTGCGGTCGCGTTTGACGATCGCGACGGCCTGCGCGAACAGGTCGCCGCCGCCATCCGCACCCATGCCGGTGGCGTCGAAAACCGCGCCGTCTTCGTCCTCGGCAGGTTCTTCCGCGGTGACAGCTTCGAGATATTCCGGCTGTCCCTGCGTCTTGAGGTGGCGCACCACCTTCTCGACTTCCTCGTCGGAGGCGAACGGGCCGTGCACGCGGCTGATGCGGCCGCCGCCGGCCATGTAGAGCATGTCGCCCTGGCCGAGCAGCTGCTCGGCGCCCATCTCGCCCAGGATGGTGCGGCTGTCGATCTTGGAGGTGACCTGGAAGGCGATGCGTGTCGGGAAGTTCGCCTTGATGGTGCCGGTGATGACGTCGACCGACGGACGCTGGGTGGCGAGGATCACATGCAGGCCCGCAGCGCGCGCCATCTGCGCGAGGCGCTGCACCGCGCCTTCGATGTCCTTGCCGGCGACCATCATCAGGTCGGCCATTTCGTCGACGATGATGACGATATAGGGCAGCGGCTCGAGCGAGAGCTTCTCTTCCTCGTAGATCGCCTTACCGGTCTCCTTGTCGAAGCCGGTGTGCACCGTGCGCGTCGGCTCCTCGCCCTTGGCCTTCACTTCGAGCAGGCGCGCATTGTAGCCGTCGATGTTGCGCACACCGAGCTTGGCCATGTTCTTGTAGCGCTCTTCCATCTCGCGCACGGCCCATTTCAGCGCGACCACCGCCTTCTTCGGGTCGGTCACCACGGGGGTGAGCAGATGCGGGATACCGTCATAGACGGAGAGTTCGAGCATCTTCGGATCGACCATGATCAGCCGGCACTGATCGGGCCGCAGCCGGTAGACCAGGCTGAGGATCATGGTGTTGATCGCGACCGACTTGCCCGAGCCGGTGGTGCCGGCGATCAGCATGTGCGGCGTGCGCGCCAGGTCGATGATGACGGGATCGCCGCCGATGGTCTTGCCGAGGCAAAGCGGCAGCTTTGCCACCGTCTCGGTCGCTTCCTTCGCGACCAGCAGCTCGCGCAGATAGACTTTTTCGCGATGCGCGTTCGGCAATTCGATGCCGATGGCGTTGCGGCCGGGCACGACGGCGACGCGCGCCGACAGCGCGCTCATCGAGCGCGCGATGTCGTCGGCAAGGCCGATCACGCGCGACGACTTGATGCCGGGTGCCGGCTCCAGCTCGTACAGCGTGACGACCGGACCCGGATTGGCTTTGACGATCTCGCCGCGCACGCCAAAGTCCTGGAGGACGCCTTCGAGCGAACGTGAATTGGTCTCCAGCTCGGCCTTGCTGAGTGGTTGGCGGTCGCCGGCCTTTGGCGCGGCCAGCATGGAGACGGACGGAAGGTCGAACTTGTCGGAGGATTTTTTCGAGGGCGTTTTCGGTGCAGCCTTCTTGCGCGGTGAGCGCGCGGCCGGCGCCTCCTCCTCTTCGTCTTCCTCGTCCTCGCTCTCCTCCTCGTAGCCCTCGTCCTCGGCATGCGGCGAGATCGAGGGTGCTGCGCGGCCGCCGAGACTGGGCTCCTGGCGATCGTAGGATACGGCGCGCGGCTTCGATCCGCTCGAAACCAGCGAGCGATAGGCGGCACCACAGAGCCAGACAATCCGTGCCTTGGTGCTCATCAGCGCATGGAATAGCCAGCCGAGCGACACCGAGCCGCGATCCTCGCCCTCTTCCTCGAACGGCGTGTCGTCATCCTCGATCGGTGTCAGCTCGTCGTCATGTTCGCGCGCGCCGACGCCGCAGGCGATCAGGAACGTCGCGGCCATCGCGACGAACAGGATGGTCCCGAGCACCACGCGATAGATGGTGCCCGCGGGTCCGAAGATCACGGCCGGTGCGCGCACCAGCGCGTCGCCGACCACGCCGCCAAGCCCGGTCGGCAGCGGCCATGCGCCGCCATGCGGCCAGCAGCTCGCAAAACCCGCCGCGATCGCCGTGCAGAGGATCCAGCAGCCGAGCCGCAGCGCCTCGCGATCGAACGGGCGGTGGGTCATCATGCGCCAGCCCCACACCGCGACGGTGAGGATCAGCATGATCGCGCCGAGACCGAGAATCTGCATCGCGAGATCGGCGCCGATCGCGCCGGCATAGCCGAGGATGTTGCGGATCGGTCGCGAGGTGGCGTGGCTCAGACTCGGGTCCTGCACCGACCAGGTCATCAGCGCGGTTGCGGCAACGCCGGACAGCGCGATCAGGCCAAGCCCGGCAAGCTCGCGCACACGGCGCGTCAGCGCGTCACGGATCGACGGCGGCAGGTGTGCGACCAGCGGGATGACACGTTCGATTGCCGACATGCTCATCCGCCTAACCCAACGTCGTGACCAGCCGGTGCAGCGCCTCGGCGGTGACCTCGCCGTTCTGCACCAGCGCCAGGCGGATGAAGCCCGCGCCTGGATTGAAACCGTCCGGCTGGAGCCGCGCCAGATAGCTGCCCGGAACGACGCGCACGCCGGCTTCCTTGTAGAGTTTCAGGGTCACCGCTTCGTCGTCGCCGAGCGGCGAGGTATCGAGCCAGACGCAGAAGCCGCCTTCCGGCCGGCGATAGCCGTAGCGGTTGCCGAGGATCTGATCGGCGAGATCGAACTTGATGCGGTAGAGCCTGCGGTTCTCCTCGACATGCGCCTCATCGCCATAGGCGACGGCCCCGACATGCTGGAGCGGCACCGGCACCTGAGGCGCGGCCACGTTGCGCAGCTCGAGGAACAGGCTCAGGAATTTCTTGTCGCCGGCGGCAAAGCCGACGCGCATGCCCGGCAGGTTCGAGCGCTTGGAGAGCGACTGGAAGGCGACGACGCGGGTGAAGTCGGGACCGGCGCATTCGAGCGCGCTACCGGGTGCTTCACGGGTGTAGATCTCCGAGTAGCACTCGTCGCTCAGGATGACGAAGCCATAGCGGTCGGCGAGGCCCTTCAGGCGGGTGAAATAGTCGCGCGAGGCGATCGAGCCCTGCGGGTTGGCGGGCGAGGCGATATAGAACGCCACGGTGCGCGCCAGCGTCGCCTCGTCAATCGCATCGAGATCGGGCAGGAAGCCGTTCTCGACCGTCGTCGGCAAGTAGATCAGCTCGCAAGCGGCTGCGCGCGCGCCGGCGCCATAGACCGGGTAGAACGGGTTCGGCATCAGGATCGCTGGCTTGCCCGGACGCGGGCCGACATAGCGCGCGGCCGTGATCGCCGCAAAGAACAGGCCTTCGCGGCTGCCGTTGAGAACGAGGACCTCGCTCTCGGGATCGATGGCGCGCGGCAGCTTGAAGCGATGGCCGAGCCAGGCCGCAGCAGCCTTCCGGAACGGCTCGATGCCCTTGGCCATCGGATAACGCCCGAATTCGGCAATGTGCTTGGCCAGCACCGGTCCGACGAAATCGGGCACCGGATGCTGCGGCTCGCCAACGGCGAGCGTAATCAATGACTTGCCCGGCTGGTGCGGAGCCAGCAGCTCGTTCAGCCGGACGAAGGGCGAGCGTTCGGTATCAGAGCTTCCACTGCCCTGCGGCGCACGGGATGAAGCGGTCATAGCCATACGTTGGGGCGCCAGCACTCTTGGAACTGCCGGTTGCAGGTCGCACCGGCCGGAAGCGGTTCAGTTCACCTTAGATAGGGCGAGGTTAAGGCGCGATTAACCATCGGCCGGTCGCCCCGTCCAGAGCCGAATAATTGCCGCCGTTGACATCGGGATGCGCGGCCATCGACGGTTCCGTTTCCCCGCATTTTAGGCAAGGCCGTCGCATCCCGTTAACCCCCTCCTCCAAGAAGGTTTTGGCCTCGGCGATTCGTTCGTCCCGCCGGTGTTATGGCTCTCGATGACAAGCGGGGGCGGCGCGTGACCATTCAGATTGCGACACATGGCGATGTGCTTCGCCACACGGCGAGGCGCGCGGCGATCGCAGCCAGCCTGACCATCGTGATGACCGCATCGACGCTGCTGCTGCATCTCGGCACCGATTTCAGCGCCACGGTGAGCGTCGGCTACATCATCGGCTTCAGCCTCTGCGTCGCCACCGCAATCTCGGCGTCACTGTCCGGCGCGCTCAGCTATCGCTCGGGGCTCTTGATGCAGGAACTGACGCTGACCCGCAGCGAGCTCGCGCGCATCTCCCAGACCGACCAGCTCACCGGCCTCTTCAACCGCCGCGGCTTCGACGATGCGGCCGCGCTCGCGCTGACCTCGGCGCGCAAGCGCAGCGTGCCGGTGACGGTGTTCCTGTGCGACATCGACCATTTCAAGTCGATCAACGACCGCTTCGGCCATGACGCCGGCGACAAGGTGCTGGTTGAAATCGCCGACGTGCTGCGGCAGCTGGCGCGGACCGAGGGCGTGCTGGTCGCGCGCTATGGCGGCGAGGAATTTGCCGGCCTGATGGTCGGCGTCACCCGCGACCAGGCCGAGCGGCATGTGGAGGCGCTGCGCACGACCTGCGCGTCACGCGAAATCCCGATCGGCGAAAATCTCGAGTGCGTCACCATCAGCCTCGGCTTCACGGTGTCGTGTGCCGATGCCGAGCTCGCCGAGCTTATCCGGATCGCCGACCGCGCGCTCTATGCCGCCAAGCGCCGCGGTCGTGATCGCGTGGTCGAAGCGGACGAACGCGCACTCGTGGCGGCGTGATCAGTCATTTTGATCGCCGCGTCCCTAAGGCAGAATGGCAATAAGCTGAATCGATCGAGCCACGGGCTCGCTTAACCTCTCCCGCTTGCGGGGGGAGGCACAGGCCGCCTTCGGCGGCCGTCCACCAAAGAGACGCCGAGGCGAAGCCTCGGCTGTGGCGAAGCGCCGGGTGGGGGCTCTCTCCATACGGGGAGTATCTCGATCGCGGAGGCACCCCCACCCCAGCCTTCCCCCGCAAGCGGGAGAGGGAGCGCACCTCCATCGTGGCTAAAGCATGATCCGGAAAAGTGTGAAGCGGTTTTCCGAAAAGATCATGCGCAAACAACAACCTAAGCGCGATGACGATTCATCCTAATCTCATCGCGCTTTAGTGCCCCGGCAGCTTCTCGAACGTCGGAATGCCCGTGGGGATCTGGTGGAATTCCTGCTTGTCGCAGGTGTAGATCGCCAGTTGCGGATGGAATTGCGCCGGCTCGTCCAGCGTGCCGACCTTGACGACGACGGCGGGCAGGCCCGGCACTTTCGTCACCAGATGCGTGCCGCATTCGGCGCAGAACTCCCGCGTCACCGCGCGCTCGAGGTCCTTGCGGGTGAACTGCTTGGGCTGGCCGGTGATGTAGGTGAAGCCGGCTACCGGCATGGCGATGAACGTATTGGGTGCGCCGCCCGAGATGTACTGGCATTCGCGGCAATGGCATTGCGCCTGCATCATCGGATCGCCCTCGGCGACGTAACGCACCTCGCCGCAATAGCATCCACCTTCGAGCCGCATGACGACCTCCCGTTTTGTTTTCGTTGAGGCCGCTATTTCTGCGCGAGCGGTGCGGCTTGGCAATCCCTCTTTTTTGTCGCGCCGGTCAAAAAACGATCAAAAAGAAAGGGGCTCCAACTTGCGCTGGAGCCCCTCAACGGTCGGGGCATTGCCGGGTATGTGCCCAAACCGTAGTTCTGGATGCGATCTGCCAGAGGAGATCGCATCCGGGAGGAGAGCGTTACATGTTGTAAGCGCGTTCGGTGTGCTCGGTGATGTCGAGGCCTTCACGCTCGGTCTCGACATTGGCGCGCAGGCCGACGATCACGTCGACGACCTTGTAGAGGATCGCCGAGCCGATGCCCGACCACACCAGCGTGGTGCCGACGCCCCAGGCCTGGGAGATCATCTGCGCCGCGAAGTCGTAATCGGCGACCTTCGGCGGGATCGCGGTGTAGTCGATGATGCCAGCACCACCCAGCGCCGGGTTGACGAGGATGCCGGTGCCGAGCGCGCCGACGATGCCGCCGACGCAGTGCACGCCGAACACGTCGAGGGAGTCATCGTAGCCGAGCGCATTCTTCACCACGGTGCAGAAGAACAGGCAGACGATGCCGACGACGAGGCCGAGGACGATCGCACCCATCGGGCCGGAGTAGCCGGCCGCGGGCGTCACCGCCACGAGGCCTGCGACAGCGCCCGAGAGCGCGCCGAGCACGGAGGGATGACCCTTCACGATCCACTCCGCGAACATCCACGCGAGCGCAGCGGCTGCCGTGGCGACGAAGGAGTTGGTCATGGCGAGCGCAGCGCCGCCGTTGGCCTCTAAGTTGGAGCCGGCGTTGAAGCCGAACCAGCCGACCCAGAGCAGCGAGGCGCCGATCATGGTCATGGTCAGCGAGTGCGGGGCCATCAGTTCCTTGCCGTAGCCGGTGCGCTTGCCGATCAGGAGCGCGCCAACGAGACCGGCGATGCCGGCGTTGATGTGCACCACGGTGCCGCCCGCGAAGTCGATCGCGCCCTTCTTGAAGATCCAGCCGGCGTCGGCGTTGACCTCGTCGAGCTTGGCCTGCGCCGCGGTCTTCGCCGCCGCATCAGCCGCAGCAGCGAGCGCCTTGGCAGCATCCTGGATCGCGTCCGGGCCGGGCCAGTACCAGACCATGTGCGCGATCGGGAAGTAGATCAGCGTGACCCAGAGCGGGATGAACAGCGCGACCGCCGAGAACTTCATGCGCTCGGCAAAGGCGCCGACGATGAGGGCGGGCGTGATCGCCGCGAAGGTCATCTGGAAGCAGACATAGACCAGCTCCGAGATGTTGGCATCGACGCTGAAGGTTGCCACCTTCGAATCCGTCGTGATGCCCATCATGAAGGCCTTGGAGAAGCCGCCGATGAAGTCGGAACCGCCGGTGAAGGCGAGGCTGTAGCCGTAGAGGGCCCAAAGCACGGTGACGACGCAGACCGTGTAGAAGACCTGGGCGAGAACCGAGAGCATGTTCTTGGAGCGGACGAGACCGCCATAGAACAGCGCGAGGCCCGGGATCGTCATCAACAGCACGAGCACTGTCGATGTCAGCATCCAGGCGTTATCCCCCTTGTTGACCGTTGGCTCGGCGTAGGCTGCGGTCGCAGCGAACATGCCGACTGCGAGGGCGGCCAATCCCGCGCCATAGGGACGCTTAAACGTCATTTCATTTTCTCCTGATTCGATAAGGTTGAGCGCGAAATCAAAGTGCCGCGGCGTCGGCCTCGCCGGTGCGGATGCGGACCGCATGGTCGAGGCTGATGACGAAGATCTTGCCGTCGCCGATCTGTCCGGTTTTTGCAGCCGACGTGATGGCGTCGATGGTCTTGTCGACCTGGTCGGAGCCGACGGCGACCTCGATCTTGATCTTGGGCAGGAAGCTCACGGCGTATTCGGCGCCGCGATAGATTTCCGTATGGCCTTTCTGCCGGCCATATCCCTTGACTTCCGTCACCGTGAGACCGTGAACGCCGATGGCGGTCAGGGCGTCCCGGACTTCTTCCAGCTTGAATGGCTTGATAATCGCCATAACAATTTTCATGGGTCCTATCCCCGCTTGGGCCCGGTCCGGACGTGGCCGGGCGTTCTCGACTGGTTCACCACGACGAGAGCGTCACACCGCGGGCACAGCCGGGCCCTGAGAATCAAATGCCGTGCCAGATCGGCTTCGTTGCCTAATGGATTATGAATGCGAGGCTTTTCCGGCTCTGCGGGTGTCGCGCTGCACTGCGCTAATACGTCGCGCCCAAAACGTAGTCATGGCTGCTCAAAATCCATGCAGGGCAAGCTGCAGACACAATGTTGCTCACGTGTCGGGCAGTCGAGCGGTAATTTGATACGGATCGGCGCTTACTGGAGCGCCTCGCCCGCCTGGGAGATGTCGAGGCCTTCCAATTCGTGCTCACGCGAGACGCGCAAGGGCACGAACAGGGCGACCAGCTTGAGCAGGACGAAGCTCGCGCCCGCCGATGCGAAGCATCGCCCGGAGACGCGCGTCCCGCGCCTCTCACATGAGGTCTTGCGAGACAGGAAATTTAGAGCGCGTCGCTGTCGGTCTCGCCGGTGCGGATGCGCAGCGCGTGATCGATCGGCGTGACGAAGATCTTGCCGTCGCCGATCTGCCCGGTGCGCGCCGTCGAGGTGATGACGTTGACGGCCTTCTCGGCGATGTCGGAGGGGACTGCGATCTCGATCCTGAGCTTGGGCAGGAAGTTCACGACATATTCGGCGCCACGATAGATTTCGGTGTGGCCCTTCTGGCGGCCGTAGCCCTTCACTTCGGTGACGGTCATGCCGTGCACGCCGATCGCCGTCAGCGCCTGGCGGACCTCATCGAGCTTGAAGGGTTTGATGATCGCGACGACGAGTTTCATGGTCAGGCCTGTTTCCCCGGAGCTTCGCCACACAAGACGCAGGTGGCGCTGCGTCAATCTGGCATCTTTCCGGGCAAATGGCATAAAAATGTTGCAGGTTGAAGAGGGAAAAAGGCGGAGCAACGAGGACGGCCGCCCCTGTACAGAGCAGCCGGTCGTCCTCCACAATGCATTTTTGGCATGGAAACGGTGAACCCAACCGTCCCGGCCGGTACATAAGTATGTTTGAGGGAGGGGGCGCGTCATGGCGAATTGGTTCTATGCATCCGAGGGCAAGCAGCAGGGGCCCTATGCGGACGGTCAATTCCGCGATCTCATTGCCCAGGGCGTGGTCCGCGCCGATACGCTGGTGTGGACCGAGGGCATGGCGGGTTGGCAGAAGGCTGCCGAAATTCCGGGATTGATGGCTGGCGGCGGTGCGCCGCCGATCGTTCCGGCTGGTGGGCCGCCCACGATGGGCTCCGGCGGGGGCTATGGCGGCGGCGGTTACAGCGGCGGTGGCTCCACGCTCTCGATCGATTTCAGCATCCTGGAGTTCGCCTGGCGCAGCATCGTCCTGCTGATCGGCATGATCCTGGTCATTCCGGCGCCGTGGGCGTTCGTCTGGTACACGCAATGGATCGTGCCCTGCGTGAAGGTTCCGGGACGGCCGAATCTCAGCTTCACCGGCAATGCGATGACGCTGGTGCCCTGGTATTTCGGCTTCATCGTTCTGGCCATCGCCATTGGCTTCACCGGCATCCAGTCGCTCAACAACCTGCTGTTCATCGCGCAGATCGTTCTGTACTGGCTGCTGATCAAATGGATGGTTGCGAACCTCGCCTCCAACGGGCAGCCGCTCGGCCTCAGCTTCACCGGCTCGGTCTGGGCCTATATCGGTTGGAACCTGCTGCTGGCGATCTCCTTCATCACCATCATCGGCTGGGCGTGGGTCATGGTTGCCCAGACCCGCTGGATGTGCCGCAACATCGAGGGCACGCGGCGCGACATCGTCTTCAAGGGCACGGGACTCCAGTTCCTCTGGCGCGCGGTCGTGACCGCCATCCTCTGCAGCTTCATCATCCCGATTCCCTGGATGTATCGCTGGATGATGGGCTGGATGGCATCGCAGACCGAGCTCGTGCCGAAGGGGTCTGTCTAAAGCATGATCCGGAAAAGTGTGAAGCGGTTTTCCGAAAAGATCATGCGCAAACAACAACCTAAAGCGCGATGACGATTCATCCTAATCTCATCGCGCTTTAGCGCCTCAAGTCTTCCGCTCGCGCACGGAGCCTTCCTGCGCGACGGAGGCCACCAGCGTGCCATCGGGCTTGAAGATCAGGCCGCGCGTCAAGCCGCGGCCTGATTGCGCGCTCGGCGAATCCTGCGCATAGAGCAGCCATTCGTCGGCGCGGAACGGGCGGTGAAACCACATCGCATGATCGAGGCTCGCCGGCATCATGCGCTTGTCGAACAGCGTGCGGCCGTAACGCGCCATTATCGCATCGAGCAGCGAGAAGTCCGAGGCATAGGCGAGCGCGCACATGTGCAGCGCCGGATCATCGGGCAAAGTCGCCGCGGTCTTGATCCAGACGTGAATGCGGCCGTCCTCGATCTTCTGGCCGAAATAGCGGCTGAGCTCGACCGGGCGCAGCTCGATCGGACGATCGGATTCGTAGTAGCGGCGGATGAATTCCGGCATCTCGCGGAAGATCGGCTGCTTGGAGACTTCCTCCGCCGTCAGCTTTTCCGGCGGCGGCACGTCGGGCATCTTGTCCTGGTGGTCGAAAGCGCCCTCCTCCTCGGCATGGAACGACACCATGATCGAGAAGATCGCATTGCCATGCTGGATCGCGGTGACACGCCGCGTCGAATAGCTCTTGCCGTCGCGCAGGCGTTCGACCTGGTAGATGATCGGCACCTGCGGGTCGCCCGGCAGGATGAAATAGCAATGCAGCGAATGCGGCAGCCGGCCCTCCACGGTGCGGCAGGCCGCGACCATCGCCTGCCCGATCACCTGCCCGCCGAACACCCGCTGCCAGCTCGTCTTCGGGCTGTTGCCGCGGAACAGATTCACCTCGAGCGGCTCGATATCGAGGATGGAGATGAGGTCGATCAGGCTTTTGGACATCTTGGCGCTTTCGGTGGATACGTCATTCCGGGGCATCGCGCAGCGATGAACCCCATTGCGCAATGTGGAATCTCGAGCCGACAACCTCTGGATTCCGGGTTCGCGCTGACGCGCGCCCCGAAATGACAAAGCGGGTCGGCCCTTGTTTCACCGCACTGTTTCGCCCAGCTCAAGTCTGCTAGCAAGTCCAAGAGTTAGTCGGGATTTTGGGTATGTCGGTACAGGGTAGCATTGTCATCGGCGGCGGCGCATTTGCGGGCCTCGCGCTCGCGATCGCGTTGCGCCAGGGCCTCGGTCCCGAAATTCCCGTGATCGTCGCCGACCCGGCGCTCGCCACACGGCCAAGCCGCGACCCGCGCGCCACCGCCATCGTCGCGGCCTGCCGCCGGCTGTTCGAGGCGATCGGCACCTGGGACGACGTCAAGGGCGGCGCGCAGCCGATCCTCGACATGGTCGTGACCGATTCCAAGCTGGAGGACGTCACGCGTCCGGTGTTCTTGACCTTCGCCGGCGATGTCGAGCCCGGCGAGCCCTTTGCTCATATGATCGAGAACCGCCAGCTTATTGACGTGCTGGTGACGCGCGCCGAGGCCGAAGGCATCGATCTTCGCGCCACCGCCGTCACCTCCTTTGACGCGGGTCCCGGCGGCATCGACGTCACCCTGGGCGATGGCAGCGTTGTCGCGGCGAGCCTGTTGATCGCAGCCGACGGTGCAAAGTCGAAGCTGCGCGAGCGTGCCGGCATCGCCACCCACGGCTGGGAGTACGATCAATCCGGCATCGTCGTCACGGTCGGCCATGAGCGCGATCATGAGGGGCGCGCCGAGGAGCATTTCTTGCCCGCCGGTCCGTTCGCGATCCTGCCGCTCACGGGCAAACGTTCCTCGCTGGTGTGGACCGAGCGCCGCACCGAGGCCGCGCGCATCACGGCGTTGAGTGAGGACGAATTCCACGGCGAGCTCGAGCAGCGCTTTGGCCTGCATCTCGGCGAGATCAAGGCGCTCGACAAGCCGCGCGCCTTTCCGCTGTCCTATTTCGTCGCGCGCTCCTTCATCGCCGAGCGCCTCGCGCTGGTCGGCGATGCCGCGCATGTCATCCATCCCATCGCGGGCCAGGGCCTCAACATGGGCCTGAAGGATGTCGCCGCACTCGCCGAAGTGGTCGTCGATGCCGCCCGGCTCGGCATGGATATCGGCCAAGCCGATGTGCTCGAGCGCTACCAGCGCTGGCGGCGCTTCGACACCATGGCGATGGGCGTTGCGACCAATTCGCTGAACTTCCTGTTCTCCAACAGGTCGACGCTTCTGCGCACCGTACGCGACATCGGCCTCGGCATCGTCGACCGCGCCCCTCCGCTGAAAAACCTCTTCATCCGCCAGGCCGCCGGTCTCACCGGCGAAGTGCCAAGGCTGTTGAAGGGCGAGGCGTTGTAAGGCGCACTCGCGCCAAATCCTCCGCTGTCGTCCCGGCGAAGGCCGGGCCCCATAACCACAGGATCGAGTTTGACGATGACTCGTGGCTACCCGCCTCGCGCCACAACCTCTGGGGGTATGGGTCCCGGCCTTCGCCGGGACGACACCGAGTTTGCGGCGCCGGGATTGCGCAATCCGGACTGCGCCTCAATCGATCTTCCGCGCCTCCTCGGGCAGCATGATCGGGATGCCGTCGCGGATGGGATAGGCGAGCTTGGCGGAGCGCGAGATCAGCTCCTGCTTGGTGGCGTCGAATTCGAGCGGCCCCTTGGTCAGCGGGCACACCAGGATCTCCAGCAGCTTGGGATCGACGGTGGCTTCGGGGCGTTCGGTTGGCGTGGTCATGAATGGTCTCCGGCGGTGGTCCAGCCCTTAAAGCATGATCCGGAAAAGTGCGAAGCGGTTTTCCGAAAGATCATGCGCGAACAACAACCTAAAGCGCGATGACGATTCATCCTAATTTCATTGCGCTTTAGCACAGAAAGCTGCGGCGTGTCGCCGCACACGGGCCTGATGCGCTGCGCGATCCCTGGCGGAACAGCATTTTCTGCGCGGCTTGCCAACTTAGAATAGCTTTAGAGTAAGTCCTTTTGCGAGGTCGCAGCCTAGCCCCCAGCGCCGATTTTTGGTTTGCAGGACGCGAGGCTAGCGCGGCCTGCGCTTGCCATCTATTTTGACCATTCCAAAGCCTTAGGACACGCCGATCCATGTTTGCTTCGCTCACGTCGATAAGGACATTCGCCCTCGCCGCGCTCTGCGTCGCCGCGACGCTGCCGCTCTCCACCGCGAACGCGCAGCAGGCCACCGAGCTCCAGATCACCTATGACGGCGCGTTCCTGCCGAGCGAGCTGCGCGCACCGGCCGGCAAGCCGGTGACCGTCAAGGTCAAGAACAACACCGCCAAGGCGATGGAGTTCGAGAGCAAGACGCTGAAGGTCGAGAAGGTCATTCCGTCGAAGGGCGAAGCCGTCGTCAACGTCCGCGCCCAGAAGGCCGGCCGCTACGAGTTCTTCGACGAGTTCAACGAGAAGGCGCGCGGCACCCTCGTCGTCGAATAAGGCTTAGCTCGTGCTCGCCGCGCTCATCATCGTCTTCCGCGAGGTCTTCGAGGCCGGTCTGATCGTCGGCATCGTGCTCGCGGTCACGCGGATGGTCCCGCATCGCCATCGGTGGATCGCCGGTGGCGTGCTGGCGGGTGTGGTGGGCGCGTGTGTTGTCGCGGCGTTCGCGGGCGCCCTGTCGCAGCTCTTCGAAGGCATGGGGCAGGAGCTGTTCAACGCGGCGATCCTCGGCATCGCCGTGATCATGCTGACCTGGCACAATGTCTGGATGGCGCGGCACGGCAAGGAGATGGCGGGCGAATTGCGCGCCGTCGGCCAGGCCGTCGCCGAAGGCTCCAAATCGCTGCTGGCGCTCGCCGTGGTGGTCGGGGTCGCGGTGCTGCGCGAAGGCAGCGAGGTCGCGTTGTTTCTCTACGGCGTTGCCGCATCCGATGGCGGCACGGCGATGAGCCTGTTCCTGGGCGGCCTGCTCGGCCTCGTGCTCGGCGGCGCGGTGTGCCTCCTGACCTATTTCGGCCTGCTGCGGATTCCGCCGCGCGCGCTGTTTACGACCACGACGGTCCTCATCACCCTGCTCGCGGCCGGCATGGCCGCGCAGGCTGTCTCGTTCCTCGAGCGCGCCAACTGGCTCACCGCGCTCGATACCGTGGTGTGGGACACGAGCTGGCTGCTCTCCGAGGACAGCATCCTGGGCCGCACCCTGCACACGCTGATCGGCTACACCGACCAGCCGACCGGAATGCAGCTCGTGATCTACGCCGCCGTCGTCCTGGTGACGATCGCCCTGATGCGGCTGGTCGGATCCGAGCCGCCCCGCCACGCGGTCGCCGCGGGCTGATCGGCGCCTTCAGGCGACCACCATCCGCAGGAGCTCATCGAGCGCGGCCTGCTGCTTCTCCGCCGGCAGCGTCTGGTCCGAAAGGGCAAAGCCGAAGAAGGCCCAGAACAGGATCTGCGCCCGGGCGCGGGCGATGTCGTCGGCGAGCCCGGCCTGCTTCAGGAGGCTTTCGATATAGTCGAGCCTGCGGCGATCGACCGCGACGACCGCGGCGCGCGCCCGCGCATCGTTGGCAGCCCAGCTGCGCACCGCCTTTTCCAGCACGAGCTTGCTGCCGAAGGTCAGCTTGAGCAGGATCGCGAGCGGGTCCGCGCCCTCGTTCGTATCCTTGGTCGCCTCGACGGCGGCGATGATCTGCTCGGTGGCGACTTCGCGCCAGCGCGCGAGGATGGCGGCATGGAAGGCGCCGATATCGGCAAAATGCCAGTAGAAACTGCCGCGCGAGACGCCCATCGCCTTGGCCAGCGGCTCGGCCTTCAGCGCCGTAAAGCCGCCCTTCGCCAGCGTTTTCAGGCCCAGATCGATCCAATCCTGCGCCGAGAGTTGGTCGGCCATCGCTTCCTTGATCTCCCGATGCCGCACCATACACAGGTGTATTGACAGGTGCCAGCGCTCATCTATATTCCATACATTACTGTATGGTTAGAGATGGAGGTTTCAATGCGCGATCTGCTTCTGCAAGCAGCGGGCGTCATCGCCATTCTCGTCACAATTGGTCATACCGTGCTTGGCGAGACCAAGGTCTTTGCCCGCGCCACGATCGAGCCGCCCCGGCTGCGGTTGCTCATTCGCCTGGTCTGGCAGGCCGGGAGCGTGGCGTGGATTGCCGGCGGCGTGCTGCTGATCGCCGCGCCCTGGATGGAATCGGACGCCGCCCGGCACTGGATCATCGCGACCTTCGCCGTGGTGTTCGGCTTTGCCGCCATTGGCAATGCGCTGGCGACGCGGACGGTGCATCCCGGATGGATCGGGATGAGCGCCGTGGTCGCGCTGGCGGTCGCGGGCTACTAAAGCATGATCCGAAAAAGTGTCGATCCCTGGCGGCTGGGAACAGAAGGAGCGGACACATGACTCTTGTTCTCGTTACCGGAGGAACCGGACATCTCGGCCGCGACATCGTCGACCGGCTCGTGATCGCGGGACACCGCGTGCGGATCTTTGCGAGGTTGCCGGGCTCGCGAACCGATGTTGAATGGGCGGTCGGCGATCTCGCGACCGGGGACGGGTTGCGGGAGGCTCTGCATGGCGTCGACACCATCATCAACGCGGCGACCCATTCGCCGATCGCGCGACGTGGCGGCTTCAGGCCGGTGGATTTCGTCTGGTCTCCCTCGGCGGTTGACGTCACCGGCACCGAGCGGCTGTTGTCGCTCGCGCGGGAGCAATCTGTGCGGCACTTTCTTCACGTCTCGATCGTCGGTCTCGACGAGGCGACGTTGCCCTATGCCCGCGCCAAGCTCGCCGGCGAACGGCTGGTCCGGGGTTCGACGCTGCCCTGGTCCGTCGTTCGCGCCATGCCGTTCTATTACCTGCTCGACAAATTGCTCTCCGGCATGGCCTGGCTTCCGGCCTGGCCCGTGCCGACGACGGTGTTCAATCCGGTCGATACGTCTGATGTCGCCGACTATATCGTGACCTGTGCGTTCGACGGTGCGCATGGCGCGCGGGCGGACATCGGCGGCCCCGACGCTCTCAGCCTCACTGAGCTCGCCCGCCAGTATCAGCGCGCGCGAGGTCTCCGCCGAAAGATCCTGCCGATGTCGCTTTCGGAAACGAAAGCTCGCGGCATGGGCTTCGTGGTCTGCAACGGCGTGCGCGGAACGCTGTCCTGGTCGGATTGGCTGCTTCGGCAATATGTCGATGCACGCGTCGCGGCGTGATTGAGCGCCTATTGCAGCGGCGGATCGCCCGAGGTGCGCTTCTTGGCGAGATCCATCTCGGTGACGGCAATCAGGATTTCGGCGCGGGTCTTGAGGTCGGGCGCTTCCAGCATCGCCTGCTTTTCCGCGGGACCATACGGCGACATCATCGCCAGCGCATTGACCAGCGCCTCGTTGGGCGCGCTCTCGACGCCTTCCCAGTCGACCTTGAGGTTGTTGGCCTTCAGGAAGTCGGCCAGCGCCACCAGGAGCGCCTCGCGGTTGACCGCGTCCTCGCCCTTGCGGGCGGTGAAATCATCCGTGAAGGCAAAGAAGTCCACCTTGCACTGCCGGTAGGATGTCAGCACCTCCAGCTCCTGGACCACCTTGAAGCGCGCGATGCCGGTGAGCTCGAGGATGTAGCGGCCGTCGCCGGATTCTGCGAGCTGGGTGATGCGGCCGACGCAGCCAACGCCAAACAGCGTCGGCTTGTCCGAATTCTTTCGCGAATGCGCGACATCCGGCTGGATCATGCCGATCAGCCGATGGCCGTCGCGAAGTGAGTCGTCGACCATCGCCAGATACCGCGGCTCGAAGATGTTGAGCGGCATCTGCCCGCGCGGCAAGAGCAGCGCGCCGGGCAGCGGAAACACCGGGATTATCTCGGGGAGATCGGTGGGCCCGCGATATTCGATATTGATCGGCATACCCCGGTCCCCCGCTGATCTACATGGTGTCCATCGCCTTAGCGCATGATCCGGAAAAGTGTGAAGCGGTTTTCCGAAAAGATCATGCTCAAACAATAAGCCAAAGCGCGATGACGATTTGTCGCGCTTCAGGAAAACAGGATCGTCGACAGCCGTTTGCGTCCCTCGACGGTCGCATCGTCAGCGCCGCCCCAGGCCTCGAAGAACTGGACGAGCTGCTTGCGTGCGCCATCGTCGTTCCATTTGCGGTCGCGCCTGATGATCTCGAGCAGCTGGTCGGTCGCGGCCGCCCGATTGCCTTGCGCATTGAGCGCCGTCGCAAGGTCGAACCGCGCCTGGTGATCGAGCGGGTTTGCGGCGACCTTCTGCTCCAGCTCGGCAACCGGCCCGAGCTGCTCCGCCTGCTCGGCGAGGTCGATCGCGGCCTGCACCGCCTTCACCGCGGCTTCGGTCTGCTTGGACTCCGGCACCATGGCGAGCGTCTGCTTGGCCTGCTCGATGGCGCCCGAGGTGACGTAGCATTTGGCAAGGCCGGCGAGCGCGGCGATGTTGGTCGAATCGTGCGACAGCGCCTCGGCATAGATCTGCGCCGCAGCCGCGACGTCGCCTTCGGCGAGCACGGCGTCTGCTTCCTGCACGATCTCAGCGATATTGACCTCGCCCGGGGCCGTCACGCCCTTGGTCAGGCGCTCGATGAAGGCGTTGACCTGGCTCTCGGGCACCGCGCCCATGAAGCCGTCGGCCGGCTGGCCGTTGACGAAGGCGATCACGGCCGGGATCGACTGGATGCCCATCTGGCCCGGAATCGCCGGATGCTGGTCGATGTTCATCTTGACCAGCTTGACCTTGCCCTTGGCCGCCTTGACGGCCTTTTCCAGCACCGGGGTGAGCTGCCGGCACGGGCCGCACCACTCCGCCCAGAAGTCGATCAGCACCGGCTGGCGCTTCGATTCCTCGATGACGTCCTTCACGAAGGTCTGGGTGGTCGTGTCCTTGATCAGATCGGGCGCAGCCTGGCCCGCCGCTCCGTTGCCCTGGTCAATGATCGTCACGGAAGTCCCTCATCTGATGTCTGGAAAGGCGGCTCTTTAGCACGTCGCGCGCCCATATGCTGCTGTCCCGGCTCCTAAATTGGGCCGGGACGGCCGAATTTCAATCCACGACGGGTGATTCGGTGGTTCCTGGGCGTTTCGGATCGTTTTCGACCCGATTCGAGCCCATATGGGGTGCGTTAAAGCGCATCCATGCCGCCGGTAGCTGTTGCATTCGCCGCCCGCTTTTGGCATACGACAGCCGTTGCCGGCGCGTCATGCGACCGACACAGGACGCGGGTGTAGCTCAGTGGTAGAGCACGACCTTGCCAAGGTCGGGGTCGAGGGTTCGAGCCCCTTCGCCCGCTCCAAATTTCCCTAACAAATGCAGTACCGTACGCGGCGCGGCTACTGCGCGCGCGGGCGGTCGTTTCGGCGGGGAAGCAGGGGGGAAGCACGTGGAAGCTTCTCTGTCGCTCTTCACAAACGCGACGGGTCAACGATTTGTGGCGTGCCGGAGCGCGCGCCGATACGCTGAGTAGCTCGTTGGAAATGGGCCCGAACGCCGGCCATCAGGCACGAAGCCGCGCCGGCGCGGCCACCAGAACCAACCCGCGGCGCCCCTGCCGAAGCTTTCGAGCGACCTCCAATTGGCGATGTAGCCCGCGTGCCGCAGATCACCATCGAACCCAAACTCTGCACACAGGAATGCAGCGCCAAGTTCTGCAATCAGCTCTTCCGCCGCGTAGTCGCGAGAGCCGAACCGGTTCTTCAGATCGCGATCAAGGCGGCTCTTGTGCGCCGTCCAGTGCGTCACTTTGGCGTAGAAGTGATCCGCGCCCTTGAAGGCCTCGAACGCTGGCATGGAGATGAAATCCCGGCTCGGGACGTAGTAGGCTTCACCGCCTTCGCGTATCTCCGCACAAGTTGAGTGCAAGAATTCGTCGGCAAACTCGTCGCGGGCATCAGGATTGCGCACGCGCGTCGACTTACCTCTCGTGACGCTATGAGGGAGGCCCTCACACTGTTCAATATTGAACACGCATCATGGGGACCAGCCGCGTTGCAGTGTCGTTCATGCCGCTCGCTCCTGTAAGGGACGCGACCACTCGGTCGCGGCATACAGGCGCGTCGGGACCTCGCCTCGCGTTTTGACCCCCCGGTACGGTTGGCCATGGCGGGGGGCTTGTGCGCGCGCACACGTAGGGCAGAAATATGTAGCCCAGAAAATCCGAATCGTTACCAAATCGTTAATGTTGCAAGGTGCCGATGCTGAAAGGGTGACAACGTGAAGATGGGGGATTCGCCCCCCGATCCAATATTTTCGCCGACGTGCCGACAAAGAGCGACAAAATGAAACGACTATCCAGTTGAAAAGGTGAGACGAGGAGCGGCTGTTGAGCTTTGGGTCGTTTCACCTTTCTACCTTCATCAATATTGGCTTCGCTCCATCACCTTGTCCCGCCACGGTAGTGAACGACAAGGTGCAAAGGTCAGATTGCGCGCTCGCGGCTAGCTTCGATCGTGTGACCTGCCATCCGAAAGACCATGGCAACATGTCATAGGCGAGTTGTCATGGCTTTATACGAGCGTGGCAGGAGCAATTGAATTGGTGTCAACGCTCAGCTTGGATGGCCACCTAAGAGCGCGTGTGGTGAGAAAGCGACGCGCGGCCGCGACCGCTCTAGAGGGACACAGAATGACGAAACTGCACGACGAGGCCCGCAAGCTCTTACCCATTGTTGTTGCCGCCGCAAGATCACACCAATTTCTCACTTACCAAACCGCCGCCCTGAAGCTCGGGCGTACCAAGAACCACGCTCGCATGGTTGCTCAAGTGTGCAACGTACTGGACGCGGCTGCCGCCCTCGCCGACGTTCCGTTGCTGGCGCTCATCACCGTCTTAGAGGCTGATAATCGTATCAATCGTAATGCTTGGACTGCTAAGGATGTCGAGCCCTGGATACGCGAGGCAATCATCAAGAGGTCATTGCAACACACCTTTACAAAAGCTGATTTCGACGCCATCGCCAAAGCTCTCGAACAACTGCAAGGTATGAGCGACCCCTGGGCCTATCTACGGACATTAATGCCGGCCAAGCAACGAAGATTGCAACTCGCGGGGGTAGGCACAGCGGCATATTCCGACGCTATCGACGACCTTGGAACGGATAGTCCCGCCTACGTGCCGTATACTGGCAAGCGATATGCGCGAGACCCTAAGATACGAGAAGCTGTCAAACAGCGCGCTGACGGCAAGTGCGAATACTGCGGTGACATCGGGTTCGAATGTGACAATGGGGCACCGTATCTTGAGTGTCATCATATTCTGGCTCTGGCGAAGGATGGCGCGGATCGCATGACGAACGTGATCGCGATTTGTCCTGGCGATCATCGAGAAGCTCACTTCGGAAAGAAGAGAGCCGAGATGGAGGAGGAGATGATTGCCAAAGTAAAGCTCGCCGAAAAGAAGCGCTTAGGAGAATGATGAGCGCCCTGAACTGCATCGCATCGGCAACTTGCAGCGATGCCCGGCGTCTTCCCCGACTATCCCGCACCCGTGATCCGCAATACCGAAGCCGGGGCAGAAATGACGCTGATGCGCTGGGGCATGCCGCCGCAACCGCGCACGGAGGGCCGCCGGTCACCAACATCCGCAACACATCGTCGCCGCACTAGCGCGGCTGGCTGAAGCCGGAAAACCGATGCTTGGCAAGGCTTTCTGTCCATAACGACCGTATCAGCCGAAACTGCATAAAGTTCACGCCTCGTTCACGTCTGGTTCCTACTGCTCGGCCGATGTTGCATAGTTGTCCCGGTGCGATTGCCTTGCCGCCGCGCACCAGAAATTAGAAATCAGCCGTTGATTCGGCTGACCAGTAAAAGAATTTTGCATAGTTTTCCCGGTTTTGACTGCCTGGCCGCCACCACCCAGTTCAAAGGCGATCGGGGCACGAAGTCCAAGCCGATCCTCATGCCGCATCAGGTCTATCGGCTCTTGATGACGGCACCGAATGCGGTGGTCGCGCCGACCCATCCGAAGATCCTGGCGACCGACGAAGAGCGCGACATCTGGATGCGCGCACCGTGGAATGAGGTAAAGGCATTGCAGCGGCCGCTACCGGATGATGCGCTGAAGATCGTGATGCGTGGGGCGGAGAAGGAGGATCGGGCGGCGGCTGCTTAAGGCGGGTGCTCAAGAGGCCCTATTGTCCGAGCCGCTTCAACTCCGCCAAAGCACCGGCATACAAGATAAGGTTTTTTGGGCAGCTTTCGACTGCGTTGCGCAGCGCCTCGATCGCGTTCGAGCGCGCGTCTCGCAAGAGATGCCATTGCCCGAGATAAAACTGCGCTTCGCAACGCTCCACGGGCTTGTCTGCTGCAGCCACCATGGCCTCAGGCGTGCTTTGCCCAAGAAACAATTTGACAACTGGGGAAGGCCACTCGGGCTTCAGTTCTGCTGCCCTTTGCTCCAACTCCCTTTTTGCGTCCTGCCGACCTATTCGAGCACGTGCGAGGTAGAGCCAAAGGGTCGGATAGGCATCGGTCCCGTCTACCGTCTCTTGAAGGTCGAGAGCGGCGGCGGCAAAATCGCCCTGACAAAAGTGGGCATAACCGAGGGATCGAAGCGCCTCGCCGAGGGCGCGCTGGGTCGCGGCCCGGTCGAGCGGCACACGCTCGCGGGTCAACTCCTTTAGTGCCTCGCGATAGGCCACGACGGCCTCTTCGAGCTTGTCGGTGCTGCCCTCGCCCTCCCCGAGCAATTCGAGCGCGGTGCCCAAATTGTTCTGGGTCTCGGCCCAGTCGAGCGGCACGCGCTCGCGGGTCATCTCCTTCAGCGCCTCGCGAAAGGCGGCCACGGCCTCTTCGAGCCTCGCGGTACTGCGCTCCCGCGCCCCGAGCGATCCGAGCGCGCTGCCCAAATTGTTCTGGGTTAGGGCCCAGTCGAGCGGCACGCGCTCGCGGGTCCATTCTTTTAGCGCCTCGCGATAGGCCACGACGGCCTCTTCGAGCTTCGCCGTACTGCGCTCCCGCGCCCCGAGCCATCCGAGCGCATTTCCCAAATTGTTCTGGGTCCTGGCCCAGTCGAGCGGCACGCGCTCGCGGGTCAATTCCTTTAGCGCCTCGCGATAGGCCACGACGACCTCTTCGAGCTTCTCGGTGCTGCCCTCGCGCTCCCCGAGAGATCCGAGCGCGTTGCCCAAATTGTTCTGGGTCCGGGCCCAGTTGAGCGGCTCGCGCTCGCGGGTCCATTCTTTTAGCGCCTCGCGATAGGCCGCGACGGCCTCTTCGAGCTTCGCGGTACCGCGCTCCCGCGCCCCGAGGGTTTGAAGCGCGTTGCCCAAATTATTCTGGGTCCGGGCCCAATCGAGCGGAACGCGCTCGCGGGTCCTCAGTGCGACCAACCGCCTGTACCGCTCGATAGCCAAAAGCAGAGCATCATTGTCGCCAAATTCATCTCCTTGCCGGTACAGCGCGCGTGCCTCTTTTTGGAGATAGCCGATCCGCTTGTCCTCAGCTTTCCCTTGGGCAAACACGGCGGCAGCATTGCCGAAGTGCATGGCGGCCTCTCTGTACCGCAGTCGGGTAAGTGCAATTTCACCGCGCCGGGCGGAGGTATCGGCCACGTTGACAGCGAGGCGATCGAGAGCGCGCCGTTGCTCGGTCTCGACATCCGCGAGCATCGCATCCGCTTTGGCCAGTTTGCCTTCATCAATGGACTTTTGCGCGTCCGCCTTCAGGGCCGCAATACTGGGATCATCGCCCGGCTCAGCGGAGCCCGATGCCTGAAGGGCTTTGAAGCGCTCAGCGATTTCGACGAGCTTGGCAGCCAATCGCTCCGGAGGGACATCGATCTCGCCAAGAATAGCCAGCGCGGCACGTACCTGGCGTTCATTGAGGTCCAACTTTTCCTTGAGTAGGGCAATGTTATCTCTCTGTTGAGTAGTCAGTTCCTCCAGCGGGCGCGTTGCATTACGCACGAGTTCGTCCACCTTCTCGGGACGGATGCCGGTGATGATGGTGGACCACATGACACTGCCACCAATGGCGACCCCGTCCGTATCCGCTTTGATCTGCTGAGCAAGCGCAATCGGGCTCGAAGCGAAGCAATACAGACCCAATGCTGCAACTATAGACAGGCGCTTGTTCATGAAGAAACGCCTCACTTCGGTTTCGACGAGCAGTCGGAATTAGTCGTGTTACCTCCGGTAATGGAGGCGCCAAACACGCTGCCGCCAATGGCCACGCCACCGCAGTCGGCCTGAACGCTGGCTGGCCTCGGCTCGACGGACTTCTGAGGAGGAAAGAAATAGACGATCGCTGCCCAAAGTCCCGTCGCCGCAACGACGAGCCCGCCACCAAGCCAACCGAGCACTTCCCGATTACGCTTACGGCTAATGAATTCCCACAAACTGCTCATTTTCTCGCTCCAATGGCAGTCGTCAGGGGCCCTGATTTTATTACTAACCCAAGCGTTGTCCAGCCTGTGCGCCACTCCTACCGGTGGTATTACATGCTGGAGCCGATGATGGACGGCAAGCGCTGCCCGACGTTCGGGCTACTGCTAACAGCCCACCTAACCACACCCACGACGCCCGATAGCCAGCCCCCTGATCGATCCCCGATCCATTGACGATTTGCGCGCCGACCAAGACCGCGCGTTCATAAGGTCATGGGCACCAAATCACGAGAGACCATCTACGGCGGCTCGGGTCGGGGCATCGGCTGAGCGCGCAGTGGAGGCACGCAAGGAAGCGGACCGGGTTGCCTGCCCTCGACATCGTGCGGCGGCCTAAGGCAACGCCGATCATGCAGGCGCAGTCATCTCGTGGGCTACGGCCGACCAAGATTTCCGCCAACGATCCACCGTCAACGTGGTGGCCAGGGGTGATGCCGCCGAGCTGTGGATGGACGGGAAAAAGACACCGCAGGACTGTGGGGTGTCTTTTGATCCTCCGGGACGAGCGAGAACGAGGCAGGGAAGACAGACAAGGAATAAGCACATGGAAGTCACGGGCGGATGAGTGCCACGACATCATCATGACCGAGCAGGAAGTGAAGGACTACGGGAAACGCATTTGGGCGTTTCAGGCGAAGGGCTTCACGATCAAGATTCACGAACACCCGGGCTACGATTTCCGCAGAACTCCCTCCGTTTCGGTCTCAGGGCGGGCGCGAATCGCGTGCCCTGTCTTCAGCAACGGATGGAGAGAAGCCATGCGGTCACCGCCCTCCGAACGCGAATCTTTGTTGCGCCAGCAAGATTCTCCTGGACTCTATATTTCGCGTAATTTAGAGGGAATTATATCGGATTTCTGAAGTCGTAATATAAGGCATAGACGGAGAGTTAGAATGCTTGAAAAAACAACCAAAAAAGCCGCTGCTTCGAAGGAAGGGAAGCGCCAGAAGTTTGTTGAGTTGGCCGAAAGTCGTACTGTAAACGCCATCAAGGCTATCCGTATAATCGGCAAACTGGGCAATAAAAACGCTTACCAGTTCGACGATTCGGACGTTCAAAAGATCGTCCGGGCGCTCAATAAGGAGGTGGATGCGCTCAAGGCACGCATGTCCTCATCGGGTGGCAAAGAATCGGTGGATTTCAAGTTGGATTGATAATTCAAGGGGTTGGGGAGGGGTGCAGTGCAGGACAAGCAGCTTTTGGACGAACTTTTGGCGGCCGAGACTGAAGAGGCCGCCCTGGAAATCCTGACCAAAAAGGGGTTGTTGAACGACGAGAAGCGCTGGCGCTTCCTCGGCGACATGCCGAACAACCAGTCGATCGTTCATAACCAGCAGACGACGGCGGCCGCCGCGCTGGTCGAGAAGGTCACTAACGCCATCGACGCCATCCTGATGCGGAAGGTTCGGGCCGATGGTATCGACCCGCGTGGGCCGAAGGCGCCCTAGAACATGCCCGACGCCGTTGGTAAGTTTTACGGCGACCTGACCGACGACAAAGTAGACGTCCGAAAGCTCGCCGAGGAATCAATGATCCTGTACGCGACGGGCACCAAGGCGTTGCCGTCGATCTCGCTTTACGATGCAGGCGAGGGCCAGTTGGCCGAGGACTTCCCGAAGACGTTCTGTTCGCTGATCTTTGGCAGTGCCGAGGGCGCGTATAAGGGCGCCGTGGAGTTCACGCAGGGCCGCTTCAACATGGGAGGCACGGGCGTCCTCCCTTTTTGCGGCGACAACCGCAAGATGCAGCTAATCGTTTCCCGCGCGCCGGACGACATGTGCTCGAAGCCGCACGAGTGGGCTTTCACGGTCTTCTGCTTCTTCCCCCACAAGTCCAGCCCGTCATGGAAGTACCTGGTCGGGACGGACGGCAACGTCATGACTGCCGGTGCCGAGCCCATGGGCTTGGTCCCGAAGTTGGCCGCGAAGTCCGGCGAGCTGTGCGCGCCGCGCGAGCGCAAGGTGCCCAGCGGCACACTTATCAAAATGTACAACTTCAAGGCCCCGCGCTCGAACATCTGCGGTGAGCTTTTCCGCAAGCTGGAGGACTATCTGCTGAAGCCGGTGCTGCCGCTCCGCCTGATCGAGTGCCGCGAGGGGTACAAGGCGAACGTGATGCAGACCACGATCTGGAATCGGCTCGCGAAGTGGAATCGCAAGAACCTCGAACCTGGTTTCGAGGACGGTGCGAGCATCCAGATCAAGCTCTTCACCGGCGAGACCATTCCGGCCGAAGTGCGCGTCTTCAAAATCCTCGACAAGGAGGATCCCGATCAGGACGCGCCGCAGACCGGTTTGCGCGCACTCATCAACGGCCAGTCCCACGCCAAGCGCGACACGCAGTTCTTCAAGACGAACGCGGTTAATCTCGAACACATCGCTGGCAGCATGCTGGTGACGCTCGATTGCACGAGCCTCAACCAGACCTCGCGCAACGCCATCTTCATGGCCAATCGTGAGACATTCCGCGAAGACGACCTTCTGAAGGACCTGTTCAAGAAGTTGCAAAAGGAGCTGAAAAACCACGAAGGCCTGCAAGCACTCAACAAGAAGCGCTATGAGGAGAAGGTCGCCAACGCGACACTGGACGAGGTGGGTATCAGCGCGCTTGAAGAACTGCTCGCGACCGACCCGACGTTGGCCGATCTGTTCAGCAGCATGATGCCGGGTAAGGTCGCCGCCGCCACGAAGAAGCTGAATCCCGGCGACAAGGTGGTGGGTGATCCGAAGGCGGACTTTGTTGGAAAGGAATTTCCGACTTACTTCAAGCGCGCCGACGGCATGATGGCCGTCAAAATCAACCTGCCCGTGGATGACGATGCGCGCACTTCGTTCAACACGGACGTTGTGAATAACTATTTTTCTCGGCCGAAGCACGCAGGTAACGTGAAGTTTGTTGGTCAGTTGGAGCCGACATTCCACCTGTTCAACGGGCGGCTTACGTTCACCTTTCACGCGCCGAAAAAGGCTGTGGTCGGCACGGCATTGATGACGCAGATCGAGATCAGCGATGACGCCGGACACGGGCCGTTCAAGCTGGTCGTCACCGCCACCATCGTGCCGCCGCGCGAGAAGACCGAGCCGAAGCCGCCGAAGGAGCCTCAGCAGGCGCAGGACTCGCCGAGTCGGCCGGATGTGATCGAAGTCAATCGTGGGCCGGAGGCGTTGCCGCTCACCATCGAGAAGGTGCCGAACACCAACCGGCTTCAGCTCGCGGTCAACAAGGACTCAAAGCTCTTGGAGCAGGCCAAGCTGCTCAAGAAGCCCGAAGAAGTCCCGGCGGTGGAGTTCGTGTTCAAGTACGGCCTGGCGCTTATCGCCATGGGCTTGCTGGAGAACGTCAAGCATACCGACGAGTGGAAAAACAGCGAGGAGCAGTGCCGCAAGAATATTCAGGATCACTGCGCCGGCGTGGCGCGCGTTATCGTGCCGCTCTGTCTGACACTGCCGCAGAAGCTGCCGAAGGCTGCCTGACCTTCCGGTGGAATAGAACGACCTCTTGGCTGCCGGGAGTGGTGCCGCGCTGTGCGCTGTACCACCGGCGGCCGGGGACGCTGCGCCACAAGCGGCCGTCACGATCGCCCTTCAAGACCGGCAGGCGCATTTCAGCAAGGCCTGCCGCTTCCATGGCTTCGAGGTAGCGCGGAAGCTGCCAGTCAGGGGCAGAGAATGCCACCATCTGCACCACTACGGTGTCGTGGTCGGCCAGGGCAGCGACCGACGACATGGAGCCGGTGATGTTGTCGAAATACGTTTTGAGGCCGGGATATTTCCGGTCCCCCATCGTGTAGTAGCTCAGTCCCGCGCCATCCAGTTTGTTGGCGATCATGAACGGCAACGGCGCTTCCTTCCGGCCATCGACCTGCCAACGGTGATAGAGGACGTGGACGCCGGGGTACGGAGGAGACGTGACGACGAGGTGCGGCGCGCGCATGTCGTTCAGCGACGGCTCATCGTGGATACCGATAGCGCTTCTGCGCAGAATCGTCACCGGTTGCTGCCGGCCGTGATTTCGCACTGAGCGCCGGAGATTGCGGGCGCCATTGACCATATCGTCGGCGGTCTCTTCGAGGGTCCGCCGGAAGCCGTCGATGGTCGCGCGCTTGCTGCGGCCATCGAGAGCCCACTGGGCGCTGCGCAGCACAACGCACCGACCGAACGCTTCTAGGCGGGGTGTGCCGAGCTTGATGGCGGCGGCGATGGATTGCTCGATGGCCTTCCGAAGCCGCCAGCGCGAGGGATGGTCGAGGTGCTTGTAGTACCCGAGCTGTTCGTAATCGGTCAGCGCCGTTGACGGCTTGTGGATGTCCACCACGGCGCCGATCTTCTTGGACCACGCCTCAAGGGTCTCCAGTTCACCCTCGGAATAGACCGTGCATTTGACGTTGGTGATGAACTCGGCGAGCGAGCTGATATCCACGCCGACTGCCTCGCGGCCGCAGGCCAGGGCTTCCACTAGGGTGGTGCCGCCGCCGACATGGGGATCGAGCACCAGATCACCGGGTTGGGTGAAGGCTTTGATGGCCGCACTGGCGAAGACCGCGGAAAAGCGGGCGGGGTATTTGTAATAGCCGTGCGTCAGCCCCCGGACGGGCGATGCGTCACGGGAAGCAGCTACGAGGGCCGCTTGCATCTCTTCGGTGAGGTCGTCCACACATTCATACATCGGTAACCATAAACAACAGCTTTGGTTAATGTCGCCTTACCGAATCGTCCTAAGGCAAGCTCACTACCGAAGGAAGGCGGTGGGTAGCCCAAGAATCGGATCGGCGCCGAAACCGGCGCCGAAAATGGGGGATATGTTATAGTCTACGGATAAAAGTAGCGCCTTCGAGTGTGCGGCTGTGGCTACGGCCGCACGTTCGAGCGTCATTAATGTTAGACCAGTTTCTTGTCCAGTGGCAGTCCCCACCGGACCTTTAGGCCGACTTGCGCTGCGGCTTGGCCGCCATCTTCTTGGCGACCGCTTCCTTCGGCTTCTTGCCGTCGATCGGCATCAGCATTTCCTTCTGGCCAGCGGACGCCTTGCGCGGCTTCTTGACAGGCTTGGCGGCCTTCTCGGCTTTCGTCAGCGTGGCCTTGCGGCAGCGCTTCTCTCAAGGCCTACTGATATGTCAGTTGGGCAACCAATCTTTCCATCTGGCGGCGCGCCTCCCGCTCGGTCGCGAACGAGCCGCAGTTGACTCGTTTTCGACGGGAGCCAACGAGATGTTCAATAGATGGCTTCTTACCCGGCACGTACCGAACGAGCTCTACACGTCCATCGTACTCACAGCGCCATTCGTCCGGCGACAGCCGCGCCCAGGGACGGAGAATAGACAAACGTTCAAGTGCCTGACGAAAGTCTGCGGCGCTTTTATAACGCTTAGCTTGATCGCCCGAGCAGGCTCGATTCAAGATGGTTTTCAGCGCCCGGGGCACCCAGTCCGCGTGTCCGAGCCGCTGAGGCAACTTCCCATTAAGGATGTCTTGCCTGAAAGAAGCCTCATCCTTCCGGACGTGACCCCATGCAGGGGTGTTATTCGCAGCCCGTTGCAGCGTCATGCCGGCTGCATAAACGTCGCTCAAGGGCGAGAATTCTTGATTGTTGGCAGCTTCTGGAGAGGCATGGGGCCTATAGAAGAATTCCAAGGCCGTGGCTCCGAGCCCTGATTCCGCATGAATGGCTGTACCGAAATCCGACAGTTTGGCGTTTCTCGGCGCGAGCATGATATTTCCGGGCTTGACGTCCCGGTGAACGAACCCACGTCCATGCGCATACTCTAAAGCGAACAAGATTTGCTTTACGTAAACGATGGAGTCAGCAACCGGCACAAACTCACGCAAGAGCCGATCGCCCAGTGAGCCGCCCTCGATGAATTCCATCTCGATCAACACAGCACCGTTGAATTCGTCCGCCGTATGGATTTTGACGACGTGATCGTGCCCGCAAAGGCTCATCGCCTGAGCCTCGATCAGAGCCCGATGTTGCGACGGATCTCTGACTATCACCACCTTGAGCGCAGAAAATTGCTGAAGATTGTGATTCCACACTTTGAAGACTTGGCCGAATTGCCCGAAACCGAGCATCTGAATGACCTTGTACTTGTTAAGTACAATTTCACCGGGAGTGAGCAGTGGCTTCACCGGATCAGACATCGAGCATCATCCAGGCGCTAAGAGCAGCCAGCTTTGCGTCTCGATCCCATTTGTCTGGACGGCCGACAATGCTGCTATCGCAGGCATCAAATTTATCGCCCGCAATCCCGAGTGCCTTTTTCGTGAAGGACGGCGTGGTGAACTCACGGACCGCCACTCCGCGTTCATGAGCAACGAGGTTCAGGATTCCGAAAGGAAAGCAGAGGTAGGCAACTTGGTCCGCGCTCTTAGCGTTCAGCGTAAGCCTATAGGCAACCTTGCTCGAAGGAAATCGATCTATCAACTCGCCAAACGTTTGCTTGCAATAGTTTGCGAGATCGGGACGACTTTGGCCCGGATTGAACCGATGTCTTCCGCTGTCGACATGTGTCGGCTGATCCCGCGGGCCTTGCAGGACACAGTACCAGATCGTGCCCTTGCTGATGTTCAAACCGAGTGCCGACAATTCCGAAGCCCCAGAAGTTAGGCCAATCCTTCGATGAGTCGCAGACATTCCAAGAGACTTAAAGCGATTTGCCCTGAACCATCAACCAAAGACTGTGGGCGAAGCTTGGCATCGCCGAACTTGCCGGTCGCCGGATCCCCGGTTCGGCTGAATGCGATCGCGGCGGCGCAGCCGGGCTTGCGCTAGAGACTCCTCAGCGCGCATGACGGCCGCGTTGGCGCTCAGGCACTCCATTGCGTCGCCGGCCGCGACACCGTGGTCCGCCAGGACGAATGGAAACGCGACGCAGTAGGCGACGTCCATCGGTCACTCCTTGCGAATCGCGCGATTGGTCCGCCGCCGTCAGGCCGAACCGACGGAAGACTAGGTCTTCGCGTCTTCGGGCCCGTCGGGCGCCGCGTTCGAAGCGACGTACCCGATCCATCCCTCCGATCCCGCGCGACGAAATTCGACGGTCGCCCTGAGCATATCGCGCGAGATGGCCGCCCGGACGGGCAGATGCGGATGATTTTTTTACCTGTGAATTCGATGTCCGAAAGTTCGACCACTGTGCGATTTTTCTTCAGGGGGACTTCCGATGCTCGACGTTGCAACGACGACCCCCCTGCGTGCGTGCGGTCCTCGATGCCGTCTGCGGCGGCGCTTCCCTTCAGCCGAACGGCGTCAAGGCACGTGTCGCCTCGAAACTTCTAGAGGCCGCCGCCTCCGGCCAAGTCACCCTGGCGAATTGAAACGTGAGAGGCGCAAGGCGCTCGCCGAAGCTCCAACCACTGATGACCGCCGGGCGTTCTGTGTATTTCCAGATGACGGTTCTCAAGATCCTAGTTCAGCAGCACACCGTTCAAGACCACGTTCGCGTGGTAGGTTGCGTCCCAAGCGACGTGAACGGTCGTGTTACCGCCGGCTTGGGACAACGCCAGCGAGCCTTCGGCGGCTTCACCGTCCGGATCGAAACGGAACGGAGCAGTCCAAACATGACATCAAACCACCGGACCGACTCCACGGACTTCGTGCTCGACGTCTTGGATTTCATGGAGGAGATGATCCGCGAGGCCATCGAGGACGTAGCTCGCGGGCTGGCGCCATCTGCGAAGCAGCCGGCGCCGTCCCGGTGCTGCGCGGCCGCCTGCGCGAGAACGAGGTCGCGAACGCGCAGTCCATTCTTGCGCTCGGCAACATGATCGAGGAGCGCTGGGCTTCCGAATGGTGGGTCGACCTCGCCAAGACGGATCGTGGCGAATTCGAGCAGATCGCCCGTGATCTCGTCGGTCCGGACGGCCGCCTGGCGATCCTGCGCGGGATCGTGGCAACGGGCCTGGGCTCGTCGTAGCCGGCTTCGACCCCCGGTCATGCGCGTGATTGCCGGTGGCGAAAGCTGGCCGGTCAGGGAAATGAAATCGATTCTCAAGAACGGATAGCCGCGCCCTCCGCGGCATAGATCCGAACCCCCATCCGGCGACGCCAAACCAGCAGTTCAGCCCGATCCGAGCGGAGAGCGCCTCGGGCGTTGGACGTGCTCTTCCAAATCTCACCGGGCCTTCCCGGGCGGTGCCACTTGAAAGCATTCGGCCGACATCCACATACCATCCACAAACCATCCATTTGGATGGTCAACCGGATGGCTGCTTATGGCGAATAATGTACGTGAGTTGCACTCAAAGACCTCGGACACCGAGAAAATCACAATCAACCTTGGCTATGTCGACCTCGGTCAGGTCGATCTAATGGTCCAGGAAGGGTTTTATTCGAACCGGACCGATTTCATCCGGACGGCCATCCGCAACCAGCTCGAACGTCACGCAGACGTCGTCAAGCAGTCCACGGCACGGAAGAGTTTGGATCTCGGTCTGCGGAATTTCAGCCGCGAAGATCTCGAAGAGGCGCGCCGCGCCGGCGAGATGCTGCACATCAACGTTTTGGGGCTCGCGACCATCGCCCACGACGTCACGCCCGATCTCGCCCGCGCCACCATTGCCTCGATCTCGGTGCTGGGGGCCCTCCATGCCACTCCCGCGGTCAAGGCCGCTCTCGCCGACAGAACGAGGTGATGCGATGTTGGATCAGAACATAGTTCGCGAGGCCACTCGCCTCACGCGTGCGGGCCAATTCGTCGAGGCCACCGCGCTCCTGCAGCGCATGCTCCGGGGCGAAAGCGCGCCAGGACCTTCCGATAGCTCTGCTCATGTCGCACCTGCGAGGCTCGAGCCGTCAACCATCGACGTGAAGGCCAACTTCGTCGAGGAGAAGGAAGGCCGACAAGCCACCCAGGCCACTTCTGTGCAGAGGCGCAAACGCGCTGCGCGACTCGACGGGATGCGCGATTTCTCCGGGCTCGGCCTGCGTGGTCCGATCACGCGCGCTCCGCCCTCAACGTCGGATATCGCGCCCGAGGGAACACAATTCATCGCAGGCACTTTCCGCAGCGCGGCCGGAAGCCGAACCTACAAGCTATTCGTCCCGAGTCGCTCTCAAGGACAACCGCTTCCCTTGGTGGTCATGCTTCACGGCTGCACCCAGTCGCCGGACGATTTCGCGGCCGGCACCCGGATGAATTTCCTGGCTGAAGAGCAGAACTGCTTCGTGGTCTATCCAGAGCAGCCCAGCGGAGCCAACCAGGCGAAATGCTGGAACTGGTTTCGCCCCGGCGACCAGCAGCGGGGCGGCGGCGAACCTGCGCTGATCGCGGGGATCACCCGGCAGATCATGCGGGACCATGCGATCGATCCGAAGCGCGTCTACGTCGCGGGCCTGTCGGCCGGCGGGGCTGCCGCCGCCATCATGGGCGCGACGTATGCCGACCTGTACGCGTCTGTCGGGATCCATTCTGGCCTGGCATGTGGCGCGGCAAGCGATCTTCCCTCCGCGTTCATCGCCATGCGGCAGGGGGGCGGGTCAAAAATTGGGGATCGCGGATCGACCGTGCCGACCATCGTTTTCCATGGCGACCGCGACACCACGGTACATCCGACTAACGGCGACCGAATTGTCGAGCAGCCCACCAACGCAGCACGTCCGAAAGCGAAGGTGATCCGAGGACGGGTGCCCCATGGGCACGCCTATACCCGCACGATCCTGACCGACGCGGGCGGGCGTTCCGTCTCTGAGCATTGGAATATTCACGGTGCCGGCCACGCCTGGTCGGGAGGCAGTCCCGCTGGATCCTACACCGATCCGCGAGGCCCGGACGCGACGAGGGAAATGCTACGCTTCTTCCTCGAGCATTTGCTCCCAGTTTGATCGAGCTTCACAGCGCGCTCAGATCGTCGGGCACTTCGCCGAACTTCCGGATCACCTTGGCGTCGCCGAAGTCGCCGCTCGACGGGTCGCCGGTCCGAGAGAAGGCGACCGCGCCGCCGTTTGCGCGGCGCTGCTGTCGACCGCGTATTTTGCAACGCTGGACGCCGACGAATCGCAGCCGGGGCCAAAAGGGGGATAGGGATAGTAACCGATGCCCTCGCGGCTCATCCGCTGAGCAGCGTATTGGCACGCGGCCCAACATTCAACAAGCGTATCAGGATATACTTTGACCCAACGAAAGCCACCACGGACAGGTTCACTCCTATTGTATGTCTGTGCCATGTGAATGGCTTCCCTATAGTGGCGTGTCACGACAGGGGTTGAGCCAAATACGAAAACGAGCATTTCGCGGACGAGCGGCCTAGAAACTGGCGCGCGATAAATCAGCCACAACTTGGTATATTGAAGCTGACATACGTGGACGTCGACCCCGTCAATGGTGGCCCGGTATACCTCGGCACTGACGCGCTGCCACTCACACGGCTTATTCTTGTTGGGCCGGAAGCCCGTGCTTCGAAGCCAATAGTGGCTCGGCATAACTGCTCCTCTCGCTAGCGGAAGTTGTCCAAGGTTGAGGTCGATCTGATCGCGATCCAGCACTTCTTCAAACTTGAAGCGCGAAAACTCGTTCTTGAACGTCTTCCAGTCCTGAAGGGGAACGCCCGGGTGGGCTGGGTCAAAAAAGTTCGGCGGAGTGCTCATGGGGTCACCTTTTTACCTTTTTGATGTTGATGAAGCGGCAAAGGAGACTGCCCGCGGACGGGTTTCGCCCAGCCGCGAGTGACGGTGTCGCGGAAGCCGCCCGGCATCAGGCGGCGGGACTGGATCGGGATGAACTTCAGGTCCCGCATGATCGCCGCCAGCCGGCGCGCGTTGCTGGTCGTGCGGCGCGCTCCTACGAGGTCGAGGAGTGCAGCGCTGCTTACGGCCTCCACGCCGGCGAGGGCGTTGGCGATGATCTTCCGCCAGGGATCGGCGGGCGGGGCATCGAGCTGTTCGCCTGATTGGCGCACTCTTTCAATGAAGGACATGAGTACCTCCCGGGGATGAGAAGCCTGCGCTGGTCGATCCGTGACGCTTCGGGCGGCTAATGAACTCGACAGGCTCGGCAAGGGCGTAGCCAAGAACGTCAGCGGACGACCTTGCGATGGCGATCGGCACGAGATGTGCCCAATGCAGGTGGTGAGGGCGGCAGGCGGTCAATCGCCCCCCTAAAGGGGGGCGATTGACCACCACCACTGCCGCGGGGAATTGGTCAATCAATTGACCGGGAATTGACCAATTGACCACTGGGCTAGGCGGCGACTTCGGGGTCGGCTGCATTGACGTCTCCGTTAGTAGTGAGTGAAGGATTGACCTGAAGCCCCTTCAACCTCCGAAACCGACCTCCATCGATCTCGAGGGTTTGCACAGCGTTATCGTTCTTCAGCTGCTTGATTATGGCTTTGACCACGACTTCGAGATCGGCAGGCGACCATTGCATTGGCGCAATGGCATGTCGCGCAGCTTCCATGGCGTCGGGAAGGAGTGCGCGCTCATTCTCGGCACCGCTGGCGACAGGACTGTAGGGGTAGTGCTGACCATCGATTGCCTTGCCGCGCTTGACCAAATCCAGAATGGCCGCCCGGATCTTTGCTTCGTTGGTCGGCCCGGTCCCCGATGTCTGGAGGGGCAAGTTCACCCGGACGACAGCTTGGACGTTGTCTCCAAATGGGTACGTTGGCGGCTCTGCGTTCGGCAGCTCCACGCTGTGCAGTTGGTAAAAGGGCGGCTCGCTGCCGCGGGGAGCAAGGTTGGATTTCGCGTCCACCAACTTGAGGTACTTGAAGCGCTCAGAATGCGGTACGCCAAGCTTCAGCGCCTCGTCGGCCGATAGCGTCACGGGCATGATCGCTCGACGCGCCAGGTTCACGATCGCCGCCGCACCACTGATCGCCTCGGCGCTCCCGGCCTCACCACCTTTCCGGTTGTGGTGCACGATGAGCATCGCGCAGTCAAATTCGGCCGCGAGGCCCTTCAACGCGCGCATGACGAGCGACATGCCTGCGTTGTCGTTCATGTTGCCGCTACCGCACAAGGCAACAAGGGGATCGAGTACGACGACATCTGGTGAAAATGTCTGGAGCGCTTCCCGCAGCTTGGTGAAGCCCGCCTCGTCAAGTTCGGAGTGCCCCTTCAGGTTCGTGCGCAGCAGCGAGAGACGTTGGACACAGGGGTTATCGGCGCCGGCGACGAAGAGGCGGCCCAATTCGTGTTCGGTGATCCCGTGGGCCATGCAAAATGCCCATACCCGACGCTTGATCTCTTCGCCGCTATCCTCGGCGTTGATCAGGAGCACTTTCAGGTCGCCGCCGCGGATTTTTTCTTCCAGGAGTTCCTTGCCGGTGGTGATCGACACCGCCATGCCAATAGCAAGGGACGACTTGCCAACCCCGCCAGGCGACCCCAAAACGGTGATCTCACCGCGGACCAGGTCGTAACCGTACAAGGTGCGACGGTGCCGAATGTTCGAGAACGTCACCCTCAGGTCTGCTGGCGACCACGTCGTGGTACCCGGCGCCGCTATGAAGTCGACGTGCCCGGACCACCCGTGCTTCTTGGCGAGGTCGAACACTGTTGCAATTGTTATTGGAACATCCCGATCAAAAGCCTCCTTCTTGTACCGGTTCCATCGTCGCCGATTTTCTTCTCGGTCGTACCCAGGCGCATTACGGGAGATGTCGTCCAGCACCGTCCAGAGGTCTGCCTCGCTCGCCGGGAAAATCGCTGCCTCTCTAGCAAAACCACGCGCAACGCGAACCCAATCGTGCTCGGTCGCGAGCGCCGCTGGAGGGATTATGCGCGCTGCCGATCGGATTTCTTCGACATCGGCTTCGAGCCCATCTGAAAGGCGATCACGGGCGTACTTAAAAATCTCTTGGACGGCTGGGTCACACACCGTGGTGGGTGTGATTGTGTCTTCGGGTCGAACTGCGAAATCTTCGCGGGCGATGTGGGGAGACTTCGCAAGCGATATCGATGTTGTCGGCGAGACCGTCGGGGAGTACTGAGGCAAGTGGGGCTGGATCGCCGCCGATCCTCCGAGCGCCGTCGTAAGTTCGTGGACTGAATAGCGCCGGGGTGCACCCTCGCGCGGTTCTAAGCTGACTAACCGAGGATTATTCGGGTCCTTGAGGTGCAGCGTACCGGGAAGGCGCATTACGCGGGCAGGTCGTTGATGGACTTGTCGGTCCCCAACTTGTCAATGAGGTACTTCTGGATGTCGGAGAATTCATCGAGCGGAAGGCTCGTCAGGAAGTAGTAGTGCTTGCCTCGCCCGGTCCAAACGACGACGCTAGGGCTAAGTCCAGAAGCAGAGAGGACCTCCTCGCACCGCCGCACTTGCTCGGGGCCATCTGCATCAACAAACAGCGATCTCACTCGCGTGATGTTCTTTGTGCGCCGGCCCTCACCGTCGGTCTTGTTGATGGTGACGAACACGCCGGTCTGGCGCTGCTCGTTATTCAAGAACTCGACCTTGCGCCACGCCTCCTCCAAGCTGCCGTGAAAGGTTTCGGCACCCCCCTTGCTAGTGTCACCAATGAACTGGAACGTGAATTTCTCCGCCGCAGGATCGAGCAGCGTGAGAAATTCACGCGCCATCTGCCTATTGTGCGCGATCGGGGCAGTCACAGCGGCGCTCATAGCTTGCTCGGATCGGAGGCATCGCAAAGCGAAGCAGTCTTTGACGCGACGATTGCGGCGTGCCGTGCCCCCTCCGAGGTCGAACGCATGCGCGGGCCAAGCTTCGACGCGACCCACTGATCAAGATCGGCGGGATCGTAAAGAGGGACGCGGTTCATGCGCCGGAACGGAGGCCCGCCGCCAACTACCGCCAGCTTGGCGAGGGTGCTGGGGGCGTATTCCAGTCCGAATTTTTCGCGCAAATAGGCCGAAGCCACTTTCCGCCTAAGAAACTTTATAGCGTCCATGGTGTCACCTTTCAGAAATTCCCCGCGATTGCGGGTAAGGTTGACACCGAGTGAACGGCGGAAGTCTTAAGGCAGGGCTATTAAAGCGTTAATACTTTCCACACATTTCTCGGGCCGCCCGGAGTGCACTCAATCGCTTCCATCACCGGCGCGTTAGCGGGGCGCGACGCCGCTGAGGTCGTGTTGCCGTCCAACGCTGCGGCTATTCGAGCCGAAACTTCGTTCGCCGCGGCCACGAGTGCACTGTCGGGGACGTGAGCGTACCTGGCTGTGACGCCGGGTACGCGATGTCCGAGAAGTCCTGCTATCGTCAGCTCGGAGAAGCCCATCTCAGCAGCGGTCGCGGCGAAAGAATGTCGGAGCACGTGGACCGTAATCCCCACCAGTCCAGCACGCTTGCAGATGCGCTTGAGTATTTTTGGCAGGCCGATGAAGTGCCCGTTTCCATGCGATGCCGGGAAAACCCATGGAAACGCACTGCTCTCCGACTGGATTTCGATTGAGCGAAGCGCGGCGTCTCCCATAGGGCGAAGTTGCGCTCCGCTCTTGCTATCGGCCAGTCGGAGGCAGTGCATTCGGTAATCGACGGCCGTTTTAATAAGGCTCAGACACTCAGTGCGGCGAAGCCCCGACAACAGCAGCAGACGGATCGCGGCGACGCCGGTCTTGCTCTCGCCTGCTGCCTCTGCCGTACGGACAGCCTGCCCGAGCTTGGCAATCTCTTCGATGTTCAGGAAGCGCTGCTGCTTGCCGTCCGGGGGACGGCGCACGTCTTTCGCCGGGTTTTCTTTGATGATCTTCAGCGTCTTGCGCGCGTATTCAAGAATTGTGACCAGCATACCGAGAGTGCGCCCAGCTACACCGCGGCCCCCAGACGCGACGCCCCCACGTCCCTTGGGCTTTCTAGGTTTGGCCGTCTTGCCAGCGATGATGTCCGACTTCATCCGCTCCACGTCGGCAGTGGTCAAGGTGCGCACGGTTAGATGGCCGATGAGCGGTTTGACGTGCGTCTCTATCCGGCTTCGATCCGCCGCGAGGGTGGATGCCTTGATGCGCCCCCTTGCCTGTTCAAGGTAAAGATCACACAGTTGTGAAAGCGAAATTGCTGCGCGTAGTGTTCGCCGTTGCGCGGAAGGATCGCCGCCGCCGGCAACCTCTCGCAGCCGATCACCGGCCAGGCGGCGCGCCTCATCGGGCGTAAGCGTCGCGACGCTGGCGATCTTTAGCCGCCGCGTACGTCCTTCAGCATTCCGATATTGGATGAGATAGCAGGCAGCCCCACTGCCCTTCATCCGGACACCAAACCCTTTAAGAGCGCCATCGCCGGCGTCCCACGCGAATATGTCTTTTCCCGTGGGGTCTGGTCGAAGAGCATCGATGACGCGTTTGGTGAGCTTGGGCATAGTGGTCTCCTAGGCCACTGACCCGTCGGGGCGCCTCGAACGCGGGGAAGCCGGGGGGAAGTGTCGGGAAGCAAACGGGGGTAAACTTGGTCTGAGTCGCGTAACGGACGGAAATCGAAAAAGCTATGTGCTATCAATAAGAAGCAACTGACGGTAATGGCGGGAAAGCATGGGAAATGCATCGACCTTAGCCTTGCCAAGGTCGGGGTCGAGGGTTCGAGCCCCTTCGCCCGCTCCAATTTCTCCCAGCGTCAAGCCTGATAGGACCGGTTCGCCTTTGGGCGGCTCCGTCCGGGACGTACGTTGGACGCGGGAATGACAATTCTGGTCACCGGTAGCGCAGGCCATCTCGGAGAAGCCATTCTCCGGACCTTGCGGGGGCTTGACTGGCCTTTGCATGGGGTTGATTTGCAGAAACCGGAGTTCACCGACCAGGTGGGCTCGATCGTCGATCCCACCTTCGTGCGGGCCGCGATGGGCGGCGTCACGGCCGTCATCCATACCGCCACCCTGCACAAGCCGCATGTTGCCACGCATTCCAGGCAGGACTTCATCGACACCAACATCACCGGCACGCTCAACCTGCTCGAGGCGGCGGTTGCCGCCGGCGTGAAGAGCTTCGTCTTCACCAGCACCACCAGCGCGTTCGGCTCGCAGCTCCGGCCGGAGGCGGGGAGCGCCGCGGTCTGGGTCACCGAGGATCTGCCGTCGGTGCCGAAGAACATCTATGGCACCTCCAAGCTGATGGCCGAAAATCTCTGCGAGCTGTTCTTTCGCGAGCGCGGGCTTCCCGTCATCGTCCTGCGCACCTCCCGCTTCTTTCCGGAGGAGGACGACGATGCGGTGGCGCGGGCGAGCTATGGGACCGAGAACGCGCAGGCCAACGAGCTGCTTTATCGCCGGCTGGATATAGCGGACGCGGTGAGCGCGCATCTGCTCGCCGTCGAGCGCGCGCCTCACATCGGCTTTGCGCGCTACATCGTGTCGGCGACGAGCCCGTTCACGCAAAGCCACCTCAAAGCCCTGGCGGAGGATGCGGCAAGCGTTGTGCGCACGCTCTATCCCGATTGCGCAGAACTCTATGCGGCGCGGGGCTGGCGCCTGTTTTCGACCATCGACCGCGTCTACGTCAACGATCGCGCGCGCCGCGAATTGGGTTGGCGGCCCGCATTCGACTTTGCCCATGTGCTGAGCAGCCTGCGCGGAGCAAGCGACTTTCGTAGCACGCTGGCACGTCAAGTCGGCTCAAAAGGTTATCATGACACGGTCTTCGACAGTGGGCCTTATCCCGTAGTCTCATAATTCTCATCGCGTGCACGCAGCGCATCTGCCTGCGAAATAGTCGCTCGCCCATGTTTTCGCGTTGCAGCGAGAACGTGCGCATCGGCGAGGCACGCATGCGGAGAAGTTCTCTCTCAATTTTTATTGAGGCTCACCCATGCGCGCGCCGCACGCTTCTCACTGCTTGCAGATGTGCTAACCTTTTCGCGTCTGCCTCTGTCGACAGACTCCGAACTTCGCCTCTCGAATAGCAAAACAATAACGGTGTGGCCGCCACGGCCGCCTTAGGGGAGTGACGCGATGAAAACCGTATTCCATCGATCCATCTTTGCGTTTGCGGCGGTTGCCCTGCTCGCGGGGACAAGCGTCGTGAATGCGCAGCAGCAACAGGACAAGAACCGGGCGCTGAAGAAATACGAGTCCGGCACCAAGGAGTTTTGGACGCATCCGCCGGATGACTGGTTCTTGGGGGATGAGACCGAGGCGCAGAAGGGTCTAGCGCCGCCATCGGGGCCGCCGACCGGCGCATCCGAAGCCGAGCTCGCCAACATCGTGAAGAAGATCAAGCTTCCGGCAGGCTTCAAGATCGAGGTCTGGGCGCCCGGCGTTCTCGCCGCTCGGCAGATGGCCTGGGGCGACAAGGGCACGCTGTTCGTCGGCTCGTTCGGCCTCGGCAACGTCTATGCGATCAAGGACAATGGCGGCAAGCGCGAGGTCAAGACCGTCCTCAAGGGTCTGAACATGCCGACCGGCCTCACCTTCAAGGACGGCGCGCTCTATGTCATCGCCGTCGACAAGCTGATCCGCTACGACAACGCCGAAGCCAATCTCGACAATCTCGGCCAGGGCAAGGTCGTCTATGACGACATGCCGTCCTATGCCGCGCATGGCTGGAAGTACATCGCGACCGACAAGGATGGCTGGTTCTTCCTGCCGTTCGGACCGCCCTTCAACGTCGGCATTCCGCCGACCAGCGTCTCGCAGATCCGGCGCGTCGATCCCAAGACCGGCAACGCCGAAGTCTGGGCGCTCGGCGTCCGCAACTCGGTCGGCGGCGACGTCGATCCGCGCAGCGGCAAATACTGGTTCACCGAGAACGCGCGTGACTGGGTCAGCGACGATCTGCCCAGCGACAAGCTGAACATGATCTCCAAGATCGGCGAGCACTTCGGCTATCCCTATTGCCACCAGGGCGATCTGCCGGACCCGAAATTCGCGATGGGTCACAAGTGCTCGGAGTTCACGCCGCCCGTGCTGAATCTCGGCGCGCACGTCGCTCCGCTCGGCATGAAGTTCTATACTGGCGACCAGTTCCCCGCCGAGTACAAGAACAACATCCTGATCGCCGAGCACGGCTCCTGGAACAGGCACAAGTACCAGGGCGCGCGCATCGTGCGCGTGATCGTCGGACCCGACGGCAAGAACCCCAAGCAGGAGGTGTTCGCCTCCGGCTGGCTCGAAGGCGACCAGGGCTATCTCGGCCGTCCCAACGACATCGTCCTCGCCAAGGATGGCTCGATCCTCGTTGCCGACGACTGGGCCGGCGCGATCTACCGCATCAGCTACAGCAAGAAGTAGCGCGGTGTGAGACTGGAGGCTGCGGTTGCCGTCAAGGCGGCCGCAGCCTCTCTCGCGAGATGCGAGACCGACGGAACGGAACGCGTTCGTCATGCCCGGACTTGATCCGGGCATCCATCCCAACGAGAAACTTTTGCAATGCACGATGGATTGCCGGGTCAAGCCCGGCAATGACAGTCGGAGAAAACGATATGCGCGTTGTTTCGTTCGCAATGTTGTCGGCTGTTCTAGTCACGTCATTCGCACACGCTGCCGACGTCAAGGAGAAGGCCGCGGTCTGCGCCGGCTGTCACGGCGACAACGGCATCTCGCAGACCGAGAACATCCCCTCGCTTGCCGGTCAGCCGGATCAGTTCTTGCAGTGGCAGCTCGTGTTCTTCCGCGCCGGCTCGCGCAAGAACGAGCAGATGCAGCCGATCGTGGAAGAGATCACCAACGAGGATATCCGCAGTCTCGGCGCCTATTTTTCGCAGCTGACGCCGCCGAAGGGCCCCGAAGACAAGGATCCCGACCTGTCGAAGAAGGGCAAGGAAGCCGCCACCGGGCGTCGCTGCGCCTCATGCCACACCGACAGCTATGCCGGCACCAAGGCCGTCGCGCGCCTTGCCGGCCAGCGCGAGGAATATCTGGTGAAGGCTCTGCACGACTACAAAGCGGGCCTGCGCGTCGGCGGCGGCGTCGCCGCCATGGCCGACATCGCCTATTCGCTCAGCGAGGAGGAAATCACCGCGCTCGCGCATTATCTCGCGCATTTGCAGTAGCGGGAAGTGTAAGCAGCAAACTCCGTCGTCGTTCCGGACGCGAGCGCCAAAAACTCCGCCGTCGTCCCGGCGAAGGCCGGGACCCATAACCACAGGATTGGGCTGGCGAAGATTCGCGGTTACAGCTCGTGCCATAACCACTCCCTGTGGCTATGGGTACCGGGCTCGCGCTGCGCGCGCCCCGGGACGACGGTCGAGTGTGTGGCTAGCTACACCGCCCGCTGCTTCTCATACGCCTTCAAATGCGTATAGGCGATGCGCAGTTTTGGCACCGGCACTTTCGCAGCATCGGCGCGCGCGATGAGGTCGCCGATGATGTGATCGGCCTCGACGGGCAGGCCCGCCTTGATGTCGCGGAACATCGACGCGGTCATCGGCGAGCCTTCGGTGGTGATCAAGCCCTTGACCCGCTCGAAGAACGGCCCGCCGGGCGCATAGCCCGATGCGGTCGCAGTCGCGCTGGTCTCATCGAGCATGCCCAGGAGAAAATCCTTGCCGCCGGCGACCGCCAGGATGTTGCCGACCGAGGTGCGCATCAGGCTGGTCGACGCCGCGAGCGAGGAGAGAAACACCCACTTCTCCCACATGTCCTGCATGATGTTCTGGCTCGCGCCGGCGCCGGCGATGCCACTCGTGAAGACTTCGTCGATCGCCTTCACCCGCGCCGACAGTTTTCCGTCGCGCTCGCCGTAATTGATCGACTGCATCGGCTGGAGCTGCACCACCTCGCGCTTCTCGTTCAGCGTCGCCGCGATGGCGCAGAGCCCGCCGAGCACGCGCTCGGCGCCGAACTTCTGGTCCAGCACGTCGAGATGCCGCATGCCGTTGAGCACGGGAATGATCGTCGTGTTCGGCCCGACCGCCGGCGCGAACGATTTGATGGCATCGTCGAGGTCGAACGCCTTGCAGCTCAGCAGCACGACATCGAATTTCTCGGTGAGCTTGTCCGCCTGCACCGCCGGCGGATCCGTCAGCCGCGCATCGCCGTTCGGGCTTTTGATGACGAGGCCGGCGCTCGCAAGCTCGCTCGCGCGCCGTGGCCGCACCAGGAAGGTGACGTCGCGCCCGGCCTGCAACAGCCTGCCACCAAAATAGCCGCCGATGGCGCCGGCGCCGACCACGAGAATGCGCATGGGGATGTTTCCTTCTTGTTGCTTCTTCGGACTCGTCTGGCGAAGGCCAGGACCGCTACCCTCATTGCTTGATGTCGGACAAGCCGGGGACTCGGTTCACCGCAACCGCGACGTTCGGTGGCTATGGGGTCCTGGCCTTCGCCAGGACGACATCCGGGAGATAGCTCGCTTCGCGCCGGAGGAGGGATCACTTTCCCGACACCATCTCCTCGACCTCGCGCAGCTGCTCCTTGCCGAAGAACATCTCGTTGCCGACGAAGAAGGTCGGCGAGCCGAACGCGCCACGGGCGACGGCCTCCTCGGTGTTCTTGATCAGTCTTGCCTTCACCTCGCCCTCCTGGGCGCGGGCGAACAGCTTTTGGGCGTCGAGGCCCGAGGACGCGAGCGCCTTCATCGCGACCTCGGGATCGTCCATCTTCTTCGGCTCGCGCCACATGTGGTGGAACGCGGCCTCGACATATTGTTCGAACACGCCTTCGAGCTGCGCCGCGATCGCGGTTCGCATCAGGTTCAGCGTGTTGACGGGAAAGAACGGGTTCCAGACATAGGGCTGCACGTGGAAGCGCTTGATGAAGCGCCCGGTTTCGACCTCCTGGAATTCGCGCTTGTTCTTGATGCCGGCGAGTGTCTCGGCCGGCGACTTGTTGTTGGTCGCCTTGAAGATGCCGCCGAGCAGGATCGGCACATACTCGAATTTCACGCCGGTCCGCGCCTCGATCGCAGGGATCGCCTCATGACTGAGATACGCATTGGGGCTGCCGAAATCGAACAGGAATTGTGGGGCCGCGCGCGTCAAATCCGTCCTCCCGTGTGCTCGCTTTGTACGCATTGTGGCGCAGCAGGCATGGCAGGTCTACTGTTTAATGATGATCGTCATACTCTGGTGAGGGTATCAGATCAGACGCCGGACTGCGCGCTTTCGCCACACCAGCAGGTAATAGCCCATCTGCAGAATGAACATGGCGGAGAATGTGATCGGATAGGCGGCCCAGACGCCTTCGACCCCGATCATGCGGCTGAGCGCGATCGCGGACGGTACCTCGATCCCCATGATCGCGAAGGTCGAGATCAGGAGCGGCAGCCAGACCGTCCCGCTCGCGCGCATCGCCGCGGAGAACACCGTCGCCATGCCGAACAGCACCGCACTCCACAGCACGATGTGAAGCAGGTTCTGCGCGAGCGCGAGAACCGCAGCATCGGTGATGAAAAAGCCTATCACCGATCGCGAGAACAGATACCCGAGCACGACCAGGGCGCCGGTCAATGCGAGGTTCATCTCGATGCCGGTGCGAACGATCGCACCGATCTGCCTGGCTTCGTTGCGGCCGATCGCCTGGGCGCCGAGAATCGAGACCGAGATTGCGATCGACAGCGCGGGGAACTGCACGCAAGACATTATCTGATTGACGGCGCCGTAGGCTGCGGTGGCGTCGGAGCCGAAGCCATTGACGAGGCCGAGCAGCACCAGCTCCGCCACCGACATCACCACCATGCCGATGGCGGCCGGGATGCCGAGGCGCAGCAGCGTCGGCAACAGCGCCAGGTCAGGCCGCATCGCGCGCGCCAGCGTGCTGCCGAGCCTCAGCACGTGCTTGCGGCGGCGGAGATGAAAGGCGAGCCACACGAGCGTGAGCACGCTGGATACGACCGATCCACAGGCCGCGCTGACGATGCCGAGCCGGGGCAGGCCGAACCAGCCAAGGATCAGCGCCGGCGTTGCCACGAGACCGATCGCGGCCGAGATCACCAGTGCCACGAGCGGTGTAACGGCGTCGCCGACGCCGCGCAGCATTGCTGTCATGAGCATGAAGACGAAGATCAAGGGCATCGAGACCATCATGATGCGCGCATAGGAGGTCGCAGGGCCCATGATGTCCGGAGGCGTCGCCAGCGCGATCACGAGATCGTCGGCGAACAGCCCGCCAAACAGTGCGATCGCAGCAGCGAGCAGCAGTCCGACCGCCAACGTCGTTCCTGCGATGGCCTTCACCTGCTCGGGCCGGCCGGCGCCCCAGGCCTGTCCGATCAGCACCGTCGCACCCGAGCTCAAGCCCATGACAAAGGCCATGAAGAAGAACATCACCGGGAAAAATACCGAGACGGCGGCGAGCGCGTCGACCCCGATCATCTGGCCGAGATAGACATTGTTGATGGTGCCGAACAGCGATTGCAGGATGTTGCTCAGCATCATCGGCGCGAGGAAGATGGCGAAGGTCTTTCGAAGCGGCGGAGACGTCGACACGGTTGTTCCTTTCGATTGGGCATGCACGGCCGTTGCCGCGCAAGGCAGCGCGGCTGCGGTCGTTGATCTCGCTGAAAAAGGCTTCCGCTTACGCGCGGTCGCTGCCTGCAAGTTTCACGATGTGATCGCGGATGTCGGCGGGCCAGTCGGCGATCTCGCCTGCGAAGCGCCGCCGATCGCCTGCGAACAGCGCGCGCGAGGCCTCCTCGAAATGCGCGAGATTGCCGGCCATCGCCGACATGAAGTGGTAGGCGGCATCGCGGGCCTGCCGCTCGCGGTCGCGATCGCCGCCGGCGCGTCGCGCCTCGTCGACGAGCTTGCGCAGCGCGACCGAGGCGCCGCCCGGCTGCGCGTTGAGCCATTCCCAGTGCCGCGGCAGCAGAGTCACCTCGCGCGCCACGACG
>NZ_BSOW01000026.1 GCF_030160715.1 Bradyrhizobium iriomotense
CCATCCATGCTGGCCTCCTTCCAGCCAGCATGGTGAATCAGAAACGGGCTGATTTGGGAATCCCAAATCGATTCAACTTAACCCCATCCCGCTTTAGCGGGAAGGGCAGCTCTTGGCGCAAAGCGGACATTCGCGAGACTCCCCTGTCACAGAAGGCCAGAAGCAGACCGGTGGCAGGCAATCACCGGCCCTAGCGGCTCAAGGCAAATCGTCGGCGCTAAGCGAGCCAACGCTTTCGCCGCTTGTAGTGCTTCACATCGCGATATGATTTTCGCTTGTCGCCGGCGACTCCAAGATAGAACTCCTTGACGTCCTCGTTTGCGGCGAGCGCGCGCGCTTCGCCGTCCATCACCACGCGGCCATTTTCGAGAATGTAGCCGTGGCTCGCATATCTGAGCGCCATATTGGTGTTCTGTTCAGCGAGAAGAAACGACACACCCTCCTTGACGTTGAGATCCTTCACGATCTCGAAGATCTCCTCGACGATCTGCGGCGCCAAGCCCATCGAAGGCTCGTCGAGCAAAATCATCTTGGGGCGCGACATCAGCGCTCGCCCAATCACGCACATCTGCTGTTCGCCGCCTGACGTATAGCCCGCGGTGGAACCGCGTCGCTCTCTGAGACGGGGGAAATAGGCGTAGACCCGCTCCAGATCCTGCGCGATCGCCAACTTGCCGTCCCGCCGCGTGAAGGCGCCGGTCATGAGATTGTCTTCGACCGTAAGATGGGGGAAGGCACGCCGCCCCTCCATCACCTGAATGCAACCCCGCCGCACCAGATCGTTCGGCGAGAGGGACTGCACCTCGACCCCGTCGAACAGGATCGCGCCCTTGGTGACCTCGCCGCGCTCTGCATGCAGGAGATTGGAGATCGCCTTCAGTGTCGTGGTCTTGCCAGCACCATTGGCGCCGAGAATCGCGACAATACCGCCCCGAGGGACCTCCAGCGATACGCCCTTCAACACGAGGATGACGTGATCGTAGACAACCTCGATATTGTTGACCGACAGAACCGGAGCTACCTTTTCCGTCACCATGACAACTACCTTGTAAATTGACACGCGTCCATCTTTCCAAGCAGGGGTCCGGGAGCCGGCACAGGCCCCCGGATCGCCCACATGCTCAGCTTTCCTTCGCGCAGTCGCGCGGCTTGATCTTCTTGTCCGCGGCATACTTCGCGGAAACCTCGGCTACGAGCGGGTCGATCAGCGGTTCGTCAGCCGTGTACCAGTCGGAGATCACTTTCCAGGACTTGCCATCCCACTGCTGTACGCGCCCATCGCGCGTGCCCTCGTGGTCAGAGCAGGAGATCCTGATCGGCTTCAACATTCCCTCAAAGCCGAGCTCCTTGATGCGCGCATCATTAAGGTTGAGATTCTCGAGGCCCCAACGGACCTGCTCGCCCGTCAGCGGCTTCTGACCGAACTTCTCCTGCGCCTTGCGGATCGCCTCCACGCCGAGCATGGCATTCACGATGCCACGGTTGTACAGAATTTCGCCGACCTTGCCAGGTTCTGTCGAGCCTTTACCCTTGGCGTAGACGTATTTCGCTACGTCGGCATGCACCGGAAACTGACCTGCGCCATGCTGAAGCATCAGCGACTTGTAGCCTGCGGCCTGATCACCTGCGGGCGTCACATCCGGCTCCGCACCCGACCACCAAACACCAATCATCTTGTCGCGCGGGTAGGCGACGGCCGCCGCTTCCTTGACTGCCGTGCTATTCATTACGCCCCAGCCCCAGACCAGCACATAGTCTGGACGGTTCTGGCGGATCGCCAACCATTGCGACTTCTGTTCAACACCGGGGTGCGTGACCGGGATCGGCGTGAACTCAAAGCCGTATTTCTTTGCCAGCACCTGCAGCATCGGAATCGGCTCTTTGCCGTACGGGCTGTCGTGATACAGCAACGAAATCTTCCTGCCCTTCAGCTTGTCGAACCCGCCCAGTTCCTTCGCGACATGCTGGATTGCTATATCGGCCGCGGACCAATAAGTGCCAAGAAAGGGGAAATTGTATGGGAACACGGCGCCGTTCTTCGAGTCGGCTCGGCCATATCCCATCGTTATGATCGGGATCTTGTCCGTCTCAGTCTTTTCGGTAAGGGCGAAGGTGATGCCGGTCGACAGCGGATTGATGAAGGCCGCGCCGGTGGGCCCCTTGCCCTTGAGGCGCTCGTAACACTCGACGCCCTTGTCGGTCGCGTAAGCTGTCTCGCATTCCTCGACCAGAAGTTTGACGCCGGTGATGCCGCCGTCGCGCTCGTTGATCAGGTTGTAGTAATCGGCAACGCCGTTGGCATACGGCGCGCCGTTTACGGCGTACGGTCCCGTCCGGTAGGACAGTATCGGGACGAACTGTTCGTTTTGAGCCGAGGCCGGTGCGATGAACGCTGCGCCCGACAACATGGCCGTTGCCAGTGTGGCTAGGCTGCGTGCAATATTTGCCATTTCGATATTCTCCTGCTTGAGCTTCTCCTTCGTATTTCGCTTCGTTCGTTCTTTGCTAAGGGCTGTCACCCGCGTTGCGGTCTAGACGCGATCTATCCTTCAATAGGGAAATGGCCAAAGTCTAAGCTTCTCCTTGCCAATCGATATCAGCCGGGCGAAGCCACGGGGTTCTTTGATAAGGAGATAGCAGATCAACGACCCGAAGATGATGAATTCGAGGTGCGTGATCGTTTGCGTCGATAGTGGCACGCCGAGCTCGGTTGGAACGAGGTTCAGCATAATCGGCACGATGAGGATGAAGGCCGCCCCGACGAACGACCCCATGATCGATCCGAGCCCGCCGATGATGACCATGAACAGAAGCTCCAATGAACGGTCTATCGAGAACGCAAGGGGTTCCCAGGATCCCAGGTAGACGAACGCCCAGAGGGCGCCCGCTACCCCAACGATGAATGAAGAGACCGCGAAAGCCGTGAGCTTTGCATAGAGCGGCCGGATACCGATCAGTTCGGCGGCGATATCCATGTCGCGGATCGCCATCCACTGTCTGCCAAGATTGCTGCGAACGAGATTCTTCGTCAACACCGTCAAGACAACCACGAACAACAGGCAGAGCAGGTAGCGCTCGACCGGCGTGCGAACGACCAGGCCGAAGAAATCCAGCGCCGGCGCGTTCACCGATCCCGACGGGGCGTAATTGGTGAACCACGGGATCCGCAGGAATACCCAATCGAAGAAGAACTGCGCAGCGAGCGTTGCAACTGCCAGATAGAGGCCTTTGATCCGCAGACTGGGAATACCGAACAGGATTCCGGCACCCGCCGCCATGAGCCCCCCAAGTAGAATGGAAGCCAGCACCGGCAACGGCGGGATTGAGATCGCGAAGCCAAGAAAGCCAAGCGGGATATGTACGCCTGTCGCCAGTTTGTAGGCGGAATAGGCGCCGATGGCCATGAACGCGCCGCTGCCGAGCGAGATTTGGCCGCAATAGCCGACGAGAATGTTGGTCCCGATGGCGGCGAGCGCCAGGATAAGGAAGGGGAGCAAGATGGCCCACAGGAGATAGTCGCTGCCGAACGGCCAGATATGGAAGGTGGCAAACATCGGCACGCCGATGAAGGCGATACCGAGCAAGACAGCGAGCGCAATACGGTCCTGACGGATCGGGAAGATCGCCATGTCCTCTACGTAGGTCGTCTTGAACTGGCCAGCCTCGCGATAAAGCACCACGAACTCCTTGCCTCAGATACGTTCAATGATCCGCTCGCCGAACAGACCCTGGGGGCGCACGAGCAGCACCGCCAACGCCAGCACGTAGGCAAACCAATATTCGATACCGCCGCCGATGGACGGCCCCAGGTACACTTCCGCAATCTTCTCACCCGCCCCCACAATGAGCCCGCCGGCAATGGCTCCCGGAATTGAGGTGAGCCCCCCGATGATCAGGACCGGGAGCGCCTTCAGCGCGAGAAAGGTGATGGAGAACTGCACGCCAAGCTTGGTACCCCACACGGTCGCTGCAACGAGCGCAACGAGACCGGCAACGAGCCACACCACGAACCAAATCCAATTGATCGGAATCCCGACCGAATGCGCGGCCAAATGGTCGTCAGCCACAGCCCTGAGTGCGCGACCCGTCCTAGTGCGCTGAAAGAAGATCGCGAGGCCGGCAACCAGAATGCCCGCGATCAACGCACCCAAGACGTCCAGCTTGTTGATCAGAATCCCACCCGGAAAGAGCTCCTCAAATACAAACCAGGCGTCCGTCGGGAATAGCCGTAACGGGTAGACGTCCGACCCGAAGATCATCTCCGCCGCGCCCTCAATGATGAATGTCACGCCGATCGTGGACATGAACAGCGTGAGGCCGTCCTGGTTAACAAGAGGTCCGATCACGAACCGCTCGATTAGCCAGGCGGTCGCCGCCATGATCGCGGCGGCAAAGCCGAGACCGAGGACGATCGCGGCCCACAGCGGAAAGCCGTTGACAACCAGGAGATCGAGGGTGCGAACCAGCGCCAGCCCTGCGAGCAATACCATTGCTCCCTGAGCATAATTGAACACGCCGGATGCCTTGAAGATCAGCACGAAGCCGAGTGCGACCAGCGAATAGAGCACGCCGGACATCAATCCGCCGATCAGAATCTCGAGAAATTGACCCGTTGCGATCACGAACGCTCCTCAGTGTGAAACGCCAAGATAGGCGTCGATGACGGCCTGGCTTTTCTTCACCTCGTCCGGCGTGCCGTCGGCGATCTTGACGCCGTGATCGAGCACCGCCACTCGATCCGAGAGATCCATGACTACGGCCATGTCGTGCTCGATCAGCGCGATTGTCGTGCCGTAGTGATTGTTCACGTCGACGATGAACCGCGACATGTCCTCCTTCTCTTCGAGGTTCATGCCTGCCATTGGCTCGTCGAGGAGAAGTAGGTCAGGCTCCATCGCGAGGGCGCGACCAAGTTCGACGCGCTTCTGCAAACCGTAGGGCAAACGCCCAACCGGCACCTTGCGGATCGCCTCGATCTCCAGAAAGTCGATGATCTCCTCGACCCGGCGCCGATGCTCGAGCTCCTCTGCCAGAGCAGGTCCGTAACGCAGCATCTGCCACAACAGACCCCGGCGCACCTTCAAAGTGCGGCCGGCCATAATATTGTCGAGCGCGCTCATTCCTTTAAACAGGGCAACATTTTGAAAGGTGCGAGCGATGCCTCCACGGGCCGCCTCGAATGGCTGCATTCTGGTCCGGGTTCGTCCCTTGAAGGTGATGGTACCGGAATCGGGATGGTAGAAACCGTTTACGACATTGAGCATCGAGGTCTTACCGGCGCCGTTGGGGCCGATAATGGCGCGAATCTCGCCTTTTCGGACGTTGAACGAAACGTCTCTCAACGCTCTGACGCCGCCAAAGGCCAGCGCTACGCCCTCCACATGGAGCAGGATTTCGTTTGTGTCCGGCGCTCTCATGCGGCCTTTCCCCGAGGCTTGGCCCCGTTAGTTACCTGCATGTCGCGAATCTTGACCCGCGCCGCGATCGTGCCCTTGCGACCATCCTCAAAGGTGACTTCGGTGGAAATGTCGGCCTCATACGAGCCGTCGTAGAGTGCCGTGAGCAGCGGCGCATAGCGCTCTGCGATGAATCGGCGGCGCACCTTCTGCGTGCGGGTCAATTCACCATCATCCGCATCGAGCTCCTTGTGCAAAATTACGAAGCGGCGAATCTGAGCGCCTGCGAGCATCTTTTCTTGGGCGAGAGAACGGTTCACCGCGGCAACGTCTTTTGCGACCATTTCATAGACGAGCGGATGCCCGGCAAGCTCCTGATAGGATCCGTAGGCGACGTTGTTACGTTCCGCCCAATTCGCGACGGCAATCGGGTCGATGTTGAGCATGGCGCAAACGAACTCTTTTGAGTCACCGAAAGTGACCGCTTCCCTGATGTTGGGAAAGAACTTCAGCTTGTTCTCCAAGTACTTCGGTGCGAACATTGTGCCGTCCGCCAGTTTGCCGACGTCTTTTGCGCGATCTATGATTTTTAGATGTCCGGTCTTTTCATCGAGAAACCCGGCATCGCCGGTCTTGACGTACCCGTCGGGCGTCATGACTTCAGCGGTTTTTGCCTGATCCTTGAAATATCCGATGAACATGCCGGGCGAGTGAAACTGCACCTCGCTCGATTCCGTAATGCGGATGTCGACGTTCGGCGCAGCCGGGCCAACCGTATCTGAGTAGATCTGGCTATCAGGCTGGCACGTCACGTAAAGGAACGCCTCAGTCTGACCGTAGAGCTGCTTCAGATTTAGTCCGATCGAACGGTAGAACGCGAACAGATCCGGACCGATGGCCTCACCTGCAGTGTATGCGACGCGTACCCGAGACAGGCCGAGAACGTTCTTGAGTGGCTCGTAGACCAGAAAGCGCCCGAGCGCATAGAGCAACCGGCCCGACAGCGGCACCGATTTTCCGCTTGATACCTGCTCGCCATACCGGCGCGCGACCTCGAGGAAGTACTTGAAGGTTCGTCGCTTGATGGGTGCAGCGTCTTCCATGCGGATCATGAGCCGCGTTAGCATGGCCTCGAAGCCGCGCGGCGGGGCGAAGTAGAAGGTTGGTCCGATCTCGTGCCGGTCCTGCTCGATCGTGTCACTACTCTCGGGACACGCCGTACAGAATCCAGCGATGATGCCTTGCACGTAGTTGAGGTAATGATCGCCCACCCAGGCCAGCGGCAGATAGGCGAGCACCACGTCGTCGTAGGTCAGTCCGTCGAACCTTGTGGTATCGGTTGCGGCGTCAATGCAGCCTCGTGTCGACAGCATGACGCCCTTCGACGCTCCGGTCGTTCCCGACGTGTAGAGGATGACCGCGATGTCCGAACCATTTCCTGCCCGAACGAATTCATCAATCCGTTCGCTAAGCGCGGCATCGCCCGCAAGCGCCGCCCGGCCATCCTCGATGACTTTGCCGATTGCGATCGATCGGCAGTGATCATAGCTATCGAGGCCGCGCGTCTCGTCATAGACGATCTTGTCGAGTTGCGGCAATCGATCGGACACCGACAAGACCTTATCGACCTGCTCCTGGTCTTGCGCTGCGACCAGCTTCGCCTCGGCATGAGCGAGAACAAAAGCAAGCTCGTCGGCCACCGCATCCGAGTAAACCGGAACGGGAATTGCGCGCAGCGTCTGCGCCGCCATCATGGTCCAGTAGAGCTTTGGCCGATTGGAGCCAACTACAGCGATCGTGTCGCCCGGCTGCAAGCCAAGGCGATGCAAGCCCGCGGCGTAGGCACGCACGATCTCGGCAACTTGAGCCCAGGTCCAGCTCTGCCAGATCCCCAATTCCTTAAGCCGAAACGCCGGACGCGTGCTAAACTGCGCAGCATTTCGCAGCAGCAATTTGGGGAACGTGTCAAACGATCCGCCACCGGCCATGTCGGTCTCGATCCCAAAAACCGGCGCGTTGGTTCGCCCCTGCTTGTGGTGATGCCGGCCCGTTTTGGGCAGCAGCCATGCGAGTGCCGCATGGTCCAACATTACAACGGATGGAGAATCCTACAAGTCCGACATTGATAGATTCCGCTCGGCGGCGGTCCACCCCCGCCGGGGATAGTTTACTGGCCGCCAAGCCCAGAAGCGAATCTTGCGGCCAAACCAGTCCAGAAGGTGTCCGCGGCGGGAGGACACTGATCGGCTCCGAAGGGGTAACCCCAATAGCTAGTAAGTCTCATGTTCGGCGGGGGCCGAGGCGCAAGAGCCGAATGACATTCTCGTTCGCTCAGTCTGCGGGTCCTATGTTTGGGTGCGCTGCCACCAAACCAATCTCATCTGCTGCGCGGGCACTCTTCGTTTTTGCGACGTGCGTCGCTTCATCGATTGAGGCCCCCAGCTCCCGGTAGGTGGATCGAAGCGATGCTTCTGAGGTGTGCATTGGGATCCGACGCTCGCCCAGGGCAGGTCCGGCTTCCCCCTGACAGCGCCCACGACGTCCGGTATCCCAGCGCGCCCGACAGCGGTTGATCTACAGGTCGATCTCCAGGTTGGGAGCATCAGCCCAGCGCGCCTGCAATCCGATCGAGAGGTCACTGAGGATGTGCCCGGACCAGCCTGATTATCTGGGCAGTTACGCTCTCGTAGGCGTCCAATTTCTAGTGCTTTCCGAAAAACAGAAATTCTACCTGCGCCGTCAGGCAAATCAGTGGTTCATAGGGTGCATGCTGGAAAGGTTCGGCCTTCTGCAGCGCGATGCTTAGACAGCGCGTCTACTTCCATCCCAAAAACACAACATGTTCCTATGCGCAGCGCACACTGAGGCCGACATCGCCACGGCTCTCGAAGCGGCCGAGCTGGCCTTACATCTGTGGCGGCACTTCGCACAAGTGGATGAGAGGGTTTGCAGCGCGCAATACCTGTGGTCGCATCGCCTGATGCAAGACTTTGCAAAAAGACGGATGAAGACAAGCCAGCCGACCGGGATATAGGGGAGAGCGCGGTCGAGGAGAAAATCCTCAGTAATCGTTAACAGTATTAGTGCAGGGCCAGTTCTGAGACGCGGTGGCGTTGATGCTCGGGGCCTCCGCCTGCCGGAGGTCACCTTCCGTTGTGCTTGAGGCGGTGGCGCGACAACGGACTGGGCGTCCGTCATCGATAATGGCGGCGGCGCGCCCAGATGGCCTGCTCTGCGGCAGCACCTTACCCTTTAGCAGCCTCGGCAGATCGTGAGATTGGGCTTCAGTTTCTCAATTTCTGCTTGATCGCTCAGCGACTTTATCGCCGATGGCCTCTCGGCAACGTCGGGCTTTTGCCTGACCTTGGACTGTTTTGGGCGAGGCCTAATGGGCAGCGGCTCGCCTGTCTCCTCGCCATCGTCGATACCTACGGTAAAGCCATCGGGACCGGTCTCCTGTGACGGAGACAGCTTGCCGATGCGCGGCCTGGGCAAAATATTGTCGGTGGCCGGTGCCGGCGCGTCTTTGTCATTGGCAGGCGGTGGCGAGTTCTTGGCGGCTGCGGATCGTGCGGAGCCTTTGGCGGTCGATGTTCGCGCTGGAACGTCGTCGGTCGCCGTTGGTGGAGAAACGTTTTTGGTGGCCGGTGGCGACGGACCTTTGGCGGTCGCCGGTGGCGGCGAGGCAAGGATGACGGGCGGCGGATACATCGGGACTTCTGGCGCCATTGTCGGCGGAGGCGACGAACCTTTGGCTGTCGCCCTGCACCCCAGATTGAGACCGCCCCAGTGACACGTAGCCGCCGGTGGCGAACCTTGGTCGGTCACCGAAGGCGGCGGGGCCAGCGAGGTTTGACATCGAGCGCCGCCATGCAGCCAAAAACTGACAAACAACGAACCAACGGCAAATAATGCAGCGCTTTTCAATCGCATTCTGCAATCCGCTTCGCTGTTGAAATCACTGACACCTTAGCTGCGCGCAATCTTGACTACTTACGTCGCGATCAAAAGGTGACCAAAATAGGGAGGATGCACTAGAGACGATGCGGTTTACTGGCGTACGCCTGATGTCGAAATCTCAAATGTGGCCGTGAGTGAGAGTCCCCGAGCAGGCTAGGCGGCCCGCCGAATCCTTTGTTCCGCATCGAGATTGACCGGCCACATTTCACAATTCTTGGTCGCTCGTCGGCTGGCTCCGCGCCCCAGCCAATCTTGCAAGACTTGCATATCGGTAAGCGAGGGCCCTAAAGCGGCGAACACCGCGCTGCTGATAGCTTGCTGCTGGCTTCTTAGATGGTCCTCAAGGAGCTTGTGCCGGGTGATATACCCGGCGTTCACACCCGGGATGGCGTGGTTCATCAGGAGCTTTGCATCAACCTCAGAGACAGCGGCTGATGTCGCGATGGTTCGGAACGTTTGACGAAGGTCATTACCCCACTTGGAGAGCGTATCTCGATCTTCCTTTGTTTCCGCCACGTGGCCCGACTCGCTGTCGGCGGGGAATACCCATTCCCGCGCCTGAGCCGGATACATCTTCGCGCCAAAGCGAATTGCCCGAATGAGACACATGATCATCTCCCGCGACAGCGGAATATCGAAAGCACGTTTCCTGCCGCCTTTGGGTTTGGCGATGTGCAGTGTTCGCCGCCGAAAATCGATGTGGGTCGGCTTGACCTCCTGCAACGCAGTCGGCCTTGATCCAGAAAGCAGCGTGAACAAGTGGAATTCTCGCCGGACTGGATTGTCGAGGGCGGCCAGTTCTGTGAACCATCCTTTAAGATCGCTGGCGCCCATTCCGGTGTCGCGGCGCTCTTCCTGGTTCCAGTCGATAGCGTCTGCGGGGTTGTCGGGCGGCAGTGACCTATTGGTCTTACGGGCATGATTGTAGATCGCGCGCAGCGTTCGCATGCTCCCGTTCGCCATGTATGGACCATTCGTCTTGGTGGTCTCGTCGTGTTTCTTTGCCACTCGCGCGGGATCCAGTCCCAGTTCGCGCAATGGGACATCCAGCCATTCCATCAAGATCCGTTCGACGTGATCGCGATAGCCGCTTATCGTCTTTTCACTCCGGCCTTTTCGAATGAGGTGGGCTTCCAGATATCGTTGCCAAGCTTCGCAAAGCGTGATCTCCGCTGCGAGCGGCTTATTCGGGACCTTTCCAACGGTGTCGGCTGGCTGATCCTCCTTCGCCGGTTTTGGGTGCTTCCCTTGGCTGATCTGCGCCAGGTATTCCTTCGCCGTGGCGCGCGCAGTCCGGCTCGACATATCGGAAGTATCCCCGATAGACACCCTGATAGATGAGACGCGTTTTCCGTCTCGTCGGAGATCACCTTGAACTGTGAAGGTCCGTTTTCGTTTTCCGATGACGACGAAGAAGCCCTTCAGTTCTGTGTCGCGTGCCAAATACCAGCCATCTTTTGGAGTAGGCAATTGGGCGATCGTCTTGTCAGTCAGCAGAATGCGAACGTCAGCCATGATGGATGTCCTGAGGCACTAAACCGGTTTTCAAACGGTGTTGGCAAATCGAGATGTTTGGAGGTCTGGGTGCGAAGGACTGCGACGCTATGCGAGAAAGCTCGATAAACAAAGGGCTTCTCGAAGGATCGTAGTAGCGTAGCGCGCGTTTAGAAACAGCAGCGAACAGATCGTCTTGAACTCTTAATCAGCGGGTCCCAGGTTCGAGCCCTGGTGCGCCCACCATTTTGAAATCGGGCACTTTCGGCCGAACGGATTTGCCGCGCCGACGGCTCAATTCGCGGCTGTTGCGATGCGACGGGCCCGCAACTCAAACCTGAAAAATCTGCCGCGGTGCGCGCGTCAGGCATTCATGACCGGTTGCCGTTACCAGCACGGTTTCGCTCAGCGCAAGACCGTCGGCGGAAACGTACATGTGGAACACCATGCCTTCCTCCAGCGTCCAGTCCACGGTGGGAAGGAAGATGCGTGAGAAGTCGCTGGTGCGCGGTGTGTGGGCCGGATAGCAGCCGAGCGAATAGCCGGTGATGTTGGGATAGTCCGGCCGCAGGCCGTCGGCGAGCATGGCATCTCTGGCCAGTGCGTCGACATCGGCGGCGCTCGCGCCCGGCATCATCGCCTCGAGTTGCCGGTCCTGGATTTCGATCAGGCGCCGGGCGAGTTGCGATCGACGCGGGTCGATCTCGCCGATCACGGCCGACCGCATCAGGCGGGCGCCGTAGCCGTCGATATAGGGCAACAGCTCCATATGCAGGATGTCGCCCTTGGCGAGCGGCTGCTTGGTCAGCCCCCCGTGCAAAAAGGCGTTGCCGACACCGGCGGTGATGATCCCCGCGCGTGCGGCGTCCGCGCCTTCCTGCATGAAGACCTGATAGACGGCTGCCGCAGCGTCGCGGGCCGATCGGCCTTCGCCGGATGCTCTCAGAGCCGCATCGATGCCGAGGTCGCCGATCCCTGCGGCGCGCCGGAGCACCGCGATTTCCCTTGCGCTCTTCCTGGCGCGGAGCTCAGCCATCACGCCTGAGAAGTCGACAAAGCGCGCGTCCGGCAGTTGTGCCGCTAGACGCTTGAAGCGGGAAAGCGGCATGCAATAGGAGTCTTCGTCGAGTCCGACACGGCCCTTCCCGCAGCCGAGACTCCGGATGGTGTCGGCGAGTACCTGGACCGGGTCTTCCCAATCGGCAAAGGCAACGGAGCGTGACAGCCACGAGTTCTCGGTGAACGGGCCGAGGTCGACGGCGCGAAGGATCATGATTGGCTCGCCGTCGCGTGGCAGGAGGCAGGCCCGGTACATGTTCTCCGAAATCAAGAAGCCGGTGAGGTAGGCGAGGAACTCGCTCTGGTCGATGATGAGGACATCGAGCTCGCGAGTGGCCATCTGCTCGCGCACGCGCTTGACGCGCGTCTCGTATTCGTCGATCGGAAACAACATCGTCATTCACCCTTCGTGGGACCGGATGCGCGCTTTCGAGCGCCCACTATCCGCAAATCTCCAGCATGGCGAGCATGTAGATGCGGATCATGTCGACGAAATCGACGATGTCGACCCGTTCGTCGGGCATGGTGTTGTAGCGCCCGCCAGGGCCGCAAACGATGCCTTCCATCTTGCCGAAATAGTGCAGATGACCGGCGTCGGTGCCGTAGAAGCAGCTTGGGGCAACGGCTCCCGTCGGCTGGTCCTGTCCACGCACCGTGCGATAAGCGCGATTGACGGCCTCGACGATTGGGCTCGTGCGCGCCACTTCGAACGGCGGCATGGTTGGCACGCCGGAGCGGTCCTCCGACATGATCTCGGCCTTAAGGCCGGGAAACCGTGTTTCGAGCGCGTCGAGCTCGCGGCGCATGTCGGCTAGCGCACCGGCCTCGGTCTGGCCCGGCGCGTAGCGGCCCGAGCCCTTGATCCGCACGAAATCCGCAACCTGCGGCGCGCGCCATTCGTGCAGCTCGCGCCCGAGCGCGCCGTGGACGACGCCGACATGGACGCGATTGATCCCTTCATGTTCCGGCGAAAGGGCGCCCGAGAACTTCATCGCGTTGAGGCGCGGAATGAGATCGCACGCCGCCGTGATCGCATCGACCGCCTCCTCACGCTTGGACAGATGACGGGTATTGCCGGTGAGCTCAATGATGAACATGAAGGCCGCCGCGTGCATGGTCATGGCCTTCAGGTCGGTCGGCTCCGAATTGATAAAGTAGTCCGCACGAAGTCCCTGCTCGACCAGCGAGTAGGTGCCGACTCCGCCTTGCAGCTCGCCAACGACGTAGGTGAGGATGACGTCGCCCCTGAGTTTGACGCCGGCGTCGATCAGCGTCTTCACCGCGCAGAAATAGGCGGCATCGCCTGCCTTCATGTTGGAAACGCCGATGCCGTAGATGAAGGCGTCGTCGACCTTGCCTGCCCAGGGATCGATGGTCCAGCCCTCGGTCACCGGGTTGGTGTCGAGATGGCCGTTGAACATCAGGCTCTTGCTGCCGCCGGTGCCTTTCCAGCGGCCGACGGCATTGACGCGGCCCTCATTGCCGAAGGGGGCGAGCTCGGTCGTAAGGCCGATCTCGCGCATGCGGCCGGCCATGTAGGCTGCAAGCTGCTTCTCGCCATCCGACTTGGAATAGCTCTTGTGCTGCACCATGCGTGACAGCAGATCGAGGGCGGCGGGCACATCGATCCGGGCGAGAAGTGCGTTGTGATCCATGGCAGGAAATCCTTGTCGTCAGCCGACCGGCACGGGGGAGGCGGCCATCAGTTCGCGGGTGTAGGGATGAACGTGGTCTGCGTCGAAATCTTCAACCGGCAAAAGGTCGACCACCTCGCCTCGGCGCATCACGGCGATGCGGTGAGCGATTTGACGGATGAGGTTGAGATCGTGGGTGATGAAGAGAAAGGCGGTCCCGGTCTCGGCGCGCAGCGCCAGCAGCAATTCGATGATCTGTGCCTGCACGGAAACATCCAATGGTGCCGTGATTTCGTCGCAGATCACGAGCTTTGGCCGCGCGGCAAAGGCCCGCGCAATGGCGACGCGCTGCTTCTCGCCGCCGGAGAGCTGGTGGGGCCAGCGACCGGCGTAGGACGCCGGCAGGCGAACCTGCTCGAGAAGGCGGGGGATCTCGTCCGCAGTGCCGCCATAGAGCTTCAGCGGGCGCGACAGAATTTCGCCGACCTTGTGGCGCGGATTGAGCGAGGAGTCCGGATGCTGGAAGATGATCTGCACGTCGCGGCGATAGGCTGCGTTCATGTCACGCGCGCTCGTTATCACGTGCTTGTCGAAGCAGACCCTACCCGAAAAGCGCGCAAGGCCGGTGAGTGCCCGCGCCATCGAGGATTTGCCTGACCCGGACTCGCCGACGAGGCCGAGGATTTCTCCGGCCCGCACGTCCAGCCCGACACTCTTCGTTGCCGGCGGCGGTGCATGGCCGAAAAGGCTGGCGCGGCCGTAATGGACCTCGATGTCCGAGGCTGAGAGGAGAACCTCCTCACTGGACTTGTCGTGAACGAGCCGTCGTTCCGGCCTCGGCACGGCTTGCACGAGGGCCTGCGTATCGGCATGGCGTGGCGCGCGGAAAATATCCGCAGCCGGAGCCTGCTCGACCAGGCGGCCGCGTTTGAGGACCGCGACCCGGTCGGCGACCCGCGTCACCAGCGCAAGATCGTGGGAAATATAGAGCGCAGCAACGCCGGTCTCCTCGCGCAGCCGGGCGAACAGCTCGAGGATGCGTGCGCCGGTGATGACGTCGAGCGCCGTGGTCGGCTCGTCGAACAGGATGACGTCGGGCCGGCAACCGAAGGCCGTGGCAATGATCACACGCTGCTTCTCGCCGCCGGAAATCTCGTGCGGATAGCGCCGCATGATCGCGGCTGGATCGCGCAGGTCGACATGACCGAGCAGATCGATGGCAAGCGCGTCCGCTTCGCTCTGCTTGAGGCCGCGGTGCTGGGTCAGCGTCTCCGTGACCTGCCGGCCGATGGTCAGCGTCGGGTTGAGCGAGGTCGACGGATCCTGAAACACCATGCCGATCCGGCGTCCCCGGATCTTGGTCAGTTCCCGCGGGCTCAGGCGCCGGAGGTCGACGTCGCCGAGACGCAGCGATCCCGCAACCTCGCGGGCATTGTCCGGCAGGTGGCGCATCAGCGCCCAGGCAAGCGAGCTCTTGCCGGAGCCGGATTCCCCGACGAGGCCCAGCACCTCGCCCGGCCTGATCTCCAGCGAAATTTCGTGCAGCACGCGCACCGGTCCTGCGGCGGTCACGTAGTCGAGCGTATAGTTCTGGATCGCAAGTGCTGGGGTCACCGCTCATCCTTCGGATTGAGCACGTCGCGAAGGCCGTCGCCTAGGAGGTTGAAGGCAATCGCGGTGAGCGCGATCGCGACCGAGGGCGCGATCAGACCCCACGGCGCCTGATACATGTATTGCCGGGCATCCGCCACCATGAGCCCCCATTCGGATGCAGGTGGCTGGGCGCCGACGCCGAGGAAGCTGAGCGTTGCGAACAGCATGACGGCGAACGACACGCGGATCGTGGATTCGATCACGATCGGCGCCATCACATTGGGCAGCATCTCGCGGAAGATGATCCATCCCGCTCCCTCGCCACGCGCGATGGCCGCCTTGACGTAGTCCTGATTGCGCACGTTGAGCGCGACCGAGCGCGCCACGCGCGCCATGCCGGGCGCGAAGGCCACCGCGATGGCGACGACGGCGTTGCCGGCGCCGTTGCCGAGTGTCGAGACCAGCAACAGGGCCATCAGGAGGCCCGGGATCGCCATCACGGCGTCGTTGGTGCGCATGATGGCCTCGTCGGTTCGGCCGCCCAGATATGCCGAGCCGACGCCGATGATCGCGCCGGCTGCGCTGCCGACGAAGGTTGCGATGAGAGCCATCGGCACGGTCGAACGTGCGCCGACCATGAGGCGACTCAAGATGTCGCGGCCGAATTGGTCCGCGCCGAGCCAGTTCTGCCAGCCGGGTGCGCGAAACCGGCCGAGAAAATCGATCTTCTCCGGAGCATACGGCGCCAGCGCCGGCCCGAACAGGCATGCGACGGCGACAAGCGCCACGAGCGCGACGCCTACAAACCCCTGTGGCCTTCGGATCAGGCGGATGAATAGCTCAGTCATAGCGGATCCGCCGGTCGAGAAGGGCGTAGGCCATGTCGGCGAGCGTGTTGGTGACGGCATAGGTGGCGGCCATGATCAGTGCGCCCGCCTGGATCGACGGCAGGTCGCGCGTGGTAATGGCGACCATCAGCGCCCGTCCGATGCCGGGAATGGCGAAGATCTCTTCGATCACGATGATGCCGCCGAGCAGATAGCCGACGTCCAGCGCGATGATCGTGACGACCGGCAAGAGTGCATTGCGCAGAGCGTGGCGAAACAGCACGGTGCGTTCCGGCAACCCCTTCAACCGCGCGGCGCGGATATAGTCCGATTTCAGCACGTCGAGCGTCTCGGAGCGCATCATGCGCATCACGTGGGCGATGAGGATCACCGAGATGGTCAGGACCGGCAGCGCCAGATGGTGAATGCCGCTGCCGAAGTCTTCCAGCGGTGAGACGTAGCCGGTCGCCGGCAGCCAATGCAGCGTGTCGGCCAGCAAGAGCGCAAGCAGCGTCGCGGTGACGAATTCGGGCAGCGAGACGCCGAGATAGGCGATGAGACTGACGCCCGTGTCGGCAAGCCTGCCTTGCCGCAGTGCCGCCACCACACCGAGCGGCACGGCGACGACCAGCGTGACGAGGATCGAGGACACCGCGAGCAGCAGCGAACGCGACAGCGCCGCCAGCATGTCCGGGCCGACCGGCTGGCTCGTCCGCATCGAGACGCCGAAATCGCCGGCGAAGACGTGACCGGCCCAGCGCAGATATTGTCGCCAGGCCGGATCGCCGAGCCCGAGCTTTGCCCTGAGCGCGGCCAGCATTTCGGGCGTCGCATTCTCGCCAAGCAGCGACTGGGCCGCGTCGGCCGGCAGGATCTGCGTGATGGCGAACACCAGCATCGAGACCACGATGACGGTGTAGACCATCAGCATCAGCCGGCGCGCAAGCCAGGTGAGCGACACCTGATGTCTCCGGCGTCAGGCGCGCTTCGGCGCACCGGCGCCGAGCGAGACCATATCGAGACGGAACACCGAACCGCGCGGATGCAGCGTGTAACCTTCGACATAGGAACGCTGTGCCGCAAGCAGATCGAAGAACGCCGAGATGACCGTCGGGACTTCCGTGTTCATCATCTCCTGCGCCTTCGCGTAGAGCGCGGTGCGCTTCGCTTCGTCGGTCTCGACCCGGGCCGCATTGATGACGGTGTCGAACTCGCTGTTGTTCCAGCGAGTTTCGTTCCAGGTCGCGTTCGACGTGTAGAGCAGGTTGAAGATCGCATCTGCGGTCGGCTGCATGTTGTAGAAGCCGACGTAGAAATTGCCCTTCTTCCAGACTTGGTCGAGATAGGTCGCGTGCGGCATCGTCTGCACGTTGATCCGGAAGCCGGCTGCGGCGGCCATCTCGCGAACCGCGACGCCGAGCTGAGTACGGGTGGCCGGCCTGTCGGAAGCGATCAGCGTCAGATCGATACCGTTGGGATAGCCCGCGTCGGCCAAAAGCTGCTTCGCCTTGGCGATGTCGGGCTTCTTCTGCGGAATATTCTTGTAGAAGTGGTAGGCGGAGCTCAATGGCGTGTCGTTGCCGGGCGTCCCGTAGCCGCCGGCGACGAAGCCGACGGTTGCCTCGCGGTCGACCGCCAGTGCCAGGGCCTGGCGGACCCGGACGTCGTTGAATGGCTTCTGGTCGCAGCCGAGGTTGATATTGAGGAACTGGCCGGAGGGCGTTCGCAGTGCTTTGACGCCGCTGGCCTTGACAAGTCGCTCATACTCGCCGGGCGTCGTCGTCAGAAGCAGGTCGATCTCGCCGGAAATCATCGCCGAGGCTTCGGCGGTACGGTCCGGATAGATGAGCAATTCCACGCGGTCGAGATAGGGGCGCGTCGGGTCGTAATAGGCGGCATTTCGTTCGACGACGATCTTCCGATCGGGCTCATAGGACACGAGCTTGAAGGGGCCGGTGCCGTTCGCTGTCGTCGAAAGGCTGGCGATGTCGGTCGCGATGACCTTCGCAGGCACGATACGCGCGTTGAGATAGGTGAGGGCCACCGGCAGGTCGGCGTAGGCGCCGGAGAGCGTGAACTTGACGGTCAAGGGATCTATCGCCGCGACCTCCTTGATCGGACCGACATTGGTCCGGCCGGGCGAGGCAGTTTTCGGATCGAGGATGGCATTGATGGTAGCGACGACATCCTCGGAGGTCAGCGGCGAACCGTCGTGGAACGTAACTCCCGGGCGCAGCTTGAAGGTCCACTCCGTCCGTGTCTCATTCGGTTCCCAGGAGATCGCAAGGTCTGGCTCGACGGTCATGTCCGGCTTCAGCCGGGTCAGGTTGGAGTAGAGCAATTCGGTGACGAGATACTCCGGATTGACCCGCGCCAGCATCGGATGAATCACCGCCGCCGCCTGGTCGAGCGACATCCGCAGCACGCCGCCGCGCTTGGGGGCATCGGCGATGGCGATCCTGGGGAGGGTGACGAGGCTGATTGCAGTCCCGGCAAGAAAGAGGCGGCGGGTGACGGTCAGCATAAGAGTGTGCTCCTTGAGTTAGCCGATGACGGCTGCTTCGGGCGAAAGATCGGGACGGAATTCGGCTGACAGATAGGCCAGGACCGACTTCGCGAGCGCGACGATGTCGGTGAGCGTCGTGAATTCGCCGGGCGCGTGAATTCGGCTGTCCGGCCGACCAAGGCCCGTCAAAAGGATCTCCTGCATGCCGGTGGCTTGCACCCAGCCGAAATCGGAACAGCTCGTGGCGCCCCATTTGGCGAATTCGTCGGGTGCGTAGCCGAACCCGGCCGACAATGCCTCCTGCCAACGCGGCCAGTGTGGACCGGTCGGATCGGACGTCGGCATCAGGTGACCGTTGAGGATGATCTCGATCTCGGCGTGAGGCGTGGCCGTGCGGATCGCATCCTCGATTTCGCGGCGCGCGGCGAGGAAGTCCTCCTCCGGCGCGTAGCGGCGGCAGATGAGGATCTCGAACCGAGAGGGAATCTGGCCGCCGCATTGGCCGCCGTGAGCGGCGGAAATATCGAGCTGTGCCGCAAGCGGACGCGTCGCTCCTGGCGGCGCGGGCAGGGCGGATACGCGCTCTGCGATCTTCGGCTTCAAGGCGGCGAGCGTATTGAGGATCGGCAGTGCGGCCTCGATCGCATTGGCGCCGCCGCCTGCGCTTGGGGCTTCGCTCGCATGAAGCGTCCTGCCGTGCACCCGCAGCAGAAGCGTGAAGAGACCGAAGCAGCCGGCCCAGATTCGTGGCGCCGCTGCACCGTTGAAGTTGAGGATGTGACCTTCCAGCAAGCCCTGTTCGGCGAGATAGCGTATGCCGGGATAGAGCCCGCCTTCCTCGTCGGTGCAGAGCAGCAGCATCGGATCGTAGCCGAGCGCCAGGCCGGTTCTGTCGGCGGCGCGCAGCGCCAGCAGCACGGCGGCGATGGTCCCCTTCATATCGGCGGCGCCAAGGCCGATCAGGCGGTCGCCATCGCGCGTCAGCCGCAGGGGATCGGTTGCCCAGCCCGGTGCAGCGGGCACGGTATCGACGTGGAAATATAACCCCAGTGTCGGCTTGCCCGAGCGTCGGCGTGCGATGAGATTGGTGCGCGCGCCATGCGCCGGGCCGCCGGCGACGCGCCATAGCTGCTCGGGCACATCGACGCGCCGACATTGCAAGCCGAGCGTCGCGACGGCGCTCTCCATCAGTCCGGCAAACGCATCGTATCCCGCGCCGGGCGGGAAGCTGGTGTCGATCGCCACCATTCGCGCGAGATCGTCGACCGCGCTTTCGGCAATCCGTTCGATCTCGGCAAAGCTGTCGGCCAGTGTCGGTCCGGCCAGCCTGGGGCTTGATGGGGGCGAAATCATTTGCGGTGGTTGATTTCTATATTCTATAAAGAAATAGACGATGGACGCCGACTGCTGTCAATTCCAAAGAATGAGGCACATGTGACCGGCAAACAGGCAAAGGCAGCGACGAGCGGCCCCTCGAGCCTGCCGGTTCCGCTGTACGAGCACGTCAAGCGACAGATCGCCGAGGCGATCCTGGTCGGGGAACTGTCCCCCGGCACGGTCCTGCCGGGCGAGGTTGCGCTGGCGGCACGATACGGAGTTGCGGTCGGTACCATGCGCCGCGCCTTGGCGGATCTGACGGCCGACGGCATGCTGGTGCGCCGTCGCAAGACCGGCACCGTCGTGACCGGCCGTGCGCCGCAGCACAGCCTGCGCTTCTTCTTCCAATACTTCCGCCTGCATGGTGAAGACGGCAGCCTGCAGCGTTCCGTGCCCGAGGTCTTGTCGGTGACGGTCCGGCCGGCCGACAGGAAGGAGGCGGCGCTCTTTTCCGAGCCGGTGGGTGAGCCACTGCTCTGCCTCCATCGCATCCGGCGGGTAAGCCGCGCACCGGTCATGCATTCGCGCATCAGTGTCGTTGCGCGCCGCGTGCCCGATTTCCCTCGTGCGCCGGCCCGCGTGCCGGCGCTTCTCTATCTTCATCTGCTCGATGCTTATGGCATCCGCATTGCAGCGGTCCGCGAAAAATTGCTGGCCGAGGTTGCGGACGCGGAAGATCGGCGTCTGCTCGGCCTGCGATCGCCGAGCGCCGTCTTGGTCATTTGCGAAGAGGCATACGATCAGACCGGAGCATTGGCGCTCCTCAGCGAGCACCGCGCGACGACCGCGCATCACCACTATGTGAATGAGATCCGCTGACTCGGTTGGAGCGAGAGACGCCCCCCATTTTTTATTGGGAGCGGCCGAAGTTTCCGAGGGCAGGGGAGACAGGCGAGCCTACGCTTCTCCGCGATAACGTTCACCCAGCGGTATCCGTTCAAGTCGGCGCCGATGCAATGACACCCGCTTTGGACGGGCCCCACTGTTTGAGTGAAGTTCCCTTACTGGATCCTTTCCACGCCTGAGATCCGAAACCGGTAGTCGAGGATATCAGACTTCGGCTGATAGGCCCGGAAGACCATCTTGAACTGGCCTTTCGGCGCCGGAAGCCAGTTCGCGTCCATGTCGCCGCCGGGCGCTTCATGTTGGATCAGAATGTCGATGCCGCTGTCGGCGTTCTTCTTCAGTCCGCTGGTGCGATCGCCAATCGCGTAGCGATTGATGGGATTGGCGGTGAAGAACAACCGGCCATCCTCCATCAGTTCATACATCGACAGCGACCAGAACGCTTCGACAGGAATGCCGGTCGCGGGGATGTGAAGGCGGTATTTTCGCTCGCCGGTGAACGCGTCGCCGCGCGTATCCGTTTCGGCGCTCGGGTAGACAGCCTCGGCGGGCTCAAGGGCCAAGAGTGCGTTGAGGGCGATGACTGCCCGATAGTTATAATCCGTTCCAAAGTTTCCGATCTGCGGCGGATTGTAGTACCAGCCGTTGACCGGCGTTGCGTCTCCCGCCAGGGATTTCTTGAGCGACGCAAGCATCGCCGGGAAGTGCCGGTCCCACTCTGCTCGGACATCAGCGGGCAACGCGTCCCACGAGCATGCCTTGCCACAGATGCCGATTGTCGCAAACCGCTCCAGTAGCAGTTTCTCGTAAGATGGCACCTCATTCAGGGCCAACGCCTGATTGACGATTGCCACGAACGCCGCCGCACTGTTCGTTACGGGAGCAATCCCCTTCGGTCTCTGGGATTCCTGCTTGCTCAGCGACTCGATCCGGGTTCCGTCCTGCAGCGCGCGGACAGCGGGCAAGTCCGCGGGTCCGTCGACCACGATGCGCGTGAGGACGAGGACATCGACGGTCGGTGAACGAACGAGCCTCGCGTTCTCCGGCAACTCGCCCTGCCAGTCGGGGCCGACGACGATGAAGTCACCCTCGCGCGTACCCGTCAGCCGGCGACCGATCGTCGCAAAGTGGTTCGAGAAAATGTCGTAGAACGCGATGGAGTAGTAACGTCCGTTCGTGGCTGGCACATGGATTCGAACGGGCCCCGCCGACAGATCGAGAAAAGCTCTCGAATAGAGTGTGTCGTTGTTTGGGGTCGTGACCACTCGCCGCCGGTGGTCCACGAGGTCACGACCGTGCACGAATTGATTCGCCGGCGCGCGCGCGGGATTGGCGGGATCTTCGAGGTAGCTCCAGCGCAACCGCATCATTTCAGCAATTGGAAAGGCGTATGTGAATGCCTGTTTGATCGTCGAGCCGGTCGAAAATGGTGTGGCGGGCTGCGCTTTCAGCGACTGAGCAAGAAACGGGGCGATCATTAGCAGACCTGATCCCGCCAACGTCGTCACCGTGTTCCGAAGTCGGTTCATGTCCTTCTCCGTCTTTGGTTTGCATCGAGATGCCGGGGAGCAGCTGCCTTAGGCTGATTGAACGGCAGGAACCTGATAGTTCCCTTCAATTAAGGATGGCTTCGGCAGGTATGCCCGCAAGATCAGGACGAACTTGCCGTCGGCCGGCGTCGGCAGCCAATTTGCGTTCGGATTTGACGTCGGCTCCGTCCGCGACATCCATACTTCGAGCGAACCACCGGCACCGCGCTTCAAGTCGGGAGTCCGGTCACCGATCGTGTACCGATTGATCGCATTCTCGGCGAAGAATAGCTGGCCGTCCGCCGTCACGCGGTACATCGAGAGAGACCAGAATGAATCGGCGGGCGGAAGTTGATCTGCCGAGAATGTCAGTTTCCACGACTGCGAGCTGTCGAATCCCCGCCCATCGGGACCTCCGGAGCGCAGATACATCGCTTCGACCCGAGGCAATGCGCCGAGACCGGCGAGGGCGACCAGAGCGCGATAATCGTAATCCTCGCCGAAATCACCGAGACTAAAGCGAGGGAAGGTCCAGCCGTTTCTCATCAGGGCATTCCGCCGCGCCTGCGCCATGACACTTACCGCCTCGGCGATGCCGGCCTTGATCTCGGGGATCTGTTCGGGAGAGAATCGCGCGGGATCGAATGTTCGCCCGAACTCGATCAACGGCGCCATGCTGTCGAGCATGCGTGCATCCGTCACCGGAGGCGGGCTCTCATTCATGAGTTCTTGCACGGATGCAAAATACTGGTCCCATGGCGCCGAGCGTTTCGCATGGCTCTTCGGCGCGGCCGCTTCGGGCCCCTTGATCGTCCATCCGTCCTGAAAAGCATGTGCCTTTGGCAAGTCGCTTTCGCCGTCGACAAGGGTTCGCCCGAGGACCCACACCCAGTTGGTCGGGGAGCGGATGGCCATGCTGCTTGTATGGTTAGGACCCACGATAGTGAATGTCCTCGCGCTGGATCCGCTCGTGCGGGTGCCGACAATTGCGAAATTGTTCGAATACATGTCCAACAACGGCACGCAATAGTACCTGCTGCCGGAGGCTGGCACGCTGATCGTGATCGGCCCGTTTTCCAGATTCAACCATGCTTGGGAATACAAGGTGTCATTGTTGGGGGTGGTGACGAACTGTCCCTTCGCGGTGATCAGCGCACGCTGATGCTGGAAGGTGTTGACCTTGACACCATCGGCGCTACGCGCTGCGCGCTGTTCAGCCATCTCGATGAGGGGAAGGCCCCAAAGCCACGCATTACGTGCGGCGACTCTGAGGTTGGCCGGCGCGGCGGCCTCGGACGCAGTTTCAGAACGCGAAGCCGCGCGGACTCGGGTCGAAACCAGCGCCGCTGCCATAGTGGCGAGAAACTGTCGACGTTCCACTTGTTCGCTCCCTGCTTGCTTGTTTGGCCGGCGCCATGCGTCGTGACCACCGAAAGCCCGGCTGACGAACAGGGTGAACTACTGGAACATGCCTGTAAATTTGATTATATTCAGTAGGTGATTACTTTCTGTTATATCAGGGCGCCCCAGAATGCTCACAGCTTCGGACTTGCTGCTCAGGCGGCTGCGAATGCGGCATTTCCAGTTGCTCGTTCTGCTTGGCGATCTGGGTTCGTTACGCGCGGCTGCGGCGTCGCTCAACCTCACGCAGCCCGCCGCCAGCAAGATGTTGGCCGAGGTTGAACGGACGTTCGGGGCTCCGTTGTTCGATCGAGGGCGGCATGGCGTCGAGCCCAATATCTTCGGCCGCTCCGCGATTCGCCACGCACGCGTGATGATGGCTGAAACCGAGCATGCCGCGAACGAATTGAACGCGATGCGAGGCGGCGCGACCACTGTCGTACGTGTAGGAGCACCGTCGATTACCGATGTCGTGCCGAAAGCGACGGTGGAACTGATGCGGCTTATTCCGGGCACGTGTGTCGAGATCCGAGAGGGGCGTGCGCGCGACCTCCTCAAACTTCTTCTCGATGCCGAACTCGATTGCGTGTTGGGTGCTCTGCCGTCCGAAACGTTGACGAACGATCCAATCGAACAGCTTCAATCGGAGGTCGTCTTCAACGATCATATCTGTGCAGTCGTGGCGAAAACAAATCCGCTATCCCGCAAGGGCAGGGCAAGCTGGCATGATCTGTCCTCTCAACGATGGATCGCTCCTCCTCGCAATACGCCCGTCCGGCGGGCCTTCATGGCGGGGTTTCTGAACAACGGGCTAACTCCACCCCAGCCGGTCGTGGAAGCGGTTTCACCTCCAACGCTTGGCGCACTCATAAGGCTGGATCGTTCATTGATCGGCGTCGCCCGCTATGGCAGCGCTCGGGACAGCGACGCGTTTCCCGGCACTCGGATCGTTGAAATTGTGCCAAAAATGACCTTGCCTCCGATCTGCGCGATTCTGCGCCGAACATCGGTGCAACGTCCCAAGGCCGTCGTCACCTTCGTCGAGGCTCTCAAGCGCGCCGCTCGCTCGTCACGCCCGCGCGCGACTTGACCAAGCGAGAGCCGAAAGAACTGCGCGTGAAAGGCAACTTGCCGGCAGAATGAACAATGGCTCAAATGCTATCCTTGTAGCTCTGTCCTTCTTGCATGTTGCTCCACCAGCCAGTGGGGCACTATATTTCGTGTCGACAAGAGGTTTTGCATGATCGACAGGACGATCGTTCCTTCAACCGACCGTAAGCGCGGTGAAGGGGTCAAATTGGTTTACGACATCCTCCGCGACGACATTCTGGATCTCGTCCTGCCGCCCGGCAGCCCGATCGATGAGGTCCAGTTGGCGGAACGACTGTCGATGTCGCGTACGCCGATCCGCGAAGCACTCGTGCGGCTGGCCGGTGAGGGGCTCGTCACCGCGCTGCCAAATCGCTCGACGATCGTGTCGAACATCGACTTTCTCAACCTCCACACCTTCTTCGACGCGCTGACGCTGATGTATCGCGTGACAACACGGCTGGCCGCTGAGTGTCGTACGGAAGTGGACCTTGAAATCATTCGCACGCGTCAGGCCGAGTTCACCCGTGCCGTGGAGGCGCACGATGCGCTCGCCATGATCGCCACAAATCGCAATTTTCACGCGGCGATCGCTGAGGCGGGGCGCAATCCCTATTACATCAGTCTTTTTGGCCGGCTTCTCGATGAAGGCCGGCGAATCCTGCGCATCTACTACTCCTCGTTCGACGATCATCTGCCCCGCCGCTACGTGATCGAGCACGAGGACATCATCGCTGCGATCGACGCCCGCGACGTTGAGAAGGCGGACCAACTGGCCTCCGCCCATGCCGACCAGATCGTTCGGCACATTCAGGAGATGATCGGGCGCGACCGCCGTCAGCGCATTGCGCTGTAAGCTATTCCCAAAGTTCAACAAATCTTACCCGCCGCCGCCTCGCGCGTGCGGCTCTTCGCGCTTGCATTCTTTGTGTCGACAAATAAAATACAAATGATATGCTGAGGTCGAATGACCGGACCGGCGATCCGGAAAATGGCAAACCCAGGAGATTCGAATGAGCGCGAAGATCTTTTCCGGCTGCATTCCGGCTTTGATGACCCCCTGCACCGCAGAGCGCCAACCCGACTTCGAAGCCCTTGTGCGAAAGGGGAAGGAGCTGATCGCTGCCGGCATGTCCGCCGTCGTCTATTGCGGCTCGATGGGTGATTGGCCGCTCATTAGCGATGAGCAGCGCATGGAGGGTGTCGAGCGGCTTGTGAAGGCGGGCGTTCCGGTCATTGTCGGCACCGGCGCGGTCAACACCGCCAAGGCCGTGGCTCATGCCGCCCATGCTCAGAAGGTCGGCGCGCAGGGGCTGATGGTCATCCCGCGCGTGTTGTCGCGCGGCCCATCGGTGACGGCTCAGCGCCATCATTTCAAGGCGATCCTCGCGGCGGCACCGCAGCTCCCGGCCGTGATCTACAACAGTCCCTATTACGGCTTCGCGACCCGCGCCGAGCTTTTCTTCGCCCTGCGTGAGGAGCATCCGAACCTCGTCGGTTTCAAGGAGTTCGGCGGCGCGGCCGACTTGCGCTACGCGGCCGAGAATATCACCAGCCGCGATGACGATGTGTCGCTGATGATCGGCGTCGACACGAATGTGTTTCATGGCTACGTGAACTGCGGCGCGACCGGCGCCATCACCGGCATTGGCTGCGTTTTGCCGAAAGAGGTGTTGCATCTGGTCGCGCTCAGCCAGGCAGCCGCAAAGGGCGACACGGAGGCGCGCCGACGTGCGCTGGAGCTGGAGAGCGCGCTGGCGGTCCTTTCCTCGTTCGACGAAGGTCCGGACCTGGTGCTTTACTTCAAGCATATGATGGTGCTGAAGGGTAACCCCGAGTACAAGCTTCATTTCAACGAGACCGATGCCCTGACTGACAGCCAGCGCGGTTATGTCGAGGCCCAGCTGAAGCTGTTCGAAACTTGGTACGCCCAATGGTCGAAAGAACTCGGCGCGTCGCAAAGGTACGCGGCCTGACGTCAAGGTTGGTAAGCCCTCTAGCGGGAGCTGAGTGAGCAGACGATGTCCGACACGGCAGTTTCCGACACGATCGTGATCGGAGCAGGTGTCATCGGCCTGTCTGCCGCGCTGGCCCTGCAGGCCCGGGGGCATCGCGTCGTCGTGCTGGACCGGGAAGGTCCGGCTGCAGGGGCTTCAGCTGGCAACGCGGGCGCCTTTGCCTTTACCGACATATTGCCGCTCGCTTCGCCCGGCATTTTGCGCAAGGCGCCGAAATGGCTGCTCGACCCGCTTGGGCCGCTCTCGGTCCCGCCTGCCTATGCGGCGCGAATCGCGCCGTGGATGTTCCGCTTCTGGCGGGCCTGCGCGCCCGGTCGTGTGGCCCGATCGACAGCGGCGCAGACATCGCTCATGGACCTGTCGAAAGCGGAACTCGAGCCTTTCCTGCGGCGGACCGGGACGCTCGCCATGTTACGCAAGGAAGGCAATCTGCAAGTCTATGAGAGCGAGTCCGAATTCCGTGCCTCGCTGCCCGGGTGGCAGGCCCGCGCCGATCATGGAATTGCATTCCGCCATATGACGGCAGCGGAGATGGCGGAAATCCAGCCCGGCATTGCCGCGCGCTTCACCCACGGCACCTTCACCCCGGGTTGGTATTCAATCTCCGATCCGAAGCTCTACACGCTAGCTCTCGCCGAACGTTTCGCCGCCGATGGCGGGGTCATCCAACGTGCAGAAGTAACCGCATTGCGCCCGCTGGAGAATGGCATCGAGGTGATTGCCGGCGTCGCGCACCGCGCAGATCATGTGGTCGTCGCAGCGGGGGCTTTCTCGCACAAAATCATCCGTACCATAGGCGAGCGCGTCCCGCTCGAAACGGAGCGCGGCTACAACACCACACTCTCGACCGATGCCTTCGACCTGCGCACGCAGATTACGTTCGGAGGGCATGGCTTCGTCGTCACTCGCTTGTCCACCGGCATCCGCGTTGGCGGCGCAGTCGAGCTTGGCGGTCTCTCACTGCCGCCGAACTTCGCGCGCTCCCGCGCCATGCTGACAAAGGCAAGCGCTTTCCTTCCCGGTTTGAAGGCCGAAGGCGGAGTCGCGTGGATGGGATTCCGTCCCTCGCTGCCCGACAGCCTCCCGGTCATTGGCCGCGCCCGCGCGACGCCGCGCGTCACCTACGCGTTCGGCCACGGTCATCTCGGCCTGACGCAGTCGGCCGGCACCGCCAGGCTTGTCGCCGACCTGGTCGCAGGACGAATGCCCGCCATCGACCTTTCTCCCTTCTCGCCTCGGAGATTCTGAGCATGGCCACCCACACCTTCTCCTGTATCGATGGGCATACCTGCGGCAATCCGGTGCGGCTCGTCTCCGGTGGCGGCCCGCGTCTGGAGGGCGCGAACATGCTCGAAAAGCGCGCTCACTTCCTGCGCGACTATGACTGGATCCGCACCGGTCTGATGTTCGAGCCGCGCGGACACGACATGATGTCGGGCTCCATCCTCTATCCGCCGACGCGCCCCGATTGCGATGTGGCGGTGCTGTTCATCGAGACCTCCGGCTGCCTTCCGATGTGCGGTCACGGCACCATCGGAACCATCACGATGGGCATCGAGAATGGCCTCATCACACCGCGCGAACCAGGAAAGCTGTCGATCGACGCGCCGGCCGGCAAGGTCGATATCACCTACCGGCAGGAGGGCCGCTTCGTGGAGGAGGTGCGCCTCACCAACGTTCCCGGCTTTCTTTATGCCGAGGGATTGACCGCCGAGGTGGAGGGCCTTGGCGAGATCATCGTTGACGTCGCCTATGGCGGCAATTTCTACGCGATCGTCGAGCCGCAAAAGAACTTCCGCGACATGGCCGACCATACGGCAGGCGAGTTGGTGGGGTGGTCGCCGCGTCTACGCGCGGCGCTCAACGAGAAGTATGAGTTCGTCCATCCCGAGTACCCGGAGATCAAAGGTCTCAGCCACATTCAGTGGACGGGCAAACCGACGAAACCAGAGGCGCATGCTCGCAACGCCGTCTTCTACGGCGAGAAGGCCATCGATCGCTCGCCATGCGGTACGGGCACCTCGGCGCGCATGGCGCAGCTCGCGGCGAAAGGCAAGCTCAAGGTCGGCGACGAGTTCGTGCATGAATCGATCATCGGCTCGCTGTTCAAGGGGCGGGTCGAGGCCAACGTCACGGTCGCCAACCGGGACGCGATTGTTCCCTCGATCGCAGGCTGGGCCCGCATGACCGGCATCAACACCATATTCATCGACGATCGCGATCCCTACGCTCACGGCTTCGTCGTGAAATGAAAATCTGAAGTAACGATCCGCTTCCATTCCTCCACGAGCTTGCCCTGAACGTTGCTGGACGTCTCGGAGCTGAAGTTGGGGTTCAAGGCGATGCCGCGGAGCACGCACAGGTTCATCTGGACGAACTGCCGCGTCTTCTTGTCGGACGCGCTGGTGCCGAGGAGTTGTGCGATCAACCGGTCGCGATGCGCCGACCAGCGGACCATGATGGCGCGAATGCCCTTGCCAAGCTCGTCGTCGTTACGGGCCGCAAGCATGATCTCGAGCGATGCAACGTAATGTGGCGATCGGTAGAGATTGTTCCAGAGAAGGTCGGTCACCTCGACCGGCTCCAGGCGCTTCGGGTATCGCGCGATCTGCCCCCATCCGTGCTCCCATGAAGTCATCAGATAGTCGTAGGCTGCGATGATGAGCTGATTGCGCGACGAGAACTGATGGGTGAGGGCGCCGCGAGACACCTTCGCACGTTCGGCGACATCCTCGGTTGCGAATCGCCCGTAGCCCACCTCGTTCATGGCATCGAGCGCGGCGCGGCACAGCTTCTCGCGCGTCTCCACCGAGCGCTCCGCCTGGGTTCGCTTTGTAACCTTCGTTCTGTTCATGGGTATCGCCGCTTGGAGCTCCGCCGGTCGAGAGGAAACAACGCGGTGCCACCACCGCTCGCATCCCATACAGCGCGTCCTGCATGAGGCGCAACTGGGGGTGCGCATTTGCACCAAAATCTATCATCCGCTGCTCAACAAACAAACAGGGTTGTCTGTTTTTATGTTGACGGCAATTCGTCCTTCTGTCTTGATTGCATCAATCCAGACGTGGTGCCGGTCAGCGGCATGAGCTTGCTGAACCGGCGGAGGTGCACATGCTCGAGATCAGCGGCGTCACGCGGCGATTCGGCGGCGTCCAGGCCCTCTCAGGGGTAGATCTGACGATTTCCCCGGGCGGTATCACCGGGATGATCGGACCGAACGGCGCCGGCAAGACGACGCTGTTCAACTGCATTTCGGGCATCCTGCCGATCTCCGGCGGCGAGATCCGCTTTCTCGGTCAACGCATCGACGGATTGCGGCCCGACCAGATTTCCCGCCGCGGACTCGTCCGCACGTTCCAGATCGCCCGCGGCTTCCCGCGCCTCACCGTACTCGAGAGCCTGCTTCTCTATGGCGCCGACCAGCCGGGGGAGTCACTTGCGGCTGCGCTGATCCGCACGCGCGCGAGCATTCGCCGGGAAGAGGCACTCGTCGAAAAGGCCTGCAAGCTCGCAGAGCGGCTCAAGCTGTCGCATGTCCTTGGCAACAAGGCCTCGGACCTCTCGGGCGGACAGAAGAAGCTGCTCGAGATTGGCCGGGCGATGATGCGGGATCCGCAAATGCTGCTGCTCGACGAACCGATGGCCGGCGTCAACCCTTCCCTGATCCGCGACATCGGCGATCGCCTCATCTCCATCGCCGAAGATGGCGTCACGATCGTGCTCATCGAGCATCAAATGGATCTGATTGCGCGTCTGTGCCAGCACGTGATCGTGTTGGCGGACGGCAGGCGGATGATCGAAGGAACGTTCGACGCCGTTGCCGGCAACACCGAGGTCCAGAACGCCTACATGGGGGCACGGCGATGAACGTGCTCGCTGTCGAAAACGTCGTGGCCGGCTATTCGGTCGGCGACCAGATCCTAAAGGGCGTCGACTTCGTGGTGAAGCCGCGCGAGATCGTGTGCATCGTCGGGCCGAACGGGGCAGGGAAGTCAACGCTTCTCAAGACGATCGCCGGCCTGTTGCGTCCCTCGCAAGGGCGCATCCTGCTGGCCGACAAGTCGATCGGAGGCATGAAGCCGCCCGACATTTCCAAATTCGGTATCGCTTTCGTGCCGCAGGAGCACAACGTCTTCGGCAACATGACCGTTTACGAGAACCTCGAGATGGGTGGCTATGTCGCCCGCGATCACATCCGCGCGCGCGCCGAAGCGGCAATGGACCACTTTCCCGTTCTTCGCCAGAAGCGCAGGCAACTCGCCAGGACCTTGTCGGGCGGCCAGCGCCAGCTCTTGGCCGTCGCAATGGCGCTCATGGTCGATCCGGAGCTCATCCTGCTCGACGAGCCCACGGCCGGACTGTCGCCGGTCGCAGCTACGGAACTGTTCGGCGAAATCATCCGACTGCGTGACGTCGGGAAGGCGATCGGGCTCGTCGAGCAGAATGCTCGCGACGCGATGGCGATATCGGATCGCACCTACGTTCTCGTCGACGGCAGGAATAACGTCGAAGGTCCATCGCATCAGTTGCTCGCCGACAAGGAAATCAGCCGCAAATTCCTGGGCGGTTAAGCACAGCTCGCATCCGTTTCAAACTTAGGGAGTACTCACATGAAGAGACGGACTTTTCTTTCCGGAGCCGCTGGTCTCGCAGTCGGTCTCGCGCTTCCCTATCTCGCGCGTGCGCAGGGCGGGCCGCTCAAGCTCGGCGTCCTTACGCCCCTGACGGGGGCGGGCGCACAGGATGGCCCGCGCATGCTGAAAGCGATGCAGGCGGTGGTCGATGAGGTCAACAAGGCGGGGGGTGTGCTGGGGCGGCAGATTGCGTTGATCGTCGAAGACGATCAGACCAACCCCGAAGCCGCCGTTCGCGCCGCCCAGAAGCTCGTCGGCGTCGATGGCGTGCCGGTCATCATGGGTACCTGGGCGTCGGCGGTCACATCGGCCGTGGCGCCGGTTTGCTGGGACAGCAAGACCTGTTTGATGACGGTGTCGGGCGCGGATTCCATTACCCAGCTTCCGCATCAGGGCTACATCTTCCGCACCCAGCCGACGACGACGCTGCAGGCGACGAAGCACGCCGAGTACATCGTATCGACCGGCGCGAAGAAGGTGGCCTACCTCGCCGTGCAGACGCCTTTCGCCGTGACCATGAAGGACATCATGACGGCCGTGCTCGAGAAGAACGGCTCGTCGATCGTGCGGGGAGTGGTCTACGAACCCGCGAAGGCGAGCTACCGCTCCGAGATCGACAGCGTCCTGGCGGCCAAGCCGGACATGATCTATCTCAACAGCTATTCGCCCGATCTGACCGTGCTGCTCAAGGACCTGTTCCGCGCCGGCTACACCGGCGGACGCTTCACGCAATCCTATGCCTACAATGCCAAGACAGCGGAGAGTCTACCGGCGGAGGTGACGGACGGGCTCGTCGCCGTGCAGCCGTCCAGTGATGTCGACAGCAACGCATATGCGCTGCTGCAGAAACGGCTTGGCGTGGCTTCGCCGGATTCTTACGAGGCTCAGGCGACGGACTGGGTCAGCCTGACGCTTCTTGCGATCGAGAAGTCCAAGAAGACCAGCGGAGCGGACATTCGCGACGCCGTTCGCTCGATCTCGCAAGGTAGCGGCGCCAGGGTCGCATCGGCGGTCGAGGGACTGAAGCTGCTGCGCGAAGGTAAGGACGTGAACTACGACGGCGCCAGCGGCAACTGCGACTTCAACGAGAAGGGCGATATTATCGATTGCCGCTTCCGTTACAGCCTGGCCAAGGGCGCAAAGTTCGAACTGATCAAGATCGTTTAAGGGGGCGGTGATGGACGTCCTGCAACTTATCGCCAATGGCATGATGGCGGGCGGGGTTCTCGCCGTGCCGGCCATCGGGCTTGCGGCGATGTACTCGGTGTTGCGGTTCCCCAACTTCGCCATCGCATCGCATGCCACCGCGGGGGCGTTCGCCGGCTGGATCGCGAACGCCTCGCTCGGGCTTCCGGTGCTGCCCTCCTTGATCGTCGCCCTGCTGGCCGGCGGCGCCATCGGCCTGCTGACGGACGAATTTGTGCTGCGGCCTTTTCGCCGGGCGGGCTTCATCACCACGGCAATCGGTTCGCTCGCCTTGACGATCGGCCTGGAGAACGTCGTTCGGCTCGTCTTCGGCAATGAAATGCGCGGCTACGATCTTCCGCTCGCGCGCGATGTCGTCCTTGCCGGCATTCACATCGGTCCGCAGCAACTCCAGAACGTCATGGTGTCGGTCGTCGTCATGGCGCTGGTGTTCGGCTTCCTGTCGTTTACCCGCATGGGAAAGGCCATGCGCGCGGTCGCGGATAATCCTCCGCTCGCCGACATCAAGGGCATCGATGCGCGCATGGTCGCTCGTATCGTATCCTTCATGGGCATGGGCCTCGCAGGACTCGGCGGCATGCTGATAGGACTTGATTCGTCGATTGATCCGCTCACCGGCTTCCGTGTGATGCTGCCGATCTTCGCGGCAGCCGTCGTCGGCGGGCTCGGCAGTATTCCCGGTGCGGTTGCGGGCGCGCTCGTGGTGGGTGTCGCCGAGGAGCTCTCGCTCCTCGCTCTACCGCCCAGCTACAAGTCGACGGTCGCATTCCTGGCAATCATCCTCATCCTGGCAGTCCGCCCGCGAGGCATCTTCGGACGGGAGGCCTACTGACATGGTCATCTACCTGCTCAGTATCTCCGTCGTCGCCACGATCTACGCGGTGATGGCGCTAGGTCTCAACGTGATGTGGGGCACGGCGGGCCTCGTCAACCTCGGTCTCGTCGGGTCAGCGGCCGTCGGTGCCTATACCAGTGCTCTCGTGACGACGCGGATGGGCTTGCCAATTCCTGTCGGCTTGCTGGCGGGCGTGCTGGCAGCTGTCCTGATCGGCGCGTTGCTGTCCCTCGTTACGACCCGGCTGAAGGATAACTACCTGGCGATCGTGACGCTCGGCTTCGCCGAGACCATCCGCATCGTCGCCTCAAACGAGATTTGGCTGACGAACGGCACCGACGGAATCTCCGGCATCCCTGGTCCACTCCGGGCAGTCCTGACGCCGCTGCAATTCAACGCTCTCTACCTCGCGATCGTGGTGTGCCTGCTTGGTCTCGTCTACGTCGTCTGCCAGCGAATCCTTTACTCGCCGTTCGGCCGCGTTCTTCACGCCATTCGCGACGATGACGTCGTCGTCGGCGTCGCCGGCAAGAACGGCCGCGTCTTCAAGGTGCAGGCCTTCGCCATCGGCAGCGGCATTGTCGGGCTCGCGGGGGGGCTTTATGCCCATTACACCTCCTTCATCGCGCCCGATCTGTTCGTGCCGCTGATCACGCTTTATGTGAAGTTGTCGCTGCTCTTGGGTGGCGTCGGAAATAATCGTGGCGCCGTCGTTGGCGCGGCGATCGTCATCGTTGTCCTCGAGAGCACACGTTTTCTCGTGCCGCTCATCCCCTACATCTCTCCGACCCAGGGTGCGGCGATGCGCGAGATCATCCTCAGCGCGGGCCTTTTGATCGTGCTGCGCTTCCGGCTCAAGGGGCTCGTCCCGGAAGCGCACGATCACCTCACGGTTCGGCCGCAACAAAACACCGCCGGGCTGCGCCCGGCGACCACATAGGGAAAGTACCCGGATGACCGCCAATCGCCCGACGCTGGATGATATGACTCAACTGGTCGATGCAACGACGCGCGGCCTCGATCTCGCGGACGCATGCCGTACGCTCGACGGCATCGCCGCGCGGCGATACGATTACAAGCTGTTCACCGTTCTGCGCCTCTGTCGCAGGGATAGCTCGGTGGAGCGCGTGCATTCGAGCGACCCCGTCGCCTATCCGTTGCTTGGGCGCAAGCGGACGCCGGATACGGTTTGGGGAAAGGTCGTTCTGACGGACGGCAAGGTCCTCGTATCCCGCACGCCTGACGATATCCGTGAGAACTTTTCAGACTACGAGACGATCTTCGCGCTGGGCGTCGGGAGCATGATCAATGTCCCGATCCTCTGGAACGGTATCGTCCGCGGCTCGGCGAACATCTCCTTCGCCGGCGATGGATACGTGAAGTGCGATCCTGCAGATCTGCAGATGCTTTGCGGAATCATCGCGCCCGTCGTCGTTGCGACGTCATCTTGCGAGATGTGATCGGCACGGATTCCGCTGCATCACTTTAACCTGGTCACCATCAACACTCCAATCTAGCCACGAGATCCTAACATCATGACGCAGTTTCTTTTCACGGGGGGAGCCCTTCTTGTTCCTGGCGCAAAGGAGCTGGAGCATGGGATCGATCTACTGGTCGAGGGTGAGCGCATCAAGGAGGTCGGCCGAAACATCCAGAGCTCGTCCGCGACGCGGATCGATCTGGGTGGAAGGACGCTCATGGCCGGACTCATCGACGCGCATGTGCACGTCATCGCGTCGAGCGTAAACCTCGCAGAGAACGCAGCTCTCCCCTCGTCGCTGGCGGCGCTCCGCGCAGCTCACATCATGAATCGCATGCTGATGCGTGGTTTCACGACCGTGCGCGATGTTGGCGGCGCGGATCACGGCCTCAAGCGAGCCGTTCAGGAGGGCCTCATTGATGGTCCTCGCCTCGTGATCTCCGGCAAGGCGCTCGGGCAGACGGGCGGACACACGGATTTCCGCCCTCGGTCGGATGACCGCGGCACTTTCGACGAGCGCCTCGGCGCGCTCGGGCGGATCGCTGACGGTGTCGACGCGGTGCGCCGCGCAGCTCGTGAGGAGATCCGTAGCGGCGCCGATCTCGTCAAGATCATGGCCAATGGCGGGGTTGCCTCGCCGAACGACCCGATTCATGCGCTCGGCTATTCGCGTGACGAGATCCGGGCGGCGGTGGAGGAAGCCTCGAACGCCGGAACCTATGTGTCGGCCCATCTCTACACCGACGAGGCCATTCGTCGCGCGGTCGAGTGCGGCGTCCATTCGCTCGAGCATTGCAATCTCATCCAGCCTCAAACAGCGGCGCTGGCGGCGAAAGCAGGCTGCGTTGCTTGCCCCACGCTCGTTGCCTACGAGGGGCTCGCGATGGAGGGCGCAAGATTCGGCCTCAGCCCGGATTCAGTCGCCAAGATCGAAACCGTCCGGCGGGGCGGCATGGAATCGCTCGGCATCATGCGGGATGCCGGATTGCCGATGGCCTACGGTTCGGACCTGCTCGGCGAGCTGCAGAAGTATCAGTCGATGGAGTTCACGATCCGGTCGCGCGTTCTGCCGACACACGAGATCCTGACCTCGGCCAGCACTATCGCAGCGCGCCTCTGTCGGCTCGAAGGGCAGATCGGTGCGCTGACCCCCGGCAGCTACGCCGACCTGATCGTGGTCGATGGCAATCCGTTTGCCGAGATCAGCATCCTCGATGGCCAGGGCGAGCGGATCCCGGCCGTGATGAAGGGCGGGCGCTTCTACAAGTATCAGCTGGCATGAATCAATTTTCGGGCGGCGCCAGAGCCAACGGCTCTGCCTATTAGGCCAGGCGACGATCGATTCTGGCCGTGCATCGTATCGAGTCCAGCAACTTGCCTTGTCCTTGGAGTCAGTCCAACGCCGTTGCTTGGAGCGGCTCGAAAATCAGGATCGACCATGAACATTGAAAGAATGCTTCGCACCGTTGAGGTTCATACGGGTGGTGAACCATTCAGAATTGTCGTGAGCGGCTTGCCGCGCTTCCCGGGCAGGACGATCGTCCAGCGCCGCGATTGGGTGAAGCAGAATATCGACGAGCTGCGCCAATCGCTGATCTTCGAGCCGCGCGGACACGCGGATATGTACGCTGGATACCTGACGGAACCGGTTTCGCCCAATGCCGACTTCGGTGTGATTTTCGTCCACAACGAAGGCTATAGCGACCATTGCGGTCATGGCGTCATCGCGCTCGCGACTGCGGCGACCGAGCTTGGCTGGGTCGCGCGAACAGAACCGGAGACTCGCGTGGGCATCGATGCGCCTTGTGGCTTCATCGAAGCTTTCGTGTCCTGGGATGGCGAGCGCGCCGCGAGTGTCCGTTTCGTCAACGTGCCTTCGTTCCTGGTTCATGCCGATGCCGTGGTGGAAACGTCGAGCTTCGGCCGGATCACCGGAGATGTCGCATTCGGAGGCGCGTTCTATTTCTATGCGGACGGCCGTCCGCATGGCCTGGCAATCCGCAACGGTAACGCGGAGGCGTTGATTCGTTTCGGCGCGGAGGTGAAGGCTGCGGCGAATGCAGCGTACCCGGTCGTGCATCCCGAGATTCCCGAACTGAATCACATCTACGGAACGATCATCGATGGCGATCCGCACGATCCTGCCTCGACGCAGGCGAACGCCTGCATCTTTGCCGATCGTCAGTTGGATCGTTCGCCGACGGGATCCGGAACGGCCGGGCGGATCGCGCTGCTCTACGCCAAGGGGCTGATCGGCATGAACGACACGCTGATCAACGAGTCGCTGATCGGAACTGTCATGAGGGCGCGGGTGCTGCGCGAGACGCGACTTGGCACATATTCCGCGGTCGTGCCGGAAGTTTCGGGTAGCGCGCATGTTTATGGTCAGGCGACCTGGATGCTCGATCGCCACGACCCGCTGCGATACGGCTTCCTGGTTCGATAGCTGCGTGGACGTGCTGCAGCTGGACGTTACCGCGACCAAGCGGAACCGCTGCCTCCCCGCATCTCATCGAGCAAGTAACAGAACGGAGTGCCCATGACCGTCGTCTTCAAGAATGCCCGTGTCTTCGACGGAACGAGCCGACAGCTCAGAGATGGCCTGTCCGTCGTGGTTCGAGATGAATTCATCCGCGAGGTGTCGCCAGATCCGGTCGAATCAAAAGGGGCGCATGTCATCGACTGCACCGGAAAAACGCTGCTGCCGGGCCTCATCGACGCCCATGTGCATGTCACCGCGAACAGCGTTGACCTCAGCGCGGGCAAGCAATGGCCTTCGTTCGTATATACCCAGTCTCGATACATCATCGAGGGCATGCTGGATCGAGGCTTCACCACGGTACGCGATGGCGGCGGCGCCGATGCAGGTCTGGTGCGGGCGGTCGACGAAGGTTACATTCGAGGGCCGCGTCTCATCATTTCAGGCGCCGCGCTCAGTCAGACGGGCGGTCATGGAGATATGCGCTCCATTTTTCGTCGGCCGGATGAACTCGCGCGAGAGACGACGGGCAGCTCGATCGCGCGCATCGCCGACGGCATTTCAGAGGTCCGCGAAGCCGCCCGCGATGAACTGCGCAAGGGAGCCCACTTCATCAAGGTGATGGCATCCGGTGGGGCCGCCTCCGTCACCGACCCTATCGAGAACCTGCAATATTCCGGGGAGGAGTTGCGCGCCATCGTCGAGGAGGCCGAAGCCTGGAACACCTATGTCATGGCTCATGCCTACACGCCGCGTTCTATTCGCGCGGTGGTGATGGCGGGCGGGCGCACCATCGAGCATGGAAATCTCATCGACATGGAAACGGCCGAACTCATGCGTGAGCACGGAACGTACCTCGTGCCCACCCTGGTCGCCTCTGATATCCTCACTCAATTCGCCGACAGATACGGCTTTTCTCGTCAGAGCATGCGCAAGATCGCGCAAGTGCGTGATCGCGGCTTGGAAGGCCTGTCGATCAGCCGGGCCGCCGGTGTAAAAATCGGTTTCGGCACCGATTTGCTGGGCATCGAGCTCCATCCCTGCCAGGGCGAAGAATTCACCTTGCGCGCCAAGGTCGAGGAGACGGTAGACACCCTGATTTCCGCGACGAGCGTAAACGCCGAGATGATGATGATGCAGGGTAAGCTCGGGGTGATTGCGCCCGGAGGCTATGCCGATCTTCTCGTCGTCGAGGGCGACCCGACGGTCGATCCGAAGGTCTTCACGCACAAGGGCGAGAACATCGATGTCATCATGAAGGGCGGAGAGTTCTTCAAGGACCGTCTCACCGGCAGATAGATGCAGCACCTAGGCGTGCGCGCATTCTGCCGCTTGACACCCGCCATCAATGTTCTCATTATGTTCTAAGTAGGAAACGTTCTCGAAACGGCACGGGCAATCGATCGGGATGGCAACGACAGCCACCATCCTGCACGCGGACCTGGATGCCTTCTATGCCTCAGTAGAGCAGCTGCTTGATCCCTCGTTGCGCGGCAAGCCCATCGCCGTCGGCGGCGGGGTCGTGCTTGCCGCTTCTTACGAAGCGAAGGCCTTCGGAGTTCGCGGGGGCATGCCCGGACGACAAGCGCGCGAACTGTGTCCGCACATCACCTTTGTCGGTGGGCATTTCAGGGACTACCAACGACTGGGAGATGCCGCCATCAAGGTGATCGGCGATTTCACGCCGCTGGTGGAACGGATCTCCATTGACGAGGCCTTTGCCGACGTTGCGGGCTGCACCCATCTCTTCGGTGCGCCTCCCGAAATTGCGAGGGCAATCCGCCATCGGGTGCGGACGGAGCTTGGCCTTCCGATCTCGGTCGGTGTGGCACGTACGAAGCATCTCGCAAAAATTGCCTCGCAAGTGGCCAAGCCCGATGGGCTGGTGGTCGTCCAGCCCGGTACAGAGCTGGAATTCCTTCATCGTCTGCCCGTCGAATTGATGTGGGGCGTGGGACCGGTCACGAAGGCGCGGCTCGCCGAAATCGACGTGCAGACCATTGGGCAATTGGCAACCACACCAGGATGGTCGCTCGAGCGGTTGCTCGGTCCCGCGGTAGGAGAGAAACTTGCAGCGCTGGCGTGGAATCGCGATCCGCGGCAAATCAAGGCCCATCGCCGCGCCCGATCGGCAGGAGCGCAGTCGGCAATTGGCAGGAAGCCCGCCGAAGAGCAAGTTTTTCGACCAACCCTACTTCACCTCGCTGACCGGGTCGGCACGCGGCTCCGCGCTAAATCCAGACCTGGCCGAACCGTGACCGTCCGCGTTCGCTTCGCCAATCTGAATTCGGTCACCCGCTCGGTCACGCTCGACGCACCAGTTTCCGCAACCATGATCCTCGCCGAGATTGCAGAGGATCTCGTGCGCGCGGTCCTCGCAGAACACCCTGATGAGAGGATAATCTCGCTCCTGGCGATCTCTGTCTCGCATCTCGAAGAGCACTGGGATCTGGCGCTTGAACTTCCGCTTGGCCTTCCGGATGAACGCTGTCGCCCCGGCAGCAAAATTGGCATGGCACGATGGGCGGCCGACCGTGCCGTCGATAAGATCCGCGATCGCTTCGGATGGGATGCCATTGGATATGGCTCGGTGGCGCTTGGCATCTCTCGTTCCGTTCCCGATGAGTTTCGCGAGCTCGCCGAAAAGGACCTGTAACAGTCAGGCGCGAGGAGCAGGTTTGCTGGGACCTGCCATGCGGGAGCTCTCGCGAGCTTCGACGACGACGCCGATGCTTATGACGTCGTTCAGCCAGTTCGGATTTGGCGGAGGCACGTCCCTCCAGACCGGCCGTGCCGTCAAGCCGTTAACAAACCGCCGCTTTTCGGCCGGCGGCAGACATAAGCGGGCCGCCAGGCCCTGGCGCCTTGACAACCCGATCCAGCGAGATATTTTATACTTAAAATAATTTGACTGCCAGCTCTCTACACGGCGCGGCGCGCGAAAGCGAGGGATCATGCGCATAGTCTGTATCGGCGGCGGCCCGGCCGGGCTCTACCTGGGCCTCCTGATGAAGCGCCGGCACCCGGAGCACGTCGTCACCGTCGTCGAGCGCAACAAGCCTTACGACACGTTCGGCTGGGGCGTGGTGTTCTCCGACGCCATGATGCAGGCGATGCGAATCGCCGATCCCGAAAGCGCGGCCGAGATCGAGGACGCCTTCAATCATTGGGACGACATCGAGCTCGTCTTCAAGGGGACGCGCCAGCGCACGACCGGCCATGGCTTCATCGGCATCGGACGCAAGCACCTGCTCAATATCCTTCAGCGGCGCTGCGAGACGCTGGGCGTCGAGCTGGTCTTCGAGCGCGACGTCGAGTCCGATCTCGAATTCCCCGACGCCGATCTGATCATCGCTTCCGACGGTGTCAATTCCAGGATCCGTGCCCGCTACGCCGAGCAGTTCCAGCCCGACATGGTGATCCGGCCGAACCGCTATATCTGGCTGGGCACCAAGAAGGCGTTCGACGCCTTTACGTTCGATTTCCGCAGGACCGAGCACGGCTGGTTCCAGGCACATATCTACAAGTTCGATAATGAAACCTCGACCTTCATCATCGAGACGACGGAAGAGGCCTACAACGGCCATGGGCTCGGCGACCTCGACCAGCAGGGTTCGATCGAATTCTGCGAAAAGCTCTTCGCCGAGACGCTGGACGGTGCGAAGCTCTTGACCAACGCCCGCCATCTGCGCGGCTCAGCCTGGCTCAATTTCAGCCGCCTGATCTGTGGCAAATGGAGCGTGTTTAACGGCAAGTCCCACGTCGTCTTGATGGGCGATGCCGCGCATACCGCGCATTTCGCGATCGGCTCGGGCACCAAGCTCGCGCTCGACGACGCCATCGAGCTCGCCAACCAGTTCGATCGCCATGGCCACAGTCGCGACAAGATCGAGACCGTGCTGGATGCCTACGAGGAGGTGCGCCGCGTCGACGTCGCCCGCATCCAGAATGCGGCGCGGAACGCCATGGAATGGTTCGAGGTGGTCGGCCGGCGCTATGCCGACACGCTCGAGCCGCCGCAGTTCTTCTATTCGATGCTGACGCGCTCGCAGCGCATCAGCCACGAGAACCTTCGGCTGCGCGACCGCACCTGGCTGGAAGGCTTTGAGCGCTGGTTTGCCGCGCGCTCAGGGATCGCCGTCAAGGACGGCGATCGCGTGCCGCCTCCGATGCTGACCCCGCACCGCGTGCGGGGGCTTAGCCTTGCGAACCGCATCATGGTTTCGCCAATGGCGATGTATTCGGCGCAGGACGGGCTCATCAACGACTTCCACATCGCCCACCTCGGTGCACGCGCCATGGGCGGTGCCGCGCTGATCTTTGCCGAGATGACCTGCGTCTCGCCGGATGCGCGGATCACGCCAGGTTGCCTCGGCCTCTGGAACGACGCACAACAGGCGCAGTGGCGTCGCCTCGTCGATCTCGTTCACAGTGTCGGACATGCCAAGGTGGGCATTCAGCTCGGCCATTCCGGACGAAAGGGCGCGACCCGGGTTCCCTGGGAAGGAATCGATCAGCCGCTGGTATCAGGAGATTGGCCGCTGATCTCTGCGTCGGCGCTGCCCTATCTGCCTCACAGCAAGTTGCCGCGGGCGATGGACCGCAACGACATGGACCGCGTGCGCGACGATTTCGTCGCGGCAACCCGTCGCGCCGCGGCGGCCGGCGTCGAATGGCTCGAGGTCCATTGCGCCCACGGCTATCTGCTGTCGAGCTTCCTGTCGCCGCTGACCAACCGGCGGACCGACGAGTATGGCGGCAGCCACGACAACCGTGCGCGTTTTCCGCTGGAGGTGTTCAAGGCGATGCGCGCCGCGTGGCCATCCGATCGCCCGATGTCGGTGCGCCTGTCCTGCCATGACTGGACCGAGGGCGGCAACACGCCGGCGGACGCGGCGATCTTCGCCGCGATGTTCAAGGAAGCGGGCGCAGACGTGATTGATTGTTCGTCGGGACAGGTCTGGAAGGAGGAGCGGCCGATCTACGGACGCCTGTTCCAGACTCCCTTCGCCGACCTGATCCGCAACGAGGTGGGTGTCGAGACCATCGCAGTCGGCGCGATCTCCGAAGCCGATCACGCCAACTCGATCCTCGCCGCAGGCCGCGCCGATCTCTGCGCCATTGCAAGGCCGCATCTCGCCGATCCCGCCTGGACGCTGCATGAAGCCGCGCGTATCGGCATCACTGCGATGAGCTGGCCGAAGCAATATCTGTCGGCCAAGGGGCAATATGAAACCAATCTCGCCCGCGCCGCCGCGGCGGCCGCGCAGGAGATGTCAAAATGAGCTCTGCTGCCAAGGTGATCAGGCGCGACTGGCTGGACTGGCCGTTCTTCGAGCCGCGCCATCATGCAATCGGCGAGGCACTCGATCGCTTCGTCCGGTCGGGAGCTCTCGACAAGATCGACCACAGCGATGTCGACGGCGCCTGCCGCAAGCTCGTGCGGGCGATGGGCGAGGCGGGCTTGCTCGATTGCGCGGTCGCAGCGCCCGATGGTGATGCGACCACGATCGATTCGCGTTCCATCTGCCTATCGCGCGAGTCGCTGGCCTATGCCGACGGGCTCGCCGATTTCGCCTTCGCCATGCAGGGGCTCGGTTCCGGCGCCATCGCGCTCGGCGGCTCGGCGGAGCTGCGCAGGGCCGTGCTGCCGAAAGTTCGATCGGGCGAATGGCTGTCGGCCTTCGCTCTGTCCGAGAAGGCGGCGGGGTCGGACGTTGCGGCCATGTCCTGCGCTGCGCGCGCCGATGGCGACGATTACGTCATCGACGGCGAGAAGACCTGGATCTCGAACGGCGGCATCGCCGACGTCTACACGCTGTTCGCGCGAACCGGGGAGGCGCCGGGCGCCCGCGGCATTTCGGCCTTCGTCGTCTTCCCAGGTGATCCCGGGTTCAGCATTGCCGAGCGCATCGACGTCATCGCGCCGCATCCACTGGCGACGTTGCGCTTTACGAACTGCCGCATCCCGGCGAGCCGTCGTCTTGGCGCGCCCGGCGGCGGCTTCAAGCTCGCCATGCAGACGCTCGACATCTTCCGCGCCTCGGTCGCCGCCGCGGCCCTCGGCTTTGCGCGGCGCGCGCTCGATGAGGCGCTGTCGCATGCGCAGAGCCGGCCCATGTTCGGCGCGACGCTTGGCGACCTCCAGTTGACCCAGGCCGCGCTCGGCGACATGGCGACCGAGACCGACGCCGCCGCGCTCCTGACCTACCGCGCGGCCTGGCGCCGCGACGTTCAGAAACTGCCGACCACCCGCGAAGCTGCGATGGCTAAGTTGACGGCGACCGAGACCGCGCAGCGCGTCATCGACCGTGCCGTGCAGATGTTCGGTGGACGCGGCGTGTGCAAGGGCGAGATCGTCGAGAGCCTCTATCGCGAAATTCGCGCGCTGCGGATCTACGAGGGTGCGACCGAGGTCCAGAAGCTGATCGTTGCGCGCGAGCTTTTGAAGCCGCGCTGAGGCGGCAGGCAGGTTGCCGCCGGTGAGAGATCTCAGGCGCTCGCGCGCGCGACGTCGTTGCCGAGGCGCTGGTGCTCCTCGGTGAGATAGCCCGACACCGCGTCTATCCGCATCGGCTTTGCGAAATAGTAGCCCTGGATATAGTCGCAGCCGAGCCGTCGAAGGCTCTCGAGCTGCGCGCGCGTCTCGACGCCTTCGACGACGCACGCGATCTCCATGTCCGCGCACAGGCCCGTCAGCGACTTGATGATCTTGTGGCTCACGGGATTGTCGTTGACGTCGGCGACGAAGCTGCGATCGATCTTGATCTTGTCGAGCGGCAGGCGGTGCACGTGGCTGAGCGAGGAATAGCCGGTGCCGAAATCGTCGAGCGAGATGCCGCAGCCCATCGCCTTCAGCGTGGCGATCGACTGCTGCGCCCGGACGAAATCGAAGGTGACCGCGGTCTCCGTGATCTCGAAGTCGATCCGCCGCGGCGGCACGCCGCTCTTCTCGATCACCGCGATCAGCGGCAGGATGCCGTCGGACGAGCAGATGTCATGGGCCGAGAGGTTGAACGACAGGCTGATATCGTCGGGCCAGGCTTTGCTTGCTGCCAGCGCGCGAACCAGGAGTGCCTGCGTCAGGCTGCGGATCAAGCCGATGCGCTCGGCAGCGGGGATGAAGTCGGCGGGCGAAACGAGGCCGAGGCGCGGGCTGTGCCAGCGCGCCAGCACCTCGAAGCCGGCGGTCCGCTCGCTCATCGCATCGACGATGGGCTGGAAGACGAGTTCCATCTCCGCGTCGAAATCGGCGGTGCGGAGCAGGTTCTCGATGACGCCGCGGCTGCGGATTTCCGCTTCCAGCTCGCTCGAGAAGATCACGGTGCGGCCGCGCGCATGGCGCTTGGCGTGGTAGAGCGCATAGTCGGCGCATTCGTAGAGGACTTCCGCATCCATCGCCGAGCGCGGATATAGCGCAAATCCGATCGAACAGGAGAGCCCGGTATGCGCCGTGTCGAGCTGATAGGGCAGCTTGACGCGATCGCCGATCCGGGTGCCGAGTTCGGCGAGATCCTCGTCACTGGGATCGCCTCTCACCACGAGACCGAATTCGTCGCCCCCGAGCCGCGCGAACTCGACGCGATGAGGGCCAAAACCCTCGCAGACCTCGCGAATGCGCCGGCCTGCCTCGATCAGCACGCGGTCGCCGACGGTGTGGCCGTAATTGTCGTTGATCGGCTTGAAGCCGTCGAGGTCGATGATCCCGACCGCGAGCCGGATCTGCCGTCGCTCGGCATCGCCGAAGGCGCTGGCGAGCTCGGCGAAGAAGCGGCGGCGGTTCGGCAGCTCGGTCAGGGAATCGAGATTGGCGAGGCGGAAATTCTCGTCCGACAGTGCTTGCGTCGCCACCTGCTGAGCGAGCAACGATTTGCGGGATGCGACGAGGTCGGCGAAGTCGCGGTAGTAGATGAACAGCACCGTCACCATCGCGCCCGACACCAGGAGGCAGTTGACCGCGATCGCCTTCAGCGTCGGCTCACCCGTCGAGAAGTAGAAGATGGCGTAGGGAATATTGACGATCAGCGTCACGATCAGGGCCGCCGAGCGCAGATGCATCAGGCAGAAGATGCAGCCGATGACGGTCACCGCCATGTAGAAGGCGACCTGCCCCTTGGCGAACGGATCGCCGTAGGGAAAGAGCGCGAAGGACCAGGCGGTGAAGCCGGCTCCGATCGGAACCGTCAGCCAGTTGGTGGCGCGCAGATTGTGCAGGATGTCGGCGTCGCTGCGCACGAGATGGCGTTGGCGCAGCCACCAGAATGTCCTCAATGCCGCAACCGCGGACAGTGCGCCGGGCACCACCATGGTCAGCCACGCCGGCGCCACCGGGACGAAGGTGTAGGCAACCGCGAGCGTGTTGGCGATCAGAATGAAGTAGAGCAGCGGAATCTGCTTGGAGAACGCGTCGAACTGCGCGCGCGTCAGGTCGGGGTTGTCGGCGGGCACGCGAAACAGCCGCACCGCCGCCGCAAGGTGAGATTTGAAGTTTGCAACGAGCATTGAAAATCGAGCCCCGGATCCCGCGAGAGTCCTTTGAAACGTGCGCGATCTTGCACAGCACGGGTAAAGGGCGGGTTAGACCGGTTCCGTGCGGGGGGCCTCGGAGGTCGTGCGAAACTCGCATTTCTACTGGCGTGGCGGGCGGTTGAGGCGACGTTAAGGATAGCGGTCGCGGCAGGTGGCCGTTTGCGACGTCAATTTCGCAAGATCGGCGCCATTACGCTCTGCTAACTATGTGGAGCGGGGGACGAGGTGTCGTTTGCGGTTTCGACGCCTAGGTCCTGGGTCTCATTGCAAGGCGCGCTTCCAGTAGCCGGTGCCCAGCTTGCCGGTGATGACGGCGGTGGCATCGCGGATTTCGTAGGAGCCGGCGTCGGCATAACCCGAGAGTCCCTTCAAGGCGTGCAGCGACCAATGGCCGTTCATGGCGGCAATCGTGCCTTCATGCGCCGGCGCGGCGCGCCGCCCTTCGGCGTGGAACGCATAGGTGCCATCGCCCATGATGCGCCACGTCCAGCGCGACATCCCGCGATCGTTCGGCACCATGATCTCCCAGGTGCCGACCAGTGCGGGGTCGATGACCGATGCGACCGGAGCCGGCGCCGCCGCGACTGCCGGTGAGGCATTCGCCTGTTTCGTGACCTCTTGCTCGGCCGCGGACGGCGCGCCCGCGAGATAGATCGCCCGGCGCGAGAGCGAGCCGTAGACGAAGGGCTGCTGCTCGTTGCGTGTTGCCTCCATGACGTCGTCACGTACGTTGCGGAACATGAAGGTGATCTCGACACCCGGTGTCTCGATGTTGTGCAACAGCGCCGTGGTGAACGGGCTGTTGCGGCCGTCGCCGTCGAGCGCGGTTGTGCCGTCGCGCGCGGCATAGGCGACGAGGACGTTGCCGGCTGGCTCGATACGGCCGAGGCCGTTCGTCGCCGTCGCACGCAATGCCAGCGACCGCTGCATCTTCGCGGCGAACGGGTTGTTGCGACAGGCGTCGAGGATGACGAGGCCGAGGCTCGCGGTGCTCGTGACCTGCAACATCACGCTGCGCAGGCTGATTGCCTCGTTGGCCGCGTCGGTGTCCTTCTTCAATTCGGCATCGACCGGGATCAGCCAGTTCTCGCCGCTGATTTCCATGCCGTGGCCGGCGAAATACACCGCCGCCATGTCGGCGCCCGCCGCATCGCGGCCGAGCGTAATCAGGCCGCGACGCATCTCGTCGAACGAGGCGTTGCCGATGAGGGTGACCGCGAAGCCGAGACGCCTGAACGCGTTCGCGACATCGCCGGCATCGTTCGGCGGATTGGGCAGCGCCGGCACGCTTTTGTAGGCGCCGTTGCCGATCACCAGCGCCACGCGCTTGCCGTCGGCCGCCGCGGGAGCCGGCGCGCCGCCCGCGAGCGCAGCGGCAATGACTAATCCAAGAAAAAGCCGGCGCCGGTTCATGGCGCATCATACAGCGGCGCGAGCGACGCGGCTATTAGGGTCAGCCCCCATCCCGCTGCTGGTGATGTGGACCCGGCCAGCGCGCGGGCGGTGTCTCCGCCCGCGCGCCGATGCGACCGCGTCACGTAATGGCGATCGGGCAGCCGTTGCTTCCCGTGGCGCCCTTGATGGGGGCCGGGGCGAAGCAATAGACGAACTGGTACTTCTTGTCGGCGATCAGCTCGTCGAAGATTAGGTTCTCGTGGTTGTGGATGCCGTGCTTGGTTTGCAGCTCGGCATGCACCACGAAGGCGAGCGACTTGTCGGGATTCGGCACCACCTCGACCGCCCAGGTGTCGGCCGCGGTGAGCGCGAGGTCCTTTTCGATCACCCATCGCGCCGCGTCGAGGCCAATGCCAGGCTCGCCGCTGTTGAAGCGATCATTGTTCTTCATCCATAGCGAACCCCATCCGGTATGGAACATGATCGCGTCGCCGGGCTTGATGTCGCTCTCCGACATGTTCTGCTTGGCCAGCGCCGCCTTGATGTCGGCTGACGTGATCTCCTGGCCGGCGTCCATCATGCCGCCCTTGAGCGCGACCATGTCGACGAGATGGGCACGGGTGAACAGCGGCTTGAGCTTCTCGACGCCGAGCTTCTTCAGGCCGTAGGCGTCGCTGATCTCTGCCGCGGTATGACCGTTGTAGAACCGCATCTCGCTCTTGTCGCCGTCCTTGCCGAGCTGGATGCCGATGTGGCCGAGGCCGTCGAATTGCGTGCCGGTCTGGCCGATCTCGGTGGAGAGAAACTCGTCGTGATAGACGAGCTTGTTGTCGCCGAACGGGCCGCCGGTCGGGCCGCCTGGAATGCGCAGCGTGAAGGCGCGCGGACCGAACAGCGGCATGCCGCCCTCCTAGACGCGGCCGATCTTGTAGATCTTGCCGTCCTTGATCCATTTCGCCGCGTCGAGAACTTTTTCCGGGGTGATGTGGTTGGAGGCGCCTGCCTCGTCATCCTTGCCCCATTTTGAGGGCCACCACGGCTTGTCCGTTCCCTTGGGCATTGAGGTCGGAGTCTGCGCCTGGGCTTCGCTGACCGGCGCGAGCGAGAACTTGCCATGCATCGTGCCCGCGAGCGCGGCCCCTGCAGCGCCGGCGAGGCCTGCCGTGCGGAGCAAGGTCCGACGATCGGTCGTGGTCATTCCGCCCTGCAGTTCTTCGCCCTTGATTTCATTAGGCATTTCACTCTCCCAGGTTGCGGCCCAGAGAAGCCGGGCTCTAAAATTGTTTTCGCCATGCTCCTCCTACGTTAGGTTGTTGTCCAGCGACAAAAATAAGACGGCAAAAGGTGAGGGTGCGCCGATGAGCCTGTTCGAGAGCGACAAATCCGCCGCGCGCCTTCCGGTGTCGTTGATCACCGGCTTTCTCGGTAGTGGAAAGACGACGCTGCTCAATCACTTGCTGCGCCACAGCGACATGAGGGACAGCGCGGTCATCATCAACGAATACGGTGAAGTCAGCCTCGATCATCTCCTCGTCGAGCGCATTGACGGCGAGGTGGCCGTGCTCGCGAGCGGCTGCATCTGTTGCACCGTCCGCAGCGACCTCGAGGAGACGCTGCGTGGGCTCCTGGTGCGGCGTGACCGCCACGAAGTGCCGCCGTTCCGCCGCATCCTCATCGAGACCACGGGTCTCGCCGATCCCGCGCCGATCGTGCAGTTACTCCTGAACAATCCGCTGGTCTCGCATTTCCTGCGGCTCGATGCCGTCGTGACCACGGTGGACGCCGTTAACGCGGAGCATCAGCTCGATCGTCAGTTCGAGGCGGTGAAGCAGGTCGCGCTCGCCGACCGGCTGCTGATCACCAAGTCTGATCTCGCCGGCGATACCGCCGCGCTGGAAGCGCGCCTGCGCCGGCTCAATCCCGGTGCCGGAATAGAACGGGTGGCGCATGGCGAGATCGATCCGGCGCGGCTGTTTGGCGCCGGCCTCATCGATCCCGAGAAGAAGACGATCGATGTCGCGCGCTGGCTCAACGAGGAGGCCTTCGTGAGGCACCGTGACTCTGTCCACGCGCACGCCGGCCACGCCCACGACCATGGCCATCACCATCACGATGCATCGATCGCCAGCTTCATGCTTGCCTTCGACGAACCGCTCGACTGGATGGCGGTCTCGAACTGGCTTGCGCATCTGCGCTCCGGGCGAGGCGAGGACCTGCTGCGCGTCAAGGGGATTCTCAACCTCAGCGGCGAGCCGGCGCCGGTCGCGATCCACGGCGTGCACCACGTTTTCCATCCGCCGGTGGCGCTCGCGAAATGGCCCGACGCCGACCGCCGCTCGCGCATCGTGTTCATCACCCGCAACATCGCGCGCGACGAGGTGCTTGCGCTCTGGTAGGCCGTGCGCCCAGCGGCGTGAGCAATCCCGGACTGGCCGCGCGGTCAGACGAGGCCGCGCAGCTCGGCGATCAGCCGGCCGCACTCTTCCTCCGTGCCGATCGTGATGCGCAGGAAGTTCTCGATGCGCTGCCTTTTGAAATGCCGGACCAGGACGCCGCGCTGGCGGAGCGCAGCCGCAAGATCCGCGCCGCCTTGGCTCCGATGGCGCGCGAAGACGAAGTTTGCCTGCGACGGCAACACCTCGAAGCCGAGCCCTGCGAGCTCACGCGTCAGCGTTTCGCGGTTCGCCATGATGCGGCTACGCGTCACCTGAAACCACGCATCGTCCTCGATGGCCGCTGCGGCGCCGGCAAGCGCAAGGCAATCGATGGGGTAGGAGTTGAAACTGTCCTTCACCCGCTCCAGCGCCTCGATCAGCGGCCGCTGCCCGATCGCAAAGCCGACCCGCAGGCCGGCGAGCGCCCGCGATTTCGAGAAGGTCTGAATGACCAGCAGATTGTCGTGGCGTGCAACGAGCGGCACGGCGCTCTCGGCGCCGAAATCGACATAGGCTTCATCGACCACCACGAGTTGGTCCGGATGCTCGGTGAGCAATGCCGCGATCGCCTCGCGCGGAAGGGCGCTGCCGGTCGGCGCGTTCGGATTGGAGAGAAGGATCGCGCTGCATGGCTGTCGGTAGTCGGCGATCTGCACCCGCATCTCGGCATCGAGCGGCACTTCCTCGTGAGCGATCCCATAGAGGCCGCAATAGACCGGGTAGAAGCTGTAGGTGATGTCGGGAAACAGAAGCGGCGCATCGTGCTTCAACAGCGCCTGGAAGGTATGGGCCAATACCTCGTCCGACCCGTTGCCGACGAACACCTCCTCGGGCGCGACCTTGTAGTGGGCGGCAATCGTCTCGCGCAGGTGCGATGCCCGCGGATCGGGATAGAGGCGCAGTCGCTCCACTGCCGAAGCGACGGCCGCGAGCACGCGCGGCGAGGGCGGATAGGGATTCTCGTTGGTGTTGAGCTTGACGACGCCGTCCCGCTTGGGCTGCTCGCCCGGCACGTAGGGCGACAAGGTGTGGACGACGGGACTCCAGAAGCGGCTCATGATCTCGGACCTGGGGGAATGATCCGATCACAGTAGGATATGCCGGGCGTCGGCGGAAGTCCGCTCGTGTTCGAAGCTCGAACCTGATCTGCGCAAACGTCGGAGGTCAGCACGTTCCTGCGAGCGAAGGCTTCATGCTAGGGTTGGCATCCAAGGTCGAATACGACCGACAACAACAAAGGCCGGCGCGTTCAAGCCAGGCTCCAAAGAGAGGAACACATGCCAGGTGCAGCCCTTCCCATTGATCCCTCCGTTCCAGGCGCCCCAGTGACGGCGGCCATCCTCGACAACTTGCGGAGGATCGTGGGTGACAAGGGGCTGATCCTGGAGGAGCACGACAAGCAGCCCTTCGTGACCGAGTGGCGCGGGACGCTGGTCGGGAAGGCTGCTGCGATCGTGCGTCCGGCCAATACGGCAGAGGTCTCCGCGGTCGTGAAGCTCTGCTACGACAACGGCATCGCCATCGTGCCACAGGGCGGCAACACCGGTTTGATGGGCGGTGCGACGCCATGGCCAACTCACCGCGGCATCCTGCTGTCGCTCGGCCGCATGAACCACGTGCTCAACGTCGATCCGGTCGGCTATTCCATGACAGTGGAGGCGGGCTGCATCCTCGAGACGATCCAGGAGACAGCAGCGCACCACGACCGCTTCTTTCCGCTCAGCCTCGGCTCGCAGGGCTCATGCATGATCGGGGGCAACCTCTCCACCAATGCCGGCGGCGTGCAGGTGCTGCGCTACGGCAATGCGCGCAACCTGGTCCTGGGCCTCGAGGTCGTGCTGCCGAACGGTGAGGTCTGGGACGGGCTGCGCGCGCTGAAGAAGGACAACACCGGCTACGACCTCAAGAATCTCTTCATGGGCGCCGAAGGCACGCTCGGCATCATCACCAAGGCGGTGCTGAAGCTCTGGCCGGCGCCGAAGGACGTGTGCACGGCATGGCTGGCGATCCGCGATCCGCAGGCCGCCATCGAGATCCTCTCGGAAGCATATGGCGCCTCCGACGACAATGTCGGCTCCTGCGAGCTCATGAGCCGCGCCGGCATCGACATGGTGCTGCGTCACATCCCCGGCACCCAGGATCCGCTCAAGGCGGAGACCCCATGGTATCTCCTGCTCGAATGGTCGTCCTCCCGGCCACGGCTGGACGGCAGCGCGGGCATGTCGGAGAAGATGGAGCAGTTCCTGGCCGATCAGCTGGAGGCGGGCCGCGTGCTGGACGCGGTGATCGCGCAGACGCAGGCGCAGTCGCGCAACATGTGGCGCATTCGCGAAAGCAAGGCCGAAGCCAACCGCGCCGAGGGGCCGAGCTTGAGCTACGACGTGTCGGTTGCGATCTCCAGAATCCCTGAATTCATCGACAAGGGCCTCAAGGCCGTCCTCGACATCCTGCCGACGATCCGGCCCTATCCTCTCGGCCATATCGGAGACGGCAATCTGCATTTCTCCTTCATGGGCCCGATCGGCATGGACCGGGCGACGCTCGCGCAATATTCCGCAGCGATCACCCGGGCGGTGAACGATCTTGTCGCCTCCATGGGCGGTTCGATCTCGGCAGAGCATGGCATCGGCATCGAGAAGATCGACGAGCTCTCGCACTACCGCTCGAAGACCGAGCTCGACGTCATGCGCACGATCAAGCGGGCGCTCGATCCGAAGAACATCATGAACCCCGGCAAGATCCTGCGGCTCTGATCAGCGTCGGGCACACCGCAGCAGGTCGGTGAAAAAGGCGAGGAGAGGCTATCGTTGCTGCTTGCTCGATAGCGACGGTGTGACGCGGGCGCTCACCAAATCGCGATTTGACAGTTCTCCATATTTTGTCAAAATCGACAAATGGGACCGAAAACGCGCATCCTCGATGCGACGATGCTGGTGTTTCGCCGCCACGGCTTTCGCCGCTCCTCGATCGAGCAGGTGGCCGAGGCCGCCGGCCTGACGCGGCAGGCGCTCTATCATCATTTCGAATCCAAGGAAGCGCTGTTCCGGGCCGTCATCGCGCGCGTGCACGAGACCGCCCTTGCGGCCGAGGAAGCCGCAATCGGCGCGGCGGAGAAGGCGGGCCGCGGCTTCGCCGACATCCTCGTCGCCGGCATGACGGCACGGATGCAGGCCATGATCGCGTCCTTCGACGGCTCGCCACATATCGAGGAGCTGTATTCCGAGCACCTCGTGCATGGCCGCGACCTCTATCAGAGATATGCCGCGCTCTATGCGGAACGGCTGGTCGCGACGATCGCGCGGATTGCGCGCAAGCAGAAGCTTGTGCTGCCGCAGGGCCTGTCGCCGGCCGAGTTCGCGCGGCTCGTCGAAATGGCCGTGCACGGATCGAAGTCGCAGCATCCGGCGATGCAGCCGGCAGAGGCCTTCCTGAAAGACATGGCGTTGATGGTGCGGACGCTCTGCGCAGGCGCTGTGCCGAAGGCGCAGGAGCAGCCCGCGAGCAAGGCAGTGACCAGAGAGCGACCCTCACGCAGCAAAGCCGGAGCACGTCCATGAATACGATGACCATCAACGGCCGCGTCGAGCCCTTGCCTGACGATCCGGATGCGCTGCTCATCGACGTCGTGCGCGATCAGCTCGGTCTCACCGGCACCAAGCTCGTCTGCGGTGGCGGCGTCTGCGGCGCCTGCACGGTGCTCGTCGACGGCGTGCCGGTCACGAGCTGCCTGATGCCGGCGCGCGCCGCCGTCGGAAAATCCGTGACGACGGTGGAAGGCATTGGCGCACCGGAGCTGCACCCGGTGCAGAAGGCGTTCATGGCGCATGATGCCTTGCAATGCGGCTTCTGCACGCCCGGCTTCATCGTGGAAGCGGCTGGGTTCTGCGATCGCTGGCGCGCGGCGAAGGGGACTGCCGTGCCCTCGCGCGAGGAGATCGGCGCGGCGCTGTCGGGCCATCTCTGCCGCTGCGGCGCCTATGACGCGATCTATCGCGCGGTGGCGGATGCCTGTGCCGGCCGCTTCGACGGCGACAATTTCGCAAGTCCACGCATCGAGGCGCGCGACAAGGTGACGGGCGCGGCAAAGTACACGGTAGATGTCAGGCATGACGGCCAGCTCGAGGGCGTGATCCTGCGTTCGCGTGACGCGCATGCGCGCATCGCAGCGCTCGATCTTGCTCCGGCGCGCGCTCTATCCGGCGTCATTGCAGTGTCGCTGCTGTCCGACGATCGCATCGTGCGCTATGTCGGCGAGCCGATCGCGGCGGTCGCAGCGAGGGACCGCAAGACCGCGCTCGCGGCGCTCGCCGCGATCAAGCTGACCAGCGAACCGCTGCCCGCGGTGATCGGGCTCGATGCGGCGCGGAAGGATGATGCGCCCGTGGTGTTCGACCGGGCGAGCCGCAAGAAAGCGGGCAATGTCTCGGAAGCGGCGGGCGGGCCGGCGCCATGGAAGCAGAACGTTCGCGGGCCGACCTCGGTATTTGCCAGGCGCGCCAAGCGGGCGCGGAACTGGGTGAATGAGGCGCGCCAGGCGAACAACCGTCTTCTCGTCGAGGGGACTTTCCGCACCGGCACGCAGCAGCATGCCTGTCTCGAGCCGCATGCCGCGGTTGCGCGTTTCGATGGCGCGGAGTTGACGGTGCACGCCTCCTCCCAATGGGTGGTCCATCTGAAGGAGCAGATCGCAAAGCGCTTCAAGCTCGATCCTGCGCGCGTCCGCGTGATCGCCGATCATATCGGCGGCGGCTTCGGCTCGAAGGCGGGCATCGGCGCCGAGACGATTGCTGCGGTCGAGCTCGCGCGCGCGGCGAATGCGCCGGTAAGGGTTGCCTATGACCGTCATGAAGAATTGTCGGTCGCCGGCTATCGACCGGCCGCGGAGGTGAAGGTCGCCCTGCTGCCCTCCGACCGGGGCGAGTTGAAAGCACTGTCGGTCACGGCGCATGCCGATACGGGCGCTGCGATCAACTCGACGATCGCGGGTCTGGCGCGGCTGATGTATCCGGCCGAGGCCAAGGACCTGTCGGATTTCGACGTCATCAGCAATCTGCCGCCGGGCGCCGCGTTCCGCGGGCCCGGCGGTCCGCCGATGGCATTCGCGGTCGAGCAGGCGGTCGACGAGGCCGCCCTCCGGCTCGCCGTCGATCCGATTGCCTTGCGCAAGCGCTGGGATCCGGATCCCAATCGGCAAAGGCTCTATGACTGGGCCTTGAGCCTCGACATCTGGCGCAATCGGACGTCGGTGCAGACCGGCCGCTATCGCCGCGGTGTTGGCGTGGCGACAGGCTACTGGTTCTATCTCTGGCAGCCCAAGGTCAAGGTCGAGGTTGCGGTCAAGGGTGGCCGCATCGTCGCATCGACTGCGACGCAGGATATCGGGACCGGCACCCGCAGCGTCCTGGCTGAAACGGTCGCGCGCGAATTCGATATCGAGGCGAGCGAGGTCGAGGTTCGCATCGGCGACTCTTCGCTGCCCGAAGGCCCTGGCTCCGGTGGCAGCCGTGTCACCGCCTCGGTGCTGCCGCCGACGCTCACGGCGATCCAGAAATTGAAAGCCGCGATCCTCGATCAGGCCACGCGCAAGCCGGCACCGGGCTCGAATGCGCCTTGGCGCGAGCTGATCGCGCGCTCGGGAGATATCGCTATCTCGGAGACGCGTGGCGAGGACGGCAAGAACACAGCGCCCGGCATCCGCTCGCCGCTGAAGGACCTCGGGCTTCTCGGCGTGGTGTTCGGCTGGATGATGCGGCGCAACTCCAACATCGTCATAGGCGCCGGCGTGCCCAGCTCAGTGCAGGTGATCGAGGTCGAAGTCGACACCTGGCTCGGCCATGTGCGCGTGCTCAACGTGCACACCGGACTTGCGGTCGGGAAAATCGCGGCGCCTCAGCTCGCACACAGCCAGGCCTGCGGCGCGATCATCCAGGGGCTTGGCTATGCGCTCTACGAGGCGCGCGAGGTCGATCCGCTCAGCGGCGAGGTCCTGACCGCGGGCATGGAGGATTATCGTATCCCCGGCATTGCGGATACGCCCGAGATCGACGTGCATTTCGACGAGGCCGGTTTTGATCACGTGCTCGGCAACAGTGTCGGCATCGGTGAGGTGGCGACGGTGCCGACATCGCCTGCCGTCGCGAACGCGATTTTCAATGCGATTGGCGTTCGCCTCGCCGAAATTCCGATCCGGCCCGACCGTATCGTCGCCGCCTTGAAGGGGAGGACCGCGGCATGAGCGCATCGTCGCCAACAATCGCGGGTAGCGTGCCCGAATTCCGCGCCGCCGGTACCGATCTGTCCGAGCGCCGCCGCAGCGGGGTGTCTCGTGGGCCCATCGTCGATCTCCCCGTGACGTCAGGCACGATCGGGATCGACTGGGCTGCGGACGGTTCGGCCCGCATCGGCGCTTCCACCACGATCTCGGCCATCGCGTCCGATCAACGCATCCGGGATGCCTATCCCGGTATCGCCGGAGCCGCGCAAGGCCTCGCCACGCCGCAGATCCGGCATCTGGCAACGCTCGGCGGCAACCTCGCCCAGCGTTCGCGCTGCTGGTATTTCCGCAATCCGCAGATCGGCTGTCTCAAGAAGGGCGGCTCCGGTTGCCCGGCGCGATCGGGCAATCATCTCTATCACGCAGTCTTCGATCTCGGGCCTTGCGTGGCCCCGCATCCGTCGACCATGGCCATGGCGCTGCTCGCCTATGATGCGACGATCGCGACAGACCACCGTAGCCGGTTGTCGATACCCGATCTGCTTGGTAACGGCACCAACGGCGCCGCGGATAATGCGCTCGAGCCGGGCGAAAGGATCGAGGCCATCTCATTTCCCGCGCCGCTCGCCTCCGAGCGCGCGGACTACAAGCGCGCCATCAGCCGCACCTATGCCGAATGGCCGCTGGTCGAAATCTGCGCGCGCGCTTTGGTATCCGGCGGCATCTTCCAGCACGTCCGCATCGCCGCCGGCGGCATCGCCCCGGTGCCGCTGCGGCTGACGGCATGCGAGGCGGCGTTGGAGGGAAAGCCGGCAAACGCGGAAGTTATTGCGCAAGCCGCGCAGCTCGCGACATCAGGTGCAAAGCCGCTGCCGATGACCGGATACAAGCTCGAGCTGCTGGTTGGCCTGGTGCGGGACGTGATGGAGCGAATTGCGAAGTAGGTTGGCCGTCCCCCGCACTCATCCAGCGTCATCATCGTCCTGCAGGATCGTTTCTGACAGGAGCGCTGCGGCCTTCTGGAGCGGGGCGATGAAACGGTCGAGCTCGGCAAAGCTCACGCGCGCCGCCGGGACGGAGACGCCGAGGCACGCAATCAGCTCGCGGTCCGGCGACAGGATCGGAACCGCACAGCCAACCACGCCCTTGACGTATTCCTCGTTGGTCTTTGCCCATCCGCGCCGGCGCGTCTCCTCGAGCACGTCCAGCAGGGTGTCGCAGTCTGCGATCGTCGTGTCCGTAAATTTCGTCAGCGCAAGCGCGCGGCACAGCTTCTCGCGTGCTTTCTCGGGCAAGCGGCTCATGTAGATCTTGCCTGTCGAGGTGCAGTGCAGCGGCGCCGCTTCGCCCGGATTGAATTGCAGTCCCTGTGGTTGCGAGACGCGGACGCTGTCGACATAGGCCACCATGTTGTCGCGCACGACGCCGATCTCGCATTGCTCGCCGATTTCGCCGGCGACTGCGCGCAGCACGGCATGCCGGCGCGCGGTGCGGAATGCTGCGCCGATGACCTTGGCGGCGAGGGTCACGAGCTGATTGCCGACCACGTAGCGCTTGGTCCCGAGCGCCTTCTGGAGGAGTCCGCGTTCCTCGAGGTTTCCGATCAACCGGTGCGCGGTCGGAAGCGGCAGGGCGAGCGCCTCGGCGATCTCCGCGACCGACACGGCTTTGGTTTGACCGGCGACGTGCCCGACGATGGCAAAGGCGCGGTCGAGTGGTCCGTCGGTCTTGGCTTGCTCCGCCATTCGCGTTTCCTTCTGTCGATTAACAAATTATCATTTTTCGGAATAAAAACTACTGAAATATGAAAAATAGATTAGACGATTTCCCCTCGCTGCTCATATCGTTGGCTTCGCCGACCGGTGACCAGGATTTGTGCAGCGCAAAATTGGTCCCACCGGCGATGCGCCGAACAGGAGAGTGGGATGTCAGGTCATTACGACGTCGATGCCGTGCGGAAGGAATTTCCGGCTGCCGAGCGGATGACCTATCTCGACTCCGGATTCCAGGCGCCGCTCGCGCGCCCCGTGAAGGCGGCGATCGACCTCTTTCTCCGCGAGGGCCTCGAGACAGCCGGCCCGAAGAGCGTGTGGCTCGACCGCGTCGAGCAGACGCGCGCCAAGGTCGCGCGCTTCCTCGGCGTGTCCGCCGACGAGATCGCCTTCACCAAGAACACGTCGGAAAGCATGAACATTGCCGCGAACGCCCTGCGGCTGCGGGCGGGCGACAATGTCCTGATGGTTCACGGCGATCACCCGAACAACGCATACGCCTTCCTCAATCTTCAACGGAAGGGTGTCGAGGTGCGCTTCGTGCCGATGACCGATGTGGTGGATGCGGCGAGCTTTCGTCCTCACATCGATACGAACACCCGCGCGATCTCGATGTCGCATGTGACCTTTCACGCCGGCCACCGCTTCGATATCGAAAGCGTCGGTGGCCTGTGCGCGGAGAAGGGCCTCCATTTCATCGTCGACGTGATGCAGGCGATCGGCGTGGTGCCGATCGATGCAAAGGCCATACGCGCGAGCTTCATCGGATCCGGCAGTCACAAGGGCCTGCTCGTTCCCCAGGGACTCGGGCTCCTTTATTGGGACAGCGCGCATGCGGAGCTCGAGCCCGCTTATCTCGCTGCCGCAAGCCTTGCGGAGATCCCGGCCGATCTCATCGCCCGCCCGGACAAGCTTACGCCGGCTCCGAGCGCCCGCCGCTTCGAGCTCGGCAATTTCAATCTTCCGGCAATCCACGCGCTTGGCGCCTCGCTCGACCTGATCGCGCAGATCGGCGTCGAGAACATCCAGAACCACTGCTTCGATCTTGGTGATCATCTCATCGCAGCGCTCGATGCGCTCGATATCCGGCTCGTCGGTCCGCGCGAGCGGAAGCACCGCGCGCCGCACATCTACGTCGTCGCGTTGCCTGCGGCCGAATGGCTCGGCTACTTCGAAGAGAACGGCGTGCGCGTTTCGCCGGAACGGGACGGCATTCGCGTGTCGTTCGGCATGTTCAACACGTCAGCGGATGTCGATCGCCTGATCGAGCTCATCCGCCGGCGCGGTGTGAAGACATCATCCAAGGTAGCTGAGAAGGCCGCCTAGGCCGGAGATAAGAGAGGAGGGTGCAGGACATGAGGAATTTTGCACGGATGCTGGGGGCCCTGTCGGGCCTTGCGGCGGTCGCCGCCATGGTCGAGGCGTCGGCCGCGGCCGACAGCCCGACGCTGGCCAAGATCAAGTCCAGCGGCGCGATCACGATCGGCCACCGCGAGGCGTCGATCCCGTTCTCTTACCTCGGCCCCGACCAGAAGCCGATCGGCTTCTCGCTCGATCTCTGCGCCGCCATCGTCGAGCGCATCAAGACGGAGCTCAATCTGCCCAATCTCACCGTCAACTACACGCCGGTGAACTCGTCCAACCGGATTCCGCTGATCCAGAGCGGCACCGTCGATATCGAATGCGGCGGAACGGCCAACGACAAGAAGCGGCAGGAGCAGGTGTCGTTCTCGGTGACGACTTTCGTCAGCCAGCCGCGCTGGCTGGTCAAGGCCGACAGCGGCCTGAAGACCGCCGGCGATCTCAAGGCCAAGACCATCGTCGTCACGCAGGGCTCCAACGCGATCGGCTTCGCGCAAGGCGTGAACGCCAAGGAGCAGCTCGGTCTCAACATCGTCCAGGCCAAGGATCATGCGGAATCTTTCCTGATGCTGAACACCGGACGCGCCGCGGCCTTCATGGAAGACGATATCCTTCTCGCAGGCCTCAAGGCCGCAGCACCGAAGCCGGATGCGCTGATCTTCCTTCCCGAAGGTTATGCGAGGGTCTATTACGGGCTGATGTTCACGAAGGGCGATGCCGGCTTCAAGGCGCTCGTCGACGACGTTCTCTCCAAGCAAATGGCGTCGGGCCAGTTCGAGAAGACCTACACGAAATGGTTCACCAGGCCGATCCCGCCCAAGGGTGAGAATCTCGCGTTTCCGCTCACCGACACGCTGATGGAACGGATCGCGCAGCCCAGCGACGCGGTCGACTGACCGGAAACGCCGCGGGACTTGATCATGGTCGCCTTCGCTCGCACCGGTAACTCTGAGGTTTGCGATGTTCGGAGTGCTTTTTGAACAGACGGCGGATGGCCAGCGCTACATCGACTGGCTTCTCACGGGCCTCGGCTGGACGCTGGCGCTGGCCTTCTTCGGCTGGTGGATCGCCTTCGCCGTCGGTGTCGTCGTCGGGATCGGCCGCACCGTGCAGAACCGGTTCGTGGCGGCGCTTGCACGGCTCTATGTCGAGATCTTCCGGAACATCCCGGTGCTGGTGCAGATGTTTCTCTGGTACTTCGTGCTGCCGGAGATTCTTCCGGGCCGGCTCGGCGACGCCATCAAGCAGATCCCGCCGCCCTGGGGATCGTTCTTCCCTGCGCTGGTGTGCCTCGGTCTCTACACCGCCGCCCGCATCGCCGAGCAGGTGCGTGCGGGCATCGAGGCGTTGCCGAAGGGACAGACCGAGGCGGCAAATGCGCTGGGCCTCACTCCCCATCTGACCTATCGCCACGTCATCGTCCCGCAGGCGCTGCGGCTTATCGTGCCGAGCCTGACCAGCGAGGTCATGGGCATCTACAAGAACACCTCCGTGGCGCTCACGATCGGCCTGATGGAGCTGACGGCGCAGGCGCGGCAGATCAGCGAAGCGACCTTCCAGACCTTCACCGCCTTCGGTGCCGCGACGCTGATCTATCTCGTGCTCGCGCTCATCGCCTATCAATCGATGATGCTGATCGACAGGGCCGTGCGCATCCCGGGCTCCACGCCGGCGAAGGATGCGATCGAGCCGGCTCTGGCGGACGACGTGCAGCCGGGCGCCGCCTTGCCCCACGGGATGGAGGTCGTGAAATGAACAGCCTCGATTTCTCGATCCTCGTTCAGGCCTGGCCCTATCTCTGGTCGGGCCTGCTGTTCTCCCTCGCACTGACCGTCGCAGCTTTCGTCGTCGGCATGCTGCTGGGGACCTGCTTCGCCCTCGTGCAGCACTTCGAGCTGCCTGTCGTCAGCCAGATCGTGCGCAGCTACATCGCATTGATCCGCTCGATCCCGCTGATCCTCGTGCTGTTCTGGTTCTTCTTCCTGGTGCCGATCGTGCTCGGGCACCTCTATGGCAACGGCCGTCCGATTCCGATCGGCGCCACCTGGACGGCCTTCATCACCTTCGGCCTGTTCGAGGCAGCCTACTATTCCGAGATCATTCGCGTCGGATTGCGCGCGGTGAACAAGGGGCAGTTCGAAGCCTGCCAGGCGCTTGCCTTGTCCACCTTCGATACCTATCGATGCGTGATCCTGCCGCAGGTGATCCGGGTCGCGAGCCCGATCATCCTGAGCCAGACCATCATCCTGTTCCAGGACACCTCGCTCGTTTACGTGCTCTCGCTGACCGATCTCCTCGGCGCGGCCTCGAAGCTCGCGCAGCTCAACGGCCGGCTCGTCGAGATGTATCTCGTGGTGGCGATGGTCTATCTCGCCATCAGTTCGGCGGCGTCGCAGTGCGTCGCATCGCTCCGGCGGCGATACGCCCTCGGCGGAGCGCACCGCTAGCGAAACCGGCTCGGAAAACAGAGAGGGAGACCAAAATGCGACAGCAAGGCGCAGTGAGCCCGAGCGATGGTACTTCCGCGATCGTCGTCGTGGAGAAATTGATGAAGCGGTTCGGGCGCTTTACGGCGCTGAATGACGTCAACCTGACCGTCGCGAAGGGCGAGAAGATCGTTCTGTGCGGCCCCTCCGGCTCCGGTAAGTCGACCCTGATCCGCTGCATCAACCACATCGAGAAGCACGACGGCGGCCGGATCGTGGTCGACGGTGTGGAGCTGATGGATCGCATGGCCGATATCAACAGCGTTCGCTGCGAGGTCGGCATGGTGTTCCAGAGTTTTAACCTGTTTCCGCATCTCTCGGTCGTCGAGAACTGCATGCTGGCGCCGATGAAGGTGCGAGGGCTCTCGCGTGCCGAGGCGCACGAGCGCGCGATGGGCCTGCTCAGGAAGGTCCGCATCGACGGTCAGGCGGACAAATATCCCGCGCAGCTCTCGGGCGGCCAGCAGCAGCGCGTCGCCATCGCTCGCGCGCTGTGCATGCAGCCGAAGATCATGCTGTTCGACGAGCCGACCTCCGCGCTCGATCCCGAGATGGTCAAGGAGGTGCTGGACACGATGGTGCAGCTCGCAGGCGAGGGCATGACCATGGTGTGCGTGACCCACGAAATGGGCTTTGCGCGCGAGGTCGCCGACCGCGTCGTGTTCATGGACCAGGGCAGCATCGTCGAAGAGGGAGAGCCTGCGAGTTTCTTCCGCGCGCCTCGCACGGAGCGCGCAAGGGGCTTTCTCAACCAGATCATCCACTAGAGGCGATGTGGCCGCGGGGGGCGCCCGCGCCGGGTCTTTCCGGTGCCCTCCGCACCCGCAGGCTGACCAGGGCACATAGCTCGGGCCAAACAGGCCGCGAGAACGCCAAATCATGCCGTCTGCAATGCAAGAGGCGGCTTTATTCCCGCCATGGATGCTTTAAGGAAGGGCCTATCAGGGGCCAGGTCGGCCGCCCGCTTGCGGTGCGCGATCCTGGTTCAGGCAAAAGGGGTCGGGCCGGTTGGGCTCGCCCGACAAGATGAGAGGGATTTGAAGCAATGATCCAAACCGTTGGTATCATCGGGGCCGGCACCATGGGGAACGGCATCGCCCAGATTTGTGCCGCGGCCGGGCTTTCGGTCTTGATGGTCGATATCTCCGATGCGGCGGTCAACCGCGGGATTGCGACCGTCGGCGGCAGCCTGGAGCGCCTGGTCAAGAAGGAGAAGATGTCGGCGGCCGATCGCGAGGCGACGCTCAAGCGCATCACCGGCACGACCGACCGCGCCAAGCTCGCCGACTGCGACCTCGTGATCGAGGCCGCCACGGAAAATGAAGAACTTAAGGTCAAGATCCTCAAGGATCTCTGCGCGACGCTGTCGCCGCGCACGCTGATCGCCACCAACACCTCGTCGATCTCGATCACCAAGCTCGCCGCCGCGACCGATCGTCCCGATCGCTTCATCGGCATGCATTTCTTCAACCCGGTGCCGGTGATGCAACTGCTGGAGCTGATCCGCGGTTTGCAGACCTCCGACGACACCCACGCCAAGGCGCTCGATTTCGCCCAGCGCGTCGGCAAGGTCGCGATCACGGCCAAGAACAGCCCGGGCTTCGCCGTCAACCGCATCCTGTGCCCGATGATCAACGAGGCGATCTTCGCCCTTCAGGAGGGGATCGCGACGGCCGAGGAAATCGACGCCGGCATGAAGCTCGGCTGCAACCACCCGATCGGGCCGCTGGCGCTCGCCGATCTCGTCGGGCTCGACACCATGCTGTCGGTGATGGAGGTCTTCTACAAAGGCTTCAACGACCCGAAATATCGGCCGGCGCCCTTGCTCAAGGAAATGGTCGATGCCGGCCATCTCGGCCGCAAGACCGGCCAGGGCTTCTACACCTACGGCGCCTGACGGCGCCGACGCCTGCGGCTATATCGGGGGCGGCGCCTGACTGGCGTCGCCCCTTTTGCCTTGCGGTCGAGCATCGGTTCCCGCCGGCGACGGAAACTCAATTCATCCCGGAGTTTGCGCCCCGTCAAACAGGACGGCGCAGCCGGCCTGTACTGATCATGCGAAGCCTTCGCAAAAGCTGGTGACGCGGAGCGAGAGTGAAGAGCTCGCGCCGGGGCGGACGCTTTTGAAGCCGTCGATGATCGCACCGGAGGTGAAAAGCGCGCTCGGCTTGGCCGAGGTGAATTGAACCGGCAGACCGAGAACCCTTCCGCGATGACCGTCATCGAAATCGACCATTCCCGCACCCGCGCCAAGGGCGCCGTGGCCGGTGCAAGCAAGCCGGCCAAGGCCCGCGTCAAGCGGGCCGGGCCGATCGGGCCGCAAGCCGTCTCAGGGCGCATGCGGCGGATCAAATGGGCCATCCTCGTCCTGACGCTGTCGATCTATTACGTCACGCCGTTCCTGCGCTGGGACCGCGGGCAGAACGCGCCCGATCAGGCGGTGCTGCTCGATTTCGAGCATGGCCGGCTCTACGCCTTCTTCATCGAGATCTGGCCGCAGGACCTCTATCTCGTCACGGGTCTGCTCATCCTCGCCTCGGTCATCCTGATCCTGGCGAACGCGCTTGCTGGGCGGGTGTGGTGTGGCTTCGCCTGTCCGCAAACGGTTTGGACCGACCTGTTCCTCCTGGTCGAACGCCTCATTGAAGGCGACCGGCGGGAGCGGCTGAAGAGCATGAATGTTCCGCTGACTCTCGCGAAGGCACTCCGGATCGGCATCAAGCACAGCGCCTGGCTGCTGATCTCGCTGATGACGGGCGGCACGCTGATCTTCTATTTCACGGATGCGCCCGACCTCGTTCGCGCGTTTGCAGGCGGCGACGTCTCCGCGACGGCTCTGACCTGGATCGCCGTCTTCACCGGGACGACCTATGGCCTTGCGGGATTCGCGCGCGAGCAGGTCTGCACGTTCATGTGCCCCTGGCCGCGGTTACAGGGGGCCATCTGGGATCCGGAAGCCTTCACGGTCAACTATCGCGACTATCGGGGCGAGGAGCGCATGTCGGCCAAGAAGGCCACGGAACTTCGCGCGCGCGGCGCGGCCGCCGGCGACTGCGTCGATTGCGGCCTGTGCGTCAACGTCTGTCCGATCGGGATCGACATTCGCGAGGGGCCGAATTTCGCCTGCATCAATTGCGGGCTCTGCGTCGATGCCTGCGACAGCGTCATGACCAGGCTCGATCGCCCCCGCGGCCTGATCGATTATGAAAGCTGGCGCAATATCGAGCGGGGCCATCGCGGCGAGGCCCGTGGCTCCCGGCTGGTGCGCCCGAAGACCATCGCGCTCGCGGTCGTCAGCGTCGGATTGGCGGCCGGCCTGGTCGGATTGCTGGCAACCAAGGCCACGGGCGCGATAGCGGTGCTGCACGACCGCGATCCCCTGGCCGTGATCCTGTCCGACGGTTCGGTCAGAAATGCCTACACCGTCAAGCTTCTCAACAAGACAAGTGTCGCCCACCACTACACTTTGGCGATAAAAGGCATAGATGCCAGCTTGAGCATCGTCGGTCGCGACGATGGAACTCCCATCACGGTCGAGCCGGACGGCTCGGAATCGCTGCGTGTCACCCTGACCACAGCGAGTCCGAAGGACGCCGATGTGGTTTTCATCGCCAGCGACGAGACCGGAGGGTCGGTGCTGTCGACCGCCGACAAGTTCGTGGCCCGCTGAAGAACCCGGAACGAGAGGACTTGGAACAACGCGAATGGATACCGAGAACGAGATGTCTGACCGGATGACGGTCGATCGCAAAGCGGCGGCGGAGCGGCGCAGCCTGCTGGCGCAGGACGTGATGGAGCGAACCGGGATCAGCGAGGCGATGATCGGGGAACTCGTCACGAGGTTTTATGGCCGCGTGCGCGAGGACGCGTTGCTCGGTCCGGTGTTCGCGGTCGTAAAGAACTGGGAGGAGCATCTTTCCAAGCTGCGCGATTTCTGGTCGTCGGTGGTGCTGACCACCGGGCGTTATCACGGCCAGCCGATGCGGGCGCATCTGCCACTCGGCCTGATCGGCGATCATTTCGATCGCTGGCTCGATCTGTTCGAGCAGACCGCGCGCGAGGTCTGCCCGCCGGTCGCAGCGGCTCTGTTCATCGACAGGGCGCGGCGCATTGCCGACAGCTTTGAAATGGCGGCGGCGACGCAAAGCGGACGCATGTTCACACCGCGTCACATGCTGCGCTCTTGAACACGATATGCCTGCCTGACAAACGTGCAGACATCTTGAATTGAATCTGCAACGCGCTGCGCGATGGCGCGTCGCACCAATTCCAACATGATTAGTCTGGTCTGCAAAATGATCATGACCTATCGCGCATCTTGACGTTGCAATCGCGAAAACGCCGGTGAATGCGCATTTTCGCATTCAATCAAAGCGAGCATCATGAGAATGATGCACTGCGGCGCAAATCCTTCGCCTTCTTTTTGGCAGACTTCCAGCGCCTGTTGGCGTGCATGACGCATTCAACGCACGGCACGTCATCTCCATCCTCCGACAACCCTGCGGAACCTGAATCCTGCGTCTGTGCGGCGCAGACGCGACGGACGCTGCTGATCGGTGCACTCGCCACCACGGCCTGCTTTGCTGGCTCCGGGCACGCTGCCGCGGGCGAAGATCCGCCCGGCGCCGACGAGCGGCCACAGAAGGGCGATGTGCTGGTGTTCTCCGAGGGCGATCAGGAAGGCAAGCTCGTCACGTTCACGGATCTTCCGCTCGGTGGCCCGCCAGTACACGCCTGGCCAAAGGATCCCAAGACATCGGTGGTGCGCAGCGCCTCGCGCCTCAACGAGATCCTGATCATCCGGCTCGATCCCGCCGGGCTCGACGATCAGACGCGCGCGCGTGCGCAGGACGGCATCGTCGCTTATTCGGCGATCTGCAGCCATGCCGGCTGTCCGGTCACCGCCTGGGTCAAGAGCGACGTCGGCGACAAGGAGGTGTTCAAGTGCATGTGCCACAACTCCGAATACGATCCGCGACAGGGCGCGCAGGTCGTGTTCGGGCCGGCGCCGCGCCGGCTTGCAGCGTTGCCGCTGGCGCTCAGTGACGGCTCGCTCACGGTGGCCGGCAATTTCATCGGAAAGGTAGGTGGCCAGCAGCCAGGGTGATCAGCCGCGGGTGTATCCCGCGCCAGAAGAGGTCGCGTCCGCAGGCGTGCGGGCGAGGAGACAAACAAGCTTCAAGAATTCAACAGCAAGAATTCAAAAGGGGAAACGTCCATGACCACTAAGCAATGGTTGTTGTCCGGCTTCGTCGCCTTCACCTGCATCGTCTCGACCTCCGCGGGCGCCGGTCCGATCGAGAGTTACGCGCCAGTCACCTCGCAGCGTCTGGAAAATCCGGAACCCGGCAACTGGATGCTCTATAGGCGCACCTATGATGGGCAGGGCTTTAGCCCGCTCGACCAGATCAACACCAGCAACGTCAAGGATCTCACGCCGGTCTGGACCTTCGCCACCGGCGTGATCGAGGGCCATGAGGCGCCGCCGATCGTCAATAATGGCGTGATGTTCGTGGCAACGCCGATGGGGCAGGTGATCGCGCTGAACGCCAAGACCGGCGACGAATATTGGCGCTACAAGCGGCAGCTCCCTGACGATCTGTTCCAGCTCCATCCGACCAGCCGCGGCGTCGGGCTATGGGACGACAAGCTCTATCTTGCCACCACCGACGACCACGTCGTCGCGCTCGACGCCAAGACCGGCAAGGTAGTCTGGGATACGAAGGTGCAGGACTACAAGAAGGGCCAGTACATGACCCTGATGCCGCTTATCGTCGACGGCAAGGTTATCGTCGGCGGCTCCGGCGGCGAGCTCGGCGTGCGCGGTTACGTCGCCGCATACGATGCCAAGGACGGCAAGGAATTGTGGCGCACCTTCACCATTCCAGGCGAGGGCGAGCCCGGTCACGATACCTGGCAGGGCGACGACTGGAAGACCGGCGGCGGCTCGGCCTGGATGACCGGCACCTACGACAAGGATTTGAAGACGATCTACTGGGGCGTCGGCAACGCCGCGCCATGGCCCGGCGATAGCCACCCCGGCGATAATCTCTACACCTCCTCGGTGATCGCGCTCGATCCGGCCAACGGCAAGATCAAGACCTATCACCAGTACCACCAGAACGATTCCTGGGACTGGGACGAGGTCGACGCGCCGATGCTGGTGGACCTGCAACGCGACGGCCGCTCGATCAAGAGCCTGATCCATCCGGGACGCGATGCGATCTTCTGGGTGCTCGAGCGCACGCCGACCAAGATCAACTACGTCGCCGGCTGGCCGTTCGTCTCCACCGACGTCTGGAAGGGCATCGATGCCGAGAGTGGCCGACCGATCGTTGATCCCGCGCATAAGCCTGTGATCGGCAAGCGCGTCGAGTTCTGCCCGTCGCTGTGGGGCGGCAAGGACTGGCCCTCGGCGTCCTACAGCCAGAAGACCGGCCTCGTCTACGTTCCCGCCAACGAGAACTTCTGCGGCGGCTTCACCGGCGAGAAGGTGGCGCTCAAGCCCGGCGAGCTCTGGCTCGGCACCAAGCCGGAAGATATCGGCCTGAAGGCGAAGCCCGGTGCGGATCATTTCGGCGAGCTCCAGGCCTGGGATCCCGCGACCGGCAAGAAGGTGTGGCAGCATGACTTCCCGAAGTCGCAGCTGTTCGGATCGGTGACGGCGACGGCAGGCGATCTCGTCTTGGCCGGCGGCACCAACGACCGCTACTTCCGCGCCTTCAACGCCAAGACCGGCGAGCTACTGTGGCAGCAGAAAACCAACTCCGGCATCATGGGCATGCCGATCTCCTACGAGATCGACGGCACGCAATATGTAGCGATCCAGTCCGGCTGGGGCGTCGACGCGCAACGCATCCAGGATGCGCTTGCGACCAACAACATCGGCATTGAGGCCAACGTGCCGCAGGGCGGCGTGGTCTGGGTGTTCGCGCTGAAGAAGTAGGGCCTCAAGCGGCGCGGCCAGGGGGGAGTAGCAAATGCGGCGGACGGAAACGTCCGCCGCATTTCTGCTTGTGCTTACGCCTCCAATTGCTTGCCGATCGGCAAGGAGCGGATGCGCTTGCCGGTCGCGGCGAAGATCGCGTTGATCAGCGCCGGCGCGAACGGCGGCACGCCAGGCTCGCCGACGCCGCTCGGCGGCGTGTCGGGCCCTGGTGGCACGATATGGACGTTGGTCACCAGCGGAGACTCGTCCATCCGGATCACCGGGAAGTCGTCATAGTTCTTCTGCTGGACCTTGCCGTCCTTGAAGGTGATCTCGCCATATTTGGCGAGACTCAGGCCCATGATCGCAGCGCCCTCGATCTGGGACTGGATGCGTTCGGGATTGACGAAGGTGCCGCAGTCGATGGCGGTGTCGACCCGCGGGATCGTCAGCTTGCCCTTGTCGTCGACGGCCACTTCCACGATCGTCGCGATGTAGCTGACGAAGCTGCGGTGTGCGGCGATGCCGAGGCCATGGCCCTTCGGCACCTGCCGGCCCCATTCGCCCTTCTCGGCGACCAGCTCGACCACCTTGCGCAGACGCGCGGTGTCGATCGGGTAGCTGTCATAGGGCTCGCCATAGTTCCAGAGGTCCTTGACCGAGGCCAGCTTGACGATGCGGGGCGAGCCGATCAGCTCGAGCAGCATGTCCTTCTGATCGCGGCCGGTGGCCTGCGCGATTTCGCCGACCATCGACTGCACGGCGAAGGCGCGCGGGATGTTGGAGACCGAGCGGAACCAGCCGATCCTGGTATAGGCGGCCGCTTCCGGATTCTCGCAGGAGATGTTGGCGATCTCGAAGGGCATGTCGACGAGGCCCATGCCGAGCTCGAACGAGGCCTGATGCACGGTCCCTGCCGCAAACGTCGAGGCGATGCTGGGGGCGACGCTGCGGTGGCGCCATGCGATCACCTTGCCGCTCTTGTCGAGACCCGCCTCGATGCGCTCGACCGAGACGGTGTGCAGGAAGCCGTTGTGGAGGTCGTCCTCGCGCGTCCACTGCACCTTCACGGGCGCGCCGAGCTCCTTGGAGAGCAGGGCGGCCTCGAGCGCATAGTCGCATTTCGACTTGCGCCCAAAGCCGCCGCCGAGCAGCGTCACATTCACGGTGACGTTCTCTTCCGGGATTCCGAGCGTCTTGGCGACGTCCTCGCGGGTGCCGCCCGGGCTCTGCACCGGCGCCCAGATCTCCGCCTTGTCGCCCTTGACGTCGGCAACCGCCACCGGCGGCTCCATGCTGACATGGGCGAGGTGAGGGACGTAGTACTCGCCGACGATCACCTTGTCGGCGCTCTTCAGCGCCGCATCCGCATCGCCCTCCTTGCGAACGACGAGACCGGGCTTGCGCGCAGCCTCCTCGAGTTCCTTGCGGTAGGCGACCGACTCGTATTTGCCGTTCGGCCCGTCGTCCCAGACGATCTTCAGCGCATCGCGGCCCTTGATCGCCGCACCCGTATTGCGGGCGATCACCGCCACGCCGCCGAGCGGCTGGAATTTCGAGGGCCACGGCCAGCCGCGCACCTGCATCACCTTCTCGACGCCCGAGACCTTCATCGCGTCGGCCGGGTCGAACGATACCAGCTTGCCGCCGGTCACCGGCGGGCGCGCGATGACGGCGTATTTCATGCCGGGCAGCCGCACGTCGGCGCCGTAGCCTGCCTTCCCCGTGGTGATGTCGTGGAGGTCGACGATGCTGATCTGGCCCTTGGTGAGATAGCGGAAATCCTTGGGGGCCTTCAGCTTCAGGCTGTCGACGCTCGGCAGGGATTCCTTGGCTGCATCGGCTGCGAGCTCGCCGAAGCCGAGCTTGCGTCCGCTCGCGCTGTGAACGACCTCGTGATTGACCGCCTTCACCTCCGTCGCCGGCACGCCCCAGCGCTTGGCTGCAGCCTGCTCCAGCATGATGCGTGCGGAGGCGCCGATCTGGCGCATCGGGATCAGATAGTGCCGCGTGCTGCGGGAGCCGTCGGTGTCCTGGTTGCCGAACTTGACCTCGTCACCATGGGCCTGCTGGACCTTGACCTTCGACCAGTCGGCTTCCATCTCCTCGGCGACGATCAGCGGCAGGCTGGTGCGCACGCCGGTGCCCATCTCCGAGCGATGCGCGACGATGGTGACGATGCCGTCGGGCGCGACCGCGACGAACACGCGCGGGTCGACCACGACGCCGTGCGGCATCTTCCCGGCGCCGGTCTCATAGGCGAAGGCCTGGCGCGACATCACGGGTGCGGCGAGCACGAAGCCGCCGGTGACGCCCAGTCCCTTCAGGATGCTGCGGCGGGAAACCTTCTCGATCCTGACATGCTTCTCGAAGCCGCGAAGCTTCTTTGGGTTGTCGATGAAATTCATGGTCACACCCCCGTCGATGCGAGATGGACGGCGTTCTCGATGCGCTGGTAGCAGCCGCAGCGGCAGATGTTGCCCGCCATCGCCTCGCGGATCTGGTCATGTGACGGCTTTGCATTGTCCATCAGCAGCGCCGCGGCCTGCATGATCTGGCCGGCCTGGCAGAAGCCGCATTGGGGAACGTTGACCTGGCGCCACGCTTTCTGCACGGGATGATCGCCGTTCGGATGCAGGCCTTCGATGGTGGTGACCTCGCGGCCCGCAACGTCATTGACCGAAGTGATGCAAGAGCGCACCGCTTCCTTGTCGACGATGACGGTGCAGGCGCCGCACAGCGCCTGGCCGCAGCCGAATTTGGTGCCGGTCAGCCCGACCTCGTCGCGGAGAAACCAGAGCAGCGGAAGATCCGGGTCGCCATCCCAGCTTTGTTCCTGGCCGTTGATTTTTATCTTGATCATGATCGTTTCTCGCTCTTCTTAAGCCGATGATCCGATGGGCGTGATTGATTGGTGTGGCGGCGCCCGCATCCCCTGCTTCCGCAAGCCCAGGCAACTCCCGGGACGGAGGGAATGACGACGGGCGATGTCTGGAATGTGCTCGATACCTCCCGGTCGATTCTTATTTGATGATTTCGCGCGGCATCGTGACGAGCGTGATGCTAGCAGAAACCGGACATGGCGGGCATCACAGCCGCTTGTGCTCGCGACCAGATTGCATCCGCGGTTTGTCAAAAGCTGGGCGCGACCTGTCGTTCGCCGCTCGCGCGGCGCGGCAGGGCCTGATTGCGGCAGACATAAAAAAGCTTCGTCCGGCGGGATCTGCGCGGACGAAGCAGGCGACCTCAGTCGAGGGAGGGAGAACGCAGGGCGCAAGCTTTGCGAGCTGGCGACGCTGCGGAGTCGGTCAGATCTCGATACTGAGGGAACCGCGCCGCCTCACCAGAAAATGAGGCGGCAAGGCTGACTATCCAGATTTGCCCTCGATGGTCTCTCCGGTCCGGCTCGCCGGCGATGGTCCGGACCGGCGAGCGGACGGGAGGCGGCGAGGGCTGACGACCTGGCTCAGGCTGCTTTCGCCTTCGCGACGTGAGTCGCGATCGCGTCCATCAGCGCCGGCGACAGGCAGTCATAGGGCTCGAGCCCGATTTCCTTCAGCCGCGAACGGATCCCGGCCATCTGCTCCGGCTTCACGCCCGATTCGATCACCGAGGAGACGAAGGCGGCAAATTGCGGCGCCTGCGAACCCTGCTCCTGGAACAGCTCGGGATGGATGAAGTCGAGACCGTAGAATGGATGGCCCTTGTTCTCGATGCGGCCGAACATGTGCGTGCCGCAGGCCTTGCAGGCGTGGCGCTGGATCACCGCCGAAGGATCGACGATCTGCAGCTTGTCGCCGTTCTCGAGCACGGTGACGTTCTGGCGCGGCACCACGGCGACGACGGAGAACGTTGCGCCCTGCGGTTTCCAGCACTTGGTGCAGCCGCAGGCATGGTTGTGGGCGACGTCACCTTTGACGCCGACCTTGACCTGGTGATCCGCGCATTTGCAGGCCAGCGTGCCGCCGGCAAAGCTGCCGCTGCCTTGTTTGACGCCATTGTCGATCGAGGGATGGAGAGCAACAGTCATGGGACGATCCTCCTTGTGGGTGATGGTTCTGGTTTAGTAGACGACGACCGAACGGATCGATTTACCCTCGTGCATCAGGTCGAAGCCCTTGTTGATCTCTTCGAGCTTCAGCACGTGGGTGATCATGGGATCGATCTGGATCTTTCCGTTCATGTACCAGTCGACGATCTTGGGCACGTCGGTGCGGCCGCGCGCGCCGCCGAACGCGGTGCCTCTCCAGTTGCGCCCGGTGACGAGCTGGAACGGACGGGTGGCGATCTCCTTGCCGGCTTCCGCAACGCCGATGATGATCGAGGTTCCCCAGCCGCGATGGCAGCATTCCAGGGCCTGGCGCATCACGGTGGTGTTGCCGGTACAGTCGAAGGTGTAGTCGGCACCGCCATCGGTCAGCGTCACCAGATGCTGGACGATGTCGCCGGTGACCTTCTTGGGGTTGACGAAGTGCGTCATGCCGAACTTGCGGCCCCAATCCTCCTTGGAGTCGTTGATGTCGACGCCGATGATCTTGTCGGCGCCGGCCATCTTGGCACCCTGGATGACGTTGAGACCGATGCCGCCGAGGCCGAACACCACGACGTTGGAGCCCGGCGTGACCTTGGCGGTGTTGACGACGGCGCCGACACCGGTGGTGACGCCGCAGCCGATGTAGCAGCTCTTGTCGAAGGGGGCGTCCTCGCGGATCTTGGCGACCGCGATCTCCGGCAGCACAGTGAAGTTCGAGAAGGTCGAGCAGCCCATATAGTGATAGATCGGCTTGCCCTTGTAGGAGAAACGGCTGGTGCCGTCGGGCATCACGCCCTTGCCTTGCGTCGCGCGGATCGCGGTGCAGAGGTTGGTCTTCCCGCTCAGGCAGCTTTTGCACTGCCGGCATTCGGGCGTGTAGAGCGGGATGACGTGATCGCCAGGCTTCACCGAGCTCACGCCTGCACCGATCTCGCGGATGATGCCGGCGCCCTCGTGGCCGAGGATCGAGGGGAAGATTCCTTCGCTGTCGAAACCGTCGAGCGTGTAGGCGTCGGTGTGGCAGATTCCGGTCGCCTTGATCTCGACCAGAACTTCGCCGGCCTTCGGCCCTTCCAGGTCGACCTCGACGATTTCAAGCGGCTTTTTCGCTTCGAAAGCGACCGCGGCACGTGTCTTCATCGTAAGCTCCTCAAATTCTCATAAGACGCCAGGAAGTAGTCTTGGCAGTCCTCGTAACGTTCATTTGTGGCCCATGCAGGCGTCTTCCGCCTTGGTGTAGGCCTCCGTCTTCTCTTCCTTCTTGGCGGGACGCTGCCGGCCCCATGCATCGTTGGAGCGGGCGCGTAGATAGACGTAGAGATCGTCCATGTAGCAGGCGACGTTCGGGTTGTCGCCGAAGGCCGGCATCACGTTCTCCTGCGCGGTCGAGATATTCTTGCGACCGGAGGCGACCACGCCGAGGAAGTCGCCGTAGCTCATGGTTTTAACGGAGTCCTTCAGTGCCGGTGCGTAGGTGGATCCCATGCCGTCTGGGCCATGGCAGACATGGCAGTCGGAGTGATAGCGGCGGTATCCGGAATAGGTGAACCAATCCACGGTGCCGTCGGCCGAAATCTTGTAGGTGGGAGTTCCTTCCTTATCGAGCCACTTTCCGTCGTCCTCCTTCTTGACGGCGGTCGGGTCGCCCGGACCTTCCGCTTGTGCAAGTCCTCCGGACGCGACGAAGATCATCGCAGCTATGGCAGAGCAGATTCTACGCAAGAGATTTTTCCTCGACAGCGCGCGGTGGAGACGAGCCGGCGCGTGGAGTTGATCCACGCGCCGGGACGATACCAGGTTGAGGCTAGTTCGGCAGCGAGAACACTGTCAGCGTACCGCCGAGCGCCGTGTAGTTCGACAATGCCGCGTAGCCGCCGACTGCGCCGAGACCGGCGGTCGGATCGGTCAGGCCTGCCGCCAGACCGATGCCGGCCCAGCCGCCCACGCCCGAGAGCACTGCGACGTACTGCTTGCCGCCGTTCTCATAGGTCGTGACGTTGCCGATGATGCCGGAAGGAGTCTTGAACTTGTAGAGCTCCTTGCCGGTCTTGGCGTCGACTGCCTTCAGGTAGCCTTCGAGCGTGCCGTAGAACACCACGCCGCCGCCGGTTGCGAGCGCGCCCGACCAGACCGAGAACTGCTCCTTGTTGGACCACACGATCTTGCCGGTCTTGCCGTCCCAGGCGATGAAGTTGCCCATGTTGGTCTCGCCTTGCGGCGGATACATCGAGAGCGTCGCACCCACATAGGGCTGGCCCGCGGTGTAGCTGACCTTGAACGGTTCGTAGTCCATGCAGACGTGGTTGGTCGGAACGTAGAACAGCTGCGTGTCCGGCGAGTAGGCTGCCGGCTGCTCGTCCTTGGTGCCGAGCGCGGCCGGGCAGATGCCCTTGGTGTTGTGATCCTCGCCGCCCTTTTCGGTCGACGCGGCGTCAAGGACCTTCGGACGACCATAGGTCGGCGAGTTCTTGTCCATGTCGACGCCGGAGGTCCAGTTCACCTTCGGATCGTACTTCTCGGCGACCAGCAGCTCGCCGGTTGCACGATCCAGCGTGTAGCCGAGACCGTTGCGGTCGAAGTGCGTCAGGAGCTTGCGCGCCTGACCGTTGATCGATTGATCCGAGAGGATCATCTCGTTGACGCCGTCATAGTCCCACTCGTCGTGAGGCGTCATCTGATAGACCCACTTGGCCACGCCGGTGTCGGGATTGCGTGCCCAGATCGTCATCGACCATTTGTTGTCGCCCGGACGCTGCTTCGGATTCCAGGTCGAGGGATTGCCCGATCCGTAATAGATCAGGTTGAGCTCGGGATCGTAGGAGACCCAGCCCCAGGTGGCGCCGCCGCCGATCTTCCACTGATCGCCTTGCCAGGTCTTGAGGCTGGAGTCCTTGCCGATCGGCTTGCCCAGAGCCGTGGTCTTGTCGTCGACCAGGATCTGGTCATCCGGCCCTTCCGAGTACCCACGCCAGGCCAGCTTGCCGGTCTTGAGGTCGTAGGCCGTCATGTGGGCCTGCACGCCGAATTCGCCACCGGAAATGCCGACCAGCACCTTGTCCTTGACGACCATCGGCGCCGAGGTTCCGGTCTCGCCCTTGGTGGGATCGCCGTTCTTCGCTGTCCAGGCGACCTGGCCGGTCTTGGCATCAAGCGCAACCAACGTGGTGTCGGCCTGGTGCAGGAGGATCTTGCCGTCGCCATAGGCGAGACCGCGGTTCACCGTGTCGCAGCACATCACCGGGATGACGTTCGGATCCTGCTTGGGCTCGTACTTCCAGACGATCTTGTTCTCGTTCGAAAGGTCAAGAGCGTAGACCTTGTTCGGGAACGGCGTGTGGACGTACATGATGTTGCCGATGATCAGCGGCCCGCCTTCATGGCCGCGCAGCACACCGGTCGAGAAGGTCCAGGCGACCTGAAGCTTGCCGACATTCTGTGCGTTGATCTGGTTCAGTTTGGAATAGCGGCTGTTGGCATAGTCGCCCGTCGGCATCACCCAGTCTTTCGGGTTCTGCGACATCTTGATCAGCTCATCATTCGCTGAAGCGCTGCCGACGGACAGAGCCGCGGCAGAACCAAGAAACGTCGCCAGTAGCACCTTGCGCATAGTCATTCCTCCTAGGTCTCGTTTATTGTTTCCGAAGCATTGCGTAGTGCTGGGCACTGAGGTCCAGCGTCTGCTCGTGCAGGGCGGTCACGATTGGGACCAGAAACGATGCTGTGCTGTTTCCTCCTCCTGGTGTGAGCCACGGGTCCGCTTGCGAGGTGCGGCCCGTTTCTTATTGTTCCTGGCGCAATCCGTAACCGGTTCGTAAACGGGAAACTTGCCCAAGAGAGAAGGGCATTTGCTTGACAGCGCAAAGGCGCGAACTTTTTGATTTTGCAGTAGCGAATTCAGCATCTTCTGTGCTGCCTGGCCGCGGGCACTGACTCAGGTTCCCCTTGACGGCGCTGCAACTAAAGCGGAGGATCGCCTATTAAGGATGGCAGACGGGGCACTGGCGCTTGCTCCAAAGACCGCCCTAATTTGAGGTAAACGTCGCTTCATCGTGACAGGGGGCCTCTGGCGGTCCCATCACGATTTGAATCAAATCAGTGGCTGGGATCATGTCCGACACAATACATACGCTCAGCACGACCGGACTTACGCCGAAGAGGCAGATCCAGAGCTGGGTCGACGGGTTGACGAGCCTGTGCGGCCATTTCGACGTTGATCCGCTGGAAGCGTCCGCGCTCGAAGGCCGCATCGACTACACCACGGTATCGCGCCTGAAACTCTGCCAGATCGAGGTGAGCCAGCATCGCATCGCGCACACGCATGCGCGCGCGAAGGCCAATGAGCATCCCTACATCAAGATCCATTTCCAGACCTACGGCGTCTCCTATTTCGAGCAGGAAGGCCGCCACATCGAGCTGATGCCCGGCGACATCATCGCCTATGACGTGTCCTGCCCGCACTCGATCATCAGCCCCGCCTTCACGCGGCACGACGTGGTGATCGTGCCGAAGTCGCTGCTGCGCGATCGCGGCTTCCCGTCCCAGCGGATGCCGGCATGCAAGCTGTCGGCGCGCACCGGCACGGGGCGAATCGCCCACGACTTCGTCCACGCCACCTTCGACGAGGCCGCCAAGCTGTCGGCGAACAGCGCGGTCGGCGTCGCTGATTCGCTGATCGACCTGCTGCTGCTGCCGCTGCGTGAGGCCGACACGATGTTCGATCGGGTCGGGCCCGAGGCGATGTATGTGCGTGCCCAATTTTTCATCCGCGAGCACCTGCGTGATCCGGATTTGTGCATCGACCAGATTTCCGCCGAGCTCGGTTGCTCCAAGCGTTATCTGCACATGCTGTTCAGCGAACGCGGCACGACGGTGAGCGACTACATCTGGCAGGCGCGGCTTCAGAACTGCCGCCAGGAGCTCGAGGCCCACGCCGGCAAGACCATCACCGACGTCGCCTTCTCCTGGGGCTTCTCGAGCTCGTCACATTTCAGCCGCGTGTTCCGGAAGTACTTTGGCGTCGTGCCCTCGTCGATCCACAAGGCGCAGCAGAACGCCGTTGCCTCCGAAGAGCATTAGGACCGGCTTCACGACGAAGCTTGTGACGGCCCGCCGCCCTTCTGCATCAGGCGTCGCCAGACGATTTCCGTCAGACCCACCGCAACGAGGCCGAACGTGCCGCCCGTGATCACGTTGACCACGCGCTCCTCGGCAATTCCGCTTGCCCCACCCGCGAACGACGCCGCAAGGGCGATGAAGAAGCAGCGCAAGCCGAAGCCCACGATATAGCGGGAGAGTGCGATCAGCGTCAGCGTCGCGCCGAGAACAGCGAGCGCATAGCCGGCGCGGCTTTCGGGCAGCGCGATTCCTGCGAGGAAGCCGAGCGGGACGCCGACGAATGCCCCGATGGCGCGCTGCTTCAGCTTTCCGGTGGAGGCCGCGAGATCGCCGACGATGACGCTTGCGGCCGACCACATCACCCATTGCCCCTGGGCCAGATGCAAAACCTCGACCAGGGCTGCCGCGGCAAAGACGGCCATCGCCGTTGCGGCCGCGGGCAGAAACCATTCGGCGGCGGGAGGTCCGTAAGAGGGCGGGGTGTGATCGGGGCGGCGCCGCTGGTCATAGATCTGGATGCCGCAGACGAGGGCGAGGGCAATCGGGGACGACGCCACGATCACGCCGGCATGACGCAGCGCCTCGGACGCGCTCACCCCCTCGCGCACCTCGCAGGCGAGATAGACCGCCGGGATGAAGACCCAGTTGCCCAGCGTCCGCAAGGCGTCTCCGTAGCGCGTCACCGCCACGGCAAGGAAACCGGCCAGCGCCGTCAGCGCTACGAAAAGCGGCTTGACGGGGGCGGCGAGGAAAAGGGTGACGAAGGTGACGACGATGGCGAGGTAGTGCAGCGCGACCGCCCGTGGAGCCAGGTGCAGTTTCAGCGCGGGAATGAGCAGGGACACCGCGACCAGTCCCAGATTAAGCAGCGCCGCCTCACGGAAGAGGAAATAGGCCGCCACGAGCGGGCCGACGACGACCAGCGCTCTGACGAGCTCGCTGGTCTTGATCTCCCGGAAGAGAACATCGCGCAGGCTTGCGGCGGGCGGGATGGTCGGCGAGCTCACGATGGCACCGGATCGTCAGGGGACCACGATGCATAGCACGGAAATGGGCTCAATGCCTTTGGCTCCGAGCAATCCGGGGCGCATGCGAGAGCCGTGTGCACTCTTGGTGTCATCGCCCGGCTTGACCAACGACCAACCTGTCAGTGATGTGTCCGAACAGGTCTCAGCCATGTCTCCGGACTAAACATCAAGCCGGGGCATGACAGCGGAGAGCGAAGCGCCGCTTTCTCAGTGATGAGTCCTCACCGCTGGATGATCTGCTTCCAGACGTCGCCGAGAATCGCGGGCTCGCGCGGCGGCAGGTAGGTGAGACCGGCCTGCTTGCCGAACTCGGCTATCTTGCCTTCTGCCATCAGCTCGGAGAGCGCCTTGTTGACGGCGGTGATCAAAGCGGGATCGCTGGCAAGCCCGACATAGCCGCGATTGGCGCCGATCGGATAATAATAGCCGGATGCGGTGATCGCGGTGTCGGGATGGGCGGCGCGGTGGGCGTCGAAACGTGCGAGATCGAGCAGTGTCGCATCATAGTCGCCGCGGTCGAGCGCGCCCAGGAGGTCGTCACGGCCGGGGACGAGATGCGTGATGCCGTCGATCAGCCGCCCCTTGTCGAAGGTCATCAAGATGGCATCGCCGAGCGATCCGCTTTCGATCGCGAGGCGGAGACCTGCGAGGTCGCCGATGTCGGCGATCTTGCGATCGCGCGCCTTCGGACCGAGCACAACCGTCATCGGCGAATAGATGTAAGGTTGGCTCGGCGCGAGCACGCCCAGTGCGACACGGCGCCGACGATCGTCGCGAGTGGCGCCGTCGAAATCCGGGAGCCTTGCGGTCTTCATGCCGGGCACGACGAGGGAATCGCGGGTCAGCGCGTAGCTGCCGACCAGCGCGCAGCGTCCGTCCGACAGCAGCGCGTTGGCCTCGAGCTGCGGGCTCGAATCCTCATCCAGCTTGCTTTCGAACCACTGGATCTGGAGCGGCCGGTTGAGCCGCTGCGCGATCGCCTGCGCCAGCGTCACGTCGAAGCCGGTGCCCGGCTTGCCGCGGTGATGCACGGACAACGGCGGCCGGTCCTCGTCGAGGCATATTCGCAAGGGATCGGCCGCATCGGCAGCCGTTGCGAGAGCCGCAAGCATCGCGGCAAGGCCGAACGCTGCAAACCGCCCCTTCATGGCCGTCTCCGGCTGGAAATGTAGGCCCAGAGGTCGGTGATCTCGTCCTCGCTGAGGATGTCGCCCCATGGCGGCATCTTGTTGTTCTTGCCGTTCTTCACCGTGGTGACGAACCGCGTCCGGTCGTCGGGGAAGGCGCGCAGATCCGGCGTGATGGTGCCGGAGTTGACCATGTTGGGACCGTGGCAGTGCGAGCATTTCTGGGCGTAGGTCGCCTTGCCGTGGTCGAGCTGCGTTTGGATGCTGGCATTCTGTTCCTGCGCGATACCGGCGGTCGCAAATACTGCGCCAAGCACCATCGCGACGGCGGCGAACGTCGCCGCCGTCCTGACAGTTGGGTTCCTGAGCACGGGCGACCTGTGATTACTGCTTGACCGCAAACACCCACAGCGAACCGCCGGCTGGCACGTTTGCGAGCCGTTCGTCACCCGAGAAGATCGAGTAGACGCCACCATAACCGCTGGTCACGGCGACATACTGCACGCCGTCCTGCTGCCAGGTGACGGGTTGTCCTTCGATCCCCGAGCCGGTCTGGAATTGCCAGAGCTTCTTGCCGCTGTCGGCGTCAAAGGCCTCGAATTCGCCGGTCAACGCACCGGTGAAGACGACGCCGCCCGCCGTCGACAACACGCCGGAGAAGCGTGGGATGTCGCTCGGCGCTTCCCACTTGGCCTTGCCGGTCATCGGATCGATCGCCTTGAGATGACCGCGCGGGCCATCGTTCCAGTCCCAAAGATCGGTCAGGTCCATGCCGAGATACCATTCGCCGGCCTTGAATGTGGCCGGTTCCGTCTTGTAGTGACCGCCGAACGCGAGCGTGTTTGCGTAGGCGAGTCCAGTCTGTGGGTTGAAGGACATTGGCTCCCAGTTCTTGCCGCCAAGCAGCGATGGATACACGACGACCTTCTTGCCCTCGCGCGCATCCTTGGAGACATCGGTCTCGATCGGCTTGCCGGTCTTCATGTCGATGCCGGTCGCCCAGTTGACCTTCACGTAGGGATTGGCCGCGAGCAGCTTGCCGTTGGTGCGATCGAGCACGTAGAAGAAGCCGTTGCGGTTGGCGTCCATCAGCACCTTGGTCGGCTTACCCTCGACGTTCATGTCGGCAAGCACCATCTCGGCGACCGAGTCATAGTCGAACGGATTGTTCGGCGAGAACTGGTAATGCCACTTGATCTTGCCGGTCTTGGGATCCATCGCCAGCACCGAGCAGGTGTAGAGGTTGTCGCCCGGACGCACCGCCGAGTTGAACGGGCCCGGATTGCCGATGCCCCAATAGACCGTGTTCAGCTCCGGATCGTAAGAGCCGGTGATCCAGGTTGAGCCGCCGCCGAGCTTCCAGGTATCGCCTTTCCAGGTGTCGCCACCCGGCTCATCCGGTGAGGGGATCGAATGGGTGCGCCAGAGATGCTTGCCGGTCGCGGGATCCCAGCCGTCGATGAAGCCGCGGATGCCGAACTCGGCACCAGAGATGCCGGTGATGACGACGCCGTCGGCGACCAGCGGGGCCACCGTCATCGAATAGCCTTCCTTGATGTCGGCGGCCTTCTCGCGCCATAGCTCCTTGCCGGTCTTGGCGTCGAGCGCGATCACATTGGCGTCGAGCGTCGTGCGGAACACCTTGCCGTCGTACAAGGCCGCGCCGCGATTGATGATGCCGCAGCAGACGATGCGGGGTGTTTCGGCGGGGTACTCGATCTTGGACTTCCAAAGCTGCTTGCCGGTCTTGGCGTCGATTGCCATGGTGGCGTTGTGCGACGTCACGTAGATCACGCCCTGGTACACCAGCGGCTGCGATTCCTCGCTGCGATCGTCGTTGAAGCTGTAGTTCCAGACCGGGACGAGGTTCTTGATGGTGTCCCTGTTGATCTGGTTCAGCGTCGAGAAGCGCTGAAGATTGTAGCCCATCCCGTAGTTGAGGACATTCGAGGTGTCTGACGCGCCCTTGTTGAGTTGTTCTGTGGTCTGGGCATTCACACCCGTCGACGCAAGCATGACGAGGCTCGCGGCCATCGCAAAGCGTTTCATCCGTTCCTCCCAATGTGCGCGCCTTTTTGACGCTGCGGTCGCAACACTCCGATGGAACGTAAAATGCGTCAATACGAAAGTCGTAAACGCGTTGCTGAATTGTTGGACGCCGGACGACAGTTACCCCTGGTAAACCGCTCGCCATTTCGCACTGCATACAAGATGCCCAGCGAGAATTCCGCAGCACGAAGATTTGCGCGCCATGTCTTCGCCAGTTTTGCGTGGGCACGACGAGCCGCGTAGACTTCGAACCATGGCCCCGGCTGGCGACTTGTTTCGATTCCACTAACGAGCCGGGACGCTCGAGCCGGGAGGTTTTCGATGATATCGCGTCGATCCATTGCATGCGCAGTTGCAGCCACATTGCTCGGCGGTCCGGCCTGGTCGGCATCGCCAAACGCCATCAAGATGTTCGACACGGACAATGACGGCACACTCGATCTCGCCGAGGTGAAGAAGGCCGCGACCGCGCTGTTCGCCAAGCTCGATCCTGATCATGACGGCACGCTCGACGCGCGTGAGCTGCGCGGCCGCTTGACTGCCAAGGAGCTCGCTGCCGCCGATCCGGATCACGACGGAACGTTGACGCTCGACGAATATCTCGCCGTCGTGGAGCAGCGATTCAACGCAGCCAATCCCGACAAGGACGGAACGCTCGACGCCAAGGAGCTGAGGTCGCCCGCCGGACGCGCGCTGCTGCGGCTGCTCAGATGAGCGCCTGACGGCGCCTTCAGGCCCTACGTCTAGTTCGTCAGCGCGTTCGGGCAGGTGATCGGACGCAGCCTCGCGCCGCGCTTGTCGGGGGGCACGTTGCAATCATCGATCCGCTGTTCATCCGTCCATTTCGGGCCGAGCCGTTCCTTGCCGGTGAGAACTGCCTTGCCGGTGAGAACTGCGTTGCCGGTGAGAGTTGCCTTGCCGGTTGGCGTGGCTGTCGCGCCCGATGGCGGAGCGGCTCGCTCATCGCGGCGCTCGCCGGCGATTGCCGGATATGCAAGACCCGCAACGAGCAGTGACATCAAGAATCGTCCGCAGAACGTGGCCATGAATCTCTCCGAGATCCCATGCATTGGTGCGACTACATCGCAATCAATCCTGTCACGCCACCCGGAATCTGGGACGCGGCACAACGCGCAGAAGGCGCAAGGCCACTCTGCAAGCAGCCGACAATGGTTGTTAACGATGCGCTGACATCAGCCGACATCGGTGTCGGGAAAATCTCCCGTTGCATCGGACTCGGGAAAGTCTCCCGATGCATCGCACAAGTCTGCGCGCGCGTTTGCCCAGAAGTGAAGACGATTTGCCCGAGAGAGAACTAGGTTTGCAAAGAATCGAACAAGAAATGTTCGGCGCGTGATTACAGGCTTGCGCGATCGGCGGTGCAGCCCTAGGTTTTGCCTCGCGCGATGTCGCGCTCAATACCTTGGGAGACCCCGATGGCTTGGAAAGCTCCGAAGATCGTCGAAGTGTCGGTCGGCATGGAAATCAACATGTACGCCTGCGCTTCGCGCAAGTAAGACGATCCTGACGACCTGCCGCGGCTTCAACGGTCAACACGTTGAAGCCGTGGCAGTGTCGGCGAGCCCCGATGTCTCCACGCGTATCGAATTGAACGCTCTCCTCCCTGAAGTCGTCGTGGCCTGAGGCCACAACTTGAAGCCACAGCTGGGTCGGCTTCGACGACCCACGCTCCAAAATCTCGACTCAACCGCCGCCGTAGTGTGTTACGCTGCTGCTTGGTCAGCGCTGTTGCCGCTTTTGGAGCGGCGCGCGCTTGTGGGAGCGGGGATGCGGCGGATCGCACACGGGGTTTTGATTGTCGTCGCATGCGGTATCGCGCTCGCGCCGCTCTGCACGCGCGCCGAGGAGGGGTTTGATACCGAGCACATCTTCGGCTTCATGATCGGATCGGATGTCGGCAATCAAGGCGAGCGCGAATTCCAGAGCCAGACGACGGGGCGGTTCGGCAAGGGCGGCGGGACCTATCGCGCGGTCGGACAGGAAGTCGAGATCGAGCTGGTGCCGCTGCCGAACTTCCGCATCGAGATCGGCAGCATCGTCGCGCTGCACGACATCACCGGCGTCCCCGATATCGCCGACCGCCGCCAGCTCAATTTCCAGGGGTTCTCGCTCGACCTGCGCTATCGCCTGCTCGATCGCGAGAGCGCGCCATTCGGAATGACCATCGCCGCCGAAAGCCATGGCGAGCGCATCGATGAAATGACGGGTGCGAAGGCGCGCAGCTACGGCACCGACTTCACCCTCGCATTCGACCGCGAGCTCATCCCGAATTTCGCGATCGGCGCGCTCAACCTGATCTATCAGCCGGAATGGACGCGGTTCGAGATTTCTGGCATGTCCGACAAGAGCTCCACCATCGGCGCGGCGTTCGCCGGCATGGTGCGCGTGCGTCCGAACGTGCTGCTCGGCGGCGAGTTGCGCTACTTCCGGCAGTATGAGGGCATCGGCCTCGGCGACCTCGCCGGCCAGGCGCTGTACGTCGGCCCCACCGCCTATTTCCAGCTCTCCGAGCGCTCGCGCCTGACGGCAAGCTGGAGCACCCAGGTGTGGGGACGCGCTGCCGGGACAGGTGCCAATCTCGACCTCGTTAATTTCGAGCGCCACCAGGCGCGATTGGTGTTCGGCGTGAATTTTTAGGCCCGGTTCCGCGCTGCACTCTCACGCCGGTTTGAAACTTCCGGCTGCGTCGGGCGTAGCTCGTTATGCTATCTCTTGGCGACTATGAGGGATTTCAGGCATGAATCCGATTGATCTGATTGTGACTGTCTGTGCGGTGCTTTCGCCGACGACCTGCGAGGAGCAGCATCTGGTGTTCGCCTATGGCGGCTCGCCGGCGCAATGTGCCATGGCGGCGCCGCCCTATATCGCGCAATGGGTCGGCGAGCATCCGAAGTGGCAGGCCGTGCGTTGGCGCTGCGAATATCCGCACAGGAACGACCGTGCCGATGCGGGCGGAGCAAAGTCCGCCGCCTGAGCCATCGCGCTATTTGGTGCAGTCCTTCAGGTCCTTGTCGGCAATCGAGAACACCGCGTCCGCTCTGATCTCGATATTGCGCACGATACACTGCCGAGAGTTGGGATAGCTGACCTTGGCGTCGTAGCGACCCGACTCGACGCCGGTGATGCGCAGCCGCTCGTCATGGTCGACCTCCTTGTCCTTGTCGTTCAAGGTCTGGTTCGGTCCCCACTCGGTCTTGCCGGCGGGCGAGAGCTGAAAGCCGGAGATGGTCTCCGAGGTCAGATTCCAGAAACGGATGCCTTTGCCCTTGCTCTGCGCGGCAGCCTCGCCGGCACACGCCACCACCACGATCAAAGCCAGACACCAACGCGTCATCTGCCGTTCCTCCGCATGCCGTCATTCTCTGATGACGCGCTCGACGTTCCTTGCCTTGTCGAAATTCTTCGCGCGGTCAAGCCCGATCGGCGCGATCAGCCTGGTCGAAACGAGATCGGCGCCCTCGAAATCGGAGTCGATGACGGTCGCGCCGCTGAGATCGGCACCGCCGAGCTGGGCGCCCTTGAGCGAGGCGCCGGTCAGGTCGGCGCCCTTGAGCACGGCGAATTCGAGATCGACGCGCGACAGGTCGGCATTGCGCGCGTTCAGCCCCGTAAGCTTTGCGGAGCGCAGCACCGTCCGCATCAGCCCCATCGACTGGTTGCGCATGTCGGCGCCGAGTTGCGCGCCCACGATGGACGCGCCAATGAGGCTTGCACCGGAAAGGTCTGCGGCGATGCGCGCGCCGGTCAGATCGGCGCCGTCCAGACGCGCGCGCGCCATCTGCGAGGCGAACAGATTGGCGCCCTTCAGGCTCGCGCCGGTAAGGTCGGCCTCGAGCAGCCAGGCCTGATCGAGAATGGCGCGGTCGAGCCGCGCGCCGGCGAGCTTCGTCTTGTTGAGCCGAGCCGCGCGGAAGATGGCGCCGGAGAGGTCCAGCCCGGAGAGGTTGAGGCCCGACAGCCGCTTGCCGGTGAAATCGGCCGGCGCTGCCGCGCTGGCTTTGGCCAGCACCGCCTCGACGTCCAGCCTCGTCATTTCGGCCGAGACCATCGCGGGCGAGGTGAGGTCGAGGTCGCGCATCATGTCCTGCGCGTTGGCCGCAACCGCGACGAGCGCGAGGCCGAACATCATCAGAGCGACCGTTCGCTTCATGATCAAACTCCGCCGCCGGCTTGTTTAGCACGTCAGCTTAAGGGGCGCCTTATGAGACGTCGCGACCGGCGCGCTCGCCTTGCGTCCGGCGCACGAGGCCGGCCTTGATCGCGGCGATCTCGGCCTCGCCCCGCGCGCCGCGGGGGATGCCGATGGGCACCTCGGCCAGAATCCGCGCCGGCCGCGGCGACAGGAAGAACAGGCGGTCGCCGAGACGCACGGCGTCGTCGAGGCTATGCGTCACCAGCAGCGTCATCACCGGGCGACTTGCGACCAGCGTTGCGATCTCCTCGCGCAGGCGGCCGGCCAAGGCGTCGTCGAGCGAGGCGAGGGGTTCGTCCAGCACCAGCAGGTCTGGTTCGACGGCGAAAGCGCGGGCGAGGGCGACGCGGCGCGCAAGTCCGAGCGACAATTCGCCGGGATAGTGGCTACGATGGGCCTCCAGCTCGAGGATCTTGAACAGTTCGGACAGCTTGACGTCGTCGACCTCGGGCGCCGCCAGCCGCACGTTCTGCTCGACCGAGCGCCACGGCAACAGCCGCGGCTCCTGGAACACCATGCCGATGCGCGCGTCCGGCGGGCGCTTGACATCGCCCCGGAAATCGTGGTCGAGACCCAGGATGATGCGCAGCATCGTGCTCTTGCCGCAGCCGGATGGGCCGACGAGGACACCGACCTCACCGGCGCCGAGCGAGAACTGGACCGGCGCGAGCACCTCGTGCGTGCCGCCCGCCGCACTCGTGAAGGTCTTGCCCAAAATGTCGACTTCAAGCCGCACGGGGCCGCCACCGGGTTGAGCGGGTTTCAAACGGCTGCACCAGCAGGGTTTCGATGACGAGCACGACGGCCGCGAAGGTCAGCGAATAGGCGAGCAGGCGCGGGGTGTCGAAAAGCTGGAAGGCGACGCCGATCTCGAAGCCGACGCCGTTCGGCCGTCCCAGAAGCTCGGCGACCAGCACGATCTTCCAGACCAGCGACAGGCCGGAGCGCGCGGCGGCCGCGACATAGGGCGCAAGCTGCGGCAGCACGACGTGGCGGAAGGTACGCCAGCGCGACATCGCGAACACCGTCGCCATCTCGTCCAGCGAGCGGTCGAGCGCGCGGGTGCCCTCGCGCAAGGTGACCACCGCGGTCGGCAGCTTGTTGATGGCGATCGCCGCGATGGCGGCAGCTTCGGTGAGGCCAGCCCAGATATAGGCCAGCACGATCACGACCAGCGCCGGCAGGTTGAGCAGCAGGATCAGCCAGGGATCGCCGAGCCGGTCGGCAAGCTTGTTCCGGCCCATCAGATAGCCGATCGCGCTGCCCAGCGACATCGCCAGCACGAAGGCCAGCGTCACGCGCGCCAGCGTCGCGCCGAGATGGAGGAACAGCGCGCCGGAGGCGGCTTCCGCGATCATCACGTTGAGCACCGCAGGCGGCGAGGGCAGTTTCGCCCCGCCGACGAACAACGCGGCGATCCACCAGGTCACGAGAAACAGCGCAAACGAGACGAGACGCAGCAACGTCAGTCTCCGCCGGGTGCGTGATAGAAGGTGCCGGGATCGAGCTCCGGTGCGGGGCCGACCAGCTCGCGGCCGCCGACCTCGGCAAGCACGCGATAGAGCACGCGCGCATCGGCCTCTTCGTCATCGATGCTCCGGTGCGGAATGCCGTCGCGATAGCGGTTGCGATAGGCCTGGAGCAGGGCGGGATCGCTGGTGCCGGTCAGCGGTGCGACCTTCTCCCATGCGGCATCCGAGGTCGTCAGCAGCTCCTTGGCCTTGCGCGTCATCGCGATGAAGCGCGCCACGACGTCGCGGTGGCTCGCCGCCCAGCCTTCGTCGAAGACGTAACCGACCGCGGCAACCGGTCCCTTGGCACCGAGCCTGGGCAGGATCTCCTCGATGCCCGCGAGGCGGCGAAAACCCTTGGCTTCCAATTGGGCGCAGAAATTCCAGAAATTCAGGCTCGCATCCATCTCGCCGTCGAGCGCCTTGGCGGCGAGCAGCGGCGGGGCGCCATAGACGATGCTCGCGTCCGATTTGAGGTCGATGCCGTCCTGCTTCAACCGCGCCTGCAGCAGCAGCCAGCTCTTGTCGATGGCGCCGCCGGCGACGCCGAGCTTGCGGCCCTTGAGGTCCGCGAGCGTCCTGATCGGCGAAGCGGCCGGCACCATCACCGCGCCCAGCGCGCTGGAATAGGGATAGAAGGTCAGCTTGGCGCCAAGTGCGCGCTCGCGCGACACCCACAGCCAGTCCGACAGCATGATGTCGGCATTGCCGGCGCGCATCGCGATCTTGCCGGGCTCGGTGCTCGCAAGCTCGGTGACCTCGAGCGACAGATTGGCGGCCTTGTCGAGGCCCTGGTCGCGGATCGCAGCCAGTTCCCAGGAGAATGTCCCGGTTTTCTGAACCGCGAGGCGGATTGTGTCCGCAGCGTGGCCGGTCCCGCCTTGCGTCAGCGCGAGAGCAATCGATACGGCCAATGTTCGAACCAGGCGTCCCATCACTTCCAGGCCATTTCCTCAAGACGTGTGCTTTTCAGAACAATAGGCATAGCATAGTTTCCATCGCAACCAGCGGGAGGACGGCCATGATCTCAGCACGACTGCTACGACCGATTGTCGCCGCTCTGGCCGTGCTTGCCGCCACCGCGATGGCCGCGCTGGCCGAAGAGGCCAATGATTATCCGACCGCGGCGCGCGCCGAATACGTCTATGGTTGTATGAAGGCCAATGGCGAGACCCGGCAGGCGATCGAGCAATGCTCCTGCTCGATCGACGTCGTCGCCTCGATCGTGCCCTATGAACGATATGTCACCGCGGAAACCGCGCTCAGCATGTCGCAGGTACGCGGAAACCTCGGCACCCAGTTTCGCACCTCCGAGCAGGCAACCTCAGCCGTCAACGATTTGAGGCGGGCGCAGGCGGAAGCTGAGGTGAGGTGTTTTTGACGCTTGCAGCAGCGGCAGTGTGCTATCCCTTCTCTCCTTGTGGGAGAAGGTGGACGCAGCGTCCATCACATCCCCGGCTTCGCGACATCCCATTCGTTCCGGAACACGTGCCCGTCCGTATCCTTCGCCTCCGCGCGAAAATGCTTGGCGCCGTTGGAGACGTAGGTGAAGCGGATGTTGGGATCCTCCGAGATCGAGATGCCGCCTTCCACCGCGAGCACGAGGCTGTTGTCCTGCCACAGCTTGAGCTCGTTCACGAAGAAGGCGGGAATATAGAGCTGCGTGACCTGATCCATCTGCAAGCCGGAATTGTTGGGATGGCCGACCATGATCTGCGCCTCGCGGATCCGGCTGGCGGGCGCTTCGTCCGCGCGTGCGAACTGCCGGTAGCGCATCTGGCCGAGCCGGTTCTTGGCTTCCTCGGCGTTCTTTGCCGCCGGCGCGGAGCAGCCGCCGGACGCTTTCACATAGGTCTTGCTCACATAGAGCTGACCGTCGCTGAGCTCGGCGACGGCGTGGACGTCGGTATAGTTGTTGACTCGCACGCGCGTAGAGATCTCCGACACATTGGCGTCTGGCCCGAGCTCGAACTTCGCCGCCATCGGCGCCGGGTTGCGGTCGATCACCAGCGTGATCGCGCGAATGCGCCTGTTGTCGCCGGGCGAGAGCTTTGCGCGCAGCGTGACCGGCACGATGGCCGCATCTTCCGCACGATAGGGCATCTCGATGCCGATGACGTTATTACCGTCGTTCATCGGACGGTTGTTGAAGATGTCCTGCACGAGGCCCGGCCAGGGATCATAGGCCTCTTCAGTGCGCGCAGGCGTTGCGGCGAGGGCAATGCCGAGCAGCGTGGCCGCAAGGGGCAGGCGAAGCGAATGTTTGATCATGCGCGCGGCTCTCGCGGTGACGAAGCAGGGCCGCAGCGTAGCGCGACCGCTACTCCCATTCAATTTCCGAAAATGCTGCGGTTGCGTTGCGTGCGTTGTAGTCGTCGAACAATTGCCAGCGCCCTCGCTCGCTTGCGCCCGCCTTGTCCGCAGCCGCCCGGATCGGCTCGCCCTTTTGATTGAGAGCGCGGACGTCGGCGAGCAAGGTCTCGAGATAACGACGCTCATCGGCGAGCGCTGCGGGCCAATCGCTCACGGGACCGTGACCGGGAACGACGCGCTGCGCTGGAAGGGTTTCGAGCTGCTTGAGCGCACCGAGCCAGCCTAGGATGCTGCCGTCCATCACGGGAACATGGCCGAGGAAGACGAGATCGCCGGCAAACAGCGTTTTGCTCGCCTCGTCCAACACCGTCAGGTCATTGTCGCTGTGCGCGGCCGGCCACGCCTTGAGGACGAGACTGCGCGATCCCAGGTCGAGCCGCAGCGTGTCGGTGACGAGCAGCGTCGGCGGCACGATTCTGACGGGATCGATCAGCTCCGCGCCCATGGTCCGGCGGAAATTGTCGAGATAAAAGGATCCGCGCGTCGCAAGCGCCTGCGGCAGTTTGGCATGGCCGACGAAGCTCGTGCCGTCGCGCGCGAAGGCGATATTGCCGAAGACGTGGTCGGGATGGCCGTGGGTGTTGATGACATAGCGGATCGGCTTGTCGGTCCGCGCCCGCACGGCAGAAAGCAGTGCCTCGCCCTCGCGGGCGCTGCCGCCGGTGTCGATCACAGCGACCGCGTCCTCGCCGATGATGAAGCCGACATTGGCGATGGCGCCCTCGTTCTCGGAATTCATCAGGGCAATTGACCCGGCGTGCACGAAAATTCCGGGGGCGACTTCGCTCACAGGCAATTCAGGTGGGGTTGCGCGTGCTAGCGTCGGCAGCCCCAGCAGGGCAAGCACCGCGATCAGCCGAGCGACATGCGCCATCTTTACGCCCCAGTTCCGACCGTCGCGCTGCATTGCACTGCAACAAGTCGAGTCATCAGGCGAAGTCACCAGAAACTTCGCAAACCATGGCGCGTAACGTGATCCATGGATAGCATTCAATCAAGAAAACAGGAGGAAGCGCGATGACGGAGGCCGGACGACATCGTCGCTGGTTGTTCTCGGTGTTGGCGATTGCTGCACTATCTGTCGCTGGAGGCGCCGCGCGCGCGCAGACTACTGACAGCGGCGATCTCTCGTTCGAGCTTGTCGATCCAAAAGTGCTGCGCGTCTGCGCCGATCCGCGCAACCTGCCGTTCTCCAACGAGAAGCACGAAGGTTTCGAGAACAAGCTTGCGGAATTCTTCGCCGAGAAGCTCCAGAAAAAGCTCGACTACGTCTTCTTCCCGCAGGCGACCGGCTTCGTGCGCATGACGCTGGGCGCGCATCGCTGCGACGTCATCATGGGCTTTCCACAAGGCGACGATCTCGTCCAGGGCACCAATCCCTATTACCGCACCTCCTATGCGCTGATCGCCAAGGCCGGCAGCGGACTCGAGGACGTGGACACGCTCGAGGACGCGCGGCTGAAGGGCAAGCATATCGGCATCATCGCAGGCACCCCGCCGGCGACGAACATGGCGATCGCGGGCCTGATGGTGAACGCAAAGCCGTATCCTTTGATGATCGACACGCGCTTCGACAATTCGGCGCAGGCGATGGTCGACGATCTCACCGCCGGCACGATCGATGCCGGCGTGCTGTGGGGCCCGATGGCCGGCTTCTACGCCAAGAAGGCCGCGCAGCCGCTCCATGTCACTCCGCTGGTGAAGGAGACCACCGGGCCAAAGCTCATCTATCGCATCGGCATGGGTGTGCGTCCCGCCGACCAGAACTGGAAGCGGCAGCTCAACCGTCTCATCCAGGAGAACCAGGCCGAGATCAACAAGATCCTGGTCGATTTCGGCGTGCCGCTGCTCGATGAGAGCGACCGGCCGCTCGGCGCGGAGACTGCCAAGAAATAGCTATGACGAAATCACCATGAGTATGTTCTCATGAAGCGGCATCTTGCCGCTGCGCTCGTTGTCGCAGCGCTTGTTGCTCCGGCGCTCGCGCAGCAGCAGGAGCCGTTTGAGCCGGAGGGCTATCGCACCGACAACTACCGCGCTCCGGTGCCGGCGACGCTTGCCGGCGCGCGCGTGCTGACGACGGCGCAGGCGGAAGCGATCTGGCACGAGAAGCGGGGCGCCTTCATCGACGTGATGCCGCGCCCGCCGAAACCCAGGAATCTTCCCGCGGGTACGGTCTGGCGCGATACGCCGCGCTTCGACATCCCCGGCAGCATCTGGCTGCCCGATACCGGCTACGGCACGTTGCCGCCGGCGATGGACGACTATTTCCGCCGCGGCCTTGAACGCGCCTCGCACGGCAGCAAGTCGGCGCTGCTGGTGATCTACTGCCTCGCCGACTGCTGGATGTCGTGGAACGCGGCCAAGCGCGCGCTCGCCTACGGCTACGCCAATGTCGCCTGGTATCCCGACGGCACCGACGGCTGGGAACGCGCCAGGCTGATGACAGCGGAGGCGCAGCCGGAGCCGCGGCCGGACGAAGGCAAATGACGGGCGCGCGCGAGGCGCCGCTACTTCGCCTTTTGCAGCTTGGTGATGGTCCTGGAGCCGTTGGCCTCAGTGGAGAAGCTCACGCGATCGCCGGCGTGGACGCTCTCAAGCATGCCGGCATCCTTGGCCTTGAACTCCTGCACCGGGCCCGTCGCGCCGCCATTGGCGCCGACCGTGCCACCCTGCACCTGCTGGATCGAAATGGTGCTGTTGAGCCGGTCGATCTTGGTGATCATTCCGTTCATGTTGTCTTCGGCGACAGCCGCTGACGCAAGCATGCCGATGGCCGCAGCGCTGGCGAGAAGAAGTCTTGCTGTTCCCATCGATGCCTCCCGACGTCTAGGATTCACTTCGACAAGACATCCTAGATCGATTTGGTTCCGGCCGACAGTGCAGCAAAGGTTAACGATTCCCGCCGGGGAGCGCTGGAACTTTCTGCGTTGAGGCGTCAGCGAGGCTGACGCTATTCCATTTCCTGCTGGATCACGCGCCCGAGCGCGAACAGGCGCTGGTCGATCGCGGTCGGCACCTCGCAGACGAAGCGAACCACCTTGCGGCGGTCCTCGAAGATGCGGGTTTCCCAGATCAACTGGTTGGACAGCGCGTCGACCTTGCTGTCGTCGCGTGGGGTCGCGTCCTGCAGCCTCTGGAGCTCGATCGTGTCGTCGCGGATCCTGTCGGCGGCCTCGCGCTGCTTGCGGGTGACGCGCTCGAGCCCGTTCATGACCGAGGAGCGCTGGGCGTTGAGCGTATCGAACAGGCCGGCGAACAGCAGCTTGGCATTGGCGGTCTTGTCGGAGGCGGAGCTTGCCAAAAACTCCTTCACGGATTTTTCCGCGTCATCCAGCGGCGTCTTCCGCGCCGCCAGTTTCGATACCAGCGCGCCGACCTTGGCATTGTCCTTCCACTTGTCCTGGACGTCATCGAGGGGCGGGCCGGCCCAGACCGCGGCGAGTGAGACTTCCGGGACTTTTGCCTGCGTGCAGGGCCAGTCGGGATAGCGCGGATCGGCCGCCCGCGAGGCCGCGGACGATGCCGCGAGCGCCAGGGCTGCTATGGCCACGATCCGAAATCTCATCCTTCGCCTCCCGCGGGCCCGCGTCGCGCCAGCCCTCGCGACGGATCATAGGCATAGATCGCGCCGATCATGAAGACGATTGTGCAGGCCGCGACCACCGCCAGCGAAATCCAGTTGATCTGCCCATAAAGCGCAAAGCGGATCAGCTCGACCGCATGGGTGAACGGATTGGCCTGGCAGACGTAATAGAGATACGGGCTGCCTTCCTGCACCCGCCACAGCGGGTAAAGCGCCGACGAGGCAAAGAACATCGGGAAGATCACGAAGTTCATCACGCCGGCGAAATTCTCGAGCTGCTTGATGCCGGAGGAGATCAGCATGCCCAGCGATCCCAGCATCAGCCCCGACAGGATCAGCGCCGGCAGCACCGTGAGGTAGCCGAGCGGCGGCGGGGTGATGTCCCAGGCCCAGGCGATGATCAGGAACGCGTAGACCTGCAAGAGCGACACCGCGGTGCCCGCGAGCAGCTTGCAGAACAAGAGGAACCAGCGCGGCAGCGGGCTCACCAGGAGCGTGCGCATATTGCCCATCTCGCGGTCATAGACCATCGAGAGCGAGGACTGCATGCCGTTGAAGAGCTGGATCATCGCCATCAGCCCGGGCGCGATATAGACCTCGTAGAGGATGTAGGTCTCGTAGGGCGGGATGATCGAGATGCCGAGGACCTGACGGAAGCCGGCGGCGAAGATGAACAGCCAGACCAGCGGACGCACCAGCGCGGAGACGAAGCGTTCGCGCTGGTGCAGGAAGCGCAGGCCTTCGCGCCAGACGATGCCGGTGAGGCAGGTCATGTAGGCCGAGAGCGGGAAGCCGCGCGGCGTGGCGTCGCGCGTGGTGATGCTGCTCATGCGCCGCCTCCCGGCATTGTCTGCGCCCCGGTGAGGCGCATGAAGGCGGAATTGACGTCCTGCGCACCGGCCTCGGCGATCACGCGGCCGACCGGTCCCTTCGCCAGCACCTTGCCCTGGTGCAGCACCACGAGGTCGTCATTTCCCGTGATCTCGTCGAACAGATGGGTGGCCCAGAGTACGCCAATGCCTTGTTCGGTCACAAGCTGGCGGACATGGCTGATGATGTCGGCGCGGGCCTTGACGTCGAGGCCGACGGTCGGCTCGTCCAGCAGCAACAGGCGCGGCCGGTGCAGCAGCGCGCGCGCAATCTCGAGGCGCCGCATCTGCCCGCCCGAGAGATCGCGCACCTTGTTGCCGGCACGATCGGCAAGGCCGATGCGGCCGAGCAGCTCGGCGGTGCGCGCGGCGGCCTCGCGCCGGCTGATGCCGTGCAAGGCGGCGTGGTAGAGCAGGTTCTGCGTCAGCGACAGATCGAGGTCGAGCGTGCGCGGCTGGAACACGACCCCGAGCAGCCGCAGCGCCTCGCCGGGATTTTGGCTGATGTCATGGCCGAAAATGCCGACGCGGCCGGTCTGGATGCCGAACAGTCGCGTGATCAGCGAGAACAGCGTGCTCTTGCCGGCGCCGTTGAGGCCGAGCAGTGCCGTGAAGCTCGCCGGCGCGACCGTGAAGGAGACGTCGATCAGCGCGCGGCGCGGGCCATAGGCGTGGCTGATGCCGTCGATCGACAGCGCAGGCACCGCGGCCGGGTCAGGCCGGGGCGCGCTTTCGGTCGAGGCGGCGATGGGGGCAGGTGTCGTCATGGCGCGATCGCAATGCCCCAGGGCAATTCGCCGACCTGAATGGTCTTGATCACTTTTTGCGCGGCGACGTCTATGACCGAGACGTCGTTGGATACGCCGTTGGTGGTGAGGAGGTATTTCTCATCCGGCGTGAACGCCATGTGCCAGACGCGCTGTCCGACCAGCAGGTACTTCGTCACCTTGCGCGTGGCGGTGTCGACCACGGCGATCCGGTTCGCCGGGCCCAGCGCGATGAAGGCGGTCTTGTCGTCCTTGGTCATGCCGATGCCGACCGGCTGGATCGCCTCGCGCCGCAGGCCCGGAATTTCGAACGTGACCTTGCCGATCACCTCATGTTTCTTGGGATCGATGATCGAGACCGTGCCGCCGATCTCCGAGGACACCCACAATTCGGAGCTGTCGTGCTTGAATTCGGCGAAACGCGGCCGCGCGTCGACCAGCACGTTGGCGACGATCTGGCGCGAATTGGTGTCGATGAAATGCGCCATGTTGGTGGTTTCGGACGTGTTGATCAGCGTCTTGCCATCGGGGCTGATCGTCATGCCCTCCGGCTCGACGCCGACCTGGATGTCGCCGATCCGCGCGCGCTTTTCCAGATCGATCACGGTGACCGTGTTGTCGTTCTCGTTCGCGACATAGAGCACCTTGCCGGCCGCATCCTGGGCGAACAGCTCGGGGTCGGGGCCGGAGGGCAGGGTGTCGACGATGCCTTGCGTCTTGGCGTCGATCACCTGGATGGTGTCGTCGTCGCCGACCGCGACCATCACGAATTTCCCGTCGCGCGTGAAATCGATGCCGCGTGGGCGCTGGCCGACCTTGATAGTCTTGGTCACCGTCCAGCTATCTGTATCGATCACGGTAACGGTGTTGCTCTTCTCGTTCGAGACATAGGCGATGAAGGCATGCGCCGGGGCTGCCACGAGCGCGAGTGCGACAGGCAAGGCTGTCCCCAGCATGCGCAAGGTCCGTCCGCGCGCTGTCTTCACCTCCCCCGCTTGCGGGGGAGGTCGTATCGCATCGTGAGATGCGATACGGGAGAGGGCTCGCTCCTCTTGGGGAATCTTCGTCGCGGAGATACCCTCTCCCCATCCCTCTCCCGCAAGCGGGAGAGGGGGCGCACCATCTCTGCAGCGACTCCGTCGCATTACAATGCTCATTTCAACTTGCATTTGCTCTCCGGGCGATCATAGCCGAGCGTATCGAGCTCGGAGACCTGGTGCAAAAAACCTTCCTGCGGCGACACCGACACCACCATGCGGCCGTCGACCAGCAGGATCGGCTGGCGAAGCTGGAGATTCCAGTCGCGCAAGGTCAGCCGCGTGCCCTTGAAGGCGGCGACGGAAAAATCCGGCCCCTTGATGAAATCGGTGACCTTCTTGACGTCGCCGGAATTGGTGCGCGAGGTCGCTTCGCCAATCATCCGCGCCGCGGTCCAGGCCTGCATGTCCAGCGCCGTCATGCGGCGCGAGTTCAGCTTCATGAAGCGGTTCTGCATCTGGATGGCGCCCCACTGGTCCTGCGCCGCATCCCAGCTGCGCGGCACGAGGCCGGCGGAGCCCGCGACGGGCCGCGGATCCCAGGTGCGGTAGGGCAAATAGGCGCCGAACACCTCGCTCTCGTCGGCGGCGACCAGCACGTCATAGGCTGGCGCCTGCTGGGTAAAGACCGGCATCTGCCGCTGGATCAGCGTCACGCCGCTATCGGTGCGGCGCGCACCGCCGGTGTCCTCGAAGGTGCGTTCCTGCACGATCTTGGCGCCGAAGCGCGCCGCGGCGCGGCGCAGCGCATCGGCATAGAGCTTGTCCTCGTCATGCGAGCCGACAACGAGCAGCCAGCGCGGCCACCGCTTCCACACCAGATATTGCCCGAGCGCATCGGCGAGCATCGACCGCGTCGGCGCCACATGGATGACGTTGGCGTGGCAATCGGTCTCGCGCAGCCGCTCGTCGATCGCACCTGCATTGAACAGCAGCGTGCCGCGATCGCGCAGGCCGTCGGCGACTTTCAGAAGCGCATCCGCCGGCAGGTCGGCGATGATGAAACCGTTATGCTCGGCGAGCGCGGCCGCCGCCTGAACAGGATCCTCGCCTTCCTTCAGGCGCCGCTCCTCGAGCTTGAAGCGCTGGTTGAGGAATTTGCCGGTGGTGTTGTTGTCCTCGACGGCGAGCCGCGCGCCGGCGACGCCGTCATTCTCGGCGGGCTGCTCGACCAGCGACAGGGTCGATCTGGTGCCGGCGACGCCGAGATAGCCGATCCCGATCTCGGTGGGGTCGGCCGCGAGCGCCTGCGTCACCGCAAGACCAGCGCCAACGAGACTGACGCCGATCAGGCCGACCAACCATCGGATCATGTTTCCTCCTGTCGTCCTCCCCGGCTTGGATGTCGGTGGAGGCATTTCCCACCTTGAAACATGACCGATTTGGCTTAGCTTGCAACCCCGCATTTCGTCGTCGCGATGAGAAGGAGCAGGTCACGATCATGCGAGCGCTTTTGCCGGCCGCCTTATTTGTGTTGACTGGTACGGCCGCGTTCGCCGATCAGCCGAAGCTTGCGGTGTTCGATTTCGAATTGATCGACACCAGCCTGCCGGGCGAGTTCTACGGATCGAAACCGGAGAACGAGCGCATGCTGCGAATCGGCGATCAGTTGCGCAAGGAATTGGCACAATCAGGCAAGTTCCAGGTCGTGGACATCGCGCCGGTGAGCGATGCGGCCCGCCACAGCAATCTCCAGGCCTGCGGCGGCTGTGACGTCAAGCTGGCGGGGCAGTTAGGGGCCGATCTCGAAATCACGGGCGTGGTGCAGAAGGTCTCGAACCTGATCCTCAACCTCAACATTTACCTGCGCGACGTGCACACCGGAAATCTCGTCACGGTGGCCAGCGCCGACATGCGCGGCAACACCGACGAATCCTGGTCCCGCGCCATGAGCTACCTGATCCGCAACCGCCTGCTCGCACCGAACTACGGCAAGCCGGAGTAGGTTTTCTTCGCGCCCCGAACGCCGCTTACCCCTCTCCCCTTGTGGGAGAGGGTGGCTCGCCGCGGAGCGGCGAGACGGGTGAGGGGGTTCTCTCCGCGCGTGAATCTGTTGCAGTGAAAAACGCGGGGAGAACCCCTCATCCGGCGCGCTCAGGAGCGCAATTGCGCTCCAAAGCGCGCCACCTTCTCCCACAAGGGGAGAAGGGAGGAAGAATTCACGCCGTCAATCTCGCCGCGTGCCAGTGCAGATGGTCGCTCATGAAGGTCGAGATGAAGTAGTAGCTGTGGTCGTAGCCCGGTTGCCGGCGCAGCGTCAGCGGGAGGTTCGCTTTGGTGCAGGCCGCTTGCAGCAATTCGGGGCGAAGCTGCTCGGTCAAGAAATTATCGGCATCGCCGTAGTCGACCAGAAAGCCGGAATATTTCGCGCCGTCCTCGATCAGCGCGACGGTATCGTGCGCGCGCCAGGTCTCCTTGTTGGGACCGAGATAGCCGGTCAGCGCCTTGGTGCCCCAGGGCACTTGCGAGGGTGCGACGATCGGCGCGAAGGCGCTGGCGGCGCGATAGCGATGCGGATTGCGTAGCGCGACCGTCAGCGCGCCGTGGCCGCCCATCGAATGGCCCATCACCGATTGCCGCTTGGCATCGACCGGAAAGTGCTCGGCCACCAGTCGCGGCAGCTCGTCGGTGACGTAGCTCCACATATGATAGTTGCGCGCGAACGGCTCCTGCGTGGCGTCGACATAGAAGCCGGCGCCGAGGCCGAAATCATAGGCATTGTTGGGATCGCCGGGCACGTCGGCGCCGCGCGGGCTGGTGTCGGGCGCGACGAAGATCAATCCGAGCTCGGCGCAGGCGCGGCGGAATTCGCCCTTTTCGGTGACGTTGGCGTGCGTGCAGGTGAGGCCGGAGAGATACCAGACCACCGGCAGCTTCGCGCCGTCCTGGTGCGGCGGCACATAGACCGAGAAGGTCATGTCGGTCTTGGTCGCGCTGCTCGCATGGCGATAGACGCCCTGCACGCCGCCGTAGGATTTGTTGGTCGAAACAGTCTGGATCGTCATGCCGAAAACTCCGTGGCGTCTCGCCACATCAGGATTGCAACGCGTATGTGACCGAATTCTTGCGTGGCGCTTCGTCAGGCGACGCCGCTGTCGATCGCCAGCCGCACCAGCTCGACCGAGGTTTTGACCCCGAGCTTCTGGCGCATGATCGACGATGTGTTGGCGACCGTCTTGTAGGACGATTGCACCAGCCAGGCGATCTCGGAAAGGCTCTTTCCGGCGCTGAGCAGTCGCAGGATCTCCATCTCCCGCGCGTTCAGCTTCGACAATGGATTTTGCGCGAGCTGCGGACCGGCGAACGCAATGCTGCGGGCGATCGCGCTCGGCAAATAGGTTTCGCCCTTGCCGACGGCGCGGATCGCCTCGACGAGGTCGTTGGGATCGCCGGTCTTGGAGACGTAGCCCTTCGCGCCGCACTCGATGGCGCGCGCGGCAAAGGCCGGATCGTCGTTCATGCTGAACATGATGATGCGGGCATCGGGCGTGCGCTCGAGGATGCGGCGCGCCAGCTCGAAGCCGGAGACTGTGGGCAGGTTGATGTCGATGACGCAGATATCGGGGCGCTCGACGATGAACACGCATTCGCCGCTTTCGGCGTCGGCGGCTTCCAGGATATCGATCTCGCCTTCGTCGGCCAGCACGGCACGGCAGCCGGAGGCGACGATAGGATGATCGTCAACGATCAGAATGCGCATCGGCGTTGTCCCCCGACAGCCAATTCGGCCTTTATGTCTTGCACGAATTCGTGTCACGGCAACGCTCGCAGCGAACGCCCCGGGTCGGACCATGCAAGGTGGCCGAGATTGCTGTACGGTCCGGATTAGATATCGGGCGCTTTGGTCATGTCAACGCTCCCGATGGACGAACCTTCGCGGGCAGCGGGCGAAAGCAATGTGGCAAAATTTATCCTTGCGCGGGCGCATCAATCTCCTGCTGGCGCTCGTGCTGGCGCTGGGGCTTGGCGTCAACATCGCGCGGCAGGTCGCGGAGGCGGGGCCGCGCGTCCAGGCGGAGGACCAGAGCGTGATCCACCTGGCGCGCGAGTTCATTGAGATGATCGTCGCCGAGTTGAAGGAGGCGCCCGATCCGGATGGCAAGCTGAACCAGATCGCCCACGACCTCAACCGGCAGCGCCATATCAGCATCGCCCTGCGCGATGCCGCGGGCAACGCGCTGACGCCGCCCCGCGCGGACGAGGATGATGACGCGCGTGCCCCGCCGGCCTGGTTCGTCAGCCTGGTTCATCCCGAGCAGACTGCGGTGAGCGTTCCCGTCTCGATCCATGGCAAACCGGGCTCGCTGGTAATCACCTCGCATCCCAATGACGAGATCGCCGAGATCTGGGACGGCATCCTGACGCAGCTCGAGATCGGCTCGGCCATTGCCCTTTCGCTGTTCCTGGTGATCATGACGGTGGTCGGCCGCGCGCTGAGGCCGCTCGAATCGCTGTCGCAGGCCATGATCGCGCTTGAAGCCGGCCGCTATGACGCGCGCGTTGCGCCCGGCGGCGCGCCGGAACTCGCTGCGATCTGCACCCGGCTCAATCACCTTGCGGCGACGCTGGGGGAGGCGGTCGACGAGAAGCGACGCCTTGCCGAGCGTACGGTGTCGCTCCAGGACAGGGAACGCAAGGAGATCGCGCGCGAGTTGCACGACGAGTTCGGGCCCTATCTGTTTTCGCTGCGCGCGCATGCGAGCGCGCTGGCCAAGCTGTCGGAGGCCCGCGAACTGAGCACTGAGGCGGTGCGCAAGCATGGCGGCGCGATCCTCGAGCAGATCAACGCGCTCCAGCAATTCAACCGCCGCGTCCTGGAGCGCCTGCGGCCAGTGGGCCTTGCCGAGCTCGGCTTGCGGCAGGCGCTCGAATCGCTGTCGCGGCTGTGGCGGGAGTCGCATCCCGAAGTTACCATCGAAACCACGATCTCGCCGGCGCTGGGGGCGACCGGCGAGACTGCCGACCTCACCATCTACCGCATCGTGCAGGAGGCGCTGACCAACGTGTTCCGTCACGCTCGCGCGACCTCGGTGAACGTCACGATCGAGCCGGTCGAGCAGCCGGGCGGCGCGCGCGAGGGGCGGGGCTGCGCGCGTGTGCGCATCCGCGACAACGGCCACGGCATGGAGCCCGACCAGAAGCTCGGCTTCGGCCTCGTCGGCATGCGCGAGCGGATTCTCGCGCTCGGCGGCACGCTCAACGTCGCCTCGGGCGAGGGCGGCGTGACGGTGGAGGCGCTGATTCCGACGGCGGCGAGTTGAGGATCGGGAATAATTCCCGATTTTGTCGGGAAATATGGTGCCGATACCGTCCGACCTTTTGTAGCTGGCGCGTTGCTCACCGTCGATTACACTTTCTCCCGCAATCGGCGACGTTCAAAACAGCCGACGCGTGGGAATGGGACGGTTGGGGATGGGCGTGCGAAGGCTGTTGATTGCCTCGATGTCGACGGGGTTGGTGTTGTGGCCTGACGCCGGGATGGCGGCGCAGGACGAGGACACGAATGTCCAGAACCTGCCGCCGGTCGAGGTGGTCGCGCCGGAGCGGACCGTCCGCCGTGCGCCGTCGCGCCCCGCAACGCGCGTCGTGAGCCGTCCCCGCATCTACGTCTACCCGACCGCGCCGGGCAACGCGAAGGGTCTCGACGTCGACAAGGTTCCCTCCAGCATCAACGCCGTCGATGCCAACCAGATCAAGCGCACCGGCTCGCTGAACGTCACCGACGCGCTCCGCGACAATGTGGCCGGCGTGAACATCTCCGAGGTGAGCGGTAATCCATTCCAGCCGAATGTCGAGTTTCGCGGCTTCGTCGCCTCGCCCATCGTCGGCACGCCGCAGGGGCTTGCCGTCTACCAGAACGGCGTGCGCATCAATGAAGCCTTCGCCGACAGCGTCAATTGGGATCTGATCCCGACCGCCGCGATCCGGTCGGTCACCGTCGTGACCAACAATCCGGCCTTCGGCCTCAATGCGCTCGGCGGCGCGGTCAACCTGCAAATGAAGGACGGTTTTACCTATCAGGGCGCCGAGATCGACACCATGGGCGGCGCGTTCGGCCGCATCCAGAGCTCGGCGCAATGGGGCAAGCAGATCGACACCAACTACGCCGTGTATGCCGCGCTCGAAGGCCTGCACGACAACGGCTTCCGCAACTTCTCGCAGTCGGACGTGCGCCGCTTCTACGGCGATGTCGGATACAAGGGCGGGGATAGCGAATTCCACGTCAATATGGGGCTCGCCAACAACAATTTTGGCGCTTCCGCCACCGTTCCCGCCGAGCTGCTCCAGCAATATTGGGGCGCGACCTACACCACGCCGCAGACCACCAACAACCGAGTCGGCTACGTCAACCTGACCGGCAAGGTCGAGGCCACGCCGACCTGGACCTTTGAAAGCACCGCGCATGCGCGCGTGTTCGAGCAGCGCGTGGTCGACGGCAATCCCACCGACGTGCAGGAATGCGCCGCTGCCGGCCTGTTGTGCTTCGGCAACGACACCACGCCGGCCAACGGCCTGAACGGCGCGCAGCTCACAAATCCGTTTGCGCCCGGGACGCTGCTTGGCGAGATCGACCGCACGACGACGCGATCGACCACCTTCGGTGTCTCCGGGCAGGCGACCAATACCGACAGACTGTTCGATCACGAGAACCGCTTCGTGGTCGGCGCAAGCTTCGATGCCAGCGTGACACGCTTCAACGCCACGGCCGAGCTCGGCACCATCGGCACGGACTACGTCGTCACCGGCAGCGGGATTTTCTTAGGGAAATCCGGCACCCCCACGACGGGCGAGATGGGCCCCGTGTCGCTGCGCACCGTCAATCAATATACCGGACTCTATGCGCTCGACACCTTCAACGTGACCGATGCCTTCGCGATCACCGGCGGCGGCCGCTTCAACCACGCCCGCATCACGCTGGAGGACCAGCTCGGCACGGATCTCAACGGCGATCACACCTTCGACCGCTTCAATCCGATCATCGGCGGCACCTACAAGATCACGCCGGAGCTCACCGCCTATGCCGGCTATTCGGAAGCCAATCGCGCGCCGACGCCGCTCGAGCTCAGCTGCGCCGACCCGGCCAATCCTTGCCTGATCGCCGCATTCCTGGTCTCCGATCCGCCGCTCAAGCAGGTCGTGTCCAAGACCGTCGAAGCAGGCTTGCGCGGCACCAGGGAATTGAGCATCGGCACGCTCGGCTGGAAGATCGGCGGCTTCCGCGCGACCAATTATGACGACATTCTTGCCGTCGCAGTTCCTGATCGCACGGGCTTTGGTTACTTCACCAACGTCGGAAGGACGCGGCGCCAGGGTCTTGAAGCAGAGATCAACATCAAGTCGCCCACGCTTCAATTCCAGGCAAGCTACGCCTTCGTCGATGCGCGCTTCCTCGATCCGTTGGTGCTCGGCTCCAATAGCCCTTTTGCTGATCCGATCACCCAAACCATCCAGGTTCTGCCTGGCGACCAAATCCCCGCCGTGCCGCGTCATCGCGTCAAGGTCGGTATCGACTATGCGGTCACCGATGCGTGGAAGGTCGGCGGGAACGCGCTGTTCGTGTCGAGCCAGTATTTCGTCGGCGACGAATCCAACCAGGCAGCCAAACTGCCGTCCTACACCGTGTTCAACCTGCACACGTCCTATCAGGTCAACAAGACCATCCAGGTCTACGGCAGGATCGACAACATCTTCGACAATCGCTACGCGACCTACGGACAGTTCTTCGACACCACCGCCGTGCCCAACTTCACCAACGGCGGCAATCCCTTCACCGACCCGCGCTCGCTGAGCCCGGCAAGGCCGCGGGCCTTTTATGCCGGCTTGCGCGCGACGTTCTAGGCCTGCGGGGTCCCGATCTAAGGTCCTTCTGCCAGACCCGCGAGCGCCATCGCTGCTCTGAGCTCTTGCACCGTTGCTGTTCCCCCGTCGGCGGCCTGGAACGACAGCGGGGCCGGATTCAGCGGAAGCCGCGTCACGTTGGCCGGGCCGCGCGGCGGCTCGAACATCATTGCCTGGCTTGCGCCGAATGGAATCCGATCGAGCTGCCGAATGGCGCTGCGCATCTCGTGCAATCCGGCATTCAGAGGCATGGCAAGGGGCCGCTGATCGGACCAGACGCCGAGCGCGCGGGCTGCATCCGGCAATCCGGCTCCGGTCTGCCATGGATGGCCGATGGGCTGCGCCGTATCCTTCAGAATCTGGAACAGACGTTCGACCCGGTGTGCATCCTTCGCGATGAAGCTGCCCTTGAAGTCGCCGTGGTCGGCGAGGATCAAGGCTGCAAGCGCGGCAACGTGAGCTGCTGCGAGCGAGGTGCCGTCGCAGACGGCGTAGCCGTCCGGCGACTGACAGGCAATGACCGCAACACCGGGCGCGCACAGGTCGAGCTCGGCCCCGCGGCAGGAGAACGGCGGTACGAACAACCCACCCGCCGCCGCAGTGGCGGCTGCGGCCTGCGCCGCCTGCGGACTGTCGTCCGGGAAGCTCCCCATCCGTCCGACCGCACCGACTGCCATGACATGCGGGGAGCAGGCCGGAAACAGCACGCCCTCGCCGGAATTGCCGGCAGCGGCGATGATGCTGACGCCTTGCTGCTTGGCCATGGCAATGTGCTGCTCGACCAGTACGGAGCCGCGCGCGCAACCGACCCCGATGCACGCCACGTCGATGCCGTTTTGCAGGCAATCATCGAGCGCCGCGATCAGGTCGCTGCAACGGGCATCCAGGGGAAGCTTGCAAACATGCAGCTCGCTGTCCGGGGCGTAGCCGCGGATGCCGTGATCTGCCTGCGCAGCCGCATTGATGATGCCTGCGCAAGGGGTGCCGTGGCCGGTGACGTCCTTCGACCACGAGCGATCTTCGCCGGTTCGGGCGTCGATACCGTGCTCGATCCTCCCCAATTGCTGGTGGCTGGTCGCCACGCCGCTGTCGATGAGCGCGATCTTGACCTCGGCTCCACGGCAGTGGTCGGGAATCTGATCGAAGCGCATCGCTTCGCCGCCCCAATCCAGCCGGCCAGGGAGCGGCAACGGTTTCAGGGTGAGGGTGTTCACCGCATCGGCCTCGATGTTGGGCTGCTGTTGCCACAAGCCCCAATGGCCGGAGCGTGCGCTGACGAAAATGGCGGCGATTGTTTCCGGCACTTCGTCCCGCAGCGTCAGATCGACGTTGCCGTCGCGGTCCGTCCGTCCCTGAACCGACGCCTGCTCGCCAACGAGCTGCACGGTTGCCTGTTCCACAGGCGCACCTGTCTCGCTCAGGACCCGGATCGTCACCTTCAAATCCGGGCCGAGCGCGGTCATGGTCGCGGCCGCAGGGATGAAAGAGGAGGCCGGACCCGCGAAGGATGCAGCTCGCAGATGGCTGTCCGGCTCGATGATCAAGCTGCCGGCCGTAGAGCGGCGCAAGGCGGCAGCGGCTTCGTCAGGCATGCGCACGATCGCAATAGGCGGGCCACTGATGCCGCGCTGGTCATGAGTCCACAGGATGTTGCCGAACTGGTTCAGTTGCTCGGCCAGCGTTTGAGCGCTGACGCCGGGGCCCGCTGGCGCGATCATGTATTGAGTGCTGCGCCCTGGTCTACGTCGATTGTCGCTCGAGGTCGGTCGCGCATCATCTGGACTTGGTGCCATGGCGTCGCCTCCTTTGATTTCAGTGGATGGAAGATTGCGTGCGATCGATCGACGCCTGGCGCAGCAACGGAACGCGGGGATCGGCCGCGCGGGCGGCTTCGATCGCGCGATAGGCGAAATAAATCAGGTTGAAGGCCTGCGCAAAATCCCGCTCGGTAAACTTGTTGGCCGCCTGGGTGACGATCGAAACGCAGTTTTCGAGGCCCGCATGCTGTGCCGCGTTGGCCTCGAGATAGGAAGAGAGCGAACGCAGCGATTCTGCGATCATGTCGCCCATCATGTTTTCCGCAGCCTGATGATCGAGCGCCGGGTTCGGCATCGCGAAGTTGCCGGGGACGGTTCGGAACGGCTGCTCGAAGGTTTGCGACTGCAGGCGCAAGAGCAGCGGCATCAGATTGCCAAGCAGGCCCACGAGCTGCTGAATGTCTGAGGACTGGCGCTGTGACGCGGATGCTGCGGAGGGATTGGAATCCGACATGAGGGTTCTCCTTCGGAGGAAGCATGCGCAACGGCAGGCGCGACCGCCGCTTTTGGCGGCGGTCGCGCCTTACCGCGCGGTCAGATCATCCGCTGCTGGCCGTAGGCCTGAAGGTTACCGATGACCTGGGGAATGACGCCGATCAGCTGGCGGGTGATGTCGGCGACATCCTGCTGCGTCAGTTGTCGCTGCTGGCCAAGGCCGGTCTGACCACCGCCGAACGCCGCCTGGAACTGCGGCGCGCCGAACTGCGTACCCCACATCTGCCCAGGCTGAGTCTGCGCGGGATGGCCGAGACCGAATTGACCGAAGCCTCCGAATTGACCCTGACCGAGACCGCCGTGTATGGCCGAATGCTGCATTTGGGGCTGGCTCTGCAGCATTCCCACGATCTGCGGCACGATGGGCAGGATCTGCCGCACGACCTCGCTCACGTCTTGCGGACTTAGCTGCCGCGGCGCCTGGCCGTAAGCCGCATAGCCCATTCCTGCGAACGGCGTTTGAGCTTGCGCGAGAATTTGAGGCAGCGCCGGGACCAATTGCCGCACGACCTCATTCACGTCCTGTGGCGAAAGCTGCCGCTGTTGCCCGCCCCAGTGCTGCTGACCCCAGCCCGTTTGTCCGCCCCAGCCAGGGCCGTATCCAAACGCGCCAAAGGTCGGCTGACCGCCGAACTGTCCGTATTGCTGTCCATAGGCCGCCTGGCCCAGTCCAAGACCGCCTCCGCCAAATTGTTGGCCGCCTTGCGAACCGAATGCTCCCGATCCCCATTGTTGCGGACCGAACTGTCCGAATGGCGAACCATGCGCGAGGTTCTGTTGCAGGGTATCAAAATACGTCATCGCTTGGCCTCCTTGCGATGGTGGTGCCCTCAGCCCAAAATTCTGCCAAGAATCCTGCGAAGGCCGGTCGCGGGCGCGCCCTCTTCGCGGGCAATAGCGGTCCGTCACGCCGGTGCGACGGCGTTGGACCTTCAAGTTCAAATGCTTGGCACGGAAGTCTCAGCAGTCGGCAATGTCGCCCGCCGGGGAAGCACATGCGTTGTGTCCCCTGAGGTGACAAGCCGACGGTAAGATGTTTTAGAGCGGCAAAAATAAAAGCCGTCGAGAGATGTGGAGCGGATTTTCCTCGCTGGCACCGTGGGCCAGCCATTTATCATTTACGTCCTACGTCCGCTCAAACGCTCGGCAATTACGCTGGTTTCTCCCCAGTTCCGCAATGAGCAGAGACTCTGCAAGGAGCAGAGACGCGAAAAACGTACTCACGTCAAAATAGTTTCGCCAAAGCGCGGCGATATTTTGGCGGCGATCAAACACCGAAAAAATTTCAAGCGCGCAGATTTTCGTCAGCACTCTTTGCCTGGTCAGCGAGCCTTCCGATGTGCATCGATGCCAACTTGCGTGAATGCTGGAGCATGATCCGAAAAAAATGAGAAGCGCTTTTCCCTCGCGACAAACGTGGAGCGCGTTTGCGTGAAAGCGCGATGACGACTCATCCCGATCTCATCCCGCTCTAGTAGGCGAGGTTGAGCAACGTGCCGACGCGTTCGGAGGTGGCGGGATGGCTGCGAAGCAAGCGCGCCGGATCATGCACGAATGCGGACGTGCGGCTTGGTGCAGAGCCGGTGTGATGGCGCTCCAGCTTGTCGAGTGCAGCGATGAGTGCTCGCGAGTCGCCGGTCAGCTCGAGCGCCGTTGCGTCTGCATCCAGTTCGCGCACGCGCGACAGAGCAAGTCCAAGGAGCTGGCCGAGAGTTGGTGCTGCGCTCAGCAGCATCGTCAATGGCCGGCTCGATGTCATGCCAGCGTGATGATGGCTGGTTCGCAGCAGCGCGAGACCGGCGAGCGAGGTCCAATCGATCGCGCGCCGTAACGCCGTCGCCCAGCCCATCGTCCAGGCGTCATTGTTGCGGATATGAGCGACTTCATGGGCCAATATCCCGGCAATTTCGTCGCGCGTCATGCCGCGCAGCAGGCCTTCGGTCAACACGATGGCGCTGCGTTCCGGCCCGCCGAGTGCATAGGCATTCATGTCGCGCGGTGTCGGCAGGCAATAGAGATCCGGCAATCGCACCAGCCCGGCCCGGCTGCAAACTTTTGTCAGGATGGCGAACAGGTCCGGCACCTCGGCAGGGGACAGCGGGCGGGCGCCGAACCAGCGATACACGTTCTCGCGCGAGATGATCGTTTCGTCGGGACGGGGCGTGCTTCCCGCCAGCGCCCGCTGCATGCCCTCGGCTCCGCCGACGATCCAGCCGCAGACGCCGAGCAGCAATGTCATTGCAAGGATCGCCAGGTGAGATGATTGATGGTTCGCAGCCTGATGGGCGTGCCGCCGATGCCGCAACCGCCACGGGTCTCTCGGGCTCAGCTCGATACGGCATCGCAGGAAGAGGCCTGCCTCTCCCGACGGCCAATGCATCTCCACGGTGACGTTAGGGCCGCACTGTAATACGCGCAGCATCTCTCGCGGCGCGTGTCGCACCAGGGCGAACGAAAGGCCTGGCGTGAGGCCGGCAACGACATCCTGGCCGTGCCGGTCACCACGCAACGCCATCGGGCTTACGCCAGCGTGAATCACCCTGTCCCCTCGTGCGCCTTCAAAGCGAAAAAACTACGGATCTCCCGGTGCCTTGTCATGCGAGTTTCATGCCTTGGACACAGAAAGTCCCGGTATCCACACGGGGCGACGTCCGATTCGCTTCGGTGCAAGCTGTCCGAAAGAGACCTCAGGAACCGGGCTCACTTCAAGCTAAACCATGGTTTGGTCCGATAACACGTTACCGACGTCACACTCGGAGATGACAGATTCCGTGCGAGTGTTGCAGTCGAGCCAACGCGGGAACCCGGCTTCTCAAATCAGGCGAGAGCAGCCATTGTGCCGGCTGCAACAGTCCCAGTGGAGCAGCATCAATGCCGGACAAGTTCTCGCGTCGCCAGTTCGCGAAGATCGTGGGGCTTTCCGCGGCGGGGATGGCAACTCCCGGGCAATCCGCGGAGGCTAAGCCGGGACCGGCGCCGCGCCCGGCGGGAGGCTTTCCGGCGGGCTTCCTCTGGGGCACCGCGACCTCCTCCTATCAGGTCGAGGGCGCCGTGAACGAAGACGGGCGGGGGCCGTCGATCTGGGACACGTTTACGCGCGTGGCCGGCAAGATCGAGGATGGCACCAACGGCGACCGCGCCAACGAGCACTACCATCGCTACAAGGACGACATCGCGCTGATCAAGGAGCTCGGCTGCAAGGCCTATCGCTTCTCGGTCGCCTGGCCTCGGGTGTTTCCGGACGGCGACGGCAAGCCGAACCCGAAGGGGCTCGACTTCTACAATCGCCTGATCGACGAGCTCCTGACGAACGGCATCGAGCCGTGGCTCACTCTCTATCATTGGGACTTGCCGCAATCGCTGCAGGATCGTTTCGGCGGCTGGCGATCGGCCGAGACCTGCAAGGCGTTCGGTGACTATGCGGCCTATGTCGCGCAGCACCTGACCGATCGCGTCAAGAACGTGTTCACGTTGAACGAGAGCGGCAGGTTCGTCTATTTCGGCTACGGCATCGGCATCGACGCGCCGGGCCTGGTGCTATCGCAAGCCGAGGTGAACCAGGTCAGGCACAACACCGCGCTGGCACACGGGCTTGCGGTGCAGGCGGTTCGCAGCTCCGGTCGCCGCGGCACGAGGGTCGGGCCGGCCGAGAATATCGATGCCTGCATTCCCGCGATCGACACGCCCGAGAACGTCCGCGCCACCGAGATCGCGCTGCGCGAACTGAACGCGAGCTATCTCAACGTGATCATGGAGGGCAGATACACCGACGCGTTCCTGAAGTTTGCAGGGCCCAACGCGCCGAAATACACCGATGCGGAGCTGAAGATCATCTCCTCGCCGGTCGACTTCCTCGGCCTCAACATCTACGCGCCGCAGCATTATGTCCTGGCCTCCGACAAGGGCGCCGGTTTCTCGCTGCTGCCGATCCCGAAATCGTTTCCGCACATGAATTCCGACTGGCTGCGCGTCGGCCCCGAGACGATCTACTGGGTGCCGAAGCTCGCCGCAAAAATCTGGAAGACCGGTCCGATCTATATCAGCGAGAACGGCACCTCCGGCGACGACCAGGTCCGGCCCGACGGCAAGATCTACGACACCGACCGCATCATGTATTTGCGCAACTACCTTGCGCAGCTCCAGCGCGCGACGGAGGAGGGCGTGCCGGTGCGTGGCTATTTCCTCTGGAGCCTGATGGACAATTTCGAGTGGATCTACGGCCTGAACAAGCGCTTCGGCCTCTATCATGTGAACTTCGACACGCAAGTGCGCACGCCAAAACTCAGCGCAAGCTTCTACCGCAACGTGATCGCAAGGAACGCGGCAGGGGTGTGAGCTCCCGTCTCCCCGCTCGCCGCAGGGCTATCGCATATGGCCGTGTCGCGTACTCGGCCTCATGGTTCTCCAGGCGATGCGAAGCATCATGGTGGGCATGCCTCAAGTTTGTCTATCGGAAATGATGCAGCCTACCGGGACGTGTTGGGACGTTCGGCTTTGATCACGAGCGTCGCCCGCTGCGATAGATGGCGGCCTGTGAGCCCCGTTAGCGACCAAACTCGCGCAGCATTGCAATATGTAGCGGACGGCCACTTCCTGACATCCCACCCAGATGCTATGGAGAGTCCAAAAATGGAGCGATACTTTTGAAATCGCGCGTCGAAACATTTACGCCACCGAACACGCCGGTGCCCATCGGCCCGTACAATCACGTTGCCAGGGTTGGGGAGCACATCTGGATTGGCGGGACTGCGGGTGTTGATCCGTCGACGGGTCAGTTGGCGGGGTCGGACGTAGGCGCACAAACCCTGCAAATCCTGAAATCCTTCAAAATCATGCTTGAGGCCGTTGGCTCTGATCTCGACCATGTTGTCCACGTCAACGTCTTTCTGGCGAACATGTCCGATTTCGAGGCAATGAATGCGGCTTACATACAGATGATGGGAAATCACAGGCCCGCTCGCACGGTATTCTCAGTACGGGAACTTCCGAAGCCAGGTGTCCTTCTCACGATGAACCTTACCGCCGTGACCAAGGCGCAGTGATAGGTGTCCACGACGAGTCCAGTCTACCTTCGTTGGCTCCCGACGAACCAGGCGTGATGACCGCTTCAGGTCCAATTGCGTCGATTTGCTTCTCCCATGATGGCGTCCAGTCAACTCCGGTGAGCGGACATATTCAGTGATGCCCATCGCGAGGTCTCAAGAGGGCCACTTTGCGGAAGCGCCACTTGATCACCTCGTTGGCGCGGGCAAGCATTGTCGGGCGGAAATTCATATCCGGCGAGGCGATGCAAGCATTCGGGTGCCGCGGTTGTGATTGGTCGTTCTGGTGCAACAGATCGAGGCGGCGTGAGCTAGATGCTATCTTAGCGCGGGCAGGACGATCGAAGGGAGATGCGATGCGTTCTATCTTGGCCCTGAGCCTTCTTATCGCCCTGTATGCATCTGCCAGCGCCGACACGGCGTCTCACTCACACCGGCGGCATGCCGCTGTTCACGCCAGGCAAAGCGCGCTCGTAGGGACCGTACCAGGTTTTGCCTACGCACCGCCTTGGCCGCCGGTCCACTACCAATCCGCACCGCTTGGTAACCAGCCCAGCCCGTATGATAATCGTTATCCGAACTGGGGTGGAGGTGGAGGTTCAATGTAAGTCGATTGGGGGGTAGCGGCCGGTCTGTTTGGACAAAATTGGGAATTGATGCGTTGAATTTTGTCCGACCGCAAAGCACACGGCCGTCCTCTTCGGTCCGCGATGGCGACGCGATTTCTCGCGCCGCATAGCGTCGACCTCGGCAGCTCTCAAGGCGTCAGGCAGTTTGCCCCAGGCGGGCAACGCACGTTGGGCGTCGCGGCACCGCCTATTCCATACGCTCCGCTGTCTGTGGTCGCAGGGAACCGGTGTTGCGGCAGCCGAATCCTCGCATTCGGGTTGACGCTGTTGTGCATGCCGTTTTCCTTGAGTGGCATCTGGGAGGCCATGGCTGGCACGAGAGAAACCGCGACGAGCGCGGTGGCTGCCGCGAACGAGCGGCGGAAGGTCTTGAACATGTCTCTGATCCTTTGGTTTGATCGCTTGCGTGCATGCAAGCCGCCGCACAGTGCGAGACCAGAGCGTCTTCATCCATGAGGCTCGTCACAGTGCAAGCTCGGCCAAGGGCATAGCCAAGGCTGGGTCGAGCAGCGGCTCGTGCGCGACCCAATGCTCAGCAGGGAGTGAAACCCGAGCGCGCGACATGCTTCGGCGCGGAACGTGCAATCGATCACAGTCGCTTCCGTTTCGATGGGCCAAGTTTGGCTGGTTCGGCCATCGAACGACGGGTAACCACATGAGCGCAACGCGTATCAACACCATCCGCAAGATCGGCTTGACGCTGGGTCTGGTGCTTTCCCTGTCGACAGCAGCGACTTCGTCGAGTTTTGCTTACAGCGCCAGGGCACGAGAGATGTGCATGGGCGATGCATTCCGTCTTTGCAGTGCAGAGATCCCGAATATTTCCAGGATCGTCGCCTGCATGCGGCGGAACAGGGCGAACCTCAGCCAGGGATGCCGTTTGGTGATGGATCAGGAAGACGGCGCGGCAACCAAGACGAAGCCCGTTCAGACGGGCCCTGTCGAGCAGAAGGCGACCACCTCATCACGCGCTGCGCCGCCTGCAGCGACCGAGACGAAACCGGTTCAGGCTGCGCCGGTCGAGCGAAAGCCGACTGTCGCGTCGCCTGTCGAACAGCAAGCAGCGACGGATACGAAACCCGTTCAAACGGCGCCCGTCGAGCAGAAGCCGACCACCGCTCCACCCGTCGAGCAGCCGGCAGCGAGCCAGGCGAAACCCATTCAGGCTGCGCCGGTCGAGCGAACGCCGACTGTCGCGTCACCTGTCGAACAGCCCGCAGCGACGGATACGAAACCTGTTCAAACGGCGCCCGTCGAGCAGAAGCCGACCACCGCACAGCCTGTCGAGCAGCCGGCAGCGAGCCAAGCGAAACCCGTTCAGGCTGCGCCGGTCGAACAAAAGCCAATCACCGCACGCCCGGCCGAAGGGAAGCCCGCCGAGTCGAAATCTGCTTCGAGAGGCAGGCCCGTGAAACTGGCTCAGCGCAAACAAAGGCACCGCCAGCAGACCGTCGCACGGCACTTCCATCACGAATTCAGCAGCATCGAACGGTCCATCGGCTTCGCACTTCCGATCCCGTTAATCATCCAGTTCTACTGGTAGACAACCGCCGGAGCGCAGCAACCCGTCGCCACTGCAACAAAAGATGTCGCCGCGCAATCATGGACCATGCAAGAGCGTCCCCAACGTCAGCGTCCTCTTCGTCCGAAGCCCCGAAGAAGTTGCCGCGCGGTCCTCGCGGGGGCCTCGGCCTCAGTCAAATCGGACGCCAAATGCCCGCGCTGCTTGGCTTTACATTTCTGGATCTGAAATGCGGGTCAGCATCTTCACGTGCGGTCCCGCCCGTTTGAAGATCGGCTCCCAAAAGGTATAGGTTTCCTCGGCGAAACTCGCGCTTACGCTGAACTTCGTGAGCGCCCCCCGATATGCGGCCTGTCGCCGGCAGCCCTGCCCCTCGACAAGGTGCCAGATGAATTGAGCGACCTGGCGCGCGTACGTGCTCGGACAACCTCGGTGGTTGGGTACGATCTCAAGCCGCATGGTTCCGGAGTCGCGCGTCTCCGGTTCGGTGATATTGGCAAGCCAGATGAAGATTGATGGATCAATGCTCGCGGCATAGCCGTCTCGCTTGAGCTGCTGATTGATCATAGAGAACGCGCTGGCGGCTTCTCTGAAGCATTCGCTCAGGATGAAGTTCGCCTGATTCCCCAGCTTGCCGCTCCGAAGATCGTCCAGCAATCTGACCGCCTCGTCAGTGAGCCGTCGCATGTATCGCGGTTGCGGCTGCCCTGCGCTGTCGGCTGGTTCCTTCTGCACGATCAATTCGACCGCATCCGTGCGGAACTCCGTTGCGGCTTCCTTGAGCACGGTCAAAAAATTGCTTTCAAGACTGGAACCGCCGATGTCTTTCGACGCCGCTTCGCCTCCCACCCGTGTCTCTACGAGGTCCTCCGCATGGTCCAACGCAGCATTCAGGCGGGCATTGATGTTTTCAAAAGCTCTGTTTTGATAGTCGTTGGCAATCTTCGCCATCATCTCGGTGGTCGTGTCGGAATCTAGGAGTTCGTCCTTGCGCGGCGCCGCCGCATTCCGCGATTCAAGCACCGCAACGGGACCCGGAGCCATCACTTGCCTTGCAAGGATTGTTTGATCAGAGGTCTTCTCGCCTGTGTGCCCCGATTGCGGATCGGAGGCAGCAATCCCGCTGGACAACACAAACAGGTCATCGTCAACAGCTCGGCTCGCCGCCGCCGTAAGCTCCACGAGCGAGCGCCGCGCACAGCGCGTATGGCTAGCACGCCGCCGTTTTTGCGCGTGGCTCATGATCTAACGATCCCTCGACAAGCTTCTTCAAGACCCAGCGCCACAGCTCACGAACTTCCTCCGAGGCTCTTCCCTCTTGTGCAAACTCGGTCACGCCCAATCCGGTCCCCAGCGCGTCCTGGTGGTCGTTGCGCAGTCCGACGTAGGGAAGCGCCAGCACGCCAAGCGAATTGAGCGAAGTTGCAGCTTCGCTCAAACGGCAGCCCCGCGGTGGCGTCTGATTGAGGACGAACGCAAATCGGCGCCTGAACCTACGAATAGCAATCAGCGTCGGTATTGCAGCTTCGATGTCGGCGGGACTCGGACGCGTCGGGATCAGGCAAAGATCGGCCTTCGTGATGGCGTGCGTGGCCAGCGCATTGTCCGTGGCGGCAGTATCGATGATCGCAAGCCAGATCCCCTCAGCTTCGAGGCGGACCAGCGCCCTTTCGAGCTCGGAAGGATCGGCGACCCGAACGACCCGCGGAAAGGGATTGCCGCGCCGCTCCTTCCATTTTGAAATCGTGCCTTGTGGATCAGCCTCGACAAATGCGACGCGCTCCCCGTTCTCCATGGCCGCGACTGCAAGTCCGACGGCGAGCGTGCTCTTGCCGCTTCCGCCTTTTTGGGTGACCAGGGCAAGGACGTACATCTCCTGCGCATCCCCGATAAACAACTACATGAAACGCAGGTGTCGTCGAAAAAATTGGACCTACCAATCGGTGACCTACCACTCCCCATCGTGAATCGCATCAAGCGCGAGCGTGGAACTCACAACCAAATCAAGGCCCAGCCACTAACGACATACCGCGCGATACGTCGCCCAGCGCCCCCCGGTCCAGACATTTTGGCCGCGGCCAAGCCCGAGCGTTTAAAGATGGCGCAAGCTCCGCGCGGGGTTGAGGGGCCTCCGGATGGAGATCGGAGAACTCTTCGCGGAAAAGGGTGAGCCTCACATGGGATGTCACGTTCAAAACGGTGGCCGCTTTGTCATTTTCTGCCGGAGCAAGGAAGCGTTCGATTGGTCGCAGGGCCTCAATGGCTGGAATGCGTTCGCAGGCTTGGATGTTTGAGCACCAAGGATATGGCAAAGCCGCGAGCCATTGCATGATCGGCTCCAACGTTTGGGCCGGAAGCACACACATAACTTCGATGTCGATGGCGAGCTTTTCCACGCGCCTATGATCGTCGGAGCCGAAATGCCGGTTATGGTGTCCGCATCCTACTCCGGCCTATCGTAGGCGATCCGCGTCATACTCGTTTCAGAAAAGCTTAACGTCTTCCGTTTATGTGCAGGTGCGAGGGTACTGATCGGCACGGCGGATGCCGGTACCTTCTGGATGCCTATCCAACTCTCTCGAATAACAAACCAGCGCGGCCCAACTGATGACCTTCAGGAGCTTGCCTCGTGGGGCAAAAGCGCGCGTCAACGTATCACACCCAACGCAAACTGCGGATCATTCGCGAATGGCGGCGTTGGCTTCAGGCTCATTCTATCGATCGTGGGGCAGCCACCCCCCGCGACACACTGAACTTCTTTTACGAACTACAGGACAAGCGCTCTCCGCTCCTGAAATTCCAACCGAGGGGGCGCGACAAGTGGGAAATCATCAACAGCTGGTTGCTGGCTTGCTGCCAACCTAAGCATGGGGATGGAAAATGCCCGCAGTCTTAGACCCGAGGTCCGGTCTGCACCAATGAGCCCACGTACCGCTGGTCAATTGCATCTTCACCTAAGAGCCATAAGCAGACGAGAGACTGCCCGACACTGCATCATGTCTCGCGAGGAATGATGTACAGGAGGGAAGGCAGTATGGTTTCGGGCGAAAAGTAAAACGGTCCTTCGCCGATCCTGATGGCCCCCATCCGCTTGTAAAACTCTTCCGCCGAAGGTTCGGCAGTGATCATGAGAGCTCCGGCTTTTATCCCTTTTGAGCGAGCTACAGCCGCGCCGAAAAGAACTCGACCGATCCCCCGTTTCCAATGTGCTGGGTCAACATAAAGGCCGTAAAGCTGGGCAATTCCTTGAAGCGCGGTCGGCGTCACCGCGACGACACCGACAACTTCGCCGGTGTCGTCTTCTGCCACTTGAACACAATTCGCGCTAATCAATGGTACAGTTATCGTAAGCGCGGGCATGGTTCGGTCGATGAACGCTTCGTCGTGTCCCGCGTGCATCGTGGCACGCACACAGAGGCGCGTTAGCTCACGTTGTTCCTCGGACTTTGCCTCTCGAACCCTGTAGACGTCCACTGCACAACCTTCCGTTTTCAGCCGCAATCCCGTTCAGATTTGGGGTCGCCAAGGAAGGTCGGCAATGGGTCATTTTTCGACCAATTCAGCGAGGAGCGTCGCCCGACCGATGTCTGCTTTGTCCGGTTATCGCGCCCGCAATCGGGACTAGCGGTTCTTCAATCGGATCAAGCAAATGTCGTCGGGTGGGGACACGTTACGAAGAGCTTGCCGCCAATTGCCTGGCCTTGTCCGGCTCGCGTCAATCCTCCCGCTCCAAGTGGCCGGATTGCGCAATCATAGACTATTGCCCCTGATTTGCCCGACGTGTCAAGTGTATTTCGTAAAATCCGTATTTGGTCCGGCGGCCGTCTCGCGCCTTTGCATGGGGTTGTTTTTCAGTTTTTTGCGGAAGGGCGGTCCGGCTCGCCGATTGACTCCGCTCTCCCCCTGATTCAAAACCGCTTTCAACAGCCAAGAACAAGAGGACAAAGCCATGGTTGACGCGCTGATCATCGATGCCTGTCGGACGCCGCGCGGGGTGGGCAAGGCCGGCAAGGGGGCGCTGTCGGGCATCCATCCGCAGCAACTCGGGGCGACCGTGCTGCGCGCGCTCGCGAAGCGGACCGGCATCAACACTGCTGACGTCGACGACATCGTCTGGGGCTGTAGCGCGCAGGTCGCGACGCAAAGCGGCGACCTCGGGCGGATGTCGGCGCTCGATGCCGGCTATGACGTGCGCGCCAGCGCGGTAACGCTCGACCGCTTCTGCGGCTCCGGCATCACCAGCATCAACATGGCCGCGGCCTCGATCATGGCGGGCGCCGAAGACCTCGTCATCGCCGGTGGCTGCGAGATGATGTCGATGGAGGGACGGCGCGGCGGTGGTCCGATGATGATGGACGCCGGCAATCTGCGCCTGCGCGCAAGGCATCCGCAGTCGCATCAGGGCGTCTGTGCCGATGCGATCGCGACCATGGAAGGCATCACGCGAAGGGATGTCGACGCGCTCGGGCTCGAGAGCCAGAAGCGCGCGGGGCATGCGATGGCGAACGGCCATTTCAAGAAGAGCCTGGTGCCGGTCTACCGCGAGGATGGCAGCCTCGCGCTCGACCACGAGGAGTATCCGCGGCCGCAGACCACGATGGAGGGTCTGGCGGCGCTCAAGCCTGCATTCCCCGCGATCGCCGACTATGCGCTCGACGACAAGGGGACGACCTATCGCGGCCTGATCCTGCAACAATATCCGGACCTCAAGATCGACTTCGTGCACCACGCCGGCAATTCCTCCGGCGTCGTCGACGGCGCTGCCGCGATCCTGCTGGCGTCGCCGACCTATGCAAGGGCGCATGGGCTGAAGCCTCGCGCGCGCGTGGTCGCGATGGCCAACATGGGGGATTCGCCGACGCTGATGCTGAACGCGCCGGTGCCGGCGACCCGCAAGGTGCTGGCCAAGGCCGGGCTTGGCATCGACGACATCGATCTCTTCGAGATCAACGAGGCCTTTGCAGTCGTTGCGGAAAAATACATCCGCGACTTCAGGCTCGACCGGGCCAAGGTCAACGTCAACGGCGGCTCGATCGCGCTCGGCCACCCCATCGGCGCCACCGGCTCGATCCTGATCGGCACCATCCTCGACGAGCTCGAGCGGCGCGACCTGAAGCGCGGCCTCGTCACCATGTGCGCCGCCGGCGGCATGGCGCCGGCGGTCATCATCGAGCGGGTCTAGCCTTATTTTCTAGGGTGAAACGCGACCGGCCTCCGATAAAGAGGCCGGTCGTCGCTTGTCGAAAGCATGGAATCAGCTTTAGCAAGGTGGCCTGCGGGCCTTTGAAACAAGGCAAAAACCCGCTGCCGAGGCTTCCTCCGCTCCGGAAGTGGCTAAAAAGCAGGGTTTTTTGCCACAGCGCGACAAAAAAGCCCGTATTTTCGCGACAAAACTGTACAGAAGGCTATAGGCCTTCAACGGTTGGTCTAATATGCAACCGGCAACGAATCAGAGGAGACACGATGCCAACCCAACTGTCCAAATCGCAGCTGATCGAAAAGATCGCGACCGCCACCGAGCTTTCCAAGCGCGACGTCAAGAACGTCATGGAGACCTTGACGGACGTCGGCCACAAGGAGCTCAAGAAGAACGGCCTGTTCCTGGTGCCGGGCTTTGCCAAGTTCGTGGTCATCAAGAAGCCCGCGACCAAGGCGCGCAAGGGCACCAACCCGTTCACGGGTGAAGAGATGATGTTCAAGGCCAAGCCGGCCCGGAAGATCGTCCGCGCACGGCCCGTCAAGGCCGCCAAGGACGCCGTGGCCTAACGGCTAAAAGCAAAGGCCCCCTTCACAAGAGGGGGCCTTTTGTTTTGAGGTGCCGCAGGGGTGAGGCGGAGGGGTCAGCCCCTGCGGTATCTGGCTTTGACCCGTACGGGCTGAAGCTGGCCGCGTGGCGCGGGAATAGAGTCCCTGAGCCGGCCGATCGCGCGATCGAGCCATTGCCGCAGCCGCTGCACAGCCCGCCTCGTCTTCGCACTTTTCAACGCCATCGTCATCACCATTTTCACTCGGCTGCCTCGACCTGCGGCTTGGCCGGGTCGAGCGCTGCGGCGACCGCCTCGTCGACCCGCTCGAGCCAGATGAATTCGAGGCTCTCGCGCGCGCCCTTCGGGATGTCGTCGAAATCCCGCTTGTTGCGCGCTGGCAGCATCACCCGCTTGAGGCCTGCAGCCGCCGCCGCCACCACCTTCTCCTTGATGCCGCCGACCGGCAGCACCAGGCCGCGCAAGGAGATCTCGCCGGTCATGGCGGTGTCGTTGCGCACGGTGCGGTCGGTCAGCAGCGACGTCAGCGCCGTGAACATCGCAACGCCCGCGCTCGGGCCGTCCTTCGGGGTTGCGCCCGCCGGGACGTGAACGTGGATGTCGCTCTTCTCGAACAGCGAAGGCTCGATCCCGAGCTGGCCGGCGCGGCTCTTCACCAGCGTCATCGCGGCCTGCGCGCTCTCGCGCATGACGTCGCCGAGCTGGCCGGTCAGGATCAGACTGCCCCTGCCGGGCACGCGCGTCGCCTCGATGAACAGGATGTCGCCGCCGACCGGCGTCCAGGCGAGGCCCGTGGCAACGCCCGGCACGCTGGTGCGCAGCGCGATCTCGCCCTCGAAGCGCGGCTGGCCGAGCACGGGCGTGATGTCCTTCGCGCTCACCACGACCTTGGCCGCCGTGCCCTCGGCGATCTGCACCGCCGCATGGCGGAGCACCTTGCCGATCTCGCGCTCCAGCCAGCGCACGCCGGCCTCGCGCGTGTAGCCCTTGACGATCAGCTTCAACGCCTCCGGCTCGATCTCGGCCTGGTCCGCCGAGAGACCGTTGGCCTCGAGCTGACGCCGCACCAGATAGCGCCTGGCGATCTCGAGCTTCTCGTCCTCTGTGTAGCCGGCAAGGCTGATGAGCTCCATGCGGTCCAGCAGCGGTCCCGGGATCGAGTCCAGCATGTTGGCGGTGGCGATGAAGACCACGCGCGAGAGGTCGAAGGGCACGCCGAGATAATTGTCCCGGAATGTCCCGTTCTGCTCGGGATCGAGCACCTCCAGCATCGCGGCCGACGGGTCGCCCTGCACGCCGCGGCCCATCTTGTCGATTTCGTCCAGCATCATCACGCAGTTCCGGCTGCCTGCCTTCTTGATGCCCTGGATGATGTTGCCGGGCAGCGCGCCGATATAGGTGCGGCGGTGGCCGCGGATCTCGGCCTCGTCGTGCACGCCGCCGAGGCTGACGCGCACGAACGGGCGATCCATCGCGCGCGCGATGGATTGGCCGAGCGAGGTCTTGCCGACGCCGGGCGGGCCGACGAAGCACAGGATCGGCGCCTTGCCCTGCGGTGCGAGCTTACGCACGGCGAGATATTCGATGATGCGGCTCTTGATCTTCTCCAGGCCATAGTGGTCCGCATCGAGGATGCGGCGGGCCTCCGCGATGTCGATCGGCTTCTCCTCCGGCAGCGCCCAGGGCAGTTCGATCAGCCAGTCGAGATAAGTGCGGACCATGCCGGCTTCGCCGGCGGCTTCCGGCATGCGCTCGTAGCGACGCAGCTCCTTCTTCGCGTGGGCTTCCGCCTCCGGCGGCATTTTTGCTTTCGCGATGGCCGCGGTCAGCTCGGCGACTTCAGCCGCCTTGCCGTCGCCTTCGCCGAGCTGGCGCTGGATCGTCGCCATCTGCTCGCGCAGGATCGCCTCGCGCTGGCGCTCGTCGAAGGCGGCCTTGGTCTGCTGGCCGATTTCATTGCTGATGCGCAGCACTTCCAGCCGCTCGGCGAGCTGCTTCGAGACCTTCTCCATGCGCACGGAGAGATCGACGGTCTCCAAAATCTCCTGCTTGTCCTGCGGCTTGATGTCCATATAGGCGGTGGCGAGGTCGGCCAGCGCGCCGGGCGCGGTGGTGCCCTGGAACATCGCCACCAGCTCGGGCGGCACCTGCGGCAGGAGCTGGATCGCTTCGATCGCCTGGCGCTGAAGGTTGAGGAAGCGCGCCTCGATCTCCGGCGAGGTCGTGCTCGGCTCCGGAATCTGCTGCACGCGCGCGGCCGGGAAGGGTGTACCCGGCAGGAAGTCGAGGAGACGCACGCGCTGCACGCCCTGGCAGACGATGTGATGGGTCCCGTCGGGCGCGGTGATGTAGCGCACGATGTTGGCGATGGTCGCGATCCGGTAGAGATCATCCGGCGCGGGATCGTCGATGTCGCCGTTGCGCTGAAGCACGATGCCGATCGGCCGCTGCTCGCGCAGCGCCTGCTGTGCGGCGGCGATCGACTTCGGCCGCGCGATCGCGATCGGCGCGATCATGCCGGGAAACAGCACCATGTCGCGGACGGCGATGACGATCAGCGCGTCGTCCGGAATCCTTGCGGCTTCGGTGCTCAAGGTGGTTTCGGTCTGTTGCTCGTTGGCCATGTTCGACCTCAGGCGGATTTGGCGAGGCGCAGCGCGACGCAGCCGTCCATCACGAAACGGCTGATTGCGTAGCGTCCGGCTGGCAAGGCAATACGGCGCTCGAAGCGTCCCTGCGGCAGCTCGAGCCGGTGGATGCGGGCGTTGCGCAGTTCCGGCGGCAGCGTGCGCTGGCCGGAGATGACGAGCACGCCGTCATGGATCACCGTTTCCACATTGTCGGGATCGACGCCGGGAAGGGCGACGAGGATCAGGAGCTCCCGGTCGGTCTCGAGCACGTCGATCGGCGGCTCCCAGCAGGCCTCCTGGCGGCCGAACTGCTGGCGCAGCCGCTCGCCGCGGTTGAGGTGCTCCATGGCTTCGGAAAGCATCCAGTCGAGGGGATTTTTGGGTTGCATGGCGCGGGCTCTGGAATGGAAAGCCTGCATATGGGGCGCCATCCGCAGAAATCCAGCGGGCCGCGCAGGCACCCTCGGCCCGGGATCTTCCGCCGCTGATTTCCAAAACGGCTGCGTTGGGCTAAGCCGGTTGTGATGTCATCGTTCCCGCCGCGTGGGCTTGAGGAGACGCATGCTCGATCTTGCCCTGTCGGCCTTCGTCACCCTGCTGCTGGTGGTCGATCCCGTCGGCCTCGTGCCGGCCTTCCTTGCCGCGACCGCGGGCATGCCGGAAGCGGTCAAGCGCACCATCGCCTGGCGCGCGCCGCTGATCGCTGCCTCGATCCTGGTCGTGATCGCGCTGATCGGAAACTGGCTGCTGCGCCAGCTCGGGATCGGCATCCCCGCGTTCCAGATCGCCGGCGGGCTGCTGCTGTTCGGCGTGTCCTACCGCATGATCTTCGGCGACCGGCCGCAGCGCGAGGCGCGCGAGGCCGACAAGGCGCTGTCCGAGCACGCCTCCGACGTCGCGGTGTTTCCGCTCGCGATCCCCATGATGGCCGGCCCCGGCGCGATCGCGACCACGCTACTGCTCTCGGGCGACGCCGGCAACGCCGCCCGGCTCGGCATCAACATCGCGATCATCCTCCTGGTCTGCCTGCTCTGTATGATCTGCTTTGCCGCCTCGACCCTGATCGCGCGCACGCTGGGGCGGACCGGCAATGCCGTGCTCTCGCGCCTGCTCGGCATCCTGCTTGCGGCCTATTCGGTGCAGTTCGTGCTGAATGGCATCGCCGCGGTCCGCGCCAGCCTGTCGTGATCTCGACTGAGATCAATTTGTTGATTTTATTGTCATTTCCGTGGGCTTCCCGGAAAGGACCTCTCGCCTTCCCAATGCCGTCCGCTTTCTCTTGCGCAGCCTCATGGCTTTGACGTAACTCGGGTCGATAACAGCGCGGAACGCGCGCATCGCCAGGATGCAGATCCCGATGACAACACAGCACATGGCCGGCGACGGCATGGCCGAAGAATAGAAGAGTCTTGCCGGTGTTTGCGCGGATCAGGCACATCGTCGATCGCAAGAGATCGCACAAGGGATCGAACAAGGCATCGAACCGGATGCTGGTCCGCGTCCGCGCCCTCCTGCGCAGCAATGAATTCTACCTGATCCCGCTCGCGCTTCTGATCGGCACCGCCGCTGGCGTCGTCGTGACGCTGATGGCCGAGATCGCGCAGATCGCCCATGTCCTGATCTTCGGCATCCCCGTCGACGTGCGGCTGTCCGCGAACGCCTATGTCAACCCGTGGGCGGCGCTGAGCGCCCCCGCTCTTGGCGGACTGGCGCTCGGCATCATGGAATGGTCGCGGCGGCGGCTAAAGATCTCCAGCGCTGTCGACCCGATCGAGGCCAACGCGCTGCGCGGCGGCAATCTGTCCCTGCGTGACAGCGTGGTGGTCTCGAGCCAGACGCTGATCTCCAACGGCTGCGGCGCCTCCGTTGGCCTCGAGGCCGGCTATACCCAGATCGGCTCCGGCATCGCATCGTTGCTCGGCCAGTTCTTCAACCTTCGGCGCAACGATCTCCGCCTGATCGTCGGCTGCGGTGCTGCGGCTGCGATCGCGGCCGCCTTCGGCGCACCGATCACCGGCGCGTTCTATGCCTGCGAGCTGATCGTCGGCGTCTATGCGGTCGGCAGCGCCGCGCCGATCCTGGCGGCCTCGCTCGCTGGCGCGCTGACCGCGCAGTGGCTCGGCGGCGCGCCGTACTCCATCGAGATACCGAAGGTGAGCACGGTCGGCATCGAGCAATATCTGGCGCTGATCGGGCTCGCGCTCGTCACCGGCGGCGTGGGCATCGCCGTGATGCGCTCGTCCTCGACGTTCGAGCGCCTGTTCGCCTGGCTACCGGTCTGGCTGCGCCCGGTGATCGGCGGCCTCATTGTCGGCTCCTTCGCGATCGCCACCCCGCAGGTGCTGGCCGCCGGTCACGGCGCGATGGTGCTCGATCTGTTTCACGACATGACGATTGGCCTGATCGCGCTGATCATCGCCCTCAAGCTGACGGCCTGCCTGATTTCGCTGGCATCGGGGTTCCGCGGCGGCCTGTTCTTCGCCTCGCTGTTCGTCGGCAGCTTGATCGGCAAGTTCTTCGCCGCGGTGCTCCTGCTGATCAGCCCGAACTTCGCGATCGATCCGCTGGTCGCGATGCTTACGGGGATGGCGACGCTCGGGGTCGCCATCGTCGGCGGCCCGCTGACGATGTCGTTCCTGGTGCTGGAGATGACGCGCAATGTCGACGTGACCGCCGTGGTGCTGGCGGGCTGCATCGTCACCTCGATCTGTGTGCGCTTCATGTTCGGCCATTCGTTCTCGACCTGGCGCCTGCATCTGCGCGGCGAGACCATCCGCAGCGCCAACGACGTCGGCTGGCTGCGCAACCTGACGGTCGAGCGGATGATGCGGAGCGACGTCGGCAAGGTGCCGTCCTCGACGACGATCGCCGCCACGAGGCGCGAATTCGCGCTGGGCTCGCGACCGGGCATCGTCGTCGTCAACAACGCCGACGAATATGTCGGCCTCGTCATGCTGCCCGACCTGTTCTCCAGCGACCTCGACACCATCGCCGATGACATCCAGGTGATCGAGCTCGCCCGCTACACCGACATCGTGCTGATCCCGGAAATGAACGTGAAGAGCGCGATGGCGGTATTCGACGAGGCGGAGGCGGAGATGCTGGCGGTGGTCGAATCCGCTGACGGCCGCAAAGTGGTCGGATTCCTCACCGAGACCTTCGCCCGCCGCCGCTATGTCGAGGAGATCGACAAGGCCACGCGCGGCGTGCTGGGGGCGCTGTCTTAGCGTGCAGCGGTATCGGGGGAGGGGGCCGCGGCGCTCGCCTCGACCCGGCCCCACACTTTCCATGATCGGGTCTTGCTTTGGACAAACCGCGTCGGTGATCATCAGCCAAACGGAAATGCGACGGACGCCCCTGGGGCGACATTGGGCTGGGGCAAGGAACGCCAATGAACTCCGTACCGAACACGACACAAATTGAACCGCGTCATGTGCTGTCCACACGCATGGACGAAGAGCTCACGCATACCTATGAGAAGATCAAAAGCGTGGATGAAGAGATCGCGCGCGCCAGCGAGCAGTTGTCCAGGCTGGAGCGCGACGACGCGCGCACCCGCCCGCCGCGCGGCCGGCCCGTTCTCCGCGGCCTCGTCGGCTTGGTGCTGGCCGGGGGGATTGGTACTGTGGCCTTGATCTCGCAATCATCCCGCGGTGATGAGGTCAGGCAGATGATCGCCGGCTGGGCACCGCTGCGTGCTGCGATGCCGTCGCCGTCGCAAGCACAGCCCGCGCCCGGCGTAGAGCCGAGTCCGACTGTTCAGTTGGCTCAGGCCTCGCCGGAACCGGCCGCCGTTCAGGCCGTTCCGGAGGCGGCCGCGCCGACCGCGACCACGCTCCCTCCGCAGGTGACGGAATTGCTCGAGAAGATGGCGGGCGATCTCGCCAACGTGCAGCAGGGCATCGAGCAGCTCAAGGCGAGCCAGGCGCAGTTGAAGGCGAACCAGGAGCAAATGTCCCAGGACAACCTCAGGGTTGCCGACGAGTTGAAAGCGAGCCAGGAGCAAATGGCGCGTCTTGTCGCCAAAACGCCTGACAACAAGGCGCCCGTCAATGCGCCTGACAAGACGGCCGGAAAGACGGCTCACCAGGCGTCCGATCCCAAGGCGGCTGTTGCCGCCGTGCCTGCTGCGCCGCGCCCGGCTGCGGCTTCGGCGCGCAAGCCGGCGCAGGCTGCTCCCACCCCGCATGCGGCGGTGCGACGGTCGGCTCCGGTGCAACTGGAGTCCGCAGAACAATAGTTGTCGGTAAGGCTCTTGATCTCGGCCCTTGCACGCCGTCCGTGGGGCGAGGGCTGATCTCATTCCAGCCGGTCGACCTGGCGCAGGATCGGGAACAGCTTCATCCACAACAGCGCCACTGCGATGGTGCCGATACCGCCGAGCAGCGCGGCCGGCATCGCGCCGAGCAGGGCGGCGACCATGCCACTCTCGAATTCGCCGAGCTGGTTCGAAGCGTTGATGAAGAGGAAGTTGACGGCGCCGACGCGGCCACGCATCGCATCGGGCGTGGCGAGCTGCACCAGCGCGACGCGGACGATGACGCTGATGGTGTCGGCCGCGCCCATGGCCATCAGTGCCGCGATCGACAGCCACACGGTTTGCGACAGCGCAAAGACGATGGTGGCAAGTCCGAACGCAATCACCGCCTGGAACATCCGCAGGCCCGCGCGTCGCGCGATCGGATGGCGTGCGATCGCCGCCGTCATCAGAAGCGCGCCGACGGCCGGCGCTGCCCGCATCATGCCGAGCGCGCACGGGCCGGCATGCAAGATGTCCTTGGCATAGGCGACGGTGGCGACGTTGTGAGCGAACTCCGAGAGCACGCTGGAGCCGATATAGAGCAGCAGCGGGCGATGCCGCGTCAGCGTCTCGGCCGGATTTGCGGCAGAAGCCGTTTGGTCTGAACTCATTTGATCCAAATTCATGCGAGGTGAGGCCAGAGACGGCAGGCGATGCCGCCATCCCTGCCGGTTAGCGGGGCGACTCCGCAGAGGGGGCGACCACGAGGGAGACGATCCGGCGGACCAGTGGCAGGACCACCAGCAACGTCGGAAAGGCGACGAGCCACGACAGTCCCCAGGCCGCTGGCCACGTCGCCAGGAAGAGAGGGGTTGGTCCGAGGCTCTTCAGTGTCGAGATGATCGACACCACGGCTGTCATGAGGACGGAAAGCACCAATGGCATGACGACAGGCGCATAGCGCGCCGGCAGTTTGCGAACCGCAATCATCTGGTCTCTTTGGGAAATGGACGCGTCAGTCACGTTGAACCCTGAAAAATGCATCGATCCCGACCGCGTCGGTTGATGCGTTGGTTCACGTGAAACGCTTACGGCACCGAGGAAAGGCGCGCCGGTTTCATAACGGCTCCGCTGAAATCGATCAAGCCGGATTTGGCGGTCAGGCTTACAATCGTTCAAATCGGCGCGGCGGATTGCCGCGATCTGGCAACCACATCGCTGGGTTGTGGGTTACATATCGTTTGCATATCTGGAATTTGGCTCTTTGAGCGCGAACAGAGGAAGCTCAGATGACGGATCAAGCCATGATGTTCTTGAAAAGCAGAAGCGTCCTGCTGGCTACGCTCGCTGGCCTCGCCCTCGTTGCGGCGCCCGCCGTGCCCTCGGCCGCGGCCTCACCCACGTCACGTTCGAAGGCTGCGACGGTTGCCCCGGCTTCGGCTGGTGCGACCGACTTCAGCGCCGCGCGGCGCCGCTACTACCGCCGCGGACCGAGCGCCGCAGGCCTCGCCGTCATGGGTGCCGCGACCGGATTGATCGCCGGCGCAATCGCCGAGCAGCGCCGCCAGGAGTATTATGAGAACCGCTACTATTACGGCAGCCCGGGTTACTATGGTCCCGGCTACGGCTATTACGGTGGCGGGCCCTACTACGGCGGCCCACGCTACTACCAGCCGTACTAAGGAGCGGCCAAAAAAGCCGCGATCAGGGTGTGCCAGCTGTCCGAATGCGAGTTGGCGGACGACGGGCCTCGCACCTTGCTCCGTCATTGCGAGCGCAGCGAAGCAATCCGGAGTGCCTCCGCGGCAAGATTCTGGATTGCTTCGCTGCGCTCGCAATGACGACGTGGACATATGGGAGCGCCAACTACTGGAGCGGAGTTCGCTGGTCGCCGGATCAACCTCGATCCAAAAGAACTCACCGCCCCGCAGGCGCCGAGAGCGAGCCGGTCGAGTAACGCCACCAGTCCAGCTCCCTCGGTTCGGTCGGCCAAACGGCGGCGTTAGAGTCGCGGAATGACTGGCTGGCTGGGGCAGGGACAGGCGCCTTGCGGACGTGGTGCCGCTGGTTCGCCGATGCCGTCTGGATTGTGAGCGCCGCCACCAACGTCGCGGCCAAGATGGCCAGTGCTGTTGTTCGCATCATCATTCTCCCTTGATCATTGTCGCTCGATCATTCCGGCTTGGCGACGGGTCGTTCCAGAGAAGCGTCTCGTGCCGGCGCCGCAGCTCTGGAGATAGCGATGCGTCTTGCCTGACATCACGGTTTCGGCCATCACGAAACGGCGAGCCGAAATTTTGGTCGCGGCCAAAAATTCGGCAATTGTGGCCGCTCGCCTGATAGACTCGCAGCGGGCGATCCGGTTCAATGGGACGAGTTGATGTATCGAGCCACGACGATGTGGAAGTATTTGCTGCTCCTTGCCCTGCTGACCTCGCCCGTGATGGCGCAGGTCAAGCCGTCTCCGAAGACCACGGCGGCCCGCCCGGATCCCTGCGCCCCGATCGGGCGCACCGCGGACGGCAAGCTGGTCTATTCCATGAAATGCGAGAACCTTCCGGCGCCGCCGCCACCGCCCCAGGCGGAACTGAAGGAGGCGCCGCCGCCCGCCGCCGAGCCGGAGCCCGAGACGCGGCGCAGCGGCATTCTCGGCTGGTCCTATGACCGCCGGTAGCGCGCACGCCACTTGCGCTCATGCCGCCGGAATGCTCTTTGCTTGAGAGTTCCCATTGGGGGGCCGACGCCCTCCCACCTAGAGAGATGAGATGAGCAAACTCGTTATCCGCGCCGGCGATTTCACCTTCGATGCCCGCTTCGAGGAGCAACTGGCGCCGAAGACCGTCGCCGCATTCCGTAAAGCCATGCCGTTCGAAAGCCATATCATCCATGTGCGCTGGAGCGGTGAGGGCGTGTGGATGCCGCTCGGCGACCTCGATTTCGGCGTCGGTTACGAGAACCACACCAGCTATCCCGCGCCGGGCCAGATCATCCTCTATCCCGGTGGCATCAGCGAGACCGAGATCCTGCTCGCCTATGGCGGCGTGCACTTCGCGAGCAAGATGGGCCAGCTCGCCGGCAACCATTTCATCACGCTGACGTCGGGTCTGGAGAATCTGGCGACGCTCGGCAAGAGCGTGCTGTGGAAGGGCGCCCTGCCGATCCGCTTCGAGGAAGTCTGATTTGTCGGAGCCCCGCTATCCCCGTGATCTTCGCGGCTATGGCCGCAACCCGCCGCATCCGCATTGGCCGGGCAACGCGCGGGTCGCGGTGCAGTTCGTCGTCAATTTCGAGGAGGGTGGCGAGAACAACATTCTGCACGGCGACCGCGCCTCGGAAGCGTTCTTGTCCGACGTGCTGGCCGCGCAGCCCTGGCCCGGCCAGCGTCATGCCAATATCGAATCGATGTTCGAATATGGCTCGCGCGCCGGCTTCTGGCGGTTGTGGCGGATGTTCACCGAGCGCAAATGGCCGACCACCGTATTCGGCGTTGCCACCGCGCTGAAGCGCAATCCGGAAATCGTCGCCGCGATGCAGGAGGCGGGCTGGGACATCGCGAGCCACAGCCTGAAATGGATTGAGCACAAGGACATGACCGAGGCGCAGGAGCGCGTCGAGATCACTGAGGCCATCCGCGTGCATACCGAAGCGACCGGTGCGCGGCCGCTCGGCTGGTACACCGGGCGCTCTTCGATCAATACCAACAGGCTGCTGACGGAAGAGGGCGGCTTCCTCTACCTCTGCGACTCCTATGCCGACGATCTGCCCTATTGGATCAAGAGTGCGGGCCGCAAGCAGCTCATCATCCCCTATACGCTCGACAACAACGACATGCGCTTCATCAACGCGCAGGGCTTTGCGGAAGGCGAGCAGTTCTTCACCTATCTCAAGGACGCCTTCGACGTGCTCTATGCCGAAGGCGAGAGCGCGCCGAAGATGATGTCGGTCGGCCTGCACTGCCGCCTGGTCGGCCGTCCCGGCCGCGCGGCCGGGCTAATGCGTTTCCTCGACCATATCGGAAAGCACGAGCGCGTCTGGGTGCCGACCCGATTGCAGATCGCGCATCACTGGCGTGACAATCTCGCCCATCTCGCCGACGACGCATTCGAGATCGGCTGAGGCAGGCGGCGATGTCGCAGCTGTCGCTGTCCGATCTCAACGCTGCAAGCAAGGCCGATTTCGTTGCGGCGCTTGCCAATATCTTCGAGCACTCGCCATGGATTGCCGAGCGCATCGCAGGCCAGCGGCCGTTCGCCGGCGTCAATCAGCTGTTCGCGGCGATGACGGCGGCGGTCGAAGGTGCGGCAGCGGAATTGCAGTTGGCGCTGATCAAGGCGCATCCCGATCTCGCCGACAAGACGCAGCGCGCGGCAGGCCTCACTGCAGACTCCAATGCCGAGCAGCACAGCGCAGGCCTTGATCGGCTGTCGGATACGGAATACGCCGCATTCGAGCGCGTCAACAATGCCTATCGTGCAAAGTTCGGCATCCCCTATATCGTCTGCGTGCGTCGTCACACCAAGGATTCGATCCTTCGCGATTTCGAGCAGCGGCTGCCGAACGATGCCGAAACCGAGACGCGACGTTCGATCGCGGAGATCTGCCGCATCGCCGCGTTGCGGCTCGACCAGCTCGTGGCCGCCGACGACCGCCTGAAGGTTCACGGTCGGCTTTCGACCCATGTGCTCGACAATCACAGCGGCAAGCCTGCGCCCGGCATCGCGGTCGAGCTCGTCGAACTCGCGGCGCTCGGCGAGAGCCGTGTGATCACGCGCGCGATGACCAACCTCGACGGCCGCACCGACCAGCCGTTGATCGGTGGCCGGCCCTTGCCGATCGGCCACTACGAGCTCCGATTCCGCGTCGGCAAATATTACGCCGAGCGCGGCGTGGCGATGTCGGACCCGCCGTTCCTCGACGAGATTCCACTGCGTTTTTCGATCGCCGAGCCGGAGGGCCACTACCACGTGCCGCTGCTGGTCACGCCCTGGAGCTATTCGACCTATCGCGGGAGCTAGCTACCGAACTTCGCGTGCAGCGCCGGGAACAATCGATCCGGCTTGAACGGCGTCGAGGTGAAGCGGATGCCGGTGGCGTCGGCGATTGCGTTGCCGAGCGCGGCGGAAACGGGATTGTAAGGGCTCTCGCTCATCGACTTCGCGCCCATCGGCCCGATCGTGTCGGAGGTTTCTGCGAAAAGCACTTCAGTTCGCGGCACATCGGCAAAGGAGGGCAGGTGATAGTCGCGGAATTTGGCGTTGATGATGCGACCAGTCGCATCGATCACCATCTCCTCATACATCGCGGCTCCCAAAGCCTGCGCCACGCCGCCCTCGACCTGGCCGCGGCACTGCATGGGATTGGCGACGACGCCGGCATCGGCCGCCTGCACGCTCCTGAGGATCTTCAACTCGCCGGTGCCCTTGTTCACCGCCACACGAAAACCCTGCACGTTGAAGGCGACCGAGCGCGGCGTGCCCAGTGAATTGCCGCTCGCGCCGAGCTGCTTGCCCTCTTCGCGCACGCTCCGCGCCAGTTCCGCAAAGGACATCCGCCTGACGCCGCTGACGACGGCATTGCTCTCGAGCGTGCAGGCCGCCGCGTCGCACAGCCACGCGCCGGCCGCAGCGGACTTCAGCTCACGCGCCAGATTCTCGGCTGCTGCCTGCGTCGCCTTGCCGGCGACAAAAATGCCGGCACTGCCATAGGCACCTGTGTCGTGGCCGCCATGCGCGGTGTCGGATTGCTTGAGGCGGATGTTGTCGACGGTGGTCGCGAGCGCGGTGGCCGCGATCTGCCGGTGCACCGTGCTGGTGCCGTTGCCGAACTCGGCGGTGCCGACCGTGAGATCGAAGCTGCCGTCGTCGTTGAGCGCGACCATCGCGTCCGCGATGTGTCCGGCCGGAGGCACCGTGTCGATCATGGTCAGTGCGATGCCCTCGCCAAGCAGCCAGTCCGCCGACAAATCCGGTTGGGGCGCGTCCGCTTGCATCGCGCGCTCGACGAGGTCGAGACACTGAACGAGCCCGTAGGAGCCATAGGCGACGTCGTGATACTCCGACGGCGGCGGCGACAGCATGGAATCGCCGGGCCTGACGACGTTGCGGCGGCGGATGTCGTACGGGCTGATGCCGAGCTGCTTTGCCAGCTCATCGATCGCCGCCTCCACCGCCACCAGCGTCTGCGGCAGGCCGTAGCCGCGAAACGCCCCCGCGGGCACTGTGTTGGTGTAGACCGCGACCGCGTCGACCTTCTTGTTCGAGCAGTTGTAGACGCTGATCGATTCGGCCACCGAATGGAACAGCACGGGGCCTGCATGATTGCCATAGGCGCCGGTGTTGGAGAGAACGTCGAGCTGGAGTGCGGTCAGCTTGCCGGCCGCATCGGCGCCGGCCTTGATGTGGACGCGCATCGGATGCCGCGTCGAGGTCGCGATGAACTGCTCCTCGCGCGTCAGCTCGAGCTTCACAGGGCGCCCGGTCTTCAGTGCCGCGAGCGCAAGGATGTCCTCGACGAACATCTCCTGCTTGCCGCCAAAGCCGCCGCCGACGCGGTCGCAGAAGACGCGGACCTTGTCCATGGGCAGATCGAAAATGTCGGACAGCGCGCGCCGGGTCAGGAACGGCACCTGCGTCGAGGTGCGGACGTTGAGCACGCCGGCGTCATCGCGCCAGGCAAGCCCGCCATGCGTTTCCAGTGCGGCATGTTGCACACGCTGGGTCGTGAAGGTGCCTTCGTAGGTGACGGCCGAATTCGCCAGTGCGCTCGCGACGTCGCCGAACTCGCCATGCGTCTCCGCGACGATGTTGCGCTGGGCGTCGGCGACGCGATGTTCGCTGGTGCGGTTGGGATGGATCACCGGCGCGCCCAGCGCCATCGCCTGCTCGGGATCGACGACCGCAGGCAAAATGTCGTAAACGACGTTGAGGCGCCGGCACGCGTCCTCCGCCGCGGCTTCGCTCTCTGCCACGACGGCGGCGACCTTCTGGCCGATGAAGCGGACGACATCATCGAGAACACGCGTGTCCTCCGGATCCATCCAGTCCTTCTCGTGTCGAGCGGTGGAGAACAGCCGGTCGGGCACGTCCTCATGCGTCAGCACCGCGCGCACGCCGGGAACGTTCAAGGCGGCCGTCTTGTCGATCGCGACGATCCGCGCGTGTGGATGCGGCGAACGCACGAGCTTGATGTGGAGCAGGCCATCGATCTCGGTATCGAAGGTGTAGCGCGCCTTGCCGCGCACGACGTCGGGGCCGGCGGGCGCGGGAAGGCTGCGGCCAAACGCGCCGCCGGCCTCGACGTCATCGTCGACATTGCTCTTGCCGTCGAGCGCATCCTCGATCGCGCGATAGCCGGTGCAGCGGCAGATGTTGCCCTTCAGCGCCGCACCGAGATCGGTGCGCTGCGCCTGGTTCAGCGACGCACAGGTCAGGATCATGCCGGCGGTGCAGAAGCCGCACTGAAAACCTTGTGCGTCGAGAAAGGCCTGCTGCATCGGATGTGTGCCGTCGCCGCCTAGTCCTTCGATGGTGGTGATCGCGCGGTCCTCGGCGCGGAAGGCCGGGATCAGGCAGCTATGCACGGGCTCGCCGTCGAGCAGCACGGTGCAGGCGCCGCAATCGCCGGCGTCGCATCCCTTCTTGACGCCGAAATGGCCGAGCTCGCGCAGGAAGGTCCGCAGGCATTGGCCCGCGCGCGGCGCCTGCGAAAACGGCTTGCCGTTGATCTCGAAGCTCATGGCCGCGCGCTATCCAGCAATTCGCGACGGATCTCCTCGGCAAGGCGCAGGGTCATGTGCTTGCGCCAGAACGGCTTGCCGTGGACGTCGTCGTGGTAGAGGTGGTCGGTGATCTCGTGCGCGATGGCTGCGCGCAATGCGTTCGCATCGGGCGGCTGCGGAAAGGACAGCCGGATGGGGCGCACGGTCGATGCAGTCACCGTCAGGTTCAGCACGCCAGCGCCATCGAGACTGCCGATCAACAGCGCCGCGGAGCGGCCGACCGGCGTCAGCGAGATCTGGCGGAACGCCGCACGGCGCTTCAGCGCCGCGAGGGGGATATCGATCTGCCGCAACAAATCGCCCGGCATCAGGCGATTGCGCTGGTTGCCGGTGACGAAGTCGAGGACCGCAAGCTTCTGCTCGCCGCCGCCGGCCTTCCAGATCGTGCTGATGCCATCGAGCGCCGACGTCAGCGAGATCATCGGACCTGCCGGCAGCGACATGCAGAGATTGCCGCCGACCGTCGCCGTCTTCCAGATCTTGAACGAGGCGAGGAAGGCGCGGCAACACTGGTTGATCAGCGGTGCGGAGAGCCACTCGGGCGGACAGGTCAGCGCGTCGAGCTCTGAGATGGTGCAGGTGGCCGCGATCGTCAGATGGGTGTCGGTGATGGTCAGCGCCGGCCACTTGAGGTCGGCGAGATCGATCAGCCGGGACAGATGGGCCTGCGGCTCCGAGAACAGCCAGGTTCCGCCTGCGAGCCAAGCATCACCTGCCGTCCAAACCGGCAGTTGCGCGCGGCTCTCCGGATGGGCCACCGACGTGATGGTATTCAAGTCCATGAGTACGCCAACGCCCTGAATCGGATGGATCGCCTGAAAAGGAGTCTTGCAAGTCCGGAGCCAAGTCGCAACAAGGACGCAAGCGGCTGGCCTTCGCCTTGCAGGCGAAAATGCCGGCCGACGTCAGGAGAAACGGGGTCATGGATAACGCAAAGCCGGTCTGGATCAAGGATCCGCTCGCCATCCTCGCCGACGGTGCCGAGCGCGGCATCGTGGTGCAGGATGGGCGGATCGTCGAGCTCGTACCCGCCGGCGGCAAGCCCGCGGTGGATGCCGCGATCTTCGAGGCGGGCGAGCATGTCGTGCTGCCCGGGCTCATCAACACGCACCACCACTTCTACCAGACGCTGACGCGCGCGCTGCCGGCGGCGATGGACCGCGAGCTGTTTCCCTGGCTCAAGGCGCTCTATCCGGTCTGGGCGCGGATGACGCCGGAAGCGCTCCAGCTCGGCGTCACCGTGGCGATGTCGGAGCTGTTGCTGTCGGGCTGCACCACCACGACGGATCATCACTACGTCTTCCCTGCGGGCCTGGAAGACGCCGTCGACATTGAGGTCGCCGTTGCGAAACGGCTCGGTGTCCGCGTGCTGCTCACGCGCGGCTCGATGAATCTGTCGCAGCGCGACGGTGGCCTGCCGCCTGATAGCGTGGTGCAGGACGAGGACACCATCCTCGCCGACAGCGCGCGGGTGGTCGCAAAGCATCACCAGCGCGGTGCGGATGCGATGGTGCAGATCGCGCTGGCACCGTGCTCGCCCTTCTCGGTGACGACGTCGCTGATGCGCGCCACCGCCGATCTCGCCGACAAACTCGACGTTCGCCTGCATACCCATCTCGCCGAGACCGAGGACGAGAACAGGTTTTGCGAGCAGATGTATGGCTGCCGCCCGCTCGACTATCTCGAGCAGTGCGGCTGGCTCAATGCGCGCACCTGGCTCGCTCACGGCATCTTCTTCAATGCCGACGAGATGAAGCGGCTGGGCAAGGCTAAGACGACCATCAGCCACTGCGCCTGTAGCAACCAGCTTCTCGCATCCGGCTGCTGCCCGGTCTGCGAGATGGAGGAGGCCGGCGTCGGCATCGGCCTCGGCGTCGACGGCTCGGCCTCCAACGATGCGTCCAACCTGATGCAGGAGGTGCGCTCCGCGTTCCTGCTTCAGCGCGCGCGCTATGGCGTGACGAGGATCAGCCACGAGGACGCACTGCGCTGGGCCACCAAGGGCTCGGCCGCCTGTGTCGGCCGTCCCGAGCTCGGCGAGATCGCCGTCGGCAAGGCGGCTGACCTTGCGCTGTACAGACTGGACGAACTGCGCTTCTCGGGCCATGGCGATCCGATTGCCGCGGTCGTGCTCTGCGGCGCGCATCGGGCCGATCGGGTGATGGTTGCGGGCAAATGGGCCGTGGTCGACGGGGCGATCCCGGGCCTGGACGTCGCCGATCTGATCCGCCGCCACAGCGCTGCGGCCCGCACGATGCAGGCTGGGTAGGCGGGCAGGATAGAGAAGAGGGGGCAACCACCATTGCCGGGTATTGGTGGCTACCCCCTCCAGACCTCCTCCGGGAGGGAGCAGGTGAACTTACCAATGCAAGAAGCGTGCTACTTGCCCGGGATCTTGTCGTCGATGCCCTTGACGTAGAAGTTCATGCCGAGGATCTGGCCGTCATCGAGGTGATCGCCGCCCTTGCACTCGACTTCCTTTCCGTCCTGCCCGACGACCGGGCACTTGAACGGATGCAGCTTGCCCGCGGTGATCGCTGCCTGTGCATCCTCTGCCATCTTTTTCACGTCGTCTGGCATGTTGGTGTAGGGCGCCATCGCGAACATGTGGCTGTCGAGCCCGCCCCAGGTGTCCTCGGACTTCCAGGTGCCGTCGAGCTCGGCCTTGACGCGGGCGATGTAGTAGGGACCCCAGGTGTCGAGGATCGAGGTGAGCTGGGCCTTCGGGCCGAACTTGATCATCTCGGAATCCTGGCCAAAGGCGAGCTTGCCGCGCTCGGCTGCGATCTGCATCGCCGCCGGCGAGTCCGTGTGCTGCATGATGACGTCGGCGCCCTGATCGACCAGCGCCTTGGCAGCGTCGGCTTCCTTGCCCGGGTCGAACCAGGTGTTCGCCCAGATGATCTTGACCTTGATGTTCGGGTTGATCGTCTGTGCCGCGAGGATCGTCGCGTTGATGCCGGAGACGACCTCCGGGATCGGGAACGAGCCGATATAGCCGAGCACGCCGGTCTTCGACATCTTGGCCGCGATCAGGCCCTGGATGTAACGGCCCTGGTACCACTTGGACGAATACGTCGACATATTCTTGTCGCGCTTGTAGCCGGTGGCGTGCTCGAAATGCACGTTCGGATACTTCTTTGCGACCTTCAACGTCGGATCCATGTAGCCGAAGGATGTCGTGAAGATCAGCTTGTTGCCGGCACGGACGAGCTGCTCGATGGCGCGCTCGGCGTCCGGGCCTTCGGGCACGTTCTCGAGATAGGTGGTCTCGATCTTGTCGCCGAGCTCCTTCTCGAGCGCCAGGCGTCCTTGATCGTGCTGGTAGGTCCAGCCGAGATCGCCAATCGGGCCGAGGTAAATGAAGCCGACCTTCAGCTTGTCGGCGGCGGAGGCTGCACTGACGCTCCCGGCGAGCAAGAGCCCGGTAGCCAGCGCAAGAAGTGTTTTCCTCATCATCAATCTCCAAACAGTCGGGGAAAGCCACACCGCGACGTGCGCGCCCCATCGCGCACGTCGCGGGAATCGATCAGCGGTCAGGCACGAACACGGTGCCGAGCGCGGCCGGCGCGGTCGAGCCGCCGGTGCGCGCGCGGGACAACAGAACCAGGACGATCACGGTCGCCAGATACGGCAGCGCCGACATGAATTGCGAGGGAATGCCGACACCCCAGCCTTGCGCATGCAGTTGCAGGATCGTCACCGCGCCGAACAGATAGGCTCCCACGACGAGCCGTCCGGGGCGCCACGACGCGAACACCACCAGTGCCAGCGCGATCCAGCCGCGGCCGGCGGTCATTCCGGGGATGAAGAACGGCGTATAGGCGAGCGGCAGATAGGCGCCTGCAAGTCCCGCGCAGGCGCCGCCGAACATCACCGCAAGAGTCCTGATGCGCAGCACCGGATAGCCGAGCGCATGCGCGGAGACGTGGTTGTCGCCGCAGGCGCGCAGGATCAGCCCTGGCCGCGTCTGGTACAGGAACCACCAGACGCCGACGATCAGTGCGATCGAGAGATAGACGAAGGCGTCCTCGCCGAACAGGACACGGCCGACCAGCGGAATGTCCGTGAGGACGGGGATGTAAAGATGCGGCGCCGGGGTGATGCGCTCGCCGACGAAGCCCGCGCCGATCAGGCCCGAGAGCCCAATGCCGAGGATGGTCAGCGCAAGCCCGGTCGCAACCTGATTGACCGCAAGGCCAAGCGCCATCAGCGCGAAGACCAGCGACATCAGCGTGCCCGCGACGATGCCGCAGATCGCACCGACGACAATCGAGCCGGTCAGCCATGCGCCTGCAAAACCGCAGGCCGCGCCCATGATCATCATGCCCTCGACGCCCAGGTTGAGGACGCCGGAGCGCTCGGTCACGAGTTCGCCCGTCGCCGCGATCAGCAGCGGCGTCGAGGCGGCGAGCACCGACAGGATGATGGCTTCAACCAGTTCCACGGGTCACCTGACGGTTCGGGAAGACCAGCCGGAAGCGGTACAGGATTAGAGAATCGCAGGCGAGCACGTAAAACAGCAAAATGCCCTGAAAAACCTTGGTGACATCCAGCGGGATCTTCATTGCGATCTGAGCCTGCTCGCCGCCGATGAAGGTCAATGCGAGGAAAAGGCCTGCAATTAATATTCCAATCGGATTCAACCGGCCGAGGAAGGCGACGATGATGGCGGTAAAACCGTAGCCGGGCGAGATGCCGGGTTGCAGATGCCCGATGGGACCTGCGACCTCGATGATGCCCGCAAGGCCGGCCAGCGCGCCCGAGACGGCGAAGGTCAGGATGATCAGCTGGTTGGCATTGAAGCCGCCGAACCGCGCCGCGCGCGGCGCGGCGCCGACCACGCGGATCTCGAATCCCTTGATGGTTCGTCCCAGCAGCACCGCCGCTGCAGCGACGACCAGGAGTGCGATGATCGAGCCGAGATGAAGTCGCCCGCCTTCGATCAGCACCGGGACCGTCGCCACCGGATCGAACTCGGCAGTGGTCGGGAAATTGAAGCCGTGGGGATCGCGCCAGGGGCCGCGTACGAGATAGTCGAGGAAGAGGTCGGCGACATAAACCAGCATCAGGCTGGTCAGGATTTCGCTGGCGCCGAACTTCACCTTGCAGATCGCCGGGATCAGGGCGTAGAGCGCGCCCCCGATGGCGCCGAGCAGCAACATCGCCGGCAGCACCCAGGCGCCGGCGTCGGTGCCCTGTGTCTTCACCGCGATCCAGCTTCCGGCGACCGCGCCGATCAGGAACTGGCCTTCGGCCCCAATGTTCCAGGCGTTGGCGAGATAGCAGAGCGACAGCCCGATCGCGATCATCACCAGCGGCGTCGCCTTCACCGCGATCTCCTGGAGCGAGTAGCCGTCCGTCAGGGGCGCGATGAAATAGGCCTGTAGCGCCAGCAGCGGATTTTTGCCGAGGATCGCGAAGAGGATGGTCATGGTCACGATCGTGAGGCCGATCGCGATCAGCGGTGAGACCAGCGCGATCGCGTTGGAGCGCTCGGCGCGCTTCTCAAGCACGAGCTGCATGCGCGACCTCCCTCTGGTCCAGGCTGCTGCCGCCCATCAACAGGCCGAGCCTTTCGCGTGTCGCTTCGCCGGCTGCGAGCGGCGCCGACAGCCGGCCATGAAACATCACGGCGATGCGGTCGGCGATCTCAGCGAGCTCGTCGAGATCCTGGCTCGTCACCAGCACGGCCGCGCCGCTGGCGGCGAGATCCAGCAGCGCCTGGCGGATGACGGCCGCCGCGCCTGCGTCCACGCCCCAGGTCGGCTGGCTGACCACCAGCACGGCCGGGTTGCGCAGGATCTCGCGGCCGACGATGAATTTTTGCAAGTTACCGCCGGAGAGGCTTGCCGCTTCCGGATCGCGCTTGGCCTTGCGCACGTCGAACGTCTCGGTCGCCTTGTCGACCGTTTTCAATGTGGCGGCCGTATCAATGAAGCCGTGCCTGACCATGCCGCTAGCGGCGTGGCCCGTCAGCAGTGCGTTTTCCGACAATCGCATGCGCGGCGCCGTGCCGTGGCCGAGCCGCTCCTCGGGGACGAACGCCGCGCCCAGCTTGCGGCGCTGGGTGATCGACAAATGTCCGGCGGCGATGCCTTCGATCACCACCGTGCCGGGGTCCTTCGACAGCCGCTCGCCCGACAAGGCGGCGAAGAGTTCGTCCTGGCCGTTTCCGGCGACGCCTGCGATGCCCAGGATCTCACCGCCCTTGAGCTCGAGCGAGATGTGATCGAGCCGCACGCCGTGCGGCTCGTCGGGCGCGAGCGTGAGATCGTTGACGACGAGCCGCGGCACCGTGGTCTGCCGGCCGGCAGCGGCCTTGACCTCCTTGATCTCGCCGCCGACCATCATGCGGGCGAGCGAGGCCGCGGTCTCTTGGCGCGGATTGCACGTCGCAACCTTCCTGCCGCCGCGCAGGATGGTGGCGGTGTCGCACAGCCGCTTAACCTCCTCGAGCTTGTGGCTGATATAGAGCACCGCGCGGCCTTCGGCCTTGAGGCGTTCGAGCACGATGAAGAGCTGGTCGGCCTCCTGTGGCGTCAGCACGGCGGTCGGCTCGTCCAGGATCAGGAATTTGGGATCTTGCATCAGGGCGCGCACGATCTCGATGCGCTGGCGCTCGCCGACCGACAATTGCCAGACCTCGCGCTTGGGATCGAGCGGCAGGCCGTAGGTCTTCGAGACCTGCTCCAGCCGCGCCGACATGTCCTTGAAGGATTCCTTGCCGTCGAGCCCGAGCGCGACGTTCTCGGCGACGGTGAGATTCTCGAACAGCGAGAAATGCTGGAAGACCATGCCGATGCCCCGGGCGCGGGCTTCCGACGGGCCGGACAGCACGATGCGCTCGCCCTGCCAGCGAATTTCGCCGGCGCTCGGCTGGATCAGGCCGTAGATCGCCTTGACCAGCGTCGACTTGCCGGCGCCGTTTTCGCCGAGCAGCGCGTGGATCTCCCTGGGAAAGATATCAATGTCGATCGATGCGTTGGCGAGGAAGTCGCCATAGCGCTTGGTGAGCCCGATCGTCTGGAGCAGCGGTCGCTCCCCGGTATGCAGGCTATTGGGCATCGCGTCTGACATTCGCCGTCACGTGGGTCGAGTAAAGGCCTCTGCCTCAATAGTGGGCTAGTTTGATCCGCCGCGTAAGTAGCGAAAAAACGTCATGCCTTGCTCAACGCTTCGGCAAACGAGGGGATTCGCCGCCCATTCGCGATTCTCGAGCGGAAGTTCTAGCGAGTCCGTAGTTGTGCGGTAAGTGTCTGTTGCAAATTTGTGACGGTTCAAACCAAATCGGAACCGCCCTGTGCAGCCTTGATGCCAAGTTGGGCAACCGACGTGCTCGCCTCGAATGCTTTGCGCCGGCACGGCGACGCCGCGGGTTCGGGTCCACCGCATCGGTTTTTGCTGGGCGCAAAAGGCAAATAAAAACAATCGGGAAACTCTGGCAAACGCTGGTGCGCCGCGCCGAGGCGAAGCGTGCTGCCGCGCATGACACTTGACGAAATTGTCCTGGTCCTCGCGCGCTTCGTGCTGAAACCTGCAGCAGGCGCTGAAAGAAGTTGAGGCTTCTCACCTCCGGCGAGCGGCGCAAGTGTCGCACCCAACGGGGCTTGATTTCTAAGCTTCATTCTCTGGGGGTGTTCAGGATGTCGTTTCGTTTCAGGGCAATTGCAGCAGCGGCGCTGTCACTTGCTACGTTGGCCACGGGTAGCTTGGCTCATGCCGCAGACTTGCCACCCGTCAAGGCCCCGAAGAAGGCGCCGGACCTCCCATTTTTCCTGGTGATCGACGACCGCGTGTCGTTCTCGTATATGCCGAAGGGCACCGACCCCGGCATGTGGAGCGTCAACCCGAACGGCACCATCAACGGCACCACCCCCAAGCAGGTCTATTCGTTCACGCACTTCGACCTCTGGGCTTACGGCACCAACTTCTTTACCATCTCGATGTTCAAGTCGGGGCATAACGACCCCGCCAGCCCCTGTGTCGCGCCCGGCGTGACCATCACCGGCGGCGCTGCCGACTGCGCGGGCGCGACCGAGATTTACGGCCTGTTCCGCTCGACTTTCGGCTGGAACGAGCTGTTCAATACCAAGGCCTTCACCGCCGGCCCGCTGCACAACATCTCGTTCGAAGTCGGTATGGACGGCAACACCGAGAACAACTTCCTCGCGCCCGCCAAGCGCGATGTCGTCGCCGGTCTGCAGTTCGCCTTCGATCTTCCCTACAAGGGCTACATCAACGTCGCGCCCTTGATGTACTGGGAGTTCTCGAACCACAACGCCTTCACCCAGTGCGGCCTGTTCGTCGCGGGGCCTGCGGGCGTCGTCTGCAACTCGGACGGCAATGTCAGCTACAACCCGACCTGGGCGGTCGAAATCAACTACTACATGGACCTCGGCTTCCTGCCGCCGAACATGCAGTATTGGTCGATCAGCGGCCGCGCCGGCTGGTATGGACCAAAGGGCGACTCCAACGGCCTTCCTGCGCTCTCGGGCGTCGGCCGGTTCTCCACGGCGTCCAAGACCGAGCTGAACAGCGAGCCGATCCGCCTGACCTTCGACGCCTCGAAGGCGGTCTGGGGTGACAAGTACTCGCACTTCGTCGACCTCTGGGTCGCCTACCGCTACTGGCAGAACAAGTTCGGCCTCGACCACAACGCCATGCCCGGCGTCTGCACCGTCGCCGCCACCGGCCAGAGCACCAAGACCTGCACCGAGTCCACGGTCTATGGCGGTGTCACTCTGAAGTTCTGATCGAGGCTCCTCTCAGCCAAGGATGGCGCCGTGCAGGAATGCGCGGCGCCATTTTCGTTTCCGGACGAGTAGCGGAAAGCGTAGGGTGGGTTAGCGAGCGTAACCCACCGCTTTGCTTCCGCATGTTGAGCAAGTTGGTGGGTTACGCCTTCGGCTAACCCACCCTTGTATTAGCGCGATCGCTTATGATGGTGCCGTTCCGTGAGGAATGGCCCAGCCCGGGTGACGGCCCGAGCTGGGTCGCCGTTCG
>NZ_BSOW01000027.1 GCF_030160715.1 Bradyrhizobium iriomotense
CGGTCATGTCTTCCGTCTCGTACACACTGTCTGACTATGTCGAGAACCTGACGCTGACCGGATCAGCCGCGATCAACGGCACCGGCAATTCCGAGGCCAACATCATCATCGGCAACGATGCGGCCAATATCATCACCGGCGGACTTGGCAACGACATTCTGACCGGCGGCGCGGGCGCCGACACATTCGTTATCAACTCGGGCGATGGTTCGGACATCATCACCGACTTCACGCCGGGATCAGCCGCGGGACATGATATCGTTCAACTGAACGGCTTTGCGTTCACGTCCTTCAACGACATCAAGGCAGCGATGACGCAGGTCGGAAACGACGTGTATCTCGCGCTGACGAGCCAGGACACGCTGGTTTTTCGCAATACGACGATTTCGGCCTTCACCAGCGACGATTTTCAGCTGCCGTCGACGTTGCCGGTGGGGGGCACCATCACATCCTGGATCAGCGGCTCGACCAGCAGCCACATTGTCTACGGCACTGCAGCGAACGATCAGATCACGGCGGTGAACGCCGATGACACGCTGGTGGGGTGGACGGGCGACGACACTTACGTCATCGGCAATCCAAACCAGAAGATCATCGAAAATCCGGGCGGGGGCATCGACAGTGTTCAAGCCTGGTCGTCCTACACGCTGCCTGCCAATGTCGAAAACCTGACCCTCATGACGGGAGGACTGACCGGCGTCGGCAACGAACTGGCCAACCGGATGGTTGGCTCCAGCGGGGATGACATCCTGAACGGTGCCGGTGGCGATGATTGGCTGTCCGGCGGTACCGGCAACGACACGTTCATTTATAGCGTCGGAAGCGGCCACGACACGATAGCCGATTTCCACGTGCTCACGAGCGCGACCGCAGAGCACGACAAGCTGGTGCTGAAGGGTTACGACGCCAGTGCTTATCTGACAAATGTGGGGAACGAGTGGACCATTCACTATGCAGGGGGAACCGACAGCTTCCGTATCGTCGGCGTGACACATCTGTCATCGTCCGACTACGCGTTCGTCTCTGGCACTGGCGCATCCATGACCATGGCGGGACCGATAGCACCAACAAACTCCGTGCAATTTGCCTGCGCGCTCTATGGCCTTTCCGGCAATGGTGATCCGTCCAGTTCGGACATTCTCGATCTCAAGGACATCTCGTTAGGATCAGGCACGAAGGTCGCCTATTCTGGCGGTACATCGGGCAGGCTGCTTACCGTTTCGGACGTGCAGAACCATACGGCGCGGATCAAGCCAGTTGGAGACCACCCCCATTCGACGTTCAATCGGTCGAGCGACGGAAGCGAAAGGACTCTGGTCATCGACCCGTCCGTCGATCAGTTCAAATTTTCGCCTGCGAAGGCTTCAACGCCGACTTCAACGCTAATCCGCGCTGCAGCAGTCGCCGGTGATGCCTTCATCTTTGCCGGGACTGCCACTACTGGCTCGGCTCAGCCGCTGATCTCGACTGACCACGCTCAGGACCAAGCCCTATTTACCGCAAATCACATCGGAACGACCTTCGATCATGCCCTTGCGCAGGGGATGCCTTATATCGAGTCTCATATCCACCCCACAGATCTTCATGGTTACCTCCTGCATGCATAGACGCCCCTCGCAACGCTCGCCTTGGGTCGGCGAGCGTAGAAGGCTGTCCTTTTGATTTCATGCCCGGGGAAAACTCTTGATGTGCATTTGTATGTCGGTGAACGTCATTTTGGGCGAGGAGGAGCTGTTTGTGACTAGCTTATCTCGTCCTCCGTTAAGAAGAGGGACTGAGCTGAGTTGGACAGTTGAGCGTCCGCCAGAGCGGAATCGGGCGGCGATCGATTTCGCGCTGGATGACGCGCCGCGCAACGGCTGGAGCGCATATACGGGGCCGAGCGAGTTGGGATTTCGGAGCGGCGAGGAATCAAGCGAGGTGGCGGCTCGACGTCGACCACGCAAGTGAACATCACGGGCCCCATCAACGTTACCGCGCCGCAGGGCGTTGATCCCGAAACTTTCGCGGATCGCTTCGTTGGCGCCATCAGGCGGCAGAGCTTTAGCAATCAGGCTAACGCCGGACAGGAAAGATGAACTTGCGCGCGGGCGCATGCGCGTGATGTCTCCCGCGCTCGCCGTGGATCGCGGGAGAGGCCTAGCCGGCGGTGGCGGAAAACACAGGCAGTGCTAGGCTTGCCACTCCTGGCGGGCTGATCGCGCCAGTACCAGCTCCGCCGCGCCGGATGGACGCGCAGCGGGGCGGTCTATTTGAGCTCCGACTTTACGCGTTTCCATTCGTCCTTTAGCACGCGGCGCGCCGCTGCGACAAAAGCGGGATCCTGCGCAACACGCTCTTCGTTGGTCTCAGCGTGGTAGATGACATCCATCACCTTCTCGAGCTTCTGCGAAGCCTCGTCGTCGGGGTTCAGCATTAGTTCGATCTGCGTGCCGAGATTCGAGACCTTTCGATCGTCCTCGGACGACAGTGGTGGTTCTGTTGTCATTAAAATCGAATGATATTCAGAAAGCGTCTTCCTCAAGGTGTCGATCCATTGCTGCTGGAACGCAGCGATAGACCTCGTGCCAGTTTTTCGGAGAGTGTAGAGCGAGACAACGAGCGCCAGCACGGCGGTGAAAATTGCGACTGCCCCCTTGGCTCGCAAGAAATTTTTCGATCCCGAAATCGTTCTTAAACTCCTCCTGCTTCCTTGGGAGTCGGCGACCTCGCTGTTAGTAATGCGACTCCCTATGATGAGTCTTCAGCGTCTCATTTGCGCCGCGACAAGCTTTGACAGTTGCCGGCATTCGAAGCGTCCCTTGTCGACTCGACCCCGGTTTCTCCCTTTCTGCCGCTAATTCGGGGCAGCATCGGAAGAACGATTAACCCCATGTTCGTCGCGCAGCCGCCTGACGTCTTCGTCGCGGTGACGTTGGCCCCGTAGGGGCAGTGGGTGTCAGCCATCGCGTTCGCTTCCAGAAAAACAATTCGTCTGCCCAACGCGCTGCGCGCGGTGGAAGCGGCGATGAAGCCGCTCGCCGACGTGACGATCAATATCAGTTAGCGCACTTTTCGCTTGAGGCTTTGGACCTCGCTTTGCAACGATTTCACCTCTTTGCAGAGTTGCTGGATCGACTTGACAAGAAGCTGAATCGCCTCGTCAGGATCGGTCTCGCGTCTGGCGCGAAGCGCGTAACTTTCGGCGTAGCTGAGTGACATGCCCGTACTTCCCGGTTGTGCCCGGGGCATTCAACGCACGCGATACGATAGTCCGCAACCGCGGGCAACGTTTACACGCTCAGTCGAATGTCACGACCGGTGTCAAATACGCGGCAACGGTCATTACTAAGCCATACGGTCACCCGCATGAGGAAATCCTTCAAAAAAATTGCACAGATGCGCTTTTCGAGCGCCCCAAGCGAAGCCATCGCAGTAATCGATACCGGACATAGGCTATGTGTGGAGCAAGGCGCGAATGGGATGAGGTACGCCGCTCTCTCGGCGAAAAGCGACTTTGACCAAGGTCATTTCAAAAGCTGGGTGAACTCTATTCGATTTTTTTGGCGGCAAACTCCACCACAACAATCAGCTGACGCGATGTGCACTCTAAACGGCGCCAGAGTACCGCGCTGCGAAATCTCTGCTGCTGCTCAAAATCAAAGAGGACATGGCTCTTCAGGAGTCACGACGATGCTCGATGAAGACTTGGCTCGAATTCGTGCTCACCGCAACAACATACACCGGTGTCGACGGCTGCTAGGGACAAGATTGTCGGACGTAGAACGCCAGCTCATCGAAAGACGCCTTGCAGAGGAGCGGGCCGCGCTCAACGCTCTTTTTGCCAAGACCTTCCCGCTCACATTTTCACTTCCGAATGAGCCGGCCGACTGCCGCAAAGCGTAAGGTGGCCATGGTTGCATCGCGCGCAAATACTGAACAAACGTTCGACGGGCTTCGAGCAAAGCCAGACCGATTTGGTCAATGGTCAAGAAGACAGAGCAGGTCGGTAGGCACTTGGCGCGGCCGGACCCCACTATTCGCCTCATGCTGCTTGCTTGTTTGTGCAAGCAATCCACCGTGGAATTGGTGATAAGCGACGGAGCCATATTGCCTTGAATGGCGTCGGACCACGCCACTAAAGTTTTGCCGCATCATTAGTCGGGTACTCAGGGATGAAGCGACACCCAACGGCGTTCCTCGCGATAAGCATTTGTTCGAGTCATGAAATCGCGAATTGCAGGATATCTAGCTGCCAGCTGACTTGGCGAGGGTACGAGAGTCTCGGTCCCGTAATCAAGTTGCATTAGTTCGAGATAGAGCTGCCGATAGCGCTCAATCGTTATTGCCGTGCGGTTGGGATTAAAGAAGCTTGCCGGCTCTGGCTCGATAGGCACAAAGCCCAAGAGAAGGGATGTTCTCACCCTCTGCGCGTCATCTGACGCAGGCTTCGTATACGCAGCGGCCTGGTCCGGATCACATACAAAACTCGCGCCTAAGACGCGTTGGAGTAGATATATTCTCATTGCCGAACGTTGCATGCGCTCTTTTCGAAAAGAAGCATCAAGTAGCATACAACGCGGGTTTTCTGCCTCGATCAGAATTCTGCGGGCGCCCATCTTCCGCGTGAATTCGGCGAATAGTTGCTTCATCCTCCGGGTAGACAGTCTTCCGCGGTCGGTTTCGCGGATTGCAATGTATGGAACATATATTGACTGTGGCATCATCGGGTTTAGTCGAATCAAACCAGCCCCCATTGCGCGTTGCCCACGAAAGAGCAAGAAATAGCGCGCGATGCGAGGTCTGTGAAACAGCTCGTCCAGTTTGTCATCATCCTCCAGGTCGGCTTGGTTAGTGAATGCCTCTTCGAGAATCGATCTTGCGCAGCGATACTGAGTTGCTGCCTCGACTACCATTAGGATGTCAGATCCTTCGCCGTAGCCGTCGGCTGACGTATTTCGTCTGTCGCACGTGTGATTTGTCGGCCCTCCTGGTGCTTCTTCAGTAGACATGGGAGTCCCATTGAAAATTAGGATTGAGTGCAAATCTGCGGTCCTCTATCGTCCTCCTCTCGCGCACGGAGTGCTCCGTTGTAGACATTTACGTTGTCTCCACGAGACTCGTTGGCTCGGGACTTCACCGCGGCAGCTATGAACATGACATTTCGAGGCGCGACCCACAGCTCATGATCGAGCGGGCGGACCCTCCGCGATGAATCCAAAGCCTTGGGCCCGCCCTACATCACCGGGTGCTTGGGATCGGACGGTGATGCTGGCTATGACAAAGCAAGCATTGTGCCGAACCAAGATCGCTGCGACGACCTGCGACGGCTCAAGGTATGTCAAGAGACTGGACTAGAGGCTGTCATGAACCTGCGGCTAGTTTAGCGACGTTTTTTGAGCGTGATGCATGCCAAGGCAATGAGGTGGAGGTCCGCGAGGGTCTGTGCACATCGTTCGTAGTCTTTCACGAGGCGTCGGAAGCGGGTGGCCCACGCAAAGGATCGCTCGATTACCCATCGTCTGGGCAGCAGCACAAAGCCGCGCTTGGCTTCTGGCAGTTTGATGATATCGAGGACGATGCCATGTTCCGCTGCAGCAGCTGCTGACTTTCTCCGGTGTAGCCCTGATCGGCAAATGCGATTTCGACACTCTCGTCGGTCTCCGCCTGAATGGCTTTGGCGATGCGGCCGACCTCGGCGCGATCGTCGGCATTGGCGGGCGTGACATGGAGGGCCAGAAGATGGCCAAGCGTGTCGACCGCCAGGTGCAGCTTCGACCCCTTCTTGCGTTTCGCACCATCATAAGCCGAGCGAGCACCGCTCTCGGGCGTCGAACGCAGGGTTCGGCTGTCGATGATGGCGACAGTCGGTTGCGCGCTTCGTCCCGCCGCAACGCGCAGGACAATGCGCAAATCCTCGGCCAGGGTCTCAAAGCAGCCGGCGCGCAACCATCGCTGTGCCTGTTGATAGACGATCTCCCAGGGCGGCAGATCGTTCGGCATCCAGCGCCATGGCGCGCCCGTCTTCACGATATAGCGCAGGCCGTTGAACACCTCGCGCAAGGCGTGGACTCTCTGCGTGCTCTGCTCCGGCAAACGCGTCAGATACGGCGCGACCAGCGCCCATTCATCATCAGAAACGTCGGAGGGATAGGCTTTGCGGGAAATCGACATCCCGCAAACCTCGGATCTTATGGTTAATCAGTTCCTAACAGCCTCTAGCGTTGTGCCAGTTTGCCCGGCTGTCTTCGAAATGGGACAAACGAGGTAAACAATTGCGAGCTTCAGCCAAGCAATCGCAAGCTAGCCGCGCGCGCCTGGCGCGTGATGCCTGTAGCAACCCGAAAGTTCGCGAGAAACGTTTATCATTAATACAAGATCAACGAGGATGTTTAGGAAGTCTGTGGTCGCAATAATCGAAAGCGATACAGCTGTTCGCCGCGCGGTCAAATATCTGAACACGGCCCAAGTCAATTCTGGGGCGCTGATCTGGACGAAATCCAAGTCGTTATCTTCGATCTCCATGTGCGTTCGCAAAGGGCTTCGCTTGTCGTAAACACGTTGATCGCTTCTGCGCTCGTCGTACCGCAACAGTTCATCACCACCAGCCCGCTTAGCTCGTCTTGACTTTTGTTCGGCAGGACTACGCCCAGACAGTGTGCGTAAAACGTATACGCTCCCGGTAGTCGAGCAGGTGGGTAAGATCGCAGCTGATTTCCACCACGAAGTAGGATGTAGTGTCGACATCGAAGCCGAAGTACGCCCCAAGCTGCCTCGGTATTGGCTGAAAGCGCGCCTCCGTTCCATTGATGCAAGTGCTCGGTAGCGAACTGCTGATGCCACAAGTGTCACAATAGTGTCCATGCGCTCTGTCTCCGCGCGCTGAAGGGCTTGTTCTCCCGCAATAACGGGTTTCCTGCTCGTAGACGCTCAGGATGTCACGGCGGAGGCCGTGCGCAGGCGCGACGGCGGCCGCAGCAGCCCGCACATAGAGCTTCATTGCGCAACACGCCAGCACAGATCGTGAGAGGGCGGACCCGACGCGTTGAGCGCCATTGCCTCCTTGGGTCCGCCCCGCACCCCCGCGAGAGGAGCGGTGATGCTGGTCAGGACCAAGCAAGCAGCGTGCCGATGAAAATACGCGCTTTCTAGATGCGACGGGCGTCGATCTGTTATCGAGGCCGAGCCTTGCGCCTGTCCGTTTGTCGAATTGTGTTGAAGCAAACAACAAAGTGGCTGGGCGGTTGTCGCCGCTCGGGTGCTCACCACCAATGGTTAAGCGGCAGACAAGCCACACGGCAGAACGGTCAGAGGTAGGGCTCTCTATAACGGGATGATGAAGTAGAGCTATTGTCGTCTAATTGACATCTTAATAGCTTTGATCGCAGGTAGAAACTTTAAGATCACCTGCACGCAAACAAGAATGGGTGGGCGGCTTTGGCATCCATGTTTTCTCGACGAGATTGGTTCCGCTCCTCCGCGGTTTAGATCCTTGTCACTCTGGCGTAGGCAATTCGCGCTTTCTTGCGAGTGCTTCACGATGTGTCAGATTGCGATGCGATCAGCAACCGGCCCTTAGCGAACAGCGTCAAAACATGCCCGTCGTTCCAAGCAAACAGGTGAAACTTGACACCTCCCGCACTCTCGCGTGACGCGAGAGTGCCTGCGCAGCCGAATATGGAAACGACATCTGCGTAGTGTGAGCCCAACCGTACAGCGCCTAGCTCGATGTCCGTCACGCGACAATGTCCGGCCGGCAAAGACCGAGCATTAATTGACTTGTAGTTCGCATCCAGATCGTCGGGCGCGGCCGGATCGGCGAGAATCCCACTGGAGGGAGCGCTGGCGTGTGCTGGTCGAGGCCCCATTGAGATCTGACCCGCCTGCATGAACAGCCATCCCGATGCCATGATCGTGGTGATCCGCAGGATCATGTGCTGGTTGATGGAACAGCCGGTCATTGCAAACGCTTGAGACAGTTTCATCGAAGACTACTCGCTTGTAGGCGGCGCCCGTTATTCCTGACGAACCAAGTAAGAACAACATACTTTCACACTTGCGTCATTTGACCAGAAAGCAGGACATGATTACGAGCCTAGCGCGACTGCAGCCGCCCCAAACGTCGGTTCAGGCCTATCTGGTCCGTCGGAAAAGAATGGGGCGGACTCCATGCCGTTTAAACGGACGTTGTGGGTCCGCCCCTACATCACGGCGACGGCATCCGTGATGCTATTGCGCATGAAGCAAGCTCTATGCCGAACGGAAAACGACAGAACTCGCTAGTGCATCGAACTTGAAACGATTCGAAAATCGTCAATCGTGTACGGGGTCCATGCAAGGTTGGCGGTACGAAACGTTCCGCTAATTGCGACGCCTCGGCTAGCCAGTTTCTGCTGCTGCTACGGTCTATCTTTGCCTTGGCATAACATGCGTGATGCGCGCGTTGACCTCCGACCGGCATGCGAGCGCGGTGCGCTACGCCCATCTTGCTCCCAGCAGGCAAGCGCCTGCGGGGAGCCTTCTAACTGACACTTGGAAGAAGTGCCTCGCCGCGCTGTTTGCGGCGTGGTTGATTGGATCGCACGAGCCGGCGGCGCAAGGCCCGCCCACGTTCTTTCGGCGTGATATTGAGTAAGTTTACTTCTTAAAGAGCCCTGCTCGATTCTCGATCCGCAAATCCCCTTTCCGACCCAGCTTGGACCTCGATAATCAAAGGTGAACATAGCAAGCGAGTGATGCGTTAGGAACGTCTCGGTTCTACCTCAGCCTATCCTTCGACAGTTCGCTTCCTCATAGACTCTCACTCTGAATTGGCGCCTTTCCGCAATGAACGTTGCATTGGCGATGCGGCCTCCCGAAGTGGCGGTCATCGCCAGCAACCACATCAGCGCGGGCGGCCGGGTGCCGTAGGGAGCATTGATTTGCAAATCGACTGAAGAGTCAGCTCTAGCTTGCCCGCTTCAGGTCGGTTTCGACTATCGTCAGAGTGTGCGGAGGCGAAAATGAATGATGGGTACCGAAGGTCGGCTTGCAGGAAATGATCGACGCGGTCGTCGGCATGCCGAGATTGGCGGTGATGATCCGAAGCTGTGAAAGTGTGAGTAAAAAAGTCGCAGGCATGCTGGATAGCAGGGATCCATATGCCAACTGCCGCCGCATCTTAAGAAATGGACGGTCGTACAACGCCGCAAGGCTTAGTCAGACCTGTCCGTGTCGAGCCGGCGTGAAACTTTAGTCTACATCGCAAAAGCGGCGGTCAAGCAAGCTGCGCACTCTATCAAACCAAACGGCCTTCACGGAGTCTCTAAAGTACGGAGCTGTTTCTTCCAGTTTGCCGATCGAGCAATCTCTGTCCGCGTTATGTAAAGCACTTATTCGAAAGGGGTTGAATCGGACGTAACGTCAGGTTGTAAGCAACATGCGAGACCGCTGGCGACGAGACCTTCAAAAATGACAAATCCGTTTCTCGCTCCGCATCCTGCCGAATCCACTGCGGGCAACATTGTAAAATTCACGTCAGGTGTTGACGGAGCCAAGTCGACGCTCTGGGTGGCCGCGTTCGCTTTCGCGTCTATATTGGTCGCGATGCCGTACCCCACGCAAGCTGGGTCCGCCAGCGACAGTCTGAATTGGTCGTCCAGCACGAAATCAAACGGCGCCTCCGCAGTCGCTGTCAAAAAGTCGATTTCTCCGTTCTGGGACACTCGGATCGGAGTCGACATGACCGTGGCGCGCGAGCCCACCACAACATCGGATCTGCTGGCTGAGAAGGCCGCTAACGGCGGCAACGCGCCACAATCCTCCGGCATCGCCTGGGCTGCAACCACCGCTCCCGGCGTGGGCCCCGTCTGGGATAAAACCGTGGTGAATGCGCGCTTTGATACGGGCGAGCAGAGCAGCAAAATCGGTACCTCCCTCATCAAGTCGGTGCCGCTGCGGAGCGATTATTCGCTGGCATTGCAGATCGACTCCGACGTGGTCCAAAAGGGAGAAATGCCGCTTTTCGGTCTGCTCGGGCAGGTCACGCGCAACTACGAGACCCATAACTCGGCCAAAGTCACAGTCACCGGGATCGGCACGAGCTTTGTCATTAGCGAGACCATGTCGACTACCGACGACAAATGGCTGCGCAGCTTTGGCGCCGAGCAGATGCTGTCCAACGGCATCACAATCTCCAGCACCATCGGGGAGACCACACAGGGCAGCACCAACATGAGCTTGACAGCTGGATTTAAGAAAAGCTGGTGAATGCCGATAAGCTCATGCAGCAGCAGCTCAGAAAGCGCGACATCTTCATGTTGATACCCGGGAGAAGGGCGCGCTTCTTCAGGCGGTGCGCAGACCCGTTCAGCAGGAAGCGGACACCGCCGCAACATTCGTCGGTTAGGTGACCAAGCCATCGTATTAGGGGTTGTGAGAACGGATGCGAGATTGCGGGTTTGAGCTACTAGCCATCCTGTTCCAATTCGGACGAAGCGTCCTAAAACATAGCGGACACTTTTCCGGCTCGAGCCCTTCTGAGCGAAGGGACGATCAAAATGGACCCCAAGCAAGTCCTCTTCATAGGAATGGCTCTTATTGGCGGCATACTCATGTGCGCAGCCCTCGCGCTGCAGCCTGTCGGCTGCTGAAACAGCAACGCTGCCCGCCTGAAATGGTCGCTGGCGTCGTTACTCCAGATGCGCGAGGGGGCAAAGTCCCGGTAAAGAGCGGGTCAGCACGTCCCGTGCCAAGGTTCGGGCCTCGAGCTGAGACACCCGCGCGGCGGAATCGAAGCAAAACAGAGCCAGCACATAGCGCAAGGCTAGATCACGCTTCATCCACTCTTCTTTCGCGGAGATGCGGACCAACATGGACGCATAAGTTTCGCGCGTACGCTTCCGACGAGATTTGCATCCGGGGCCCGAAGAGTAGAGTGGGGCGGCACCGACGACTGGATCGGAAAAGACGCCGATTCCGCCCCCCACATCACCTGGGAGCATTGGTGATGCGACTTTGAAGGTAGCAAATGACCCGACGCTGCAGGTACTGCAACTATCTCAGACCAGGATGCTCGCGGATGTGGGTTGAACCGCACGCGGCGTCAGGTTGTATGCTGTGGGCCCTTGTGTGTCCTGCCCGATGTAAAGAGAAGGAGTCCGCGCTACCGTTATGGCAACGAGCGCAACGGACAAAATGATCGTGGACCAGCAAGGGACGCAGTCCGGAGTCTAACATTGATCAGCGTTAATCCGAGTACGATTTTGCCGCTGGCCCGACCCGCTCAACTCGACCAACGCCATGGCGTTCACGAACTCGGTGACGGATCAGCTGCTAACCTCCCTCTGCGCTTTGGGCGTTCCCGTCTCGTTGGATGAAATTTGTCTATGTTGGTCGATCAAAGCGACTGCGTCAGATCGGTCCGGCGATCGGGACACCATCTCTTCCAAAAGGTGGTTGCGTTTCACGCCGGAATCCTCGTTTTTAGCCTGAGGTCTTGGACCCGAGCTCTTGGACCCGTGCTCTTGGGTCAGGGCAAAAGTCAGGCCGAAGCGAATTCAGTTCTGATCTTTGTCTGCAGGGAAGGGGGCGGCTGCGTCAGTCCCTCGCTCTTTATTCGACGTCTCACAGCGGCGCACAGAGTGGGATTCAAAACACGCGTGCCATTTGCACCTTCTCGAACTCTTGCGAAGCGCGATCAGGCGCTTAGCGCTCGCGATTGGCGCTGGCACAGCCCTTGCTCCGTCTCACAGTAGGCCAGTCGAGGCCAGTTTGAACGAGCTAACATGACCAGCACGACGAGATCTTGCGCTTACGGAGAGAAAGCGCTGATGCCAAGCCAAATTCGTGGCTCTTCGAAGCGCGGCGGTGTTGGCTCCATGCCGCAGGATGCGAAAGCTACGGCTGAAACGGCTAAGATCTCTGGCAAAATTGAGCGCACTACCGGCAAGCAGGGCCGAAAGTGCAGTACCGCTGACCTCGCCTTGCCCCTTGACGGCAGGGTGAGGAAGGCGCCTCTGCGCTGGATCTTATGGTTTGAGTGGGAATTGACCGTCTATGCGGGGGACAGGGGCACGTGAGCGAGGCTATGTCAGATGTTTGGACCGATCGCTTTCTTGGCTTGCGTTCCGAGGACTGGCGGGAAACTCGCAGTGCATCCCTGCTTTGTGAAGGAATGCCGCGGCAACCGCTCAGGCCTTCACGCGCTTGCGCCACCTGACCCAGACAGCGCAATCGTCAAACACTTGATCAACGCGTCCGTGGCAAAAGGTTTGGCGAGAAAGCAGATCCCTCCAGCCTTGATTGCTCGAGCGCGCACGACATCATCTGGAAAGGCCGTGATGAAGATGAAAGGCATGCGATGACCGAGGCTGCGCATATGCGTGAGCAGGTCAATTCCGCTCATGGCCGACATTTGGACGTCGGTAATCACGCATGATGTTTCACTCAATTCGGCCGCGCGGAGGAACTCCTCGGCGGAGGCAAAAGTATGGACCAAGTATCCGTACGCTGCCAGAAGGTTGTTCGTTGCGGTACGAACGGATGGATCATCGTCGATGAGGGAAATGACAGAGGGCATTGACAAACTGATCGCTCGTGATCCGAGAAACTGCTCGCCGCGGTTGCGGCCGTACGAAAGTGGAGGCGGGAAGCAGGATTGGAAACCATACTTAGGTTTGTAAGTTCCCCTTTGGGCTCGAAATTCCGAGAGCTTCACTCATTCTTATGAGATCGGCCAGCGACTTCGCGCCCATTTTGCGCATGACCTGCCCGCGGTAGATCTTGACTGTAATTTCTGCCAGTCCAAGCTCGCCCGCCACCTGCTTGTTCAGCAGGCCGGAAGTGACCAGGGCCAGAACATCGCGCTCGCGTGGAGTCAGATTTTCGAACCGGGATCGTAGGTCAACGACTGTTTTGTCGAGGTCGCGCCGCTTGCGGTCTCGTTCGATCGCGGCCCGGACCGCGTCGAGGAGGTCCTGCTCGCGTACCGGCTTGGTCAGGAAGTCGACCGCACCGCTCTTCATGGCCTGGACGGTCATGGGAATATCGCCGTGACCTGTGATAAAGATAATAGGCGTGTCGATCTTGGCCTCGGCGAGATCGGACTGCAAATCGAGGCCGCTCGATCCTGGTAGGCGGATGTCGAGCACTAGGCAGCTCGGCACTTCGGGCGGCTTCGTCTGCAAAATCTCCGCCGCAGAGCCAAAAGCCTTGACCTTAAGCCCCACCGATTCAAACAGATTTGTGAGAGCCTTGCGCATCGATGCGTCGTCGTCGACGACCAAGACGATCGGTTCATCGGCATCTGCGCGCGGCTGCGGCGCTTGCGACAGCTCGCTCATGATGCATCCTCCTGTTGCACGCGCAGGTTCATGTGAAATGTCACGCCGCATCCCCTTTCAAAGCGCTCGAAAACGCTGAAAAGCCGCCAAGAATGCTTGTGCGGCCGAATTCTCCAATTTCCCTTATTGGGTCAGTATTGATCGCAAAACTGCCTATTTTGCGACTATATGGGCGATTCGCTTGCAGCAAAAGGACTACAGGCCCCGGATCGGGCCCCGTATTGTGGGCGATCGAAGGCCTCCCCGCCTTTGCCGTAAGCGCGCCGAGGCCCTTATTGCGTCGGCGGTTTGGAAGGGGCGCCAATTCCGTTCCCCGGGCGGAACCCTAAGGTTGCCGAGGGCGCGCTACACACCGATTTTTGCAGGAGATACCGGTCGCTGGCGCAACTGCTAGCCCGGTCCAAGCGACTGAGGTTAAGCAGCCGTCGTCGATGAGACCAACATGCTAAAGGAATGAAATGGTCGCAGCCACGCCAAAACTTCCCGCTTCCGGTTATGCTCTCGAAGTGGATGGCCGAGTCAAAGCCGAATTTTCCACCAAAGACGGGGCTTTGGCGGGAGCGCAGGAGCTAAAGCAGCGTTTTCCCATGCTTCAGGTCAGAATTTATGATGCTCGGACAATGGCCAGAGAGGAAGTCCACCTTTCGCGCGCTTAACGTTTTCGCGTTTTCCTGCGCGTGCGGCTCGCGCCGCACCGCCCTCTCATGAACAGAGTCGCGTAGCGTCTCGGCCATCCGGCTCCAATCCCGCGCGCACCAAGATGTGTTCCTCGCCGAAGGGCGTTCTGACCCAGAGCCCCATTGCGTTCCGCAGGCCGGGCTCGGACATTTCCTTCAGGGGGCGTCTTACGCTTTAAGGATTGCCATCGACGCCGGGGAATGCAATGCGGTGACTTTGTGAGTTGGCGAGCGTCTTCTTGGGCCACACTGATACATTCTCCTGGCTGCGGGGCAGCGCCACGCGTCAAGCCAGCCCCGCAAGTCGGATAATGACTTAGAGGGCGACGATGATCCATCCCAATCTTATCACCTTTGAGTATGAGCCAGTCCAAGATCCGACGTATGAAGACTAACGCATCAACCATTGAGCATCGTGCAGCGCCCTTTGAACATCTGAGAATCTGAGCGATCGATACCGAAGAGAGGCAAGCGTTCGCGGTCGCGCATGAACGTTTTGCCCCAACCAATTTCGAGATCGAGACAAGCATCGCTGATGCTGATTGTCAGATTTGCGACCTGCTGTCAGGGTCAGGACACGACGGATCCAGCAGATCGGCTGCTAATTCAAGGTGCTCGCATTGGCATGAGCTTTGAATAGCTGGACCTGTTCAGAACAGCCGCTCGAGGATCACGTTGTGTGATACCAGCTACCGGTATGCGTGGGTCGCAACTTCGGGATCCTCAAGGTCGCGCTGCCCGGTTGTGCGCCCGTGTGCGATTTTGACAATGCGATGGAAAACGTCGCAATCCAGTTCGCACCATGCAGCACCAGTGATCGGCGATCGCTGCGTAATGGCCATCAACCGCATCTTCTTTCAACAAAGATGGAGCGCTGGTGGAGATGGCTGAGCTGCTCTCGTCATGGCGAGAGCAGCGGATAGGAACCAAGCTTGCAAATCCATCGCGCTGACGCGGGTCGTCTCGAACGGACCTGAGCAAGATCTGATGTGGCATCGTCTCGCCAGCTCCGAGGCCGAGGCAAGCGGATATTCTTCTTCATAAAGCAGCGATGATGGGGCCGAGAAAACAAACCGGACGGCGGTGTCGTATGAACAAACGAGCGGAAAAAGCGGTCCTGGCCATCCAGTTCAAACGGACGACACCTAGCGCTTATCATCAGGTCGCTATCGAGCTTGCTGAACTTGCGAAGCTCTCATGGCCGATGGTGCTGACGCAGCTTGGGCAAGTCGTGATGATGACCACCGATCTTGCCTTAATCGGGCGCGTCGGCCCTGAGGCGCTTGCCGCGGCGGCGTTAGCCATCACGATCTACCTCGTTGGCTTCACCCTCGGTGTTGGTTTGCTGACCCCGATCGCGCCGCTGGCAGCGCAAGCGTTCGGCGCGAAAAACCGTGCCGCTGTGCGACGTACGCTGCGCGTGGGACTCTGGGCGGCGCTGCTGCTATCGATCCCGATCATGGCCTTTGGGCTACAGGGAGAGCAAATACTGCTCGCTTTCGGCCAAGCGCCCGAGATGGCGCGCCTCGCGCAGCAATACCTGTTCGGACTCGTCTGGGGCGCCGCGCCGGCACTGTGGTTTCACGGTTTTCGCAATTTCATGGCTGCGGTCCACCGGCCGCAGCCGGTCCTGTGGATTGCGATTGGGGCCCTCCCTCTCAACGCGCTCATAGCTTATTTGCTGATCTACGGGAAGCTGGGCCTGCCGCCGCTTGGGCTGTTCGGAGCCGGCCTTGCGAGCAGCTTCGTGAACTTTATGATGTTCCTGGCCGTGTTGTGGTTCGCCACAATGCGCCTCCCCTTCCGTGACTATCACGTGCTTGCGCGTCTGTGGCAATTCGATTGGCCGTTCATGAGACGATTGATCGCGATGGGGATTCCGATCTCACTGATTGTTTTGCTGGAATATGGACTGTTTTCAGCCGCGGGGCTGCTGGCGGGCCTAGTCAGCATCAGAGCGCTTACTGCCCATCAGATCGCCCTTCAGGTCGACTTGGTCCTATTCGTGGTTCCACTAGGCATCAGCACGGCGGCGGCCGTGCGCGTCGGTCACGCCGTCGGACGCAGCGACGGTCCAGGCGTCAAAAGAGCAGGGCTGATTGCTATACTCCTTGGCATTATGGCTGCTGCGATACTGACTGCCGCAGTTGTCGCCGTGCGTTTTGAAATCGCGCGCCTGTTTCTGGATGGGACGACTGACGGTGTCGGCGCGACGACAGATTTGGCCGCAGACCTCCTTTTGGTCGGCGCGAGCTTCTTTATCAGTGATGCCGCGCAGCACATTGCGGCGGGCGGTTTACGCGGACTGAAGGACACCCGCGTCCCGCTTCTGTTCGCCTGCATAGCTAATTGGCCGATCGGCTTCACCCTTAGCTACGTGCTTGGCTTGAAGATCGGGCTTGGTGCGATTGGTATTTGGATCGGCTTGTCAATTGGGACGAGCGTCTACGCGGGTCTTCTCGTCGTGCGTTTCCTGCTGCTCGCGAGCAGGTTTGCTCCGCAGAGGTGTCCCGCAAGCTCGTAAGTCAAGCTTAATGGTCAGCCAGAACTCCTAGGATCACAAATGTGTTTTGGCCGATGAGCCGTCCGGTCGAAAGACGATATGCTGTCGGGCAATCCCGTCCATTTTGGCTTGTCCGCGCGGAATAGTCCTTATTTTAGCTGAGATCGGCATGCGAACCCTTTCCTCAGCCCAGATCAGCTTGCGCGGTCGGACAGCAGGTTCTCCAACCGAGAGACGTCGCCTCGCGGCTCGCGGGCTTTGATCCCCGGCCGTCACTACTTGCCCGAATTCATTTGTTCCAGATCTGGTCACTCCAGCGGGTGCTCTATTAGTCCGTTTTGGACCGCAGCAGATCCGGCGTCGCCGAAGGCGCGGCGCTATGCTGACTCCTGCTGCGACCTTCTTTGGTACGCCCGCCGCGAGCTCGAGCGCCGTCGTTTGCAGGACGCCGAACTTATTCTCGAGCTGGCTTGCCGCTTCGCTCGTGGGACTGCTCTCGCAGCCCGATCAGATCCGCATCTTGCTCGGCAGAGCTTCCTAGAGTGAGAGGGGGGACCCCTCCGCCGTGACGGGTTTATAGCCGCGAGAGAGCCTCGCCGGCGCCCGTTCTCGGAGAAACGCGATGTCCAAACGACATCCTCGCACCGGGGCCGGCCAGAATCGGGCAGGCCTTTATGACGAAATTACCGACAAGATCATTGCCGAGCTCGAAGCCGGCCGTGTGCCATGGGTGCAGCCGTGGGGAACGGCGGCAGCAGAGGCGCCGCTCGCGATGCCAAACAACGCCGCGACCAAACGGCGTTACAGCGGCATCAACGTCCTGATCCTTTGGGGCGCGGTCATCGAGCGCGGCTTTGCTGGTCAGAGCTGGCTCACCTTCCGCCAGGCGCTATCGCACGGCGGCCATGTGCGCAAGGGCGAGCGTGGTACGACGGTGGTCTATGCTGATCGCTTCGTGCCAAATGATGAGAAGCGGCGAGCTAAAGAGACCGGCGAGGAAGTGCTGGCAATTCCGTTTTTGAAGCGCTTTACGGTGTTCAATGCCGATCAGTGCGACGGCTTGCCTGCGGAAATCGCGACCACCGCGGCTCCTCGGCCGCAAGGACTGATCGAGCCAGCTGTCGAAGCCCTGATCAAGGCGACCGGCATTGACTTTCGCATTAGCGGTGATCGCGCTTTCTATGCACCGGCAGAAGACTATGTGCAGGTGCCGCCGCCGCAAGCCTACTTCGAGCCGATCAATTGGCATCGCACCGCGCTCCACGAGCTCGGCCACGCAAGCGGTCATTCTTCACGGCTCAACCGTGATTTTAGCGGCTCGTTTGGTACCAAGAAGTACGCCTTTGAGGAATTGATAGCGGAGCTCTCCGCCGCGTTCTCCTGTGCCTCGCTTGGCATCGTTCCGACAGTGCGGCACGCCGATTACATTGCCTCGTGGTTAGAGGTTCTACGAGAGGATAATCGGGCGATTGTCCGCGCTGCAAGCCAGGCCAGTAAGGCAGCGGATTACATCCTGGGCTTTTTGCCTGGTGCGGTTGTCGGCGCGACAGCGGAGGGCGCGGAAACTGAGGCCGCGTGAATTATTCGTTTTAGGCTTCGCAAGGAGTTTAAGAGCTGGGCGGATTATCTTTGACGGGTTGGAAGCCAAGACAAAGCCTCTCGGCTGCCCGTTGTGAAATCAAACATTTGCAGTATCAACCTGTCACCCTCGCGCGACAGGCCGTTCAGGCTGGTGTGTTGAGCCGGTCAAGGGCCGCCTACCAAGGCGGGGGTGCGATCGATCAACTCGAAGAGAGCATTGCCCAACGTGCCCTACTTGGGTGTCATGAGCCGCTTCTGGCAAGAAAGTTGGCTTCAGCGTTGCAGCCGCCGCCACGCGCCGGCGGCTCGTCAGATCGGCCTTCGGCCTGACTCTCTCTTTGTGGCCAGAGCACCGTCGAGACCCCAACAGGGTTTTGGACCCGGCTGTTCTACAATGAACGAGGCTCGTCAGCTTATCGACAGGTATGCCTTTTACGAGGAGAGCGTGTCGAACTGGACTGAGGTCCGGCTTGGTCGACTCGGATCAATCAACCCATTCGAAAGCCCGGATTTGTGCGGACCTGCTTGCGTCTCGCTGCAAGTGCTCGGCCGGCGAAGGGGCTTCAAGATTCACCGCTCCGGCGTATTCCCCAATTTTAGCTACCGAAGAATGGCATCGATGAATACAGAGCAGGCTCAGCTTGGCGCTGGCACTTCTTCCGAAGCTTCCGATTCCGAAAATTACGAACCAAGGTCCCCGGCTGCGGCGCGGTGGGGTGACGCCTTGACGGATGCGCGGGCGTCCGCCACGAATCCGGCCTCATCGCAGGATCAGGTCCTGGCGAGCTGGGCTGCCGAAGAGGGGCGGGACGCGGATGAGGATCGGCAACAGGCGGTCAGTCGGACGACGGCTTGGCAGCAGGAAGGTGATCTCAACGAGACGCTGGATCTGTCGTCCCTGTCTCTGACCACATTGCCCGTCCCGCTGCCGGCCGGGCTGCGTCGCCTGAACGTCGACGATAATCAGCTGAATAGCGTGACCGATACGCTTCCGGTCGATCTCCAGCGGCTCTACGTCAGCAACAATCGGCTGACCAGTCTGCCCGACCTTCCAGCCGGGCTACGGCGGCTCTACGCGATCAGCAACGGGCTGACCAGCATGCCTGCAAACCTACCGCGTGGGCTCCGGCGCTTGAACGTCACCAACAACCAGCTGACGAATCTGCCGGTCCTTCCGGCAAACCTTCGAGAACTGGACGCCGGTGGCAACCGGCTAACCAGCCTGCCCGACCTTCCAGCCGGGCTCGAGCGTCTGAACGTTGACTACAATCAACTGGCCAATTTGCCCGAGCCTCTCCCGGCCGGGCTCGAATGGCTCAGTGCCAACAACAACCAGCTGAGCAGCCTGCCCGCGTCGGTGCCGCCAGACCTTCTATGGCTTGGCGTCAGCAACAACCAGATTACCAGCGTGCCCGCGACCTTGATGACGCAGCTCGGCCGCGAGTCCAGCGTTGATCTCGAGAATAATCCGCTACCCGAGTTGGTGCAGACCAACCTGGCGACAGCCATGCATTCCAGGGACTATGCTGGCCCGCAGATCTTTTTCTCGATGGCCGAAGGGGTGCTGGAGGTTGAGCCGCGGCCCCTTCACGAGGTTGTCGCGGATTGGCTTGAGGGGCAGCCGGACGCGGTGGTTGCCTGGCAGCGCTTCGCGCAAGAGCCGGGTTCCCAGGATTATGCAGGTTTTCTCGACAGGCTACGGGGCACTGTGAACTTTAGAGACGACGTCTTCCGACAGGCGGTGGCCGACGATCTGCGGCAGGCGGCGGCCAGACCGCGATTGCGCGAGCAGTACTTCGCCGCTGCGTTGGGAGCGAGCGAGGACTGTGAGGATCGCATCACTTTGACCTGGAACAGCATGCAGGCCGCACGCCTGAACGCTGACGTCAAGGAGGGGGCCTATGACGGGCGGCTCGACGAACTGCTCCAGCACGGCCGTGTCATGTTCCGCTTGGAGGCGCTGGAGGAGATCGCGCGCGAGACGGTCGATTCGCTCCGCCGTGCCGACCCGGACGCCAAAATCGACGAGATCGAGGTCTATCTTGCCTACCAGACCCAGCTGCGAGAGCCGCTGGATCTGCGGCACGTCGCTCCGGACATGCGCTTCTTGAATGTCTCCCAGGTCATCGAAGACGACGTTGCCAGGGCCGAGATGTCGGTCCGCAGGCAAGAGACGACGGGCTTCGCGGATTATCTGGCTACGCGCTGGCAACCTTGGGAGAGCGTGGTGAAGCGCATCGCACCCCAAGAGGAAGCAGCGATGCAGGAGCGGCTCGTCGATGCGATGGACGAGGAGTTTCGAACTCGCTTGCAGCAACGGCTCGCCGACCATCACCTGGCCGGCGACGACTCTGCATCCTCATCCACGCCCTGGCTGATCGATGCGGAGCGGCAGCTCGGAGCCGGGATCCGCAATGAGATTGCCCGCGAGATCAAAACCGAGGTAATGCACCGGGTGCTCGCGGATCGCGGCCTTAGTCTATAAAGTCGCCTTCGATTGCAAGGGTCGCAATTTCTGCCTCCCCTCTAACTCTCACGATCCGCTCCGCCCTCAAACGCGCAAAGCGCCTTCTTCGACAAGATCGAGGAAGTCGCTTTCATTCCGACGATGCGCTAAGGGCCGAAAAAAGCCGCGGCGGAAGCGGGCACCCTTGCCGTCAGCGGCGCGCCTCAGTATCACTTGGCGGCGACCGGACGTACACGCGGCAGCGAAGGTAAAGACCCATCTGACGCCCACTACGACCATGGAACTTGGTCTTCTGTTGTCAGGAGCCGGCCGACAGCACCTGACGTGGTGTGTTGGTGCGCCTGGTCGGCTACCCAGCTTGCGGATATCGACCCGCCGAACACGCGCACTTGATATTCTTGACGATGAATGGACTGGAGCATCAGCTCTAGCCACTCTCCAAAGTTTTGTCGGTCCATCTTGCTGCGGACGATCTTCGGCATTGACGCCGAGCGAAATCTTCTCAGCCACAGCCAATGGGGCGACGATTTTTTCGCCGGCCTGAGAGCTAACCGGATGCGCGCGCCGCAACCCTCTTGGATTGCGGCCGACCCGCCGGATCAGGGCATCGCCGCCTAACAGCAAGCTCCTTTCCCATCGCGGCGGCGTCATGCGTCCCACGCCACCGCACTACGCTCGTATTTTGATCAAGAAGTCGTCGACCTGTCCCTCCAACGAACCAAGATTCATGCTCAGCTCTTGGACGTTATCAACGACCTGGCCCGCCGATGAGCCAGAGGCGCGCGATGCATCATGAAGTCGGTCAATATCGCGGGACGCCTCGCCCATATCCGAACTAATGAGTGTGATGCTCTTCGAGATGTCATTTGTGACAATCGACTGTTCTTCTATTGCAGCCGATATGCTGCTCGATATTTCGCGCATCTTGTCTATGATCCCAGCAATGTCAGCCATCGCCGCAGTCGTCAGCCCTGTCCTTTCCCGAATGGCAAGAATCTGAGCATCAACCTCGCTCGTCGCCTTTGCTGCCTGCGCCGCAAGATTTTTTACTTCGCTTGCCACCACTGCAAAACCTCTGCCCGCTTCGCCAGCTCGCGCTGCCTCAATGGTCGCGTTGAGCGCCAGCAAATTGGTTTGTGAGGCTATTCCCTCGATGAGTTGGACGACGCTGCTGATCTTCGTAACCGACGCAACGAGCTCGTTGAGTGTTGATTCGGCGTGGACCGTCTTATCCCGTGCAGATTGCGAAATGTTGGCCGCTGTCGAGACCTGCCTCCTGATCTCAGAAATTGAAGCCGAGAATTCCTGGGCAGCTGACGCAACGGCGCTCGAGTTTTCCTCCGTCTTTTTCACGATCCCGGTCATGCCTTCAGTGCGAAGGCAAACATCGTCTGTGGACGACCTGATTGTCGACGAGACTGTTTGCATGTTTCTTATGGAGCTCGCCACGACATCGACAACCCGCGACACATCGTTCTCGAAATTGTTCGCAAGGCTCAACCGCTCCTCGCGCATACGGACCAAATCAGTTATGTCCTGCCATCCACATACGACTATCGGGCGGCCTTCGAAGTTAGAAACGACAAGACTTGTCCTGACCGGAATCGAAGTCTGATCTTTGCGGCGAAGCCACCACTCGATTGCGACATGGCCTGCTTCCATTACTGCTTTATTGGTTTCTTCGAACATCTGCGCAACGCTCTTGCCGTTCGGCTGCGGATCAAGCGAAAGCGAGGCAAGCGCCAGCCCTCTCATTTCTTGCCTATTGGAAAAGCCAAGTATGTGAGCTGCTGCATCGTTGCTCAGAACGCACCTGTCGGCGTCGAAAACTGCGATACCGTCTTTAAGGGATTCAAACGCGTTGATAACCATCGTATCGTCCAGAGTTCGTTCTGCGACCTCCCTTCGCGTCGAGGTCGCAAACGAAAGAACCAGCATCAATCCACCAACGAGTAGCCCGCTCCAGAAGTGAATTGACAACACGTCCGTATTGGCAGCCACGGTAGCGGCCGGGATAGACAACACTAGCGCGAGATTAGAAGTTCGATTGTGCCACATCGGCGCCCCAACTGCGGATGACCCTAATGCAAGTGGCTATATCGATTCTCGATTAAAACTCTCTTTCAATGAGGAACGACCTATCGGTGCGGATCGGCATGCTGACACAATGCGAATACGCTTGCCGAAGTCGAGGACACGAAGCGTTTGGAATGGGGTCAATTTGTCGTTCAAGAACGAGTATTTCGCTCTCCGCAGTCGGCACGTCGCCGCGAGACAGGCGGACATCAATGGCACCTGGGAATCATTGTCCGAATAGCACGCATATACGAGAGTATGCCGATCTATACGTGAGTATAGGTCGGAGCTAAGCGATTCATACATTCCATGAAAGCGCCGCGCCGTGACGAAGAACGGAGTGTGCGGCTTTCCAAACCATCGTGTCTTCCCTCACAAAGTTCTTGGTGCCGCCGGCGGCGCACATCTGCCGTGCGCAGAATTGATTGCATTCGGACACTGAGTGGCGTGCTCGTCGCTTTCTTTGGAGCGGCGCAAAACCGGTCCGGACCCGATCGGGTCGGCTTGCCGGAGCTCGCAAGAAGGAGCTCACACGTCATGCGCGGTATGTGCCACAATGCAAATGTCGCCGACTTACGCATGTTCGAAAGAAAGGCCGCCAAATGGCGGCCCAAGAAAAGTCAGACTTCGCGCTAGGTCAAAAGATCACGTCAAAAAAACAGCCCCGGGTGAAACAGATAACGATGCAAACCAGTGGTCCGGTGCGAGAAAGCTACGACACTTCGCCGACGGACAGCAATATCATTTGTTCTGTCCCTACCGAGAATGGCAGGGGTTGGCCTTGGCCAGGCGGTTTCGAGCAGCTTCGTGCCGAGCTGCAGGGCAAAAGGCCGCGCGGCATCGGCTTGATGGAGGTTTGGCGAACGCGGCGCGTGTCATACTGCTGACACGACCGCGACAATTACCGCGACCGACACGACGCGCCTCTGCTGTCGCACCTTCAAGTAGGTGGCGTCAATCCACAGCCTGAGCTCGCAAACACGGTGAAGCGGCTCCAATCGTACAGGCTAGAGCTCGCGACTGACCGGCTGAGTCTCGCAATAGTGCATGCCTCTGGCGGCTGTTAGCCGGAGACGAAATCGCGACGTCGAAATCTGATCGTTCGTCGTGATCCTGCGAAACCAACGAAAGGCATATTGGGGCGCGGTATGCGTTACCAATGACTCAGTGGCTACGCGCGCTGGCCAGGCGGTGCACGAACTCGCGATATCGACTATCAGACTGGGGCGGCTGGCAAGACCGCTCGCTTTCGGCGTCGATCAGTTGACGCGGAAAAAGCCGCCGATGGGATCTGACCTGATATTAAAAGCGACCAGGATGCCGGAAACTCACTCGAACTCATCCTTGTGTTTTGGCTTCCGATAGGTTTTAAGCCTGTAAGTTCATGACCTCGACGTTAACGGAAACCGATCCTTGCGGTTTTACCGTGCTCAAACAAAGGTAACCGAGCCGACAAAGTTCACTCATTTGAAGGTTCTGCGCCTCTCAAAGGAATCCATTATGGCTAAGATGACCAAAAATCAGCTAATTGACGCGATTGCTGAAGGAGCGAATATTTCCAAGGTTGACGTAAAGGCCGTCATCGAGCAGATGGCGGCTGTAGGCTACAATGAGTTGAATCAGTCCGGTGAGTTTGTCATTCCGGGCTTCGTCAAAATGTCGGTCGTGAACAAACCCGCTACTGAAGCCCGTAGCGGAATTAATCCGTTTACGAAGGAGCCGATGGAATTCGCGGCGAAGCCGGCCGGCAAATCGGTTAAGGCGTCACCGCTAAAGGCTGCTAAAGACGCAGTAGCGGTATGACTAGGTCTCTGCGGATCGTTGCATTTGGTGCATGGCGCGTGGCCAAGATGCCTGGTGCGATCGGAGCAAATCGCAGCGCACGTCAATCAGGTTCCTCGTGCTCCCGATCCCGCCCTTCCGAGGTTTCCTACGAGGAAGGCAACGCATTGTTCATGCGGTGGAAGAACTTGAGGTAATCCTGCGCACTGCATCCGCCTGCAAAGAGGCCTTCAAACAGGTTAGCCAGGGGTCCTTTCGCGCTTTGCGATTATAGAGAACCGTCTCAACGGCATTGAACAGGGGCCCAGGAATCAACGGAGCGATCCTCACGGCGTCGTATCAAGAACGAGGGGAAATCCGACCGGGGTGAACTTTGGCATGGCTGAGATTGTGTCGGGTTCGACGCATGTCTTGATGTGCCACCCGTCAGCCGTGAATAACCCCTCACGCCTTGCCACGACTGTGCGTGGACGGGAGCGGAATGGGGCGCACTATGGAGCGTGAAGCGCGTGATGGATTACCTGCCCAAACTTCATATTGATCGGCAAGCTTCAAGAGACGTTGCTTCGTAAACGTCAGCTTGCTCAGCAATATCGCGGACCAAGGAGGCCCGCGCCCGATAGAAATCCTCGTTCATAGAACACCAAGAAGATGTGGCCCCCGTTGCAGTCTATATACCGCTTGGTTCGGCCGGCGGGTTGTTTCTTTCTGTGTTGGTTAAGCGCATTCCAATTTCAGCTAGCGTGCGTCAGCAACGACGCCGTGGCCGGCTCGCGCGCGGGTGGGGCGCACTTTATCCTTGCTCGTGAATTGCTCCGCCGAACCGCCGCGCGCATCGAGCATACATGATTGCAGCGTACGCGGAGCAGCCTCCATCGTTCTTGCTAGTAGCCGGTCTTCAAGCTGCCGGATTTTGTCCAACAGCTCATGAGCCTCGGCGGCATCGCGAGCGTGGTGATTGATGACGCCGCCGGTGAGAAATGCAATGGCCAAAGCTGCGTCTGAAACATCCTCGTCAATAAGCGGCGTCGCTAACTTCTCGGCCAGCAACTTTGCGCGGGCCAGAGGATCGCCTGTGACCTGTGGCGGCACGGGCCGTACCGGTTCTGCCATGCGGAGCTATCCTTGCGTCAGCTTAACTTGTAGCATCTACATTCCCGAGCATTCAATCTTTCGAATCACAAATGCCGAGGTTGAATGCAACTGATCCCAACGGCAATTTGATCCCAACATTAGCGCTACCAAGTGGGAATCGTTCCTCCGCTCCCGGATTGCCCGCGGGTCAGTGGATGGTCAGAGCCGACCGCCGATCGAACGTGACGCAGCGGAATCTCCTTTTCCTATTAAGGCAACTTACGAGCATGTGCACCGTCGATATTGTCCCTGACATTCCCGAACGATTTTGGCATATACGCTATGACACCGCCCACGATCCGAATTCGCCGACTCTGCCAGACATCGAAAGCGGGGCAAACTGCCAGAACTTCGCCTACGAACTGCTGCGGCACTTCGGGCGATACGTTCCCAACCTCCGATCAAGCAATCTTCGGGAGGATACGGTATATACCGTTCCAGTTGACGATCATCAGCCGCTGGACCTCCTACTCTTTAACAGCACTAGCGTCGCTTGGGGTGCCCATATCGCCGTCTACGTTGGCAATGATCGTGCGATCCATCTAAGCCGCCGTGTTGGCGTGGCCACCGTATGGCCCCTTGCGCAGTTTGCGCAACGTCCGGAGTACCGGGTGCTCGTTGGGGCAAAGCGCGCAATGCGCTCCACGCCCGATCGCTAAACTTGCGTAGAGCTGACGAGCTCACTACCTGCACGCCGCAACGGTCAACGCCGAATGGAAGCGTTCGAAAGCCAGCCTGCGCGGCTGCGTAAGGACGAAAGAAAGTCGAGGCCCCGTTCGGTTATTTCCGGCTGAGACTTGTAGCGCGAAGTTGAAACTGCAACGCCAGAAGCACAAGCTAAATCGCTATCTCAACTGCGTTTCTGGACAAGACGCCGGCTTCAGCGGCACCGCATGTGCGGTTGAGGCCAGATAGCTATCTCTTCGCGATGATCGAGAGTCATACACCGGGGACGAGTTCTTCTATTCCGTCCTTTCGACGATCTTATTCGACGCGGAGATCTTCAGCGGAAACTTTCCCAGAACGACCGGCCTTGGGCTCATAGCTAATTCGGGAACTTTCCGCCAGGCCGATGTGGCCCGCCTTTTCAACGGCGCTAACGTGCACAAAGATGTCAGGCTCCCCCATCGTCCGGTTTGATAAAGCTGTATCCTTTGGTCGGGTTGAACCGCTTCACAGTACCGAGTGCCACTGCAGCATCTCCAATTGAAGCCAGTCAACCTAGCCGAGGGCTGAGGCGGATATCAAGTGCGATGAGGGCCAAGAGGGACCCTCTTTCCCAGGCCGCCCATATATAAAGAGACATCCATTCTGTTCGCGCAGTGGGCGTGACCAATCAGATAAGTCGGAGGGATCGAGCTTTGCTAACCGGTCGCACCCGAAACCAATTCAGCATTGCGCACTGCCTTATCCATTTCAGTTGAGCTTCGTCGGTCCGCAATGCGAACCCCGCATGACGTTGCATCGGGCGATCGGCGTAGAGCTAAAGTTGAGCGGATGGCTCGTTGTCTCAGGCGTCGTCGCGGTGTTGCTCCAGTGCGGCATCGAGGTGCTTGAACAACATATGGCCGGCGAAGGGTTTTGCCAGGAACCCAACTGCTCCCCGATTCATCGCAGAGGCGCGAATGCGGTCATTACCGAAGGCAGTCATGAAAATGAATGGTGCGTCGTATCGCTGGGCCCGCATCTCTCTCAGTAAGTCCAAGCCGCTCATCACCGCCATCTGCACATCCGTAATCACACAGGATGTTTCGCTCAACTGGGGCGAGCGCAGGAACTTCTCAGCCGACGCAAATGTATGGACGATGTAGTCGCGCGATTTTAAAAGGTTCTCTATCGCAAAACGGACCGACGTGTCGTCATCGACGACGGAAATCATAGGCGTAGACAAAATGCGCCCTCCTGACGCTGGAAAGAGCTTGCCGAAGCATTAGCATCCTGGACGACAAGTAGGGTTGATGACGAATTTCTAAAATCATACTTAGGTTTGCCGCAGCGATTAGTATGACTTTTCATTGCTCAGTCATCTGATCAGGTCGGCCGACGAGCATGCGCGCGACGTGTTTGGCTCCCGCGCGTATTATGCGCGAAGGCCGGAAATCGCCTCGCCGCGGCATGCCGATAACTATCTGAGCGCTACAGACGAACCGAGCAGCTTGGGAGCCGCCCAGCTCGGGCGTGCGAAAACATTGCCCGCTCTGTGAGCAGAGTGAGCTTTTGCGCCGATCGCATCTCGTACCTGCGTGATCTGCTCTCGCCAAAATCGGTCCTGCCCCCTTATGTCTATTCATTGATCGTGGCTAATTTTGCAGGTCCAAAAGCGCAAGGGATTGTCGATCCAGGATCACGATTTCGCGTTGAGTATTGCCCATGAAATCAAGGATGCCCGCCTTGTGCAGTTGCGACACCGCACGCGATACAGTCTCGAGCGTCAGGCCAAGGTAATCGGCGATATCGCGACGGGACATCGGTAGCGAAATTACGCCGGCGGCGGATAGCCGCCCATCCATCTCAAGCAAGAACGCGGCAACCCTCTCAAGTGAGGTTTTGCGTCCCAGCAACAGCATATGATTTTCGGCGTGCTGCAGGTTGTCGGTTGTCAGACCGAGCAGGTTACGCCAGACAACGACATCACTGTCGGCGGCCACTTCAAGACTTGCCCGTCTCATCACGCGAACAGTGGTTTTGACCACCGCTTCTGCAGTAAATCGATGTGTCTCACCGTTCTCGAGTCCAAAGATGTCGCCGTCCAGATGAAATGCGCCGATCTGGCGGCGACCGTCAGAGAGCAATTTATAGCTTCGCACCGCTCCGCGTTTGACCTGATAGACATACTCGGCGGCTTCCTTCTCTCCGTAGATTTCCCGTCCCTTTCTGTAAGTGAATTCACCCAGGCCGATGATTGGGGTGGAACCGCTCGACAGGCCAAAATCTCTGAGCGAATCTGAGCGAGGCGTCTGGCGTGTGGTGATGCGCGTAAACATCCGCAGACTCCTGGACTATCAATTCTACCAAAGATCAAAACTCTTGCGCGGGATAAGAATCAACTCCCGCTTACGATGTCTCCGCCCAGCGTATTCAACGTCTAACCAACGGGCAATGCGGCGTTGTAGCACCGCAGGCAAAACGCAACTTAAGATGATCAAGATATTTCGCTCTGATATGACGGAGGCTTGTCGTTCTGAGACGTGACTCCATCGTTTGGCGTGCGGAGTTATCGGGCTGGGGCGGTGTTACGCTGGAAAGATGCAATTTCCTCGTAAGAGCGGCAGGAATAGTGCGTCGCATCTGACAAACTACAAGATATGACTACGAAGCTCCCTGGTGACGAGAGTTTTTCTCGCGCCTGGCCGCTTCCTGGGACTGCCGGTGGCCGCCCCCGGGCTGTCCTGCTCAAGCCCGCTGAGTAGGCCAATCCGCTCTGGCGCTGAAATTCGTCGAAGAACGCAGCTAAACGCAGAATTTAAGCGAGAATACCCGGCTCATTGCCCCAATCATATTGGATCATAGCGCATAATCAGCGTCTGATTTCACGCCGGGGCTTTCCGACAGCCAGATCCTCGTTGAGTGCGCTGCCAACAGCATTGCAACAGAGCCGCAAGTTCAAATTGAGATTGCAGGTCGTTTGTACGAAGCGCACCAATCTGAGGCCGAGCATACCCACTCAGGTGAGAAGCGATAATTTGTTCGTTCACTACGGGCTGCATTTGCGCCATTGGCTCTCACATCCAGTTCTTCCTTCAGGACCACTTAATCGCCCCAGAGTGAGCCGGCAAACTGCGCAAGCGCCGCCCCGCCGGCACGCGTCAATGCTCTAATCTTCGCCGGGAGCAGTGAGATGAGCACTTTTAACCGGGAGAGCGTGCTGATGTCACAGCGAGAATTGTGAGCCGGCGGAAAACAAGCGTTTGCACGAGAAGTGCGGTGTTTCTCGGCAGCGTGGCTCCCCGTCTTCACAGGAGAGCAGCCCCGCCCCTTTTCTCCCGGGGCGGGGCTCTTCATTTCTAGTCGTTACCGACGAGCCTATCCAACTCGGAGATTTTCGGCGGAGGGTTTCCCGGAGCGGCCGATCTTGGGCTCATAGCTAATTCGGGCGCCCTCCGCGAGGGCATTGTAACCGGCTTTCTCGACGGCACTAATGTGCACGAAGATGTCCGGGCCTCCATCGTCTGGTTTGATAAAGCCGTATCCTTTGGTCGGGTTAAACCACTTCACAGTACCTATTGCCAATGCAGTATCTCCGAATTGAAGCCAGTCCATCTAGCCGATGGGGGAGGCGGACATCAAGTCAGGACTGCGAAAGGCGCCTCTCATCCAGATTGTTCTCGACGCGGAGTCGAGCAGTTAGGCCGTGCTCCTATATGATGTCGGCTTCGCTTACAAAGTGACCGAGATCATGCGGCTATGGAGCGACAAACAGGATGAGAGTTCTCACCTTGATCGCCGCCGCCCATGCGGCGGCGCTATTTTTCGCGAAGGACTAAAGCGAACCTTCGCGGTTCATGTGCGACGGCCGTTGCGGTCGTCAAGAAACTAGAAGATCAGCAAGTAAACGATTTTGGCTTACACTGGGCGTTAGGGGAGCGAACAATTGATGCTCGGACTTGCGGCGCCGCCCCCACTCGCGCGCATCCAGCGTTACAGCTCGCGGGTGAGACGATCCAACAAGTCTCGGTTTTTCCGCTCTCTCCAATTATCCTCAAGTCGCATATTCATCGCCATGAGGGCGAGTGTCACTGCCCAAAAGCCGATCATCAAGGACCGGCCGCGCTCCCGCCCCCAACGGCTCTCTTCAGAGCCAATATGAGGTGTTGTTCGCCTCGCCAGGTTCCAGAACCATTGTCACATTTCAGGGCGTTGTCTGATCCTCGACTTAAACCGAGACGGCGGTGAAAATCAGCCCGTCCGCGAACATAAAGCGACCGCGAAGCTCACGCCTACCGCCGCAAGTATGCGGTAGGGGACGAGAAAGACGAGCCCGGAATGCATGATCATTTGCAGTAAAGGTCACCATAGCGTCCTGGAACCCCAGCCACGCCCCGGTGAGCGGAAACCACGCCTTGAAGATGCTCTCCTTGGCGCTGAAGAGCAGCCGATCCCAATGGACGTCCCCGGGGGCGCCGGTGAGCCACGATTGCTCTTCGTCGACTGCGATGTATGCCAACAGACCCGGTGGCAGCGCCTCGTCGATCTCTGCGTCAATTCCAATTGAATGATAGCTTGCGCGGAAGGCGACAGCTGCTGCGCAGAATCCCGGACAATGCGTTATGCTCCCAACCACAGCTGGCGGCCAAAGGGGTTCACGATGTAGGCCGCTGGGGATCGGGCAAGGAGGAACGCCTAACTCGGACAACGCTGCTCTTGCACAGGCACGTCCGACCGCAAACTCATGCCTTCTCTTGTCGACGGCCGTGGCCACGGCTCCTTCTTCCGAGGGCAGGAGTTCAGCTCCGCCGTTCCAAGTACCGGGACAGGTTCGCACAACAACGTTCGACGGCAGCAGCTGACGGCTCGATCGCAAGCACCGCCGCTCAAGACCGCTACTATAGCTGCATGTCCCTTGCACGTTACACTCATCACTTTCTTGGATCGCAACACCTGCCGGCCATGTGGGCTCAATGCTCTGGCCGCGCTGATGTCCGTTGTCAGGTCAACTCGTCATCTCGATCGCTCTTGAAGTCGGGTGCCGTCGTCCGAGCTCAGCGAACTGGTTGAACATGACAAACAACGCAATCATTCCGGCGCCCAGCTCAGCGAATGCTTGACTGGCCAACAGCCCGTTGAAACCCCATATGACCGGGAATAACAGTACGGCCGGTATGAAGAGATAGCTCTGCCTCGCCAAGGACACAACCGCACTGAGGCGTCCCCTCCCGAACGACTGAAGCATGGTCGTCACGAAGCTCTGAATACCAAAAAGCCAAAAAAAGAGATGAAAGACGATGCAGCTCGAGACGGCAACTTCCGTGACCTTCTCGCTATCGCTGAACAGCCTGACCAAAGGTCGGGCCAAAATCACAACGGCCGCAGAATATGCAACGGAAAGAGCAACAGCCATGGAGAGCATGAACTTCGCAGCCTTCAATATCCGAGGAAAGTCGCGTGCGCCCCAACCGAACCCCAGGACAGCTTGAGAGCCTATGCAGAAGCCGGTGATAGGCAGTGCGCCGATCATCAGCAATCGCACAGCTATTCCCACTGCCGCGATGGAATCGTCGCCGAACGGCGCAGCGGCTCCGTACAAGAGCATAGAGGCAATGGCCGATAAAATACTGGTCATGGTCGCCGGCGCTCCTATGAGCGCGAGCTGTCTGATGCGAGCAGCTCGCAACGAGATGTGAGATATCCTGACGAGGACCATCCCGCGTAGCTTTGTAAAATACGCGATATAGAGGCTAATAGCAGCGATCTGAGATACCAGCGTTGCCAGAGCTGCGCCTCGCACGCCGAGGTCCAGCAGGAATATGAGGACAGGATCAAGCGCGGCGTTTAGTATGAAGGCGGTCATCATCGTCCACATGCTGAATCGTGTGTTGCCTTCGGCTCGGACGATGAAGCCGTTGACGATGTTCAGAAGCATCAGGGTATACCCGAACAAAATCGTCGCCGCGTAGTCGAGCGCCAGGGGCATGATGGTTGGCGTGGCCCCCAGCGTTACGAAGATCCCTCGCAGATTTAGAAGCAGAGCGGCGGTAAACATGATGCCGATCGGAGCGGCGAGCGCCAGTGCAGTACTGGCGCCACGACTCGCCTCCACGTACTCACCAGCGCCGAGATGACGAGATATGAACGACGCTGCTCCAACACCAATCCCTTGTCCGACTGCCGTGAGCAGGACCACGATCGGAAAGGTCATGCTGACGGCTGCGATCGCCTGCGTGCCAAGTGCGCCAACAAAGATCGCGTTGACGACCTGCTGTAACGCGTTGATCGATAGGCCAACAATAGACGGAATGGCGAGCCGCAGGATAAGGCTCGAGAGATTGGGGTCCGATAGATCGATGTGCTGCTTCTTCTTTGGCATCGCGATCGCCCTCGACGGCAAATTCCGTTTCCGGCTCATTCATGGATGAAGGTGTTGCCAGCTCTTTCCGAATTCGCTGATGGTCTGCAACAGCTCCTGTCGCAACACCGTGCAAAGATTGCGGGTCACCTCATAACCCACTTGGGTTGGATTATATCTCGTTTCGATCTGTAGATGGCCGGCTTCATAACCGACACTGAACCAGAAGAGGTAGTTCACGCCTGCTTCATCCATGTCTTTGCCGATCCAGAGTGGAGAAGGGTCCTTGGCTAGGAAGTGCCGTGTAAAATGGCGCTGCAAACCCACTCGGTAATTCAATCCAATTCGGGGTAAGGGCAGGCGATCGATCCGGCTCCGCGCGGCGGGATCTCGGTTCAGGAATTTCATGGCGCGAAAGCCTATTGCGCTGCGCGGCAGGGCATTGCGCTGGCGGTAAATTGAACGAGCACGATCGGGCCGGGGCTCCGTTCCCGTGAGAGCCAAGGGAAGCGGAACGATCTCGCTGATAACGCCGATAATCTGAGATGGATCGAGATCATCAAACAGCCGACCTCGGGTGGAGGTGAGGCTATCAATCCAGAGCGAATAGCTGCCGAAAACCCGTCCAAAGGCGCCGGATATGGCGGCAAGGAACACATCAAAGTCCTGACAATGCGCTGATCTGGCCGCAATGTTGAGGAGACGAGCTGTCGCTTCCTTGTCAATCTCCAGATAGTACTTGGCCTGATCCTCCCAGAGGGACCGGCAAGCTGCTTCATTCAAGCGACCTTCAAGGCCTGCATAGTGAAGCTCTCTTGCGGTCACTTCCGAAAAGCTCGCAGCCCCCGATGAAGTGTCGCCGATATGTAAATCGAACTGATGGTAGTCAATCCCCTCCCAGTATGAGAGTTCAGCTGGCGCTTCGCTGTTTGCGTAGTGCTCAAGGCGCTTCAACCATGGGGAGAGCATTTGTATGTTCTCGGGACCAGTCACGGCGTGGCCCGAGGCAAGGGCGTTGTATGCCGCATCCATTGCTTCCAGGAACAGTCGATAGCCTATCCCGTCCACTACAAAATGATGCAAAAGGAAGAGCAGATGGTAATCGCCGCTTTCCGAGGTGCGGAACGCCGTGACGTTAACAAGAGGCGTCTGGCCGTCAAACCGAAACATATGTTGACGTCTGGCTGAGATGCTCTCGATTGCCTTACGCTGCTCTAGGCCGGTCATTCCGACAAGATCGATCTCCTCCACGAGGCGTTCAGCCACGGAAGGTCCAATTGTCAGACGTAGACCATCGTCGGTTCGGGCAATGCGGAGTCTGAGGCCTTCGTGCCTATCCATGACCTGGGCAAGGGCACGCTCGAGAATTCGAATATTCAGTAGTCCGCGGGGCAAGAAAAACAGATCGCCGATGTTGAAATGCTCATCGAAGCCGGCGAGACGGTTCCAAGATGAGATGGCGGGGGTGACTGGCAATGAGCTGCTCCCCGAGGGGAAGGTATCGGGTGTAACCGCCCCGCCGTCTGCCGCTAATTCCCTGATGGTCGGTGTTCGATAAAGTTGGTCGACAGTGAGAGTCAGCCCTGCTTTGCGCGCCAGCGTGACGCAGCGCACGCTCAGAAGAGAGTCTCCGCCGATATCAAAGAAGTTTTGATCGATTCCGACCCACTTGGCGCCCAATAGATCCTGCCAGATCGCAGCAAGAATATGCTCCTCCCTCGTGCGGGGCTCAGCAGATGGGCCGGACCCGACCTCGCGGTAAGGAACGGACGACAGGCGAGCACGATCTATCTTTCCGCTCGCTGTAACTGGGATACTGTCAACCAAACGGAAGGCGGCGGGAATCATATAGGACGGCAATGTTTGGCGCAGGTGAGTGACAATATCTCCAGAGCTCAGACTGTCGCGAGCCGGAACCACGCTAGCGGTCAAGCGACGATGATCCTCTGAGCCGTCCGCGACGACCGCGGCCTTTGCGATTGCCGGATGAGACTCAAGGGCCGTTTCAACCTCCTCTAGCTCGATGCGAAAGCCCCGTACCTTGATCTGGTTGTCCGACCGGCCGCAAATCTCGAGAAGGCCGCCGGTTGAGATGCGTGCGATATCGCCACTTCGATAAAGAATGCTGTATTGTCCGTCATCATACGGATTGGGCACAAAACAGCGGTTGGTCCGATCTTGATCCCGCCAGTACCCAGCACTCACGCAGCGTCCCGCGATGCAGAGTTCGCCGGCGACTCCAACAGGGGCTCTCTTCAACTGGGCATCGAGCACGTAGAGTTTGACGTTATCGATTGCGCGCCCCACGGGGACGAGCGACGAGCCGTTGTCGACATCCGATGTTTCGTAGATTGCGGCATTCGACGCACATTCTGTAGCACCATAGAAGTTCCACAACGGCACGTCCGGGAAATGCGTACGCCAGCGAACGGGGAGCGAGGCAGGCATCGGTTCGGCGCTGCTTGTGACCAACCGCAAGGCGGTCGGTCGCGGGTGTCGTTCCTGGGAAGCAATGAGGCCGGACAGGAGTGGGGGCGAGGCAAATAAGTGTGTCACGCGATGTCTTACCAACATGCACAATAATAGATCTGGATCCAGCAACTGCTCTTGGGTCAGGATCAGCGCGGGCACACCTCTTAGAAGCCCCCCAAAGTACTCCCAAGCGGACGCAACAAGTGATGCGGACTTCTGGATAACCATCACGTCGGTACTGTTGAAGCGAAAGCTTCGCCACATCCAGTTCAGTCGATTGAGAATTGCCGATTCCGGTATCAGAACCCCCTTGGCCTTCCCGGTCGAGGACGACGTGTATATAAGGCTCGCAATTCCCTGATCGGATGATTTGTCGCTGCGCTCACAATCGTACGCGGGCACGTCGCACTCTTCTAGGTTCAATAGACAAATCGACGGCATGTCAAAACCAAGGTCAGCGGCATTTGCGTGAACCAACAGCTTTGCCTGAGTATCTCGCAGGATATGTTCGATCCGATGACGCGGATAATCCGGCGATATTGGGACAACAATTGACTGCAAGGCTCGCGCCGCAAGAAAAGCAGCGGCCATGTCAGGCGACCGATCGACCAGGATAGCGACCATATCGCCAGCCCCGACGTCGGAAGCCTGCAGCAACGACCTGATAGCTGTTACGCGCTCGCGCAAATGGCCGAATGTGATCTCACCGAAATCACCAAAATATGCCACCTGGTTGCAATTAGAGACGCTGATCTGATCGAACGCTTCGACAAGCGGACATTCAACCTCATATGGCTGCGCCGAGCCTTCCAGCGAGTTCAGCATAGTGACGTCTGACGCGCTGAGGCAGCTCAGGTCTTTAATTGGCGCCAGCGGCTTCTCCACGCAGGCAGCAATCAGGCAGCGCAGATTGTCGATCATCCGGACAATCAGATCTCTGGAAAATATGTCCTCGGCATACGCCAGCTGGAGGGTAATTTCATCGTTCTGATCTTGTGCGTACAATGTCAGATCGAATTTTACATAGCCGGTATCAAATTCGCGGAATGTCAGATCAAACTCATGTTGGCCAAGTGGCTCCGCGGCCTCGGAATACATGTTGAACATGACCTGGAAGATCGGTGAGCGTCCGGCCTCGCGGTGTAACCGGGTATCCCTTACCATCCATCCGAACGGATATGCTGAATTTGCGATGGCATCGCTGACCAAGTCCTGGATGCGTAAGGCATGAACCGCAAACGACTGGTCGACATCGATCGCGGTGCGGATTGGCAGCATATTGAGGAAGAAGCCAACAATTTCGGTGCTGCCAGGTTGATCCCGAACGACGTGCGGTGTGCCAACGATAATATCGTCCTGACCGCTATACATCTTCAGTAGCAGCTTGAAGCACGCGAGGAGTGTTGTCGACGTGGTGCACCTATGTCGGCGCGCAAATTCCCGTACCTGATTGGAGAGATCGCTGCCAAGCAGTACCGCATGCGAGGCGCCGCGGTGGGAAGTTGTCTGCGGCCGCGGTTTTCCCGTTCCAAGCGAAAGCACTGGCGGATCATCACCAATCTGACGACGCCAATAGCTACGTTGGTTGGACAGCGCCTCCGGAGTAACGTGTTGCTTTTCCCAGAGAGCGTAGGCCGAGAATGATGCGCGGTTCTCTGGCAAAAACGCAGCCGCATCTACGTACCGTTGTCGAAGGTCCCTGATTAGAACAGAGATCGACCAGGCGTCGATGATAATTTCGTGAGCGGTGACCAGTATGAGATGGTTGTCAGAGCCAAAACGGATCATGCGCGCGCGAAACAGATGGCCTTGGCTGAGATCAAAGCTTCCGTTCAGCTCTGTGCGCCGTAACTCTGCGATCAGCTCCTCACCTTCCTGCGCCGTGAGATGAGACCCGTCAACCAATTCAAGACGTGCGCATTGCGGAGCATCAAAAAGCTGAATCGGACCGTCCTCGTCGACAAAGCGGGCTGAAAGTGCCTGATGGGAATGAACGACATCGGTCCAGGCGCGATTGAACGCGGCCAGATCGATGGCTCCCCTTATTCGCAGGCCGCCTTGAATGATGTAGTTCCTGGCAGACGGATCGAGCTGCGAGAGAAACCATAGGTGCTCCTGAACTCGCGTCAGAGGCGATCGCGTAAGCTTTCCGTAGGTCGGGGCTGTGCACGGTCTGGAGTCGAATCGGGCCGAGATCGAAGCCGCGAGAGATCGGATCGTTCCATTCAGCACCAGCCTGAAATCCGTTCTCACTCCGAGCTGGGTCTGCAACTGGCCCAATATGAGCATTGCCCGGAGCGAGTCTCCGCCGAGGCTTATGAATTGGTCATTCACGCCAATGTTCTCAATACGCAGAACGGCGGACCAAATTCGACACAGCTGGGCTTCGAGTCCTGTTTGCGGTTCCTCGAATGGCGTCGGCAATGGAGGGCGAACACTGGTCGGATCCGGCAATGCTCCAAAATCGACCTTTCCGTTTCTGGTCAGCGGAATACGGTCGACGTGAATGATCCTCTCTGGCAGCATGTAGGTGGGAAGCGCTTCGGCAAGAAAGTTCCGAAGCTCGCCTTCCGCCAGTTCAGCCGGAGCTGATACATACGCGATGAGTCGTCGTCTCGATCCGGTGTCCCCCGCGACCCCGGTTATGTCCCTCGCCATAAGCTTTACGCCTGCGCAGACGGAGGCGACCGCGACGGCGCCACGCACCGAATGATGAGCGGAGAGGCGGGCCTCGATTTCTCCGAGCTCAATTCTGTGCCCGCGGATTTTGACCTGACGGTCCCTTCGACCGAGACATTCCAAAAGGCCATCGGAACGAACGCGCCCGAGATCACCTGTCCTGTATAGACGCCGGAACGGCGGGTCGTTTGAGAACGGGTTTGACACAAAGGCTTCATTGGTGCGGACATCGTCATTGACGTAACCAGCAGCGACACCAACGCCGCTAACACAGAGTTCTCCGACCTCTCCCGTGTTGCACAGCCGCGATCCGTCGACGACATAAACCTCAAGGTTAGAAATCGGCTTGCCGATCGGCACATAAAGGTCAGCCCGCGCAGGCGGTACGGAAACCAGATGATGTGTAACGCCGTCCGCGCACTCGGTCGGCCCGTAGTGGTTGAGAATGGGAACCCGGGGATACAAGGCAAGCCACGCGCGCGCCAGTCCGGGTGTTAGAGGCTCTCCGACCGTGGAGATAATCCGCAAACTGTCCAGAGCTCGCTCAGCCGCCGCAAGCGACTGCAGATATTCAATAAATATTGCAAGCATCGACGGAACGAATTGAACAACCGTCACGCCGTACCCTTGAATTGCTTTGAGAAGGGATGCTGGCGATTTCAGTGTCGTATCATCAAGGATCGCGATACAGCCTCCGACGCAAAGCCCTGCCAGAAGCTGCCACAACGAGATATCAAAGCAGTGCGATGCCGTCTGCGCGATGCAATCCGTCCGGGTGAGGGCTAGGGCATTAGTTTTTTCCGCCAGATGATTGTTTAGGGCTGCACGCTCGATCATTGCGCCCTTAGGCTGGCCCGTCGAACCAGACGTAAACAGAATGTAGGCGAGTCCATCCTCGTTCGATGACGGCACGACAGACGAAGTCTGGCCATGTCGTAACGCGGCCTCTATCGGCATGAATTGCGTGGCGCCTTTGCTATTCGCCTGTAACAGGCTGAGCGAATCCAGCTGGTGTGGACCAATAATCAAAGCGCAGCGGCTCTGCTCGATCATGAATGATGTACGCGAAGCCGGCAACGATGGATCGAGCGGCAGGTACGTTGATGCCGCCTTCAAGATTGCGACGACCGCCGTCGCCCAGTCGAGGTCTCGCTCACCCCAATAGCCGACGACCGCGCCCTGAGCGCCATGCTCTCGTAACGTCCTTGCGAGGGCATCCGAACTTGATCGCAGCGCCTCGTAGGTGAGTTCGCCAGCGCCGACCCTCAGCGCAACCCTCTCTGGATCCGACCCTGCAATGCGATCGATCGCCATGATTGCGTCGATCGGCCGACATTCCACAAACCGATTCTTGCCGGATCGATCGTCGGTAGCCATACGTGTCACGCCATTCATCGCTTTGTGCGGCCCTTAGATCAGAAAATTGTTGGGAGTCCATCGATGCAACGGCCCGCCGGCAGTGATCGACGCTCGGTGAACTGAACCCTCACCAGCTCTCAGCATTAGACGTGCCAACTGGCCAAAGGACGGATTCGTACGCTTTGCGTCGACCGGGGCGGGGGGCCTCGCGTGTTCATTGTCTGGCCCCGAACATAACCGTCTTCAATCGAACGCGGTCATGTTAGGCCATTGCCAATCAATCCTGACTGGATAGGACGACGGTATGAACACCTCGTCGTTTGCGCCAAAAAAGCGAATATGGCCGAGCCAGATGGCGCGAGTCACCCCTCCGCGCTATGACCACTCGACCATACCGCTTCGATCTCGCCTCTTCAAAAATGTATCCTCGACGCTAACGCGCTGTGTTCACACCGATAACGTTGTCGCCCACCTTTGCCGCCATTTTGAGCTGTCACTGGTTTCACGCTCGCTTCGAGCTCGAAAACGGCTGGCCCCGACCGATCGGACGTGCCGATCTGCCCGGAGGCGATGTGCGGTGGTGGCATCTGGATGGAGGCCACGTTCACTTATGCCGATCTCGTCGCGCGCTGAATCAGCAGCTTGCGAACGGCCCCGCCTCGACCTTGTCCTTGCAAAGGCCAGATGCTATCAGCTCGCGCCACCGCAGCCGGACGAGCGTACGGTTTCATAGCGCTCCTACTCCCGATTGCGCGCGGAGAGCAGGACGGTGCGGACCGGACGCCATGAGCCAACAAAGCGAATCCTTCCAGTTCGCCGGACGGGTCGTGGTGATAGTCATTTGAATAGAGCAAGCAGCGTGCCGATTGAGGACTGCAGCTCACTCGCGCTGTAGCGCCTTAGAGGCCGCAACCGCACGGAGCGTCACGTCGTTGGGAGGTGCCTCAAAGCTGGCATCGGCCTTTATTGGTGACGCAACTCTGGTAGACCAATTCGCCGTGTCCGCAGGGAAGCTTCGGCATCTGAAGCATGCGAAGGGTCTCCGAATTTCGCTCAATAAGCCGTTCGCAACATTGGCGTGAGTGGCGGCGAAGAACCGTGCTGTATCTCTCCAATAACCTTGAAGCCGTGACGTTGATAAAAGGGAATGTTTGCCGGATTCGAACTTTCGAGGTAGGCAGCGATGCCCTGCTCATCACATCGTTGAAGAGCGTATTTCATCAGCAATGTTCCAAGCCCTTGTCCGACCCAGTTCGGATCGACAGCAATGAGAGGCAGATACCAATGTGGCTCGGGGGGGTGATGTTCGGCCATTCCCTGCCGTAGGTGTGCCATATCTTCGGTGATCTCCGGGCGCAGGGACAGCGCCATGATTGCGTCCAGCGCATCCTCATCTTGCTGCACGTCGGGAGGCAGCCACAGGGCCGCGGCGCGACTCTCGCCCGTGACGTATGCTGTGCCATGCTCGAATGCTCGTCCGCCACAGGCGTTAATGAATTGAGGCATGCTCCTAAGATATTGCCCTGGGTCAGGCCAACTCCAACGCATCAAGGGATCGGCGGCAAAGCCGAGCACAATTGTCCAGACGGTGCTCGCCCGAATGCTTGCGTTCGCAGAGGTGACGTCCGACTCCGCTGTCATGATGTCGTTTTCGGGCGTCAGAGTTGCAAGGGTAGAGCACAGGACCGATACCTCTGAACGAGAGCAGAATGGATGCACCACGGAGGTTTCTTCGGATGCTTTTGGTTCCCGTTCCGGGCTTGCCTCCTGCCTCAGAAGGCCGCCGTCGACGGCCGCTTCGGACGAAGGCTCCTCGGTGGGTGACCCTTGGATCTGGATCTTCGTGGCGAGCACCTGTGCTTTCGGGCCTGGGATCGTCATCTGGATCCAGCCCTTCCTAAATGAAGCGTCGACTTTCTCGGCGTCGACAACGTTCGGCAGCCCGCTTGAAAGAAACGACAAGAGCGCTTTGAGATTGCAAGTGCGAAGAAGTCACGGCACGCAATCGATGCGAACATCGTGCGATGACGCCGCTTGAGCCGGGCTCCCGGCATGGCCGAGCAGGTTAGCAAGCGTCGCGCGTCGAGGTCGAGATTAGGCAACGTCGTTTATGAGGCATCACCTCGTCTCCCATTGAGCTGTTCTGAGTAAGGCTTCTTGTTCAAAACACGTGCCAACTGCGAAACCGCATAGACTATTGCCCTCAGTCTCTTCGCCGTCAGCGCCCTTGAGAGAAATTGAGAGACGTTCCGAATGGAGGATTTCTGGTTCATCGTAGCCATAAGGGGCGAAGCTGAAGCAGCGGGATGTCCCGATCAGTGTTGAATTAGGCAGGTTTCTCTTACTAGCCAACGGATGCCGGGCGTGATTCCGTCTTCACGCTGATTCGCGGAGGCGGGGCATGTCAGGTAAATCTCCAGTCGTGGCGAGTAAAGAGCAGCTGGGCATTGCGGACCCTTGCAGTTTCGCGCGGTCGCGGGGGGGCCGATTGGGCGAGAGCCGTATTGCTGACGTTATCGGGTTGACCAGCCCACGCATTGCGCAAACCGCTTCGGTGTGAGCGCGCGAACGACGGCTCACCATTCACTTTGGCCGAAAGAGGACACTGCATTCCGGACAGGCAGTTTTCATCACTCTGGCGGCTGCGGATTGTTGGCGGGATTGGTGTCGTGCTTGATTATCCGCGCAATCAGTCCGCGGCTGACCAGCGGCTGCAGGGCGTCTCCAATGCATCGGCAGTTGCCTTGGCATAGACTTCGCGGTCGTCCACGTAGACCGCGAAGCTCTTCAAGTAGTTCTCTCGCTTCGCCGGATTCTCGATCATCGCCTTTGTCCATTCGTAGAGCGGATACGCTCGATGCCGTATTTTTCGCCGGCGGCCACATACTCGGCAAAGGCATCTAACAGACATTTTGGCGCGGCACGATGGGATACGAGGGTATCGAACAATGGTCCCAACTTCGGCTCTCGGCGTCTTAGTCGTATCGCTTCCCGTCGCAGCCGAATCGCTTACATCAAATCTAAGCTGGTATTCCCAGTGAGGCGTCGCGGCTTTCCTCTCGCACCCGACGTGTCCTCTCTAGCTACTCCAGGCCCTTCCGAAGCAGGTCGTTCGGCAAGTTTCGGGTGTCAACTAGCATCGCCCCTGGGCAGGCTGGGATCTTACAACAACGAACAAATTCTGCGCTGCAACTATTCGGCTGTGGACCAGTTCCGCCTCCGGTGCGGTGTGCGTCGGCGAAGACGAACGCAATCTCAGCGACGTTTCCCGCCCGACCGTAAGCTTGAGCTTGCCGCGCGCATATGAGGGTATGCAATCGGACAAGGCGTCTCAAACGTAGCGGTATACAATGCGGTCAATCGAATCCCTAAAGCGGATCGTTGCGTCATCGTTTGAGCTCCCGTCAGAGCGTACCTCGATAGGCCTGCTTCCGCCTCGATTCGGCAACTCCACAGAACGTCCCGCATTGCTGGCCCGCGAGAGCCTCTTCCTCCCAGACCATTTAACATCCTCCGTACAGGCCGGCCTGTCGCAGCATAGTTCGTGAGAACTCATCTCCCTTGGCGATCACAGTTCCCTTGGCGATCACGGTCAACTCTTCCACATTTCACTCCCGAAGGTCGTGCTGCCGACCAACAAAACGCAAGCGTGATGTGCCCAAGACGTCGCATTCAGCGATCTTAACGCCGTGGCCGCATAGCCAGCCATGTCCTCTTAACCGCCAGTTGGTCAGCGATGCAAGCTGCGATTAGGCGAGGCCGTGTCACTAAATATACTAGTGAAAGCAACCTTGCGCTCCTCCGGGAAATGGTAGGGAGCGTGCGCTCCACTTTCGGATATCGTCCGCTGCCTACACTCAGGAGCAAGAGCGGAGGCGAACCAAGAGTCGGGTGACCAGCGTCGGGAGAAACTCATGGATACGTTACAAACAGATCACGGACGCGAGGATCCGTGTAACATCCAGCTGAGTGGTCTGGACGTACGCGAGCCCAAACGCTTTCAGGACGATAGCATATGGCCCTACTTCGAGCGGCTGCGAAGGGAAGATCCCGTTCACTACTGTCAAGACAGTCCGTACGGCCCATATTGGTCGATAACCAAATACCGCGACATCATAGCGGTTGATACAAATCATAAAGTGTTCTCGTCAGAGCAAGGCGTCACCACTGTCGATGTGCCAGCGGAACACCTTCCTCCGAGTTTTAAGTCGCGTTAGAGCGAGTCTTCACGGCTTGCCGCACAATGAGACCTTCAACTTGGTCGACAAGGTCTCGATTGAGCTGACGACGCAGATGTTGGCCAGGCTATTCGACTTTCCTTTTGAGGATCGACGGCTGCTGTCGTATTGGTCGGACGTAGCCGTTCAACTCCGAACGAGGGCCACACGATTGACAGCTGGGACAAGCGAAGCGCAGTCCTGTCCGAGTGCTTGGATTATTTCGCACGGCTTTGGAGCGGTCGGATAAATGCCGAGCCTCGGCTCGACTTGGTTTCGATAATGGCGCATTCACCCGCGACCCGGAATATGGACTCACGCGAGTTCCTTGGCAATCTTATCCTCCTGATTGTCGGCGGAAACGACACCACGCGCAATTCGATCAGCGGTGGCCTCTTGTTCATGAACCAGAACCCGTCCGAGCTACGAAAGCTACGAGACAGTCCTATGCTGGTGTCGAGCGCGGTGTCCGTGATTATTCGTTACCAGACGCCCATCGCGCGCATGCGCCGCGACGCCTCGGCCGATTTCATCATAGGTGCCAAACAAATTAGAAAAGGCGATAAGGTCGTCATGTGGTACATCTCTGGTAACCGGGACGATGAGTTCATCGAGAACACCAACAGCTTCGTCATCGATCGCAAGAACGTGCGGCAACATCTCTCGTTCGGATTCGGCGTCCATCGCTGTGTTGGTAGACATCTTGCGGAACTGCAGCCGAAGATCCTTTGGGAGGAGATGTTGAATGGACGCTTGAACGTCAAGCTCGTTGGCGAGCCGTGCGGGTCGCATCAAACTGTGTGCGCGGTTATTCCGTGATCCCAGTGCAGGTTGTAGCTTAGGTTGCGATGTTATGAGTTTGATGGGGACCAAATATATCGGCGGCCATGGCACCTTGATCGGAGGTGCCATCATCGAAGGCGGCAATTTCGACTGGGAAGCGCATGCGTCGCGTTTTCCGCTGCTCACGCAGCCCGACGAGGCCTATCACGGTGCGATCTGGACCGAAGCCGCAAAGCCGCTCGGACCGATCGCCTGCATCCTGCGTGCGCGGGTGAAGTAGCTGCGCGGTCTCGGTGCGGCTCAAAACGCCTTTCAGTTCATTCAGGGGCTCGAAACCATACCGCTGCGACTACGTCAGCATAACGAGAACGCAATCAAGGTGACGAATTTCGTTGCCAAACAACAGTCGATCTTGCAGGTCAACTTCCCGGGTTTGCAGAGCGGCGAAAATCGCCGGCGCGCTGACACGCATTTCTATCGACGCACGCCATCGCGAAAGCCAAGCACGTTTCGCCTGCGACGATTTGCGGACACGAGGCGCATGCCGACGTGAACGCAGCCCGCAACATTCTTAGGGCCGGAACGCGGCCCGCGGTGGAGGTCTCCTTCCGCCGCAAATCTCGTAGAGCCGCTTAAATTAAGGCTCCTCGGAAAAATCCCCTCCCTTCAGGGAGGGGAAGACGTTAAGACACGACCGGCAGGACAAATTGAAAGGTCGCGCCCGGCTCTTGCTTGCGGACGATGGACAGGCGCCCTCCGTGAGCTTGCACGATCGAACGACAGATCGACAGACCCATTCCAAGGCCGCTCGATTTGGTAGTAAAAAACGGGTCTAAGAGGCGATCAATGTCTTCGTCAGCGATCCCGGCGCCGCAATCAGTCACGGAGAGCTGCACACGCCCCTTATCGTCCCTGGATGACTGGATCGTCAGTTCGCGCTTCCGGTCGTCAATCGCTTGCATGGCCTCGATCCCGTTCATCACCAGATTGATGATCACCTGTTGCAGCTGAACCCGGTCACCTAGGACCGTGGGGAGTGTTGGCGCGAACTCAGTTCGCAAGGTCACTTGCTGATTAACCAGCTCACGTGTTACCAGCGTGATGGCCTCCTTGACGACCTCATTGATATCGAGCGGTACCATCTCGATCTCACCTTTCTTCGCAAGTGCGCGGACCCTGCGGACCACCTCACTTGCCCGAATCGCGTCTTCGATGATCCAGTCCACCGATCTGCGCGCAGCGGGAAGGTCGGGAGTTTCGCGTCCCATCCAGCCGAGGCACGCGTCAGCGTTGCTGATGATGGCGGCGAGCGGCTGGTTTACTTCGTGGGCGATGGAAGCCGTTAGTTCCCCCAGCGTCGTCACGCGTGTCACATGCGCAAGATCAGCCTGTGCCTTCCGCAGCTCCTGTTCGGCCTGATCTGCGCGAATCCTCGCGGTGATGTCGGTGCTGACGCCACGGTAGCCGAGAAAGTTGCCGCCTAGATCAAAAAAGGGCTTGCCGCTGGTCCGGACGTAGAACGCAGAGCCGGTTTTGCTGACTGCGCGATAGATCAGATCGCGAAATGGGAGATGTGCGTCTAGCATCGCCCGATGCCGCCGCCACTTCTCGGGTTCTTCTTCAACGTCGCAAGCGATTTCCCAGCGAGGCAGACCGATGAGCCCTGAGGCCAAGATGCCCACCGCGCTGGCGTGCTCCGATAAGTGGGTGACCAAGTGGTCTGGCCCGGTCTCCCAGAGCCAGTCGGAAGCGGTTTCGGCGTAGTCGCGAAAGCGCTGCTCGCTCTCACGCAGCGCAGCAAGGGTGTTTTCCAGCCGTTCCCTGGCTACGTGTTGCTCGGTGACATCCATATGCGTTCCGACGAGCTCGACGGTGGTGCCATCTCTTCCCAACACAGCGTGCGCAACTGAGTGTATGTGCCTTATCGTGCCATCGGGAAGACGGATTCGGAAATCATATTCGAAGTTACCTGCCTTCTGTTCGATAGCCCGACGTTGCACTTCCTGCTGCAGCGCCAAGTCATCTGGATGGATACGCGACCTGATGGTCTCAAGCGATACAAGCTCGTCCGGATCCAAGCCAAACAGACGACTCACTTCGGCGGAGCGATACGCAAAACAACGACGGTGGCAATCCCAGGCCCAAGTGCCCATGCGACTGAGCTGCTGCGCGTCGGCCAAATAGGCTTCACTACGGCGCAGTTGCTGTTCCGTCTGCTTTGCCGCCGTGATGTCCGTCGCCGCCCCGACAAACTCGATATCGCCAGTCGCGGTTCTCGTGGCCCATGCCGCCGCGCGAATGTGCTTTACCGACCCGTCTGGCATCAGCAATCGGTATTCATGCTCGAAATCCTGGCCTTGAGACGCTCGATCCAGAATCGCTTGGACGGAAGCCTTATCTTCTGGGTGGGTGCGGTCTAGTACGTGTTGCGGTGTCGGTTTCGTTTCGGGATCGTATTCGAAGATCCGAAAATTCTCCTTGGACCAAAAGACCTCGCCGGTGGCGGTGTTCCACCCAAAACTGCCAGTATGGCTCAATTCCTGCGCCTGCGCCAAATGCGCTTCGCTCCGCTGCAGAGCAAATTCCGTCCGCTTTCGTTCGGTGATATCTTCGCAGGCAATGAGGACAATGGGCTTGTCGTCGGCCCACAGCATTGCTTTGGCGTTTTCGCGCACCCATAGCACCGAGCCGTCCTGCCTGACCTTCTGGATGTCCCAGGTGTGCGACTGACCAATATTTGTGAGACACGCCTCGATGCATTTGCGAACGGCCTCACGATCTTCTTCCAGAAAGACCTTCAGCACGGATAGGCCGACCAATTCCGCAGGCGCATAGCCGAGTTGAGTTGCGCCGAAAGTATTGACGTTGAGGACCGTTCCGGCTTCATCGACCATGAAGTACATGACCGGATTATGCTCAAAGATTGCACGCCAGCGTTTTTCGCGGTCATGCAGATCGGCCGCGCTGTGCCGTAGCTTGGCTGCGACCTCACGCGCAGCCTCCCTTTCCTGGCGGACTTTTCCGATCAGCTGCGTTCCGACAATTGAGGCGGTTAGGAAGGCGACAACCACCAAAAGGTCCTCGGGGTCACCGATCCGGAGACCGAACGTGGACGGCGTAAACAGGTATACTGACGCAGCGATAGAGACGATGGAAAGCACCGACGATGCGATGAAGCTGCCCATCAGCGAAAACAGCATTATCACCACCAGATAGGCGAACGCCGTCGCTGCGAAAGGGCTATGAATATACAAGGAAGTTAACGTCACCGCCGCTAGCGTAATGCTACCAAAAACTAGCTGCGTCGCTGAACGTCCGAACGTAGTGAGCTGGTTAAACATGCTTGTAGCGGTCCGGCCTTTCTGGCGGAGAGGTTAAACACTTCAATTTAATTCGACGCCGACAGGCGCTCCTGTGTGATTTTGAGATCGCCACTGATCACAACAGCCGACGAGGGCGCACTACAAACCTTCGTATAGTTACAAACCTTCGCATATTTCTAACTATTTTAAATCGAACGGTCGCATAGGGCAATTATGCCTTGGTGTCACGCGGTTTACCTTTCTTCTCGATGGTAAAGGGCCCGTGCTGCAGCCAGATTGCCTTTGAGCCCAGCAGAAGGGTCGAATCCAATCGCGGTTGATCCGTCGGATGGTGCTTGGCGGTGCCAGTTGCACCTATGACGAGAAAGTCCGCTGTCTCGCACGCGGGATGTGCGAATGGACTCGGTGCGACTTTCTATCTTCCACGCGACGTGGCAGCCCGACACGAACTTGCCCGGCCGTGCGCGAATTCGGCCAATCGCAATCTTGCCGCTATCGCTCCGCCCCGCGCGTGGTGCTCGCGCATGACGCTGAGAAGGAGGAGCTGCGCGTGCAGATGCATGCGTTCAAGGACATGGTCTTGGAGGAACGCTGGGAGCGGCTTGTGGTGCTCGTAGTCAAGAAGCTGGCGCTCAAGCTGAGCGATCTTTTCAGGCTGTGCCACGCGGAGTGCGCTGGCGAACGACGATGCGCCTGCGTCGAGGTCGTCCGACAACATTTGTACGTTGCTTAAAGCACCTGCCGCGTTGTGAGCAGGTGCTGGAGCCGTAGGCTGCCCGTGCTGCAAAGGCCAGCTTCACAAGATTGGCGGAAGGCGTGAGGGAGGTGCTCGGGTGATGCCGTGACGCTGCGGGGCCGCGAACGGTTCCGTTCCAACCACGGCTGCAGCCGTTGCACCGATGGCGTGGTCTAGGTGAAGGTACGGCCGCCCGTGATTGAGAATCGTATGGCAGCCACGGCACTCGTGGGTTACGTGGTGGTCCGAAGTTCGCCTGGTATCTGCCGCCGTTTTTCAGCGGCGGCTAAGGCGGCGTCGAAAGGCGGCGGTGACGTCGCTCGTGAACACGGAAACATTTCATGAGCCCGACCTGCAGTCCTACTGACCGATGTGCTCGAGTGCATCGCTTCCGGCCGAAGCAAGAGCCATCAGTTGCACGAGCTGCTCGCCTGGAACTGCAAGGCGGAGTGCCATCGCACCACACAGGCCGCCGCATGAGCCCACGTCGCCATAAAGCAGCATGGCCGATGGGGCAGCCGCGATGCCGCTGAGGAGCTCGTGCGATGGCTCCAGGCTCGCCTCGATCGGCATCCTGCCGCCACCACCAATCCATGCTCGATCTATACCGCGTCGCTCGATCTATACCGCGTCGGCTTTTCTCACACGTTCGCCGACGTCGACTCACCGCCGCGGTGCTTCCGGTTTCACGCGGTCTCTGGAGACGGCGCAAACATGCGTCGTCCCACTTTTGATTTATCGCTTCGGTCGCGACGTTGGTTGGATTTCAAGTTTCTCAGCCCGCAGAACAATGCGCTTCGCAACGGCGTTGAGGGGATCTTCGCAGTAGTCAGTCGGAATTATTCGAATGTCCCTTTGGCAGGTAGGAGACTCAATCCTCTCGATCGCGCCGCAGTTGCTTTCCAGTGTCTCCCGTTCAGCCGCTGGGTCGACAGATTTTGCGAATACAACGGCGATCATCGTGCGACGCCGAGCTGCAATGCAGCGGTAACCATCCCTGGCGTAGAGACATATTACGTTTCGAATCTCGATAGGCTTCCCGATTAGCCTTCCAGGGGCGACATGAAGGTCATCCGGATCAACGACCTTGAAATCGTTCGGGCTGAAGTTCGTAACGATTTCTTTGGTGTTCGCTGTTTCCGGCCCGCTGGGAACGCCAGCTGTCGTTCGCGTTGCTGCGGCTTTATCGAAGCACGATAAGCGATCCTTGTCGTCCTTCACGGTCGCGCAGCCTACCAATTGCGTGACGACCCCCACTGCATCGACAGCGAGCGCGGCCGGCGTCGAAAGAGATATGATTGCGGCGCCACAAAGATACCAAGGGGACTTCCGCTTCAAGAATGCTTGCCGGTACTTCATCGAAGTCAGTTTTCTTTACAATAGTGTGGGAGGCATCGATGGCCTCTGAAAACTCGCAGCTGCCCTGGACAGCTTGCCTTGTCGTGGCGTCCACGTAGCCAGCGAGCCGGACTGCTTTAATAGTGCATCGGCCGGTGGCCGTAAGCCTGTCGCCTCCAGATGTCTATGGGCGTACGGCACACAACTGTGCGGCCACCAATCCTGGCAGGTGCCACGCGGGTGCTTTTGGGAAAGAATTGTGTCCGATCCTCAGAACATTGATTTCACAAGATCATGCTGTAGCGAAATTGGTCCATGAACGCCTGGGAATACGTCAGGTGGAGCGCGTCTCGAATAGGCGGGTTTGTCCAGGCAATGAGTGTAGCAAAACGCCAATCGCAAATGTCAGAACACTAGGCGGCGCCATGAATCCAAGATTTCCAAAAACTCCGCAGTCGCCCACGGACTTGCGCGGGGGCCCCAAAAATCGGAGACGAGACAAGTTGGCCCTTCTCAAAAGTCTAAGGATATAGCCATGATGTCCCGTTCCGTCCGTCTCGTGAGTCAGAGTGAGCAACCTTGAGTTGGCGCTTCTCGGCGTTCGGCAGGCCGAGATCGGCGAATATGTTGCCTGAGCCCGTGAGCAACCTTTTCTTCGTGCTCATCATCGGTCTCCCTTTTTTGCTCTGTGGATAGCCTCGGCGCCTCATAGGCGCTGCCGAATCAGGTCGATGTATCGTTGCGGCGTGGAAATGCCGCTGGTGGATTCTTCTGGAATCCGTACAGGGCGTTCAGGACGCTCCCCAGACACATTGGATCGACGGTTCGGTAGGTATCGCCGTCGAAATTGTCGCGAATCTCCAAACACCCGCTGAAGCCCTTCAGGGGCTTCGCATTGCGCGGGTGTTCGCCATGCTGCGCTTCGAAAAGGGATTGGCGGATCTTGCTTCGGACGGCCGCCGGAGGTCCTTTCTTACTCGAACCCAGGCAAGCGATGGCCGACGTCTTCTCGATCACAGTGGCTCGCTCTCTGGGCTGCTCGGCTTGCCGACAAGGCGTAATCCGGACCGCCGCGCAGCGAGAAGCCGACCTTCTGCCCGAATTCCCCATGAATGCGACGATGAGGAACAGCAGGGAAGCCACTTTGCCGGAATTGCTGTTCCACCGAAGGAGGTGACGGCGAGGAGCGGGCTCTCCCGTCCCTCGCACCTCTTCCCAGGCTCCTGCCGATTCGGCAGGTGCACGCCTTTGGTCCAGGCGAGGGCGTTTGCGTGGCTCCCTCTGATGGAGAGGAAGAGGGGAGATGAGCAGGTTTGAGCCGGTCGGATCACGAGAGAGCGCCGGCGGCTCGCTGCGCAACCGCTCTCCTCAGGCTTTCCATATGTTCAAGCCATCAGATTCTAGGGCCGCGGCTGCCGCAACGCTCTCGCCCGCGGCAGTCTCTTTGCTTCGTATAGCACGCCTTCTACTCCCAAGTGCGCGCGGCCAGAGTATCGACGTGATCTTGGGGAGCGGCATCGAAGTTAGGTTCGGTCTCATTGACACAATCGACTGGAAAACTGTCTATGACGCCTGGGAGGCGGCGGCCGTCCCGTCCCTTCGCAAATATAAATCGGTTATCGGCGCCAAGCCAGGATTGCCGATTTCAATGTTGCCGATGCTTTCGAAAATCCCGGGACGTCTCACGGCCCAAATACGCCACTGGGAAGATAGTCAGGCTCTTGAGCAGTTGTCGACGCAGCTCCGGGTCGGCGACATCTTGATCGACAATTGGGCGATGAGACAGCGGTCCGGCGTCTCGATTAACAAGTCGAACAAATTGATTGAGGATGCGCAGCGTGACTGGTCCCTGCTCGATATGGAGCGGCTGCCCATCACGCGTCTCCCACGGTTCCGCCGGCGCTCGCCGATCCGGATCGCTGAAGGCGTCCTTTTTACAACCTACGCCACGCTACGCGCCGATCGACAAGGCGAGAAGCCTTGGCGCGTCAGGCACGTTGTGGAATCGTTGGGCCCTGACTTCAACGCGATGGCTGCTTTCGACGAGTCATATGCAACGCAGAATGCGTCAGCCGATGTGCCGGTGATGACGGCTGACTCGTTTGCGGCGCTCATTGACGGGCGGACCGTTTTCGATCTCGCAGAAAGTCTCCGGCTCCATCGCGCGCAAGTGATAGATGCCAACCGTATTGAACTCTCCAGGTTTACCGACACTATGCGGCACCGCTTCGCCTTGAAGGTGCGCATGTTCATCCGCGTAGTTACGTCAAACGCGGGGGGCCTCTCTAAGGTACTGGAGAGCTATCCGCTCGCGCGGGTCGCCGAACGGCAGGCCGCGTGATGGGATGTCAATCTCACGATCTGACACATCGTCTCGCGCGCGAGGCCGAGGCGGTGTGCCGCTACTATCTCTCCAACGGTCACCGTCAAGGCAGCTATTGGATGGTCGGCGATGCCCGCAACACACCAGGGCGCTCGATGTTCGTGCGACTGATAGCTTCGCCCAAGGGGCCGGCCGGCAAATGGACGGATGCCGCAACAAGTGAACATGGCGACCTTCTCGACATCATCCGCGAAAGCTGCGGGCTTCTCGATTTCCGCGACGTCGCCGATGAGGCGCGGCGATTTCTGAACTTGCCTCGCTCGGGCGTCGCCCCATCGAAGGTTACGCACAGTAGAGCGCTGGCCGGTTCGCCCCAGGCGGCGGTGCGCCTCTTCGCCATGTCGCAGCCGGTCGCGAGCACCCTTGCCGAAGCCTATCTGCGCGAGCGCGGCATTACAGTTTTGGGCGAAGATGGGGAGCTGCGCTTCCACCGCCGCTGCTACTACCGGTCAGATGAGAACTCAGAGACGGAGATCTGGCCGGCATTGATCGCCCGTGTCACGGACCTCAAGGGGCGGATCACTGGCGTCCATCGCACCTGGCTCGACCCTGACGGCTTCGATCGCGTGCGTCTCGGAAAGGCGCCAATCGCCACGCCGCGGCGTGCCATGGGCAACCTTCTCGGCAATGCGGTCCGATTTGGTGCGTCCGATGATGTGCTTACCGCCGGAGAGGGCATCGAGACGATGCTCTCGCTTCGCTGCGCGGCCCCGAGAATGCCCATGGCTGCCGCGCTTTCAGCAAACCATCTTGCCGCCCTGCTGCTTCCGCTGACGCTACGCAGGCTCTATATTGCACGCGATGCCGATGCAGCCGGCGATCTCGCTGTAGCGGCCCTGACCGAGCGCGCCATCGCGGCTGGTATCGAGGCGATTGCCTTATCACCTCGACTTTCAGACTTCAACGAAGACCTGCGAACCTTCGGCCTCGGTGAACTACGCTCAGCCTTACAGTTCCAGTTTACTCCGCAGGATGTCGCGCGCTTCATAGTCCCCGTTGCAACCAACGGGTCCTGAGTGCGATCTCGATCAAGTGGTCGCGCTGAGACCTGCCGCCTTCCCGACGGCTAACCGGTGCAAACGCCGTTTTGAAGGTCGATGGGATTGGAATCTCTAAAGGTGACCGAAAGCCGCCCGAAGCACCTACCAAACTTTCAGCCGCGCACTCCTTTCACATCGAGTGATATACCTTCCATCGCACCCAGGTGGTAGGAGCCAGACGATCCGTTCGGATCGGCGCCTATTCGCATCGAGGAGCCGGCCGGTCAGCGCATTCCTTTCGTTCGCAGCCGTGAGAGAGGCTCGCAATGTCCATTCCTCGCCGACTAAAGTCGTCGCCTCAACAATCCTACGAGCACACATCTCTGCCTGGCAACTATGACTCGGCTAAATCGCAGAAACAACTTGAATCGCACGTAACGACAGGTTGTGGCATTGAAAGCCCATAATCAAGCTACACATTCAGGCATCGGTCCATCTAGGAAACCGGCACATCGCGTCGGCTTAGACATGCGCGCTCTCCATCAGTATGAGCACAACAAGCTTGCTAGCCAAGCCTAACCCCGCTGACCGCGAAGAATCGACCACAGGTGCAGACGGTAGCCACGTTACTAGTTTCGCAATTCTCTTCAGGAGAGTCGGAGTACGTGGAGGGCAAAGCCGCCCATCCAACTAAGCCATCACTATCGTGCGAGAGATCGGCGGAGCCATTTCGCGCAAAGTGTCATGATTCCGCGCATGAAGGGATCGTAGCATTCCGAGCGCTCATCAGGGAGTCGCAACATCGCGGACAATCCGGCTGCATTGCTCTCAGGCGAGCAGCGGTCATATGAGGACGCAAAGCTTGATTCAGGCGGAAAAAGATGTGGCCGCGCACATGCTCGCCTCATTAACTACCGGCTCGTTGCAGAACCTCACCAGACCCACGCGCGAACAGGTCGCGCATCATTTTCGGCTGGCGTGCGAAAAGACGGGATTCGTTGGGACGGAGGAATCTTCGATGCGAATATTGAGGCTTGTCTCACATGAAATCCGCAAGGCGCCATCAGTGCTCAACCTGGTCAACCGCCGCGAGGGGCCACCACAGTGAGCGAGTTGATGAGAGCACCCTCTCGCTAAGCTCGCGGCCCCAAAACGTTGCTCAGGCTTTTCCTGCGCTCACTGCTTCCCGGTCGCGCTCGAGGCCGGTTGAATACAGCCGCCAGTTCATGACCGGTCCTGTGAGGGCGACCTTCGCGGATAGAGCCGCCCCCTGGCCTTCTAGAGGCGATCGGACGGCAAGCGGGACGGCCCCGCAATGGCAGAGGTCGCGGCTATTTTCCGCTGGCGCGTTCCGCGCCTTTGCATCGCGAAACAAAATAGCCGCACCTCTGCCATCCTCCGCTTCGCTTCGGCCCTGCGCTTCGCTTTGGGTTCTGGTCCGTGCCGCTTGCCGTCGGGTGATCGCCACGAAGGCCGCGATGGGCGCGGCCGATCCGGAAAGGACCTCACCCATGGTGACCGAAAGCGACGATCCGCGATTCGAACCGCACCACGCTCCATCTCTGACCGATCACGCTCTTGCCGAACTTCAACTGTTTGGCTTTCGTCCTTTGCAAGATGAACCCGATCCACGGCCGCTTCCCGAAACCAACGCAATCACCGGTGCCATCGCCGACATCTTCGATGCACTAGTCTCGACCCTGAGCGATACGCGCCTGGAGCCGGATCTTGAAGACTTGCTCTGGTCGGCTGTCAATCTCTTCCATCGCGCGGCGGAACGCATCGAACGCGAACTTGACGCCAATGAGCAAGCGCAGCAGAGGAGCCAACGCGAGCAGAACGGCTCGGAAGTACGATCCGTCGAACTCGAACGGCTCACCGCCGAAGGCGTTACGCTCATCGAACGCCGCAACGCCATGGAGTTCTTTCGCGACCAGGCTGCCGAAAGTTTCGAAGTTCACACCGGTTCGCCCTGGCGGGCGCGCTCTGGCTCAGTCGTCAACCATCGTAATCTTACCGCCGCGATGATCGATAGCCGAGACTTTCTCACCGCAAGGCGCAGGGCCGAGACCGAGGTGATGCTCCCTGCTGGCCCTAAGATCGCGCTCACCGGTGGCCTCGATTTCGACGACGTCAAGCTTGTCTGGGATAGGCTCGACAAGGTCCACGCAAAACACCCCGACATGGTTCTGCTGCACGGCGGCTCGCCGAAAGGTGCCGAATTGATTGCTTCAAAATGGGCCAGCAATCGCAATGTTCCGCAGATCGCCTTTAGGCCGGACTGGACAAAGCATGCGAAGGCCGCACCATTCAAGCGCAACGACGCGATGCTCGAGGTCATGCCAATCGGAGTTATGCACTTCCCGGGCACAGGCATCCAGGACAATCTCGTCGATAAGGCCAAAAAGCTCGGCATCCCGGTCTGGAAGTTTGGCAAAGGCGGCGCGTGAGTGCCGTCGTCTCAATTGACGCCGAAAGCGACGCCGCAGCACCTTAAAAAGACCGATGCCGCAGTATTGTCGTCGGTGCATCGGACCCGCGGTGATCTGGGCTCGGTGTATCCCGCATTCGCCGACGCGCTTGTGTCAAATTTGAAGGTCCGATCTGTAAGCCTAATTCCGCCAATGGCTTCCCTAACTCAAGTTCGGCGCAGACCGCCATGCTGACGCTCAGGCTTGTTCGTGCCTTCCTGACCTTCAAGAGCGTTTGAAAACCTCCGGGCTCGTTGGCCCTACCGAATGCTTTCTTGTCCAAGTTGTTGGAAACTTCGTGGGCATTTTCCTCGCCGGCCCCACCTTTTGCGTTGAGTTCCGACAGCTGCGCATCTAACTCGGCGAAGAAATGCTGCGAAAGCTTGTGCTATTGTTTTGGTCGGATAGCGAGCTTTTGCTGCGTGCTTGGGCTGGGCGATTTCTAAAAATGCGATTGATCTGCAAGGGCGCAATGCTGGTCGCGTTTTTTCCCGTGATGGCCTCGAATATCTATTGGGGGCGGCTGGACCTTTCTCTGGGCTGCCTGTTTGCTCTTGCCGTCGGCGCAATCGTGGGGCGTCTGATCAAGCGGTCAATGGTCCGCCGCGCCCATGCCGAAATGCGCAGTCTCTACGGCTCCGAATGGGGAACGGATAGCTAGCGCATAGGCTCTGGTAGAATGAAGACCGACTTGTCAGCGTATGGTGTAACCAAATTTACTTCCGAACGAGCATCTGCAACTTTATTGGCCGACCGTGTCCGCGAAGAGGTATAAGGACCTGAGCGAGCCAGCTCACGCAGCCTTTGTCCCCTAGGATGGATCGCTCACGCCCCGAGTCACAAGGCCGCGCGTTGCGACGGTGATCGATGACCGAGATCGAGTCTTGCGAAGTATTGCTTCGAGCGCCTGCTTGATCGCTGCGATGACAAGCTTGGAGATGAATGAGTTTTTGGAAATTTGCTCTTACCCCTCCAGGGCGTTCGGTCAATGGATCCCTTAGGGATAGCTGGCGGGTGAGGGCGGCTTCGGCAAGCCGTGCACGCAGAGAGACCTCCCTCGCCCATATCGTGAGCCTGGCTAGAATTTCTCGGGCGATATCGTCGTTCTGGACAACACTTAAGATAACGCCTTTGCGTCATCCGGTAGCGGCCCCATTTGTGAACGGGTCCTTAGTGTCGGCACGCCTCCGGGTATTGTGTGCAGATACCAGCAGGATCCGGGGTAAGATCTACACAGTCCGGGTCACCGGCGCACGGACTTGGTGGTTTGGTTGCGAGCGTATTGGTGTCGAAATATCGCGCAGCGTGCCTCGCGACGTAAACGAAAGTGGGCACCGCCGCAGCGAGCGCGAGGGCGCCCGCCGATATAAGCAACAATTTTTTCATTCCGAACGTCACTTCCTTAGGTTGACCCCAGCCCCCGCAGCCTAGCAGCTCCAGCTTGAAATGCAAATCTAACACAACGTGAGGTTTAGCGATTGCGCCGCATCCGATGGCGGCTCTTCGCGTATCCGGATTCCGACAAGTAGCGGCAGGTGACTGCGGACGCGGCAAGTTGAGCTGTGCAACACCATCATTTGCGATGGTCGTTTCCTCTGATGTCGCGGTGATGAGGAACATAGATCACAGTTCGTGTCTTCCGGCACTATCGATCTGTCGCAGCCGAGCCGATAGAGGGCTGTTGGCATGCGTCGGTGTGTGGTCTGGAAAGAGCGAACGATCGTCTTCTGCCCGATGTGAAGCCTGGCCCCTGGCATACCCAAGCTCAGAAAAAGGCGAAAGCGTTGGCTCACCCACTTGGCGCGCTTCAGGTCCACGCGCTTCAGGTCTAAAATGTTCGATCAACACGCCTCTTCGTGCCGTGATCTATGGGCCTATCAGCAGGTGTTTGGCCTTGCCGACAATGTAGGACACCTCAACCTGGGGGGCGCCTCGTTCACCGAGCTTCAAATGTGCCTGTCGCGCTCGCGCGGAGACGGCGTAAGCGCGACCAGGCTGGCGAGTCGAAGGGCTATGTGGGATCCCATTAGGCCCCGGCCTGAGAGCGGTGATCTGATGACCGCTATCGAGGGCCACGCAATAGGTGTTTCACGCTCGAGACTCGTAGCTGGCCGAAAGCGCGCTTTTCCGCTAAACCCTGAAGTAGCCGCCGAGTGCCAAATTGGTCTTACCCGAGATCCATGCGGGGCCATCAGCAATGATGTCCCAACCACGATCTTTTCAGGCAGTCGTTTGCTCACCGAGCCCGGCGGCCGATAGCAAAGGCGCCGGTCGGCCACTCGCAGTGCTTCTCCCGATTACCAGACGAACTTCGCCCCGTCCGGCAGCTCGCACACGAATTCACCTTGGTTCACGACTTCGGCCGCACCAGCGGCCAGCTTGGAGGCCCTAACCATGAGCTTGCCTTCGCGATTGAGGCTGTGGCGGATGTATTCCGTAACCGGGTGTCCCGAGCTGTCCAAGGTTTGATGCGCATTGGCGAAACTGATGCCGTTCTGGGCGCTCACCCTGAAGGCGTTGATAGTCAGTCCGCCCTGCACGGCCGGCCCGGGCTTGTCGCCGTCGGCGGTGGTACAGCGACTGAGATCTAGTATGACCTTCACATCCTTGCCGGCCTGCAGGGCATTGAGCACGTCCGTATATTTCGGCGAGGGCCCGTCGGCCTTGACGATCGTGCTTACGCTTGCAGTCAAAAGCAAGGATAACAAGATCGACAGGCGTCTGCCACAGAACTGCATATGCTCTTCTCCTCTAAAGATTCGCAGACGAAACAGCAATCTGCCCGATGTCGTATTCGGAACACCTTGGCGTATTGCGGACGTCAGGCGAAGGTCGCGTTCGCGACAACAACATGTGTTGCAACAGCTTGCAAGTTCTAGCGAAGGCAAAGCTAACCTCACAACCTCGTACGTGAGGTTTGCAAAGTGAGATGACGATCTCTGATATTCTCCGCACTATTTATTCCGGCAAGAGATCTTGCGACGAGGCACGCGGCCTGCCTCGCGAGCGGATTGGTTCGCTGTCGCTAACTGTCCATGCCGCGCAATCTAAATCAGAGGTTCATGCCCGTCCTGCAGGGGCGGCCGCTGTATCTGCGCGAGTCTTCGCAGCGGGGAGCTTGCTGATGAGTAGCTACGTAATGATACGGAGGTCGGCCGTCGCACTATGTTGATCTACGAATTGCATCCTCTCCCCATGATGCCATACAGACCAATCTACGATCCTCAGCTCTGGCGAAGTCGTGCGCAAGCAACGCGCACTAAAGCGGATGCGCTCGTACCCGGCAGACCGAGAGACAGGCTCCTGAAAGTGGCCGAGGAATACGAGAAGTTAGCCCAACATGCAGAAGAGTGCACAGGGCTCAGAAACGATGAAGATTGAGTTTTTACATCACGAGTGCTGATCGTCCCTGATTAAACTCTCGAGCGTTCCCATTTCATTGGGATGTCGGCGCCTTTTCAGCTCGCAGCCGCCGGAACCGTGTGATCCGCCGCATCATTCGCACTTTCGAATCCGCAACGGACGCGTCCAGTCGCGCAGATTGCTCGGAGTGCACACACTTTCGTCGATAATTGATTTCAGAGTTGGGTCTGCGATTAGGAGAGGCAATCAGAATTGATTCCGACCGAAGAAACTGTTGTCGAGCACGTGCTCGCATCATTGACAATCAGCGCCTTGCAGAATCGGGCCGCTCCCACCCCCGAACAGGTGGTGCATCACTTGGATATTGCGTGCGAGAGAGCGGGTCTCATCCGGACGCACGCATCTACGATCCGGATATTGGAGCGTATCTCACGTGAGATCGGTCAGGCGGAGTCGGTGTTGGAGTTCATCGGCCGAGGTGAGGTGCAACCACACTGAGTTGTCGAATGAATCTGCTCATGCTTTGGGTGACAGAAGGAAACCGGAATCAGGAAGCCGGCTTGAGTTGGCGGTCTGCCGAGACAGGACGTTAGCTGATCCCCACTTCGATGGCCTTGCGGCCTTGAGGCCGCGGTGGGTGTTCGGGAATCCCAAGGAAGCATTTGCGCGCCTTGCATCCCTCGACTGCGGAAGCGCCGCACCATCGCGAACGCGCTGTCGACCAGATGTTTCAGTGTTCGGCTCGCAATCATAGGAAGCGAGCAGCGCGTCGATTGCCCGCACGCCTCGCCTTGGTTCAATTCAAACAAAATCGTAAGCTGCGGCCGAATGACTCTCGACGCCTCAATCGTACCAGGAAATCGCCTTTCTGGTACAAGGCGGATTTGCGTCTCGATTTCATCATCTTTTGGTTCTATACACTAAAGTGCGCCGTGGTGGTGGTGGAGGGCGCAGTCGCTACTCCTTTAAGCGGGACCACCACCGTGCTTGCCCTTGGACTTGCCCTCAATCTCATTGGGCTCGGCCTGCTGTTCTGGCTGACCGTTGCTCTCGCAGTATACGCCCTCCCATTTTTTGTCGCCGTCAGCGCCGCTGTAATGGCATTGGATCACGGCGGCGGAATTAGTGCTGCGCTCACTGTCGCGATCGTCGGTGCGGCCTTGACGCTTGCCATTGCTCAATTCGCCCATTCCATGACACGGCTGAGCACTGTGCGCGGCGTGATTGGCGCGGTTTTTGCTATTCCGGCAGGAATTGCTGGTTTCCATGTGACGCTCGCGTTATCGCAGATCAGCGTGCCGTCGCCGTTCTGGTGTGAGGCCTTGGCATGCGTCGGCGCAATCTTCATCGCCGGGAAAGCTTGGATGCAGATCACTTCTTTATCGGGCCAGGTGGCGAGCCGGCCAGGACGACCAATTCTGCCTCAACCGGTTCTGACCGACGCAGCGCCTGAGGAATAGCCTCTGGCCGCTAGGTCTGAGATTGCGTTCCCTCGACGCGAGCTGAATGCGCGGCCGGACTTAAGATCCATACCATTGCATCGCCAACGAAAACGTACGATAGATCAATTAGTTAGGTGAACTGACGGCGTTTTCTTAGACCAAGGACCATGTACCTTGCGTGTTCGTCGTAGGTAGCGAGCTTCTTGTTGAGGGCGTCGTCTTCAAGGGTGCGGAAGCCATGCCTCTCCCAGAACGCCGTTGAGTCATTTACGGCCACCAGTGAGATGTTAGGAAAGCCCGCTTCTTTTGCGTGGGTGATAAGTTTGCGCACCACATCCGAAGCCACGCCATTGCCGCGCGTCTCGGGCAACAGCGCGATATCGTGCACATAGAAAGTGGACGCAGGGTCTGGCAGCCGTTCCAATAGGACATTGAGCACCGGTGGCTGCTTGAAGTGCCAGGGATGGCTGACGATGTAGCCGGTGATTTCCGCCGGCCCAGCATGAAGGACAAAGCAACCGCCGGGATAGAGGTGCTGTCGCTCCGCAAATACCGCCTCCTCCTCGGGGTAATTTAGGTGCACTCGGTCGGCAATGCCGATAACTGCCGGAAGATCTTGGGTTTCCATTGCCCGCCAAGGCATTCACAATTACTTTCTATGAATTCGGAAAGGTATCCATCCCTCAGCCCTTCGCGCATGTCCAGATGGGGGCGAATGAAAACGGCACGAGCTTTGCTCCCGCGCTTTGTCTTGCCGATCTTGCCGATCTTGCCGATCTTGCCGATCTTGCCGATCTTGCCGATCTTGCCGATCTTGCCGATCTTGCCGATCTTGTGGATGATGACGCGGTCATGAGCACTCCTGATTCGGGATATTGATCGCGTTCACGTTCTCTCCGTGCCGGACAGATCTTGGGCCCCTCCGCGGCTTTAGTGCCGGGCGGTTCCAGAGGTGCAGATAGTGGGCAGAGGGACCGGGTAGAAGCTTCGATTCGTTCACCTCAAACGCGTAGCCCAGCGTCCAGGCTCCATCCGGACACCTCACGCGATCGCGCGGGCGTGGACTCGGCATTTTGTAGCGCCCGCTCGACTGAGCGATCTGCAGAGGCGGGGGCTCACCAATCTTGCAGCTTCTCGCGGGATGATTTGCGGTGGCGCTTGTCGCTCGAAGCGCTCAGATGCCCTGAGGATCTGACGCGAGCTTTCAAACCCGATCCCATATTCGCTGCTCTCGCGCAGCACGAGAAGATCGATGAAGCATTGGCAGATGCGGCCGATGCGCTTGAGACGGCCGAACGGCAATTGGACCTAGCAGGGCAGCTTAATCCGTGTGTGCTCAGCATCGGCAATTCTCATTATGACAAGGACGGTTTCTTTGACGTCACATGAGGAAATCGACCGGTACACTCCGCTCGCCTTCTTGTATTGCAAGTCGAGCTCTGCCACGTCTTCCGCTTAAGTTTGTGTTCAGCGCTCGGACGCACCTTGCCTCGTTGGCTTGATCTGGCCGAAGACCGGCTGCGCCTCGATCGTCTGAGCCGCAACGCCGCCGGTTGAGACTTTCTTCCCCTGGGCTAACGCCCATTCCTCGCGAGACAAGAAAGTCTTCCCGTCGGCGTCCTCCGCTTAGCGCTCCGGCCCGCGAGAAAGCGGGTGCGTCGCCGATCGTCTTCGGCTCTCAGATCGCCATCGAGGCCGCGGTGGTCGCGGGGCTCGAAACAACTCAAGGAGAATTGACATGGCTAGCATCGGTTCGTTCAAAAAGGTCGGCAACGATTTCCAGGGTGAGATCGTCACGCTGAGTCTGCAGGCCAGGGGCGTCCGCATCGTCCCCGAGGCCAACCGCTCAAACGAGAACGCGCCCAGCCACCGCGTCTATGTGGGCCGGGCGGATCGGGGCAGCCTGGTCCAAGCGCTCCGAGGAAGGCCGCGACTACCTCTCGCTCAAGCTCGATGATCCTTCGTTCAACGCGCCCATCTACGCGAACCTGTTCGACGATGAAGCCGGCGAAGGCTACACGCTCCTCTGGTCACGGCCGCGCAAAACCGGCGAGTAAGCCTCGCTCCCGCAACGCCCCGCCCGATCCGATCGGGCGGGGCGCTTTTCTTCAAGCAGACAGGCGAAAAGTCGGACGAGGAGATTATGCTAAGGGAAAGCTCCATGATGAAAGACGAGTTTGCCTTTCGGATGTTCGTGAACATCTTGATACCCCCTGGCAACGTCAGATTCATATGAAAGGAAACGTGGCTGGAGGAGCTGAAGTGCGAGCGATGACTTCGATTCGGTTTGTCATCTACCGCGTGGGTAAGTTGACGCCACAGCTACGACTGCCCTTGGATCTTCAATTATAAGATTAGTGGGGTAAATGCCGATAGGCCACGGTTGGCTCGTGCTATCGATAGTGAGAGCTGCGGCCGTTCATACAGAGCTGCGCGCAACTATGTTCGGCATGGCACGACATCCCCGCTTGGCAGGCTCCGATGTCGCCTCAACATTCGCTATCGGCAAACGCACAAGCTCCACGGTGCAGTCGAGTTCTTGAACCCCAAAAGACCTCCAGCCTCGCGTCAAATCTTCCAAAAACACCACATTTGGTGGAGGCAGTGTATCTGCTCTCTAACTACGCGAACATGTTCGATGACGGCGAAGGCTACACGCTCCTTTTGTCGTAGCCGGGCAAGTCCGCAAAAGAAGCTTCGCGCCTACCCGCTCGATCTGCTCGGGCGCGGCGCTCCTCGAAGCTGACAGCAAGGCACCCGCCACCGCAGTGTCTCGTTTCGGTCGGCGCGACGGATAACACGTGGAGCTGAGCCGTCTCCTCTCGACTGATCTGGTCGTATTGGCGGTCGGCAAGCTGGCGGTTTAGTGAAGGTAAGGAGGTTGGTGCGAATCCAGCAGGAGAAGGAGACAGTCGCATGCCGGCTGTCCCAGAGATTCAAGCTCCGGCATTGACGCTGCCGCGGCTGCGCCCGAAGGGCGCGGCAAGAGCCGCCTTGTACGGCAGAGTGCCGGCAATTCGGGCCATGAGTTGCCTCAGCCACCGGTGGGCGGCTGAATGATGCGTCCGGGACGTCCAGGTCATGCCGACTTGAAACGGTTCGGGGAAAGGACACGACGTTGCTACGACGGATTTGGCGATGCTCGAAGCGATGCGGCTTGGTACCGTCGAGACCAGATCCGTGCGGGGGAGAATGTGGGTCAGATCGGAGATGCTCGGCACCGTGACCACCTGGTTGAGCGACAGGCCGCGTTCATCGAGCCCTCTGAGATAGCCTGAGCGCCAGGTGCCTCCATAGGTGACGACGGCGTGGTTCGCCTTGACATAGTCGTCGACGCGCAACCTCCTGCCGGCGAGCAGATGGTTGCGGTGCATAACGCACACATAGTGGTCGTCCAGTAGATGGCGATGATAGAAGCTCTCGTCCTGCACCTCGTAGGGGCCAACGAGAAGATCGGTTTCGCCGCGTTTGAGAAACGCCATGCCCTTGGCGCGCGCCGTCTTGATTTCCAGCATCAGGCGCGGCGCTCGGCGCCTGATCTCGGCGATGGTGCGCGGCAGAATGATCGAGCGTTCGTAATAGTTGCAGGCGATCGTGACCCGCCCGGACGCGCTTGCGGGATCGAAATCCGCCGGCTGCATCAGGCCCTCGAAGCCCTCAAGCAGGCGGCTGGCACACTCAACGATCTCGACGCATCTAGGCGTTGGCGCGATGCCGCCGTGCTGGCGCACGAACAGCTTGTCGTGGAACGCCGCGCGCAGCCGGTCCATGGTGTAGCTGATCGTCGATTGGTTCGTACCGAGCGCTTCGGCGGCCTTCGAAAACGAGCCGAGTTCCGACACCAGGCGCAAGGTACGGATCGCGGCAAAATCAATCGCAAGCGGATCCCGATCCTTTGCCATCTTTCTTACGATCCTCCTTGCGGAAACCAAACCACCATATCGAAAGAGTAGATAAGGGATATCAACTCTGTCCGATTGTCCCATAACTATTGCCAACGCAATCTGCTCGAAAATGGGAGTTAAGACGGCAAGTCCGCGACCAGCAACCAAAACATGGAGATAGCTGCACCATGAACGCACCCAAACCCTTTCCGCTCAATGCCTGGTATGCGACGGCCTGGTCTCACGAGATCGCCCGCGAGCTAACCGCCCGCACCATTTGCGGCAACAACGTCGTGCTCTACCGCCGTACTGATGGCGTCGTCGCGGCGCTGGAGGATGCCTGTTGGCACCGACTGCTGCCGTTATCGCTCGGACACCTCAAGGGCGACGACGTCATGTGTGGCTATCACGGGCTGGTCTTCAATTCGGCCGGCCGCTGCTCTTACATGCCCGCGCAGAAGACGATCAATCCGTCTGCCTGCGTGCGCGCCTATCCGGTGGCTGAGCGGCATCGTCTGGTCTGGCTGTGGCCCGGCGATCCAGCGCTGGCAGACCCTGCCAAAATACCGGATTTTCACTGGAACGACGGTAAGCAATGGGTCGGCGAGGGCGGCACGTTCTATCAGCTGAAATGCGACTATCGCCTGGTGATCGATAACCTGATGGACCTTACGCACGAGACCTATGTGCACGCCGGCAGCATCGGCGACGAGGCGATCACGGCTTCGCCCTTCGACGTGACCCACACGGGCAACACGGCGACGATGACGCGCTGGATGATCGATATCGAGCCGCCCCCGTTCTGGGGCCGCCAGCTCGCACGGCCGGGCCGTGTCGATCGCTGGCAGATCGTGACCTTCCAGGCGCCATCGGTGGTCGTCGGCGACGTAGGCGTGGCACTGACAAATACAGGCGCACCGCAAGGCGACCGCTCGCAAGGCGTCAGCGGCGCGTTCTTGGCGGCGATCTCACCGGAAACTGAGACGACCTGCCATTATTTCTGGAACTTCGTCCGAAATTATCGGAAGGATGATGCGCAGCTGACGAGCGAGCTCCAGCTCGCCCATGTCAATGGTGGGGCAGGCGTCTACGATCAGGATCACCGAGTGTTGGAGGCGCAGCAGGCTGCCATCGACAAGAACCCGCGTTCGCCCTTTTACGATCTCAACATTGACGCGGGCGCGCTCTGGGCTCGGCGGCTGATTGACGGAATGATGGCCGACGAACAGGCCCGCGTACCCGCGAACGTTGCGGCCGAGTGAGTGAAAAGTCATGGCCAAGCCGATGGAACGGATTAGTGCACGCCTTCGCGCCACTAGCGATCTCACTCCTGACGTCCGTCTTTTCGAGATCGAGCCGGACCGCTCGTTGGGCAAGGTAACGCCTGGCAGTCACATCGACGTCCTTGTGCCGACTGATGGGCGGCCGCAGCTTCGCAGCTATTCATTGCTGGGACCTTGTGCCGACGGACTGTATCGCATCGCCGTCAAGCGGCTCGCGTCGAGCCGGGGCGGGTCTGTGGGCATGTGGCGCCTCAAGGTGGGCGAGCGACTCACGATTTTCGAGCCGGGAAACAGCTTCGAATTAAGCTACGGCCGGCCGGACTACCTGCTACTAGCCGGCGGCATCGGCATCACGCCGATCTACACGATGGCGCTGGCACTGCACCAAGCTAACGCGAATTTTCGCTTGCTCTATGCCGCGCGCAGCCGTCGCGACCTCGCTCTTGCGGACGAGCTGACCACTTACGTCGGCGAGCGGCTTCAGCTTTTCGTCGGTGAAGAAGGGCAGCGGATCGACATCGGCGGCGAGATCGCCCGACTTGACGCGCGTGGCGAGCTCTACGTGTGTGGCCCGTTCGGCATGTTGGAGGCGGCCAAAGAGCTTTGGAACCAAGCGGGCAGGCCCGCGACGCACCTCCGATACGAGTCGTTCGGCAATACCGGAGGCTTCGCGGCCGCCCCGTTCAAGATCAGGGTTCCCCGATTGGGCCTGGAAATTGACGTCCCTGCCCATCGCTCCATGCTGGAGGCGCTTGAAGATGCCGGTGTCGGCATGATCTTCGGTTGCCGGCGCGGAGAATGCGGTCTTTGCGTGCTGCCGATCCTGGAGGCGTCGGCTGAGGTCGATCATCGTGACGTGTTCTTTAGCAGTGAAGAGCGAGCGAGGAACAGCAAAGTCTGCACCTGCGTGTCGCGCGCGGCGAGTGGTTGTGTAACACTCGATACGCCTGATCGAACGCCAGACTAGCATCATTCATCCAAGGTCTCGCAGCGTCGGGCTCGGGGCTACATAAGACCGGCGAGTAGCCTCGCTCGACCAGCGTCCCGCCCGATCTACTCGGGCGGGGCGAGCCCTTGGGAGTTAGCAGCAAGGCACGCGCGACGGCGGTCTACCTCATTCCAATCGGCGCCCGGCCAGACGACCAGAAACACCAAGCGCGCTCGGCAAAGCAGTTGAAAATTGCACCGTGCCCCCCGGCGGGCGTCTCCCCCGGAGATACTCAAATCCTCGATCTGAGCGGCGAAGAGGCGGACCCTGGCTCAACCCGGCTGGTCCGTGCGTTGCCGGAACGGCTCAAAAAATTCACGAGTCATCTTGTCAACGACTAAGCCTCGAGCGGAATAACGGCTCGCCGCGATCGCCAAATGCGCAGTGGCGAGCAAAGTCTGCCTTAACCGGCCCTGATGGACTGACAAGGAATAGTGCTTGGCCGCTATATCTGGGATTGCTTTCCGTTCGGGCGTCCCCGTGACTCTCATTGAAAAGCTTCTGAACAGGGCGGCGCTCTTCGTTCCGCTAGACCACAGCTGTGCCGGCCTCATTCGGCCCTGTCCGGGGTCAATGGGAGAGGCTCGGTTGGGGCTTTTTCTTAGCGACAATGTCGCCGTTTCCCGCACGCTCTTTCTTTCTCTACCTCGAAACCGGTCACCTTCTTGTATTGCAAGTCGAGCTCTGCCACGTCTTCCGCTTAAGTTTGTGTTCAGCGCTCGGACGCACCTTGCCTCGTTGGCTTGATCTGGCCGAAGACCGGCTGCGCCTCGATCGTCTGAGCCGCAACGCCGCCGGTTGAGACTTTCTTCCCCTGGGCTAACGCCCATTCCTCGCGAGACAAGAAAGTCTTCCCGTCGGCGTCCTCCGCTTAGCGCTCCGGCCCGCGAGAAAGCGGGTGCGTCGCCGATCGTCTTCGGCTCTCAGATCGCCATCGAGGCCGCGGTGGTCGCGGGGCTCGAAACAACTCAAGGAGAATTGACATGGCTAGCATCGGTTCGTTCAAAAAGGTCGGCAACGATTTCCAGGGTGAGATCGTCACGCTGAGTCTGCAGGCCAGGGGCGTCCGCATCGTCCCCGAGGCCAACCGCTCAAACGAGAACGCGCCCAGCCACCGCGTCTATGTGGGCCGGGCGGAAATCGGGGCAGCCTGGTCCAAGCGCTCCGAGGAAGGCCGCGACTACCTCTCGCTCAAGCTCGATGATCCTTCGTTCAACGCGCCCATCTACGCGAACCTGTTCGACGATGAAGCCGGCGAAGGCTACACGCTCCTCTGGTCACGGCCGCGCAAAACCGGCGAGTAAGCCTCGCTCCCGCAACGCCCCGCCCGATCCGATCGGGCGGGGCGTTCTTTGACGCCGGCAGAAAGACGTCGTCAAGACGGACGGATCAATCACAATCGACTGGTTCCTCTCAATTCGCTTTGCTGTTTTGGGAGGCGCTTTGCAAGATTCCTTTCGGGTAAACTAGGCACCAGTGTCCTTGCGAGCTCGAACAGGGTGACTACAGTGTGTGAATGCTGATCGAAAAATGACCCCCATCGGTGTCTTCGGGACCCCATCAAGTCATTGATTGCATTGAATCTGATTAGTCGGCCCCCACGCCGATTAGGGTCGAGACCCCACGCCGAAACACACCCCTGAAGCTCGACGCACCCTTCGAGCATGCAGATCAGCCGGTCGGAACCGCATGGTCGAGATCCTGCTCGACAAGAACGATCGCGATATCCCGTTCTGCCTTCAACGCCGCCAGATTGGCGTAGAGTCCCTCGATGGCTGCTGGTGAAAGGCCGAGCGAGACTTCGTCGAGCAGCAGCAGCTTCGGATCGCTCATCAACGCGCGTGCGATGGCGACGGCCTGACGCTGCCTCCCGACAGATTGGTTGCAGGAGAGCCCGTCACGCTTAAAGGATCGGGCATGACCATCGTCTGGATCGAGCACATCCTACACGCGCTGCTCGATATGATCGACCGGCTGGTCTGCATGAACGCCGGGACCGTCATTGCCGAGGGCGATTCGGCTGCGGCGATGGCCGATCCGGCCGTACGGCGCGCCTATCTCGGCGTGATCCGAATGACATCGTCAGCGGCTGCAAATGCGCGCCGGTTGAGCCCGCTGAGGCTCAGGCCCGCTGCACCGGCGGCCGTTCTCTTCAGGAATTGACGTCGTGTGGTCATGGTTTCCTCCTCATGTTGTCTGCTTGATTGCTGTTCGTTCGCATCTGTCTCAGGTCATTCGCACGATCGGTTTGATGACCTCGCCGGTTTCCGAGGCGCGGATGGCCTTGTTGATCTCGTCGAGCGCGTAGAACTTCACGAGCTTGTCGAAGGGGAAGCGCCCCTGCCGGTAGAGATCGATCAGCATCGGAATGAAAATGTCCGGATTGGACTCGCCTTCGACGATGCCGATCAGGCGACGGCCGCCGCTCATGAAGTGGGTTTCGTTGAGGACGATCTCGGCATCGGGTCCCGAAGCCCCCAGGATGCCGCAGGCGCCGCGCGGGCCGAGGCTTTCCACCGCGCTGCGGATCACGGCGGGAAGGCCGGTCGTGTCAAGCACGAAATTCAGCCCGCTGCCGGTGGTCCGCATGATCTCTTCGACCGGATTGACCTTGGTCGGATCGATCGTGTGCGTCGCGCCAAGCGCCTTGGCGACGCTCAGCCGCGAAGGCTTGGTGTCGACCGCGATGATCGTGGTCGCGCCGACGACGACCGCGGCCATCAGGGCGGACAGGCCGACCGAGCCCGCGCCGAACACGGCAAAGGATTTTCCGGGCGAAACGCGCAAGGCGTTCAGGACCGCGCCGGCGCCCGTCTGCACGCCGCAGGCCAGCGGTCCCAACAGCTCGAGCGGCGCATCGCTCGGCACCTTCACGACATTGGCTTCATGGCAGAGCGCGTGGGTTGCGAAGGAGGACTGGCCGAAGAAGTTGCCGTTGATGCGCTCGCCGTCCCTGGAAAGGCCGCTGCTGCCGTCGACGCGAGTCGCGAAGAAATTGCGCGGGAAGAATTCGTGGCAATAGGTGGTCGCGTGATCGCGGCAGCTCGGACAGGCGCCGCAGGAATTGAACGTCATCACCACATGATCGCCCGGCTTCACCTTGGTGATCGCCGCGCCGACGGCTTCGACGAGGCCAGCGCCTTCATGGCCGAGCACGACAGGCAGCGGCGTCGGCAGCATGCCGTCGCGCACGACGAGATCGGTATGGCAGACGCCGGTCGCGGCCACCTTGACCAGGATTTCGTTAGCGCGTGGATTTTCAAGGTCGACGCTTTCGAGGCTGAGCGGCGCGCCCTTTTCGCGGGCGATGGCGGCACGGATCTTCATTTGTGGATCTCCGGACAGGGAATAAGGGGATTGGGAGCGTGGGCATCCGGCGCAGTGCGCGCCGGACGCCATGCGGAAGATCAGAACGGGTAGGGCGTTGCCTGCGGCTTCTCGGAGGTCCAGACCCACTGTGTAAACTCCTCCCAGATGGCGGGGCCGCTGACGCGGCTGCCATTGCCGGAGCGGCCGCGGCCGCCGAAGGGCGCGAACGGACCGCCGTTCACCGTCTGGTCGTTGATGTGGAGCTGGCCCACGTTCAAGCGCTCGCCGACCGCGCGGGCGCGCGCGATCGAGCCGGAGATGACGCCGGCGGCAAGCCCGTAGTCGGAGCGATTGGCGAGCGCGACCGCTTCATCGTCGGTCTCGAAGCTGGCGAGGCAGGCGACCGGGCCGAAGATCTCCTCCTCGAAGGCAAGCATGCCGGGCTTCACGTCGGCCAGCACCGTCGCCTGATAATAGCGGCCGTCATGCACGCCGCCGGCGAGCAGCCGCGCGCCCTTGGCCACCGCATCGTCGACGATGGACTGGATCTTCGCGACCTGTGCGTCGCTGATGATCGGTCCGAGCGCAACACGGCCGGACGAGGGATCGCCGGCCGGCAGATGCCGCGCCTTCTCTGCGATGCGGCTTGCCAGCCCTTCGGCGATTTTCTTCTGCGCCAGCACGAGACCGGTCGACATGCAGATCTGCCCCTGGTGCAGGAATGCCCCCCAGGCAGCGTTGGACGCTGCGATATCGAGATTGGAATCGTCGAGCACAATCAACGAATTCTTGCCGCCGAGCTCGAGCTGAACTTTTTTCAGGTTGCGGCCGGCGACCTCGCCGACCTTGCTGCCGCCTGCGGCCGAGCCGGTGAACGAGATCATCGCGATGTTGGGATCGGCGCACATGGCTTCGCCCGCGTCCGCGCCGCCGGGCACGACCTGCAGCACGCCGCGCGGCAGGCTGGCTTCCTCGAAGATGCGCGCGATGATGATGCCGCCCGACACAGCCGTGCGCGGATCTGGCTTGTGGATGACCGCATTGCCGACCGCGAGCGCGGCCGCGATGGCGCGGATCGAGAGCACCAGCGGGAAATTGAATGGCGAAATCACGCCGACGACACCGTGCGGTACGCGTCGGGCTGTGTTCGAGCGGCCCGGCTCCATCGACGGCAGCAGGATTCCGTTCGGCTCGAGCGCAACGGCGGCGGCATGACGCACGAAGCCGGCGCCGTGCTCGATCTCGATTGCCGCCTTCGGCTGGATCGACCCGCTCTCGCGTATTATCCAGCCGATCAGCTCCTCGGCATTGCGCTCGAGGAGGTCGGCCGCCTTGTTGAGGATTGCAGCGCGCTCTTGAGGCAGCCTGGCTGCCCAGGCCGGCTGTGCGAGCCGCGCCTCTGATGCGGCCTTCGCGATGTCAGAGCCATTGCCGATGCCGACCGTGCCGAGCACAGCGCGTGTCGCGGGATCGCTGACATCGGTCACGCCGCCGCTGGTCGCCGACCATTCGCCAAGGAATGCCTTGCCCTGCCATCGCTCGATGGCGATGAAATTGTGGGTCTGCGTGTTCATCAAAGTATCCTCCAGTGTCCCGCCAGCGCGGGCTGTCGTTGCAGATCCGCACGGCGCGATGCCTGCGGCATGGGGGAGGGAAACAGTCGCAAGAGCGCACGTCGGCGATGCGTCGTCGTGACCCGGACGCAGATGAGCACCATCCGTGGTGCTCGGGACTGCGGGGCCAGCCCTCTTGTTTTCGTTGTCCTCCCTTAATCCGGGGGAATAGCAAGGCCGGTGCCACGCGGGTTCTGATCACCGGCGAAGGCTCTGGATGTGAATAATTATCAAATTATTTCAAATAGATGAGGTCGATGACGAGCCGACGAGGGCGCATCGCGGCCCGCGCCCTCGCTCAAATCACTTTGTGAAATCGTGAAAACCCTCTAAGCTCGATTTCATGATTTAGTGAAATCGAAGGCCGGCATGCCCGACAAGGAGTCCCTGATTTCGCTCGCCGAGGCGTCGCGCCGCTCGGCGCAAATTCTCAGTCGCGGCGCGAGCAGCGAGCTTCACACCAGCGCTCCGCCGACCTTCGATGACCTCGCGGAGTCCCTGCATTTCGCGCTTGGCGATGGTCGCATCTGGCTCAACGACCAGCGCATGGTGTTGATGCAATCGCAGGTGCTGGGACGTCTGCGCGCCGAGATCATCGACGCCTTCGGCATGGAGACTGCCAAGGCGATCTTCATGCGCGTCGGCTACATGCAGGGCGCGCGCGATGCCGCGCTGATCCAGAAGCGCTTTCCGCATGAAGACCTGACGCACGCGCTGGCCGCCGGACCGCGGGTGCACACGCTGGAAGGCTTCGTCAAGGTCACGACGCGGCACTTCGAGTTCGACCGCGACAAGGGCACCTATTTCGGCGAGTTCTACTGGGACGATTCATCGGAAGCTGCCGAGCATGTTGCGAGCTACGGGCTTGCCACCGAGCCGGTGTGCTGGCTCCAAGTGGGTTATCCCTCCGGTTACACCACAGAGCTGTTCGGCAGGCCCGTTATCTTTCGCGAGGTCGAATGCGCTGCCATGGGCGCGCCGCGCTGCGTGATCATCGGTCAGCACGCCGACGCCTGGAGCGACGCGCCGGAGCGGCAATATTTTGGTCTGGAATGGAAGAGTCGCCCGCTTCACCTCGCGACCAAGCTCCCCGTTGCCAAACAGGCGGCGCTTGCGGAAGTCGATGCCAAGAGCGATGTCGCTGTTGGTGTGTCCGCGGCCTTCGTTCGCACGCGGCGCCAGCTCGAACGGGTCGCCGCCACCGATGCGACCGTGCTATTCGTCGGCGAGTCCGGCGTCGGCAAGGAGCTGTTCTCCAGTCAGTTGCACGCGATGAGCCGGCGCAGTGCCGGTCCCTTCGTCGCCATCAACTGCGCCGCGATCCCGGAGCAGCTCGTCGAATCCGAATTGTTCGGCGTCGAGAAAGGAGCCTTCACCGGCGCCATCGCTTCACGCGCGGGCTATTTCGAGCGCGCCTCGCGCGGCACGCTGTTCCTGGACGAGATCGCTTCGCTGACTTATTCGGCGCAGGGCAAAGTGTTGCGCGCGCTGCAGGAACGCAAGATCGAGCGCGTCGGCGGCATCAAGACCATCTCTCTCGATGTGCGAGTGGTCGCGGCGTCCAATGTCGATCTCAGGGCAGAAGTCGCGGCTGGCCGCTTCCGGCAGGATCTTTATTTCCGCCTCTGCGTGTTTCCGATCGCGATCCCGCCGCTGCGCGACCGGCGCGACGACATTCCGCTCCTGATGGCGCATTTCCTCAACGTCTACTGCGCGCGACATAGCCGGCGTCTCACCGGCTTCAGCCGGCGCGCAACCGATGCGCTGCTCAAGTACAATTATCCCGGCAACATCCGCGAATTGCAGAACCTGATCGAGCGCGGCGTGGTCTATGCCGACGATCGCGGTGTGATCGACCTCGGCCATCTCTTCAGCGGCTCCGAGCTGCTGCCACCGTTCTCGATCCAGCTCACGAGCGAGGGACGGCTCGGACGGGTGCCGCTCCACGCAGACGGTGCGCAGCCTGAGGCGCCTGCTGCGCCATCAGCCGATCCCGGCGCGTCCTTTGCGGATGTTGAACGTGCCACGTATGGGGCGGCTCTGGCGCGGGCCGGCGGCAACGTCTCGGCTGCCGCACGCGCGCTCAGGATCAGCCGAGCTCAACTCGACTATCGGCTTCGGCGGCTCGGTCTGAACCGATAGGTCGCGTTTAGGTCGATCGTTCTAAACGTTCTGACAATCGGAGATTGCAGACAGCAGACCGGACCGGATTGTAACAGCGCACGTGATCGGCCATGGGGGCAGGCGCCGAGCTTGTAAATCGGGCTAATAAGCTCGACGATCTCCTCATGCTCGATTTTGCGCGCGCATTCGCTCGCCGCGCCGGAGTTCTGCAGCGACTTTCCATGGCGTGGGAGCGAATTGCCATGGCCGATGAAGATCGATAGCGATACCCTATTGATAGGTCTGTTCTATGTATTTGACTCGTGGTCCAGCCTGACAACGAATGTCTCGCCTAAGCCGTTTCAGTCGATGGTTGAAGTGACGCTGCGAGTTTGCCTGACCCCCGCGAGGCACCAACGCTTTCGTGGAGGGGCGCGCCAACGACCTATTTCCGAGACTGCACCGTCCTACGACACTCCCGCAGCCATTCAAAGTTTCGGTCAAATTTCTATGTTTTCCGCGCGAATTTATGCGAGCAGTGCCTACTTCTTTTTGTGACGTGAACGTGTCGGCTTGCGACCTTTGCGCAATGTCTTTTGAGACGTCGCTCCTTTCGGCGGTTGAACAAAGAATTCAGATAAATGAACACCTAGCGTTTGAGCGATCCGATCGAGAAGATCAATTGTTGGGTTCTCCTTTTGCCGCTCAACGCCGCCCATGTATGAGCGGTCAATCCCCGCATCGTAAGCCAATTGCTCCTGCGGAATACCGAGACCCACACGGATCCTTCGTACATTCCAGGCCACAAGCGCACGAGCTTTCATGCGCTAAAGCAGCCATTAGGCAGACCACCAAACCACTGGCTATAGCCGCCCTATTGCGGTAAGTTCGTCAACGAAGATAGCGCACTCACCGCATGAGCCTACATGAAAAAACTGGCGTTAGATCCAGAGATCGCGGACGTCGTGCCGAATGAGTCGGTGCTGACGACGTACGACGAGCAGCATCTGGTGACGTATTGGCGCCTCCTCGATGCTGAGGCGGATGGCGCCGACTGGGAAGAAGTCGTGCGGATCGTGTTGCATCTTGATCCTGAATGCGAGCCCGTCCGCGCTCGCAATGCATACGACAGCCATTTGGCTCGCGCAAAATGGATAGCTGACCACGGCTACGGCCAGTTACTTCGCATTGGCGATCCCGAATAGCAAAAATCTATCGTCTGGGTTGCGCCCGATAAAATAATTTCTCTCGTTGATGGCGTGATCGAATATGTGCATCACGTGTGATGCACAATTAGGGACTTCCGCAACAACCCAGGGCTTTATAGACACCGCGCCGCAATTTTGTTTTGGCGGGAGATCACAGCAGTGTCTAAATTCGACTGGCGCTCACCTCAGTCGTATCAGAGCGTCACGGCCGGCGAGATGTCGGATTTCGCTTGGGAAAGCCTGCGTCGCAATCCCGAATATCAGGCTGACTACCGAGACACGCTCTCGAAAAACGGGCAAGTGACTCCTGAGTTTCGGAGGAGATGGGGCCTCTGCTTTCGCCCATGACCCGCAGAGGTCTTTTCACGAGCAGACCATCTTCTGGGCGCCAGAGGCTATGCCAGCAGTGCTACCGATCGTTGAAAGCGCGGCCGATTCGGACGGCGTTATCGCTCGGCTGCTTGCCGATCTTGCATCGAACAGCATCAGACGCGCAGATGATGGTTGGCATGCTGTATTGCGCATTGACGGAACCCAGCATCACTTGTGGCTGAAACAGGCGCCGCGGTTCGATGCCGCTTATGCAATCGAACTGCCGTTGGAGCACGCGGACTTCGAGATCCGCGCCCACGCCTCAAGTCAATTCTGGCGTGCAATCACGGGCCGTCTGCCAGCACCTCCGCTTCACCAAATATCGGCACAACAGCGTGAGCGATTGGCCTTGAGCCTGCGCGCCCTTGATGGGCACATGGACGGCGCCAGCTATCGTGCCATCGCAGAGGTGCTATTTGGCCAACGACGCATCTCTGAGCGGGCCTGGAAAACCCACGAGCTGCGAAGCCGAGTTATCCGCCTGGTTCAGGCCGGATTGGCGCTGATGCGCAGCGGCTATCGCGCATTGCTTCGTCCTTCATCTCGGAGGAAATAGAAAAAAGGTGTTGAAGATTGTTCGCCCACCTTTGAAGGTACTCCATCGCGCCGTCGTGACCGAGCTATGACATAAGTCTTGGGGAGCTCTGTAGAGATGTCGGCTGCCTGTCGCCACACCGGGTTCCTCTAACTTGAGTATGCGAACGTCTACTCTGACGCCACGGTGGCCAGTTTGGGGTTGTGTAAGGCTGCCGAGGTCAAGACTTCCGATGCTCGATGACGTTGCCGCTGCTGCGTTTCCCTGAATTTCGCGAGTGCAAGTATGGAAGGACGGCCTGTGCATGGCGCGGGCGCCCGGAGAACACCAAATTCTGACGAGAGGAGCTTAGCAATTGTTCTGATCTGTGCTGGATATCTCGGCCATCTATGCGTCAAATGCCGCAATTTGTCGTTCTCCGCTTTCATGTTGCTTGCGCATGAGGGCTGAAGCTGCGCCTCGAGTGGCTTCCGAAATCAAGAGGTCTGCTCAAGCGCACGAACTTGCCTCTCAACTTCATCACGCGTCACGAATGGCCTCCTGGCAGAGCGGCCCTCGAGGCCGTGAGCGCTTCAGTCAACTGCGCGGCAATTGAATTTGCGACCCGCAAATTCTCCTCCCTCTTGGATTCGGCCAGACGTTGCGCTTGCAGAAGTATCGAGGGGCCGAAAGCCAAGGGTAAGTTCTCTCCAGCTTGCTGGCCAATGCTGTTTAGCTCGGCGCCGCTAGCTGCAGTGTCAAATGACTCTCCTGTCTTGCTCTTGACGAAATCCCAGCAGCTTTGAAACAACTGGCGATAGCTTTCGGTGACCGCCGGGCCCTTATCTACAACGCCGGCTTGTTCTGCTAACCGAAGGTCCTGCTCATAGCCGAGCTCGATCAAAAGCTGGACCCCGACTAGATCGGTCACTACCTGCATTTCTTCGATGCTCAATTCGGTTTGCCAAATCTGGACTGAGCGATCGTCAATGTTTTTTTTCTCTAGGATCTTTCGATCTCCGAAAGTGCTGGACCGTAGATAGTCCGTTTGCTCCAACGGTGCCGATGACATCTCGGCCAGAGCGTAACCAAGGCCGGCAAGCACGCGCCGGATTTCCTCGTCAGGATGCGCCACGAGGAGTTCGTACTGCACCACCTGCGTGTGAGACCGACTGCGGTACGCCGCAAGCGCGGGCAGACCCAGGACGAGATCGGCAATAGAAGATGCGATCGCGGGCGTAGGCCGTCCCAAAACGATATCGGCGAGACACGCTGCGACCGCGGACGGAGAACTTGCCGACAGAAGCGGGACGCCCCACGTCGATTTCAGTGAAGCGGCAATGGCATAGGGATTGCGCATCAGAACAATTCGCGGCGCATCCGGATAGAGGGAATCCAAAAAATCGAGCAGCATCCAATAGCGCGGAGTCTTGTCTATCAGCGTGCGCTTGCCGGCGGCTGCCAAATACTGACCATAAACTGCATCGGCAAAAGCACGAGTGGCGCTCGTTCGATCTATTCGGTCTAGGAATTCCGAGTTTGCGGCCTGAACCAGTGACGCCCCGGCCGGATGACAGTGGTCGACCCGACCAAACGCCTCAAGTGCCAACATCAGCCAGGGCTCAGGCGGAGCCATAATAGCCGGGTGCCGTTGAAGCAAATGCGCCAGCAGCGTCGTCCCCGAGCGGGGAAGACCCAGAAGGAAGCACACTGCAGGCGAATTGTTTATGTCCTGGCTCATCATTCCACATTTCTATCTTGGACAGACAGAGCGACCGTCCGGAACCCTTCATCCGATCGAAAGAAGCAGCACCAGTAATGCGCTCGAGATGCGTTTCAACTGTGTCCATCTATCCAGGAGGGGGAGTTCATCCGGCGAGAAAGTCAGATGAAATAGATGGGATCAGGCCTTGATTCTTCTGCTCCGTGAGCCCTGCCTGAGTTCGGTCCGGCCCAAGCGCGCACACCCCATAAGGCGATACGTACGATCGTGCAGTGTTGCAGAGGGCAGATTTGCATGGCGTGTGGCATCCATTTGTACCCGGTCGTTAAGATAGCCTATGCAATGTTCCGAAACGATTCAGCTGCCACGAGTTCTATCCATTTGCAAAACCGCAGCACTGGAGCGGCAATCGGCAGCGACCTCTTCCTTGCGGAGCCGAAGCAGCCAAACGGTCGCCAAGTTGCAAGCAGCTGAGCAATATCGATACGGAGAGGTGAGGCAAACCTATACTTGTGTTTATCGAAAATAGCCGCTGACACGACCAAGAGGAATGTGCCGGATGGCACGATCAGGGGCACGTCGTCCTGCGAAGAAGGCGATTGCGTTGGGCTTGCGCCTCGGCCGATGCTCGCTGCAGATCCAAGGGAAGATGACAGCCCATCCCGATCGACCTTAAGTACTCCAAGCCGAGACTGTTTATCTCTCATTTCTAAAATCAGGAAAAATCAATAGTTTTGATGGCCCACATTCATCGAGTGGATAGATGTCTGTCTTCTGAAACAGCACGGCAAGTCCGTGCCACTATTTAGTCAAACTGCCGCTCGTTGCAGATTTCGAGATCGGCGCAGGCGCCCCTTACCGTCTGTGGCGCGCAATCAAGCCGTCAACCAAAACCTATCTTTCATTTTTCCTACATCGCGAAGGATTGACGTTGGTGGCGCGCCTTCGATGGTCAGATCGACGAGTTACCCGTCACTCCTCCAACTGTGATTCGGGCCGCGAACAATTCCGGCGCCCTCTAAACCCACAAAAGGCGTGGGACTATTATGCGCGACCCGTTTCGGCTGATGTGTGGGACCGACCAATGGTGCTCTGCTGTCATATGGGAAGGAACCGAGTAGGGGTGCCGAAAAATACACCTGTAACTTCGGCATCCCTCTAAGCGCTTCTACTCCGCCATGCTGCTCGTCGGCGCGCGATCAGACTCGCTCGCCCTCCAGACGAGCACGGAGCTTCTCGAATGTCCGATCCGACCGCCGGCTTGCCGCCGCGATACTTGCGCACCCCCGAAGCGGCGCGATTTCTCGGCCTATCCGGCCGAACTCTGGAAAAGCATCGCACCTATGGCACGGGGCCGACCTACCGCAAGCTCGGCGGTCGCGTTGTTTATGCGATCGACGACCTAAAAGCGTGGGTGGATCGCGGAGCCAAGAAATCGACCAGCGATCCAGGCATAGGCACGGTCCTGCCCGCAAAGCGCCACACACCAATTCCGTATGCGGGCAAGGAGCGGCGCTGACCCATGTCGGACAGCAAATCCTCTGACCATGGGCGACGTCATTCGGAGCGCGGTCAACTCGATCTCTTTCGCTCATTGCGTCGCGATCTGGCCCCGCGCGACGCGCAAGACTTGATGGCCTATCCGTTCTTCTCGCTGGCAAAATCGAAACGAGTTGTGCCGATCGACTTCCGCGCTGGGACAATCACGATTCGCGTGGAGGCTGTGCCGGAACACGGCATGGCGACGATTTGGGATGCGGACGTTCTGATCTGGGCCGCTTCGCAGATTGTCGAGGCTCGCGACGCCGGCCTGAAAACGTCCAGGTTGATGGCGGCCACCCCCTATGAGATCCTGACCTTTGCAGGCCGCGGCACCAGCGTGCGCGATTATGAGCGCCTCAAGGCTGCACTCGACCGCCTACAATCAACAACGGTCCTGACCTCGATCCGCCAGCCGACCGAGCGCCGACGGCATCGCTTCTCCTGGATCAATGAATGGCGCGAGACAGCCGATTTGCACGGCCGCGCCTACGGAATCGAGCTGATCTTGCCGGATTGGTTCTACACTGCTGTTCTGGATGAAGCGCTGGTGTTGACGATCGACCGCGCCTATTTCGATCTGACAGGCGGATTTGAGCGCTGGCTCTATCGCCTCGTGCGCAAACATGGCGGTCGTCAAGCAGGCGGCTGGAGCTTTGATTTCGTCCACCTTCATGCCAAGTCGGGCAGCCTATCCCCGCTCAAACACTTTGCCTACGACCTACGCCAAATTGTCCATCGTCAGACTCTGCCCGGATATCGGCTCGTCATCACGCGTGACAATGACGGTGCGGAGCGATTGAGCTTCGCGCCACTTCAGGTCCGTCCCAATGCTGAACGGCTGCAAAGGCGCGGGCGCATCTCTCAGTCGGGGGAAAACCTGTGAATTGCATCGTGCTATCAGGGCCCAGAACTTTCGTGCCATCGGGGACCGGACCTTCGTGCTATCGGGGACGTAGATTACTGCTAACCTTCTGCTGTGCAGTCGCTTTTCGCGCCCGTAACTCTGCTAACCTGGAATCCTTCGGATCCTTTCTAACAAGTCAGAGCCATTTGTCTGCGATGAGCCAGGTGACGGTCGCAGGGCTTTCCGAGCGACGCCTTACGACGGTTCACCACAACGGTTTCGCCGCTGCCATCCTCGTTGTTGGCCTATTCCGAAAAATAACCGCGGCTAAGCGCGGCCTAAAGACGTCTCCAAACAAAGGAGCCGTCGGATGAGCGATCTCACAACAGTTGAACTCTTGTGGCTTAAAGGGCGGATCGAGAATCGCATTCGCTTCGGTCGGCCCATATCGGAGAAGATCATTGACCGACACCGGCGCGTTCTTTCATTTGCGACCGGAAGCATTTTCGCTTTCGTGCGCTGGACATCCAATGATTTTGGAACCGTGCTGTCCCGCATCGACATTTTGCGCGCCGCCTCGTCTCGGCAGCGATACTCAACGATCCCCTGGGTCATTCCTGGCGGAGAGAGCCTGCTGCGATTGTCAGGATGGGCAAAAGTCGAGCGGGCACTGCAATTGATTGATGCAGTGGAGGCACTTGGGATCAATCCCGCCGATGCTGCGCCGGATTACTGGCATCATGTTCATAACCGTCTTTCGGTCAGCGAAACCCCGCGAACCTACACTCAAGCGCGCCATCAGGCCTGGCTACGCCGTCGAAAGCGAGGGCTCTGATGAGACGGCTGACGATTGTTCTGGCGATCTGCGGATCGATAACTCTCTTGCTGTCGTCCGACAGAGAGGCGACGCCATCATACATCTGGAACTCTTCGGACAGCGTCCCGATCGGCCTTTATCGTCTACAGCCAGCCGGGCAATTGACTGTCACTGAGCTTGTGGCAGTTCGGCCGCCCGAGCCACTTGCCAGCTTCCTGGACTTGAATGGGTATCTGCCGATCGGTGTTCCCATGCTCAAGCGCGTCCTGGCGTTGCCAGGACAAACCGTTTGCAGAAATGGCCGCACCATCTCCGTCGATAGCATCGAAATGGGACTGGCGCGGGAGCGCGATGCACGCGGCCGGCCACTGCCGGTATGGCTCGGATGCCGCCTCATAGCGTCAGGTGAAGTTTTTCTCATGAACTGGCAGTCGGCCGACTCGTTCGATGGGCGTTACTTCGGGCCAATTCCAGCATCGGCGGTCATCGGACGAGCCCTGCCGGTTTGGACAGAGGGAGACTGATCTTGCTCCGCCCACTTCATGGATATGTAGTTTCGCTGGTCGATGGATCACAACACTCCTGCTCCGTCTCGGCCAGATTTCTGAAAATCATCGCGCTTCTCGGTGCCTGTCACCGAGGGCCTCACGCTGAGCGGCCGGACCTGCAACCCACAGCGTGCTCGAGCGCAAGTACCTGCGCTTTAATTCATGCAATGGCAGTCTGGCTGATGGGAGTCGTGCTGGCTCTTCAGTTGCCGTCGAACGCCTTGGCGGAGGCGCCAATACTGGCGCTCGGCGCGCGCTCTCTGAGCTCTCCGCATACCGATTTATACGCTGCCTTCTTGATTGAAGCTTCTCGACGATTTGCACTTCCGGAGCACTGGATTCGTGCCATGCTGCAAGTCGAGAGCAGCGGCAATGTGGGCGCCGTTTCCTCCCGGGGCGCGTTGGGCCTCATGCAAATCATGCCACAGACTTGGGTCGAGCTAAGGACTCGCTACGATCTCGGTGTCGATCCCTTTGACCTCCACGACAACATTCTTGCAGGCACGGCCTACCTTCGCGAGATGCTCGACCGATTTGGATCTGAGGGCTTTCTCGCAGCTTACAACGCCGGTCCAAAGCGCTACGAGGCATATCTTGCAACGGGGCGACCACTCCCTCAGGAAACAGAAATCTACGTTGCCAGGCTCGTACGTTTGATCGGCACCAAACAGCACGAGCACGCGACTTTGGCCATCCGAGAAACCGTTCCAAAGCGGCAGGCAGCATTATTCGTCGACCGCTCCGACCGCTCGCGGGTTAGTGCCAGATCGACATCCGCTCTGGGTTTCATGAATAGCCCAAAAGGCTTTCCAACCATTGGCGGGCTCGCGCTCGTACCTGGCACGAGCAGGCTGTTTGTGCAGCGATCAACCGAAGCGAAGTTCCAATGATCCCAATCGCATTTCGTCGCGCGTTGTCGCGAGTTGGAGAGTGCTGGGAAAGGTGCAGGACTAACCGACCGCGGATGGCAAGGGAAAAGGCCGGCCGTCGGTCCGGCCGTTGTGGTTGGTTGGATTGGACAATTTAGCAGCGGCGCAACTGCTCCTGCCAGCCATTCAGCAAATTACTCCAACGAAATCAACTGTTATTGCGCCACCTCAACGGCACGGAGCCTTTTTGCGCCATGACAATGCGCGACGATGACCTGCGCGTCCGGCCTGGGCGCATTGACCACGGCAACCGTGGTGCGAGGCGGCCGCAAACATTCGTCGGACAGGTCATGCGTGCCGCTAAGAGGGCAGGACACGTTGGCAACAGCTTCCAAACAGGTTCGGACCGCGGCCGCTCGAGCTTTGGCCGCGGCCGGCGTGCGGCAATCTCGATCCGCTTGCGCTCGAACGCCCGGCGTGTGGTCACGAAAGCGCGCGTCGTACGCCATCGGGGAACGCGATTCCGCTCTGCGCCACTGGCCAAGCACGTCGCCTATCTTAAACGTGAGGGCGTTACACGGGATGGCCGGGATGCCGCGATGTTTGACGCGAGCTCTGATGCAGTCGACGAGCGGGGCTTCGCCAAGCGCTGCGAGGGCGACCGTCACCATTTCCGGTTCATTATCTCGCCTGAGGACGGCGCGGCGCTAGGTGATCTAAAGGCATTTACGCGCGAGCTACTGCGCGATGTCGAAAAAGATCTCGCGACCAAGCTCGATTGGATTGCGGTCGATCACTGGAATACGGACAACCCGCATGTCCATCTCCTGATACGTGGCCGTGCCGATGACGGACAAGACCTCGTGATCAGCCGCGAGTACATCAGCCGCGGTCTTCGCGATCGCGCGGCCGACCGCGTTACACTTGAGCTTGGACCCAGGAGCGAACGGGAAGTTCGCACCAGCCTTGAGCGGGAGGTCGAGGCTGAGCGCTGGACCAGCCTTGACCGAGCGCTGCGCGACATCTGCGACGACTGCGCCGGCGTGGCGGATCTCAGGCCCGGACGCAAGGGTGAGGATCCAGAGCTGCGCCGGCTGCTGCTCGGCAGGGCGGCCAAGCTCAAACGCCTCGGCCTCGCCGAACCTACAGGGCCCGCCTGCTGGAATTTGAAACCGGGGCTCGAGCAGACCCTTCGCCAGCTCGGCACGCGCGGCGACATCATCAAAACCATGCATCGAGCAATGGGTGCCGAGGGCCGGGAGGCGGACATCGCCACCTTCGCCCTGCACGGAGCAGACCCCACAGATCCCGTCCTTGGCCGTCTGGTTCAACGTGGTCTGGACGATGAGTTGAAGGGCACCGCTTATGCGATCGTCGCGGGCATCGATGGTCGAGCTCATCATCTAAGGTTCGACGATCTTGAATTTACGAGCGATGCGCCAGCCGGCGCTATCGTCGAGCTGCGCGCCTACACAGATGGAAACGGACAACGTCGCATGTCACTCGCCGTTCGCTCGGACCTGTCGATCGAGGAGCAGGTGACCGCGAGGGGCGCTACCTGGCTCGACCGCCAGCTTCTCGCCAAAAATCCGCCGCTCAGCGGGCGCGGGTTCGGCGCCGAGGTCCGGTCCGCAATGGATGCGCGCCTCGATCACCTCGTTGGCCAAGGTCTTGTTCACCGCAACGGACAGCGCATCGTGTTTGCACGCGACTTGCTAGCGACCTTGCAGCAGCGCGAGCTGCACGCAGCGACAGCCAAGCTTTCTGCCGTCACAGGACTTGCATATCGGCCCTCAACTGAGGGCGATGATGTGATCGGAATCTACCGTCAGCGCGTGACGCTTGCCTCGGGGCGTTTCGTCATGATCGACGATGGGCTCGGCTTTGAGTTGGTGCCTTGGCGGCCAGCTTTGGAACAGCATCTCGGAAAGGAACTATCTGGCATTATGACCCCTGGCGGCAGAGTCGAATGGAAGCTGGTCCGCAAGCGAGGGTTGGGGCTATAGCGTGATGCCGCGTGCCCCATCGGATCAACCGGCAAGTGTTGCTCGGGGACAGCTTGGAGAATCAGCAGCCGAGGCCGCTGCCATGCAGTTCTGCCCACAATAGCGAGGAGAAACTGCATCGGAGAACGATGCGAATGGTCGGCGGATCGCTGCAGAGCTCCAGGTCCAAGTTCATTCTGCCCACGCGAACGCCGCCATTTCTACGCTCGCGCAAATTTAGAATTGTGGATCAACGCTGGCAGGGTTTCATGAACGCTTGCCATGTCTACGACGAAGGTCCTTTGGGGCCAAATCATTGTTGTCCTTGCCATTGTGCTCGTGACGACCTGGGCGGCGACCCAGTGGGTCGCTTGGAAACTCGGATTCCAGCCGCAACTCGGGCAACCCTGGTTTGAGCTCGGATATGGCAATCCCGTGTACCTGCCGCCCGCGTTTTTCTGGTGGTGGTATGCCTACGACGCCTATGCCCCAATGATATTCACTGAGGGGGCTTGCATCGCAGCATCGGGTGGCATCATTTCGATCATAGTCGCATTTGCTATGTCGATCTGGAGAGCCCAAGAGGCGAAGACGGCCGCAACCTACGGCTCTGCGCGTTGGGCGCTTCCTTTCGAACTTCGATCAGCGCAGCTTACTGGACCGGATGGTGTCATCCTCGGGCGGTTCGAGCGCAACTATCTTCGACATAACGGGCCCGAGCACGTACTCTGCTTTGCGCCGACGCGATCAGGCAAGGGCGTCGGCCTAGTCGTTCCTACCCTTCTGACCTGGGCGGGTAGCTGCATCGTCCACGACATCAAGGGCGAGAACTGGACTCTGACTTCTGGTTTTCGCTCTTCGCATGGAAGGGTGCTGCTATTCGATCCGACGAACCGAAACTCCGCGGCTTATAACCCACTGCTCGAGGTCCGTCGGGGCGAATGGGAGGTTCGGGATGTCCAGAACATCGCGGACGTCCTGGTGGATCCCGAAGGAGCACTAGAACGACGCAGTCACTGGGAAAAGACAAGCCACTCGCTTCTGGTCGGCGGCATCCTGCACGTGCTTTACGCCGAGCCCGACAAGACATTGGCGGGCGTCGCCAACTTCCTTTCCGATCCCAAGCGGCCCATCGAGGCGACGCTGCGCGCGATGATGACAACGCCGCACCTTGGCGATGTCGGTCCGCATCCCGTCATTGCGTCCGCAGCGCGCGAGCTCCTGAATAAGAGCGAAAACGAGCGTTCCGGAGTACTGTCGACCGCGATGTCCTTTCTCGGGCTGTACCGCGATCCGGTGGTGGCGCGGGTCACGCGATGCAGCGATTGGCGTATTCGCGACCTCGTGGAGGCGAGGCGACCGACAACGCTCTATCTCGTTGTGCCGCCCTCAGATATCAGCCGAACCAAGCCGCTGGTGCGGTTGATCCTCAACCAGATCGGACGCCGCCTCACAGAAGATCTCCGCGCCGAGGCACGCCGGCATCGCGTTCTGTTGATGCTCGACGAGTTCCCCGCTTTGGGCCGGCTCGACTTTTTCGAATCGGCGCTGGCGTTCATGGCGGGTTATGGCCTCAAGAGCTTCTTGATCGCCCAATCCCTAAACCAGGTCGAAAAGGCCTACGGCCCGAACAATTCCATTCTCGATAACTGTCATGTCCGCGTCGCGTTTGCGACGAATGACGAGCGAACTGCAAGACGGGTCTCGGAGGCTCTCGGAATGGCAACCGAACTGCGCGCTATGAAAAATTATGCTGGTCACAGGTTGAGCCCCTGGCTGGGGCACCTGATGGTGTCCAGGCAGGAAACGGCACGACCCCTGCTGACACCCGGTGAGGTCATGCAGTTGCCATCGGACGATGAATTAGTATTGGTCTCGGGCTGCCCGCCAATCCGAGCCAAGAAGGCACGCTACTACCAAGATCCACGACTGCGTGAACGCGTACTTCCTCCGGCTCGGTCCGGTAACAGTGAAGTTGCCATCCAATCGTCGCACGACGACTGGAGCAGGCTGCCTTTGCCTAGCGCTTTAGGAACCAAACAGGAGCGGTCTACAGAGAAGCAGCACAGTACTTCCAGCAGCGATCCCGCCAATGGCGGCATTCGGCGTGAACCGGAGCTCGGCGAGCATGAAGAGGTGGAGATCGACCGCAGCCCGGAAAGGGCAGAGTTCGAGTTTGCCGATGAGGAAGGTGACGATGAGGTTCAGCGCGCCGGCGTTCTTCGCAAACAGGCTTCAAGTCTTGCGCGTCAGGCCGCAATGGATCCGGCCGACGGTCTAGATCTCTGAGCTGAGGACATGCGAACCAAGCATACCTTTCGTCTGCCGCCGGATCTCGCTATTCAGCTCGCTGACTATGCCAGCCGCAGGCGGGTGGCTCAGGCGCTGATTGTGGAGACGGCGCTTTCCACGTTCTTGTCGCCCGACAATTCGGAGCGAATGGAGGCGGCGCTCAGCCGGCGATTGGACCGGCTGACCCGCCAACTCGAGCGGCTTGAACGCCACGTCACGATTTCGAACGAAGCGCTAGCCCTGTTCGTCCGGTTTTGGCTGACAGCGACTCCGCCTTTACCTGACACGGCGCAACCAGCAGCCCAGGCGAAAGGACGCGAGCGCTACGATTCATTTGTAGAAGCATTGGGCCGACGCCTGGCAAAGGGACACAGCCTGGCGAAGGAGGTTAGCTCGGACGTAGAGCCACGTGTTGAAGGGCCGGAGAAGTCCGATCCCGTGTAAGCGCGCGGGCCCCTCTTTTCCAACTGCGTAAATTCTAGCTGCGTAGATATTGTGTAGGAGGATTTGCGGTGGCGCCCGAGCGCCATCAAGTTTTCGTTACAGCTCAACCTTGCGCACGTCTCTCAGCCGTTCTGTACCGACAACGACGGAGGTCAGCATGAGTCCACACAACAGCAGATCGAAGGAGCTTGAATCGGACCTTGCGTCAAGTTGTACATTCTTGCGAAGACATGTCCGCGAAAGCATCGGCAAATGAAGCAACCGTTTCTCATTATTGTACTATGTTCTGCTTTCGGGTTGCTCGGGCTGACTGGGGGGGCGCTCGCGGACTCAATCCGACGCTACGACTGCACCATAGACGGAACCGATCGAGAGCCGGTAGGTGATCGAAATGGGCACGTCATTGTCAGCCTTCAATATACCTGCCGCATTGCGGACGGGCTGTTGAAGGACGCAGGAATCACGTCGATATCGGTCAGTGAATGGGACAGTGAGAAAGGGAGGTACTTAGCTTCTCTCGACGTTCATCGTGCCCTCGAAGGATATGCGGTCGGTCAGCTCTTGGAGGGGGACGGCTCCTCGGTCATGGAGAACAACAGGGCCGCCGGTATCGCAGCTAGGGGTAAGACGGTGTTCAAATTCGCATCCGGCTCGTTGGCGGATCTCTCCGGAAAGACCGTGAAATTCACGACCAAACCCGTCGGCTCTCGTCGATTCGAGATGGAGTTCTCAGATTGGCCTGAAGCCGCTCAACCAAAGTGACTCGGGTCGCGGCTCCCGTCACCTCATTTGCGTTGTGGCCGGTTGACTCTCTGGAATCGGTCAAGCCGCATGGTCAATCTGAAATCGTGGCTCGAGCATCTATATTTGTTGCTGTGGTTGGCTGTGGGAATCTGGGCAAGCTTTGATGACCCCGCGAAAGGGCTGTCGCGTCCTAGAAAAAGACCGAAGACATCAAACTGGACGGCATCGCCAAGCGTCGCTTCTTGGGAATCTAGAGTGTGTTTCTCGAAAGCGTTTTTGGCTCAGTGATTGATGCGCTCTATCGGTCGCTCGTTCGTAAGGGGCATGCAATTGAAGACTCTGCGTGCTCGCCAGTTGCGGATCCGACGATCCATTCAATCAGCTTTGTCAGATAAGACGAGGACAAGCAGCCGAGCCGGCGCGTGGCTATCGCGCTCGTGAGGGCAGCCAGCACAGTTTCCGCTACATTGGAGATGGATTATGAGGCCCATAGACGAGCGCGGCAAATCGCCCATTTCGGAATTTGGTGCCAACGAAAGTCGAGGCGCTGAGGGTTCTAGCACTGGCCCGGCTTCTGGCCGGGGTGAAGAGGGCCGATCATTCAATTCTGTTGTGGAGCGGATGCGCTCTGAGCCTCAGGATTCAGATGCTGCATACTCTCGCGTCACGCCGCGCGCCAATGCGGGCCGGCTTGCCGGTCCTCCCGCCGGCCCACATCGACTCCTTAGAGCCGCGCTGCAGGGCTCAATGGGTGGGAGCCGTCGTCGTTTCCGCTCCTTGCCGGAATCCGGCTCATCGCGATTTGATGGGGAGCTGCGGCGCGACGATTCAGAGGCTGAAAGCTCACTAGCACGCTCGCAGACGTCGCGCCCAGCTAGCGGACCGGAAGGGGAACGCGTCCATGATGTACCCATCCAGACGGTCCAAGGCCGAGGCCCGCAGCGACCTTATAGACGTGACGGTGGGGGACAAAGTCGAGATGCAGGCCCGTTGCGTGGCGAGGAGTCCTGGCGCGCCGATCGAGAGGCTGGAAGCTCGCACGCGGGCAGACGCCCGCCGGATGCGCAATCCGTGTCTGAGGGGAGTGGCAGACCAGGAAGGCGGCACGTCGCCAATGCGCCGACGCAGCCGATCCAGCGTGAAGGTTCGGAACGATGCGATCGTACTTATGATGGCGCAGCAAATCGGGAAGCACGCCCGTCGCGTTCTGATGGCGGTCGGTGGCGTGCCCACCGAACGGCTGAGAGCTCGCAAAGAGGCGAGCTCTCAGCGAATACTCAATCCGCGTCCGAGAGTGACAGGCCAGGAAGCTGGCGCGTCGGCGGTGTTCCTGCGCAGCCAACCCAGGCTGAGAGCTCGGAGCGAGTCCATCGAACTCATGTTGGCGCGCCCAATCTGGAAGCTGACGCGTCGCGTTCAGATGGCGGCCGGCGGCGCGCCGATCGAGCGGTCGAACGCTCGCAAACAGGCGGGCTGGCCCCGTATAGCCAATCCGTCTCTGGCTTGAGTGGCGCACCAGGAAGGCCGCACATCGACCATGCAACCACGCAGAACGTCCAAGGTGCAATACCGGAAAGACATTCTAGACGATCGGATGAACTGAATACTGCGCTAAGAGAAATCGCCAGCGCTCGCGACATCGGCACATTCTCACGTGAAGTGGTACGTTACAGCAAGCTGCTACGGAGGCAGGATCTTTCAGAGTTCCTTCAAATCGCGGCTGCTCGTTTCGACGTTCGATTTTTGCCGCAGTTGGAAGAAAATATCCGCTCGTCTTGGGGGTACGCCACGACATGCAACGCGGTGAGCCGCGAAGCCGGAGGTGAGGCCGGCATGAACGCTTGCCGGGCCTTAGCAGTCCGGGTGTCGCGTCTTGACAAGACGCTTATGAAGCAAATGAATCCCAGTGCCCTCTCGCTCTTCGCATCATCGTTCGGTCGGAATCCCTCAGCGGTGGAATGCCGCGCGGCAATCATCAACATCGCCGAATTTTGCTGCGATGAAAGCTTTGCGGTTCAGGAACTGCAAAATCAAAGTCTGGCATTGCTGGTCAACGGCTTCAGTAAATGTCCAGACGAGGAGAGCTGTGGCCAAGCCACAGAAGTGATCGCCCGGGAGGTTTGTGAAGCCCGCCTGTCTGAATACATTCCGCAGAACCTGGCGAACCTGGTGAACGGCTTTAGCAAGTGGCCTGAACAGGCACACTGCTCCCAAGCCGCGGTCTTGCTTGCTGGCGAACTTAGCCGCCGCGCCGCTCGTAGGGACGGGCTATTCGATTTTAATCAGCAGGGTCTAGCCAACCTGGTGAACGGGTTCGGCAAGTGGCCGGATGACCGCTGCGGCGAGGCTATTGCTGCGATCGCCAAGGAGATCGTCGCACGCCCCGATCAACTTCCTGAATTTACTTCACAGGGACTGGCTAACCTGGTGAATGGTTTCAGCAAGTGGCCGGAACAGGAGCACGCCCGCCGAGCCACAGCCGCGATCGGCGACGAGGTATTTCGCCGCGCCCAAAACAACGAGCTCCGTGGTTTTGTCTCGCAGGATCTTGCAAATCTGGTGAACGGGTTCAGCAAGTGGTCAAACGAGGCGGGATGCCGCAGGGGTACCGTCGAAATTGCGGCCCAATTCTGCCGCCGCGCCGCGCGCGACGCTGGGCTCTCTGATTTTATTCCGCAGCACTTGGCGAACCTGGTGAACGGCTTCAGCAAGTGGCCGGAAGAGGCAAATTCTAGTCGAGCCGCGGGCTTCATCGGCGCCGCACTCTGTCAACGCGCCACCCGCGCCGACGGGCTCTTTGATTTTACTCCTCAGCACTTGGCGAACCTGGTGAACGGGTTCACCAAATGGCCGGACGACACGGGTTGCAACGAAGCGACCCTTGCGATTGCCGACGAGGTTGTTCACGCCGAGGCAAGCCGGCTCTCGAGTCTTACTCCACAGCTCCTTGCCAACCTGGTAAGCGGTTTCAGTAGCAGGCCCGAGGAAATCTGTCGCCGAGCTACCGCAAAAATGGCGGGTGAGATCCTGTCCCGCGCGGACCGTGACGGCCAGTTTCCTGCTTTTGGTCCGCTAGGCCTGGCAAGCTTGGTGAACGGCTTCAGCAAATGGCCGGAACAATGTCGCGACGTTACAGTCGCGATCGCCAACGAGATCCTCGCGCGCAAAGAAGATCTTTCTGCTTTTGATCCGCAGGGACTTTCGAATCTGGTGAGCGGTTTCAGCAAGTGGCCGAAAGAGACGATTTGTCGCGAGACCACAGTCGCGATCGCCAACGAGATCGCCGCACGCAACGAAGGGCTCTCTGATTTTGATCCGCAGGGACTGGCGAGCCTGGCCGACGGGTTCATCAAGTGGCCAGACGAAGGCGGGTCTGGTTCGGCAAAAATCGCGATCGCCAAGGAGGTTATTGCACGCGCCGATCTACTCCCTGATTTTACTCCGTCGGAAGTGACGAACTTGTTCAATGCGTTCAGCAACTGGCCGGAGATGGAGGACTGCCTCAAAGCGGCAGGCTTGATCGCGACCGAATTCTGCCGCCGTGCCGCCCGCGATGACAAACTGCCTGATTTTACTCCACACCACTTGGCACTCCTGGCCAATGCTTTCGGCAAGTGGCCAAAGGGAGAACTGAACTGCCGCCAAGCCGCAGTCGCAATCGCCGATGCCGTCCTTGGCCGTGCGGACGAACTTTCGGTATTTACTCAACGACACTTAGCGGCGGTGGTGAACGGCTTCAGCAAATGGCCGGAAGAGGATGCCTGTTTGCAAGCTGCAGGTTTGATCGCTGTTGAACTGCGCCGCCGCGCCATCAGCGATGGCGGACTTCCTGACTTTAACCCGCAGCAATTAACGAGCCTGGTAAACGGCTTCAGCAAGTGGCCGGAAGAGCAGGACACAGGCCAAGCTATAATTGCCGCCGCAAGTGAGCTCGTCCGCCGCGGCGCCGAAGGGCTCTTCCATTTCAATGACCGGCAGTTGGCAATCCTGATGAATGGCTTGAGCAAACGGCCAACAGCAGAGGCCTGTCTGCAAGCTGCAGGCTTGATCGCCACCGAACTCTGCGGCCGGGCCACGCGACTGCCGGAGTTTACCGAGCAGGGTCTGGCGGTCCTGGTGAACGGATTCAGCAAGTGGCCGGAAGAAGAGCCCTCTCGCCTTGGCACAGTCGAGATCGCGCGTGAGATCCATCGTCGGGCTGACCGCCTCTCTGTTTTCTCCAGCCAGGGATTGGCAAACCTGGTCAACGGTTTTAGCAAGTGGCCGGGGGAGGGCGACACGCAACGGGCTGCGCTCGCGATCGCCGATGAGATCTATCGCCGCACCGACCAACTCTCTGTTTTTACGGGACAAGAGCTGGCGAACCTAGTGAGCGGTTTCAGCAAGTGGCCGCAAGAGGATTCCGCTCTCCAGGGCACGATCGCGATCGCCAGCGAAGTCCTTCGGCGCACACCGTCTGATTTTACTCAACAGGAGCTGGCTAATCTGGTGAACGGCTTCAGCAAGTGGCCGGGAGAGGAGTCGGCTCTCCAGGGCACAATTGCGATCGCCAGTGAAGTTCTTTGGCGCCAACCGTCTGGTTTTACTCAGCAGGAACTGGCGAACCTGGTGAATGGCTTCAGCAAATGGCCGCAAGAGGAGTCCTCTCGCCTGGGCACAATCGCTATCGCAGGCGAGGTCCATCGCCGCGCTGATAGTCTCTCTGCTTTGACTAGCCAGGGACTGGCAAACCTGACGAACGGCTTCGGCAAGTGGCGGGACGAGGACACCCGCCGGGCCACAGTCGCGATTGCCGGTGAGGTCTGCCGCCGCAGCGACCAACTCTCCGCTTTTACTCGGCAGGAGCTGGCAAATCTAGTGAACGGTTTCAGCAAGTGGACGGAAGATGCGAACACGGGCCAAGCCACAGTCGCGATCGCCCGAGAGGTCCGTCGCGGTAGCGATCAACTCTTTCGGTTTACTCAGCAGGAGCTGGCGAATCTGGTGAACGGCTTCAGCAAGTGGCCGGAAAAGGAGGACGCGCGCCAGGCCACAGTAGCGATTGCAAGTGAGCTCGTTGACGGCGACCGGCTCTCTCACGCCGATAATCAAGCTCTGTCGACGCTGGTGAACGGCTTTAGCAAGTGGTCGGAAGATATGGACATTTGCCAAACCGCTGTCGTGATTGCGCGTGAGGTCTGTCGCCGCCCGCTCCCCGATTTCACGCCGCTGCAATTGGCATACCTGGTGAATGGCTTCAGCAAGTGGCCAGAAGAAGCGGCGTGCCGCCGGGCGGTAGTGGACATCGCGCGTGGACTGGGCCGGGGAGGCCAACGATTCGGTGCCTTTACGACGCCTCAGTTCAGCATGATCGCCAATGCCCTGGGGCGAAGTATCACGAGAGGGGAAGATGCAGGGGAGATCATAGAGACCGCTCTGCTGAAGGATCGCTTACATCAGCTGGCCCATCACCTGCACTATGCCAATGATCGGGTGGCGCACAGCGATGTGCTGACCATTGCCAGCATTTTCAAGGCACTGGCGAAGGCCCGGCTGATCGAGGATCTTGGTTTACTCGCACCGACCGGGTTAGATCGGCTCAACCAATTGCTTCGTGCCCCTGAATTTGCCGCTGAGAATAACCTCGAAACCATGGGCAATCTTTGTGCCGCTCTGGTGCCGCTGGCGCGCAGCCCGCACCTGCGCTGGCACCGGAGACAGGCGCTCTACTTGCTGAACGACCTCCAACCCGTTGTGGAGCAAAAGATCAAGGCACATTTCAACGCAAGCAAGGCCGAGCAAATCCGTGGGCCGCTCGCCAGTCGCGCTCCCGCCCTCTCGATCTATCAGGTGCTCAAAGCTCGCGCGATCTTAGCGAACATGTTCAAGCGCCCTGACGTCGAGGGCAAGAAGTCCGATTTGCGGATGAGGCAGCACGAGCTGCAGGACGGGACTAGAAAGATCCTCGACAGGACGCGCGACCTCATCCAAGGCGATCTTTCCAACATGAGCTGGAACCTGATCGCGCAGATCGAGGCGGATAGTCCGGTCGATGCGTTGGACACATTCGTCGAGCAGAATGCGGCAACGATTCAGGCCAAATATCAGGCGGCCGTATTCGATGTCCACGAGGTCTTGCGAGCCATGGATCACGAGCCCAGGCCCCCACAGGGCGAAGCGGGTCTGATGCGGTTGCCAGTGGTGGACATGCAGGGGCGGCTACTACCCACGGAGCCCGAGACACGATATTCGATTTTTCACAGGCTGACCTCGGGAGCGATAGAGGTGGTGGCGGTGCAGCTGCCAGCAAAGCCGAGCGCTTTCATGCTGGCGCGTACGCTCACGTATAAGGGTGTGCCATATCGCATGGACCTGTTCGGCGGCAGCAAGTTGAAGGCACCAAAACGGACCGTGTTGGAAATCGCCACCCATGCTCCAGGTGAACCGGCCGCAGCGTCTTCGGGGGGAAAGCTGCTCGCCATTCCCTATGCCGAAACCGCTCCGGGCACGTCGTTCGAGAAGCTGTTGCGCGCCTGGGCGCCGTTCAAAGAGGCCTATTGGTATACTCAGCGTAGGGGGTTTGCGGCGCCACCAGCCCTGAAGGATCTAGGCCCTCACGACTACGCGCTGGAGGGCGCCTTCCGGCTGTTGCTGGCGCCGGACCGCCCGACCAACGAGGCGCATCCCTTCAAACTGACTGGACCGGAAGGCCCGATTGCTTTGCGACCGCACGACGGCTGTGGCTTCATCAAGGCCTCGCTCGCCGAGCTAATGCCAGCTATTCGCCGGGCTGGCCCCCAGGAAGGCCCCGATCGGATGCCGGCCTTTGGTGAGGCAAGGAGATCGTCCGTGCCTGCCTCGGCGCTGCAACATTATCCGCGCAACGAGCGGGTGGCGGACGAGGCCCGCGAGAAGACCAAGACTTGGCTTGACAGCAGAGGAGAGGGAAGCCTGATAGGCGAGCAGCTGTTTCGCATGGTGACGGCAGGCCACATCGATGGTCCCGGTGCGGTTGCCGTTCCGTCCAGTGATAATGACCTCCATGTGCCGAAGCGCAAGAGCGAGACGTTGACGGGAACGGGAGGCGTGCTGATCGGGCGATCTCCCTATGACAAGCCCAACCTGCGCCCGCTCGCCGCCGAACGAGTCAAGTCGGCAGCTGATGAGGATCCGACTGCGGCATTCCTCGATCGATGCGTGGCCATGCAATACAGTTTCAGTGTCGCCCAGAAATCGCGGGAGGAGCTGGCGGCCCACGATCCCAGTTTCTTTGCCAAAGGCATCTTGATCGTGGTGCCGGATGAGATGTGGCCGGCCGACTACGCCGACCGTGGGCTCGTGATGTCGGCCGAGGACGTCAAGTGCCATTCGAGCTGGACCGAGCGTAAGGACCGCGCCAGGGTAGACACGCCGGTCGACTGCGTCGGCATCCTGCAGGCGACTGAGGTGTTTGCTCCGGGGTCGTTGGTTGCCGTCCCGACTGACGAGCAGAAAAATCTCGACGGCGACTTCGACGGGGATACCGTCGTTATTATCGGCGACCGGCCGCAGCTTTATGAGCATGTTCGCCAGTTTGACGAGAAGGAGCAAGCTCGCGGAGTTCGTTCGCTCAAGCCGCCGAAATCGTATACCCCGGCGATCGAGGGCAACAATTACCAATTCGGTCGTGCCAACCAGATTCTCGCGGCGACGCGGGATGCTTTGGAAATTTACAGCGGCCTGCAGCGCAGCTTTCTGGCGCAGTCCCATCAAGCACGACGCTGGTTTGCCGAGCGTGCCGTGTTTGGAACTTACGAGGGCGTTCACCACGAGCTACGCCGCGACATCCGTCAGCTACTGAATCAGGAACAGGTGAGTAGCCAGGATATAGAGGCCAAGCTCGACAGAGCGAGGCGCGAGATCAAGGTCGCAGACCATCCTGTGGCCCACGAGTTTTCCGAGTTGCTCGTCACCGACCTCCAGGCGTGGGCAGAAAGCACGGATGAGCAGGTGCTGCCCGAAACAGCCGAAAGCGTTAGCGACACCAAACTGACGGTAAGCCCAGCGCTGACGGAGCTTTTCCCAAACCTAGCGGAGGCTTATCCGGCAGCCATTCACCCACGCGACCGCATCCAGGCCCTGCTCGACCACTATCCTGCGCGCATCGATCCGCGTCCGGATGGGTACATTGCGGATGACCTCGTGCAGAGCGCAAGCAACCTCCTGAGCCTCGGTATCAAGGTCGGAACGGACGCCTTTAAATCCGACACGAGCGTCGAGCTTTTTATGAAGAAAAGCCAAGGACTCCAGCGGCTGCTGCAACAGACGCCGGGCGTGAAGCCTGTGCCCTATGTCAAGAGCATGGCGGCAACCCTCAACCACGGCAGGTTCAATGTCGACACGACCTTGGAGGATCTGAAGGCCAATCCCACATTGGCGGCTTCAATCATGGAAGCCTCGATTAAGCTAGCTGCGGAGAAAGGGATTCTACCTGGTCCCTTTGGCCGACAGCCAGCCGAGGAATCTGCCGTCACTTCAACGCTAACCCGCGAGCAGGCTTCAGAGCGCGCCCAAATTGAGGCCGCCCGCGCCGCGGCCGAAGAGAAGGAGATCACTGCAGCGGTGCTACAGGTTGCCGAAAACCTCCGGCAAACGGGCGTCGATGTGAAAATGCCCCATCTCGAGAATCGGTTGAGATCGGAGAACTCGCTCAGAGATCAACTGATGGAGATGAATGATGCTTCCGAAGGCGACTCACAGCTAATCAGCAATGCCGTTCGCCACGTCTTCGAAGTTCCCGATAAGGACTTTGGGCGTGCCTTCCGGCAAGCCATACTGGCGTTTGAGGAGCAAGGCTACGCCGAAATCAGCACAACCAACTGGTTCAGGATGAGCGCTCCGACGTTTGTTGGCATGAAGACCGTGCTCGCCACGCCGGATGGCTACCGCTTCGAAACGGAATTCCATACGCCGGGCAGCTACCAGGCCAAAATTGCCAATCACGACACGTATAAGGAGCTGCAGCGACGGCGCAGAAGCGATGCACCGGATCCCAGTAAGATGGAGCAACTCGCGCAGCGCGTGCGAGAGGTCTGCAAAGAAGTTGCGATACCCGAAGGTGTCGGAAACATTTCACACTGGTCAATCGAAGGGATGCGCGCCGGTGGCGTCGGCGCGGCCTTCGGCTTACGATCTGCCGAACAGTCAAGGACGCTCAAACCTAATGCAAAGGAGGTTGTCGCGGCTCTTGACGGGCGGCCGATCGTGCTCGTCGGCATGCCCGGTTCAGGAAAATCCACCATTGGCCCCTATCTTGCGCGACGACTGGGGCTGCCCTTCATCGATTCCGACAAAAAAATCGAGGCGACGGCTCGCGTGTCGATAACGAACCTTTTTGAGACCAAAGGAGAGCAGCATTTCAGGGACCTCGAGGCGAGGTCGATCGCGCGGTTTCTCGAGAGGGGGCCGGTGGTGCTGGCAACCGGTGGCGGCGCGTTCATGCGTGAGGAGACGCGGCGCCACGTCGCCGAGAAGGCGGTCTCGATCTGGCTCAATACCGACCTAGGCGAGATCAGGAAACGCCTTAGTCGTGACACCACCCGGCCGCTGTTGCAGACCGCGAACCGGCAGGACAAGATCGCGCAGCTGGTCCGCGAGCGCGCGCCATTCTATCAGCTTGCCGATCTCACGATTGTCCCCGGCCAAAAACGTGACAACAAGAACGCAGATCAATGTGTGGCCGCATTGCATGCTCACCTTTGCGGCGAGGGGGACGCGGACCGGACACCGGCCAATGTCATGGGAGCTGCACCGTGACACTCGCCGCTCACAACGCTTCCATGACCGATCTCGCGCCGAGCCATCGTGCTGAACGGTCCCTTTGCTTCGCGCGCACACCACGCGATCCTCCCCGAGGCAGCTACGGTTGAGTTCGCTACGAGACGTGTTTTCGATCGGTAAAACGCGAGCACGCCGCTAGCGAAATCAGTCGTCCACCATGACTGGCCGCGGCAATGCGCCGCTGATCCCGTTGGCCAGCGTGGCGACTTCGGCGAAATAGCGGTCCACCGCGCTGCGGGCGGTCGTCGTGCCGGGGTGACGGAAATTCAGGCAGATTCCTCGTGCGATCGGCTGACCCACACGTATACCTCCTGCGGGTCGCTGCAGCGGCTTATCAGAAATCTCGTTCGCCAGCGCGCCCAGCAATCCGACCCGGGCACCACCCGATCGTCCATATAGGAGACCACAAAGCGATCGCGCAGTGTCCTGCCTAGCACTTCCATTGCTTTGGAAAATGGCACCTGCGCGGTTCTTCTGGCCCGCTTCAGTTCGAGTCTGGCGGAACGCAGGAGATCTGGGAACGCGTCGGTCACTTTGAAGCTGACCGGGCTCATCCCGACATACCAGCCAACCGAGTTCTTCCACCGCGTGGCGCTTCGCGTGTGAAAGGGTGCGACGGAGTGGAATTTCTTTTGGTTGCCCAGCGTCTTCCCTGCCAAAGCCAGGCATGCAAACAAGCCGGCCGTTGTGTGTCCGCCCTGGGCGCGGCACGCCCGATCGAACCTCAGCGCGCTGTCCGCGTCAAATAGCCAGATCCGTCTGGTTTGCTGCAAGGCGTCGCCCGGTGCACCGAGTGGCACCGGAAAACCCGGCAGTTGACCGCCAGTGGCCGCAATCAGCTCGCGCCAGTGTTCGATTGCCGAATACCTGTCGGTCAGATCGCTCACACTGGCGCGCTCGGAGGCGGCATACTCCAGATAGCTGTGTGCCGGCGCCACTCGGGGGGCCACTCCATGAATCGCTGCGGAGTAGAGTTCCCAGATCTCGTAGGGTACCGAGGCCATTGAGTACGCGTCCGTGACTGAGTGGTCGGAGGCGACGATGAGAGTGGTGCATTCGGGCCGGCTGATTGTGACGAAGACATACGGCGGCCAGTTCAGCGGCTTTGTGTTGGCGTCGAACACTTCTTCTAGCATCCTGGCTAGTTCGCCGGGATCGGCGTAGTCACCGAGTTCGACTAGGTCGAGTGTTTCCGCGCCCGGGCCAACCGTCGCGAGATGGATTACCGAGCCATCCTTGGCGAAGCGGCAGCGTAGTGCCTCGTGCCGGTCGATCCAGCCAAGGATCGCCTTGCTCAGAGCTGTGGTATCGATCTCGCCCGACCATTCAAACGCAACGCCCAGCCAAGCCGGCTGGCTATTGTCGAAACGGCAAAGGTGCTCCTCCTGAACATAGGACGGCCGACGCGGATCGGGGCGCCAGCTGTCAATGCCGGGCACGCTGATGCGCCACAAGGTCAGTCGGCCCGGCCCCAGCTCGAGGTCCCCGAGCTCATTGATCTCCATATGCGCGACCTGCCAGCCTGTCTGTGGTCTCAGAGATGCGAGCTGTGGGTGCGGCGCAGAGGCGATCGCGAATTCGCAGCACGGAGGTCGCGCCCACCGCGCTGCTGGCCAGTCGCGCAGGCCGCAGGCCGCCGGCTACATCGCCAAGCAGCGCGCCTAGTGGCGCAAGGCCCCACGCGAGGCGTCGGATGCTCGCGTTGACGCGGCCCAGCACCCGAGGCAGGCCAGCGGCCGGCCGGCCATGGAAGCGGACCGAGTTGATTGCGAGCGAAGCAGGGAACGGCAGCCGGCCCAGGCGCCCGTACGCACTGGCGGTCAATCGGCCCCGCAAGCGATATTTGTGCGGCAAAATCACTGGGCGGCTCGAGTGAATCTGCGCCGGCCAGCTGGGCCACCCCCATCCGACGTTCGAACTCCTCGTAGTAGGGCGTAGGTCGGCGTAATCGATGGGCCAGGCCGGTCGATTCGGTCAGGGGCTACATGCGCTCGCGCGTTGAAGTCAGCGGTGCGATATCGGAAGGCGATCCCAGCGTACAATGTCATTCCACCGCCGAGCGCCGACACAGTCCACGGGCGCCCGAATGGCATGAATTTGCCGGTCGGAGAGCGCACGAGGGCGTCGTCGTCGATGCCATTTTGGACTGTCGCCAGCGAGGCGTCGGCGGCACGCATTCGGCCCGCTTCGAGGACGAGCACTTGGAAACCGTTTCGGGCGATCCCGTGGGCGACGATCGTGCCACTGGCACCGCTCCTAACCACACATACGTTAACGCTGTTGGACGTCATTGTCCTATTTGTGGCCAGGAGGTCGGCCATGTGTCCATCGCGACGTGCTCTTAAACGCGCGGGGCAAGATGGCTAATGAGAACTGTCAGTGCCAGTGTTGAACGTACGCCCAGTGAGACCGTCGCGAGCTACTTTGAAATACGTACAATATGACGCACCGTAAGATTCAAGTCCTTTGAGCGGGCTGTCGCATGAATACGTTTCAAGATCCGCTGAAGCAGCGAGACATGAAGGATAAGACCGGTATCCTCAAAGCATCTGGCGATATGTGTGGGTGGTGCAGTAGCCGAGCGTGCAACTTGTCGAGGAGAAGGGCGGTTCTTCTCCAATATCTCAGGCCACCATTCAGAGAGGCCAACTCTGGTTTCCAAAGCGCTTTCCTCTTCAGTCCGTCGTCCTAAGAACTTGTCATAGGACGACGCGACTGCCCTCGTGTCATCGAGGAGACGATAGAGCCTGCCACCGCTTCGAGCTTTTTCGTGCGGCCACCACTATTCGCAGTAAGTTTCGTCAGCTTTTCGAAAGGTCGAGCATCTAACATGAAAAGCAAGGAAGTCCCGAGCTCGTCGCTCTGATTGCTCAATCGGAGGTGCAGAGTGGATCCGTTTAATGTCGTGAAGGCTGTCTGTACAAGTTCGCCTGGCACATCGCGCGCCAGACCGGAACAGCTGAAGATGAGCCAAGCCGCTTTTGAGCATCACCTGAGCCAAGCAGCACAGGAGCGGTCAAGTAAAGCCGATGCAGAGCTTTTCCGTCATACTGTCTTTGCTCAGCACGAGGCGGGCATCGGCATGGTGTCTCAGCAGCCGGATGAGAAACTTGTTTTCGTTTCGAACCGTGTTTCAACCATCGATCCCAACAAACCCAAGACGGGTGGTCTTGCCGCGGCCCTTGAGCCCGTTGTTGAACGCTCTAACGCCGTTTGGATAGGGTCCTCGGGGACGCTAAGCGAGGGCAGTGAGCAGCTAAATGCTCCAGAGCCGCACGGCAGGGGTGAAGTTGTAAAGGTAGATCTACCGGCCGCTCACTATGATGGTTTCTATTATGGATTTGCAAATTCCACTCTGTGGCCGGCATTTCACTCGCGGACCGAGCGGATGTCTCCTGCTTCGGAGGAGCATTACAAAAGCTATTGCGAGATCAACCGCGCCATGGCGCGCGCGCTGTCACGGCTTAAGAACCGAGGCGCGATTTGGGTGCATGATTATCATTTTCTTCCTCTCGGCAATGAGCTGCGCGAGCTCTCGATTCAGCAACCGATAGGCTTTTTCCTGCATACGCCATGGCCGAAGCCTGATGTGATGGAGCAGGTACCTCATCATCGCGAACTAATGGAATCGATGCTGGCGTACGATCTAGTCGGCTTTCAGACCCGTTGGGATCTGGATAATTTCCTCTCTTGCCTGCGTTCGCATCTGGGACTGGAGAGCAACAGCGATTTTGTGATCTCGGATCGCGGCCTTACGCGGTGCCAAACCTTTCCGATCGGTATCGATCCCAAGCAGTTCGAAGAATATGCCGTGGAATCGCTCGCGACGCATCGACAGGAGATCTCGTCGATGCAAAACAAACTCGATGGCACGAAGCTAGCAATCGGCGTGGATCGCCTCGACTATACCAAGGGTATTGACAATCGGATCAAAGCTCTCGACCAGGTTTTGGCAGACAAGCCGCACAGCATCTCGCTGTTGCAGATTGGGACGTCTTCGCGCGCCGACATTCCAGCATACAGTGAATATCAGCGCGATATCGACAGCCTCGTCAGCGGCGTCAATCGTAGGCATGGAACGGTCGACGGATGGAAGCCAATTCTCTATGAGAAGGGTCATTTCTCGCAGATGCAACTCGCTGGCCTCTACCGCACAGCGGATGTTGGTCTGGTGACGCCGTGGCGTGACGGCATGAACCTGGTGGCGAAAGAATATGTTGCTGCGCAAGATTCGAACGACCCAGGCGTGCTGGTCTTATCGAAGTTCGCGGGGGCGGCAGAAGAACTCAACGAAAACGGGGCGCTGCTCGTGGATCCGGCCTCTCCTGACGACATCGCGACCGCGATTTTAACTGCAACAGACATGCCGCAAGAGGAGCGCATCGAACGCCGGCAGATGATGATGAATAAACTTGAGGCGTATACGATCCACGACTGGTCGAAGCACTTTCTTCGCGAGCTCGGCCACAGTCGGGTGGCCATGCCAGCGGATCAGTTCCGATATCTCGGCTTCGGTTGGATCAACGAGGCGCAAATGCCCACCTATGCGACCCCGGAGGAGTTGAATGTCGCGGTGAAGCATGTACAGGATCCGCGCTGGATCTTCCCTTCGTAGCGCGTGCGGACCAGAGGGGAGGCGGCCCCGAATGATCAACTAGGGGTCATTTCAGTAAGCCGTGTACCCGTAAACTCGGCGGTGTGATGCGACGAAGGCAATGCCCGCTTTTCCCCCGTAGCGACCAAATCCCTGCGGCAGCAAGCCTGTCGATCGGCCGGAGTAGGTGGTCGGCGGGATTTGCCTTTCGAGCGAGAACCCACAGAACAACGCAGCTTGTTCGACTTGCCGATGCCCTGTCATGATCCTTAGCCTTGCCAATTAGACAGACTGAATCGTTGTTTTCTCGGCGTCGCATCCGCCGTCCTTTTTCAACAGAATAGGCCAATAGCCGAAGTCAGCCTTCATTCCATTTCGCGCCAAACATGCCGTGATCTCGGAGCGAGCATTACGCGCGACATAAGCCAGCGCAAGCGCAGGTCTCTCTGAAGAGCCAGATCATCCTGACCCGGAACTTAAAATGAAGCGCCGGTCCCGCTTCTGGACGGGACGGGCATTCATGGGGAAGAGCTTGCCGAAGCCTGCGATGTCGGTCTCATCCACCTCAATTGGATTGGCCAGGACGATCCAATCGACCGTCTCACTACACGGCGGCGTCGTCAGTGATCCCGCATAGTGGTAATATGCTCGTTGCGCCGGCAACAGTTGGCTGGGGTCGATTGCTGGATCAGCAGGAACGGCTCGCCCCTCGTCTGACGGCATAGCCGCGACAATTTTTTTGAAGACTGCGTTCGGCTTTCCAGCGACCATAAGCACACCAACGACGGCCAGCCCGTCGGCATCGGCGTGAACGAAATGTGCTTCCATCGCGAAGCGCTTACCCTCGACAAGGTGCTCGCTCGGATGATGGAAGTGGAGCTGCTTCAGCGCATAGCCGCGGTCGCCCAAATGGAGCGTATCGCCTTCAGCATGATCAAGCTGAATGGTATGGCCATTGTTGACGATCCTATCCGGCCGCTTGGCCCAACTCATCTTGAGCGGCGGCTGCGGCGCAGTAATGGTGCCGGTTATATCGATGGGTGATTGCTGGCCGCCGATCGCGCACGCGGCGTCGGCGGCATTCAGACCGCCCCATTTGTCGGGCCCGGTCTCTCCCTCGTAACTCCAACGATGCTCCGCCGCGGACGCGCACAGGGGACACAGCGCGAAACCAGCGAAAAACCCTAGAGCTTGCCGACGATCCATGACTGTATCCCTGTGGTGCGGCCACGGTTCGGTGTTTCGATTATGAACAAAGTACTCGCGCGCCGCCGGAGCCCTTGATCAGATCAATAGTGAGCTCAGGCACGGTGCGCGCCCAGCTTTCGCGCGGTTCGTGCTGATGAGGAGGGCGTCAACCTCTCACAAATCAGCATGCCGACGCTACTGGTTGCGCGAATTCACAGGTCCGGCAAAGCAGAAAGCCGTCCCTTCCATTCATTCGATCGACAATTTCGCAAAACGTCGGTCCTTTGAAGAGATCTTGATATTCATCGCGAAGAAGATTGCCCAAGATGTGACGTCGCTCAAAATCCATGCAGCACAGCGTGACGTCGCCGTTTGGGAGAAGAACATTACGATGTTCTCGTTCGTCAGGACATTTTAATACTCCGACGATCGGCTGTCGTGCCTGAACGATCTTTGGATCGACGCTTCCACCCCTGCTGCTCAGCGGACGCGAGCGAACCAGCGCTTCCTCGGGGATTATCTCGACAAGCTCGGGATGGACTTCACCCATGACGACGAATAGCATTGATGAAATGCCTGCGTCGACCAATTGACGTAGCAATTCGACATATTTGCGCCTGACTAGGCGACTGTTCATGTAGGTGCCGTCATCAAAAACGTGCACCAGGAAAAGCCGGAATTTCAGCGCTTGCAAGCGTCGTAGATTCCGCTCTTTCATTCCTACGAGTGTCGTGGAGATCCGAATGCTATGGCCGGCTTCGTAAGCATGCTCAACCATTTCGGTGCAAGCCGGATTGAGCCAGGCCTCTGAGTACCCGGAAAAGCTGATATCGACAGCCTTTGGTACGCGCGCCAAACATTTCTTGAAATCTTCGAGACGAAGATGCTTTGCATGAGACACGACCCTTTGCCGCTCGGCAAATTTGTCCTGCGGACAATAAGAACATCCGACGACGCAGCCCGTTGTCGTAGTTATCTCCAAAACCCGTTCGCCGGGAGGGACCGCGCCGCCCAAGTCCTGTAAATTCGTCGAGTGTGAATCAACCATTTGCAGGGTTCTCCCGAATATCCGGCACAAAGAGCGTCCCCACGCAGCCGACTGGCGGCCTTCATGAGGGCTTGCTCATGCATGAACTCGGATGACTGGGCGATAAAGATGACATAGCTAGGGCTGAAACGCAGTTGGATCGAGGTTATCCCGCGTTGTAGGGCTTCTCCCGTTGCAACGAACTGAATTCCCGGCAGGAGTGCGATGCCGAAGTCAGTGCGCCGATGAGCAAACTGGTCGGGTATAGGCGAGTTCGGTAACCGCGGCGCAAGTCCGAGCGCCAGGGCATTGTCATTGTTCTCCCGACTCTTGCAACAGACATTGGCCATCCATTGGCGGCGGCGCATTGATGGGTTCAATACGGTTCCGAGGACCCAACCGGCGTCAGGCCGTTTGATGCGACCAGGACAGTACAATATGACGCTACGTACGATTCAAGCTCTCTTGAAAACGAGCGGAACGGAAAAAGCGCATGGTCAACTCACGCGAACTGCTTCGCCGTTGTGTGGCGCTCTATACCGATCAAGGCGTGTGCCTGATCACATGTTCTGGACTGAGCTCAAGCCTCGGTGCAGAACGAGACGATCCTTAACGTATGAAGAGTCATGCACAGGCTTTATCAGCCTGTCTCAATTGCGCAGCTCGCTCGTGTCGTTGGGTGCTCCTTCGTATCTTTCAGCTCCCACCAAATGCTCGCTGAGGAACGGCGAATATGCAAATCAGCACGACAAACGTGCTTTCTTTTTTCTTTCTTTTATCCATGATCCATCGCAAACCTGTTTTGCGGAGCCCGCATTGCCTGTCCTTGCAAGCACCTATTGAGGCTTGAGGGGGACGCCTGCACGCGCGGCCATCACCGCGGTCGTGCTCACGGCCGGAAAAGTTACCGTTCCCATCTTCGTCATGTTCCCTAAGCTAGGCAACGCCTGCCCGTCAGCTTCTCATCAGCTTGTCCCAATATCATTCACAGCAGGGCCCAAGCAGCCCGAACGCACCGCGAAGAGATCCACGTTGAAGAGAAGCGAGAATCGCCGTGTATAATCGAATCAGTGAATCCACACGTCCTAACCAAGCTCACGAGCCGAGCCAGTCGGTGGACAGCGACAGCTTTCGGCAAATACTTGCAGCCATGTCGTCCCGATCGGTGCTAGATCATCAGGCGAGTTCGCCTTCGGTGCTAACAGGGGCGAACTCGCTCGTTTCCCAGCCACCTAGCATTGAGTTTGAAAGGCTTTCACTTGGCAGAAGCAGGCAAAATCTGACGTCGCGAAGGAGGCTGCCACCTGGGGAGTTGCCCGACAAAATGGGGTGCTGCGTCAGCACGCCACAGACCACCGATCCTCACATTCCCAGTACATCCTCTCCGGCGAGGTGGAGCACCTCCTTGTTCGATTACAGGACAGCCGAATTGAATGACGCAAATGTAGACGGCATCTGCGTCGGGTTGACGGCGGAGTGGTTCTGCATTCTGAGCAGCAGCCCGTCGGAGCGAATGAGTGCGCTAACACCCGGATCACAAAGGCACGCCTCAGCGGCTGTGCGGCAGGAGCGGTATCAGGATCACAAGGATTACTTGCGAAGGGGGGGAGCAGGAGCTTCTCAGGCAGACCTTGAGGCACAAAACAGGGTGTTGCGGGAAGCAAACCTGGCGCCATCCGGAAAAGAGAAGGTATACAAATTCGGCGACTCTTCGAGCCTCTCGCGCATGGTGGGGAAAATCACCGACGACGGATCGAAATATTTGCTCAGTTTGTATTTCGCCGAAGGTGGCTCACACGTAGTTGCAACATCGGCGTTGAATGGAAGAACTACACTTTTCGATCCTAACTATGGAGAACTTACTGCTCATCCAGGGGAGATGGAAGGATTGTTGCAAAGCCTCGCCAATCGTTACAGGAACCCCAACGGGCAGACTTTGACGACAATTACCACACAAAAGATATACTGAGCCGGGCCTGCACTCGGCGGACGACTCGCGTTCTATGAAGGTCATCCATCCCACCGCGTGCAGCACAGAGCGGGGATCAGCTGGGTCGATTGAGAAAATAGAGGTTAGACCACCTCCGAATTAAGTTCGGAGGTGGCCTGTGGCCGCAGAGGGTCAAGCTAGAAAAGCTGATCGTCGAGTTCCAAAACAATGGGCCTGTCGAAGTCTGCCACATAGCCCTTGCAATTTGCATTGTGGCCGAGCCGAGAGCCGCTTCGAAGGCCCTGGCGCTATTCGATTGTCCAGAAATCTCGCGCTAGATCTTAAGAAAGACGAGCCGCAGCCAGATAGTTGGCTCGGCATTGATGACGGCATCGAGTCTTAACCGGAAGGAATGCTAACGCCGACAACCGGGCGGTGATGTCCTGTGGTCTACCGAGTTGCGAGGCTCCGAGCTAGCTAGCTTCATGGTGCGAGCTGAGCGGAGTGCGGACGAGCCGCCACCAGCCGAATGACCGAGGTTACCACAACTGCCGTCCCGCGGGACCTCGCCGGCCGGTCGAGCACCGGGCCAGAAAATCGGGGAAGATCACGCCTCGTTCGGCTGCCCTCGATCGAACGGCGTACCTTGGACCCAGATGCACTAAAAGAACTCTGGCGAACCTACGCGCAATAGCGACCTTTGCCTTCCCCGCGCCAATCCGCTTGGGAAGCCTCATTCTCCAGGCCTTAAGAGAAGAGCTTCTTTGTTCGATAGCCAGCCGTCGGCTCGAACAGGTACGTTCGGAAGCCTATTGCCCTAGCATGATACCCTGCCATTGATGTCCGTTTCACCGGATTGGGTGCACCCAGATATTAAGATCAAGATAGGCGATCTACAGTCGATGTCGATCGGAAGCGGGACGAGTGATCGATCGTATGACGGAAAGTCAACACCGTTCACCACGCCGATGCCATGATGGCATAAGGCGACGTGTTGTCTCATCTGACCACGCCTCTCGCAGCCCCTAGCGCCGAATAACGTCCAAGCGCGTCGTTTGGCAGGTGCCGTATCGTCAGTCGTGCAATTTTCTCATTGATACTCCCTTGAACTAAGGCACCTCGATATGCCGGCAAGCGGCATCAAAAGCGTGGCGCTTGCGATGTTCGATCCTTTTAAAAAAGAAGCCTGCGGCCTCCGGGCCGTCAAGCCCATGCCCCCATGGCGCCGCCCCTGATACCCGCTCCGGTCCCCCAATGGTGGATGTTTTGCACGCCATCGGGGATTGCGACCTCTTTGCAAATCTCACGCAGGCGCTGCAGGTTTTTATCCAGTGCATCGCCCCTGCCGGGCCGCAGCATGTTCTTGTAGGTGTCGTGATTGGCAAGCTTGGCCTTGTAGCTGTCCGGAGTATGGAATTCGATCTCGAAGCGGTAGTCGCGTTGAGTGGTGAGCACAGTCTTGATGCCGACAAAGGTCGGATTGCGCATCCTGAACCAGTTGGTTGTGCTGACCTCGGCGTAACCTTGCTCGTAGAAAGCCAGAATGGCCTTCTTGAAGGCGCGCGCAAAATCCTGGTCGGGGACCTCGAAGACGTGACGAACGGCATTGTTGATCAGCTGCGAGTTACCACCTGCGGTCATCCCGGTGAGCTGGTCTGTCATCGATTCTAGCGATCTCAAGCGGCGATCGAAATGGGGCATATTTATCTGGATATTCGCTTGCTTGAGAGCTTCGGCAACGCACAGTGTCGTTGTGGTGATTTCCTGCTCTTCGGCTTTAGCGCGAGACTTTTCAATCTTGGCGCGCTCCCCAGCGTCCTCACAGCTCAGCGGGACCCTCATGAGGGAATCCCCAGTTGTAGGCTGCCGCCGACGAGGTTCGGGCAGAATGCGGTTCTCCACGGCAAGCTTGATCGAGGTTTCCATGATTGAAGCCGCCAGCGTCGGATTGTCCTTCAGATCCTCCAAGGTCGCATCGACATCGAGCCTCCCCTGGTTGAGGGGCGCGGCGATACTCTTGAGGTAGGGCACGGACGAAAGGCCCGGCACCCGTTGCAGGAGGCGCTGAAGCTCACCGCTTTTCTTCATAAAGAGGCGAGCACCGGTGTCGGACTTATAGGCGTCGGTCCCAACCTTGACGCCAAGGCTCAGGAGGTTATTCGCGCTCTGGATCAAATCGTCCGGATTGTATCCATCTGGTCGGGGGTCGATGCGCGCAGGATAATGGTCGAGCAAGGCCTCGACGCGGTCGCGTGGTTGGGGAGAGGCCGAATAGTGTTGAGCCAGGTCCGGGAAAAACTCCCACAGCTGTGCGCTCAAGTCCCTATTTGCATAGCTCCCGCTTTCGACTGTTTCAGGCAGAACCTGCGCATCCGCCATCGCTGCCCAGGCCTCAAGGTCAGCAACGAGCAACTCGGCAACTTCACGGGCGAGCGGATGGACCGCGGCCTTTATATCAGCGCTCGCTCTCTCGAGCAGGCCTTGAATATCCTGACCACTCACCTGTTCCTGGTTCAATAGGTCACGGATATCTCGTCTGAGCTCATGGTGAACGCCCTCGTAAATGCCAAAGATAGCCCGCTCCGCAAACCAGCGCCGCGCTGGCTCGGATTGCGCCAGAAAGTCTCGCTGCAGGGAGCCATAAGTTCCAAGGACACCTAACGTGGCAGCGAGGATCTGGCGGGCACGACTGAATTGGTAACGCTCCTCCTCGATCGCCGGGGTATGCGACTTTGGCGGTTTGAGTGAGCGAAGTCCGTGAGCTTGCTCCTTTTGATCAAACTGGCGTACATGCTGATAAAGCTGCGGCCGGTCGCCGACAATAACGACGGTATCTCCATCGAAATCGCCGTCGAGCTTTTTTTGCTCGCTGGGCGGGACGGCGACCAACGACCCTGGAGCGAAGACCTCGGTCGCCTGGAGAATGCCGACGCAGTCGACCGGTGTGTCCACCTTTGCGCGGTCCTTGCCGTTGGTCCAGCTCGAATGGCACTTGACGTCCTCGGCAGACAGCACCAGTCCACGGTCGGCGTAGTTGGCCGGCCACATCTCGTCCGGCACCACAATCAGAATACCTTTGGCAAAGAGGCTATGATCCTTGGCCGCCAGTTTCTCTCCTGACTTTTGTGCGACATTAAAGCTATATTGGATGGCCACGCACTTATCGAGAAACATAGCGGTCGGATCGCCATCGCGTGCTGATTTGACTTGCTCGGGGAAAAACGGGCGCAGGTTCGGCTTGTCATAGGGGGCTCGTCCGATCAGCACGCCACCAGACAACGTGTCGCTCTTGAGTGTCGGCACATGGAGGGATCCATCACCGGACGGGACGGCGACGGCGCCGGGACCGTCAATGTGTCCGGCCGTCACAGTGCGAAACAGCTCTTCGGACGTCAGCTTTTTCTCTTGCCTGCTCTCAAGCCAGGCCTTGGCCTTCTCACGCGCCTCATCCGTCACCTGCTCGCTGCGCGGATAATGTTGCAACGCCGTGGCCGGCACGGACGATCTCCTTCCCTCACCGAAGGCAAGCACCCGATCTGGACCTTCCTGGTGGCCAGCCCGGAGAACAGCTGGCATACGCTCGGCCAACGAGGCCTTGATGAAGCCGCAGCCATCATGCGGTCGCAAGGCAATCGGGCCTTCTGGCCCCGTCAGTTTGAAGGGATGCTCGTCGTTACCCGACCGGTCCGGCGCCAGCAACAACCTGAAAGCGCCCTCCAGGGCATAGTCGTGAGGACCCAGACCTTTGATCGACGGAGGCGCCGCAAAGCCTCTGCGCTGGGTATAGTAGTAGGCTTCTTTGAAGGGGGCCCATGCCCGCGAGAGCTGCTCGAAGTCCGTGCCCGGGGCAGTGTCGGCATACGGAATGGCCAATAGCTTGCCCCCGGAAGTTGTTGGCTGGTCGCCGGGAACACGGGCGGCGATCTCTGCAACCGTCGGTCTCGGCGCTTTTAACTTGCTTCCGCCGAACAGGTCCATGCGGTATGGCACACCATCGACGGTGAGCGTACGGGCCAACATGAAGGCGCTCGGCTTTCCCGGGAGCTGCACCGCGATCACTGGCACAGCTCCTGAGGTCAGGCGATGAAAAATCGAATATCGCGTCTCGGGCTCCGTGGCCACTCGCCGCCCCTGCATGTCCACGACAGGCAACTGCATCAGTCCCGCTTCACCCTGCGGTGGTCTGGGCTCGTGATCCATGGATTGCAACACCTGATGGACGTCGAAGACGGAGGCAGGACGTTGAGCCCGGATCGTCGCCTCATCCTGCGCCATGAACGCGTCCAGCGCATCAACCGGACTGTCCGCCTCGATCTGCGCGATCAGATTCCAGCTCATATTGGAAAGGTCGTTTGTGATGAGGGTACGCGCCTTGGCCAGAATCTTTCTGGATCCGTCCTGCAGCTCTTGCTGCCTCGCCTCCAAATCTTGCTTCTTGCCCTCGACATATGGCCGCCGGTAAAAATTCTCCAGGATCCCACGCGCCTTCAGTACTTGATAGACTGACAGAGCCGGGCAGCGGCTCGCGAATGGTCCGCGAGTCCGCCCAACGTTGCTTGCGTTGAGATGTGCCTCGATCTTGTGCTCGACAACTGGTTGGACGTCGTTCAGAAAGTTCAGGGCTTGCCTGCGGTGCCGGCGCAACTCGTTTCTTGGGCTGCGCGCCAGAGGCAGCAGAGCGGCGCAGAGATTGCCCATGGTTTCGAGATTGTTCTCGGGTGCAAAACCAGGGAGGCGTTGCAACTCGGTGAGCCGATGTAGCCCTGACGGTGCGAGCAAACCGAGGTCATCGAACAGCTTTGCCTTGGCCAAAACCTTCAAAATCGTGGTGATGTTTAGAACGTTCGTCTCCTCCAGCCGATCATTGGCATAGTGAAGGTAACGGGCGAGCTGATGCAGCCGATCCTGCAGCAGAGCCGCTTTGGCAATCTCCCCGCTGTCTTCTCCCTTCATGATACCCCGCCCCAGAGCATTGGCGATCATGCTGAGTTCAGGCATCGAGAACCCGCCAAATTGTCGATTTCCCCGACCAAGACCGCGCGCGATGTACACCAGGGCCTCGTAGCATGGCTCATCCGGCCACTTGCTGAAGCCGTTCAGCAGGTTCGCCAGTTCCTGGCCATCAAAGCTTGAGAGCCGGTCGACCCGGTGAGCGGGGCCAAGGATCCCAGTGGCTATCGCAACCGTGACTTCCCCGCAGTCCACTTCTTTGGGCCACTTGCTGAAACCGTTCACCAGGTTCGCCAATTCCTGGTTATTAAAGCTTGAGAGCCGGTCGGAGGCGAGAACCTTTTTGGCTATTGCGACCGTGGCTTGGCCACAAATCGTCTCTTCCGGCCACTTGCTGAAAGCGTTCACCAGGTTCGCCAAGTCCTGCTCATTAAAGCTGGAGAGCTGGTCGTTGCCGCAAATCTTATCGGCAATCGAGACTGTGGCTCGGCCACACGTCGGATCGTCCGGCCACTTGCTGAAGGCGATCACTAGTCGTGCCAAGTCCTGGTTTTCGAAGTTCGAGAGCCGGTCGGCACGTCGATCGGGGCCAAGGATCTCATTGGCGATCGCAACCGTGGCTTGGCCACAGGTTGGATCGTCCGACCACTTGCTGAAGCCGTTCCCAAGATTCGACATGTGCTGCGGAGTAAACTGAGAGAGGCTACCGCTCCGGCAGACTTCATCGGCGATCGCGGCTATGGCTTGGCCACAGGCCGAATTGTCCGGCCACTTGCTGAAGCCGTTCACCAGGCTCGCCAGCTCCTGCGGCGCAAAACCGGAGAATTGGTCGTTGGGATCGGCGCGGCGGCGAAGTATCTCATTGGCAATGGCGGCGGTGGCTTGGCCACAGGTCGCGCCCGGCCATTTGCTGAAAGCGTTGACCAGGTTCGCCAACTGCTGCGGAGTAAACTGAGAAAGCCGACCGCTCCGGTCGACTTCATCGGCGATCGCGACTGCGGCTTGGCCACAGGTCGGATCGTCCGGCCACTTACTGAGGCCATTCGCCAGGTTCGCTAACTCCTGCGGCGTAAAGCCAACGAATCGGCCATTGGAATTGGCGCGGCGGCGAAGGATCTCCCTGGCAATGGCGGCGGTCGCTTGGCCACAGGTTGTCGCGCCCGGCCACTTGCTAAAGCCGTTCACCAGGTTCGCCAACTCCTGGTTATTAAAGATTGAGAGCCGGTCGGCACGTCGATCGGGGCCAAGGATTTCATTGGCCATCGCGACTGTGGCTCGGCTACAGGTCGGATTGTCCGGCCACTTGCTGAAACCGTTTACCAGGTTTGCCATCTCTTGCGGACTAAGAGCAGAGAGCCGTTCGTTATCGCAGACCTGACGGGCGATTGCGGCTGTGGCTTGGCTACAGGCTTGCTCCTCTGGCCACTTGCTGAAAGCGTTCACGAGGTTTGCCAATCCCTGATTAATAAAACTTGAGAGGCGGTCGGCACGGTGAGCTGGCCCCAGGATCTCGTTGGCTATCGCGACTACGGCTTGGCCACAGCTCGTCTCTCCGGGCCACTTGCTGAAAGCGTTCGCCAGATTCGCCAATCCCTGGTTATTAAAACCCGAGAGGCGATCGGCACGGCGGGCGGGGCCGAGGATCTCATTGGCGATCGCGACCGTGGCTTGGCCACAGCTCGTCTCTCCCGGCCACTTGCTGAAGCCGTTCACCAGGTTCGCAAGACTCTGCGCATTAAAGTCAGAGAGCCGGTCGCGGCCGCCGACTTCCTTTGCAGCCGCGATGATGCCGTTGCAACAGTCCACCTCTTTCGGCCACTTGCTGAACCCGTTTACCATCAATGACAGATTTTGACTGTTCAGCTCCTGAAGTATCCAGCTTTCGTCGTGGGAAAATCTCGCGATTCTCTTCGTTGCATCGCGGCAGCTCGTCGAAGCTGGGTGACGACTGAAGGACAATGCCAAGAGCGAAAGCGCTTTCGGCTCGACTTTCTTGATGAGCCGATTATCAAGCCGCGACACCTGTTCTGCCACGGCCTCGCAGGCTTGCAGACCTGCTTGACCTCCAACCGGCTGGCTCAAGGCGTTGCATGTCGTCGCATACCCCCATGACTTCCCGCGGCGGACATCCTCCTCCCAGCCTGGCACGAACTCGTCCTTGAAATGGGTCGCAGCCTTTTGCAGGAAGGTTGCCAGTTCCGGCATCTTCAGCTGCTTGTGATGCCCCTGTTTTGTATGCTCCACAACAGCGGTTGAGAATTTAGAGATGTCATGGGCCCGACAGGCGCGGTCAATCGTTTCCATCGCCTTACGAAACCTTGGCTCGTCAAGCTGTGCGCGCCTATGTCGTTCAGAGTTTACACCATGCGCGCTAAAGCCGGCCGCCTCGTCGAGGCGCCCCTGCGCGCCGCCCAGGCCAGATCTGGGCTGGTTACCTCGCAAGAACGCGCCCGCGTGTGAGGACCCAGCCGCTCGATCGCCCCGCCAACGCTCGCCGCCAGAGCACACCGAGGTCGTTCCCGGATTTGCCTCTTCATGATCCGATCTATAAGACTGCTCCTCGACGCTTACAGACGCGACTTCGCCGCTGCGCGGCCTTCGTGGTCGAACGGGCACGGACGGAGTATGTCGTGGGGCCGCGTCCGGTTGCGAGCGCCCTTGTGCTTGATCCGTACGCAAGGCGTTACCAGGGAAACGCGAGGAGCTTGCGCCTCGATCTAGTGCGTCACGGTAAGATCTATAAGACCGCTCATCAAAGCTATCACCGATCAGGTGCTTGCCTGGTTCAGGCAGCAGAGATGCGTCGCAGGGACGGGGCGCACCTGTTTGCGAACTTCCGGATGCTCGATCGCCCCGCCAACGATCATCGCCGGAACGCGAGGAGCTTGCTTCCCGATGTGGTGCGCCGGACTCTTGAGGATCAAAGCGGACCCGCTGCACGATAGAGCTAAACGATTGGCCTCCTTCTCCCGGGGCACCAGCTGGTCCAGCGCGAACTCCTTCCGTGCCCTCGCTACCATCAGTTCCCGATCCAGAAGCCTCCGACCGCCCACGTCCGCTAATGTTCATAAAAGTCCATCTCCGATGTAGGCAACAATGTGATCGCTATGGTGGCTGAATCCCTGACCTGCTTTTTCAAAACGCATGAGCGTCTATGCAGCGCTTGGACAGATCATCACGGGCGGACAAATTTGGTCCTCGGATCAGGACCTCGCTCGGCCACGAAGCTTCTCATCTAGCGTCAGTTAACCATTTGGAGTTGCTGGCAGGTTGCATCAGTCATGACGAGGGCGGCCGCGATGTCGAGAAAGCAGGGCCTCGCGCAAATCGCGAACGAGCTGCTCGCGTCTGCCTTCTGGAAGGCGTTGTACACGTCCTGGCCCGACACGGTTCGGAGTGAATAGGGGCGGCGCTCGGATAGCGGTTGAGCAGACTGAGGCCTCTGAAAAGCCCAAGCGTAATGTCTGTCCAAGCACCAACTGGCGCTGGCCAGGGCGGCCGCAAGTGGGGTGAGCGCTTTGTCTGGAAATAGTATCCCAGACTTGTGCTGCAACCTTGCTGTTATTCTCGTTCATCACAGACCGCTTCTGTCCACCTCGAACTGCAGTCGTCCCGCCCTTTGTGTGGTCCCACTTTCGGTGGCACAATTGCTGCCATCTGCAACCGAGCTCACATCGCGCGCTCAATCTATCTTCGTCCATAGGCTGCATCAGAGATGTAGCTTTGAATCGATCCTTTCGCGCATGCGATTTTGCTATCGCCTAACGCGATGAGCCGATCCAGGTGCTCGAGCGCGTCACGCAACGATCCGCAACCAACCTGCAATGGCCTAGCACCACAACGCCCTGCTCGCAGTCTCGGCTAGCGCAAAGGCAAAGCGATCGGAAGCTGCATGCAGATTGCGTCAGCGTCAGGAGTTCACTCGCTTGCTTAAGAGTGCGCGGTTACGGCGCGCACTCTTCTACGTCGCTTATCAAGGGATGGCTTCGCGGTGGAGAGGCGGAGTCTAATCCGCGAGGTCCTCACCGTTGCGCCTTTGAATGTGGAGGAAAAATTTGCGCGACGGCGTCATTTCAAGAACAGACTCCAAGTCGGAGACTGCCCGCACAACTCGCCTCATGCCACATTCTGAGATGACTCCGTGGTGGCGTCCTTGCTCGGAACATCTGCATCTCGCGTGGGCTCGGTCTCAAGCTTTTCCTTCAGGTCGTTCAAATAGTTGTCCGCATAGGATTGCGCCTCCGAGATCGTCATATCGATCCCCCTCGTCGCAGCCTCTTCCAGCACTGTCTTTGCGAGACCCTCGCGTATCGCCAATTTGACCTCGGGCCCAGAGATACAACCAAGGGCCTGCGCCGCGAGATTGATGCCGGCTTCTGCCAGCGCCTTCTTCATATTGCCTCCGGTAATGGCCGTGTGCAGAATGTTCGCTGCTTGCGACTCGAGCTCGAGCCCCATCGATATGGCATCGGCCACTTCGCCCAGGACCGGAATGAAGCCGAGTAAGCCGACTGCCGTGGCCGCCACGTCAAGCACCTTCGTGCCTACCTTGAGCACGTCATCGACCACATGCATGAGGGCTCCGCCATTCTTCTTCGCAGACTTGATATCGGGTTGGTCGGCAACCCCGGTCATCATGTCCGCGACAGCGTCCTGGTCGGCGGCGGTCGTGGGGGCGTGGGTCTTTACCTGCTGAACGGTGCGATTCGCACCTGACATGTTGCTGTAGAAGTGCGTGAAGTCGTTGTTGCTGATATTACCGGAATCGACCGTATGCCCGCCGCCGAAGTCGAAGAACTTATGATGGGTCTTATAGCCCGTAATCGAATTGTTCAGCAAACCAAACAACAGCGGGTCCGAGAGCAGCTGTGACGCTGCTTGGCGTACGCTTGGATCGAGACTCTTGTCGTCGGCCATGCGCGCCAGCTTGTCGCGTGTCAGGTCACCGTCCCCGAAGAATGCGGACTGATTCTTGTTGATCGTGCCGAGCGTGTCGAGCTCGCTCTGCGTGAGATTCATGGACGATGAAGCGACTTGCAGAAAGTCCTCTTTGTGGACTTTATCAATCGCGCCGCCGTACAACCCCTTCCAGGCGTCCGCGTGGTCGAGGAAGTATTGTGCCGCCGCGATCACTTGGGGCGGACACTTGCCCGTTTGGGCCTTGCCGTCGACGATCTGCTTGAAATCGTCCAGGCTCAGAGACTTGGGCAGGTAGTCGGAATACCGGTAAAGCTCGCGCAATGCATCATTCAAGGTCATGACCGACGGTTGTCCATCTCCGGTACCATCGGATGGAATGTAGTTCTGCTCGTAGCTGTGCGCCTGCTGCTCCTGGAAATTAGCTACCTGCGAGTGACTGGCAGAGAACTCGGATAGATCATTCGCCTTGATCTTACCCCCGCAGCGGCCATCGCCTTGCGAGCCGATCGCATAGAAGAGCTCCGGGTCCTGTCGCAATTTGTTGATCGCCTCCTTCAGATCCGGTGGCGTCGAAGGATCGTTGGCCTTATCTGCCAGCGAATCCCAACTGAGCGGGCATTGATCCTTGTGCCGGTTCAGCACGGCCACGATCTGCAGCTCCTCATCGGTAAGCGTGCCGCCGTTCCACGTGATCCTCGAGCTTGGCACCGGCTCGGCCGCAGGTGGAGGAGGCGGCGCTGCTTCCTCGACGGGCGAGTTGGAGGACTCGTCCTGCGCGGATGCCTTTTCCTCATCGGATGCCTTTTCCTGCTCAAACGCCTTGTCCAATGCCTTAATTGTTGCCTTCAGATGCTCCGGCAGTTCGTCCGTCGAGTCCTGCGCCATCTGCAATTTTGACTGCCGCAGATCCGCTGGCGTCGAGGGATCCTCGGATTTGTCTTGCGGCGAATAAAGGGACACCGCTGCCTCGAAGAGCGAAGCATCGCTTTGCCGCGACGAAACTCCCGGAACAAGAACTTGAGTGTGATTCGAAGTGGCGGGTTGCGAGAAGTTGTTGAGTTGCATTGGAGTTCATTCCCAGGGCAGATAGAGACGGCATCGGCATCTTGAGATCAACGCTCTCATAGAGCAGCGAGCTTTCGAGAAGCTGACGAGTTTCAGAAGGATCTCGTTGAGCCAGCGACGCCCTCCTTGATTTCCTCGAGAGGGACGTGCGTGGTGCGCAATGTCATCTGATTCCGCGCAAGCGCGAATATGACGCTGTTCCGACGCGGTCTGTTGAAAGTATGGGACCTTTCCGATCAACCATCGCGAAAAGCCTCGTCGTGAGTTGCGCAACCATATCTCTACCGACTCTCTCGGCGAAATTTCTGAACAGCTAGTGACAGGATCTGCGATCCGTTGCCACGATCGAACGTCGGATCACGAGTGCGCCAACGTATGATGGATCAAGCGCCAGGATCATTTGGGGCGCCGGAGATGTTGTGGAGCTTAGATCTAGCGGCCATTAAAACTCGGGCGCTGACAGATCCGGCGTGGCGCGGCGCTCTTCGGCTCTCATTTCAGCGCCGATATTTGTCGCCGGGTTCCTTCTCGGACTCGTCAGCTTCTCGACAGCTAATGCCACTAGCCTAAGCGAGGTGGATCGCTCGTCGGCGATGCCACCTTTTTCGGAACTGAAGTGGGAAGCACCAGATGTCCGGCGCAATCGAAAGCGTGTCTCGCACCAATTTGGCGAGTGACGGTCCTCAATCTGCAGATCAGCGTCAACAATTAGAATCAGCGTTTGGTTCGGTTGTTGGGTTGGTTACGATCCAAATGATGGAGCGAAACATGGCGAATCTTCACGAAGCCGTGACTGAAACAGAAGAGGATGCCTGACGCCGAATAGTTCGACGTCAGGAGGAGAGTCGCCATCGATGGCGGCAGATACAAGCGGAAGGTGAAACGATATGGTCAACAAAGTTGGTTCTGGCTCTCATGGTGGTGATAAAGGCCTCGATGAAAGCAAGGCTGAGAATAAGTCGGGGGGCGACAAGTCAAAGGACGCGGCCGATAAGTCGAATAATGGTAGCAATGCGGCTACGGGGGCATCGGGCGGTGCGACTGTGGCCGAGAAGGTTGGTGGTGCCGCCACGTTCGAGGCGCTCATCGCAGAGCTGAAGGCTGTTAACCAGCAAGCCATGATGCAAGACATACGGCTGCGTTCATTGTCGACCGAGCTCTCGAGCGAGAGGAAGGCGGCGAGCGAGCGTGTCAACGGCTAGCGCTGGAAAAGCGGGGCAGTCCTTGCTCCGCTTTTTTCCGTCGTGGCGGCGATGTCGCTAGTGTGGCTTGGAAGTAGAGTCGTGCGGCAATCGCCTGCCCCTGCTCCTCTTGGTTCATGGGGATTGTCCGTGAATGAGGCTGCCTCCTTCCATTTCGAGGTGCTATCGGGACTTTATGCCGGTCTAAGCGGAAAAGCAGCTGGCGGAGCCAGTCTTATCGGCAGTGGCTTCGACGCAGATATGATCTTTGTCGAACAAGAGCTTGAGCTGCATCACCTTCGTGTCACCCTCGTTGGCAACTCGATTGAGATCGAGGCGCTTGCGGCCATAAGCACGACTGCGGGCGAGGGGGAGATTGCCGCAGGCGAGCGCGTTGTTCATTCCCTTCCCGTCGTGGTTCACGCGGGCGCGATGTCCATTCGCTGGTCGATGCAGAATGCGATCGTCGACAGTTCGATCGGCCCATCGCGCGCTTCGATCTCGGCGCTGGCCATCGTGTTGCTCGGGCTTGTCGCGATCGGCGCTTTCTCGAGCGTTTTCTTCAAGGTCAGCGCAGGTGCACAGAGCGCCAGTGCGCCACCTGCCGCCGAGCTTGCACCCAAGCTGCGTATGGTTCGGCCGAATGATCGGCGTGCCCAAGACGCAGCCGAGCTGTTGAAACAGGAAGTTGTTAAGGCGGGCCTGCTCGATATCAGGGTCGGTTCTGGGCCAGGCTTTGTCAGTGCTGAGGGAACCGTCACACCTGCAACCCTTGCGAAGTGGCAGGAGCTCCAACAACGGTTCGATGGTCAGACAAATGGCGCGCTAACGTTGGTAAACGGAGTGTTGGTTAAGGAAGATAAGCAGCCATCCGCAATTCCTCTCGAGGCTGTTTGGCGTGGAGAGCAGCCCTATCTGCTTATCGGTGGACAGAAATATTTCGTCGGTGCTCTGTTGGCTGACGGATGGTCGGTTGATCGAATTGAGGAGGGGCGTGTGCTGCTAAGTCGGAATGGCCGTTTTGCTGCCCTCGCCTACTAGACGTTCGAAAGCTTCGGAAAGAAACTAGGAGACGTCATGTCAAAGCTGTCCCGCCACGATGTCAGGCCTGGCACTGCTTCGCAGAGATTCGATGAGCACCATCATGCGCCGGGCATCGAGCCAACCATTCGCCAACTCAACAAGGCTGAGATCGACGGTCCTCGTGCAAACGGCGAGAAGGATCACGCGTCGGCTCGGCGGGAACTGAATGCGTCATATTTGCCGCTGGATGCAGCGATCGAAGCCGTATTGGAAGCCAAAGACATTGATGCAGTCGGGCGCGTCGGTCTCAACCGCACCCGCATTAATGAGGTCGACTTACGCGCAGGTCTAGCGTCGCTTCATGGGCACGATATTGCGCATGATCTCTTCGCCTTCGTCACGCCACGGCTGCGCAATCCGGACATGCTGCGGGCAGAGCCGTACGGTATTCTCCTGGAACGTCTTGCCTCTAAGCTCTTGGCCGCGCCTGCGGATACGATGGCCCGCGAAGGTGTCGTCGTCCTGCAGCAGACCCTGCAGTGGCTAATCCTGCTCCGGCAGAATAGGAACAGCTTGATCGAAGCCTAAGCATGGTCATCTCCGATGGAGCGCATCCGACAACAGAGGTTTCGAAAGCCGGTAACGTCTCGCTGAGCTCCGGGCAGGCGCGCGATTTGCTCTGCGCCCTTTCTTATCTTCATCTTGCATGCGGGCAGGGCGCACAATGCGTAGCTCTCTTGCGGCTCATCGTCGGCAACAACTCCCAAGACGTCGATTTGCTACGGATTCTCGCCTACGCCCTCATCTCGGAGGGCCTTGGCGATGAAGCGTTACCGATCGTGGATAGACTTGACACACTTGATGACGATCCGTCCTCGCGCATCCCGTTGACGCTTTTACGTAGCCATGCCTTGCGGCGGGCCGGCCGCATGGACGAGGCGCGCGCGGTTTTCCAAAACTATGTTTCGCTGCGTGCCGGCACAGTTCTTAACGACCAAGGATCAGAAGGGCACCATGACCAACGTCCTGCGTGACATCATTGTGCGCGCGTCGGCCAACTCCGATTTGATGGTCGCGTTGATGCTGCTTCTGACGATCAGCATGATGATCATGCCGATCCCGATAGTAGCGATCGATACGCTCATTGGCTTCAATCTGGGCTTCGCCATACTGCTGTTGATGGTTGCGCTCTATATCAGCACGCCGCTTGAGTTCTCGTCCTTGCCGAGCGTCATTCTGATCTCGACAGTATTCCGTCTGGCGCTCACCATCTCGACGACGCGACTGATCTTGGCCGAGGGGGATGCTGGCAGCATCATTCACACGTTCGGTGACTTCGTCATATCGGGAAATATCGTCGTCGGCATTGTCATATTCTTGGTTGTGACCATGGTGCAATTCATCGTCGTCGCCAAGGGCGCTGAACGGGTGGCGGAGGTGGCGGCGCGCTTCACGCTCGATGCTCTGCCCGGCAAGCAGATGGGGATCGATGCGGAGCTGCGCAATGGCCATATCGACCAGGACGAGGCCCGCAGCCGGCGCGCGACATTGGAGAAAGAAAGCCAGCTTTATGGGGCCATGGACGGCGCCATGAAATTCGTGAAGGGCGATGCCATCGCGGGGTTGGTGGTTATCTGCATCAATATGCTCGGTGGGGTCACCATTGGCCTGCTCTCCAAGGGCATGACTTTCGCCGAGGCGCTCCAACAGTATACCCTGCTGACGATAGGTGATGCTCTCATTTCGCAGATTCCCTCGCTCCTGCTCTCGATTACAGCCGGAACAATCATCACTCGCGTCAATGGAGTTGCCAAGCTCAATCTTGGTACCGATATCGTCAACCAGCTCACGGCCAATCCTCACGCATTGCGACTGGCTGCCTGCGTCTTGGTTGTAATGGGGGCCATTCCGGGTTTCCCGCTCCCCGTCTTCTTCGTTTTAGCCGCGGTTTTTGTGGCAGCGAGCTTTGCCGACGGTGTAATCCACAGCGCTAAGAAAAGCGCGGATGTCTCCAGTCCGGCCACCGCTCAGCCTCCCAAGCAAACCGTGCCTGCGGAGGCACTTCCAATCGCGTTGTACCTCGCACCAAGTCTGATACAGGCGATCGACAAAGACGAATTGCAACAGCACATTGCGCGTGTTTCGGGATTGGTCTCAGCTGATCTGGGCATCACGATTCCGCGCATCCCCGTCGAGGTCGACGAGCGCTTGCCAGCGTCGCAGTTCAGGGTGGATGTCGAGGGCGTGCCGGTCGACCAGGATTTAGTTGATCCAACGCAGCTCGCGCTCAACGATGATGTGGCCAACATTGAACTCAGCGGGATCCCTTTCCGGCATGACCCGGAGACGGACAAAATCTGGATTGAACAAAGCAATGCACCGGCGCTCAAGGCAGCAGGCATCGGGCACCGCCGTCCTGTTGAAATTCTGGCCTTGCGGGTCCATTCGGCGTTGACCCGCTATGCACAGTGCTTGGTGGGTATCCAGGAGACGCGCCAATTGCTGGCCCGAATGGAGGCGGAGTATTCCGATCTGGTGAAGGAGGTTTTGCGTACGACCCCGATTCCTAAGGTCGCCGATGTCCTGCGGCGCCTTTTGGACGAGGGAATTCCGATCCGAAATACCCGGCTGGTTTTGGAAGCATTGGCCGAATGGAGTGGACGAGAACAAAACACCGTCCTGCTCACGGAATATGTTCGCTCCGGTTTGAAGCGGCAGATCTGCCACCGCTATGCCAACGCGCACCGTGTCGTGCCCGTCTTTATCATCGAGCGTCAAACTGAGGAGATCGTGCGCAGCGCGGTGCGCGATACGGCCAAAGGGCCCTACCTGGTCTTGACGGAGGGGCAAAGCGAAGCGCTGCTGTCAAAGATGCGTCAGATCAATTCGAACAGAGTTCCAGGTCAGACCCAACCAGTTATCCTTGCTTCGATGGACGTACGACGCTTTGTCCGCGGTTTCCTCACCCGCAATGGGATCGATCTTGCTGTTCTATCCTATCAGGACCTTGCCCCGGACTTCACAATCCAGCCCGCTGGATCGATCACATTGACGGCTACGAAGGACAAGGCTCCCTCGGAGCAACTTCGCAATATGCTCACGACAGCCGACTCACCGGCTTAGCACTCGATTTGAGAAGGGTCGTATGAATTCAAGTCGGAAAACAGTCCCAACGCTCTTGCGTCCATTTTGGCCGCTCTCGTGCTCGGCTTTTTTCGTCATTCTGGGGCTCGGAGGCTGCGCCAGCTGGGACAGACCCGCTCTTCAAGTGCAGGAGACGCCGTCGCCACAATTGCTTGGCGCCAAAGATATCGATCCCGCTATGCGTGAACGCATCGATCGCGCGATCGGCCGGAATTCTGACTAGAGGCTCTGCTCGACGCGCTGAGGCGGAAAACCGCGGAATGTCGATCGCTGTAGATCGTCTCGCCGCTAAAGCGCCCGCATTAGCGGCTTGAGATACTCATCAACATCTTGCCGGTGTCACGAGGCGCCTCGCACGCGCCGAGACAAATCCTTATCCCGACAACGGGGCAGGCATGGTGAGGCACAAGCACAGGATCGACAGGCAATCGCGGCAGCCACAAGCGAACCGGATGCTGCGTGACAAATTGACATGTCGGTGACGCTCGATGCGAACGCGATACGGCAAAGGCCATCATGCAATGGATGAGCAGCCGTTAGCCACGCCAGTATCTGAACTTCACACTCCCGACCTATCTTCTGAGTCTGAGAACGTTTCGGCTTCTCGAAGGCCAGCCGCCGGGCACAAAAATCTCGGTGTCCACACGACAATGCCGCGCCGGGTTCGTCAGCTCGTGGTCAGCTCGGCGTCGTTAACTAAAAAGTCCGGCTACTTAGCTTCGTCATAATCCAAGGGAGTCAGCGAGGAGCATGTGTCCTCGTTGCACTTGCGCATCTTATTTTGCAGCGAGCCGCACGATTGTGATACCCCCTCTGCTCCCATCCGTGCCGATGACCGGAGTGCCCAAAGGAGCCATGGTGGCGCACAACATCGCGAAGAATACTTCGTCGGGTGAAGGTTCGCGCAACGATCTAGCATTCAGAGGATCGCGAACTGACGCGCTCCCCCCACATGGGCACTTGTTATCGCCGCTGAAGTCGTTCAGCGTCCACGTTCCAACCTTGCTGAGCTGGACTTAAGACATCTGGTGAACGGTTTCAGCAAGTGGCCGGAAGAGACGGAAACGGGCCGAGCCGTAGCCGCGATTGCCGGTGAGGTCCGTCGCCGCTCGGACCGCCTGCCTGGTTTAACCAGCCGAGGCTTGGCGAACCTGGTGAACGGCTTCAGTAAGTGGCCGGAAGGGGCGGATTGTTGCGAGGCAACGCTCGCGATCGCGCGTGAAGTCCTTCGGCGTCAGCTTTCCGATTTTGCGCCGCAAGACCTCCCAAACTTAGTGAACGGCTTCTGCAAGTGGCCGGAAGCTGCACGGACGCGCCAAGCCACAGTTGGTATCGCTGCCGATTTCCCTGGGATTATTACGAGCGGATTGCCACCGTTCCATCGGCGGAAGCGTTCCGCAGTACGGCAGCATCCGGATGCAGCGCAGATCAAAACGAAGCGAAAGAGCGGTGAGAGCTATGCATTACCCGCGCATGTCGCGGCGGAAGCAACAAGAGCGTCGGATAAAGTCGATCTCGCCTCGTGCTGCATCAATATCGACTGCGCAATCAGGCGGGTGCCACGGCCCTGCAGCAATGAAGTGATCGGAGTGAAGTTGGACGAATCCATGGATTGATGGTCGCGGCCGTCCTTTTGGCCAGATCATGATCGCGGCACCACACGAGGCGCGCAGATGTGCGGCAAGCCGTTGGCGAGCCGCTCGGTCCCCTGCACGGGCTCCCCATGGGGGTGAGGGACGTCTTCGATACTGCCGATATGCCGTCGGAGTAGGGTAGTGCGCTTTATTGGGCGAGGGTCCCGCAAGCGGACGCCGCGGCGGTCGGCAAGCTGCGCGAGTCCCGGGCAATCATCCTCGGAAAGACTGCGACCTCCGAATTTTGGCATGTACCATCCACCGCCCGCGGAATCCGCAAGACCTTTTGCGCTCGCCAGGGGTTTCCTCCTCCGGCTCGGCCGCGGCCGTCGTGGACTATATGACGCCGCTTGCCCTTGGGACGCAGCATACGGCCTCGACCACGTTGCCCGCCTCCTTCTGCGGCGCCTTCGCTTTCAAGCCCTCTCTCGGCTTCACGGAAATGACGGGCTCGAACATTCTGGTGCCGCGGCTTGCGCACCTGGGCCTTTTGGCGCGCTCAGTCGACGATCTCGCGCTCTTCGCCGGCGCGTTCAACCCGACGCTTGCGGAACTCGATCCAGTCGAAAGATTTCCCTCCCCTCGCATCGCCTTTGTGCGCGGATCCGGTTGGACCAATGTGACCTTCGACGCGGCAACAGCACTTAAAAGCTTGCTGTCGCGGATTCGTGTGCCGATCCCCGAACTGGTCCTGCCGCCCGAATCCGATCGGGCCGCAGAGGTGACAATGGGTCTGCTCGATGCCCATCTTGCCTTCCGATTTGGTGGGCTGCCGGCGGACGATTTCGCGCAGCTATGCTCACCCCTACAGGCCGGAGTGCAGAACGGCAAGAATATGAGCGCGCCGCGCTATCTCGAGCTCGATGCTCTCGCCGATCGTCTGACGGCGCTCGCAGATCGTCTCTTCGCGGAGCACGACCTTCTTATCACTCTCTCGACGCTCGGCGAAGCGACGCGGCTCGAAGACGGGCCTGGTTCAGGCGTGATGTCGATGCCCTGGAGCCTCTGCGGCTTACCAACGCTTTCCCTGCCGCTGCTGCGAGGCAAGCAAGGATTACCGATTGGACTTCAGCTCATCGGCCAAAAGGGGCGGGACCGCTCTCTCTTGCAGGCTGGCCGCCTGGGTCGTCGCCGAAACCAGCCCAATCACCTTACACCAAGCCTGAGAATTGCAATGTCGCCTGAATTGTCGTGGTCGCATTCTGATCCCGCCCGCCCGCCGATCGAAGTCAACGGCCGTGTCTATCGCTGGCCAAAGCGACCGACGGTGGTGGTTTGCTTTGACGGCTGCGATCCGTCCTATCTGCAGGCCGCAAGCGCGGCGGGGGTTTTCCCGACTTTCGACCGCCTGCGGCGTACCGGCTATTGGGGGACGGCGCTTGCCGCAATGCCGACCTTTACGAACCCCAACAACGTATCCGTCGTCTGTGGTGTGCCGCCTGCCGTGCATGGCGTCTCGGGCAATTTCTACATCGACCGCGAGACTGGCCGAGAGGTCATGATGGTCGATGCCACGCCGATGCGCGCGCCCACCATCCTTGCCGCTTTCTCGCAAGCTGGCGCTTCCGTAGCGACCGTGACCGCGAAAGATAAATTGCGCAAGGCCCTCGGGCGCGATCTCGAAGGTATCGCCTTTTCAGCCGAAAAAGCGGACTCGGCGACAGAGTCCGAGAACGGCATCTCCGACGTGCAGGCACTGGTCGGCCGCACCACGCCGGACCAATATTCGGCTGATCTCTCACTCTTCGTGCTCGACGCGGGCGTGCGACTGCTCCAGACCCGGCGGCCGGAACTCATGTATCTTTCGCTATCCGACTATGTGCAGCACAAGCACGCTCCAGAAGAGGCTGAGGCTCTCGTTTTCATGGCCGAGGTGGACAGGCGCATCGGTGAATTCATTGAGCGCGGAGCGGTGGTCGGCATCGTCGCCGATCACGGCATGTCCGACATGGCGACAGAGGATGGTGCACCGAACGTACTCTATCTCGGCGATGCAATCGATGAAGCGTTCGGTCCCAATGCTGCCCGCGTCGTCTGCCCGATCACCGATCCCTTCGTGCGACATCATGGCGCGCTTGGCGGCTTCGTTCGCGTCCACCTGCTGCGCCGGGATGTGGAGATCGCCACGATCGCGGGCTTCATTCGGAGTCTGCCCGGAATTGCCCTTGCCCTGCCTCGCGATGAGGCTTGCGCCCGCTTTCTGTTGCCGGAGGACCGGGAAGGCGATCTCGCCGTCATCGCTGAGATGGGTGTGGCCCTTGGCGCGCACCGCGAGGGGCACGATCTCGCCCAGCTCGCCGGTCAGCGCCTGCGCTCGCATGGCGGCCTTTCCGAGCAGACCGTCCCGTTCATCCTCTCGCATCCGCTGCAGGCGGATGCGGCTGCATCCGTTTCTGGTCCCCTGCGAAACTATGACGTCTTCTCACTGGCGCTGAATGCGGTGGAAGTCTGAACCATGCGCCGCGTCGTCATCGTCACGCTCGACGGCCTGCGAGGGGACATGATCTCGGAGCAGACAACGCCGAAGCTTGTCAGCTTCGCCCGTCAGGCCGAGCGTTTCGCCGATTACCGGACGGTCTTTCCGTCATGCACCCGTGTCGTTTCGGCGAGCCTCGCCACCGGCTGTTATCCCGCGCGCCATGGCCTCCAGGGCAACTCCGTCGCACTGTTGGAGAACGGCAAACTTGCGTTGCGCGACGCCGGCGATCCCGAGTTCCTGCAGCACAAGCGGCGCGTAACGGGCACCTCGCTCGCTATGCCGACGCTGGCCCAGCGGGTGAAGGCAGTCGGCGGCGCCATCATCTTCAGCAACGTCTCGCCCGGCGCTGCCTATGCTCAAGATCCCGATGGGCATGGTCATGTCTACCATCGTGCCGGCTCCTTCGGGTTCGGCCGCGTGCCGGTCGCGGCGGGGGATCGTCTTAACGTGTCGCTCGACGTCGAGGGCGACAGGCACATGACCGAGCGCTTCATCGACGAGGTGCTACTGCCGCGCCGTCTACCCGTGGCCGTGCTCTGGCTCGGCGAGCCGGACCACATCCAGCACGAAGCGCCGCTCGGCTCGCCCGAGCACCTCGCGGTGCTCGCGGCGGCGGATGCTCATGCCGGCCTGGTCACGTCCGCGGTAGAGCAGTTGCGCGCTGCTGGCGACGACATCCTGCTTCGGATTGGCTCCGATCACGGCCATCAGACCGTGACCGGCGTCGTCGACATCGACGCCGAATTCGTGATGGCGGGGCTGAAGGAGAGCGAGAGCTCCAACGATGTCATGGCCGTCTCGAACGGCACTTCGGCATTGGTCTATGTGGATCCAGACCGCACCCACGCTCTGCCTGCACTACGCACCTTTCTCACGTCTCGCGACTGGGTCGGTGCAGTCTTCGGTTCCGACGAACTCGCACAGATCGGCCAGAAACCGGAGGGCGGCCTTGCCTTCGCCGTCTCGATGGCGGCGAGCGAGGCGGCCAACGCTTTCGGCGTTCCGGGCGCGAGCCTCGTTGCCGAGCCCGCCACAGGCAAGTCTGACCGCCTTGGCTGCGGCCAGCATGGCGGGCTGGCGCGCTATGAGCAGACGCCCTTCCTGATGGTCTCTGGTCCCGGCTTCCAGCCAGGTGCCGTCCGGCGGGGCGTCGCCCGCATCATTGATATCGCGCCGACTGCGCTCGCTCATCTCGGACTTGATGCGACTGGCATGGACGGCGCGCCACTGCAACGCCCGATGGCCAGTACCCAGACCGAGGAGACGTGATGGGCGCCCTTTGCGCATCCAGCACCTGTCGCCGCTGCAGCGGGTACCCTTACTCGGGCCACTGGCGTCGCGCAATTCCTGAGCGCCTACGGCCAAAACAACAATTGCAATGGCAACGGAACGATCATCACGACGACCGACCGGTGACGCGACCCAGACGGGGGTGAACCAAAATCAATTGTCGCTGCAGGCGCGCGAGATCGCGGCGCAAAACGTCTCGCAGACCCTGACCCAATATCGCGCAGGAAGCGCTGCGGAATTCGATCAACATCCAGCCCACGATTTACCTCGACCAGGGTACGCAGATCATCGTGTTTGTTCGCAGGGATTTGGATTTCTCATCCCTCTATCTGGATCCGGTCAAGGAAGCCCTGCATGAGCTCAAGCGTGAGCGTGCCAGCACGAAGCCTGACAGTCTTCATTGATCTGGCGCTCGAGCCCGATCCGGGGTTGGCTTGAGGACGATCAGATCGTCGAAATTTGCGCCAATGGTCCCGGAGAAGTCTGGGTTGAACGGTTCGGCCAGTCGGCGATGGAACGGAATGTGGTGCCGGGCTTGACCGAGCATGCGATCCGGCATCTCGCCGAACGCGTCGCCGGACATTCAGGCCAGAGCATCAACGAGGAGCATCCGATCTGCGCGATATTCTCGCCTCGGCGAAAGAAGGGCAGGCAGACGCCTTCGTTCCGATTTCTATCACTCACGTCACAGTACCCACGAAAGCGGAATTTTTCACTGCACAGCGATTCTTGCCTTAGCCTTGTCAACGAGCGTGGAGTTCTTCCGCCGGCTTTCGTTACCTCAATCGCGCTCACCTAATGCGTAAAGACCGACGCGAGAAGACGATAAGCGGCTATCATGTCGACCATTTCCTTGAGCTAGCCAGTTAGCCTTCAGGCTTGCGCTGCTGATCCGGCCGTTTGCGGTACACGTTCGCGTCTTCGCTCGGCTTTTTCCTTCCGCAAGAGTTTCGATGACTCCGTTCTTCTTTGAACGGCCATATCCACCCCGCTCCGACGTGATAGACCCTCTACCAATTCTAGGAGGAGATTGTGGGGGCTCCAGTCAGTTAAAGGGTTTTCGAGGTTGATATCCATTGGAATGGGCCTCCGCCGCGGGGCGGGCAGGAAGGGGCCTATGCCAAGAGATAATGCGGTCGCTACCAATATATCGGCCTCACCCGTAGCTAATTCGCGAGCCACGGCGTCGCCGAGTTCTGCGGAGCAAGAGGCGCGACACGGCGCCGGTGGCTTCGCTGAATTATGTGTTGGACCGTGAGAGATCCGCTCTTTGTTCGGCTCGAGGTGTTCGTGATGCTGGGTAGCGATGTCTCAAGCTTGTCTACGCCCGCGGCCACTGCCGCTGCGAAGGGACTGTCAATTGTCGTGCCCGCCTATAACGAGGCGGCAAGCCTCGCCGCACTCCATCAGCGGATCTGCGATCTGGCCAAGGTGCTGCGGCAGCGCTACGGACTTGGTTGCGAAGTCGTCTATGTCGACGACGACTCTGGCGATGCAACGCATTCGATAGCGTGCACACTGCCGGCCTCTTCGGTCGACGTTCAGGTGATTTCGTTGTCACGCAATTTCGGCAAGGAGGCCGTGCTGATGGCTGGGCTCGATTATGCCCGCCGCGGCGCCGTACTGTTTATGGATGGCGACGGCCAGCATCCGCCGGCGCTGATTGAACAGCTCGCCAGCCACTGGATCGAGGGCGGCTATGACGTGGTCTATACCGCCAAAGCCCATCGCGATAATGAATCCCTGCTGCGGCGCCTTTCGGTGCACGGCTTCTACGCCCTGATCAACTGGGGTGCGCGGCAGAAGATCCCGGAAGATGCCGGCGACTTCCGCCTGCTCTCGCCGCGCGCAGTCGCAGCGCTGCGGCAGCTTCCCGAGCGGAACCGCTTCTTAAAAGGGTCAGCGAGCTGGATCGGCTTCCGCCAGATTCGGGTCGACTACGAGCCGGCGCCCCGCGCGCATGGTGTCGCGACCTTCAGCCTCATGCGGCTGCTTGGCCTGTCCATCGAGGGCCTGACGTCATTCTCGATGGTACCCTTGCGCTTTGCGAGCCTGCTCGGCGTGCCTTTGGCAACGGCCGCCTTCTTGTTCGGGCTCTGGATCAGCTGGGAAGTCTGGACCGCCGGAAAGCAGGTGCCTGGCAATCCATCGCTCGTCGTCGGCCTCATGACCATCGGTGGCGTGCAGCTCATCATGATTGGCATCGTCGGCGAATATATCGGCAAGATCCTGTCCGAATTGAAGGCGCGGCCAATCTACTTCGTCGCCGAGCACAGCGAGAAGCAGTTCGCGGTTGAGGGGCGGGTGAGCGCGAGTGAAAGGACCGCCGCGGAATTGAAATTGGGAGCTACCAGGGAAATGCACATAAATGAAGTTGGGCATGCGATCCATCAGACTACTGGTGCGGCGTCCGGCCGGCGCTGCCCGGCCTGTGGTGCGATCGAACCAGTGGCTGGCGATGAACCGATTTGGCCGATCGCCTGGCGCTGCCCTAGATGTGCGTACGTCGTTCCACAAGCGGAAGGGATTCCGATGTTCGCCCCCGAGCTCGCGAATACCGCCAGCGGATTCGATCCCGAAGCGTTCGACACGGTTGCCCAATTCGAGGCCGGGCATTTCTGGTTTGTCGCTCGCAACCGCTTGATCGTCGGCTTGGTGAATCGATTCTTTCCGCGAGCGCGCTCGTTCATGGAAATAGGCTGTGGGACTGGCTTCGTGCTGCGGGCGATTGCGGGATCCCGGGAGTGGGATCGCCTGGTCGGGTCCGAGTTACACCCTGCAGGGCTTGTGCATGCGAAGAAACATCTGCCGTCGAAGGTGGAGTTTGTCCAAATGGATGCACGTGACCTTCCAGCGGAGAGTATCTTCGACCTCACCGGCGCATTCGACGTGGTGGAACACATTGCTGACGATGAGGCGGTGCTGAAAGGCCTGCGAGCTGCTACGAAAAGCGGAGGCGGAACGATCATAACCGCGCCGCAGCATCCGTGGCTATGGAGCCGCGCGGACGAGATCTTTCACCATCAGCGCCGTTATCGCCGCGGCGAGCTGGAAACGAAGCTGCGCAGCAACGGCTTCGAAGTTCTGTTTTCATCGTCCTTTACTTCATTGCTCTTGCCGCTGCTGATGGCCAGCCGCTTGAAGCCCCGAAAGGCGAGCGCGATTGAAGACGTTTACGAGTACAAGCTAAATCCCATCATCAACGGGCTGTTGCGCGGTATACTCGAAGCTGAGGTTCGGATGGCTCTCGCGGGCGTCCGCTGGCCCGCAGGAGGCAGTCGGGTCGTAGTTGGACGAGCAACCTAAATTTGCCCTGGTTCGTGCGATGTCTGGGAAGTGCGATCAGAGATTGTGATAAGCTAGACCGATGATTTCGATGTGAGGCAGAAGTGTGCAGGCCCGCAGCTTCATTTGGGAATAATTGTCGCGTTTCAAGTTCTGTCCTTGCTGCTGCCCAAGCTCAGTCCCTCCGTCAGGCGTAGCCACCTTTAACCGCCAAGACTATCAGCTTGCCTCGAGTATCTTCATTCTGCTGGGGGAGCGTGGCGATCCCTCCGACCCGGCTTCGCCATTTTGGTTACGTCGCAGCAGCCTTCGCAACGAGCGGGCCCTGCCAAGCCGAAGCTCCGAAAGCTAGAGGGCCTACGTGACTTAAATCAGGATAGAGCGCGACGTACCGTTCCCGCGTCGACGCTTCCGCCGCCGGGCCGAGCGGCTCATAGCTCATTACTTCGGCACTAGCGGAGTATCTGATTGGCTTAAACTCTTGGTACAACCTTCTGTCAGTGGTGCGCCACGAATGTCATTCGCCATGGATTGTAGCCGGTGTTGCGGGGCGCGCGCGTGGCTCTGAATCCGGCCGCGCCGAGCTTTGCGATCATGTCGTCTTCGCTGTAGCGCTGGAGACCGATCCTGTTGCGCAGTAGCAGGTAGTCGGACAACGCGGTGTTGATCAGCCCGATCAGTGCATCGCGCAGGAAGCCGTGGGTCGCAGCAAAACGCAACAACGCCAGGACGTCTTTAGTCATGCCGACCCCGGGCGGCAGGTTGTCACCTAGCACAAAGCGGCTGAACGGCTTCAGCAGCCGATGGATCACGTCGAAGGCCGAATCTAGTTCCTCCGGCGTCATGTATTGCGCGACCCCATTCATCACGACGAGGTCGACCGAGTTCTCGTCCATTGATCGAAGATCGTCGAGCGAGCACACGCGGATCTTGGTGTTAGGCGCAAAGTGCGCGATCAGCCGGCTGCGCACGCCGGGCGCGGGCTCGGCCAGATAGAGTGTTGCGCAAGCATCCGCGACCCTCGCCGCTGAGAGCGCTTCGCCGCAGGCGTAATCCAGCAACACGGCATCGGGCGCGATGATGTCGCGCGCGATGACCTCAAAGTGCAGGTCGCGGTGCCGTCTGCTCACATAGATCGTATGCGTTGAATCGTAGTAATCGATCCATTCATCCATCGCGTTTCGTGTCCGGCGGCAGGGTCCCTGCCTCCAGGAACCAGCTTGGTGATGCGTTAGGCGTGCTTTGGATTCTCAAATCAGTCGGAGCGCGACACAACGCTGCTTTCTGGTAGGCAGGGTTCCTTGTACCGTAACCAGTATGAGCTCCCACGTCTGCAGTGATCAGCGCGCGCGAGCGTAGCGAGTCGGCATCCAGTATTGGCGCATGGCCTCGACGACCCCTGGAATTTCAGCATGGGCGTTGCGTAGGAATTCCTCGGCCTCGCGGCCTGGTCTTGGTGGTCCAAGCAGTGGACGCCCTTGATCGTCGACGCAATCCAGCCCGTCGAGCGAGGGCACATCGAAATATCCCCTCTCGGGAGTCTGACGAATCACCTGCCATCGAAGTTACAGTGTGCGAACCGACGCATCCGTTGTTCGGCCGCACGTTCCGCGTCATTCGCCGCTCGGTCCATGGTGGCGGCATCCCGCTTTCGTACGAGGTCGAATATCGAGACGGTGCCAGCCTTTTGATTCCGGTCGCGGCGACCGAACCACGGATGTCGATGGAGAATCGAACGAAGCTGAGCGTCGAGGCACTACACGATCTGACCTCTCTGGTTGAGCAGTTCGAACACGATGCCAATCGATCCGAAAGACCTTTGGGCCACGCTGTCAACGGCACTGCAGCGCCAAATCGTCAACGAGGTCGCCGCAGTGCTGGCGGAGGCAAGTCATGAAATCCGAGCTGGTCAAGCCGATACATCTGGCGCGACGGGCAGTCGTATACATCCGGCAGTCGACGACCCATCAGGTGGTGACCAACCAGGAGAGTCTGCGATTGCAATACGCGCTTCGCCAACGCGCCATCGAGCTCGGCTGGCCCGAAGCCGGTATCGACGTCATCGACGCTGATCTCGGCATCAGTGGAGCGTCGGCGGCTCAGCGCAGCGGCTTCAAGGAGCTGGTCGGACGTGTTGGGCTCAAAGAGGTTGGTCTGATCCTGTCGATCGACGTGACGCGCCTTGCCCGCAACTGCTCGGATTGGTATCCGCTGCTCGATATCTGCGGGCTGCACGGCTGCCTCATCGCCGACCGTGATGGCGTCTATGACCCTGGCAGCGCGAATGGCCGACTGCTGCTCGGCCTAAAGGGGACGATATCGGAGCTCGAGCTCCATACGATACGTAGTCGATTGACGGCTGGTCTTCTTGCCAAGGCGGAGCGCGGTGAGCTTGCGCTCACCTTACCGATCGGTCTTGTCCGCGATCCCTCTGGCGTTGTCGTCAAGGACCCGAACCTGGAGGTGCAGGAACGGCTCGAGCTGCTGTTCGAGACCTTCCTGAAAGTGCGCACTATTGCCAAGGTCATGCGTGAGTTCAACGACCGTGGTCTGGAGCTGCCGCGCCGCAATCGTCACGGCGATCTGCATTGGGCGCGGGCGACGACATCCGCGGTCGCCGCGATTCTGAAGAATCCTGCCTATGCGGGCGCCTTCGTCTACGGACGGACACGACTGCGCAAACCGTCGGACGGAAGATTACCGACGAAGGTGCCGAAGCCGATCGAGCAATGGCGGATCATCGTCAAGGACCGCTATCCTCCCTATATTGGTTGGCAAAGCTACGAGAAGATCAGGGGCATCGTCAGCGACAACCGAGCAGAATACATGCGCAACAAGACCAGGGGTGCTCCACGTGAGGGCGAACTACTGCTGCAAGGCATCGCATGGTGCGGAAGATGCGGTCACAAGATGTACGCTCGCTACAAGGGGGGAGCCGAGTACGTCTGCAATCACCTGCGTTCGCATCAGGGGCTACCGGCGTGCCAATACATCCGTGCTCGCCGCGTCGACGCCGCCGTGGCGCAAGCGTTCCTCACAGCGCTGGCGCCGGCCGAGATCGACGCATTGTCGTGCGCTCGTCGCGCTCAGCAACAGGCGTACAAAGCAATGCAGAGCGGTGCCGAGCAGCAGCTCGAACGCCGCCGCTACGAAGCAGCGCTCGCCGAACGTCAGTTCAACCGCGTCGATCCTGACAACCGGCTTGTCGCCGCCGAGCTCGAGCGCCGTTGGGAGGCGGCTCTGAAGGAGGTCCGAGTGGCAGAGGAGGCCCTGGTCCGTTTGAAGTCACCCCAGGCTATCGCTCAGATCACCGTCGGCAACAAGGCGCTGAGCGACAAAGTCGTTCGCCTCTCCGGCCGTCTGCCTGAGATCTGGACGGACCCGAGCACGACCGACGCGAAACGCAAGGCGCTGCTGCGCTGTCTCATTGACAAGGTGATCCTCGACCGTGGCGAGCACGACGTCGTCAGGATGAGGATCGTCTGGCGCGGCGGAGCCGTCACCGACATCGATGTAAAGATGCGCGTCAACTCAGTAGCGGATCTCACCCAAGGCGCGGAGATGCGAGAACGCGTGCTTGAACTCGCCCGCGCCAAGATGCACGACGACGAGATCGCTGCCATGTTGACGAGCGAAGGACACCGGTCACCAAATTGCCCCGACAAGGTGCTGCCTATCAGCGTCCAGCGCATTCGCTTGCACGCCGGCCTCAAGGGGCTTGCCGAGCAACGTACACGATGGCGCCATTCAACCGACTTGCTCAGTGCACAGCAACTTGCCGGCGTATTGAACATTCCAGTGAACTGGCTCTACGTTCAGATCAGGCAAGGGCGCCTTTTGATCGACCGACATCCTTCCGGTGCACATCTGTTCTCCAACACGTCGCGCGTGATTGAGGCTGTTCGAAAACTACGCAATCATGAGCTCGATCATCTTGATCTCAGAATCACTGAGCCTCACGAGGAGGGGCATCAACATGCGTAATCGAGCAGCATCGCGAGTTGTGTCGCACTTAGATGCACCACGCCGTCGCGGATCGGCGGCCAGGCGAAGCGCCCCTCGTGCAGCCACTTCGTCACCAGCACCATGCCGCTGCCATCCCATGCCAGAAGCTTCACTCTGTCCGCGCGCTTGCTGCGGAACACGAAGACGTCGCCGCAGTGCGGTTATGTTGCGTGCAACAGTAGAGAGCGTTTTTAGATTGGCGGCGCGTGGTTCGGTACCCAACACGAGCACTCGCGAGGGGCGCCGGTAAACTAAAAACGTGTTGGACGAAGCCGCGGGCACGCCGCTGCAGCTATGGGTGTTGAATCACTGCGCCGCTATTTGTGGACGTCGTGATCTGGACTGGAGACAAGTCCAAAGCGGACATTATCACGAGAGTACTGGGTGGAAGAGACAACTGTGAAGCGAAGTAGCCGAAAAATGCCAAGCGCCGGAGGTCTGGCCTCGGAAGGACGACAACAAGGCATCTATCGGCTACCACGGCGGCCGAAAGAATTGCGAAATGGAAGGTGGCGGTTCTTGGTTGATCGACGTGTCGCATCAAGAAGTATCCGGTGAACGAGCGGCGCTGAATGAGCCGGGCCCCAGGACCTCGACGCATACCATTCGGCCTTGATGACAGGATGGACATTGACGCAAGCAGGTGGCAGTGCGGTACTCAGTCTTCTCGGGGCAATCGGATGGCTCTTCCGGCTCCGAATGAGCGTCGGCGGAGATCATTCCGAGCAGTTCACGGCAGCGAGCGAGCTTTTGCTTGCGGTAGCGGTTACCCAGAAAACCGTAGTAGCGAATACGCTTGAAGCCTTCGGGCAGGATATGGATGAGGAAACGCCGGATGAATTCCCCGGCGTCCAGCGTCATTACTTTCCGCTGGCTTCCGTGGCGGTAATCCTTCCATCGAAAGCGCACTCTGCCGTCTTCGATATCGACGATACGGCTGTTGCTGATCGCTACCCGATGCGTATAGCGGCCGACATAGTGCACAACCTGTTCGGCGCTGCCAAATGGCGGCTTGGCGTAGACCACCCAGTTGATTCTGCGGACCTCGTTCAGATAACGCTGAAACGCAGCCGGATCACGCAACGGTTCCAGCGACGAGAAGAATTGTAGCTCGCCGGTATCGAACGACTTTTGCAAGGCGCTGAGAAATAGCCGCCGGAACAGGCGGGAAAGCACGGCCACGGGAAGAAAGAAGCCGGGCCGGCACGCGATCCAGCGGCTGCCATCCGGGGATGGTCCTCCTCCAGGAACGACGCAATGGAGGTGGGGATGGTGAAGGAGGTTTTGGCCCCAAGTATGAAGGACAGAAAAGAACCCGATCTCGGCACCGAGGTGCTTGGGGTCGGCAGCGATGGTCCGCAAAGTCTCTGCAGCTGTGCGGAACATAATATCGTACACGGTGCCGGCATTCTGGAACGCGATCGCTGCGATTTGGTCGGGTATGGTGAAAACAACGTGAAAATACTGCGTATCGAGAAGCTCCGCTTGTCGGGCTTCGATCCATTCTGCCCGCGCGAGCGATTGGCACTTGGGGCAGTTGCGCGAGCGGCAGCTATTGTAGGAGATCCGCCGCTCTCCGCAGTGATCGCACTGCTCGACATGGCCACCGAGCGCAGCCGTTCGGCAGCGCTCGATCGCCGTCATTGCTGCACGTCGTTCGGTCGATAGAGACCTCCAGTGCTGCTCGCGCCAGGCAGCACCATAGCGGCGGAAGATATCCGCCACTTCCGGACCTGAGCGTCCCATGGGGCCGCCGTCAGAAATGTTCAGGTGGCGGCGAAGGTGGTGCCTTAGGGATTGGGCGCGGCAGCAACTCCAGCGGGCTGGTCGCCGCACAGACTTTGTTCGTGGCTATCCGGAGATATTGCGCGGTTGTGGACAGACTGCGATGGCCAAGCAAGAGCTGGATGGTGCGAAGATCGGTGCCGGCCTCGAGTAGATGCACGGCGAAGGCATGCCGTAGCGAATGCGGCGTCACGGGCTTGGCAAGGCCCGATAGCCGATGCGCCTTGCTGCAGGCGTCCTGCACCGCGTTGGTCG
>NZ_BSOW01000028.1 GCF_030160715.1 Bradyrhizobium iriomotense
CCTTTAACGATCGGGTGCCTCACCTGCGCGCGATCAGATTGGAAACGCTGCGCGGCATCAGATTGGAATACCTGCGCGCGATCATTGGAATCCGCAACCCCATCGACAAAATAGGTTAGCGTGTAGGGCGTCCACTCCACGCCGAAGGTGTGATCGCCGGCCGTGAGGTCGGGGGTATTCGCCCAATAGCCCTGATTTGAGGTGCTCGAAGACACAAACCCCCAATGGGCCTGGTCAGGGTCCCGGCCCAGCGCTTCCAGCGCATCAAGTTCCGTCGCCTGACCGTGCGGATTGATCGGCAGCATCCAGAAGGCCGGCCATGCCCCCTTGGTGTCGGGCAACGTAGCCTTCATCTCGAAGTAGCCGTAGGTCTGAACGAAGCTGTTCTCGGTCGTGATCACGCCCGACGAGAATTGATGGTTGCCGACATAAGCCGCGTCGCTCGATGGAATGGGCGCTGCCGTGATGACAAGATGGCCGTCCTGAATGGAGAACGGATTGAGGCCCAGCGGGCTCGACGCCTTGGTCCCGGGCAGGCCAGTAAAGCTCGGGTCAACGTAGACCTCCTGCTCACCGGAAAGCGTGTAACTTGCCGTTCCGCTCCAGGCGTAGTTTGTTTTCCAGGTCAGGTGTGGATCCTGGCCGGCGGAGAGCGAATTGAAATCGTCGCCAAAGGTCTGGATCAGTCCCGTCGGCGCAGTGACGATATTGATGTTGGCCTTCGTGAAATTCTGAACCTGCGTATTTTCGAGTGTTATCTTCTCGCCGTTCCCGAGTGACAGAACGACATCCGTGCCAACCTGTTGCATCGCAGCCGTGACGTCGGAGAGCGTCTTGAAATTCGCGCCGTTGATCTGGAGAACGTCCCCACCGCCGCCAGTTTGAAAATCCGTGATGATGTCATTGCCATTCCCGGTCCGGATGACAAATGTGTCGCTGCCAGCTCCACCGGTGAGGACATCATTGCCCTTGCCGCCATCGATCATGTTGCTGCCGGCGTTGCCGGCGATGATGTTGTCGAGATCGTTGCCGGTCGCGGGCGCGTGGTAGTTTCCCCCCAGCCTCAGATTCTCGACATTCGGCGCATTGACGAGACTGTAGCCGTCGATCATGCCATCGTAGATGGTATCGATGCCCTGACCGGCGAGCTCGACCACCTTCGTTTCGTGATTGTACATGAAGTACGAGTCGTCGCCGGCGCCGCCGATCAGCGTAACGCCGTCGCCCATCGCCTGCAGCGAGTCGTTGGTCGCGCCGCCGGTGAGTATCCCCCCAGCACCAACCGTGGTCCACGCCGTATTCGGCGATGCGCTGACCGGGAGCGGATTGTCGAGGACGACGTTCGCCGCCACGAGAGACGACAGCGCAACGTTCTGCAACGTGAGCGTCTCGCTCGACGAGAGCGTGACGACAACGTCTGCGCCGGTCTGCTTTGCCGCGGACATGAAGCTTCCAAACGTTGCAAAACCGTAGTCCTGCACGCGCAGCACGTCCCCGCCGGTGCCGCCCTGAAAGTCGCTGATGTTATCGGAGTCATACCCCTTCGAAATAACGAAGAGGTCGCTGCCGGCGCCGCCAGTTAACAGGTCGTTTCCGGTACCGCCAAACAGGATATCGGCGCCGGAAGTTCCGTGGATCGTTAAGGCATAGGTCATGATGGTCGTGTGCTCTTGTGTAACCGGCATAAGCTGTCACATCCGCGGCGATCAGCGCACGCGTGTGTAGCGGGTCGGTGTCCAATGTTGGCGCGAGGCCTCGAGGGCGGCTGGGATGTCGGTGTGAAAATTAGGCAGAAGCCCATTCTCCTGCTGGGTCATTCGAGCTCGCTGCTGGCGGGCGCCCAGCCTTACTACGAGCTCTGTTGCATCGGCGCTGTTGCGTTCCCCAGCAGAGTCGTAGTGATGAGCAACCGCCCCTTCTGGCGCTTGGCGATCAATGAGCAGCAGGTGAAGGCCGACCTCCAAAGAAAGCCCTTGTATGGGGGCTTCCAAGGGATTGATCGTCTCGCAAATGCCCGGCACGGGACCGCGAGGAGGTCGTTCCCGAACTGGGCGTCGGTATCAGATCTAGAAGGGCATTCCCCAACTCTCAGAGCGGCAAATTCGCCGCTACATGGCCTTCCTGGTCCACCCCTGAGTCTACCGGGCCAGGGAGTGCCAGTTTGCGAACATCCGGGTGCTCGATCAGCCTGCCAACGCTCATCGCCAAAACGCGAGGAGCTTGCTTTGCTGACTTTGAACGCCTGATTGTTGATGATCAATTCGGTTCGCTGCAGGACAGACAGAGCTAAACGACTGGCCTCCTTCTCCCAGGACACCATCCAATTCAGCGCGAAACCCACGGCTCGTGTTCATTTTCTATCCTTTAGGAAACGTTAGGCGGGCCAGCTGACGACAAGCTGACTGCCATCGCGCCGATCTTCAAGGCCCTGCGATTTCGCGGTCGGACGAAACGCGGACCGACTTGCTTAGCGACGGACTTGCGCTCTTTCCACCTCGCGAGCGTCTTGTTGATCCGTGGCCCTTGCCAAGCGATCTCAGGTTCTCTTGACAATCCTATATTGCTCGACGGCCTGCCCGTATCGTGGCGGCGCATCCGTGTTGAACTTGTCACCTAACCCATCCTTCAAATCGTGCGATAAGAATGCAGCCGGGGACTAAACACCTAGGTCTCCCTGCCTTCACGCAGATGTGTCCGAGCGTCCAGTCACGACGTGACCTTACGCAATGGCAGGGTGAACTGAAAGGTCACCCCCGGCTCCGGCTTGCGTACGATCGACAGGCGGCCTCCGTGAGTTTCCACGATTGAACGGCAGATCGAAAGACCCATTCCGAGTCCGCTCGATTTGGTGGTGAAGAACGGGTCCAAGACACGGTCCATATCATCCTCAGCCATCCCGATGCCGCCATCGGACACAGCAAGCTGAACGTAACTCGCATCGTCCTTGGATGACCGAATCACCAATTCGCGCGGCCGATCCTCGATTACCTGCATGACCTCGATTCCGTTCATCACCAGGTTGATGATCACTTGCTGCAGTTGAACCCGATCACCGAGGATCGCAGGAAGCGCGGGTGCCAGCTCGGCTCGCAATCCCACGTGCTGACTCTTCAGTTCACTCATCACAAGCGCGATCCCCTCGTTCACGACATCGTTGATATCGAGAGGCTCCATTCGATCTCACCTTTCTTCGCAAGTAGCCGAATGCGGCGGATTACCTCGCTTGCCCGGATTGCATCATTGATGATCCACTCAACCGAGCTGCGCGCGGCGGAAAGATCCGGAGTTACCCGGCTCATCCAACCGAGGCATGCGTCCGCGTTGCTAACAATCGCGGCGAGCGGTTGGTTGATTTCGTGGGCGATCAAGGTCGTCAACTCCCCCAGCGTCGTCACGCGCGTGACATGCGCGAGCTCGGCCTGAGCCTTTCGCAGCTTTTGCTCCACCTGATCTGCGCGGATAGTTGCGGTAATGTCGGTGCTAACACCCGATAGCCGAGAAATTTGCCGTCCAGATCAATATGCGAGAAGAATCCCGAGCCTCCGGCCCAGCGCCGACTACCGCGACCGGCTCTGGGAGACCCGCGTCGGCACCGTCGAACTGCGCATTCCCACGCTGCGCAAGGGCTCCTACTTCCCGGGGCTTTCTGGCGCCGCGCCGCATGGCCGAGAAGGCGCTCACCGCCGTGGTACAGGAAGCCTATGTGCACAACGGCTCGACGCGTTCGGTCGACAATCGGGTGCAGGCAATGGAAATGAGCGGCATCTCCAAGAGCCATGTGAGCCGGCTATGCGGCGAGATCGACGACAAGGCGAAGGCCTTTCTGGACCGGCCGATCGATGCGGCTGGCCGTATCTGTTGATCGACGTCACCTACGTGACGGTACGCCAATCGGCCGCGGTTTCCGCTGCTTACAGGCATTACTCCTGTCCCTGACGATGGCGCATCAATCAGAACTGGAATGAACCCTTACGGGACTTAGAAAGCTGCATGCCCAAACACATAATGCCCCCAGCACAAGGCACACGAGGCGCTCGCCGAAGATGCCAAGCTTAGGCAGCCTAGCGTTCAAGTCCTGGTCGCGATCTATGTCGTTCCGCATCAAACGCAATCGTGAGTCTGGCTTAGGCGAGCCAAGTCCTCGGATTGATGAGGAAGAAAAAAGGGCCGCTTGATTGACAAGCGGCCCAAGTCTAGGGAGGAAACGCCCAAGGAGGGCACGATAGCAAGGCGCTACCGCACTGCGATAATACGCGACCGCACTGCACACGCAAGTACTTTCGTCAGCCGGCCGCCCATCGAGAGCCGACGGCGGCCATGATGTGGCGATTCCCTGGTTGCGCTTAGGCAGAGAAAACACTTTTTGCTCTTGGAAGAGAATTAGAGCCCGTTCTGGAAATCTGCACAGGACGCCAAAGGGAGTTTCAGTCCGATAACGGCAATGAGCTATATCAAGCGGCGTGTTTAACTTGACCCGTTTTGTGTTCGACACCAGAGAGCCATATTGCCGCGGATTACGGTGATGCCGTTGGCATCTTCGTGCGTGACGGCAATCGAATCTCTCCGCCCGACTTTCCGCGCCGAACCAAATGTCGACAATGCGACGCGTCGTGCGCGCAGACTCAAACCTTCTGCGTTCGGCACGGCGCTTGCTTCTGTAGTCCTGGCATCTCCGATGAGGCGGAACGGTGATGTCTAGGGAGCGGACCTGCTCTCCCGGGTCCGCTCCCGCCGTACTTCGGTGAGACACGATGAAGCCGCAGCTGCCTTTGCTGCAACAGCATTTGCTCGCACGCAGCATCGACGTTCTGGCCGATGTATGGACGCGAAGAGTGCACGTGCCAAATCTCAGCGTTTTGCTTCCGAATTGCGTGTGGTTCCGATGCAGTCGGGATCGACGAACGCGAACAGCGCGATGTCGGGATTGAGACAAATTTCCCCATTTGAGGCGCTCACCTAAAACGAGGCAATTGAAGAACCTCCAATTTTCAAGCGGCACGCTACTTGCTTCATCCGTACCGCCGTCACCCGACGCCAGCTTCACGGCGCTCGGCTGAAAAACCGGAAAGCGCAGCGGAGTGTATAATGAGATCTGGAGTTCGTTCTTGCGGAGCCACAATGATTGCGCCGCTCGCAAGCTGCGCAGCCAATTCGGTGGGCTTTGGGCCAGTATTGAAGCTGCCGCCGCCCACTCTGTGGAGCTGGCCAGAAGATATATTGGCGCGTAGGTCGGGTTACTGCCGCATGTGGCTTCAGTAAGACCTGTTTGCCAATATGGCAACGTCGCCGACCACCGCGTCTTCCTGACAAGTAATTTTGGTCGACAAGATGAGGTCAGGGCGCAGTGCGCGTCTTTAAGTGCGACCCTGATGCGAAGCAGCAACTACCACCCGGACCTCACTCCGTAATAACCGACATTCCGATCGAGCCCGACGCGGCGCCGGCGACGAACAACGAGTTGCGGCCAATCGCACTGCACGGAAGCTAGTCCAGTGATTCGCAACCTCCAACGCTAAGGCCTGAACGCGGCTGAGGGGACAACGCTGCCCTCTCCTTAATCTGAGTGATCTGCAATGATATCGCGCGAGGAACTCGGGAACGGGCACGTGTGCTTTGGGCACGACGGCAAATCGGCCGCACGCAGAAGACTTTGCAAGTTGCAAGGTGACGTCGAACAAGCGATCGAAACGGACGAGCTGTCTCCGGCCTCAGCGCTTTCTCGACATTCTTGAGAGTTGCATACCCCGCTGTGAGGCGCTGCTGCGCGGGAACGATCCGCCGCCTGTTCAAACCGTACTCTCAAGGCACATGCCAAACTGCTCTTTCGAAGGAAAAGGCTGATGGGAAGTCGTTACATGTATATCGGGATGGTTGCGCTGGCCAGTCAGCAATATCTGGCGATCGCGTTCATCTATTCGGCCATTCCTGTGATCCTTCGGGGCAATGGCGCCAGCCTGGAACTGGTTGGCTTGTACAGCACGGTATTCTTTGCCTTCACCGTCAACTTTCTTTGGGCCCCCGTCGTGGATCGATGGAGCCTCAACCGTCTCGGGCTGAGGCGTTCATGGATCCTATTGACCCAAGTCGCCACGACCGCTGTGCTTGCAGCGATGGCATTTTTGAATCCGAAGACCGATTTCGTGGCGATTTTTCTAGTTTCTCTGGCGCTTGCGACCGTCGCCGCCACACAGCGGATCGCAACGTTGGGCTACATAGCGGAAGCCCTCGATTCCAGCCAGCGTTCGCTCGGCGCTGCGCTGCTGGGCTGGGGCCGGGTCATCGGCCACGTGATCGGTGGCGCGGTCTGCCTCCCAATTGATCGAGATTGTCGGTTGGCGCCCGGCTTTGCTGGGTTTAGCAGTGCTGCTGGCCGTTTTTGCTGGATGGGTGTTTGCAATAGCTGAACCGCTCCTTTGCAAAGACAGATGGGGCTCGCCGCGCCTGTCTATCTTCGCGATCTTACGTAACAACGGCCTGTGGACGACGGCCGCATTGATCGCGCCCGGCGTTATCGGGGTCGCTGTGGCGTTCGCAACGATGCAGCTGCGGCTCGTTGATCTCGGCTTTGCCGCGGCAGACATCGGATGGATCGGAGCGCTCTCGAACGTCGTGACGTATACTATCATCGCACCGCTGACCAGCGCGATCCTGGCCCGAATGGCGCCGCAGCGAGGCTTGATCTGGGGCTGCGCAGTCCTGGCCATCGGATTTGGAGCGCTCGCGATTATCGATCGCTATATCGGCGTTCGCGTGAGCGCCGTCGGAAGCGTTGGGTTCGTATTCGCGGCACTCGCAGTCCAGCATGTCACATTCACGAATTGGTTTCTCGGACTCGCCCGGCCAGGCAAGGCGGGGACCGATGTCACGTTCCTGACTTCGGTAATGTCGGCATTCGCACTGGTAGGCTTCGCGCCGAGTGGGTTTATCGCGGCGAGATTGGGCTATGGGGTCACGCTGATAGTGCCGGGCCTCGGCTATGCTCTTTCAGCTGTGCTCGCTGCGACATTCCTCCGCCAATCTGACACCGCAGCGCCCGAGGAGGAACTGATGATCGAGCGCACTAACTAGCCAACCAGACGCCTTTACAATTCCCATATGTGGAACGACCCCGCGGTCAAGGGTCGCCGTTGCCTGAATAACCTTTGGGGTTGGGTGCGCCCATATGTCCGGCCTCTAATTGTGCGGACAAAAGCCGCCGGCCTTGATGACGTTCGCGATAGTACCGGCGTCAAATCAGGCAGGTTCTAAGCTGGCGAGGGAAGCCGGCAGGCATGGCGACATCACTTTCGCGAGGCGGGGGTGGTCGCCGCCGTTGACGGCGGCATGCGACACACTTTCGCGCGGGCACGCCAAGTTCTATCCGCTAGGTGACGCAAGCGCGCAGCACTAAGCCTTCTGGACAAAAAACAGTCACACATAGTTTGGCGGATGTTTTCCGTCCTTCAGCGTTTCTATGCTGGGTCGGACCTTTTGGATCACCGGCCAGCGACCGTCAACCCCCTACTCCCTGTAGTTGATGAGGTCGGCAACATGATCTTGAACCCCTCGACAACATCCAAGTCGAGTCTATCGAGTGATAAGGGTTTTCCATCGAGATCATTTCGCTACGCTCCGGCCCGCTCAGCTTGTCGCCGTCCACGGTCGCTCGTTCGAGTGGCTGGACATCCGCACCGAAACAGTCGCCCAGCTGCGCGATCCGGTGACACTCGAACGAGCGTGGGTGCCCCTGGCCGCGATCACCGTTCCGGCGGAGCCAGAATGGGCACCGACGCATCCCGCAGTCGCGGAAGCCGATCGTCCACTTTGTAATTTTTTCCGTCGCTTCGTTCGTCGTAAAAAATCAGTCTCTCGCCAAAGCGGACTATCCTGAACGCCGCGAAACCAATCGCTCAACCAATTAGCCTCACGGCATAATCAGCCAACTTCACAATGTCGTCGATCGACCAGCTCCGGATTCACCCGCATATCGGACGGCAACCCGCAAAATAGCCCCGGCTATCTCAGACGCCGGGGCATCAACTCTTGCCGAATGTCAGGAGGTCGATCTTGTTGCCCTGCGGATCGAAATGCAATTTCACATCGGTTAGTCTCTATTCAGCCGTACCCTTTGTGTGGTGATACTTAGCAATTCCATTCTGTTGGGGGGACTTCTGTACCGATTTGCGAGGCTTCTGAAGAATTCACCCACATCCGCCGGTTCAATGGTAAATTCTCCATAGTTTGGGTCGAAGAGCGTCACTATTTCATCCGATGCTGACGTCGCAACTAAGTGATGCTCCTGTCGCCCATCGCGCTCGAAAGCCAAGCTGAGCAAATACACCCTCCCATCGGACACGATCTTGTCCTTCAATTCCGAGAATTGCTCAGTATTGCCGAAGGCGTACGTGATACCTTCGTTGGATGGAAAAAAGCCCGCGTCCGTCAACACGGTTGCCCGTGCCCTAAAATTGGCCTCAGAGCGTTCTACATCGTCCTCTCGTAACGATCTGAAAATATCTTCATACCGTTGTTGAGACCTGGCGGCTGATCGGTGCCCGTTCGATCCGGGTGACAGCGCAGCCATTCGTGAACTTGGGCTTTGCGCGAGATTGGGAAGCCATCCAGCCACGAGCCCAACGCAAATGTTTTGGACATTCGCATCGCGCAATTCAGCAGTCCTGTATTGAAACACAGAGGTGCTCATCCTTGCAGGGGAGGATGTACTGTTGGCCAGATTACTGGCGCAGCACCCCATTCCTTCGGGCAGATCCCCAGGCGGCAGATTCCTGTACCGTGCAAGATCGGTAAGTTGTTTATCGAAGCCGTCGCTGTCGAACGAATTGTTCAATTCGTGATGCTGGCCCGGAAGAGTTGATGATTGGCTGATTCGATTGTGCATCTCGATTTTCGCCTTGCATGAAGGTTGCGCCGGCCTATCGCGAAGAATGATAGGCAGCAAAGCTGACGGCGAGCTGACGGTGGCAGTTCCTACGAACTTCGGGGATATGACCGGGGCCTAGGCGAGCTGACTAACAACCGCATCATTAGATTCGAGCCACAGCTGTATCACTCCACCGTTTCTTTCCAAGAAAACTGCGGTGGAGCATTGTATGGCGCGGCAGCTAGTCCTTCTGCGTCACAAACGGTTATCTGCGTAGTGGTCGAACTTGATCGCACGACAAGGACATCTCGACACCGTTCAGACGAGCCCACCGGCCGTTTGCGCCGCACTCGATGCGTCCGCCAGGTTTTACCTGATGCCACTCATGATCCTCAGACAGCCGCCATGCCTCATCGGCGTGGTAGTCCTGCCGAGCGATTGACGGGACTACGCATTCGCTCTTTCCGTCTTTCCTATTTTTTGCGGAGTTTCCGGCTCCTCGCAAACTAGAGGATTAGCAACTTCCATCGTCATGGCGTTGCTGAATCGGCGATGTGGCGGCCGCTGATGTCCGAACGTCTGAATCACCTTATTTCATTAAAGAGAGGTTCGTCTGACGGCCACCCGACCACCTAACGGTAACGCCAAATCGTGACGTTGCGACGATCACCCCAATTGGGAGGGCTTCTGCACGACTCCAACAGACGTAATCTCCATTCTTCAGGCGCCTCGCCTGTTTCCCCGTCATCGCATCGCCTCTTACCGAGATTAGAGATGGCAGGTTAAGGCGTCCTTTTGAAATCTATACGCAGGGATAGTCGCACCCCGCCGCGGCCTGGCAATGAGGTTCTCTAGCTGGGCGCCTCATAACTGTGTGCCTCATGGAGGTCCGTCGTGGGCTTTCGAGCGATGCGTGAATCCCGACCGGACCGTCTGCCTCAAGCGCGGGATGGGCGGACCACGGTAGCTAAACCGAGTCCGCCCCCGCACATCACCGGGCCGGGGGGCGTTAGCTGGTGACGATGCCGTAAGCCAGGCAGAGTGTGCCGTATCGAAAGCTATCGATTTCCGAGCGCACTTTTTCTGGCGGAGCACAACGTCGTCTTGGCGAAATCGTTCCCAAGCTGCCGACTAATACCGCATTGGTTGCTCACGCTTTGTCCCCCTTCCGCAGATGAATCGTAACCGACCGCAGACGTGTAGCTCGTCCCGCCATTGGGGCGTTCTGGACAACGATGGCAGCCGCGCGCGGGCATCCGACGAATTGAGACGTCTGCGGATACGCATTCTTTATGACCCGTCAGCTTCCCGAAAGCTGGTTCTGCGAAAATGAAATGCGAAACAATCTATGCTCAATCAGAATAGAATGAACGTCGACCCACGGAACACCACAGACTTCATTGAAGCCTACAATCTCCCGCGCCAGCGGCATCAGCCGGGCGAGGTGAGCGGAAAAAGCAGCTCAGCGGCCCTCGCGTCACCGGATCAGGCGAGCTTTGAGTTGCACCTAAGCGAGTTGCGGCCAAGCCACCGAACATCTGATTCAGTTGCCGTTTCGGTACATTCCAAGAGTAACTCGTCCTCGATCGTGACGGCTGGCAATCAGAAAGCACGCAAGATTCCCGCAAGCGAACGATGTACAGCTTTGTCCTTTGTCAGGGGGCGCGCCGAACTTGCCGCATCGTTGGCTGGAGGGAACGTTAATGAGCTCAGACGCGAGATCAGGCTAGCTGAGGAGCAAGTGTCGCTCTGGCCAAATACGACCGGATCTTCCGTCGTCAGTGTTGATAGTGGCAGGGTTTTCAACGACGTCCTGGCATCGTCGTATCTACAGCTACAGCGTTTTCAGAACAAGCCCGGCCATTGCAAGCCGCGCATAGACGGCGATGTGAATGCCATGGCGCATGTACGTTCAATAGCGAATTTACGTCGGGACGCTTGCCCGCATATTTCTGAGGCGTTCTGCGACGAAGACATCGATGAGATCGATATGGCGCGTATGGCTGCAATGCACACGCAAGGTCATGCCAACTGTTCGTCTTTCGTGTCATTGGCCCAGAACCCCTCGCGACTGCTCGTTTCGGAGGACGACGGTCGAAAGGGCGCGAAGGCAATCGCAAGGAAGGCTAAAGAGTTGCACACTTACACTGTACCGAGTGTTGCCGCCTGGCCGACTAAAAAAATCGAGGATGTTCTAGCGCGCGGGAAGGATCTCGGAGATCCGAAACTGCGAAAGTGGCTGAGCGGAACACCGACCAAGGAGACCGAGGTTTTGTTTCTGGGCAGCAATCTGGATCACTATCGGACCGCCAGCGAACCAAATCCTTACAGGCCGAGAGCAAGTGAATAGATAATCACCCGTTCTGTAATCGTGGACGCACGTCCGCCTGTTACTTGCCTAACGACCACTGATGGGTTGTGCAGATCACAAAAACGATGCTCAATGTGCGATCACGACTTCGAGGCATGCCTTGCGGGAAAACTCGTTCGGGCCCGATCGTTGATCCTTCTGACAGGAGAATAGTTATGGGCAGCTGCATTTCACGACTGAGCGCGCGGCACGAGACCTCTCAGGATGATGGACAACACGCTCAGGAAGCCGAATTTGCTGGTCACCTGACTTCTGTGCGATCGCGTCCAACTCGATCCAGTCCCGAATGGCAGCACCCGCCCGGACCATCTCGCGAGGCCGATGGCGGAACCACTTCGCATTGTATTCCAGCCCGCGTTGACGAGAAGCTTGAGTTACTTGGGCAAACACTTGAGCGTGCCAGCCAGGCGGGAATTTCGTCCGGTCTAGTGGAATACGGTCAGCAGGTAGCTCGCTATCTGTCTGCCAACAAGCAACCCGACCACGAATTGTTGTCCTTCGATCTCGCCAATCTTGATCGCCTTGCAGACAGTTATAACGGGCGCTACCCGGACCTCAATCTTAAGTACATGGACTCGCCCGCCAAGCTTCTAGAGGCGCTGGCGGACCGGTCGTCGGATAGTGCATGGCGCGCTGTCGTGCGGCTGGCAGAAGGCGAATCGCACCATTTTGCTGCTGACGTTCGAACCCGCGCCGGAGCGCCGCCAACAGTTATTGTGATGGAGGCGACCGACCTTTACAGATTCGTGCCCCAGTACACCAAGTTGCGACGGCAAACGATAGGGCAGCTAGGAACGGAGCCGAAATGGGCCTTTATCGGGGTTGGCGCGCAGAAATCTGCCGCCGATTGCGTGATGTTCGGTATGCAACTTGCGCTGGCGGCACATCAAAAAACACCCACCTTCGATGACTGGCATGACAATCTTCATCAGCGTGGAACGATTGCCGACGAGGGAAATGATTCCAACAACTACCTTCCCTCACCCGACGCAATTCTGGAATTTGCCGGGATAAACCTCTTCCACGGAGAACAGTTTCTCCCAGCCCTGTTCTACAAGCACGCCCATTCCGGCGGAGTAATCGATGAGCTCGCAAGCTACCAACCCAGTATCAAGGACGAAGATGTGAGCACCAGCAGCCGCGATCCCAAATCAGAGACGCTGGCCGGACGGCATGATGCCTTTAAGGTCCAGCGTGACTCCCTCCGATACAGCGCATCTATCGAGGCGTCGAGGGCAACCAAGATCCGGACGGCACTGGACAGGATGTTATCCGACTGATCCGATCTGTCATGTCAGTTTGAGCTAAAGGCCGCTCGGACGAAATTGGCGTTGCTGAGCTGGACGCTCTGAATGTTTGATGGTGCTGTCCTTCGACATGGGCGCCCAGCCTCAGCATATCAGATGTTGCACAATCACGAAAGCAGCAGCGTTGCAATGTGCATGCGGGACCGGCTGACGGCGCGTGGTGGTCGGAGATCGAAGTGGTCGGCCGTTTAGCCGGGGGCCGGGGACAACGCGCTGGCGTCGAACGCATAGGAGCGGAGGTTTGCCTTGGTAAGGCTGAGCGATATTCTTGTAAAACTAATGGGTCATGAGGATTTCTTCGCCGCACTCAATCGTGAGCTTTTTCGTCAAGAGCGAGCAGGTGCGAAAATCCGGACATTTGGCAGATTAGCGCTACATCCGCGCGAATGGCCACCCGGCCTCATGACTGCGGTCGAGTGCAAACAGGTGAGAGGCGCCTCTGTTTAAGGGCGCGCTTCACAGCATGAGGCCCCGGTCTGCGAGTATCTGGTGCGTTAGCGTGCCCTTGATCTCGCGGGTGATTTCTTTGAGGATTTGGGCTCCGATTTCCCGCTCGGCATCGGCGTCGCCGGTCAGTTGATGTTCGGCGAGCCGTTGTGCCAAGCGGCCTTGAAACTCACCGCCCATCGCATCGGCGAGCCGCCTCTGCGTCGCTGCATGGGCTTCGGGTGCGATACGGCTCACCACCGTTTCCCAGGGTTGCCAGCGGGTTGCCAGATAGTCGGTGAATCCCGCCGATTCTTGGTTTCGCACCGACGTCTCGGCCGCGGCAATGTCGTGCTCCGTGACGTGGGCGACGCCGTAAAACCGCATGTTCGGGGCGATGTGCCGCAGTTGCAGCGGCTCGCGCAGCTTGACCTGATAGGCGAGATAAACCTCAATCTCATCGACGAAGCGGAGCGAACGAACCTTCTCGCGCGCAATCCCCTCCAACGCGTCCAAGCGGAACATGACGCGGCCCTGTTGGAGGAGCTCGTCGAGCCGCTCGTCATAGGCTCCGCCCTCGACATCAGCGTTCAGACGTGCGGTCTGCATGCTGTTCCAGGTCAAAATGATGCGATCCTCGCAAGTCTCGCTCGCTCCGATGGCCAGCTGGAAGTATTGCTCGCGCAATCGCGGCCTCGTCGTGGCCTGCCGCAGACCGTCTGCCACCGCTTGCCGGAACGCGGCATTACCATAGTTCACGGTGTCCGGCAGCCGCAACCTGTCGAGAAAGCGTGAGTATTCCTGGGCACCCGGTTCAGCGGCGAAGCCCTGCCACGCGGCCACCACCGCCGGCTCGTCCTTAAGCCAGTCCGCGACTGCCTCTGCGAGGGGCCGCGCCTGACTTTGCTCCGCTCCGCCGCCCATCGAGAAGAAGACCTGCGGGCCGGCATAGCCCTCGACATTCATGGCCGCCGCCAGGTTGGTCCGCACCCGCTCGGGCAGCGGGTTCTCATCCAGATCAATGGTGCACTCTGAGCCGAGCTGCGTCAGCAGGGTTTCAGGCAGGCTGGTCAGCTCGTTGTGATCGGCGTAGAGCGTCACGAGTCCAGTCGGGAGGGTGTTAGGCAAACTGGTCAGCTCGTTACCGCCGATGTTGAGCCAATTGAGCTCGCTTGGGAGGGCTTCGGGCAGCGTGGTCAACCGGTTGCGGCCGGCGTCGAGTTGCCGGATTCCAGCCGGGAGGGTCTGGGGCAAACTGGTCAGCCGGTTGCCGCGGGCGTTGAGCTGCTGAAGCGTCGCCGGAAGGATATCGGGCAGACTGTCCAGCTGATTGTCGTCGACGTTCAGGTGCCGAAGTCCGGCCGGGAGGCTAGGCAGGGTGCTCAGCTGGTTGCCGCTAGCGTCGAGACTTTGAAGTGTTGCCGGAAGGGTATCGGGCAGGCTGGTCAGCTGATTGTTATCGATGTTCAGGCGTCGGAGTCCGGCCGGGAGCGCGGCGGACAGGGTGGTCAGGGACAGCGATGAAAGATCCAGCGACGGCGGCAGATCGACATTGACCACCGCCTCGCACAAAGCTCTCGTTCGTCTTCCCGCCTCTTGCCGATCCTCGTGTTCGCCCTGCCCCTCTTCGGCAGCCCAGCCTTCCAAGAGCCCGTCCAGTGACATCTCTCTGGCGGCGGGGGCCTCGGGGTTCGTTGGATTGCCGGTAGGGCCGGCGGTGGAGGCCCGCGCTCTGGTCAAGGCTCCGACCCACTCCGTTGTGGCGCGGGCGAGACCGCATAGGCAACCTTGCCGATGAGCTCGCTCGGAAGCTTCGGGAGTAATGCCAGTGCCACGCTGGGCCTGCCCTGTGTCCATTAATGCCGCCTCTTAGGTCGCCAAAGCGAATTTGCTTCTCGAAGCCGCCAGCTGTCACCGCGGATGGCGACCGCCGACAAATGACGAACAATGTCGCAGGCAATCAAAGACCAACGTTTGCTACCCCGACCGCCGAACACGCTGCCGAATTCGCCCGCCGAGCAGTTGCAGCCAGGCTTTGTACGTCTGTACGGAATCTGGGCCGTCCAATCGCTTGATATTGCTAAAGGGATCCATCCCGTTCTCCCCTGCCAGAAAGATCAAGCGGGACCTGTCAGTCTCAATGGGCACATTCTGACGCTAAGGAGCTTAGCTGTCGATCAGCTGACGGGTCTCGGAAGAATTCCTTGGGAGAACATCCTTTGCGTTCTCCCTTCGATGTCAGGGGGCGCGCGACGCTCCAGCCGCACCCCCTACTCTTGCTCGGCGAGCAGATTGGCCGGTGCAGCAGCACATCTGCCGACGACTCCGTCAAGTCAACGAATTGGAGCGACCGATGAGACAGCCGACCGGCATGCCGACCGCCCGGGCCCCTCTTTGTCGCCGCCATCGCTTCCCACCGGAAGTGGTCAGCTGTGCTTGAGCAGGATCGAGGAAATGCTGGCGGCGCGTTGCATTGGCTTGACCGATGAGACCATGCGCCGCTCGGGACGGGGGTTCTGTAAGGCGTTCGCCGATCGGATCCGTCAGCGCGCGCTCCAGCTCGCGGTGACAGATGGCATCTGAACGAAATCGTTATCTCGATGGCGGGTGAACAAGATTCGCTCTGTCGCGCTATCGACCACAATGGCTTCGCTCTCGACGTCTTGATCTAACACCGAAGAGACTCGCGCGCTGCGCAGCGGCTCAAGAAGAAGCTCTTGAATCCGCCGGCACGCCGCCGGGCGTGATGATCACGGATAAGCTCCGTTCGCATGTCGCTACGAGGGCGGCCCTCTAGGGAACCGCCGCTTCGTACACCGATAGCCTTAGCCTGCGCTCCTTAGAGTGATTGCCTGATCAGGAGCTCAATGACGCTGCAAAATCGTATCCGACCACGCTCGGCATTGTAGAGCGCGCACAAGAAACCTACCGGTCATTGTTGCCGTCAGAAGCACCGCCGGCCTGCGAAAATCCCGGGCGATGGGACAGCTGACGATCGCGAGCTCGGAGACATCGAACGCTTGCTCCCTGACCATCGGTCGCTCAGTGCAGACCTCGAAGAGTTCTGGTCAACGGTCGATCCGAAGACCGCTGACATCGAGGATCGGATTGCCGAATGGCGACATCATTGGAATTGGCGTCGCCCGCATGCCGCCCTCGGTGGCGGCACGCCTGTCGATCGCGTCTGCGAACTGGCGAACGTCACCCCGTTCACAGACGAGGTGGAATCCCGGTTCGATCCTGCAAAAGAGCGGATTAGGATCCCGGATTTTCGCTTTGATCAGACGTTCGCTCCGCTGAAATGATGTGACCAGACCCTACAGATAGATCAATCTGGTCGTACGCCGCCGCGAGCCACTCCACCAGCGCTCGTCTCTCCAGCCGTAGCAGCGGGTCGGGATCCAAATTGACGTTGTAGAACAGCACTGGATTGAAATGGATCTCGTTAGTGAGATCCATCAGAAAAAGGCTACTCTGGAAGCGCCGCCCGCTGGGCACGCCCGATGGACGTGATGCGCAGCGGCGTCTCGACACTCGGCTGTGCGCTGTCGGAAGCTTCCGACCATAATCATCCAGGTGCTCGCGACATCGCCGATCGCATGATGGCTTCCCTCGGCTCCGTGCTGCTTTACTGGCATCATTTCGATTTCGCCCAGAACGGTCGCTGCGTCGATGTCGAGACCGACGATAACACGATTGGCGGGCACTTTCTGCATCTCCTGCAGGGGCGCACGCCGTCAGCCTCTCATGTCCGCGCCATGCACAACTCGCTCAATCTCTATGCCGAGCACGAATTCAACGCATCGACATTCACGGCCCGCTCGATTGCCGGCACGGGCGCGGACATGTATTCGGCCATCCCCCGCGCTATCGGCGCGTTGCGCGGACCAAAGCATGGCGGCGTCAACGAGGTCGCCTTCGAGGTGCAGAAACGGTATGGTGATGTCGACGAGGCCGACGCCGATATTCGCCGCCGCATCGCTGCCAAGCAGGTCGTCATGGAGTTCGGCCATCCCGGCTATACAATCGCCTATCCCCGCAACGAGGTGATCAAGGAGGTCGCGCGTCGACTATCGCGCGAAGCCGGATCGATAACGAGGCTGGCGGCCGGCGCGTCCCGATGTCCGGATCCTCACAAATCAGTCCCCCAGCAACACGACGAGCAAATCCTTCGCGTCGACTTGTGTCCCTTGACTGACCGGGATTTCCGTCGCCACGTGGAAGCTGCCTTGGCGAATCTCAAGCGTACGAGCGAGAGCGGAGCGAGATGTTGTCCTGATCCGCTCGTTCAGGCGAGCCCACGGTCTAGAGTCCGGGAGAGCCGCTCCAGCCAGCTCCATTACCCCAAGCCGGGATGAGCCAGTCGGTCCTGGAGGGACCGCCGATTGGCGACGAGGTTGTCAAGATGCAGCGGCTCGTGCTCTGGCCGCTCTCCTTGGGCCAATCGTCGAACCAGCGCCCGCGTGCCGTCCACCACGAAGACGCCGCAATCATAACCGTTCCGCTGCAGGGCCATGCTGGGTGACTCCAGGCGGGCACGCAGCCGTCGTGCGAGCTGCGCTGCCGCCTCGTGGTTGTGTCCCCTGACAGAGTCGTAGTGATAGGCAACCGGCTCTCCTCGCGTGCGGCGGTCAAGCAGCAGCAGCGACCAATGCGTGCCGAGGCGATTAGGATCCATAGCGTCGCTCACTGGCAGGAACAGGAAGTCGGCGGTATCATTACCATTCGGATCGTAGACGATGCGCTGGAATGCGAGGCGCCTGACGGCGTCGGCGCCGAAGCGCAGTTGATAGTGTGCTATCAGGGGATCCACGAACTGCGTCAGGGCGGCGAGTTCCGGACGGTCCCGCTGCAACTCCTGCGCCAGGAGCTCGTAATCCCTGTGGATGTGCTCGTCACCCAGCCATTCCTCGGCGCCGAGCTCTAGGCCGTTGCGGCCGTGGGAGGAGGCTGTCGGATCCAAAGCCCCGATCTGAGCATTGGCGGATGTGCGCGGGACAGGCGCATAACTAGCACCATCACGCAGCTCTTGCGGCGTCGGCGCATCCAGATCAACAAAAGGCTCAAGACCAGCGTGGGTATCCGAGCGAACCCTGGCAGGATGCGTTGGCGCAAAGTGAGCATCGTCGCGCAATTCGGATGGTGTCGGCGCATTCAGATCGACAAAAGACTCTAAGCCGCTGTAGGTGTCTGAGCGAAGCTTGGCAGGATGCGCTGGCGCAAAGTGAGCATCGTCGCGCAATTCGGACGGCGTCGGCGCATTTAGATCAACAAAAGACTCTAGGCCGCTATAGGTGTCTGAGCGAAGCTTGGCAGGATGCGCCGGCGTAAAGTGAGCATCGTCGCGCAATTCGGACGGCGTCGGCGCATTTAGATCAACAAAAGACTCTAGGCCGCTATAGGTGTCTGAGCGAGCCTTGGCAGGATGCGCCGGCGTAAAGTGAGCATCGTCGCGCAATTCGGACGGCGTCGGCGCATCCAGATCAACAAAAGGCTCAAGACCAGCGTAGGTATCCGAGCGAACCCTGGCAGGATGCGCTGGCGCAAAGTGAGCATCGTCGCGCAATTCGGATGGTGTCGGCGCATTCAGATCGACAAAAGACTCTAAGCCGCTGTAGGTGTCTGAGCGAAGCTTGGCAGGATGCGCTGGCGCAAAGTGAGCATCGTCGCGCAATTCGGACGGCGTCGGCGCATTCAGATCAATAGATGGCTCAAACCTGCCCTTAGCATTTGACGCGGGCCTGGATGGTGATGCTGGTTCTTGCAGCTGTTCCCCCAACCAAATCCAAGCTCCCGCGCTCGGGCTGGCTGGCGTTGAGGGAAGACCTTGCGCCGAGTCGGAAAGCCGATCGTCCTGCGCGGCCGGCGAGCTCGGCTGCTCAGGGCCTGGCACCCCCAGCTCTCGGTTCGCCTCGATGAGTTTTAAGTAGCTGCGAAGATGCGACAAATCGGGACCGTGTACTCTGCCTCCAGTCCGTTCGAATGCTACCACGTCATTGTCGAGCGATAACTGCTCCTTGCTCGAGCCGTTTAGTCGCCCGATGATGCTCCCTTTGCGATTCGCGCTAAGCCACGCACTCAGCGCACGAAGACGTGTCGCCCGCTTTTGCGCAGACTGCCTCAGCTTCGCAGTCGGGGCTGTAAGATCTTTCAGAGCTTGGCTCAGCGCGCCCTCGATGAGGGGCGCATCTTCTGGATGAGGAACGTGGCGACGGGGGCCACCGAGGACGCGGACGTCGGGTGCTTCGACTTCTTCACCCCCACGTAGCAGCTGTCGGAGAACGTCCAGAGCCGATCTAATGCGGTTCTGGGGGTCACGGCCCAAGCGCTTGTAGGCCGCAATTTCCTTGTCCAGCGATGAACCGTCTCGCAGCCGAGAAGCTAAAGGGCTCCCATGACTTGCGTTGAACCAGCGAACAAAAGTCCGAAGCCCGGAAACACTGTTGTTGATGGACCCTTCAGCGAGCTTGCGGCGCTCGGCGTATACACGAAACTTCGCCAAGAGCTCCGCGTCTTCGGCCGGAAGCTGCTCGCCGATTAGTTCGTCCGGCGACGGCATCGGAGCTTGCCTCTGCGATGGTGACGGCGCCAGTTGGGATGGGGTCTGCATCTGCCGCCGCTCCACGGCGACGCCTTGCGGGTTGCTTACCGTCTTCTGCCTCTTCGCTGATCTTAACTCCCCTATATCATGCTCATCCCTAATGAGAATCTGCTCGCCTGGCACGAGGGGGTTCCTGTGACGTTGATCCGTTAGTTCGTGGTCAGGGTGGCGCTGGTTCAAGGGACGAAGGGACTCTGCAGGATCCAGGCCATGCGTCGGTGGAAGCCAATGGTCGTCGCTGGGCAAGTTAAAGTCAGGAAAGGGACCTCCGGCATCCGCTGTCTGTTGATGGTGCGCGATAGTTTCGAGAGACGGCGAGGAGCTGCGCCCGTCCATGGTCTCCAAAAGCAGATCCTGCTGGTTTGCAGGCAGAGTCTCCGGCCAGCTAATAGCTCCGTTCGACCCGCTGTGCTGCGCAGTCGCGGCCGGGGTCCGCCTCGGCTCGGTGCGAACCGCGTCTTCGAAATCGGGAACGGGGCGGATATGACGCTGGAGTTCGATCGCTCTAGCAGCCGCCGGCGACCTGAGGAGATGAGCCAGTGCGGCCCCAGCTTTTCTGCGGCCAAGGGGGTCCGCCTCCTTATACCGGCTGATATCTTCATCCAGCGAGTCGTGGCCAAGTCGAGCAGCAATGCCGGGCTTATCGTTTTCACGGAGGTGATCACTGAGATCGGTAAGAATAGTCGCATAGCTCCTGGCGGTGTTGGCGGTGCCTGGCGCTGCTTCTTCCTTGTACCTTTTGATGAGATCCGCATCCTGGGGATAGGGATTCAGCTCAACCCGACCTGCAATCGGCGCGATGCCGCCCGGCGATTGGGACGCTCTAAGATAATCCAGTGGCGTACCGATGGCCTCCCCCTCCAGCTCGCCGAACTCCTGGGCATCCTTGTCCAGCGACTTGTCGTAAAGCCGGGCAGCAATGCCCGGCTTGTCGTTCTTTACGAGCCACTGCCCCAATCTGAGAATGCAACGGACATTGCGCCTGACGGTGCGCTCGGACGCTCCAGCCTTGATGAGTGCCGGCTTCAGTTCCTCAATTAGAGACGCATCTTCGGAATGAACAGGATCCAGGCTGCTACCTGCGAAAATCAAACTTGCATGGCCGGGCGGCAGCGCCGACGCATTTAGCATCGCCACACCGCCTCCAATATGCGGCTCTAGTGTGTCTTCTGGCCCGCTCCCTTGTCGCATCATGGGCTGAGCCTCCGATGGCGATGCACCCAGTTGATGGGTGGGCGGCCGCATCAGCACGCGACCGCCTGAATTGTCGATCTCGCTCAGCTGCTGCTCAAAGGCCGCCGCATCTGCGGACGGAGCCGGTAAGTCCTCTTGCGCGTTCGCGCTGCTCGATTGTTCAAGCACCCAGTTGGTTGATGGGACTTTCATTCGTTCTCAGTTTCGGAATATAGGCCAACTTGAAGCCTCAGGTGCGTTGTGATTTGCCACGGACCGGCACGAACCTCATCGTTGGACGCTGAACAGCTTCTGCAATCGCCTCAACGTCAAAAAATCGTTCTTCTTGCCTTCAGGAATGGCCGCACGAACTTCGCCGACATCAGGTGCGCATCGTGACCAAGCGGGATCAGGTCGCGGGCGAGGTGGTGGCTTTCGCAAGAGGCTCCCTCCGGCGTCAAGTGCCGAACCGGCTCACGGGGGATCGATATTCGCAAGTTGAGGGCGAGGGCAGTATCCGCAAGCGCTGCTTGCGCAGCGCCCTCACACCGTATCCGCAATGCAATCCACTGAAAAAAACTCTGCGATACCCATTTTTAGCGCCCAGAACCCGGAAACTGTGCTCCGGAAGCCTCCGCACCGGAACCCGGCGGCAGGCTTCGATCGTTTCGCCGTCGAGACATCGCCGCACCGGCGGACTTGATTTCTATGGAAACACCTATATATAGCTAGCCTGTCTAGCTAGGAGCGCTCAAAAATGGAATGGCCACTGCAGGACGCCAAGAATCAGTTCTCCAAGGTGGTGCAGAAGGCCCGCCGCGAAGGTCCGCAGGTCGTCACCCTGCGCGGGATGCGCGCCGCTGTGGTGCTGTCGGCCGCCGATTACGATGCGCTACGCTCTGGCCGGCCGACCTTGGTTGACGACCTGCTAGCCGGGCCGGGCTGGGATGACGAACTGGCCGAGACCGTGACGCAGCGCGCCAAGACTCCCAGCCGTGACGTCGCCTTCTGATGTATCTCATTGATACCAATGTTGTTTCCGAGGCTCGGCGCGGCTCTACCCAAGCAACCGGCTGGTTGCGCTCGGTCAACCCGGCCAGCGTTCACCTGAGCACCCTCACGCTCGGCGAGATCATGCGCGGCATTGCACTCAAGCAGAAGTCCGACCCGAAGGCGGCCGGCCATCTTGCCGAATGGTTGCGCAAGCTGCGCCACGACCACGCCGACCGCATCTTGGCGGTGACCGACCAGATCTCCGTGGAGTGGGGTCGGATCGCCGCGATCCGGCCGCGCGGCGATATCGATGGGCTGATCGCCGCCACGGCGATCGTCCACGACCTCATCCTTGTCACCCGCAATGTGGGGGATTTCGAGGATACGGGCGTAACGGTCATCAATCCCTGGGAGGCGTCGGCATAAGCCGCAGTCCAGGATGTCGCAAAGACTGTCCAAGAGACTGGGCAATCGCAGCCATCCTGTATGGGTAGAATGTTGACAAATAGGAACCAAGGAACCGACTCGATGGCGCTGAGCATCAAAGATCCCGAGACCGAAAAGCTCGCGCGCACGTTGGCCGAGCGCACCGGCGAGACCATCACCGTCGCGACCCGGCGGGCGATCGAGGATAGGCTGCGACGGGTCGGCGCCGACGCGACCAAGGCGGCGCTGATTGAGGATATGGAAGCCATTCGGCGCCGCCTCGCTGCCCTCCCCATCCTTGATCCGCGCAGCATGGATGACATCCTCGGGTACGACGAAAATGGCTTGCCGGTCTGATGGTGATCGACTCATCCGCCATTCTGGCGATCTTTTTGAATGAGCCGGAGGCCAGCGACTTCGAGCACCGCATCGCCGCCGATCCTATCCGCTTGATCTCGGCAGCAACGATCTTGGAGGCGGGAATAGGGATCGAGTCGAAGTTGGGCGATCGGGGCGGCGCCGAGCTTGATCTCTGGCTACACAAGGTTGGTGTCGAGATTGTTCCGGTCACGGCCGGGCGCGTGGATCAGGCACGGCGGGCGTGGCGGCGGTATGGGAAAGGCCAGCATCCCGCCAAGCTGAACTTTGGCGATTGCTTTTCTTACGCTCTCGCTGCCCTTACCGAAGAACCCCTGCTGTTCAAGGGCAACGACTTCTCACAGACCGACATCAAGGCGGCCTGACGATGAACATTCTCTCTTCCGGTAGCCCCACGCTGCCAGCTCATCTGGAACAGCTTGCCGATCGGGCCCGCGGCTATGTCGAGGCCGCGAGTTCAGCCAACACCCGCCGCGCCTACGGATCGGACTAGAAGCATTTTGCCGGCTGGTGCCGCCGCCAGGGCCTCGAGGTCCTGCCGCCCTCCCCGCAAACGGTCGGGCTCTACATCACATTTCCATCGAGATCATTTCGCTACACTCCGGCCCGCTCAGCTTGTCGCCGTCCACGGTCGCCGGTTCGAGTGGCTGGACATCCGCACCGAGACAGTCGCCCACTGCGCGATCCGGTGACGCTTGAACGAGCGTGGGTGCCCCCTGGCCGCGATCACCGTTCCGGCGCAGCCAGAATGGGCGTCGACGCATCCCGCAGTCGCGGAGGCCGATCGTCCACTTTGTAATTTTTTCCGTCGCTTCGTCCGTCGTAAAAAACCAGCTTCTCGCGCCAAAGCGGACTATCCTGAACGCCACACAGCCAATCGCACATCCAATTAGCTTCACCGCGTAATCAGCCAGCTTCACAATGTCGTAGATTGCGCCGCTCCGGATTCAACCACATCTCGGACGGCACCCCGCAAAATAGCGCCGGCTATCTTAGACGCAGGGGCATCAACTCTTGCCGAATGTCAGCCGGCCCGTCTTATTGCCCTGTGGCTCGAAATGCAATTTCGCATCGGCAAGTCCTTACTGAGACCGCACCCTTTGTGTGGTGATACTTAGCAATTCCATTCTGTTGGGGGGACTTCTGTACCGATTTGCGAGGCTTCTGAAGAACTCACCCACATCCGCCGGCTCAATGGTAAATTCTCCGTAGTTTGGGTCGAAGAGCGTCACTATTTCATCCGATGCTGACGTCGCAACTAAGTGATGCTCCTGTCGCCCATCGCGCTCGAAAGCCAAGCTGAGCAAATACACCCTCCCATCGGACACGATCTTGTCCTTCAATTCCGAGAATTGCTCAGTATCGCCGAAGGCGTACGTGATACCTTCGTTGGATGGAAAAAAGCCTGCGTCCGTCAACACGGTTGCCCGTGCCCTAAAATTGGCCTCAGAGCGTTCTACATCGTCCTCTCGCAACGATCTAAAGATATCTTCATACCGCTGTTGCGACGTGGCCGCTGATAGGATGGGCACGCGCTTCGCGTTCCATCTGCGACTATCCACGCGCCGGATTTCTTGTTGATCGCGTCGCGAACCGACCGGCGCAGGATCGGCAAGCCGGACTTCATGTCTTGCATTTTGTGGAGTAACAGCTTCGCATGAATTACATGAAAGTTGATATCATCCGGCATCGCCGCGACAGCCCCTTCCCTGAAAGGACCGTCGTCCAATCCTCGGCCTTCATACCCTGCGGCAAGTTGGCGACGATCGGCTCGGTCAACGCGCGCTTACGCGTTATCTGGCGCGTGGGGCGTTTGCCTTCGGCGATCCGCTGCGTATCACCTGGTGCCAAACGCTCCGGTGCCCGGGGCGCATGGTCCATCCGCGCGTCACTCAACTCTGCGCTTCATGGCGATCAACCCAGGCCACAATGTCTCTGCCCATTGGGTCTCTGCCCATTGGGAGAAGTTCAATCGTCCGGTCGAGGGCAACGGCGAATCGCCGCAGGCAGAAGGATAGGCCAATAGCGATCGCCGTTGCCCGGTCGCCCTTTCTCGGCCGGAAAGTATGGCCGAAAAAGTCAGATGAATAGATCGGTGGAAGGTATACCGGTGGTATGTATGACTGAGAAATAATTCTCAGGGTGATGCTGAACGTCGGCAGCATTCACATTGGAGAGCGTGATCGAATTACCCTCTCCGAGGTCGACGACCGTCGTATTCGTGCCAGCCGACTCGGCGCGATTGGCAAGATCGGCAACATTATGAATACCAGTGTGATTGATCCCATCCTCGATATGCAGTTTATCTCCCACTGCGAAGTCCATCACGGCATCCTTGCCGTTCCCACTCGTGAACATGAAGTTGTCGTTGCCCTGATTGCCGAACAGAACATCGTTGCCCTGATCGCCGAACAGATAGTCGTCGCCCGCACCACCGGAGATCGTGTCGTCTCCCCGATTGCCTTCCAGATCATCAGCGCCCGCACCACCGGAAATCCGGTCGTTCCCGCCCAGGCCCTGGATAAAGTCCCTGTCGGGCGTCCCAACCAAGTGATCGTCGGAGTTTGTGCCGCGGATTACAGCCATGTCGTTCTCCTGTGTTGTGCCTGCTATGCGAGCGGTCACGCAAGCGATCACGCTCTGGCTACGAAACATAATCATCGAAGCTGACGAAAGCCTGATTGCACACTCAGCCAAAACGGATGCGATGGGGTCGTCTAATTGCCGAGCGTTGTGAAAGTTGTTTTCAATTACCCTCTGGCTCAACACTGCGATCGGTACTGTCACGTTGATGAGCCGTCGGGTGGGTGGATGCGAGACTTCGCAGCGCTTGTTCAAGTCATAACAACGGCCTTGAGGTTTGACTCAGATTGCGGAGTCCCAGATCGGTGAATTTCTGAATCAGTCGTTGCTCTTTAGGAAAAGAGCGACATCGCTTGGGCGCGGCGGTAGCGATCAGCCGGTTTGATTTGACAGCACCTGAGCTTCGCAAGGCAGCGCAGCGGGAGAAGGACAGCACGGCGGCGCGGCGGATGTTGGCACTTGCGCTGGTTCTGGAAGGCGAGGAGCGCAGGAAGGCGGCGAAAAACTGCGGAATGGATCGCCAGACCTTGCGGGACTGGGGCATCGGTACAACGTGGAAGGCTTGGCCGGGCTTCCGTCACGCAAGCCGCCTAGTTCTTTCGCCGAAACTCGCCGTGCCGCGGGAGACCAGGGCTTGTCGAAGCCGGCACCGCTTTGGCGCAGCATGGGGTGGTGCGCTGGCGGCGGATTGATCTGCGCGACGAGATTGAACGACGCTTCGGCGTCGCTATGCAGGAGCGCTCGATCGGCATGGTCCTCGCAAGGCTCGGTTATCGCCCCCTTTCGCTGCGCCCCGCGTTATCCTCAAGCCGACGAGGAGGTTCAGCAAGCATTCAAAGAGTTTACCGCAACCGTTGCGGCGGCTCTCCTCCGTCACGCCCAAAGCAAGCCGATAGAAATCCGGGTTCCAGTGTATGGTTCGCCTCCGGTGTGCAAGAAGAAGCGACGCTCCCGAGAGCCCCTGCTCCATCGTGTTCGGCCTGTTGGTCGGCGGAATTTTGCCAGAGCCACAATGGGAGTCGCCGAGATGCATTTCTTGCAAGACATCCAGATCTTTCGATCTCCTGCCACCACCAGACTTGGTGCAGCCGGCTCAAGCAGGAATTCAATAAATAGCTTGAGGTTTACGTGGCGTCAGATTGTAGGCTTCGACGAACGCTGACCAAAGCTACACGAAGAAGGCAATCGATGACGCTTCAGCAAATCGGATTCGAGCGCCACGTGACGTTGGATCCCTCGCTTCGCGGAGTCTTTGGATCCCTCGCTTCGCGGAGTCTAGAGCACGATGGACGGCAGAAATTTCGTCGCCCGACTCATTAATGCAAGCACTTGGGAAGGGCCGGGAAGAATGACGGGCAGTCCAATCGAGCAAGTGCAAATCCACGGGGACGGCTTCCGAACGCGCGGTAAGGCGACCGCATCTTCAGTCAATGACTCTTTCAGAGGCTGCGCCGCAGGTCGCACCCGGCGACCAGCGCGTGATCATGCAGGACGTCACCTTTGCGGTCGAGGCCGGCAGCGGCGTCGGCGTGATCGGCCCGAGCGGCTCCGGCAAATCGTCGCTGATCCGCGCGCGCGCGCGTCTGGACGCCGGTCCGCGGCAAGGTGCGGCTGGACGGCGCGGCGCTCGACCAGTGGTCGTCGGATGTGCCCGGTCGTTACGTCGGCTACCTGCCGCAGGATGTCGAGCTGTTCGGCGGCACCGTTGCGCAGAACATCTGCCGCTTCGATCCCGAGGCCAAGTCCGATACCATCATCGCCGCGGCGAAAGAGGCCGGCGTGCACGAGATGATCATCAAGATGCGCGAGGGTTATGACACCCAGGTCGGCGCGCAGGGCACTGCGCTCTCGGCTGGTCAGGCCCAGCGGGTGGCGCTGGTGCGCGCACTCTACGGCAACCCGTTCCTGATCGTACTGGACGAGCCGAATTCCAATCTCGGCAGCGAGGGCGACGAGGCCTTGACGCGTGCGGTGCGCTCGGCCCGCGAGCGCGGCGCGGTCGTGATCGTGGTCGCGCACCGGCCGATCGGCCTCGAGGGCGTCGACCAGCTCCTAGTGCTGAAGGACGGCCGCATGCAGACCTTCGGTCCGAAGGAAGCCGAGCTCGGACAGGTACTGCAGCGTGTCGCGCCGCCGCCGATCAAGACCGCCTCCGACGCGGAAGCAGCGAAGTCATGAAAGATCAGCCGCGGAACACGCACCAGTCGATCAGAAAACTTCTGATCGTCGGCCTCGTTGTGGTCCTCGTGTTCGCCGGCAGCGGCGTCGGCTGGGCTTCTAAGGTGCCGATCTCGGGTGCCCTGATCGCGCCGGGCTCGGTTGTTGTCGATTCGAACGTGAAGAAGGTACAGCATCCGACCGGCGGCATGGTCAGCGAGGTGCGGGTGCGCGACAGCGACGTGGTCAAGGCCGGCGACATCGTCGTGCGGCTCGACGAGACCGTGGTGAAGGCGAGCCTTGCGATCGTCGTCAAGATGCTGAACGGATTCTACGCGCACGCGGCCCGGCTCGAGGCCGAGCAGCAGAACCGACCCAAGATCGCCTTTCCACCGCAGCTTACCGAGCGCGCCGACGACCCTGATGTCCGCTACGTGATGGCGAGCGAGACCAAGCTGTTCGAGGTCCGCGTCAACGGTCGCACCGGTCAGAAAGCGCAGCTGCGCGAGCGCGTCACCCAGCTCAACGAGGAGATCGCCGGGCTCCAGGCGCAGGATGCGGCCAAGGACAAGGAGATCGAACTGGTGCAGCAGGAACTGGTCGTCGTCCGACAGCTCTACGAGCAGCACCTGGTGCCGATCAACCACCTGACCACACTCGAACGCGATGCCGCGCGGCTTGCGGGCGAGCGCGCGCAATACATCGCCTCGCGCGCGCAGGCCAAGGGCAAGATCAGCGAGACCGAGCTGCAGATCATCCAGGTCGACATGGACATGCTCGCCGAAGTCTCGAAGGACCTGCGCGAGACTAACAACAAGATCGGCGAGTTCGTCGAGCGCAAGGTCACCGCCGAAGACCAGCTCCGCCGCATCGACATCCGCGCGCCGCAGGACCGGCATGGTGCCACAATCGACGGTGCACACCGTCGACGGCGTCATCACCGCCGGCGACGCCATCATGATGATCGTGCCGAAGGCCGACGACCTGTCGGTCAAGGCCAAGGTCAATCCACAGGACATCGACAAGCTGCAAGTCGGCCAGAAGACGCTGCTGCGGCTCTCGGCCTTCAACCAGCGCACCACACCGGAACTGAACGGCGTCGTGATCCGCGTCGCCGCCGACGTCACCACCGAACAGCGCACCGGGCAGAGCTTCTACACCATCCGCGTCTCGATGCCGCCGGAGGAGGTCGCGCGCCTCGGCAGCGACGTCAAGATCATTCCGGGCATGCCGGTGGAAGCTTTCGTCCAGACCGGCGACCGCACTATGCTGTCCTATCTGATGAAGCCGCTGAGCGATCAGCTGATGCGCTCGTTCCGCGAGAAGTGAGTCCTTCTCAATCACTCCCGTGGTCGCCGCGATCTGTCATGTCAGTTTGAGCTAAAGGCCGCTCGGACGAAATTGGCGTTGCTGAGCTGGACGCTCTGAATGTTTGATGGTGCTGTCCTTCGACACGGAAAGCACGAAGGCGCACTACGCTCAGGCAGCTCTAAGCTTGACGTCAAATCACTAAGAGCTCCTCCACGCGCAGATGGCGTGCGATCAGTTTCTGTCGCGCGGCATAGTCGATCACGATCTGCAAAGGCAGGACGCATGGCCGCCAACTCAAAAGGGTCTGGTACGGGCGCGAGCAGCGCTCGTTCGATCGCTTCAACAGACCGAATCAGGATCATCGTCTTGCAGCGCCTTGGTGACGACGACATGGTTGATCGGAACGATCTTGTACTTCTGAAACCATGCCTCGCTCGCGGATTTCGATTCATGCGAACAGAGGCCTCGACCGTAGGTCGTCGGATGTTTCGCCGCAGACCGCGTCCACCTCGCCATCCAGCAGCATCTGAAGGATCGTTCGTCTTGCGGGAGCTCGCGCACCACCCTCGCGCCGAGGAGCATTGGCAGCCTGTTCGGTCCATTCGTCATTTTCGCATCAGTCTGATCACTGTGCGCGAGCTACCCGGAAACCGCCTCGAGCTTCAGTCCGTTGGTGCGCGGGCCGAATACACCGATCGTCACAACGACGATCGCCATGGCCCCCGCGATCAAGGCGAACACGCCGGTCGCGCCGTAATCGCGGAGGCAGAACGCGATCAGGAAACCCGAAAACATCGCGCTGATGCGGCTGATCGAATAGACCACACCAATCGCGCGGCTGCGCATGCGTGTGGGAAAGAGTTCCGCCTGATAGGCGCGATAGGAAAATGTGAGACAATTGCTTGCCAAGGCCATGGCAACGCCCAGGGCGACGATGAGAGCTGCGTCTTCTTGCTTGGAGAATATTATTCCAATGACCGCCATCGCTGAGGCGGATCCCACCACGATCCACTTGCGCTCGATTCGCTCGGCGAATGACATCGAGAGCAGCGGTCCAATAGGGTTCGCGATCGCGATCACGAAGGAATAGAGCAGACTGTGCGTGACGTTGATGCCCTTGGCGATCAGGAGGGTCGGAATCCAGCTTGCAAAGCCGTAATATCCGATCGACTGAAAAAAGTTGAACACCAGCATCATGATGGTACGGCCTCGATATCGGGATTGCCACAGCACGGCAAAGTTCACTTTCTGCTCCTGGGCCACGGGAGGATGAGGCTTCGGCTCAGACAAAGACGTACCGGTGCGCGCGACGATCTCGTGTTCAAGCCGGGAAACGATCGCATCCGCCTCGGCGATACGGCCCCTCTGCGCCAGCCAGCGCGGGCTTTCCGGCAGGCCGAGACGGATGAACCAAACGGCCACCGCGCCCAGACACCCGATCCAGATGACCCAGCGCCATCCGTCAAAGCCAAGGGGAGCCGTCGGCACGAACCACCAAGCAACCAGCGCGACGGTCGGAACGGCGGAGAATTGTATCGCCTGTAGGAAGGCAAACGATCTTCCGCGCGAATTCGCCGGCACGAGTTCGGTCGTGTAGGAGTCGATCGTCACGATCTCCGCACCGGCGCCGATTCCCGTGAGAAACCGAAAGAAGATGATCCACTCTGCGCTGTGTTGACAGGCCAGCAAGGCGGCTGCTGCCGTATACCAGAGCAGCGCGCCCATGAAGACGACACGGCGCCCGAAGCGATCGGCCAATTGGCCAAACACGAGCGTTCCGACGAACAGGCCGGCAAACATGGCGGCCACGAAAGCCCCCAGTCCGGCGAAGCCGAAGAAATTCGCAGTCGAGGTCGTGAAGATTCCGCTTCTAACGAGCCCTGGTCCGATATAGGCGGTGAAAAAGACGTCGTAGATCTCGAACCAGGCGCCGAGGGCGACCATCAAGACGAGCTTCCAAATCGGCCGGCTCATCGGAAGACGGTCAAGGCGCGCATTGATCATGGCCGCAGCCGATGCGTTGTCGGTATCCAGCGCCCTCGCTCCGCTGCCATCCGCGGGTGGTACGGTCGTTCGTGTCGCCGGCCCATGCATGCCTTGATCCTCTGCGTCGATTTGTTTTTCTTGTTCAGCACGCACCACCTACGGCGTCACGGCGATGACTTGTTCTCGTGCCAGCCTCTCGATCTCTCGCTGGTCGAAGCCGGCGTCGATCAGAATTTCGTCTGTATGCTCCCCTAGACGTGGCGGTTGGCGGGCCAGTCCTGGCCGCTCGCGTTCCGCGCCGAATTCGACTGGCATGGCGGGAAGCCGCGTCATCTCCGTTGTGCCTTCGACGGTGCGGATCGCAACATCTATCAGCCCGCCATGACTGGCGAGATGCGGATCGTTGAACAGGTCCGTCGGCTTGCCGACCGGCGCCCATGAGACGGCCGCTCGTTCACAACGTTCGGCAATCACCGCCTTCGAGAACGGGGCAAGCGCTTCCTGCACGGCAGGGATGAGCCAGCTGCGATGGCTCGCCCGCATGACATTGGTGGCGAGATTCGGATTCTCGCCGAGGGCGGCGAGCCCGAATTCCTCGGTGAACCGGATCCATTGCTTGTCGCTGGTGACGCCGATGAAAATCTGATCGTCGCTCGCGTTGAAGACGTCGTAGATCGCCCAAGCATGGCGGCGCTCCGGCATGGGTTTTGGCGGATGTCCACTCGCGACCGCGCCCGCCATGTGTGTGACCATGAAGAACGCCGCGCTCTCGAACAATGCGCTGCTGATCCGCTGGCCTCGCCCGGTCGCGTCGCGCTCGCGAAGCGCTGCGAGTGCGGCCGTGACGCCGAAGATTGCACCTGTGATATCGTTGACGGACGCACCCGCGCGTAACGGCCGCCCCGCAGGGCCTGTCATATAGGCGAGCCCCGCCTGAAACTGCACCACCTCGTCGAGCGCCGGCCGATGCTCGTAGGGACCCGCGAGGAAACCTTTGAGCGCCAGATAGATCAGACGTGGATTGATCGCTTCCAGGTCAGCATAGCCGCACCCCAGCCGCTCCATCGTGCCGGGCGCGTAGTTCTCAATGACGATATCGGCGTCCTTCACCAGCCGATGGATCGTCGCGCGTCCCTCGGGATGCTTCAGGTTGATCGCGATACTGCGCTTATTGCGATTGAAGCCGGCAAAGAAACCTGCGCCGAAACCAGGCAAACGGCGCGTGTGGTCGCCGTCAGGCGCGGGCTCGACCTTGACAACATCGGCTCCGAGATCGGCCAGTATCAAGCCGGCGCACGGCCCCATGATCGTGTGGCTGAACTCGAGGACCTTCAGTCCCATAAGCGGTTTAGTGGACACCTGTCGCCTTGCTCCGAAAAGAATAGAGGCTTCCGGCGTGGAGGAGCTCGCTCGGCAGCTGGTGGCCGACGATCTCTTCCGCCATCCGTCCGACTTCGATCAGCGCATCGAGGTCGACGCCCGTACTGATCCCCATCTCCTCGCAAAGCAGCACGAGCTCTTCGGTGCAGATGTTGCCGGCCGCGCCCTTGTGCGCGGCGAAGGGACAACCGCCGAATCCGCCGACAGTCGAGTCGAATTTAGTCACTCCCATGCGCAGGCCCGCCATCGCGTTGGCGATCGCTAGCCCGCGTGTGTCGTGCAGATGCAGCGTGATCCGCTGATGCGGCCACCTGCTTCGCACCTCCCCGAGCAGCCTTTCGACGCGTAGCGGCGTCGCCCAGCCCATCGTGTCCGACAGGGAGATGTTGCCGATCGCAACACCGCATTCATCCGCAATGCGAAAGCCGTCGCGAAGGGCAGAGATGACCTGTGTCGGCGTGATATCGCCCTGGAAATTGCAGCCGAACGCCGCCATAACCCCGATCCGCCGAACCGGAACCTTTTTCGACAGATGAAGGAGGGTCTGCTTGCGCATCGCCTCCAAATTTTCCACGTGGCTACTATGCAGGTTCTTGCGGGTGAACGCATCGGACGCGGACAGCGCAATCGAGCCGGAAAGGGTCAGCTTGTCCGAATGTGCGAGGGCCCGATCGAGTCCCTTGTCGTTGAACCAGAGCCCGACATAGTGAACGCCGGGCGCCGGCCGAAAGCCCGCGGCAACGTCATCGGCATCCGCCCATCCGGGCACGAGGCGAGGATGGACGAAGGAGCAAACCTGGATGTGGCGAAGCCCGGTTTGCGCCAAAGCCTCGATGAGGCGAATCTTGTCTGCGGAGGCAATCGGTCCCGGTTCGATCTGAAAGCCTTCGCGCGGGCCCTCCTCCTGGATCTCCACTTCGTTTGGCAGGTCTGCCATCTATCCTCGCTCGGCGGAGTCGCGGCCGCGACTGCGCCTCGATTTCTGCGCTGAGCACAGGATTGCCGCGGTGTTCCCATTTCGTCCAATACTGATTTGACGGCGTTACCCATATGATTTTTAAATACCAGGATGGACATCCGACAGCTTCGCTATTTCATCGCAGTCGCCGAGGAGCTGAATTTCAGCAGGGCTGCACGCCGTCTCAACCTCAGCCAGCCTCCCCTCAGCCTCCAAATCAAGGCCCTTGAGCATGATGTGGGCGCGCCGCTCTTTCTGCGTCAACGCCGCGGCGTCGAGTTGACCCAGGCCGGACAGATCCTGCTTGAACAAGCGCGCGAGGCGCTTGCGAAGCTCGATCAAGCGATGGGGACGGCGCAGCGGGCTGCGCGCGGAGAAGTGGGCCTGCTTCGCATCGGCTATACAGGGTCAGCTCCGATCCACGCGTCGTTCTCGAAGATCCTGCGACGCTTTTCGCAAACCTATCCAGAGATACGCCTCGAGCTGCTTCATGCTTCCACCAGTGAACAGGCCGAGATGCTGACCGGCCGGCGGCTGGATCTCGGATTCCTGCGACCGTCCCCGACATATCCGCTCCCCAAGAACGTAACCATTCGCCGGCTCTGGTCCGACCCGCTGGAGTTGTTTGCGCCGAAGGGGCATCCGCTACTGCGCGAGCGCGGCGCCATCGCCGTGCAGGCGCTCAAGCCGCTGCCGTTCATCTTCTTCGCAAATGCCAGCCGACGCGGATTGAACGGCCACGTCGTGCATCTCTGCGGAAGCGCGGGGTTCACGCCCAAGGTGGTTCAGGAAGCCGAGGACGGCGGTGCCATTCTGGGCCTCGTGGCCGCGGGCTTGGGGGTTGCCGTGCTGCCGAAATGCTACGGCCAGATCGTCGTGAGCGATGTCGTGCGGCGCCCGCTGACCTCTGCTGAAGCCAAGAGCGATCTCTGCCTCGCCTACAATCAGGACCGCGCGTCCGATCACCTGATGCGACTTGTGACGCTCGGGTCCAGTACGGCCACAGCGGACTGACCCCATCTAAATATCAGATAGACCATATCTGGAGGTTAGCCTTGTTCGACTGAAGGCTTTGCGTTTTGCTGGTACAAACCCGGGACGCGACGTAGTTTGAGCCGCGTGATCACAACAGGCTACGGAAGCGGCAGTGAAGACAGGCATCCAGCCCCTTGTTCTTGCGACACTTGGCTCTTTGCTCTTGTTGGTCTTCGCCCTTGCGGGCTGATGACCTGCAATTCTCCAAGCTCGCCTTCAACCTGGTCGCCTCGCATCAGGGGCACTTTAGCGACATTGTCACGATCGCGGGACGAAGCCGGACAATTTTTGTGTGGGGTGTCGGCGCTGAAGACGAGGACAGCACCACCCAATTTGCGCCCCAAGTCCGCTTTCGGGGCGAATTCGCCAAGCAGTGCGACTATACCCTCGACAAGATCGGCCGGATGCTGGCGACCAGAAAATGCGGGCTCGCTGACATCGTCATGCTCAGAGTCTATCTGACCTGAAAGGCAGAAGATGACACCGCGGGCATGACTTGCACTATTCCCCTCCCTCGTAGAACAGCTCGAGTGGCAGCCCGACCAGGGACTTGCCGATCCAGTCCCGCGCGATCACGTTGGACGGCCCCATGGCGATACCGGCTCGGGCATCGCGAAACGACCGTTCGATCGGCCCGCGCCGATAACCGTAACCACCGGTTACGGTCAACGCTGCGGCCGCCACCTTGTTGGCTACCTCGGCGGCGTGGACCTTAAACTCCGTCAATGGAATCAGGATCTCGCTCTGCGGCTTTCCAGCGCGCCACAGCTCATCCAGCTTGGCGGCGAGTTCGTTACGCCATGGGCGCAAGGTTTCGACCAGCACCTTCGCTGCGCCGAGCTCTTGGCGGATCGCCTGGTAGTCCGACAAGTTCTTGTTCTTGTCCTTGTGAACGAAGCTCGAGGTATGGGCGACCGCCGCATTGAGAGCACCACGTGCGACCCCCTCCCACACGGCCCCGAGACCAATCAGATAAACCGGAGAGACACCGTCATAGATGATCTCCTTGCCCTGCCCCTCAGCTCCGAGCCGGTCGCGGCTTGGAACCTTGACGTCCGCATAGCGGATCGGTCCGGAGTGATTTGCCCGCACACCGAGCGCCTCCCAGGGGCCGGCTTCGATTCCGGGCGCCTTGCCATCGACGATGAAGAAGGAGATATCGGTCTGGTCCTTGGCGCCGGGCGAGCGCGTCTGCATCACGTAAAAGTCGGCCTGACCTGAGCTCGTCGTGAAGGATTTCTCCGCGTTGATGACGTAACTCTCGCCGTCACGCGAAGCTTCGGAGAAATTGTACCACCAATGTCCGCCCGACGCCCGCTCGCTGGTCGAATAGGTGCCGAGCAAGGTGCCGCCCTTCGCCTTGAGCCAACGCTCCTTCTGGTCATCATTGCCGAACAGGTTGATGGTCTGCGCTGCACCGACATGCATGACGTAAACGAGGCCCGTCGACGCATCATGCTGACCGATCCGATAGGCCGCCTCCGCGAAGTCGCTATGACTCAATCCGAGCCCGCCGAAACCGGGCTCGTTGAGGACTCCGGTCCATCCGGCGGCCGCCAGCGCCTGAAGATTTTCTCTCGGAAACCGACCTTCGAGGTCGTTGCGCCCGGCATGGAGCTTGACCGTCGTCTCGATCACTTCGTCGAGGCGCGAATAGACATCGCCGTCTGCCGCGCGCGCGAGGTTGTTCTTGCTCATGATAATCTCCTCAGTATCTTCCAATGCAACTGTTCAAGCGGCCGCGTGATCGGCCGGTGACGGACCGCGCAAGGCGGCAAGATGTGCCGCGCTCTCCTCAGGACTCCCGAGATAGAGCGCTTTGACCTCGGCACGTCCGCGCAGATCGGCAGCGTCGCCCGACAGCGCCGTCGAACCGCCTTCGAGCACGGCAGCGCGGTCGGCGTAACGTAGCGCCACTGTCGAGTTCTGCTCGGCGACCAGGATCGATAATCCTTCTTCGCGGTTGAGCCGCTTCAGGGTGCTGAAGATCGTCTCGACCACAAGCGGCGCAAGGCCCATCGACGGTTCGTCCAGCACCAGGAGCCGCGGGCGCGACATCAAGGCGCGGCCGATCACCGTCATTTGCTGTTCACCGCCCGAGGTGAGGCCCGAGGCAGAACGCCGGCGCTCCTTCAGGCGCGGAAATAATGTGTAGATGCGTTCAAGTCCTGCCGCGATCTCGCCACGCGACAAATCCCTTCCGATTCCGCCGACCACCAGGTTTTCCTCGACGTTGAGCGCACGAAAGCAGTGGCGGCCCTCCAGCACCGGGACGAGACCGAGGCGCACCAGATCGGCCGACGTGAGCGCGGCGGTATCGCGCCCGTCGAACACGACGCGTCCGTGGGTGAGCTGGCCGCGCTCAGCGTGCAGCAGGTTGGAAATCGCCTTGAGCGTGGTCGACTTGCCCGCACCGTTGGCGCCGAGCAGAGCCACGATCTCGCCGCGGCGCACCGTGAGCGAGACATCGGACAGCGCACGAATGGCATGGTTGTAGGTCGCAGCCAAGCCTTCGAGAATGAGAAGATGATCGCTCATGCGATGCTCCGGATTTTCGGACCAGGAACCGGCGCACCGGCTCCTCGTCATCTCGGGTCCCTTTACTGGCTGACTGCCGTGTCGTCAGAGGTGCGGATCTTGATGTTGTGTTCAGCCGCGTAAGCCGCCGCGGACTTCTCGATGATCGGCCGCAATGAAGCCCAGTCGGGCGCGATCCAGTCCGACACCACCTTCCACTTCGTGCCATCCCACTGCTGGAAGGTCACGCGGCCATCGCCTTCGTGATTGTCCCAGGTCACGTTGATGGAATGGAACAACCCTTTGGCGCCCAGCGCCTCGACTCGCGCCGGATCCAGCTGCAGATGCTCGAAGCCCAACCGCACCTCATCACCGGTCAGCGTGCGCTTGCCGAATTTCTGCTGGGCGATCCGGATCGCCTCGACATTGAGGATGCCGTTGACGATGCCGAGGTTGTGATAGACGCTGCCGATCCGCTTCTTGTCGTCGAGATTGCCCTTGCCGGCGCCGTAGACGGTCTTGATGATCTCCTGCAGCACTGGATATTCGGCGCCGGAAGCCTGCGTCGTGATCGCGACATAGCCCTTGGCAGCATCACCCGCGGGAATGACGTCCTCCTCCGAATTCGACCAGACATTGCCGATGATGTGATCGACCGGGAAGCCGACCTTCTGCGCCGTCTTCAATGCCACCGGGTTCATCACGCCCCAGCCGCGCAAGACCACGTAGTCGGCCTTGGCACGACGGATCGACAGCCACTGTGACTGCTGCTCGTTGCCGGGATGCGGCACTTCGATCTGCTCGAGGGAGAAGCCGTATTTGTCGGCGAGCAGCTGATAGATCGGGATAGTCTCCTTGCCATAGGGCGAGCCGTGATAGAGCACGACGATCTTCTTGCCCTTGAGCTTATTGGTGCCGCCCTCGCGCGTGGCGATGTAGTTCACGATACCCGAAGTTTCGCTGTAGGGATTGAGCAGAAGCGGAAATACATAAGGGAACACGCGACCGTCGGTGGAATCGGTACGGCCGTGGTTGATGGTGATCAACGGCACTTTGTCCTTGGTGATGCGATCGATCATCGCATAGGCGATTCCGACCGAAAGCGGATTCCAGGCCGCAACGCCCGGATGGTTCTTCAGCCGCTCATAGACCTCAACGCCGCGCTCGACCTCATACTGCGTCTCGCCCTCCTCCCAGGTCAGCTTGACGCCGTTGACGCCGCCATCGCGGATATTGATCAGATTGAGATAGTCGATGAAGCCGCCGAAGAAGCCGGTGCCACCGGCCGCGTAGGGGCCGACCCGGTAGCTCTGCAGCGGGAAAAACTGCTCATCGGCGTGGACCGGCAGCGCAGCGCCGATGGCGATGGCCGCCGCAAGCGCAGCAGTACGGAGGGATCTGGACAGAAGCATAACTTTTCCTTTCGTTCAGGAGACAATTTCAAGAGCGGATGGGACCGGGCTGCGGCCGGAAAAGCCGGCGCCGGATCTTGTCCGCGACGCGATCGACCAGCGCGATCAAGCCGCGCGGCTCGGCGATCAGCAGGCCGATGATCAGTGCGCCGATGACGATGCGCTGGCTCATCTCCAGGACGCCGGAATCGAAGACGTTGTCGAGCAGTGCGGCGCCAAACCGCGAGAGCAGCAGCGGGAACACGACGATGAACGCCGCGCCGAGAAACGCGCCGCGGATCGAGGCCAGGCCGCCGATGATGATGATGAAGAGGATCTCGAACGAGCGGTCCAGGTTGAAGCCGGCGGGCTCCACGGTGCGCAGGTAGGCGAAGGCCCACAGCACTCCGGCGACGCCGATCAGGAACGACGAAACCCCGAAGGCGAGCAGCTTGGTGCGCAGCAGCGGCACGCCGATCACCTTGGCCGCGACCTCGTGGTCGCGCAGAGCGATGAAGTTCCGCCCAACTTGCGAGCGCAGCAGCCGGATCGCGAGCAGCGTCGCAACAACGACGACGGTCAGCGAGAAGACGTAGCGCCCAACTGGGCCGGAGAAGCTCAGGCCGGCCACCGCCAGCGGCGGCGCGTCGATCACACCGGATGGATTGTTGTTCGAGAACCAGCCGAACTTGGTGAGCGTCCACTGCACAAAGAACTGCGCCGCCAACGTCGACACCGCGAGGTAGAATCCGCGCAGTCGCAGGCTTGGGAGACCGAATACGATCCCCACCGCAGCAGCGACAAAGCCTGCGGCCACGAGGCTGGCGAGAAACGGCAGGCCATGCAGCCTCAGATTGAAATTATAGGCGGCATAAGCGCCCACCGCGAGATACGCGGCCGAGCCGAGCGAGACCTGCCCGGCATAGCCGGTGAGCAGGTTGAGGCCCAGAGCCGCGAGCGCGAGCGCGAGAAACGGCGTCAGCACTGCATCTAGCAGGTAGTCGGAGCCGGCGAACGGAATGATGGCGAAGGCGGCGATCAGCAGGACCGAGAGACCGAAGCGATTCGGCGTGAGCCAGCGCAGAGAAGCGGAACGAGTGGGCGTGGTCATCGTCAGACCCTTTCCACCAGCTTCTGTCCAAACAGCCCTGACGGACGCAGCAGCAGGAAAGCGAGCGCCACAACATAGGCCGCCCACACCTCGATGCCGCCGCCAAACAGCGGGCCGACATAGACCTCGGCGAGCTTCTCGATGGCGCCGATCAGGAGGCCCCCGACGATGGCGCCCGCCACTGAATCGAAGCCACCGAGCACCAGCACGGGCAGCGCCTTGAGCACGACGAGCGAAAGCGAAAACTGCACACCAAGACGTGCGCCCCACAACAGACCCGCGACCAGTGCGACGATCCCCGCTGCGGTCCACACTGCCGCCCAGACGCGGGACAGCCGCAACCCCACCGCTAGTGCGGCGAACTGATCATCGGCGACCGCGCGGAACGCCAGCCCGGTTCGGGTGTAGCGAAAGAACAGCGCAAAGGCGGTGACCAGCGCCCCGGCAATCACCGCAGCGAACAGGTCGAACTGGCTGATCAAGACGCCGCCCACCTCGAACGGGATATCGTTGATGCCGAGATCGAGGCCGTGGACCTGGGTGCCCCACAACAGCTGCGCGGCGCCCTCGATCACATAAGAAAGGCCTAGCGTCGCCATGAACAGCGTCATCGGCGACTGATTGACCAGCGGCCGCAGCACGACGCGCTCGACGGTCACGCCGAGGGCCACCATGATCACGAGCGTGACCCCCGCGCCCAGCCAGAATGGCACGCCGCGCTCGACCAGACTCACGAAGGTGAGAGCCGCGAACAACAGCATCGCTCCCTGAGCGAAGTTCAAGACGCCGGACGTCTTGTAGATCAGCACGAAGCCGATCGCGACCAGCGAGTACATGACGCCGGACAACAGCCCACCGACGAGGACCTCGATGAAGAACTGGTAGTCGAACATCAGATCACAAGCTCCGTTTCGCCCTCATGGGCCACACCGAGATAAGCGTCGATCACCGCCTGGCAGGACCGCACCTCATCCGGCGTGCCGTCGGCGATCTTGCGGCCGTAATCGAGAACCGCGATTCGATCGGAGAGGCCCATGACGACGCCGATGTCGTGCTCGATCAGCACAATGGTGGTGCCATACGCGTCGCGTGCATTGCGGAGGTGTGCCGCCAATTCCCGCTTCTCTGCGAGGGTCACGCCGGCGAGCGGCTCGTCCAGCAGCAACAGCTGCGGGCGTGCGACCAGCGCTCGTGCGAGTTCCACCCGCTTCAGGATTCCATAAGGGAGTCCGCCTGCGAGCTGATGTTTGACCGCGTCGAGGTGAAGAAACGTAATCGCTTCCTCGGCGGCGGCGCGAGCCTCGGCTTCCTCGCGACGTGCCTGCGGCGTCGACAGGATCTGCCGCACGAAGCCGGCCCGTCGGCGGTGCACGAGGCCCATCACGACGTTGTCGAGCACCGGCAGGCCCTTGAACAGCGCGAGGTTCTGAAATGTGCGCGCCACGCCGACCGCAGCAAGTCGCGCGGTCGGCACATGCCTGAACCGTTCGCTGCCGAGCTGCACCACGCCCCGATCGGGACGGTAGAGCCCACTCACCACATTGAGCAGCGAGCTCTTCCCGGCCCCGTTCGGACCAATGATGGCGCGGATCTCGCCCTTCGCAACGGCAAGATCGATGCCGTCAAGCGCAGTTACGCCGCCAAAACTGAGCGAGATGCCCTGCAGCGTCAATACCGGCACACCAGCATCGGCGACGCGCACAGCGTCCGTGGCGCGAGACGTTTCCCTCGCCACCCGCGAGGCCTCGGTGGCGCGCTCACGCGCACGCGCCACGATCAGGGCGTCACCGCCCGCTGTCGCAACTAGGCTCATGCGTCGCCCTTCCCGCCTATTCCGCCGCCTGAACGTGCGGCGCGTTCTGGGCCTCGAGTTCGCGAACCAGAGGGATCACATGCTTGCCGAAATATTCGACCTCTTCCTGGAAATGCAGAAAGCCCAGCAGGATGAGATCGGCGCCGGCGCGCTTGAGCTCGATGATGCGCTCGGCGACCTGCTGCGGTGTGCCGATCAGGTTCGATCGGAAACCATCGTTGTATTGAACCAGATCCTGGAAGGTGGATTTGGCCCAATTGCCCTCGCGCTCGGGGCTGGCATTTCCGGCATTCTGGACCTCGTGATGGAAGCCGCCCACCGCTTCCGGGATTGCCTTGTCGAGGATCTCCTGGAGGACATCCTTGGCTTCCTTTTCGGTCTGCCGGACGATGCCGAATGCGTTGATGCCGATCTTGGTTCGCCAGCTCTTGCCAAACGCCTTTTCCTTGGCCTTGATGTCGTCGACCTGCGCCTTCAACCCGTCCGGCGTGTTGCCATTTGTGAAGTACCAATCTGACACCCGCGCCGCCATGTCACGGGCCGCGCGCGAGGAGCCGCCCTGGAAAATCTCCGGCAGAGGATCGAGCGGCTTCGGCTTGAGCGAATAATGCCGGAATCGGTAGAAATCACCACCTAGAGTGTAGCTCTCCTGGCTCCAGATCCCACGCAGTGCATTGATAAATTCCTCCGAGCGGCGATAGCGCTCGTCGTGATCGAGCCACGGCTCGCCAATGGCATGGAACTCACCCCGGAACCAACCAGAGACGATATTGACCGCAACGCGGGCGTTGGTCAGCTGGCTGATGGTCGCGATCTGCTTCGCGGCTAGCGCTGGATTCCACGGCCCGGGAAGGATCGCGGCGATGACGTTGAGTTTCTCGGTCGCGGCAAGAAGTGCGTGCGAGAAGCTGACGGATTCGTGCTGCTTGTCGGCACCGTAACCCGCAGTGAAGCGGATTTGGCTCAAGGCGTAGTCGAAGCCAGCCTTCTCGGCGATCTGGGCAAGCTTGCGGTTGTAGTCGATGTCCCAACTGGTGCGCTGCTCGATGGAAGAAATAACAAGGCCGCCGGATACATTCGGGACCCAGTAAGCAAATTTGATCGGGTTGCTGTTCGTAGTCATGCTGTCACCTCACGTGAATTGGTTTGCGACGATGTGGACAACGGGCGAAAATCAGGCAGCACACCGCATTCACGTCGCTCGATACGAACGATTGCACGCCTGTTTCGAAACTAGGCTATGATTTGGAGGCGTCTTGGCGATCTGCGGTGCAGTTAAGTCGATGCGAGATTGACATCATCAACAGATCGGCGCACGCGCCACGCAACACATGGTTCCACATGCATCGGAGCCTGCGGCCTCATCGACGAGATCATTGCAAATCATCGAGCTCCCCCTCTCGAGCACCATTGATCGACGATCAATAGTCTCAGACAAACGACGAGCGCACGAGTCCAAGATCAACTCTTTTTCGTCGCACTCGTAAAAATCGCTTCCTTAGATTTGCGGCAAACGGATGGTTTGTTGCAGAACGATGCATATCTCGTGAGAGACAGCTCGCTCGTCGCCGTTGACAACGACTGCATCGATCGTCCTGATTTGAAGCCCGTTGCTGCGTCCGCTCTGGCAAAGATATTCTCTCGATCCATCGCTGTGCAGAACTTGAGCAGCGCAAATCGTCTCGCCTCACATCAATTCATGTCCCCGAGCACAGGCTGCGTGGCATCTTAAAGAAAGCCGATGCGTGAGCAGCTCGATCAAGCATCGCAGCTAGTCACACATTGCAATCAATCTGCGCTTTCACCAACAAGCGGATGAAAGAGGCGTTGGGTATCGACGCCTTAATGCTTTCGGTCTACACGGTCTTCTCGAAAGACGGCCTCGCGTGGCCGAGTTGCTCTTTGTGTTGCTGCCGTCAAGCGGCCACAACGGGTCACTGGCGGACTACATCGTGACGCGTTGTGCCTAGGGGTAGATCTTTCGTGGAAGAAATCTTGAGCGTGAAATCTCGTGGGGCTGGGTGGCGCTCAGTTCTGTCGAAAGTGCGTGGTCAGTTGGCGAAAACTGCGGTCGCTCGCGACCGCAGCGGAGGTACAGCCAAGGCGGAGCGCGATCTTTTGCGCCGCTCCGGCCTGCTTCTATTGTCCGTGCCTTGCGAGTACGGCGGTATCGGCGCATCCTGGATCGATATCTTCGGTGCGGTGCGGGAGTTGGCGCAGGTCGATTCCTCGCTCGCCCATCTCTTCGCCTTTCAACATCTCCAAATCGGCTCGATCCTGCTCTATGCTAGCCCTGAACAGCAGGCATCGCTGCTGCGTGGCACGGTCGAACAAGGCTGGTTTTGGGGCAACGCGCTCAATCCACGGGACTTGCGTACACACCTCACGGCAGACGGTGCAGGATTCTGCCTCGACGGCATCAAGAGCTTTTGTTCGGGCGCTCGAGACTCGGATCGCCTGCTGGTTTCAACACAAGATGCCCGAGGCGGATTCCACATCACTGCCTTGCCAACGGTGCGTGAAGGCATCACTGTACTGGACGACTGGGACAATATGGGCCAGCGGCAGACCGACAGCGGCACCGTGACCTTTGAGCGTGTTCCAGTGGCGCAGCACGAAGTGCTGGGGCCACCTGGTCCCTTCGGTACACGTGCGTCGCTCCGCGCCTGCCTCGCCCAGACCGTGCTGGGCATGATCTATCTGGGCATTGCGCAGGGAGCGCGTGAGCAGGCGATTGCTTTCACGCGAGAGCAGTCGCGGCCCTGGCCGGGATCGGGTGTCGAGACAGCGTTGGAAGATGCCTTTATTCAACAACACTATGGCGAGTTTCATGTCGCGCTTGCTGGCGCCGAGGCCCTCTCGGAGCGTGCGCTTGCGCGGTTGCAGGCTGCCTGGGATGAGGGCGACAAACTTGGCGCCGAAGGTAGAGGAGAGGCGGCGGTGGCAATCGCCACCTTTAAAGTTGCCGCGGTGAAGGCGGGGCTCGATATCGCGACACGACTGTTCGACGTTACAGGCGCGCGAGCTACCCATGCACGCTATGGCTTTGACCGCTATTGGCGCAACCTGCGAACCCATTCATTGCACGATCCGGTCGACTACAAGCTGAAAGAGCTGGGCTGCTTCATCCTGACCGGGCGCTACCCGGTCCACGGGTTCTATTCCTAACAAGAAGCGATCGCCGACGCCTTCCGAGCATTCACGCCAAACGAATGCGCCAACGACTTCCTGCCGCAGGACACCGTTCAACTTGAACGGAATTTGCTCTACCGACTTTTGGGCGAACTTGGAGCCACAAGCGCTGTGTAGCGGGGGCCGTTTTGATAGCTCGTCCCCCGGAAAAGGCCTCCCGTTTTCAGATCATCCGGATCGCTGCCTGAGCGGGGGCGCGGAGGGAAGAAAGCCGCCTGCGCAAACGCTGTTGGGGCTCGAACCGCTTAAGGAGCCGGCCTGTCCAGCAAGGCGCCCTCGGTTGGACCCGGAAGCAGCTGAATGCGCGGAAGTTCTGCTCCTCGGCGGCCAAGGACAACTAAAGTGCGCCCCCTGCGCGGTTAGGTGAGGCTACGCGCTTGACTCCCGCTGATCTGCCTGCTTTTAATGTTCGTGTTTTGTTCTGTATAGCGTTGAGGTTCTTATGTCGAGCATCGTTCGGAATTTTTGGGGCGAGCTGATCGAGCCCTACCCCGACCTCTTCCAGCCACCGGCCGACTTCCCAGGGGCGGCTCAGGGCTCCCTCGAATGCAACGCCGGCTGGCACGACGTGCTCACCAGGCTGTGCGTTCGCATCCGGATCGCGGTCCAAGCCGACGGCGGCCCCTTCAAATTCAGCCAGATCAAGGAAAAGTTCGGGGGGCTTCCGCTCTACTGGAACGGCGAGGTTTCGCCGCCGACGGATACCCAGATCGAGGAAGCCATCGCGCTGGCTGAGGCGCGCAGCGTCGTGACCTGCGAGATCTGCGGCGAGGAAGGACGCCCACGGCACTTCGTTGACGGTAAGAGCCACGTCAGCTGCCGCCGGTACGACCGGGAGAGTGTCTCCTTCGTGTCGGTCGACCCCGCCTCCGTCGGGATCGAGGAGTATCGCCGTGCGCCTTTGGACCATGTCTGACGTACACGTCGAACTGACTCGCGGATGGGACCTGCCGTCCGGAGAGGCGCGTCCGCATTTCGACGTCCTTGTCGTCGCCGGCGACCTGGTCCCGAGGGCCGAACGCGGCGTTCGGTGGTTGCTGGAGCGCGTGCCGGACCGGCCCGTCATCTACGTCATGGGCAACCATGAAGCCTATGGGGTCGACGTCGATCGCACGCACGAGAAGGCCAAGGCCGCGGCTGCCGGGACCAATGTGCACGCGCTAGAGAACGAGACCGTCCGGATCGACGGCGTGACATTCGCGTGCTGCACGCTCTGGACCGATTTCGCCTTGTTCGGCGATCCGCGGCGCGCGATGGCCGTTGCCGCCGACAAGATGAACGACTTCCGGAAGATCCGGACCTCCCGGTATGTCGAGCGCTTCCGGCCGATCCACGCCCTCGCCAAGCATCAGCATTCGCGCGCGTTCCTGGAAGCCGAGCTCCGCAAGCCGCGCGGCATCGACGAGAAACTGGTGGTGGTGACGCATCACGCGCCGTATCCGGGCGATCTGGCTCTGTCGGACCCGCCGACCTCGGACGAGATCCTGAGCGCGGCGTACCGCTCCGACCTCACCGCGCTGATGTCGCGGGCGCCCGACGACGGACGCGGCGCGCTGCGACCGCCGAACCTCTGGATCTACGGCCACACCCACGAATCCTTCGACTTGTTGGTCGGCGAGACGCGCGTAGTCTCGAACGCGAAGGGCTACGGCCCGTGGCCGGGCCAGCAGCGCACCTGGGACAACGAGAACTTCGACCAGAACCTCGTCATCGAAATCTAAAGGGAGGCGGCCATGGACGACACGGACAACCAGAAACACGTCGAGGCCAGCCCCGCTCCTTCAACGGTTTCAGATGTTTCCGAAGTGTTTAGTCCAAGGCCCGCCGCGGCCAGGCCCGTGACCATCGTGAGGTCCCGTATATGAAGAGATCCAAGCGTCGATCCAATCCGCCTATCACCTACCGAATGCCGCCGAAGCGGTTCAGGGATGCACGACGGACAAACCAGATCGAGGGCAACTTCTACCTGGATGATCCGGAGGCCGAAAACGTCCGTCAGCTGCCGGAGGCGCAGCGGAAGTCGGTCGCGACCGCCGTCGAAGCCGCGCTCGGCGCCATCTCGTCGGAGAAAACGGGCCATCCGACGCTCCGCGATCAGGCGGGCTGCATGGTCGTCCGGGTGTCTCTGACCGGCGACGCCGTCCGGGCGAACTTCGACGCCCGCCAGCCGGGCGGCCGCCCGCGGAAGACGCGATCGCGCTGATGGTCACGATCGAACGCGCGCCGGAGGCGCGCGGGGCTGCGGGTCTTGAAGCAGCATTCAAGAAGCGCTTTCCCGGTATGAACATTCGGATTTTGATCGATCGCACCAAGTATCAGGGCGTCCGCATCGATGGGACGAACTGTATCCGGATTTCAGGGACCGGCTGGATGGTCTGCGGCCCTGCAGGAAGCCGGAGCCATCCGCGAATGCGACGAACACGGCTGGATGCGGATCGCGTCGTCCCCCCATGTCCGCGAGCGTGCCCTCGCCATTTCCCGCCGGGAACCGAAGCTGGGCAACTCTCCGGATGAGGCCATCAGAGAAAATCGTGACGTCCTAGATTTGATCGGCGACACCTGTCCGGGGTGCCTGCCCGAGGCTTCACACGTCAGACGAACAAGCCGCCGCCTGCGAACCGCGCTCCTGTACTATCGGGGGCTGTGCGAACGACTTGATCTTTTTTGGATCTGCAAGGCCATCGACCCGGTCAGCCCAATGCTGCATCAGTTTGGCGCGCGAGCCGATTAGTGCCAGCGGTCCGTGACGCCTGTAGATCGCCTTTACCGAGCCACTGTCGAGATGCGCCAACTGTAATTCGATGACATCACCATCCCATGCCTTGGCTTCCTTGAACTCCTCATGGTGGCAAAGGGTTGAGAACGTCGTGCGGAAGCCATGGGCGCAATGTTCGGTCTTAGTGTCGATGCCGAGCGCACGCAGCCGATGACAGAGCGTCGCGTTAGACAGCGGTGCGTCTTTGGCACAAGCGAACACGTAGCGCCGATGACCATTAATCTGCTGGACGCGTCGCAGGATTGCGAGGGCTTGGCGCGACAGCGGCACCACATGGTCCCAACCGGCTTTCATCTTCGCCGCCCGGATGGTCCAGCGTTTGGCATCCCAATCGACTTCGGTCCATTCCATCTCGTTAATCATGCCCGGGCGAGGGATAGTCAATGCATCGAGCCGAAGGGCATCACCGACCACGTCGCCAAATCTGGCCTTCTCCCATGGCGGCATGATCAGCCTGAAAAGACGAATCACATCCTGCGGGTCAGTGACGCCGGGCCGTGGTGTCGAGACGTTGGCAGCGAGTTGCTTCTTGCAGGCACGGAACGGATTGTAGCCATCGCCTTCGAGGTCGGCGTAGTCGCAGACTTGTTCACCGATACTGTGGACTCGGTCACGTGTCTCTAACCTGCCTTCACTCTGCATCGCCCGAAAGAAGGCGAGCACGTCGGAGCGCGTGATGTCCTGCCGGTAGAGCTTGCCGAAACGACTCTTCAGATAACCGGCCCATCTTTCGAGTAGCGCGATCGTTTGGGGGCTGCGCACGGTGACAAGCCTGCCGCGCTTGATCTTCTCGGTCTTCTTCTCAGTAAGCCATTCATCGATCCACATACTGAAGGGGCGTTCAGCTGCATAGCGATGCCGTCCGAATTGGATATCGCTCGAGGGATCGGCCGGCGACTCTTGTGCTAGCAAAGCCTTTGCGGCGTCCCGCTTCTGACCAGTAGCGAGCGAGATGGCGGGATCGTTGCCGTAAGGCCCGATTGAGTCCGACTTGTGCCTGCGGTGAAAGCGATAAGCCATCGGCCAGAGCTTCCGTGCCATCCGCGTAACATTCCTTTCTTATTCGGATCACTGAGAGTCGCTACCATCGTTTGTACTTTCGGTACAAACATATACAAAATGCCAACAAATCGGATGGCGGAGCAAATGAGACAAACAGTGACGAGCAGCGATGTACGGAGAAGCAACCGATCTTCGAGGGGCTCTGCGTACCTCGCGAGCGGTGTCGAACATCTTAGAACCATCTCGAATAAAGTCTTTCTTAGCTCCGCGGGCAACGCTCAGCAGTCGACAATCGGCCGAGCGATTGGAAAAACGTCAACCGAGTAATGCTTGTTCTAGTATAGACCTCGTGAACGTGATGAGGGAAATTGTTAGTTGCACGAAAATCATCATCGATGTGAATTCCGTTTGTGCCTGCGCTCTTTCGCGCAAGGCATCAATGGGAAGATACACAGCTCCGGCGGACCGGCGTATCGTCGTCCCCCCTGTAGACGGCACAGATCGTTACTGCGCCACTTTCGAGAGTCTTTTGATCTTGGTCCACCTTCCCTCGCCGCCAAAGACAGGCGGCCATCCATACGCAGCCGACTGCGACCAGCAGTCCATGTGCAACACGGAGGGGCTGCGAGCCGAAAAATTGCGGAATGTACAAGGACATTCCGACGGCGAAGGGAATGCCGCACGGCTTCGGGTAGCGACAGGAGCGCCAAAGCGCCGTTGCGGTCGCAATAGCGGAGGCGGCGAGGAGCAGCAGACCGGCAAGAAACATGACAAGACCGGGGCCGGAGCGGATGACCTCTACTAGGCCCAGCAGAGCGTCAGTGTGTAGCCGCAGCGCTTCCTGGCCCAGCGCGTGAAGACCATAGGTTTCGCCGCCATAGAACGGCAGCGTAAACCCCGTGCCGATCACGCTCAGGACGATGGCGACAAAGAGCAGACGTTCGGCCGAGGTGCCGCGAAGAGAGCGTTGCAGCCCGAGCAAACCCAGCGGCAACAAGGTAAACGCAACAATGGCAAGCATGTGCGAAGCCAACCATGCCGCTGATCCAAACGCCGCAGCCGCCAGCAGTGACCTCTCGTCGGAGAACGGGCGAAGGGCCGGGTAGATCGCGAACAGCCCCCCGGAAATGACAAGAGCGCCGGCGCCGAAGCGGATACGGTTCGCAACCATCGGTTCCTCTCTAATTCACCGCTGGATACGACATACGCGACACAAAACTGTGTTACCAGCGTCAGCGGGAGGCCAACTTTTAATCGGATGGTCGCTAAAAGCGCAGCGCGCTTCTGCGCTGCCTGATCTCGTTAGTCGCTGACGACCAGATATTTTTTGCCCACATTCCTAGCGACAAGTTTCGTATGGTCCATCAAGCGAAGCGGATTCTGGTCGAAGTGATCGGGTGCCAGAATATCTTCTCACGAGCCAGCGACTTCATCTAATCCGTCGGAGTATTCGCAAGGCCGGCTCCTTCCCCGCCTCCCTGCGCGACAATGCGCTCGCACGCGTACAGCAGTGTTCGCGACGGAGGCAACATTGCATACCGCGCGCAAACGAAATTCTACCCCGACCCTGCACACCATTAGCCGGGTCAGCGCGCAGCTTTTCATCTTTTTTCATCGCGAAGCGCATTGTTTCGACGCGCCACGACCGCCACTGCGTGATGAAAGCGCCAAAAAAGGTTAGCACTCGAAGATCCCAACGGTTTCAATTATGCATATGTTAGAGCTCGAACTTCGAGGAGCATTGCATGAAGAACAGCGACGTAACATGCAGTGACTGTGGTGCTGGCTTTTCAACGGCTCGAACTTAACTCCCTGCCTAGCACCAAAGGCGAATATCGCTGTCCGGCCTGCGGAGAAGTCTTGGAGACCTTCAATGGGGACGGTGCTCTTGTCGTCTATCGGTTGACTATCGAGCCATGCACGAGAGCAGCTCGCCTATAGCCGGATTGGTCGAGACCATCCGCAGCCTCTCCTGGACCCGAATTCACCTTGGACACTCTGTTGTGATTGGAAAACATTTCGTCCGTGTGAGCGACCCAAGCGTAAGCCAATTATCGATGTTGCTCTGGATGCTCGTTGAAGTCTTCTATTCAGCCTCCAGTCGGTGTCATCGACGGGGCCTACGGTACGAACTGTCTCTCCAGCGCAACATCACCGGGCTTGAACGGATCGATTCCGGTTCGGTCGAACGGCAGGAAAAAGCTCGGCTGCGACACGTATATGTTGCGTTGGAACGACATCCTCGGCGCCATGAACAACAAACAAGTCAAGCGCCGACGGCGCGTCAAGCACATCTTGACCCTGCTGGAGCGGCTTGAAGTGTCAGCGCAGTTTGCGAGAGCACGCGCTGAAGCGATGCCTGACAGCCGAGAGCGCGAAGGCCTGTTGAAGAAAGCTAAAGTTGCGGAAAACGTCGCCGAGTTGGAACGCTTCTTGACAAGACCAGCCGAAGGGGCCGCCGCTCAGCGGACAAAACCCCAGCCTCCAGGAGCTCGCGATCCCAGAGCACGCGACATCAGCGACTGAGCTCGTTTCGGCACTCGACGAAGGGCTGCATCGAGTTTCGCGTCGTGCTTCTTCCAGCGATCACTCTCAGCGACACTTGCCGCGTGGATGACCGGCGTGTTCCTCCCTGAGAATTCGATCGATCACCATCTTGACCCGCCGGATGGCGAGCAGTCCCAGGCGCGCTTGGATCCTGCCCGACTTGAACTTGCCTCCCCATAGCGATTGAATAACGCCAGTAACCAGCTGAGTCTCGGTTCAGCGAGTAGTGATTACCTCGATGCGTTCCCTCGTACTCTGTAGGTGGATATATGCGGCTTGGCACGGCCTTACCTAAGCTGTCGGCATGACGTTACTCGAGTAGGTCTGGGCTTGCGTCTAGCTTGAAGGAGACGCTACGGTGAGAAGGCTTGATCGCGAATCCTTCATGAATACAAATGCGAGCAGGCTGGCGCAGCGCAATGGCTTTGGCCGTCAGCGCCAAGAGGCTACCTGAGATAAGGTCGTAATTGCGCATGAACGGCCCTCGAACGCGCCATGGGGGCGAGAGCAGCAGCCTGCCTCGCATCACCCGATCGGACGATACTTATGATTCAAATTCGCCGCGCGGTTCCTGCTAATAAGAGGAGACAATGCATTTTTCTCGCATGATGAGGGTCAGCTTCGCCGCCTTGCTACGAGAATAAGCCGGTATCGAGTTCGGCGCTTTACAACCTAGATGCGCTCATCGCATCGGGCGCCGCAACACCTTCTCTACAATTCGCTCGTTCCAACGCACCTTTTGTGACCTTTTTATAATTGCGACACAGCCCTCCGAGTAAATTTGTAACATGCGCAGACTCCTGATCCTTCTCACCGCTTTTGTGATCATGATGGCGGCAGGTGGGCGGCACCAAAATGGTTTCGTGCCGCATCCAACCGCGCCCATGCCAACGGTCAACGTGCCTTAACCAAGGACTTGGATCAGGCAACGATGACTCGATACAATTCTCGAATGTTGGGGGAAGCCTCGTGATGCTGCTGAGACTGATAGTTCCGATCTGTACTGCCGCCTTCATGGCCAGCACCTCTTCGGCCATGGCCTGGGGGCAGCTGGGCCACTCCGTCATTGCGGAACTGGCGCAACGGCACTTGAGTCAGGCCGCACAAGACAAGCTCAAAGACCTGATCGGGGACACGTCTCTTGCTGCCATCTCAAATTGGGCCGATGACTACAAATTCACGCCGGAAGGAAGGAACACCTACCGATGGCGTTTCGTCGATATCGACGTCGAGCGTTCGACTTACGACGCGGCGATCGATTGCAAGGACGTGAACAGCCAGGGCTCCTGCATTGCAGAAGGCCTCCCAGCAGCCATTGCGGCCTTGAAAGATAAGTCGAGCTCCAAAGACGACAGGTTGCGCGCCCTTAAACTTGCTGTTCATCTTGTCGGCGATCTGGAGCAGCCGCTGCATGCAAGCGAACGCAACGGCGATCAGGGCGGCAACAAACTGCACGTTGTGTTGCACTCTAAGCGCTCCGACGGCACGGCGTACACAAAGACATCGACATTTCATAGCATGTGGGACGACTCCCTTGTCGACCTTCAGGCGTATTCGTGGGGCAGTTACGCGGACGCGCTCGATGCCAATCCGCTGCCGTCGGTGGAAGCACCTCCATATGACCAGGCACGCATCGCGGCATGGGCGAACGAAACTCACATTCTTGGAATAAAGGCTTACCAGCTTCTGCCGGTGGGGACGCCAGACCACAACGACGCCGGTCATCCCCTGGACATCAACAACGATTACGCCGCTGCCATCAAGGCCGACCTAGATCGTGAATTGGCAAAAGGAGCAGCGCGCCTCAAAGCCATTCTCGATGATGCGCTCGGCGACTCCTCGTGAGTAGCCGACAATTCCGCTCAACCGTTGCTGACTAGCGCGAAGTCTTAGCCACGCGGCCATACTGGAAAACGTCTGCAAAGGAGGCCAGACCGGGGCAGGCCATGGTCTGGCTTTCCCGACCTTCTTCTCTTCCCCATTGACTCCCGCGTTGTGGAATCGGCTCGTCGAGTAGGCGTTGACGCAGATCTATCCGGGTCGTCATTGCCAAGTCACGCCGCTTTTGCCGCTCGCGCTTTTGACTTTCTAATTGGCGTCAACTTCCGCCCACGATCAGCGCTCACGGGCTCGTCCCGCTCCTTAGTTGCCCGCCGAACGGCCCGATGTCGGTCACCAAAATCGTTGGCCGTGTAATGCTGGGTGGCGCGATTGTCCCAGATCGCAACGTCACCGGCCTTCCAGCTCCAGCGCACCGTGTTTTCGGATGAGGTGATGTAAGATTGAAAAATGTCAAATAGCTTCTGACTCGTAGCTTTCTGCAAGCCCACAAATCGCTGGACGGAATTCGCGAGTACAAGGGTGCGCTCGCCGGTCTCGGGATGAATTCGAACGACCGGATGCTCAGTTGCCTTGATCGTGGCGGTTGAGATCTCCTCGAAATGCTTCCTATCGGCTGCTGTGGCCTCGCTCTTCACCGCGTAGTCATAGGCCTTGCTATGAATCGCCCAAAGATCGTCCGCTAGTTTTTGAAGCGGCGCCGGAAGGTCCAGATATGCCGACGCTGTATTCGACCAGATTGTGTCCCCGCCGAACTCAGGAATTAAGACGCTGCGCAACACGGAGATCTTCGGATAGGTGTCGGCGAAGGTGACGTCGGTGTTCCATTGATCGGCGTAACCGCCACCTCGCGCGGAGTCGAGTTCCAGAATGCAATCAGTCTCTTTGGGTATGCCGGCAGTTGGATGAGCCACAAGCAGTCCGAGTCGGACGGCAAATCGTTCCTGCTCGGCATCGTCGAGATGGTTCTGATCGCGGAAAAAGATGACCTTGTGCTCTAGGAGCGCCCGATTTATAGCGCGAACGATTTCATCAGGCAGGTCTCCCGACAGCCTAACGTTCTTGATCTCAGCCCCAAGCCTGGCCGACCGCATGATGATCTCCATCCGGGAAATGGAGTTCTGCAGTGCAGTTGTATCGCTCATGATCTTCTCACTACCGCGATCGCCTTGGGAGAACTCCGTCTGGGCCGATCGCAGAGGCGGCGGCGGAGTGAACTGAACTCAACATTTGGCAATAGGGTTCTACTTTTCCCCATTCATTCGGCGGTTGTCAGACGGTTCACATGCACATTTCAGCGGTAGAGTCCGTCACTATTGCGTCGTCAGCATGTAGCGTCGCAATAAGCCAGGTCCGCCCCGAAGTGCGACTGTATCGGAATCGTATTGCAGCATGGTTGGATGACCTCGCTGAGACACGCGGATCGTAAAAGCGATGGAAGTCCAGTCAATGAAACGAAATCAGCTTTGTTTTCCGCGGCAAGCAATGATCTCTTCGCCAGGAACGCGGGTACTGAAAAATTTGCGGTGCTCTGACGCACTCGCGGGTACCTAATGCACTGACAATCGACTTACGGTCTGCCCGTTGCACCATGAAAGCGAGCGCACTCCTCTCTGATCCACCGACGGGTTAACGTCGTGCCACGATGGCTAGCAAGCGGGACTCCACCGGCTCGCGCCGAGCGGGCCGATCTTGCAAAAGCGCTGCCCGCTCCTATACGACTGGTCTTCGCACAACGCTGCCTGAGCCGCCGGCCCAACGTATTCCCCAGCATTCAGGTCAACGCGTAATCCTCTGGACTCTACTACGACAGAGCCGTTCTTTGTCACAAGGCGACTGTGAGAATCTGGCTAAGTCAATGCGATAGAAAGCGATGCGCAAAACAGCGGCTCAATCCACGTCGCGCGGGCACAGGAACCCGCAAGGAGACTCGCGGACACCACGTATGGCGGCGACGGCGCCGAAGCTTCCGCTATAGCGACGCGAGAAGCTCGCCTGGTCAGCCGGCCTGCTCTGTTCAAAAGACATCAGCTAAAGCGTGACTCATCGGTAGTTCCTTCAATTGGCATTGCCAGAAAGCTATCCAACCTGTAAACGAGCCCCCGCACCGTTCGGGCGTCTTTCAGCGGTCGCCCGTAGCGGGGGCCTGTAGCTCAATGGTTAGAGCCGACCGCTCATAACGGTCTGGTTGCAGGTTCGAGTCCTGCCGGGCCCACCAATTAGAACGCGGAGCTAGATTTGGTCCGCCGCCGCCATCATCGTCAGGCGGCTCATTGCTCATTTCCGCAATAATATTAAACGGTTGGCGGAAAGTCGCGGTAAGCTCCCCGTCGCGCCATGTCGAGTTCGAAAGTACAAAATTCAGAAGGCGACGTTTGTCCGCAGCAGCGCGTTTTTCGAAGAGGCGTTGCGAATCCTTGGCAATCGTCAGCAGAGTTACGCCCTCATCCATATAGGACTGTTCGGCAGTCTGGTGACGGCCGATCTCCCGCAGGCAGCGCTCCTGCTCTTTACGCCATTCCGATGCCATCCTGTCGTACATGACTGCGTCGATCCGGCCGTCGAGCTTGTCGATGTACATCGTGCTCAAGCGCTGCGAGAGGCGGTCATATTCTGTCTGGAGCCGCTTTACCGCCTCACGATGTTCCTTCGATTCGTCTTCGTGGCTTTGGTGCAGCCCTTCGGTGATCCATTTTTGAATGTCGTCGGAGAAACAAAGCCGGGAAAGCAAGGCGGAGAATCTCGCCTCAATCACTTCTTCGCGGACATAGGGCTCATTGCATTTTCCCTTATACCCGGTGCAGTGATAGTAAATGTACTTACCTTTCTGAATTTCTCCCACAAGCGCACATCCGCAATGGCCGCATTTCATGAGGCCTGAAAAGGCAAAATCTCGCGGGCCTTTGCGGAGCTTGGATGCATTCCGTCTCTCCAGCATCGTTTGCACGCGATCAAAGAGTTCGTGCGTAATCAGTGGCTGATGGCGGCCAACATAGCGGTTGCCCTTCCAGCGGATTTCGCCGGTGTAAATTGGGTTGGACAAAATCGTATGCAGGTTGCTGATCGAAACCGGGCCTCTTTTGAATCGTGAGACGAGGCCCGCTGCACGGGCCTTTTCAGATATATCTCGCAGTGACAGCGTACCGGTTGAATACCAGGCGAACATGTTTGCGATCACAGGCCCCAGGACAGGATCGATCTCGATGACCTTTTTGCCATCGGGACCGAGCACGTTGTTGTAACCGAGCGGCGCGCTGCTCGGCCAAAGTCCTTGCTCGGCTTTCTCCTGCATGCCCTTCCGGGCTTCCTCCGAAAGATTGTCGATGTAGTTCTTCGCCATCAGCACTTTGATGCCGTGCATGAACTTCTCGGAGGAACGCGAGTCCCGAGAGAGAACGACGCCCTCCTTCACAAGGTGCATCTCAAGTTCGAACTCATCCAGCGTCACCCAATCTTTGAGATTGCGATAAAGCCGGTCGGTCTTTTCAACCAGGATGGTGCGGATGCCGGGATGCTTTTTGAGATACTCGATCATCTCGCCGAAGTGTGTGCGGCCGCTAACCTTCGCCGTCTCAACATCGACAAACTCTCTTGCGACAACTAAGTCATTCGCTTGCGCATAGCCCGCGAGCAACTTCTTTTGAGCATCGATCGAGAAGCCCTCTTTTTCCTGTTCCTTCGTAGAAACGCGCGCGTAGACGACCGCCTTCTTCGCAGTTGGAATAGCACTCGTTCGATGGTTCTTTTTCATGAGCCTCCTGACAAGCTAAGTAACAATGATTGAATCAGGAAGGCGATACAAGCGCAATGAGAATCCTAACGCGCGCCTTTCATGCGCGCTGATTCCTTGCGCGGCCCCGAATCGGGCTGAGCTTGACTGATCTGCGGCTGTAGCGGCGAAGACTCAGTCAATCCAGTCGAACATCGTTCCTCCTCAGCCCATTCTCGCAAGATGCGAAAGAAGCCAACGACATTATGAATCATCTCGCGCGCGTCCTCGCGCGTTAACGAACGATCCGTATAGGGCTGCCACACTGAAATGGTATGATCGAGGAAGTCGCCCTTAGGCGTGCGATCAATGGTCTGATCGACGATGCTTACGCCTTCAACTACATCGGACGTCGCGTTCCCGCGCTCCGTTCTGGACTCTGTTTGGCACTTATGATCGTTGGTCATGACGTCCTCGCTGGACATCATTAGACCGGACGGAATCGAGGTTCGCCCTCGGAAACACTTGGAATCAGAAGGTTTCCGAAAGATTACACTCAATCCCGTCGAGCGACCCACACGGGTGTATGTTAAGCGATCGACATTCCATCACCCAGCAACTCACCGCCGCGCCTTCGCGCTCCATCGTTCCGGGACTAGGGTGAAAGCACGTACGCAGTCAGCATGCAGCAAATTACGACGGCGGCTAACGCCAGTATGCCTGAGAGGGGATAGATGAGACTTCCGGCGCGCAGTCGTTTGAATAGGTGCCCGTCTCGTGATGGTGCTGGCCGCCACATGCGCTCTGCAAATATGCGCTCGTCGGGTCCGCTGACGTCGCAATAGATGGCCGTCGTACGAAGCGAGGCATGTCCAAGCCAGCGTTGGACCAGATGAGGCGGCACCAGGGATTGAAAGGCGTTCACACCGAACCCATGACGCAATCCCTTCGGCATAGCGGGAAGTCCTGCAATTTCGGCCTTGGCCATGACTTCCTTGACCCTGCGCCAGGCCGTCGTCCGGCTCCAACTCCAAATTCTGCGATGGGCTCGAAGAGGATCTCGCTGGCGATCCCGGATGCGGAAGGCGCGATCGAGTTCGTCAAGCAGATCGCGGGGCAAAGGTACTTGCCGGATAACACCGCGTTTGCGGCGCTTGAGGGTGATGAGGTTGGCGGTACCCGCCTGGAGGTCAAGCCCGATCGGCGTCAGAGCGAGAACTTCTGAAATCCGGCCACCGCTCAGGCAAAGCGTCAGACAGAAGAGACGGACATCGGCCGAGACGTTTTCGGTGGCCCGAACAAAGCGATGCCGCTCAGCCGCGTCGAGATATTTGCGGCCGCCAGTCAGGCCGTAGAGCGTTAGATCGGTATGTCCTTGCGCCAGCATCACGGGGCCCAAAACAAAATGGCCGATAGTGTTGCAGCACGAGAAGTCCCCTAAAAATCTGCGAAGAACGTGCGATCGGCAGAAAATTCGCCTTAGAGTCTAGCGTCTCCCGAGAGCCAATATCAAGGGTTTTTCGGCAATCTGAAACACTATCGGCCATACGGTCACACCGGCGTTCGAACTGTTTCAAATCCCGCGCTCGCTTCGCCGGCTTATCTCGCGGGAGTAGCCGCACTCACCATCGCCTTCGCATGCATCCCTGTCAGCAGGGGTTGGCAAATTGACCGGGCCTATGCGCAGCAAAACGCCGGGCCGACAGCGACGATGTCGGAGGACGAGCTAAAGCGTGGCGCGCAAGATGCCGCCAACCAGAAGAACGAGGCCCTCGGCGTCAGCTACATCAAGGCGCTGGCTGAACGCGGGAATGCGTCGGCGCAGCTCGCAATGGGTGACTTCTACAAGACGGGGCACGTTGTCGAGGTGAATGCAAAGCAGGCAGTCTATTGGTATCGAAAGGCCGCCGAGCAAGGCAATCCGGAAGGCAACACCCGGTTAGCTCTCGCTTACCTCTTCGGTACGTTGGATATGCCGGTCGATTATCAGCGCGCTTTTGAACTGTTCAACAAGGCCGCCGCCGAGAATGAAGATAACGCCATTACGCGCATCGGATGGATGTATGAAAATGGCAAAGGCGTTCCGCTCGACTACACCAAGGCCATGGAATGGTACATGAAAGCCTCGGATCGAAACGCCGAAGCGCAGGAGCGGATCGGAATCCTATACTTCTACGGCTGGGGCGTGAAACAAGACAACGCGACGGCCGCCACCTGGATTCACAAGTCGGCTAACCAAGGTTTAGCAGGCGCTCAGAGCGTACTTGGATCGATGTACCTGGAGGGGTTGGGTGTGCCCCAGGATTTCGCAGAAGCCATGCGGTGGTTTCGTCGCGCGGCGGAGCAAGGGCAGGCACACGCCCAGAATGAGCTAGGGCGAATGTACTTGGTGGGAATGGGCGTACCCAAGAATTCCGCAGAGGCGGTACGCTGGTTCCGACAAGCCGCCGAAAATGGAGACGACGATGGCCAATACTTTCTTGGTGGTCTCTACGCCGAAGGCACTGGTGTAAAACCTGATGCAGCCCAGGCGCGCTTCTGGCTCACGAAAGCCGCCGCTCAGGGACACGAAAAGGCCAAGGCTCTTTTGGCCAAGATTGAGGCCAGGAAGGCGCAGACCTCTGCCGATACCGCAGGCAAGGTGCCGCCGGCGCTCGAATTCAGATGCGTTCTTGATGCACGCGTTCCCGCCATGCATGCGGGCAATCCCCCGCAGGTCGTCGAGGCAAAGTACGTCGAGTGTCTGCGCTCGAACTGGAAGAGACTACACGGGTCAGCGCCATTTCCAGCCGATCGGTAGGGGCCTCGTCGGGGTAGCCGCCCATCGAGGCAGCGTTTCCAGCCCCGTACTTCGCTGGCTGTCGAGACGGTCACGAGAGGTCCAGCCGCGTCGGCGCTCCAAACCCACCCCGGCCGCGTCTTTGCCGTCTCGCCGCGCGCCGGGCATTTCGTTCAAGCTGACGCCTTTCCCGCAGGGCGTTAAATGCCGCCCTGCGCCATTCGCGTGCCCCTCGCCGCGCGGCGCCCCGCGCATATCGCGGCAACAACCGAGCGCCTGCTAGCCTGCGGCGATATTCGGTCTCAATCTCCAGCTCAGCCGCCTGGCTTTCTTCCTCATGGTCTGAGTATCCGAGATCATCTCTTGCATCTTTGCTTGCCGAGAGAGATGGGGGCTCGACCGTGGCGGGGCCGGCCCCTGTGTCATTCTCGGTAGAATTCTTTTTGCCGTGTACGCCAGGTTTCGTCCTCCTCGTCCCGTCCACGCTGCTGGTGCTGTTTGAGCGCGTCCTCGGCAGCTTGGCGGAATTGGTCCGCCCTCTCCTCCTTCGAGATCGGCTCCGGTTTCGCCGATCCGAGATTTGTCAGATTGGAAAGCAGGGCACCAAGAAAGGAACCGACACCCGCGCTGATACGATCGCGGGAACGAGAACGCGGCCCGGCGGCGTCAGGGGCCTCCTCAGCCGTGGGACGCAGGTCCTTTTCCACCACCGGCTTGAGTGCCGGGATCGAAACAGGCGTCGGACCTCCGACTTCCTTGGCAGCATCGCGGAAGCCATTATTGTCAACTTTCCGAGACGCCTCCATCGCGCGCTGCTCCTCGAAGAATTCCCTCGTATCAAGGCCCTCTTTCTGCAGACGCTTGAGCTCGGCTTTATCTTCCTTCTGCTCGTCTAACAGATCACGATAGCAAGCGTCCCGAACCAGCCGGAGGTCACTTAAGAATTCCGATTTCGTCTCCAGGACTTCCTTTCGGTCGGCGACCAATTCGTCCTTTATGGCCATCAGAGACTCATGATCATGGCCACGTCGCCGGAGCTTGAAATAATTGGCCCAGCGATCGCGAAATTCCTCCTTCACCTCCCGATAAATCTCGTCCTTGAGCTGTCTAAATTCCGATCCAAACCTTTCGTTGAATTCAATGCGTTCCGTTTTTTGAATTTCCTTCAGGATTTTCCACTCTCGATCTTTCGGATCGGACGGCAATTCCGGGTCATTTTCCGTCAATTTCTCCTGGCCGCGCCGAAATTCCTGTTCGTGAGGCTGGAAATCCATCCAGACATTGCGCGGCATATTCTTTTCGCGCTCTTTCGGACTTTTCAGCCGCTGCTCACAATATATTCGGCCTTGTTCACGCTCATATTCGAGCGCCCAGGTCTGCGCCTTGGCGCGCTCGAAATCGTCATTGAGGCGCAGCCCCGTTTCCGGGTGCACCGCGTTCAGCAAAATATGGACGTGCTTGTAGGCCTTGTCGTTGTGAGCAATCAGAATGGCCTGATGGTCCTGCCATCCCATATGACGCAAGAACTTCTGACTGGTCTCGATCATATGCTCTTTCGACGGATCGTCGCTCGGCGACCAGTTCAGACTTATGTGCTTTACCGTTTTTTCCGTCGCACGACCGCCACCACGAATGCCGGCCTGTTGCTTGAGCCACTCGGCATTTTCCGCGGTGATGTACATTTCATTGACGGCGGCTGGGACGAACTCGTTGGCAAGATTAAGCGTATGGGTCCATTCGACACGCTCCTGGGTCTTCGCTTTCGGATCATGCATCAGATAGTTGGAACGTCCCTTGAAGGACGCACCGTTGGCCGCAATTTTGACGATCATGGCCGTATTCGCGCGATGAGACCGCGAATATCGTTGAGCAAGGGCTCAAGATCCGGCGGCAATGGTTCACCGGTCATGTGCAAACGCATCACAAGCTGATTCAGGTTGTTTCCGAGCCTCGACAACCCCGCCGCAATAACTCTCCATCCGTTATCGGCAAGCTCATGCTTGCGCGCTGCGCGCCCTTCCTCGCGGCACAGCAGCGCGCGACCAAAATGTACGGGGCGCATGCCGAGCGCTTCCGCGCGCCGTACGACGCTTTCGTATTCCGACGCTGTGAGGCTCAAATTAAATTGCCTGTCACGCGGTTCAGATTTTCGAGGCCGGCCCATGTTTTCTTCCTTGGCAGAGCGCATGCGTCCTGGGGTTTGGGGACAACAATATTTGGTCCCCAACGAGAAACCGTTTGCCCTAGGCAAACGGACATCTCGCCTAGCTGTTGCCTGAATAGTACCCGTCAAGACTCACTCCTTCACTGCGAAGGATTTGTAATCGCAAACATTCCGACGCATCCGAATTTGATCTGGCTCAGGCAAAAGAAAAGGCCCGGATGTTCTCCGAGCCCTCGCTTTGGTGATCTGGTCTTTGACTAAGAGATGAGACGCGACACGGCGAGCACGTCTTCCATAATTGACTGCGCTATGTTCATGCCATCGCACTTGATGCTGTGCAGTTCGATCGCGCAGCGAGGAAGGCCAAGGAATGTGACCGTGACGACCGGCAGGCAGCGCCTTATGCGAAGGAGATCGAAGATCGACGCATATATTGTTGGATAGAATTTGCGGTCGCTGTCATTCCACAAGGTAGCGTAGAGACGTCCCTTGTTTGGGTCGAAGCAGGCGGCGTAACCTTCACTACCTGCCCAGGTCGATTTCATAGGCGTATCGTCTCCCTCGATCACCAAGGGTTTGAAGAGTTTCGTAATGGATCTGATCATGGATGGTCTCCCTGAGATGGATTGTTGTTGTTCTGGCGAAGTAAGGGGCGCTCATTGAGCGCCCCCCGTCGCCGGACTAGTTGCTTGTCTCGGCTTTATCTTCCTTCGGTTCGCGCAGTACGATGCGATCACCGAGTGGCAGAGCGTCGAGCTGGATGGTGAGGCCTGGACCTTTGCCGTGCGGGAATGCGGCACCGATCTTGGTCCAGATGGCGGGCTTGCCTTCGCGTTCCTTGACGCTGAACGCAATGAGGGTGGGCTGAGTATTGGTCATGTCTTTTCCTTTCAAGAAGAAGCCCCGACGCGGGGCTTGATGGGGTTCGACCGAGGGACGGCGCACGAGAAGATCAATCGATTTTGAGCGGAACCGAAACGAAAGGCTGTTGCGCTTCTTCAGCGCAACAGCCTCTTCGTTTTGGGGAAAATCGATTGATCTTCTCGTGCGACGGCCCTAGAACCCGCATCCTTCAAGCACCGCCGGGCTTCGCCAAAGGAAAAGACATGGCCAATACTCAGCCCATGCGCGATGTCGCATTCGTCAAGGAACGCGAAGGCAAGCCCGCCTGACGTTGATCGTACCTGCAAGACATTCCCAGGTGTTCGCAGGCATTCCAACAGACCTGATGTGCTGCTGACGATATCGAGGGCCGTCCAGACAAAGGAGGCCTCGATGGACCTGTTCAGAAGCGAACGGCAGAAGTGGGCGATCAAGATTCAAAGAGCGCAGTTGCGCAGCTATCCGGCGGTACCGGGATTCGATGCGCGTAGCCGCGAGCTTTTTGACGTGGCGCTGCCGCGCGGCGTGCTGGCGGCGCGCCTCGATCGCGATCGGGAGCGCGTCAATTACTGGATGTCACCGACGGAGATGCTGAAGCTGCGGTATCAGCCCGGCCAAATCATCCTCGGCAAATTCGGCGGAACTTTTCTCGGCCAGCTCGATGACCGGCCGATGGTGACGATAGCTGGCGCGCGCGCCGGCAAGACAAAGACGGTGCTTGAGCCGAACCTCTATCTCTACTCTGGCTCGATGCTGGTGCTCGACCCGAAGGGCGAGCTTGCGCAGACGGCGCGTTTTCGCCGCGCGATGGGGCACAATGTCTATGTGCTCGATCCTTTCGGCCAGTCCGGCGAACCTAGTGCAAGTTACAATCCGCTCGCCGAACTCGATCCCGAAAGCTTGAGCCTGGTGGATGATGTTGTGTCCATCGCGAACGCCCTGATCCCAGACAATGGCGATGAGCGGTCGCGGCACTGGACGGATAGCGCACGCACGCTTCTGGTTGGTTTGATCCTGCTGGCGCTCACCTTGCCGGAGCGCGAGCGGAATTTGGTGACGGTGCGGGAACTGCTCTGTCTTACCTACGCGCCTTTGGCGAGCGCCGCGAAAGCGGCGGCCGCCAAGGCGCTGGCCGAGGCTTCAGCCGAGGAGAAGCAGGCCCATTTCGATGCCAACACCTTCGCGATCAAGGTGTTGCTCAATCGCATGATGGCCCTGGGGAATCGCTTCGGCGGGATTCCGGCTGCCATAGGCAGCCGGTTCAAGCAGACCCCGCTCGCGGAGCGCGGCAGTGTGTTCAGCACGGCGGCCGCGCATACCGACTTTCTCGACAGCCTGATGCTGCGCGCGACGCTGCGGCATTCGGATTTCAGTCTCGCGAGCTTGCGAAGCGAGCGCCCGACCACGATCTACATGTGCCTTCCCGTGGGGCGCATGGCACGGCATTCGCCGTGGCTGCGCACCATCGTACAAACTGCATGCACGATTCTTGAAGCCTTCGGACCGTACCCACGGACCCAACCGCCGATCCTGTTCCTTCTGGAGGAGTTCGCAACGCTCGGTCATATGGAGATGATGGCAAACGCCGCCGCCTACTTTCCCGGCTTCGGCATCAAGACCTGGGTGGTGCTTCAGGACATCACGCAGTTGCAACGCCATTATCAGAAGGGCTGGGAGACCTTCTTGGGAAACGCGGGGCTGGTGCAACTGTTCGCCAACGGCGATGAGCAGACGCTGCGGTACGCAGCGTCGCGCCTCGGCAAGCTGATCGATCCCTTCGAGCTGCGGGCGGCTTTCTCACGCGAACGGTCCAGCCAGGTTCTGTTGATGCAAGGCCTGCCGGCGGCAGCCGCGCTGCGGCTCGGACACGATGACGTGGCGGCGATCCGCGCTCGCGCGGAAGCCGCCATGAGGGCGCGCGGTGTCCTCGAATGACTGGCGTTCAGGGGGCCGTCTCGAAGGTCACTTCGCGGCGGCCCCAGAGCTGCTCGATGGCGGCCTGAAGATCAGCGGCAAGCACTTCGGGCGTGGAATCCGCCTTATCGAGCCGGTTTGCGGTCATGTATTCGATCCGGCGCGTGCCGCAGATACCGGAAATGACCATGCGGTCCGGATCTTCGTCCTTCATCTGCAATGCGGGCCAGTGGTCGCCGATCTCCTCGGCGAGAAACACGTCCTCGCCATCGACGATCATGCAATCGGGACGGATTTCGACGGAGTGAGGGACCTTGATCTTCAGGTTGGCGATGAACCCGGCAATGAGCGCCAGCGCGGCGAAAGCCGCGAAAGAGTGTAGCCAGGACAGCGAGCTCTCGAAGAATATCTCCCAGCCGCCAACGCCGGTCGCAACTCCCCATCCGGCCACACGAGCGACCGTCAGCCGCAGGCTGCGATTCTGATCCACATACGAGATCAGTACCCCACCTTCGGGCGTGAGCAGGCGCGTGTAGCCCGCGAAGGGGCTTCGCCGGTCGAAAGCAACCGTCGCAGCAGCGGCCGGGGCCGCCATTGGACAGTGCATGAGTTCGTCCCCCGCCGGCGGATCAAAATCCACGCCGGGCGGGACAAGGCGTAACTGCTCGCTCATGCACGAAATCTAGGGCCATGCCGTACTCGGAGTAAGGGGCGTAGGCAGCGCTTCCCAAACATTCCCAACACGCTTGGCACAAGCCGGCAGCGCGATCGGTCTTCGGTCATGGGTACGGTTGAGCGCCAGCAACTTCCGGTTTACGATCCAGGATTGGGTTACGACTATAGGAATGGATCATTATGTCATGGCCGTCGGGCCTCCGGCGATTTGGCCGTTGGGTGCTGCTGTTTGCTTTCATATCTCTCGCATCGGTTACAGCTTATTTCCTGTTCTTTGCTCGGGCCACGTCCTCGGTCCCGATCACCGAGATCGTAAAGGTCATAAACTCTGGCGAAGTGATCCAACTAACGATCGCGGATGAGACAATTGCCGCGACGGTCCGTGACGGGCGCGTATTCACCGCACAGACGGACACTGTCGCCGGGGCTCTGAACATGATGGCCGCCTTGGGCGTGGACCAGGAGCGCATTAAGTCGATAGCGGCTGTTTCCATTCGTGCTCCCTCCCACTTCGGCGTCACTGTTCTCAACGCGATTGGCGTGCTCGTGCTTCTGGCCATGGTCTTTGGTTCTTTGGCGACGGGCCTGTCCGTCGTCCGCAGGAAGGCAAGCGATCGCGCCTTAGCAGCCGCTGAGGCTTCTCGCAGAACCGAATCCGATATCAGCCCTACATCGCTTGCGGCCGAACAGCCGGTTCAGAGTGAGACATCTCAAGCTGAAGCCAGCCAAGAGACAGGTAACATTGACGAAGCGGACGTAGAACCACCAGCCACGAACCAACGCCAGGCTGACGCCGGCGAGCCTCCTCAGAACCCGCCAGAACCGGACAAAAACGTATCTGACGAGCGGAAACAGCACGAAGCCTACTTTTTGTCTGCCCACATAGGCGAAACTGACCATGCGAGGGTTTATTGGACCGACGTCATTGGCGCCACGGACGCGAAGAAGGCCCTGCAAGAAGTCGCTGACTTCCTCAAATCTCCTGATGCTTATGAGCGCCTTGGCGCGCGAATGCGCCGAGGCATTCTTTTGGACGGACCGCCGGGAACCGGCAAAACCTTGTTAGCCCAGGCATTGGCAACCGAGGCCGACGCTGCCTTCTTTCCGGTGTCGGGCTCGTCATTCCTTGAACTCTATGTCGGCGTCGGCGCGGCCCGCATACGGGATTTATTCGCTCGCGCCCGGACCGAAACAAGAGCCATCATATTCATCGACGAGATTGATGCGCTCGGCGCGAAGCGAGGAGATACGACATTCGGCGGATCTCAGGAACGCAATCAAGCACTGAATCAGCTTTTGATCGAGCTTGATGGCTTTGGCCGGGCCGGCAACTCTTTGGTGCTCGCGGCCACTAATCGTGCAGACACCATCGATCCTGCGTTAAGACGCCCGGGCCGATTTGATCGTGTTATCTCGGTTCTTCCCCCAAGTCGCGAAGAGCGTCTCGAATTGATCGAACTCTACGCCCGTGGAAAGCCATTTGACGACACTTGGACGACAGAACTTAAAGAAGAGGTTGCACGCGACACGTCAGGTATGACCGGCGCGGATATTGCGACCATCATGAATGAGGCCGCCATTGCAGCGGCTTCGAGTCATGCACCGGCCATCGGCGCAGAGCACATTCTAATAGCTGTTAAGACGATTGCGCGCGACGAAGGTTAAGACTTGCGAGCGAACTACCAATTTTTGGTAGTCCGAAACTGATCATTTTCGAAATGCTTTCAATCCCGCTCGGCTGGTACACTCCTCCTTGGGAAGGGGGTGCTTTCGACTTGGGAGAACATAAACCAGTTGTGACCGTCTTGGATGACGGTGTCGCGCGAGAATGGGGCGCCTATCGAGAGCGGGATCGAATGAAGCAACGTAGCTTCTCAATCGTCAAACTCGCCAATGGCAATTCCAGTGAAGAAATTAGAGGGCGGTTTATCAAGGGTGGACATTGGGGCCGTCTCATTTCAGTAACATTCTACAACGCGGACGGATCGATACCTCTACGATACATGAGCAGAACTCCCGAGCGGCCGGAATCAAGCGAACACTATCCGAAGTTGCCCGGACCGAAGGGGCCACTTCCATAAGATTTTGTGCTTCAAGGGTGCAAGCCGACGAACTGCTGGAGCACGATGAAGAAACGATCGAGCTCACGCCAGTGCCGTTCAACAAAATATGTCGTCAACCGAAGCAGCTTCTGCACATTCGCCGCTTCGGGACCGACGATTTCATCAAAGATCTCCAGATTGCACTCCAACGCACTCATCGTTTGCCGATAGTTCGGAATCCTACCTGTCCTTATCAAGTTGGCAAGTCCAGCTCTCGTAGCTGGAAAATCCGGATAGATTGTTTTTAATCCGCGCACTAATTGGTCGATACCGTCGGGAAGAGGATCGGCGCCCGGAGGATCCAAACCTAATAGTTCGCGGATCAAATTGCGCAGAGGCTCGATCTTGGACCGAACGTCTGGAATCGCTCGTGTTTGAACAACAAATGCGCTGATTGCCCTTCCAAGCAGTGCCGAACCGTCCTTGCCTATCGTAGGCGCACCACTCTGCGTGTCGCGCCAAACAAGCAAATGCGGCATTAAATTCAAACAGAGATCGAATACCTCTTTGTCTTGATAGTCGTCCGCAGGAAACACGGCGAGCAATCGCATCATGATCTGATCAATGACCTGCCGATCCCGCCCCTCCAGTTCGGCGATCGATCGTGCGACAAGTTGGACGACGCGATGAACCGATACAGCGGGCGCTCCGCTCTGCAAACGAATATTCTTGATCAACGACATTCGCGATAGCGCGATCAAAGCGACCTCTCGCTCGCCCTGATCCGCCGCCGCACCCTCGACCAACGTACCAGGTATGCGGTCGTGGCCGCAGCAACCCAAAAACTCCATTACCGATGTGGCCGCAGCACATCCTTTTGCAACGTGGCCAATTGCAATTTTGAAAGTCGCGTACACGCTGCCGGCATCCGGGTCATCCAAAGGGTCCCTCTGGATCAGGCTCTTGGCCCGCTCGGCATAGTCGGCAAAGCTGATGCCGGTATGGAGGCAATATGCAGCCGCGTGTTCGAGGGCCAGCGGCAGCCGGCCCAACACGCCTGCCAGTAAGACCCCACCTTTGTCGCCTTCGCGATTGGCGTAAATCTCAAGAAACTCTACGGCTGCAGGCGGCGCCAAGACGTCGACAGAAAGGCTTTGAGCCAGCGAAATCCAATTCGCAATGCGAGAAGTTAAGAGAACGCGAACATGCTCCGTTGGGAGTAGAAGGCTCTTTTGATCCTGCAGATCGTCATAGATGAGCAGAAAGTTCGGATACTTTTCGGTCAGATGTTCTAGCGTTCGCCGGGCGGCGGCTTGGCCGTTCGGCTCTTCCGCTCCCAGGATACCAAGTTTGATACCGAGCTCGGTCAGCCCCTTGTACTGGTCAATCGCTAGGCGAGCTGCACACCACCAGACGCCGTCATAATGATCTCGATATCTATAGGCGTATTCGACGGCCAGCGCCGACTTACCTATCCCTCCCAAACCGTGAAGTGCGACTCTGCCGGTACGGCTCTGGAGATCCCGTGAGCCCCCGCTCGGATTCGGACGGAGCGCCGCATGGATACGTATGAGTTCGTCGTTACGGCCAATACATTCCTGAACGCGAGGCGGCATTTCGCCGCCAAAGAGCTTTGCCGGTTCTTCGGTGAGGAGTTCGGCAATATCGATATTGAGCTTCGTGCATACCCTATGAGCGAGCGCGAGCCTCATCATGCCGCTCTGCTTGGCACGCGTGAAGGTACTCTGATCGATGCCGATTTCAGCAACGAAATCGGCCTGGACGAGCCCGGCCTCTCGAATTTTGGTTTCAAGAAGTCGCCGATTGAACGGCAGCAGCGCTTTCGACCCGCGCTTTTCCTTGGGTTTCTGCTTCTTGCTGTCCAAACCGGTGACGCTCGCAATAAAGACCGAAAAATATTTGCGTCTCTATAATTGCATGCAGCGCCCATCGCCACAACGAAAGTCTACGAGGAATTTCAATCGCTTCGCCGATCGCCGGTGTAGCGCTCCGGTCCATGGTGCTCATTTGGCGCACACTTGGCGCTCTGGTGCCCGCATGAACCGAGCCGTAGCGTTTGGGCATCTTTGGTAGCCCAGATCGACCTACTTCAGCGCAGTCTTCCTCGAAGAACGTCTGGCCCGAAGATATGGATTTCTGCCGTACGGCACAAAGCTCTGCTCTGGAGGTCGTGATGGACGCGAAACCAAAGCCCACCCAACGAACCTACGGGGCGCTTGTCCACGCCTATCGCAAATTCAATGACCGCCTCTTTGCTGGTGAACTTCCGAACTGCCTCATTACGGTCCAACATCTTCGCGGCGCCTATGGTTGCTTCGGGGGCAACCGCTTCATCTCCCGTGACGGGATAAATGTTTCGGACCAGATCATTCTTAATCAGCGCTTCTGGGGCTCGCGGCGCTCCGACGCTGAGAACCTGTCCACGCTAGTCCATGAGATGGTTCATCTGTGGCAGCACCACTTTGGCAAGACAGGTCGCGGCGGATATCACAATCGGCAGTTCGCCCGGAAAATGTTCGAGGTGGGCTTGGTGACGTCCGACACCGGTGCTCCAGGTGGCAAGCCGATCGGTCGAGTCAGTCACTACATCAAGGATGGCGGACTCTTCGATCAGGTCTGTTCGGGCCTTCTGAACACCGGCTACGTGATCCCCTACGTCGAGTTGGAGGCGAAAAACGACACGGGCTTGGTGCGGCGGCTGATCTCGAAAGCCGAGTCCAAGACCGGATATTTTTGCCCAAACTGCGATCCGCCCGTACGGGTGTGGGGCAAGCCGCGCCTGAAAATCAATTGCGGCTTCTGCGAAGGCGCATTTGTTTGTGATCAACTCGATCAAGATGCAGCAAGTCTCCCAGGGCTTGATGCACGAGGAGCAGACCCATTCTGAACCAACGGCAGAAGACGCTTTCAAGCGTCTAGAGCGTCTCTAGCTTTTTCCGAAACCACCCAACGACGGAGGCGGCATCGCGCACGCGCGACGCCGAACGACCCCGGCTGTCCTCAACACCGAAAATCGGAGTTCGACGATGAAACTTGATCTATCTGAACGCTCTCATGACCAGAAGCCCCCCTCCAATCCCATTCCGCTGCGTGACCGGCTCTCAATTCCGCTGAGCGGCTTTTCGGCCGAGTTCGCGCACAAGTACGGATCGCCGCAAGAACTGAGCGATCTGCGGGCGGCCGGTGCAATCCTGCTCGGCAGTTCGGCATTGAGTTCGCTCACGACCACGGTCGGCCTTCATCTTGCGATGGGTGGCGGCGGATTCCACGCATCTTATGCGGTCGCCGGTTTGTTCGTGGGCGGACTTACTGGCGCGATTGACTACGTGGTCCAGTACAAAGGGACACTCAGTTCGCGCGGCAACGCGGAGCTTCGGCGTGTCGGTCTGAAGCTGCCCGATCCTGAGGGTACCAGCCGCATCCCCTTTCTCGTCCGGCTTGTTCGGGTCGGTCAAGCGGCCACGTTTGGTTTCCTCGCGGGAACCTTCCTGATCATCGGGACCAACTTCAGCGACGTTCAGAGCTACATCGACAACAAGTACATGACCTCGAACCAGACCGTCGCTGCGGACGCATCGAAGCTGGTCGATGCGGGTATCGCGCGTTCCAAGCAGGCGCTTTCGGTACAGGATGCTGAGGTCAACAACATCAGCCGCTCGCTTCAGGCCTTGCGGTCCAATGATGTCAGGCGGGCGATCGGTCGCAAGACCAATGCGCCGTCATCGACCTCTGATCCGCAATTGGAGGGGCTCGAACGGCGGCTAGCCGAAGCGACAGCGAAGCGAGACGCCTTAGCCGCGACTGTGACGGCGCAGGAGAGCGGGAGGAACGCGGGGATCGAGAAGGCGATCAACGAGTCGCCGAACGCGATCCGAAAGCGGAGCGGCCTCGCGGCCCAGTTGGAAGCACTTTCCGCTCTCACCAGCGAGAACCCTCGTCTCTGGTTGTTGGTGCTGGCGTTCGAATTCCTCTCATTGGCGCTTGAGCTTGGGCCCATGTGGGCGGCCGCGACCAAGCTTCCCAGCGCCTTGGCGGCACGCCTGGCGCGGGAACACTACGTGGCGGTCAGCACCATCGCCAAGGAGGCAGCCGAGCAACTCGAAGCCACTGATGCCGAGAGGCGCGACGTCGGCGAAGCCGTCGAGCCGCAGGCGATCGACGTCGTTCTGCCGGCGGTGTCGACGGCGGTCCAGTCGGCGGCCAACGACAACGTGCCGGAATCCTCGCTGTCGAACGACGTGGCCGTGCCTCGCCGTGGGCGCGGACGCCCGCGCGGAAGCCGCAACAAGACGCATTTCAACGGACATCAGGGGGACGCTGGTTATGAGCAATGACCGCAAGCGGGCGGGCGCATTCATCCCCAACGGGGTCCTGATCGCCGCCGCTGATCAATCTCAGCTTCCTGACACCGATGATGAAAGATGATCCCATGCCTGATGCGAGCAAGAAGAGTATGTCCCTGCGCAAAATCGAAGAGCCCGGACAGCCCGCCACGCCTGGCACCGAGAGCGCTATGCGCGAGGTGCGATCGGTGCCAGCGAACGACAACGGCCCGCCCGGCAGGGCCGGGCCGCGTCGGGCAACACTCGATCCGGAAAGAAACGCCACTCCTGACGGCTTCCCGATACTCGACGATCCGCCGCTCGCGCCGGACATGCTCATCGGCGTGCGTGCAATCGCCGAGTTCGTGCTTGGCAAGACCGACATCGCGGCAATCCGGCAAATCTACTACGTCACCGAACAGACAACCTCGCTCCCGTGGTTCAAGTTCGGGGGACGGACCTGCGCCCGGAAATCCTCGATCCGGGCGAAGTTCTGGAGCCAGGAGCGGCGGGCTTGGGGAAGCCAAGAACAGGAACTACTCGCAAGGACGCATGTCCTGTTGAGTTCGGCATTGCCGCTGATGTCCAGCAACGACAACGGACCGGACGAGCAGGCAAGGCTTGGCGCCATCACGGCGGAAGCGGTGACGACCATCAAGCAGCTCCTCAAGGGGCAGATCACATGATGAGCGGTGCAGGCCGGATGGCTAAGCGAGCAGCCATCCGGCCGTTTCGTATTGCACACAGGTTATCGGCCGCGTTCCTGCTGTTTCAACCAACTCTGGTGATCGAAATAATGCGGATCACCGCCGCCGCCATTGATGTAGTGCATCCAGGCGAGGCTTCGTTCGAGTTCGACCCGCTCGATGGCCGACAGGCCATCGACACGTTCGCAGAACGGATTCCAGATTTCATGTTCGGGATCGTGGGGCATGGCGTGACCTGTTTGCTGATCCCAGCTTAGTTCGCCGCGTGTCGGCGGGCTATCCGCAGCGGCCCGTGGCTACCAATATTTCTCGGCGACTCCTAGGCATTCCGCTGTTCGCACGCTGTAGCGCGTCTCACAGTCCATCCATTCTTGCGTCAGAAAAAGGAGCTCAGTTATGCGCACGGCACTCCGCGCCGCCAAGGGCGCGCTCTTCATGGTCTATGTTTCGATCGCCATCGCACGAATGGCGCTCGGCACTGTCATGCTCGGCACGGCGCTCTGGCTGGTTTGGCCGGACGGCTCATCGACACTTTGGAACGGCCTGGCGTTCCTGACCGGCTGGTGGGGTTGTGCAATCATGCTGACCGGCATCGAGCAATTCGCGGAGGCGGTTTCCAAAAACCTGCCGCCGACGAACCCTCACGCCGCACCGATGCTTCCGCGACGTCCGGACGAGCGAGAAGCAACCGGCCGAAACGTCGCCCGGATTCGGCGCTAGTCCGGCGCGCTTCAAGCGACAACGGCCGCCGCGATAGTTTGTACAAACGCAGGAAAGAACAGTCGCGCGGCGCGAGGCTCTCCCCTCGCAGTCAGGCTGGCGTGTGCTCGGTCGGCAGTGCTTGAGCTAGGACGCAACAACGCGATTGCCCGGCAGGGCTCCACCAATAAGAAAGCCGCGTCCTCGTCAGGACGCGGCCCCTCTTGTGCATGATCACAGACTACAGTTTTGATCGCACAGTTCAACATAAACATCCTTTGGCTGCCGATGCCCGAGCCTCTGTCTGCATACAAGACAAATCAGATCGATCGCAGCACTTCGGGCAGCCAGCCTTTCCCGGCCAGCAGTTGCTCGGCACGCTGGGCCATCGCCTGCTTCTTGAGACCCGCGATCTGCCGGGCGGCGTCATCGCCCGCGCCTTCCCTCACCGCTTCGGCGATCAACTCCTTGCTGACGCGGCCGAGATAATTGGTAACGGTCGGTTGCCAGTAGCGGATCATGTCATGCGGCATGGCCCTCGCCAATATCGCCGCATGCTCGAACACCGATTTCCGGTCGCCCCAGTCGGGACCATGCACGGCGTTGAGCGACTGCGCGGCGCAATGCGCCAGCAGGGAAAGCAAATCGTCCATGCTGAGCGACGAGACGAACGCCCACAGAGCCTCGCCTTCCTGCGGCATCCGGTCCATCCACATACGATGCCGCTCGGCAATGGCACGTCCGGCGATGCTTTCGTCAAGCACTGGACCACGGGACGATTGCAGTCCCTGCGCCACCCTGATCTCAAGGCACGAATGCCTGCCGTGATAGAAGGTCCGCGCCGCCAGCACATGGACGACGGCGATCAAGGCAAGTTCGGGAGCCTGCGCGAGATCGTTCTGCAACGCTGCCGTCCGGTGTGCGGTCAGTTCGGTGACCAAGGCGGCGGAAAGCCCCTCGGTGCCGGTGGCGGGTTTCGGCGCGGCCTCGGCTTCTTCGTTGCCATTGCCGCTGTCCTCGCCCTCACCTTCTTCTGGCCGTTCATCCTCGGGCCGCAGATAGCCGCGCTCGATGCGGGCTTCACCGTCATGGCCGAGCGCGATGAACACACCCGCGCGGCCGATGTCCTCAGGCCGAAAGACTTCCGCGGTCAGGACGGCGATTTCCTGTTCGAGGCGCTCGATTTCGTTAAGAGTGTCCTCGGACGCGTCGTTCTGCTCGGCTTCGTTGGTGATGATCTCAAGCCGCTCTTGCAGGCTTTCAAACTTCTGTTGATCCTCAGGAGTCAGTTCCTTCGGCACGGTGTCGATAGTGGCCATCGAGGATGTGCTGCGATAATCGAACTGGGCTGCAACTTCCACCCACTTCCAGCCTTCGGCCGTAACGGCCTCGGCCACGGATTGGAGCTTCGCGCACACGAGGCGGTTGAGCAGGGCCGCATCGGCGAGATAGCTTCCGTCCTCGTCGAACAGGTCGCGGATCACCGTGCCGCCTGCTTTCTCGTACGCCTCGACGCCGATAAACACCACGCGGCGGTCGCTGATGGACACATGCCCTTCGGTGAGCGCCCGCAGGATCGCGCGGCGGCTGTGGTCGTAGGTGAGACCAGCCCAGACCTCCTCCTGCCGCTTGTGATCGTCGGTGACGGTAAAGGCAGTCAGTTGTTCGAGGTTCATCTCGCCTGCGCGATAGAGAGTGAGCAGGGCAGGACTTACCGCCCCAAGCTTAAGCCGCTGCTTGACGACGGCAGGCGTGACGCCAAACCGCGCGGCGATATCGTCGGCGCTCATGCCTTGCTCGTTGTGAAGCTCGGCAAAGGCTTCGTATTCGTCGGCGGGATGCATGTTGCTGCGGATGGCATTTTCGGCGAGGCTGATCTCGGTCGGATTATGCTCGGTGTCCAGAACGCAGGGGATCGGCTCGTCCTTCCTGATCTCCTTGCGCTTCACGCGAAGCAACTGCGCAAGGCGGCGTCCCTCGCCTGCATTGACCAGATAATGGCCGGTCGGCTTGTCCTTGGCACCGCGTTCGGGCTCGACGATCGGGAATTGCAGCATGCCGAGGGATGCGATGCTGGCGGCGAGCGCCTCGATCTCCGCAGGCGTGTGCGGCATCTTGCGCACATTCTTCGGCGACTTCTTGAGTTTGCCAAGCGGCACCATCACGATGTTGCGCGCTTCGGCGGGAATGTTCTTTCTGTTGCTCATGGTTTTTTCCTTGTTGGCTGGGGTTGTGCGCGGCCAAAAAGCCGCCATAACCCCTGCCTCGCGGCGAGCAGCGGGTGTGCAAGCGGAGCGGGTGCCTTCGCGGGGACCCGGCTGCAGGGAGCTCTTGCGACCGAAGCTGGGCGGAAGGCCACCCCGTAGCGCGCCGAGGGCGGGGCCCTAAGCCTCACGCCGCAGCAGCGGCGACAAGAATGCGCTGAGAAGAAGAAGCGCGCAGCGCTCAATAACAGAAGTATCTCCCGGCTTCGCTAACTGGGTGGCGCGCAGGATGCACCATCTGTCGGATTGGCTGACATCGAAGCATCGAACACGATTCTTGAATGCAGCTTGTGATTGTGGAACACTAACCGCAATGAAAGCACATTCAACAGATCCACTGTCTAAGCGTTCCAAACGTACAGCGGCGAAGCAAGCACTCGACCAAGCGTATGAGGACGGTTACGCAGCGGCCATTGGCGACGTAAAGCGGTTTCTCGAAGAATCGGCAGCAGCGGATCGGCGACTTTTCGAGGCGGCGGCGGCAGCGGATCGGCGACGTTCCGAGGAAGCAGCAGCGGACTGGCGACGACATTTCGAGGAAATAGCAGCAGAAGAGCGGCGACGTTTCGAGGAAGCACCAGAGCACCACCGGAGAGGTTTCGGTCAACCGACACTGACGAATCTTATCTTGCAACTGCTAGCCGAGCATCCAGACGGAAGGACGGCGAGGGATATCAAGGACTGGTTCAAAGCGACGGATAGCCGCTTTTTCGTCAAGACAGATTTCGAGGCTAGCAATGCGGTCGCCGTCGCACTTTCTAGAATCAAGTCGAAATCCGGCCTGATCGAGCACAGACACGGCAAGTGGTTCATCCGGCGCGAGAACAACCAAGACACGGCAGACAACTCAGGCGAGATTTTGTGACGTACGCGCTGTGTGGGCCTGGCCCAGCGCCGCGTCGAGGGCGTAGCCCTAAGCGATCACGCCGCAGCAGCGGCGAAACAATGCTTTTGAGAAGAAGACGCGCGCGCGGTTCGCCAAAAGAAATTGGCCGCTATACGCGGGAAAGCCAACCGATTATGCTCAGTCCGATCTTTGTCGTACATGACCCGTAATGAATCGATGCGATGCCTCATAGTCAAAGCTCACCCGCTTGACGCATCTTTTTGCCAAACGCTTTCCGATGCTGCCGTCGAATTCCTGACGGCTGCGGGGCATGAATGCCGCTTGGTCGATTTGTATCAATCCAACTTTGCGCCCGCCCTCACCAAACGCGAGCGTCAGAGCTACTATTCCAATTTCGACGCCTCCGCGATAACGCGCGAAATCGATGACCTGCTTTGGGCCGAAGCCATCGTGCTTGTCTTCCCAACCTGGTGGTTCGGATTTCCGGCCATCCTCAAAGGTTGGTTCGACAGGGTTTGGGCCCCTGGCGTTGCCTACGACCATGCCCCCGATCTGGGCGCCATACGGCCACGCCTCAACGATTTGAGACGAGTCGTTGGCATCACGACCTTGGGATCGCCATGGTGGGTGGATTGGCTTTTGCTTCGCCAGCCTGTTCGGCGCATCCTCAAAACGGCGATACTGGGCACGTGCGCGCCTAAGGCGGCACTCACATTCCTGCCGTTTTACAAGGCCGAGAAACTTTCCCAGCAGGACGTCCAGGCAGCCGTCGCTCGAATGAAGAATGTACTCAGGCGCATCTAGTCGCCTATAGGCCCGACCAACGATGCTGCGAAAGGCGTGCGCCGCCTTGTCCTCCGAAGCCTTGGCGTAGGAGGAGGCGCATCGCCCCCCTGAAATGGCACCCGGGCCGCGTGAGCATAGCGACCCGAAGGGGCACGCGGAACGAGTGCAGCGACGCGACCGGTTAAAAGGGCACCCGGGAACGCGGCAGTGATAGCGTTCGCCGGCATACTTCATGACGGCGAGCCGCTTTTCCGAGTGCCCCCGGCAAGGCGCACATCAGTTCTTGCGCGATGGGATCGTTACCCGAATGGGCCGGGGCGCAGACCCGGCAAGCGCAGCTCGTAGAGCCCGCTCCGCGCAGCGGACGCGCCCAGATCCAGTGAGAAACACGCCCGGTGGCGCTTCAGGAGCACCACGTGGTGCAGATTTTGGGACTACCCGAGACTTTCGTCATTCGCCAACCTGAGACCGACCAAAACAGGGCTGATCAAGTTCCAAGGAGATGTTATGCGAAAGCTGCCGCTTGACCCTGATGTCGCGGAACTGGCCCCAGCCGATTCAACACTGACACCCTATGACTTCGAACATATTGTCACGTACATGCGCCTGCTGGATGCTGATGCCCAGGGCACCGATTGGCAGCAAGCCACCAAAATTGTGTTGCGTATCGATCCTGCTCGCGAACCGCAACGTGCCCGTCATGCCTATGACAGCCACCTTGCTCGTGCCAGGTGGATAATTGATCAGGGGTATCGGCATCTCTTGGGAGCTGAATCCCTCGCCCGCTCTGATCATTGACATCATGCTTTGCGAGGCCGAAGGGTTTGGGCACGCGATCGGAGCGCCGCACCTGATTTTCGCGCTGCGCGCTCTTTCGAGCTTGAGGTACGTCAATGCCGGATGCATTCGGAGGCGAATGGCTAGTCCCGTTTCGCGGGAGGAACCACTCGGGCGCCTTTACCCAAAACTTCTTGTGGAAGCGCCAGAACGTCTACGTGATGGATAACCATCGCGCGGCGCTGTGGTGCTGGCTGCAACATATCGATCCCAAACAGCGGTATTCTCTCTTTCACGTGGATCAGCACTACGACACGCTTGTCAGCCGGATGACGACATGGCTGGACAATCTGCCGGGCGACTGGGGTCTCGGCATCGATGAGTATCTGGCGCGCAAGGTCAAACACCTGGATATTCCGCAGCCGCTCCCTCTGTTTGGCTGGGATAATTATCTATCCATTTTCTTGGCCGTGTTCGGAAACGCGATGGACGCCGCCTATTTCGCGACCCATGGTAAGGGCACGACGCCAAAGTGCGAGCATATGACCTGCGATCTCTGGGGTCTGCCCTCCAACCTCGATTATTGGTTGAACGAATCTCCGGCCCCGTGGATTTTCAACCTCGATCTGGACTACTTCTTTTGGCACGGAGCCGACAACGATCCTCCCCGGTGCATGATGTCCGAGGCATACATATCGCGTTTGATGAAGACCGTCAGCGTTCACTTGAGTAGCGGCAAGATCAGCGTGCTGACGATCGCGATCTCACCCGAATATTGTGGTGGCTGGGAACAGAGCGAGGCGGTCCTGGATCTCGTCTTGAAACCTCTTGGAATCGAATTCGCCCTTCCCCGCTGACTATCGCTTCGTCAGCGACGCAAGCTTGGATGGGTCAAATTCCCAGAAGCTCGGATCGTCGCTCTTGGCAAAATCGTCATACGAGCGATCACCGATTAGGATTGGCCACATCCACCAATTCGGACTCATGCATGATGCGACCAGATAGGTTTCATCCGGCCGGTCTTCGCGCGCCTTGGCCAACGGTACGTAGACGTCGGCCACAATGGAGGGATTGGTAAGCTGGATATCGTTCTGCTCCAGCACCAAGATCGATTTGGCACCCTCGTTCGCTTTCCACGCGGCAAGCTTCGGAAATTTCTTGTCGATCGCAGCCTGCATCCGGTCCCTGCGCAGCTTTTCGATATCATCCACTGTATGCCGGATCTGGAAATACTTGCCGGGAACAATTGGCGGCTCGAAGCGGCAAAGGGCCACATCAAACGGCACGTTCGGCGGCCGTGTAGGGCCAACACCGTTTCCCTTGTAGTCCGGGTAAGGACGCTTGGGGATCGTCGGCGCGGTCGTCTTGACCCAGTCAATGATTGCCTGCTGAATCGCCGAAAGTTCAGCCGGCTTGCGCCCATTGAGCGAATTGATCGGCAGGTAGAGTTCGAACAGCGCATCCGTTCCGAGCGCATCTTTGAGCGCGGTCGTGATCGGTGCGAAGAGCTTCTCGGTCTGCGCCTCCATGCGTATGTGGCCATCGAACGGCTCGATACCGGTATGTTCGAGCGCATAAAGCTGACTGCCCAGATCAAAGACCACCTCGACCGGGTGCTGGTGATTTTCCAGCTCGGGCCACCGGAGGTTTGCGCGCACTTGCTGTTCGCGCTCTTCGAGACGGCGCACGATCGCGTCACAGACCTTACCTTCATTGAAGCTGAGATGCTTTTTCTTGGGCGGACCGTCAAACCGCGCGCGAAGCATCTCCGAAAGCTTCGCTGCTTCGAGCACCGTTAGGCTGCCTAATTGATTTACCAGTCCCGGCAGATCAGCCATGACTCGCCCGTTCTTTGAAAAGTTGTTCGAAAGCCTTGGCGACAGCTTCGCGGCCCGGCACTGAATCTTCCTCGAAAAGAATTCGGCTGTCTTCGGGTAGGGTAAAGGCCGGGCGAGCGATACGTACAAGCAAGTAGCAAATGGCGTAGACACTCAGGGTCGTAAAGAACGTGCGCATCAATGCATCATGCACGTACACTGGCCCATTGCTCTCCCAGAGAGCGCCATCGCTTGAATCGGGACGCGAATGCGTAAAATTGCACAACTGACGAAATGTATTGCTGGCAAGCTCGTCGTCGGCAAGCAGCCAGTTGCACTGTTCCTGACTCAGCATCCCGCGCAGCCGTTTTCTGACACGCGTGAAGCCGAATTCTGAGCCGCTGGTTTTCCATGTGACGTAATCGGCGTCGGTCGGTTTCAGATTGCCGTATGAACCGATCATAACCAGTTCGAGCGCCACGCGAAGTTCAGCCATGGCGGCTCGGTAGTAACCGTGCAACAGGAGAAAATTGACGCACTGAAAGGCATCGGCGGCGTCCAGCATGCAGTTGTAGAGCTCATCGGGATGATCGGGGTCACCTATGGCAGAAATCCAGTCGCTCCACAGGCTGTAGAGTAGCTTCAGCCGGATGCCATTGTGGTCTGACGTGCGAATGGCCACGTCGTCGGTAAGATGAGTAATGCCGGCCCATGTTCGCTCGTCAATCAAGTCGGTCGGCGCAATATCGTCCCCGTCGCTGACCGCAAAATCATTGGGTTCAAGTTGATGCCTGACAGCGCGGAAGTCTGTCAGAGGCAGCTTTCTCGTCATGGGCGTTCCGTGGCATGGCCGGCGCGGGTCAATGGGTGGCGCCGCCCGTAGTGCCGGCGCGCTCCCGAAACAGGTCGTCGAACATCTTATCCGCGCCCCACGCTTGGGCCGACGTGTAGGCGAGACTGCGCGTTTGCTGCGGCGTCAGAGGAGCTTCGCCCGGTTTGTAGCCGAGATCATGCTCGGCTTCGGACCAGGCGTGCTCGAACAACGTCTTCACCTGCAACTCAAAGAAACGCGGGATCATTTCTTTCGGCCATCCGGCGCTGATGACATCGGACGGTATTGCGAGAATGTAGTGCCGTCCGAAATAGCCGAATTCCCAATGGGACTCGGGCACATGGTCCCGATACTCTATGGGTCTGAACCATTGCTGGATCAGCGGATCAAGCCGGGCAACATCCGACTGGTAGTATGTGATGATGCGCGCGCCGACCTGGTCCTGTATTTCGGCCAAGGGCTCCTGATATTTCGGCTTTCCGTCGGCCAGCTTGGTCGCCTTGGCGACAAATCGATCGATGTCCTTTGGACGTGCCGAGATCCGGTCAATTCTCGGTTGCCCTTCCAGGCAGCGAGACAGATAGGCGCGCAGCTCGTCGGCGAGCGGAGTGAGGACTTTTTCGTAGCGCTCTTTATACTGCACCCTGAGATCATCAGGCTTTTGGCTTGAGCTTGTCATTGATTACCGTGCCTTGCGTCGTGAACCGAACTCTGTGCGCGCTACCGTCGATGACTTCTTGCCTGAAGACATCGTCAAATTCGGCGGACGGTGCGGTTAGGGTTGCGCCATTATCGAGCTCCATTGATCGATAAGCCATGATGCTGACAAAATCAGAGGCCGAGAACAGGAAGCGCTCTTCCGCCAGATGCGGATTTCTGAGTTGTTGCGAAACGGCCTCGCGTGCTGGGGCCGATAGATTAAAGCGATTGGCAAATTCGTTGATGCTCATCGATATGCGAGGAAGTGTCCTTGCGAGTGTCGCAGCCGCAATGATTTCCTGCTTCACCTCGATATCGGCTGTCTTGATGGCATCTCGCAGGGTGGTCGCGAGGCGGGACGTGCCCTGTTTCGGGGTCACGCGAAAATCGGAGGCGAGGAAGTCCGCAATCCAATAATCGGCGCTCTCGCCGGCAGGGTTGGTTTGCTTATCGATCGCTTTGCCATCCCAAAAGCCCGCGCGCAAAGATGCATCTCGATAGAGAACGGCTTTGTAGGACGTCTTGTTCTTCATGAACACGCGTTCAAGGAACGCAACGTCGAGACTTCGAGGGTTCTCCTCGACGAGGATCGCGCTATCGGTCGGAAATCGGGACAGCACAATCTTGTGCTCACGCCCTTCCTTGCCGACGATCAGAAAAAGCAAACCGATGCCAGCCCGCCGATCGGTATGGATCTGCAAGCGCTCGGCGATGGCGCGTCCGTTCGGCAGTGTTGGATCATCGAGATGGGCGCAAATGAGATCTCGGCATGGGTTCTGTTGCACGCCGCCGGACGATTTGAAGATGATGTCGATGTCGCATTCCTGGTCGGCGCGGGTGTAAATCCCGTCGAGCAGATCGAACATACTGCCCGTCAGTGGGACCGACGCGCCGTTGACCTGTCGAATGTCTCCCGAACTTTTTCCAGGATGAACCAAATAGGTATGAATATATTGTACGGGCACCGCTCCCCCCTGATGCGGCTGGCTTTTTTGGAGGATGCTAACCCGCCAGGGTTGTATGAACAAGCCCGATGGGATCGGCGGATGTTGGCTTTTAGTCGGTCGGCGTCGGCTCGCGTCAAACCTTCCATGTGTCGGACCAGCGATCCAGGCTCATGGGCATCTTCAAGCCCTTCGGCCCGGTCCGATCACGCTTATTCTCTTCATGGTGCATGCCAAGCGCCAGATAGATCAGGGCGGCGCGGGCCATACGATAGAGCTGGATGGTCTTGGCGTTGAGTTCGCTGCGGCTAACCGAGTAGGCCAGTCGGTCTGTCCAAGGATCGGGCGCTGCGCTCGGTTGTTTGCGTATCAGGATTTCGTGCACCCTCAGATAGCTATGTTCGAGGTGATTGCGGATCGTGTAGAGCTCCTTAGCGTCGGGCTCCATGGTGTCTTTCAACGCCGGATCGAATAAATCCTTGGCGAGCCAATAAAGCGCTCGGAACGGCAAGTTCTTGGATTGCAGGAATTCCGGTCGGACGGATCGGGCAGGATCACTCTTCTCGTACCAAATCGTTCTGAAATAAACGCGATGAGCCGGAATGCCGAGTTTCGCGTAGTCGTTCAGGAAGAACGCGACCTTATCGAGCACCGAATAGACGATGCGGAAAGCAGCCTTTACCTTTTCAACTGCAAGCGAATAGCTGGGATAGTCGAGCGTGTTGTAAAGCACGACATCGCGGTCGGAAAAGTGCACTGCGTCGGAATGAAGTCCCTCGAAGAGCAACCATCGACCCGAGACGAACTCTTGCTTCATTTGATCGAAGAAGGCGATGAGCGATGGCGGTTCGCCCAGATTACTTGTGAAGCTTGGAAGAGAAAGCAGATCGATCGCGGCAATGCTATGCGGGCCGAGATCATTAAGGGGGTTCAGGAACAACCCTTGATGCAATGTCCAGCGTCGGTATTGACGTTCGCTTGCGGAGCGTCCGATGCGATGTCCTTCCCACTTGATGCTCTTTGCATGGTCGAGATGGATGGCAGGCTCGATGCGCTTTTTGACGCCGGCGAAGAATTTTATCGCACCCTCGCCCTCGGGACCGACATATCTCGCCTTTGGTGAAAGAGCGGCATGCAGGTCTTCGTGGGCGCGGAAAAGAAACAGCCCTCTGTGCCCATTGTCATAGAGGCTGGAGGCATATCGTGTGAGGCCAGAGCCTCGATTTCCTCTGGCCATACCGAACTTCGGATCAATCGAGAGCGCGCGCGTCCATACCGCGACAGCTTCCACGCAACGGCCGAGCGTGTTGAGCTGGTTACCGAGATTGGTAAGTATCTGGCAGCGACGCAACGCGGACAGCTTTTCAAAACCTGGCGCGTGTGCGGCGCTTCTGAGATGGAATATCTCGTTCTGTAATTCGGGTTGGTTCCACTGCCACGCCGAATCCGGATCGCGGTGCTTCAGCCGTTTTCGGTTGGCCCAAGCGTTGGCACGAAAATAATCGAGCAAGACCCGCTGCTGCTTCGTGAGCTTCTTCTCCCTCAGCAGATCGCACCATTCGAGCGCAAGCACGGTTGCATCATCGCGACCGAGATCGCCTGCAAGGTCGATCAGCATCCCAATTCGTTTGAGCGCAGCGCTGCCCGTCTCCGTTGCCTGCGGGGGCCCTTGAGCGATGAGCTTTTGCAGTATTTGAGTCGGATCGGTGGTCATGAACGCGAGAGTAGAGAGATTTTCGGTAGTTTTGTCTTGGATTGTGCAGGAAATCCACCGCCCAAAAAGCCCCCGAACTCACCGGATATCGTCGCTAATGCACCCTCACCCGATGCTGTGCGGCTTGTTCAGAAAGAATTCGCGGTTGCCGAGCGCGGCCTCAGCATACTGATCGATCGCGACCTGGATCGCCTCGATGTGCATTCGGCACCATCCCTCATGGCAGGAAAGCTTGCGGGCGTGGTTGAGCGCCACCAGAAATTCCGGCGGGTTTTGCATATCGGAGAAGTAGACCGCGCGCGTTGTGCTCATGCCAGCGCCGCCTCCGCCGGCGGCACAAGCCGGCGCTTCGCAACAGGAGCGCGCGACGGCGTCGGCGGTCGGCGGGGAATGAACAGGTGGTGCACAAGGATCGGCTCATTGTCGCCAAGCATGCTTCGCTCCTGGACCAGCCCGCTCATCACCGTGCGCATCTTGAGGATTTCCTGCGCCACGAAGGTGCACTCCTCGTCCCGGTTGATCTGCGCGTGCATGATGGCCTCGGCCTCCTTCATGCTGACGCGCAAGGCTCTGATAACGCGCCGGATTTCATTGATGCGATTGTCCATGGCCTGTCTCCTTGCTGGACGGACAGCATAAGAACAAAACATGAACAAGAAGTCAATGCCGCGAGAGACGGAGTCTATGCCGATTTCAGGAGGAAACGATCCTGAAGCTGTGCCCGCCGCCAGAGATGAACAAACCGCACGCCGATCTTGTCCAGCCTGTCCCGTTCCCCGAACGGAACGCCCTCGAGCCTCGGCTGGCGGATTTCGATGAGCGCTTCGATGATCTCGTGCATCAGCCGGTGATGCGTCGGGCAAAGCCAGCACGATTCCTGAATCGGCTGCGTCTCCCCCGCATCGAACTGAAGCGCCAGCGGATAGATGTGATGGGCCTCCGTAATGCATTCGTACTGACCGCAGACCGCGCACGGACACCGGGGGCCCGGATCAAAAGCAAGCCGGGCCGCTGCGACCCACACGCGCCGTCGCGCGACGCGGCTCTTGTAAGCCTGCCTCGCGTCCGCCCACGCCTTCGCGGCCATATGGGCACGCTGGCTCGGCGTCAGCGCTTGCGTCATTCGCGCGCGGTAGTCATCGAAGCTCTCGCCATCGCGGACCGGCAGGATCTCGCGTGCGTGACGCTTCATGAGCTCGAACCACGTGTCCATTCCCACTCGCCTGTTTGCTGAGTTGTTGGGGCAGGAAGGATAGCTGCCGGGATACGAGGCCAGAAGTCCGTGTTCAATTTGTCCACCGCGACCACGGCAACAAACGGCATATTGGAAAGCGACCTAGCGCGTGTAATCCGGCAGGCTGGCGTTGGGTTGGACGGATTGGAAATAAACCACCCGGTTGACCCAGCCATCGAGGAAGTAGGCGCCGCCGCCAACACCACAGCCTACGCAAAGCTGTGTCATGGCGGGAATACTGATGCCAGAGCCCGATGTATAGGCTGTCCCGCTGAAAGCAGAATAAACATTCGATGAATAGGCGATACCGCCCTTGATCAAACTGTTCGCAACTGTGCTTAAAGGGTTTTGAGCATAAACCACCGCCCCAGCATTCAGTATGGCTGCTTTATCAACAGCATTCGTCGCCGTGAGTGTCACAATATTATTGTTACTTCCGTCATCGATTTCAGCAAACCGGTGCGCGTTGGTGCTATCCACATAAGGTATCGTTCCGCTCGCCAACAATGTTCCCTGTCCTGCCGTGTACCAGACACCGCTGGCACCGGCGGCCGTGGTGCCGATGGTCATGGCGTCCGGATTACGTGTGACTGTGCTGCCGACGGTCGGGATGTAGGAGGTTGGAAAGGAGCCGACTTCTAACTGAACGCCCCAAACAAGAACGGTTGAGCTGCTCCCGCCATTGTTGAACGTGAGCTCAAAACGCGCACCCCCGCCGCAGCCGCTCCCCGTTGTGGTCCCTGTCGAAGAGACACGCGTCCATGCCGTCGTCGATAAGGTCACCGCACTGTCCGTGCTTACAACAGTGTCCGTCTGACAATTCTTTATATGCGGAGTTACAGTGGTAACGTTGCTCCCCGCTATACCTCTTACATAGGCAGAGCCTGTAAATGTATTGTTGCTATAAGGCCCAGGCTCCATCCAGAGACGCCCGCCTGCCGCGGTGTCGAGCGTGAATTGTTGGGCATAAGAGGAATCTGGGGCTGTAGTGGCACTCACAACTGCGTCTTGATAAGGCCAATTGCTATTTGCGCCGCTTGTTGAAACGTAATTTGTCCGGCTTTCCTCGATGAGCACTCCAAATGGCTGATATGGGCTGGAGGGGCTGTGATCCAGTCTCGCAGTATTGGAGGGCGCGTTCTTCATAACGCCCGAGCTATTGAAATACGTTCCGCCATTCGGCACTGAATAGATATCAGCAGATCGTGAGGCTGAGCTTCCAGAAGCGGGAATGTACGAGGTCGGGGTCGAGCCGATTTCATTCTGCGGACCCCAAATATAAAGGCCGCTTCCGGTGGTCCCAGCGTAGGAATCGTCCTTATTAGTGTTGTAGTTATAATGGACACTGAAGCTCGTATAGGCGTTAGTGGCTCCTGCCGGTACGGTGTCCACGACCCACAGATACCACCAGCCGTTTGAGATTTGCTGCATGCCGTATTGAGAGAGGGCCGCGCAGCTAATGTTCGTAACCGGCGTCGCTACAAGTGCGGCCCCGGTTCCCAGGTTGAAGTTTATGCCGCGATAGCAGTAGTTGCTGCCGGAAATGGCAGGATAGTCGAATGACAGTTCGACGATGTTGCGCTCGGCGGATTTAACGTAGGCCGAGAACGTGTAAGTGCTCCCCGCCGTCAGGGTAATATAGCTTTGACTCAAGACATGTATGTCGGTCGCGCTCGTTTCCATCAGCTTTTGCGTCGATGTCGTACCGTCAGGCGCTGTTGTGGTTATGGCGCTGATGGACGCGCTTCGCGGCGTGGCATGAGTAAGGTCCGTCGAGTACGTCAGGTAATTAGTCGCCGCTGGTTCGATGAGCGTTCCGGCATTGACCCATGAACTGCCGTTGTAGGTGTAGTTGGTCCGCGCGACGCTGGTGGTCGTGGTTTGCATGACGCCGGAGCTGTTGAAATACGTTCCGTCGAATGGCGACGTATAAACGTCCGCCGAACGCGCGGCGGTGCTCCCTGATGTGGGAATGTAGGATGTCGGGAACGTGGCTGCTTCAACCTGGTCGCCCCAGAAGGCGTTTTCAGTGGCAACGCTCGCAACATTGTAATTTATGAGGTTGAAGTGATTCGTGCACGACGTGTCCGTGGCCGCATTGACGATGACCCTGAACCAGCCATTTGCCATCGTGACAACAGAAGATGAGAGCACGCCCGAAGAAGTGAGGAGGACAGCGCCGGTTTGGGAGTTGACCTCGACATAAGCCGGCAAGCCGGTACTTCCATTAGCGAATGAAGTATTGTCCGACCAGACGCGAACCCTTGCTGTCCCGCTGACATATTTGACAAAGGCAGACATTGAATAGGCGGTACTCGCACTACAACTAATTCCCAGATATGCACCCGCAGATCCGCTACTGGAAACCGAATAGGCCGTTGAGCCGTCCGGCGCGGTCGTCGCGTGATTCAGCGTGAAAGTGCCATTTGCCGTCCAATGCGAAAGATCGCTTGAATAGGTTGCGAGGTTCGTCGCCGCCGGTTCGATGAGCGTTCCGCCGAGCACCCACGAACTACCGTTATAGATGTAGTTGCTGCGCGCGACGTTGCTCGATGCCGTTTGCAGCGTGCCGGTGTTATCGAAATAGGTCCCGGTCGAGGCGCGGCTGACGAAGGCTTGCGAGCCGCTGAGGTAAAACGGTGCGCCCGTCGCGGTGTAGGTGGTTGTTATCGGCGCGCGGCTAACGAAGGCCTGGCCCTGGCTGCTGTCGAGATAAAACGGCGCGCTGGTCGAGGTAATGTTGTGCGTACCCGAACGCGTGAAGGTCGCACCCGCTCCGCTGATGAAATTGGCAACCCCGCTGTAGGTCGTGCCGTTCAGCCAATATCGGTCGTTGTAGAAATCGAGATCGAGGGTCGATCCGTTGCGGTACCAGTTGCCCTGCGGGATCAAATCGTCCGGCACCTGGGCACAGCACACACGCGCCCACGTCGCCAACAGCACCAGGAGCGCGAGCGCCCTTAGGAGACGCTGCCCATTCATTAATACCCCGGCATCCAGGTCACGAACACGTTCGTGCCCCGGCGGGTGAAGTGATAGATCGTCATGGTGCTGGCGGTCGTCGCGCCATGATTGGACGGCATCTTGAACGTCAGCGTCGGCGAATCCGTGTTGCTGAATGAGCAGGTGCCTGAGGTCGTGCCCTCGACCGTTAGCGTATAGCTGCCACCATCCTGCATACCGCTGAAGCTGAACGCGCCGCAGCTTTGCGAGGTGCCTTGAACATTACCCGAAGCCCAATTGATGGTCGTCGAGCTAGAGCTGACGGCGCGGCTATATAGCGATCCGTTCACGTCCAACGTAGCGAGCGGCACGGTCGTCCCCATGCCGACATTGCCACTGACGATCATACCATCTGTAGGCGCTGAATTGGAAACGTAGCCGCTGCCGACAGACATATTCCCGTTTACGGTAAGCTTGCTTCCGATGGTTGTCGTCGCAATGCCGACATTGTTTCCACCGTTGATGACGACAGCATTCGACCCAGCTCCTGCCGCAAGAGTAAGCACGCCGCTTCCTGGAGCCTGAATGTAGAAATTCGTACTCCCATTTAGATTGTACAACTGCCCATAAGTCGTACCACCGCGCTTGATGCTGATCGTGCTGTTGGCGCTACCCGCATTGTCCAAGGTCAGGTTGCCGTAGTCGGTCAGTGTATCGGTCGGGTTATTCGTCCCAATCCCCACATTCCCCTGCACGATGAGGCCGTTGGTGGGCGCGGTATATGTGCCCGCGTAGCCCGAGCCGATTGCGACACCACCGCCGTTGGCACCGTAAACATCCAGCTTGTTGGTCGGTGAAGCAGTGCCAATCCCAACGTAGTTGCTGTTGGTATTCGTAATGGTGACGCCGCCGCCTGCCGTGATAGTGCTGGTTGTCGCCAGATAAAGAGGTTGGCTGTTATCGGCTCGAATATAAGAAGCCGCGACCGCTGATCCGTTCGCCAGAAAACCGGCACGTACAGAATTGGTGCCATCCCCAAATCTTGCAACATCATGGCTGCCGGCACTCGTACTTGCCGCTATCACGGCATCAAGAGAGAAAACGGGCACCGTCGTGCCGATGCCGACATTTCCGCTGCTCCCGACGATATAGACGCGGCTCGCTGAATTCGTAGCGTCATAGACATCGAAGTCGCCAGAAGCTTCGTTTATCACTTTCCATGAATGCGCAGTGTTGATGAGGCCGATGATAGTCTGAGCCGCAGATCCACCCTCAAGCTTCAAATAAGGGGCAGACGCCGAATAGATGTGGAGGTTCTGGCTGGGACTCGCCGTCCCGATGCCGACGCTGCCAGTTGTCCCTATGACCATGGCTTGGCCGCTTCCGGCGACGCTGTTGTTGACGTTGAACTCCAGACCCTTTGTGCTGCCCCCCTGAATGAACGCGTTGCTGGTGTTGGAGTCGTAGCCGACCATCGCGCGGCCCGCTACCGACCCACTTCCACTCGCAAATCCCACATACTGAAGCGAATTCGAAGCGTTGTCGCCGAACAAGGCCACTTCGCTTGTGCCGCTGACGTGCAGCGAATAGAGTGGGTTCTGCGTGCCAATCCCCACATTTCCCTGCACGATGAGGCCGTTAGAGGGAGCAGTGTTGGTGCCGATAGAAGCGACATAGCTGCTGCCGATAGCGACGCCACCAACATCGTTGATCTGCATCGCGGTGGTTGATGTTCCCGACTCCATGATGGTGAGATTCAGATAGCCATTTTCTGCGCCGGCCACTTTTGATGTGGCTCCCGCAGAGTAGCTTGCGAACACGGTTTGATTGCCGCCGCCGTTATTTGCAGAAAAATTAATGCCCGCGATGGTGCCGCTTGTAACATTGTTAAACAAACGTGCGTTGCCGCCGACGGTCAGGATATCGGTCGGTGGCAGGTAGTTTGTGTTGATCTGAAAGCCGCCATTGATACCGCTAAAACTGCCACGTATGACGGGGGCATAGTCGGCCGTGCCGGACGAGCCCTGGCTGGGTGTGTAAAAGTAGACGCCTCCGCCCGAAGCGACACTTCCCGTATGGGTGCCGCCCACGAGGTACAGATTACCACCTGCGGCATTGGTCGCACCGGCCTGCGCGCCACCCGCCCTGATCGTGAGATCAGCGCCCGTCGTACCGATAAAGGCACGCTCCGGCTGTATGGTACGGCTCGCTTCGCCATTAAAGCCAATCGTGCTTGATGGCGAGCTAGTGCCGATGCCGAGCTTGATATTCGTATCATCCCAATACAGGTTGCTGCTGGCGCCGAGCGCGCCGGAATTATTCCATTGCACCTGACCGGTTGAACCGGCCGCTGCGGCGGTTTGAGAAACAACGCTCCAGACGTTCGACGAGCATTTCAGAATTTGGCCGTTGGCGTCGGGCCAGCCGTATTGGATGCTCGAGCCGCTGCAAGACTGGCCTGATGTGCCCACGGAGAAACCCGGCGGCGTCGCGAGCTGAGCCAACGCGGACGACGGGCCGAACGCGGCCAAAAGAACAATGAAGGCTCCGAGCGCATGCCGCGCCTTACTCGGCTTCATTCAGCCTTATCGAGGCTGACATTTCGCCAGCCCGTTCCGTCACAGAGTTGCAGATGCTTGGCCGCGTAGCGCAGAGCGCCTTCGTTCTTGCCTGAGCAGCCAACGCCGGAAGCGCCGAGTTTGAGCTCGCCCTGATAAACATCGAGATTGGCGTTCGGAGAAGCCGTGCCGATACCGACGCAGCAATGATTAGCGCCTGAGAACACCATGCCGCCGACTGGATTGGTCTTGGACGGATCGGCCTTCGGCTGATCGGCTGCCGCTGCATGATGTGCGAGCAGGGCCAGGACAAACGCGAGGACGCAAACGCAACGCTTCACAAAAACTCCCTTCCGGAAAGCTCGGAAAGACACCGGGAAGAGAACCTTCCACTGGCGAGCACGGGAGTTGATGAATCGCTACTAGGCGATTGCGACGGCCTTTGGCCGCAAGGCTTGGACATCGAGGGTTATCGTTTTCACGACAACCGACCGCCGCCTCCCGGCCCATAGGGTCGAAAGGCAGCGTTTGAGACGGCAAACGCCGTTACCGCTAGTAGAGAGGTCATCACACCCCGAAGGCAGGCTTTCTCTGCCCTCACCTCGACACTGCCATGGCGGTTGGGTGGGTCAATGAAGTTCTGCTTGTGCCTGTGGCACCGCGCCTTTCGACGTAGCTCTGTCCAACAAGGCGAATCAAAACCGGTTCAGACGACGATACTCAAACGCTTTCTATGCGCGTTTGCGACGAGCGCGTTGACTGGCAATCAGAGCCTTCAGCTCCTTGAGCGTTAGCGGGATTTCGCGCCGATGGACAATGCGGTGGCAATTGGCGCAGAGAACATCAACGTCATCGACGGTCGAGACACGGACCTCGCCGGCGGCGATCGGTCGTTTGTGATGGACCTCGATGTAGTCCCTGCCGATATCTCCGTAGAAGTCCGCAAAATTGAAGCCGCATCCCTGGCAGGTGGTGCCGTGATGACGCTTTGCCGCCTTCACCAGCCCTGCATTGCGCGCGAAGTACGACGCTTCACGCGATGCGAGTTGGCCCTCCTGGAACGCCGCTTGATCGGTCTCGCCGGTACCGTTAGGCAGTGCGCCTCTCCGGACCAGATCGAAGTTCTCCAGAAACCGCTCATAGTTCGGATTGCCGGAGGGATAGAAGATGTTGCGCTGACCAATGAACCCTTGATCAATCCGCCGGGTCTTTCTGGGCACTTCGAGATCGCGCTCTGTGGCCGGAACGAGATGAGCGTCAATGGTCGAGGCCTGGAAATAGTATTCCCAATCGCCGCGAATTGAGCCCTTCTTCGGCATTTGCAACTCGCGAAAGACGGTCGCGTTCTCGTACCAGCCGACGACTTTCAGCTTCATGCTGCGCTCGTCCACGGCGCAGAATACGATCATGACTCCATCGATGGAATCATCGGCCGGACTTGCGCCCAGATTTTCAAGCTTGACGTTCTGGCTTCGGTTCTCGACGAAGCCGTACACCGAGCCTTTCTCGTCGGCAAAGTTGAGCTGCTCGACGGCAAGCTTGTGCGTCGCCGGGTAGCTCATGTTACCCGCGAAGATCTCCTCTTTTTTCGATTTGTACTCTTCGGCCCTAACGAGCCTGCACAGCATTATCTTTTGGGGCATATCTACGAATATCCGGCAATCAACAAACTTGAGAAGGTCTTCACGAGATCGCAACTACAACGTTTGATGGACTTTACCTACACGACGCGTGCATGTATGTCACCCCGCGCCGTACCGTGGCAACCGATGCTACGTGATTTGATGCAGCGCGGGACGAAGCCATCTATGTTGGTAATGCATTCTGTGGGAGGGTGAGCGTGTGACCGAGCCAAGTGCCAGGATTCATGTTCAAGGCCACGTTGACGACCTCTACGCGCTGAGCTTGCTCTTTCCCGAAGGCGCCTATCCAGACCTTCATGTTGTCACGGCAATCAAGGGCATCAAGGACGGTCTGCTTGATCGCGTTCAGGACGCGGATCATAAGGAGACGTATATCGCGGGACCGGGATGCCTGCCGATCATCGAAGCGCCATTTTTGGAGAGGCCCTGGATCGCGCGGGAGATTATCGCGCCTCTCAATGGCTACGCCACACTCGCGGACAGTAACTTCAAGCCCGTCGTGCCCGTCTCTGCGTCATGGGAGGCGAAGGGCGGTTCCGGCCAAGCGGTGTTTGGCTCGACCATCCCGAACCGCCCCACCCGCCTGATTGCCACAAACCGGCACCCGACGCTCAAAGAGCTGCTCCCGAACCGCGTCGCGTTCATGAGCGAGAATCCGCTGGCTGCTTACGCGGCTTCTGTCCTTGCAGGACAGCCCTCCTGGGCCGACTACTATCGCCTGCTCGAAGACATTGCGGGACATCGCGGAACAACGCTCGATAAGCTGCCGGAAGCAGGTTTGGCGAAGCGGCAGCCGCATAACGCTTTCAAGAATGCCGCCAACAACCGTGCGTTCGGCCGCCATGGTGCGTCAAAACGCGATACAACCCTCTCGCAGGACACGCTTATGAATCTGCTCGAAGCTCGCGAGTTCGTACGAACTGTGGTCAGCACATGGCTAGATCTCGAGTGCGGCGGCTGCATGCCCCGCGATCGTGTTGATGGCGGCCCGCTACGTTTCGGGCTCGACGATCCTCGCCCTTAGGTGCGTCTATCTAATATCAGCCTGTAGCCACGGTCCGCGACCGTGGAGGCTCGGCTTCTCGTGGCCTAAGCCTCTCCGATTGCCGGCCTGTTCTGCACAACAGACGACACTTCCATAAAGCTGACCAGCTTTGTATCGATGCCGTGGAAGACAGCGGCGAAGTCCGGGACGAACGTGCCCCGCTTGGTGAGATTGTGACGTGCCTGCCGCCCGATCGCGTGCATGATGAAATCGGCGACTTCCAGGCCGGGTTCGCCTTCCTGCTTTCGCATAAAATAGCACTCGACCGGCAGTGGCTTCCCGTTTTCCTCGATCGAGAAGTCCTGAAAGGCCTTCTCGATCAGGGGGTCTGCACGTTCCGACGATTCGAAAATCACCGCGACGGAACCAAAGCGGGTCCACCTCGCGATGTCGATAATGCGTTGCCTAAGTACCAAAGCAATGGTTAGCAGAGGGCCAAGATTGCCGTCAAACGCGGTATCGACAGACACGATAGCGCCAAACCGTGCAAAGCGGCCCTGACGAAAGAACGCGGCAGCCGCGAGAATCTGCTCGCGGGTCGCGCTCCGGCCAAAGTCGCTGGCATGAAGCGGCGTGTCCGGCGAACCCGTCGCTTGCCGCCTTACCTGACGCCACGGCGTCCGAACGATAGCATCAAGATCTTGCGCGAGTACGGCGCAGCCGCCAAGCCCATAGACCGGCTGATCCGGGACAAGGGCTTCGTGACCGGTATCGTCGGCAAACACAGCCAGACAGTCATTCGGAAGCTTCAGCTCCATTGGCGCAATCTCTCCCATGACTCCGTGGGCAACCGAATCTGGCGATGCGCACAGCGCTTTGCAAGGTGTTCGCTGCGACAGGTTCGTTTGACGCGTTCGCCGGTCCCCCATCACGTCGCACCAATCGCATCCTTCGCCGGCCTTATCGCACCGCGCGTCGGCTCATGGATGCAAGTGCTCCCGCCTACGCCAAAGCTTCGGCGGGCCGAGACGCACTCCTTCACTGCGTTCCGGTCTGACGATGCATCCGCCTCCTCCGGCGCAACGGCCTCCTCGAAGGCCGCGATTGGCGCGGTCCAGCGATGGAGGAAGAAATGCAGCCATGGACGATCGACGAACTGATGCACCTGACGCGGGACGAGCTTTGCGCCCTCTCAGCGAATCTTGAATGGTCGCTTGCAGCATTCGAGGCCGGTACGGCGGTGCGGCTCAGGGTACTCGCCAATCTCGACAACATCCGCCGCACCATGACCCGGCGCGGGCTTCACTTCTGATCGGACGTCAAAGAAAAACCCCTGCCGGGTATCTTCCGACAGGGGTTCGAACATTGCGTCTTTCGACGACCGGTGGACGCTAGGTGTTGAATCCTTCCATCCTGCGCGATCCATTGCGACCCCGTGGAGGCCGCTTCGCCGAACGCTTGACCGTCGGAACGGTCTCGACCTTGGTCTTCAGGAGCTCGGCGATAACCGTTTCGGGTGCTGTCAGCAGAAGCTTACTCTGCTCCTTACCCGCGAAGTCGCGCCACTTGAGCCGGGTCTTATAAGGCTTCGCGGGATTGAAGCCTTCGGTCGGCTCAAAGGTCTCGACCCGGAAAACGATCGCCGGGTTCACCGCCACCGTATCCTCCGTAAAGAGGTGGAGTCCGTGTTCGGTCGCAAACTCCTGTGGCGGCTGTTCGGTGAGAACGATATCGCGGTTGAGCATGATCAGCCGCGACTTGAATTCCTTCTCGGGCTTGAACTCCGGGTTGGCTGCCGGGTCGAAGGGTTCGACACACGCGACCTGTTCGAGGGGCACGAGTCTTTTTCCGATGGTGAGGACTTTCATGGAGATCTCCTTTCTTGGTTGAGGAGATTCCGGTGTAGCGAAAATAGTCCGCTTTCTTGATCGAAAGGATTGTGAATCGGCCTGAAAAGATTTTGAATCTTTGGTGATCCTGCGCCGAACGGCGTCCGATCTCGCGAATGATCGCTGCCTCGAAGGCAAAACGCGATTTCACGGCAAAGCGAACGAACGACCAACACGCACACGCGGGTGTGCATATCGTAAAGGTTGTGAACCTCTTGCAACGCAGCAATTTTATCTTTGACTTCCGACCTACCAAAAAAAGACAATGAGCCTGTTCCCTTGGCCCGTTTGTCCAAACGTAGAGCGGGTCAGGATAGTGGCGTTACCCGTTTTTGGCAGGCCGAATAAGGCGGCCAAAACAGCGAGGTTCAAACTCCACCTATTCGCTCGGGAATGTCCTTTGCAGCCGCCGGGGACCGATCAACAAACATAGGGAGGATACATGGAGCCGAACGCCGCCAGCTCAGGTCAATTCGCTGACGACATATTGGAAGGTGCTGCGGCAATCGCAGAATACCTGTTTGGATCACGGGACCTTCGGTGCAAGGTCTATCACCTGGTCAAGAACTCGCGATTGCCCGTCTTCAGGTTCGGGTCCATGCTCTGTGCGCGCAAGTCCGTGCTGGTCGGCTACATCAAGGGACAGGAGAAGCAGCCCGTCCGACTGCTTCAACTTCAGGCGCAGATCGCGGCATTGTCCGGGACTATCCATCAGCTTGAGCAAGCCGGTTTCGATACAACCAAGCCGCAGCTCCTCATCGCGAAACGTCAAGCCGAATTGAAGGATCTGTCGGGCCGCTAAAGCGTCATGGCTTGCATCTTCAGCTTTTGAAAGGCTTTGGTTTCCATAAGGCCGGGCGCGGTTTGCTCCAATTTCTCCAGAGCCTTGTTCATACCGTACAGGCTTTGATTGGCGGCATCGCCGGCAACCGCGCTCAGCAGATTAAGCATCTGCTCGGGCGCGACCTTGTAGATTTCAGGATCGGCTTCGGAGATGGAGAAGACGCTCGAATGCGCCCGCGCCTCTTCGGGACGTATAAACGGGATGACGATCGGCGCGGCTTCACCGAAGGCGTCGCCGGTTGCTAGAAGTAGCTGAACCAACTTGAACGTAGTCCGCGGCGACTGTAGTTCCGCGTCGAGTGGCCAGGCGCGTTCGAAGACCGGACCGATGATCTCTCGCCAGACCGATATTTTCTCGGCTGGTTGCGCGGCCTCCATTTCGACAGCCAATTGATGCGCAAACGACCACCGCCCCTCGTTGCCCGTCGCTCGCAAGACGGAACGCACTTCGGTAGTCGTCAACGGATATTCGGCCTTCTTAGCCTGATTAACAACCAGTATGATGGCGAGCCAGTCGGAGAAAGCCCGATTGTCCTCTCTGCCCATCTCTTGCCGCGAAAAGAGTTCGAGAAAGGGCTTCTTGGTGAGGGAGAATAGCCGGGCGGAGCCAATATGATTGGCATACTTGCGAGCGGACCACATCGCGACGGCATCCGGCGAAGTCCACTCATAGGATGGGAGGATGTTGGCTTCCGTCCATGCCGGTGCCCGCTCGAATAGAAATGCGACCGCAGCGGAAAAGCGCACGCGCGCGAGAAGGGCAAAGAAATCGTTCCCGCTCAGCAGCCTGACGTAACGACCGCGCAGCGCCTTTCCGAGTTCGACTTGTCCCCTCGACTTTGGCGTTTTCTTCAAGAGCACCGATGCCAGGTTGCCGGCCGGATCGTTTAATGCTGCCGTGAAAATATCGCCGTCCGGCTTTTCCGAAGGCCGCGGAGCCCGGCGTTCGATGAGGTCCCACAGCTTCCACAGGACCGCAGATTTCAGCTTGTCCGAGACCTGGTCCATCCAGAAGGCAGCACCATTGGCCGTTTCAGCGAATGGCGAATCTTCTGGCCATGCGGCAAGCAAGCTTGCCATTCGGTTCAAAAGCGCGACATCGGAAATCTTGTTTGCCGCCCACAGGAGGGGCCGCCAGACCCATTCCTGCCAACGATCGGGGTCAGAAGCGGCCTCGATGCCTAGAAACGCCTCATCCGGTTGAGCTTGGCAAAAGCTCTGCCAGGCATCACCATCCATGAAGTCGGCCTCGGCCGCCGCCTTCTTGGCGGCGGCGACCAACTCGCTGCTTGGCACCCCTTGAAGCTTCTCCTTCTTCCCCTCAAGGCTACGTCCTTCCCCATGCCAAATGGCAAAGCCGGCTCTCTCAGGATCATTGTCAATCCAGTTCGGACGCCTTTGCCGAATTTCCGTCAGCAGCTTCGCGGCCTCCGATCCCAACGGGACATTGCTGCCTTCCAGGTCGAGCAGGAGCGCAAAGCGGTGCCGGTCCATCGGCTCGGCCAAGTCTACGCCGTCCTTAAACCAATCGGCGGGGGGCCCTACGACAATGCGTCTCTCGATCGCACCGCGCTCCGCGTCTGAAAATTCCGGCCACCTTGAACGAATGAGCCGGTGCACTTCGACCTGCGAGTTTGTCAGAAAAAGTTCGCCCTGCGGTATCGCCAGCAAAACGTCGGCTGCCAGATCAGGCGAAACTCTTGAATCGCCCGCTGCATAAAGGGCTAGCCGATGAAGGAGGCGAAACGAACTCCGCTTCCACACGTCCAGAGTATGCAGAGCTTTGTCCAGGTCATTCTCGACAAGTCTCGACCAAAGCTCGGCAAGCACCCGAACAGTCGGAAGGAAACCCTCATGGTGAGCATTTTGCTGGTGTGCGGCCACCGAGGGAACGTCGATATCGGTAAGGCTGAGCCCAATGGCCCCCTCAACGCCGACCTCGGTTGCATCAGCGAGCGTGGCGCTGAGTGCAGTCGTTAGCCCATCAACCAGAAACGCCATTTCTTCGGCGCCCGCATTCTTCGGCCACGCCGCAATGAAGTCCTTTTCGGTGATGCCGTCCTCGACGCCGTATTTGATGGACATGATATCCGTCGGCTTCTCAATCGACCGATCAGCATCTTCATACCATCCATAGCGTTTTTCGACGAAAAGCTTTGGTGTGAGCAGATGGATAAGCCGGGAGAGAACTTCTGCCGAGACGTCACCGTGCCTTAGCCGTGGCAGCAGTCCAAACCATTGGCCATAAGTTCTGCCCTGATGATCGTTCTCGATGTGCCTGATTATGAGCTGCCAGCACTTTACAAGGAGCGGATCAAGCTTGCCCCGCTGGGCCTCAAGCCGATACTTCAGAATACGGGCCGCTTCGGCATCAAAGAAACGGAGGTTGTTAACGACTTCGCGGACGGCCTCGATATCTGCGAAGTTTCGTTCGATCCATGCTGGCAAGACGGTGTCATTCTGGAAGACCTTCATCTCGGCCAGCAGCGGCAACCACGCGAGAGAGGGGTTGATCTCCGTCAGATTGGTGAGTGCGTCGTCACCAGTAAGAAAAAAACGCAGCCGGTCGCGCTCGAATTCCGACACATCGGCTGGCGTTATCTTCTTAGTGGCTTCTACCATCGGGATGGACGCTCACGATTTAGGTCGAAGAATTTCTTCAAGGCCCTGCCGTTTGTATGCAGCAGGATTCTTTGCATACCGAGCCCATTCTGCGAGTGTCGTATAGATATCCGGGTAATCGGCAAATTCGAGTGGCTTGATCCCCTTTGCATTCCATAACGAGGCGGAGCCCGGAGAGCTTTTCTCAATCGCATATATGTCCTTGAGGTCGCGAAAACGATCCCGATCGGCATCCAGCGTTTCGAGCAAGAGTCGCAACGCCGCGTCTTCTGCGCGATAGCCGACCAGAATGAGTGTATTGAGACGCATCCGGTCTTCTATGTAGCGTGACGCCCATCCATCCCTGAGATAGGCATCGCCAAAGTCGGCGCTCGTTAGGATCAGATCTGATTTCCTCAAGCTGAGGTTCGTATCCTCAAGCCTGCCGTGAAGGTGAAGTATGCCGAAATCATCGGCGCCGCCCGGACGCGGAATTGACTTGCCGGCATGGCTTTCAAATGAGAGCCCTTCCTCCTGCGCCGCGCGTTCAAACAAGGTGTCGAAATTCGTAGTCAGCAGGCGTGCCCGCCCGGAGCGATCTCGTGATAGTTGAAGCAGGGATTTATGGTGGACGAGATTGGCGCCATCCGGCGCCTTCAATATCCGCGTAACGGCGACGCGAACGCGCGACTCAGTTCCGTGCAGCAGGGTGCGCTTCTCAAGAGAGCGAAGCACCCGGTCATACTCTTCCTTCTCATAAGCTATCGTTTCCGCAGGCTCATGTGCTCGGCTCTCACCAATCGCCGCATAGACGTCGTCGGTCAGCTTCTTAAAAGTTGGTAGTCCGACTCCAAAGGAGACACCCGCTCCACATAGAAAGATGACGTCACCATCGCTTACCGATCGAATGAGATCGTGCGGAATATCAGCGCTGTTCGGGAGAAACTTCATTTCGAGTATTCTGAGCGACGCCTCAGTTATTCTGCTAGACGCAAGCCCATGGCGCGCAGCCAGGCATCGACTTGTCCAAAGGCGTCCTGCTGCCATTGCTCGGGAGTACGATCGCCCATGATCCGGGTGTCTTCAACAAATTGACGCACGCATGTCGGACCGAAGCCTTCGAGCGCGTCGAATTTCTCGGCAATATAGTTGTAGCCCTTGAGCGCGCTCGCCTCACCTTCGAGCTCATGGCATGCCGCGGCCAACGCCTCGACGCCATCTGGATAGTTTCGAATGCAGTAGTAGATGTCGTAAGCATCTTTCTGCTTAAGACGTCCATTCAAGGCATGTCCTTTCATGGCGAGCAGGGCCGGAATCGAGCAGACGGCGATTTCGACCTTGTTCGTGCCGCCTTGAGGCATCGGACCGTCGATGGCGACGTACTGAAAGAAGCGAACGGCGAGATCCGCGCCATCGGCTTTCTGAACGGCGAAGTTGGCTACCAGCGGCGGATTGTTTTTGACGATCGCAGCGTCACGCGGCATCAAAAAATCGACGATGACGTCGATGGGAGGACCGCCGTCTTTCGATGGGACGCTGCGGACGAGCTGAAAACGCCGTAGCTGTGCGTTTTGCTTGTAGCCGTGCTCCATCAAGGCTTCGACGAGCGTTGCATATTCGCCGTCGCCAAGAGCTTCGGGGTCAAGGCTAAGATCGACATCGATTGATCCGACATGGCGCATCTCTTCGTTGTCGAGCAGCAGCCAAGGTACGGCCCCGCCAATCACAGCAAACTTTCCCTGGAAGCTGCCGAGAATTTGTCCGATCTCGATCAGAACGCTCTTTACGGCAGCCGTGGTGCGGTCGTCGTAATCGGCGGCGGATTGCGGTTCTTGCGGGGTTACGCCTGCCATGACAACCTCATACGACGCAGATGCTCAGCGGCCTCACGGCCTCGTTCACCAGCACCCCAAAGATCAAGGTAAGTCTGGATATCGCCAGTGCAGTAAACACCGGCGGCCGGCTCGACGGTATCGAGCAAGAGTCCACGATCTTTCGGCACGGTCACCACCACATTCTCCCCCTTTGGTGATGGAGAAAGTTTGAGGCATTGTTTTAGACGTTCCAGGCCAGCCTCGTCCGCATAAAAATACTGCGTACCGGTTCGCCCATACGGGGCTAACCAGTGGGCCGCAGAAAAAGACGCAAAGACCGCTTTTTCTTGGTCGGAGCATGCGGCAAACGCCTGGCGGGCAGCGGCTTCAAAAGCACTGCCGTGCAGGATTGTATAGAAACCGACCCGCTTGCCCTCGGGCGACTCGTATTCATCGCGCCACGCGTCGAGCAGGGCATCGGGCTTGGACAGGAAGAAGCCGTCTTCCGATTCCTGAGCCCATTCGCGACTGAGCAAGGCGGCGCGTACGTTGCTTACATGACCTAAGCTAACGGCTGCGGCCTTTGCCAATTCGACGACACGCCATGCACGCTTGGGATCTTGAAGCAAGGCACGCAGTATTTGCGCGGACTTCGGCTTGAATAGCGACTTCAGTTCACGTCGCTCGGCGGGTGGTGCGCTTGATACGAGCTTCTCGATAAAGACGCTGTCGAAGACAAGGCGAGCGTTGCCCGCCAAGTCAAGAAAACCCACATTGTTCTCTTTACAGAGAGCCTGCGCTTCTGGCGACAGGTACGGTGCAATGAAGATCGGAACAGCACTCTTGCCGAGATGTGCGGCGTAATCTCGCAACTGAAGCAGTCCGGTACGGACGTGACGAGGTTGCCCGCTCTGCTTTACTTCGCAAACTAGGATACGAGGTTTGTCGGCAACATTGATGTGGGCAATGATATCCACGCCACGATCTGGTGAAGCCGGCTCGATCTCGATATTCTCCACGCGTATGGCGGGCACTTCGGCAATGGCTTTGCCGAGCGCGCTAGCAGCTTGCTGCTCCAGTTCTTTCACTGTTTCTGGCATTTTCAACATATGCTGAAAATACCTATTTCAGTGAAAAAGTCAAGGTATTTCACCAAAATCATCGATTTCAGCAAACGCTGAAAATGACATTTTCAGTGAAATCATGATCTTGAGGAACGCCATTTCCCATTGAAAACGAGGGTATTTGAGCTTTTCCCCGATCCATCCACGAGCATTCAACCCAATCGCGAACAAAACTAGAACATCAGTCCCAGCCATAGTAGAGTGGTCGCGCCTTATGGGAATCAGGGGTTGCATGGAACCCGTCGGACCTAGGGGACTGAAATGCCGCAAAACTTGGTGGGCAAATGGCCGAATCCTCAAGTGACAAACCCTATCGCGTCCTCACTCTCGATGGAGGCGGCGCCAAAGGCTTTTACTCGCTCGGAGCGCTTCGCGAGATCGAAGGGCTTGTCGGGATGCCGTTGTACCAGAAATTCGACCTGATCTTTGGCACAAGCACCGGCGCGATCATCGCAGCGATGCTGGCTCTCGGCCACTCGGTCGAAGAAATTCACGCCCTCTACAAGCAGCACGTCGTCTCGGTAATGGCCTGCAAGAAGCCGGCGGACAAGACGGCTCGATTGAAAGCCCTCGCAACCGAGGTGTTCAGGGAGCAGACCTTTGAAGACGTGAAAACTGGCATCGGCATCGTCACGACGAAGTGGATCAATGACCGTCCGATGGTGTTCAAGGCGTCAAAAGAGCAAGCGCACGGGCGGCAAGGGACGTTCAAACCAGGGTTCGGATGCACAATCGCAGACGCGGTTCAGGCCTCCTGTTCCGCCTATCCCTTCTTCGAAAAGAAAACCGTCAAAACGCCCCTCGGCGACTTCGAACTGATTGATGGCGGATTCTGCGCCAACAATCCGACGCTCTACGCACTTGCCGACGTTACCGGGCCCCTCGGCAAAGCACGCGCCGATATTCGCGTAGTCAGTATTGGGGTCGGAGAATACCCTCCAAAGTTACCCAAGCGCTTCAGCAAAATGTGGTTTGCGACTCGATATGTCGAGAGCGTCACTCTTTTGCAGAAGGTGATGGAGATCAACACGCAATCAATGGATCAGTTGCGCGCCATCATGTTCAAGGATGTTCCGACCATCCGCATCAACGACTCTTTCCCACAACCGCACATGGCGACGGATCTGTTTGAGCACGATATGAGCAAACTCAACGACCTGTTCATTCGAGGCCGTGAGTCTTACGCAAAGGCAGAACAAGACCTGAAGACGTTTTTGCTTTGAGGATCGACAATGGCAATTGCAGAATCTCAACTTGAGACCTGGTCGTCACAGGGCTCGGTTACCCAATCCAGCCAAACTTACGCCACCGTAAAACTCGCGCTTGAGTCGAAGGATGCAGCATATGCGGGCAGGCTAACTTATTGCTTCTTGCAGGGCTCATACGGAAACGACACGAACGTCTACGCCGATAGTGACGTCGATGTAATCATAAAGATGCAGGACATTTTCTACTACGACACAAGCCGGCTTTCTGGCCCCGATCTTGCCGCGTTTAACCAATCGCTATCGACAGGCAGCGGATATAACTACGACCAGTTTCGTAGCGAGGTTACCACTGTTTTGCAAAAGCGGTTTGGTACGGATGCATCGCCCGACAAGAAGGTGATCTGGATCAAGCCAAACGGTGGTCGTCGCAACACCGATGTTCTGCCGGCAGTTCAATTCCGGCGCTACCATCGCTTTACAGGCAATTCCTCAGACTACAATGAGGGCATCTGTTTCTGGCCGACTGGCGGGGATCGGGTCGAGAATTTCCCGAAGCAACATTCAGACAATGTGACAACCAAACACCAGGCAACGAGTAGCCGCTTCAAACCGACGGTGCGCATCTGGAAGAATATGCGAAATCGCATGATCCAGAATGGCGTGATCAGAGATGGCCTCGCGCCTTCTTACTATCTTGAGGGACTTCTCTACAACGTACCGAACGAGAATTTTGTAGCGAACCGCGTCCAAACATTCGAGAACTGCCTGAAATGGATTCAGGCCTCGAAGCGCGAGGATCTTGTCTGCGCGAACTACATGTTTTGGCTGCTGCGGGAGAAGCAGCACACAAGCTGGTCACCTCAATCGTGCCAAACATTTCTGGCCGAGCTTCAAAAATTCTGGAACAATGGCGGAAAATGACGATCGATAGCCTGCCTGTCCCGCCAGGGCGGTCATGAGCTACCAAATGCTCGTGCCAGGCCCGCGGGTCCCCGGAAATCGATAGCCCATTTGCGTTACTGAATTCATGACTGAGCACACCAGTTCAACAGTGTGCCGCTGCAATTGCTTGAGGGCAGTAATGTCGATCGGGGTCTCAAAAACACCGCGCCTCTTATCAACATAGAGTGGCAGAGAACGCCCATCAGCGTCGGGCACTCGCCACGAGCCATGACAAATCGTATTGCGCCAAACAGCGACTTCACGAAGGTTTTTCACCAGATCGTCGAGATAAGAAGGCGCGTTCTGATGCTTGCGTGCCGCGCTGCTGTATGAATCAGTGAGACCCCCGAGCGGATCTTCGAGAGCCCTTTGTAGCGTTGGTAGCCACTTCTTATACTCCGATTCAATTCGATCGGAGGGAATGGTGCGGGTAGCGGTGAAAGCAAATATAGCCTTCCCTAAAACCTCCTCAAGAAACCCGAAGGTCGCAACAGCGCGTCCTAGCGCTTCCCAAAATGCACCGTCATGCCGATGGGTTGGGAAATCGGGTGGCAGCTTGTCGATATCAACGACGAACCGCTTTGCCTCGGATTCATTCATCACAGCGATGATCCCTTTATTGAACCGGCTCTAGGTCGCCAAGTGCGATGTACTGAAGCACGAGGAAACTGCGAAGGCACGAACATTAGGGCGCTTGATTGCCTATGAGAAGACCGCATTGCTCCGTCTGAGCTGCTCAAATGTTTCACGAACTTCTTGAGTGGGCGCAATGCAAAGAGCAGAGGAGCGAGCGGTGGTGCTAAACCAATTCCATCCTCAGATGACGGCCCACGGCCTGCGCTGCCCGTGTGAGCGTCGCGAGCGTTACCGACTCGTTGTCGGGATCAAGAAGCCGGTCAAGTTGTGCCCGGCTGGTCTGCATACGTTTGGCGAGGGCGGATTTGGTGAGCCCCCTCGTCATGCATCAGCGCATCGAGCTGGCGTACAATCACACGCTTGATGGCCTTTGCCGTTACTTCGGCATAGATGCCCTCGTCCTTCAGAAAATTGTCGAAAGACGATCCAATGCGGCCTTTCTTCTTCATACGATCTCCTTTCGGCGCTTCTGCGCAAGCTCAAGTTCGGCCTGGGGTGTCTTCTGCGTCTTCTTGATAAAGGCGTGCAGTAAGATCATCCGGCTTTCGTGAACACAAAACAGCACCCGCGCGATACGATTGCCCTCAAGTTCGCTTCTTACCTCCCACAGGCCTTTTCCTAAGGCCTGGCAAAGCGGCATACCGATCGGCCAAGAGAACTCCACATCCTTGATGTCTTCACCGACAATCTTGCGATCCGCTTCCGGCAACAGCTTCAGCCACTCACGAACAGGTTCGCGGCCAGAGGCTAGCTGGTAGAAGGCGGTGGGCAGCCGGTTCACGAGTTCTCGTACCTCGATTGTACCAAAAATGGTACATAGAAGGCAAGAAAAAATACGCCTTTTAGATCAGTGCTCTGTCTGGGGGACGTCTGCAATGAATCCTTTGCCATTCCTTCTGACGATTGAGCGCATCGAGCACGCACGGCAGCGCTCAGTTTGACTACAGCAAAATCGCGTTACCCATCCTAATCTGTTCGAAAGTTTCTCGAACTTCCCGACTCGGTGCTATGCATAACGTTCGATAGGTGTCCAAAAAGGTCCACCACCCCGCTACTTTTATGCGGACACTTTGAAAACGACTCGATTTCACCTTTTAGAACGACTCGATTTCGTTTTGAAATCGACTCGATCTCACATCCCGCTGAAACACCTGACGAATTTCGCCTCGTTTTTTTTCGTCGATTTTTCACCGCCAGAAAAGCGAGGGGGGTCTTTTTCATCCAGCACGTTCGTCATAGCCAAGGGAATGCCTTCGCCTGACACCCGCAGCTAACCGGTGCTTCCTTCGCTCTGTTGCATCCGGAGGTCGATGACCTCGACGTCTCCTCTTCCGTCCCCCGCCAGCGCAGCGCCCGCGTGGTCGGCGAACAGGCGGTGATACTTGTTGACGAGACCTTCTTGTCCTCTCCAACCGCCGTCCCGCTGCTTGTCGGCGAGGGGCCGGTCGATGAGCGCGTACTTCTTCGAAACGTCAGTGGGGGCTATCGCCAACTGGCGAAGTCGATCATCCGGTTCGATGTGCATCGCATCGACGATGACCGATCGACCGTTGCCGAGGACCTTCGCGCTGCGCATGCGAACTTCGTGGAATATCTCGGACTGCGCACCCGGCACTTCGCCGTCCGGACTCCGTTCCTTTCTGATTTCGTCTGAAGAGATCACCTCGATCCCCTGCGCGGCCGACCAGGTGGACTTCCCGGCTCCGGAAGGACCGACCGTGAGCGTCATGCTCTGTCCGCAGCGCGGCCAGTTCCAGCCCGGGATGTCGAAGTCGACGTCGCCGATCGTCGCCTCATAGAAATCGGATAAGCGTGAAACGACCTCCGGATCGATTAAGTCGAAGTGAGCGACCTTATTGCGTATCCAACCCGCTTCCCGCTGCGCTTCGACCTCGACTTCCCGTATTCTGGCGAACGCCGAATTGAAGTCCTCGACGCGGTCACCTGCCATGGCCTCAGGCAGGAAGGAAGGCGACAATTCGGCCGGCAAATTGTTCGGATTGACCGTCGACAGCGCCTCCTTCAGTCGGGCCGACTGATCCAGCGAGCCGACCGCCATACGGCGCATACGTTCGATCATGCGCTCGGCTGCCGCCAACCGCGACTTGACTTGGCTCTTCTTTGTTTCGCGGTCGGCGTCCAGCTTGCCTCGCAAGGCTTCCGTGGTCGCTTCTCTCACGCCGAACCAATGCGCGATGTTCACAAGCATGTATGCGGGCACGAAAGCGGACTCCCCCCGCCGTGCTTCGAACGCGCTCGCGATCGCCGCTCCGGGATCGCTGCCCTTCAGCGGGATCTTCGCGTTCGTGATTTCCTGCAGGACCCGCTCTTCGTTGTACGGAGAAGGCGTCCAGCCGCCAGTCCAGGTCATGTTCGGGAGCCAGAGCAGCGGCGTGTGGAGTCCGACAGCCAGAGGCGGAACATTGCGGTCCGAAGATGAGTGTCCCTTAAGCGTGTCCCGGACGGAGCGCAGGATACCTCAACGCCTCCTCGTAGAGGCGAGGCATGTCGTCGACGGTGGGACGTTCCTCTGGCCAGGGATAGCCGGTCGTCTTGCGTATCCACTCGCGATCCTGGTGCATGAGCCGCGTGTCTCGGGGCACCATGTGAATCGCCTTCGAAAGAAACTCTTCGGTCGCGAACGCCGGCATCCACCTCGACTCGCCGCTGCGTTCGCTCGCTCTGCGCGATCCACGGCTCGCGGAATTTGTCGGCAACGCCAGCCGCCTGGTTTTCTCGCGTATCGTCGACTTGTGCCTCGACGAACAGGTGAACGCCCTCCTGCTGGCCGGCGACCTCTATGACGGCGAGCAGACCTCGATGAAGACGGCCCGCTTTCTCGCCGAGCAACTTCGTCGGTTGGATTCAGCAGACATCAAGGTCTTCATCATCCGGGGCAACCACGACGCCCTGTCGAAGATAACGAAGGAACTCGTCCTTCCCGAAAACGTCCACCTGTTCGGCGGCCGGGCCGACGCCGTCGAGGTCCCGCGGGATCGCGGAGAAAGACCGATCGCGATCCACGGCCTTAGCTTCGCGAAGCCACAGGCCCCAGAAAGCCTTCTCGCCAAGTACCGGCCGCCCTTCGCCGGCGTCGTCAACATCGGCCTGATGCACACCAGTCTGGACGGTTCGCCCCCTCACGACGTCTACGCGCCGTGCAGCACGGCGGACCTTCTCGCTTCAGGCTTCCGATACTGGGCGCTCGGGCACATCCACAAACGTTCGGCGACGGAAGGCCCCTGTGCGGTCGTGATGCCGGGCATTCCGCAAGGGCGCGACGTGGGCGAACACGGTCCCAAATCCGTGACGCTGGCCAGCGTACTAGACGACGGGTCCATCACGATGGAGGAGCGCATCGTCAGCCTGGCGCAATTCGAACGCGTCGCCGTCGACGCCTCCGGCGTGGCATCGTGGTCGGACCTAGCCGCTCGGATCGAGAAGGCCCTCGGAGAGGCCACCAGCAGATCGGCATCCGACCACCTCGTCGCCCGACTTGGCGTTTCGGGAGTGACATCGATAGCCTGGAACATCCGGCGCGACGCCGATCTCCTTCGCACGGAAGCTGAGGCCCGGGCGGAGAGGATAGGCAACGCATGGATCGAGAAGATCGATATCGACTGCCGACGGCCCGTCGTCGATTCGACCGAGAGCGCGGACCCCGTCGAAGCGCTGCGAAGGACGATGAGCGACGAAGTCGTTGGCTCCGAAGCCTTTCGAACCGAAGCGGACGGAATCGTCAACGACCTTCTCTCGCAGCTCCCCCCGGAATGTCGACGCAGCCTGGCTCCGGACGACACCGGACTCGACCTGCTCATCGGGCGGCTCGCCAGCGAGGGATCCGAAGAGGTGCTGGCGCGATTTGCCGCCGGCAGCGCGCAGGAGGTGCGCTGATGCGCGTTCGAAAGCTCGGACTTCGACGCTACGGCAAGTTCACGGACGCCGTCATCGATTTCGGAGAGCGCTCCGCCGGCGCCCCTGACCTGCACATCGTATATGGTCCCAACGAGGCCGGTAAATCCACCGCTATGTCGGCGTGCATGGACCTGTTTTACGGGATCCACCATCAAAGCCGGTTCAACTTTCTGCACCCTTATCCGACCATGCGGATAGAAGCCGAACTCGAGATCTTCGGGGGCGTCCGAAGCTTCTCCCGGATCAAACTCCCCCACAACAGCCTGTTGGACGACGCCGGCAATACCATTGCAGATGCCACGCTGCTCGGAGAACTCGGAGGTCTCGATCGCAACTCCTCCCACAGGACCGACAGCGTCACGTGCTTGCGCTTGAGCTCGCGATGCACCGCCGCCCAGTCCGGCTCGGGCTGCCGCCGATGGCCCCGCCGGGTGCCGGGACCGGCTCCGGCGCTGGCGAACAGCCGGGCCTCCAGCACCGTGTCGGTGACGTCGTCGGGCAACGGCCAGGTCAGCCCCGCCGCCTCGAACCGGCGGATCGTCAACCGCACCGTCGAAGGTGCCGTTCCGACCCGCCGCGCAATCTCGCGGGTCGGCATCCCGGCCGACTTCAATCTGATCACATCGCGCACATGGCGCATCGCAAACCTCTCCGTCGGCATCCAGGTCCCCTTCGCAAAGCCGAAAGGCGGGACCGTAGCGGAGCCAGAAGAGGCCTCGTCACCCCGGGCGACATCATCCCGGAATGGTGGGCAACATCGAGCGGAATCAGCACGCGGAAGCCGCGCCCATAGACTCGGCCATGATGATCGCCCGCAAGCCCCTCAAAGTGCCCCCGCAAATCGCGCGCTCCTTCCTGGCGGACATGCGGGCCTACTTCCAGGCTACCTCCGAACTGACGCGCGACGAGATCGCCGCGCATCAACTGCACGTCCTGAGTTCGTACTTCCGGCGGGGCGACAAGGAAATGCGGCTTGAGTGACATGCGGAAGCTATTCGAATTGATTCGGGACGAGATCGGACAGGATGAGATGTGACGGCCGCAACAATCGTGCAGGCGGCGAGGCTACCAGTCGACTACGTCAAGGCACTCTTGAATCACAACGACAAGGGCGTGACCGGCATCTACGCCCGTTGGCACATATTCGAAGAAAAGCGCGAAGCGACTAAAGTTATCGCGAAGCATGTGGGCGGCTTTCTCTGACACTCTCGTCACGACTGCCGCCCCGTAGACCGCGAACGCCTTCGCAAGTCCAGACACGTACATACAAACCCCCGTCACCGCTGGCTGGGAGTCCTCACAGTCCTTAGGCATTCCGCGTATGTGTCGAGAATCCACTTGCGATCCGCAGCGGTCCAGCCTGGCTTTAGATCATCGTGGTCGGGATAACTTAGCGACCTTCGCTCCACGACGGCAACCCTTTCCATCAGCTTAAAGGCAACCTGTTCAGGCGAGCTTTCGCCAACGTGTACCACCGGCGTGGGAGTTGACATGTACACACCCTTGCGCTGCCACGATGACCTGGCCCGCAAAACTCTTCGTTTGCCATCCCTTCCGCAGCGCTACTCCAGCACGCGAGTACTGGCGTCCGTACTCTTCACAAGCTCAATGGCAGCAAGGCAATCAACTTTGTTGTGGTAGCCTTACGCCGGAAGCGGCAATTTTGCGTTCGTATAACGTCCAACGCCATTCATTATGCGCGTCACGGTACAGCTGAAAGTACATTGCCTCGGCCTCCTGAGTTATTTCCCGCGCCCCAGGATTAGCCAAGTTGTACCGCTGAAAGGGATACGAGCCACCTACCGGGATTGGTCGGCACGTCTTTTGCTGAGAAAAAAAGGCAGCGCGGACGTGACTCGGCGTCTTGGTGGGGAGATTGAGACTCTGACGCTGTCCCTACCACGCCCGCGCTGCCGGCGAAGTTAAGCGGCGGTGACTCGGCGCTCACGCCTAAGCGCTGTCCCTATCACGCGCCACAAACTTCAGTGGCCAGCCTTACCTCGTAGCCCACGGGCAAAGCTGACCACCTCAGGCCCCCAGGCTGGGGTCGGCGGTGTAATCCACGGGGGCCACCAAACTGTATCGTCGAGAGGTCCGCACGGCACCTACCAGGATTGGTTGCTGCCGATCTCATGTGGGCCTGTATGGCGCGACAATCAGGATGAGAGCGCGTATTGCCTCAGGTATGGGTGCTCCCGAGGGCGATCGATTGCCTCATTTAATTTGCTCCCGGCTTGGATTGAGGAGGAGGCCGGGTGCGGAGATGGCCAGGATTTCGGAGCGCCCGGCCTCCTCCGCTGGCACTTGGCACATCATTGGGTTGTCGTGACCTCAGGTCCTGGCGGCATTTTCTCCGTAGGAGCGAACAGCAACGCATTCGCTTGCTCGCTGCGCCAGGATTTAAGCCGCCGTTGAAGCGTTCGAAGAAGCTTGTTCGGATAGGCTCCAGGATATTCCACCTGCAACCGGCAAAGCAGTTCGCTGCCAGTCCGCCAGGGCTCAGCTTCAAACCATTTTCGCAAATCTGGCGTTGCCCGGATGAGCGGATCGGGACGACGTCGGCCTCTTTTCGCGTTCACGATTGGCCGATCCGTCGGTCGCATAGCTCCGCCCTTCCAGGCGGTTCGTAGGCTTGCCAGGAAGAGATCGATCGGTTGCGATGCCGCAGCAGGATGGGCGATAGGCTGGGTATCCGCGAGCGCCGCAAGACGCTCCTGTGCAACGCGGATATCTCGCAACAACGCGACCGGGTCGAGAGCGGCATAGATTTCTTGGAGATGGTGGCGAACCGCGTCAGGCGTGCGGGCGTCCTCGGCCAACCGCTGGTGGGGTGTTGTCGGCGCGCTGTATTTCTTGCGCACACGAGCACCGTCGCGCTGCTTGGCTATCAATTTGAACGAGGGTTGGAAGAAGTTTACGAACAGCCGCGCTGATCGATAGAGTTCAGCCAGCAACTCGGCCGCTTCCAGGCCTTCGAACCGACGATAGCCGACCATCCTGCGTACGACCGCGCCGTTCTTCTGCTCGACGAACGCCTGGTCATTCTTCCGGTAGGGACGGCAACGCGTGAAGACGATGTTGGCCGCCTCGCAGTAGGCTTTCAGCGTCTCGTTCATGAACACGGTATCATTGTCGGTATCGAGGCCGAGCAGCGCAAAAGGCAATCGTTTGCGCAATTCCGTCAACACCGTGCTCAACAGCGTCTGTTCGCGCACGATCAGAGGGGCGCACTCCGTCCAGCCGGTAGCGATGTCGGTGAGCACGAGGGTCTGGATGAAGCTGCCGCGCGCAGATGGACCGCTATGCGCCACAAGATCAGCCTCGACGAACCCCGGCGCCGGATCGTTCCAATCTCCCGACGTCCGTATCGGAACACTGCGACGCAGGGAATGCGCTGGGTGCCGCCGCCGCTTGTGACCTAATTCTTCTCGAATCCGCACCAATGCGCGGTCAATCGTCGCAGCGCTCATCGCCAAAAGCTTGTCGCGGATCTCGGGGGCAAGGTCGAGGTGGCCGTGCCGTTCCATCGCCTCAATCAGTGCAGGCATCAACGCCTTCAGCCGCTTGCCGCAGATCCGGTCTGAGCTTCCCAAAGGAGCACGAGCGCGTTGTGTTCTGCCTCATTATAGACCCGACGTCGCGCCCGCCGGCCTGGGCGTGCGTCCTCCTGACCTCGAAGTGCTCGCATTGCATGCTTGCGATGGAATCCGGTGATGTCGACGAACTCGTCCAATATCCGCGTCTTCTTCGCGCGATCCGAACGCCGATAGCGCGCGCCTGCTGCCGCCGTCAGTTCCTTCCGCGTTGCCATGCTCAGCCACCCCATCTTCGCCCCCCGCTCGTTCCCGATCCAAGGGAGCAATTTACGTGAGGCAACGGCTCAGCATCTGGTAACAATTAGGGCGAGGCAATGCGAGGTCTCACCTCGATCGCCGCCGCCCAGGCCTGAGGCAAATGCGCCTATCCGGCCCAAGTCCGGTACGAATGGCGGCGGCTGAGGACGTGGTCATGCCTGTCGGGCCAGCAGGTCAACGCGATTAGCCCGCCGGTGGGTATGGGTCGTGGCCATATGTCCACTCGGTCCTAACTTCGTTGTCCTCGTCTTGAACTAGAACTTGAGCATCGTGTCCTGACGCACCCTCCTTGTAGGCTGCGTCGACCGCGACGCGGATCGCCTCTTTCTGAGTGGGGTACGGGACGGAGTGCGCGCCATTCAGCACAACAATCCACTGGCCTCTATCTTTATGGAGCGTGACGAAGAAGCGGAAACGAGCCATAAAGTTTCCTCCGGCATCGCCACTTATCGAAACGTTGAAGCGGCCCGAATCTTTGCAAACTGACGCGGTCGCCTCAACTACCGGATTTGGTGGGGCTGTATTGAGCATTCGTGGCGGCGTCAACGGCCCGCACGTTTAGAAGCCAACCAGTCTGCCAGCGGATCGCTCGACGCGGTCGCCCCGGTAGGCAGACCGGAAGCCCGGTCCAAATACCAGTCAATCGCCTTGCGATCCCAACGCTGCGTGCCGGGGATCGCCCCCGGCACTATGCCCTTCTGTGTCCATCCACGTGTTGAACGCCCCCTCGGAGCAGCCGCAGTAGGCAGCCGCATCGGCCTTGGTGAGACCCCGAGGGGCGATCTGGTTGGCAAGTAGTATCCGTTCCGAACGCCCCAGCTCGGCAGGCGAAGGTTTATCCCGTTGGTTGTCCCCGTCCATTCGGACCCATAGTAGAAGTTAGCGGCCACGTGACTCGGCGCCCATTGTCAGATACAGCGCTGTCCCTACCACGCGCCGCCAACTTCAACATGGCCAGCCTCAAGCCCAGAAGCTGACGGCCGAATGTATCGTCCCGAAAAAGTTTTGGCACAACTACCAGGACTGGTCGTCGCCAGCGGTTGGGCGATCAGCCTCCGGAAGCAGCGCGGGCGCGACTCGGCGCCGTTCAGTTGGGCATCAGACGCTGTCCCTACCGCGCCCGCGCTGCGATTAGCGGTGACGTGACTCGGCGCTTAAGCCCCCGCGCGTACGTACCACAGGGGAGGCGCTGTCCCTACCACGCACCGCTAATCTTAATGGCTGTGTATTCGGGCTAGCTTTCCAAAAGCTGACGAGCCCCGCGCGGAAATTTACAAACGAAAAGCGGCCCGTGTGGGCCGCTTGCCGTCAAGACCGAGAACAACGCTCTGCCGCACTCAGGCCGCAGACAAAAGCCGTTCAGCGCGCTCACGTTCGGTGGCAGCTGCACCTGGGCGACGCGTCGGGTGGTTGATCAGCCAAGCTATTGCATGCTTGCGGCTGAGAGCCCTTACGACTTCACGCTTCCGTCCCTCGTCGGGCTCGACCTCATGAGCACAGCCGAGGCCGCATCCCCCCGTGCAATTGGGGTAGGTTGGGCATCGCGCCCCGTAGACGGCCGCTGGCTCCCGCATCTCTTCGACCAAATAGAGCTTGCCGTTCGGTTTCCGGAAGACGCACGCGCCCCGTCTCGCAAGCCTCTTCGAGCCAAGCGACAAACACCGCTTGGTAGAACGGCTCAACGATGGCGGAACGTCTGCGCTTGTTGATCCGCCACGGAAGCTCTTGCGCGAGACGCGAAGCGCTGAAAGATGTCTGCGAATAATCGCCCGAAACGTCTTCCGCTGACGAACCCGCGGCTTTAGCCGCCTCCCGCGACAAGCTCTTGGCTAGCGCGTCGTGTACTGTGTTGGGACTCTGCGGCCGATGCAGAACGAGACGATCTCCCTTCATCATGTGCGTAACGATGCCCGGTTGAAGATTGACCTTCACCGTCTCGTAATACGCAGCACGCGCTTCAGCCCACGCTTCGGGCGACACCCCCGGCAGGTGCTGGCATGTCCATCGCATCGGCCGTCGCCATGGACCCGAGCGCAGCACCACGCGGCAAATCGGATTCCACCGTGGCCGCTATCATGGACTGCACAAGCGCGGCCGCTAATTCGCGCCAGAGAAAGACCACGAACCGCTGTCGAGTGCGCAGCTAGCGTGACGCGTCGTCCCATACAGCTCGCGAGCAGCCGAATGGCACCGCCTGCAGCCATTAATGCATGATGGCGACAATCTAAGGATCGATTGCCTCGCAGTTTTTGACACGGTCGGTTCGTTGGGGATTCCGTTGGAAGCGTTCGTGCGGTCCAATCGCGAGCGCTACGAATTCCACGGCGTTGAACTTCCATCAATCACGCGTGTCAATTTGCAAGCCTTGGCCATCGACGAAAATCGATGGCCTTTTCAAGCAACCGTCTGGCGCCCCGCGCCATTTAAGAAGATCAATACCGTCACCGAACAGGTATGGTTCTCAGGGGCCCACGCTGATATCGGCGGCGGCTATTTGCGTTCTACCGAATTGAAGGCAGCCCATGATCGGGCCGATCATATAACGCTGGACTGGCTGCTTAGGCGGTTACGTACCTTCTTCAAGGACCTCCCTGTCCCGGATCGCTGGATAAGAAGCGCGTCACCTAGCAGTTGGAGCGAATCCCGGATCCATAACTCGCGCCGAGGAGTTTATAAGCTATACCCGAGATCCTGGCGGGCCATATCCAACAGGGAAATTGCCTCACTGCAAACGTACGAAGTCGCCGTTGGCGTCGACCGGCATTCGAAGTCCTTGAACGAGATGGTCCACATCTCTGCGATCGAGCGTCTCTGGACCAAGAAGGGGATTGACGGGACACCTTATGCGCCGAAGACTCTGATCTCCATTTTGCCAGCAATTGAGTCGACGTATACTGCCAAGCCGGCAAATGAGCACGTACTTCTGGTCGACTGGAATGGCGAGGTGTTGGATCCAAATCACTCCGAGCAAAGCGCTTGCGCCAAGGCGGCTCTTGATAATGCGAACCAGCGAGCCAAGGGGTTCGTGCAGCACACAGGAACATCGAAATGATCGTACCTTTTGGGAAGGATCGGCCTTTTTCCTCCGGGGGAAATGCACATCCCGCTTAGCTGCGCCCGCCTCAGTTCTACAGATCCAAAATCGACGCCGGTGACGTTGGTGTTGGCGAAGAACGCGCCCAGCATGTTCGTTTGTTCAAACTTCGCGCCTGTCAGATCTGCGTCTTCCAGGGAGGTCGACCGGAGGCTAGCGACTTTGAATTTAGTTCGGTTCAGGTTGGCTCCCTTCAAGTTCGCGCCCCCAGGTCAGCAAAGGACAAGTCCGCATCTACCCACTTCGAGTTCTTCATTGATGCAGAGTAAAAGATCGCGCTCTTTAGATGTGCTCGGTTTGCTACGATGCTATCGAGCGTTGCTCCTTGAAAAATTGCCCAATGCCACCGATGACTCTTGTCGAATAATCTGTTGGCCGCATCGTAGCCGCGATTCTCGACCTCTGCTCGGACTGTTGGATCTTCCCACCAATCAGTCAGGTCAATTCCCACTTTAGCGTCTTGGATGTCAGAACCTCGAAGATTCGAGTTAACGAATTCTGTTCCAATCAGTTGCGCGTCCTTGAGATATAACTGCTGCAGCCCCTCGGAGTCGCGCAATTGCACGCGGCTCAGGCATGCGCCCGCCATATTCATCGTCTTGCCCCAAGGATCCGGAACGTTATTCCCAGCAAAGATCTGGGCGATTCTCTGCAACTCGGGAGACATTTGGTAGTCAGCCTTGCTGTCGCCGTTCTGCTTGCAGGAGCTCTTCGAGATTTTGAGGATGAATTGCGCCATCGTCCCAAATACGGCGGGATTAAAGCTGCCGTCCTCACGAGCAGTTAGCGCCATAATCTCAAAGGCGTTTACATGCGTCCATTGCGCGTCGTCGGTCGCCTGCACGAACGTCGACGTCTTTATGAATTGCTCGGCGGCTGATTGCCTCGCTTTCTGATTGTAGTCTCGATTAAAATTGTAGATCGAAAGTAAGAACGTCACCACGAACGAGGCGCCAGCGAACAGCTGAGCATATGTCTTTCTTACCTCGTTTCGGGACTCGACTGTCTTGATAAGATCTTCTTGGCGGGAGGAGCGAGTTGCCGGAATGAGACGCCTCGGAAGGTAGTAGATCAGTAAAAGCGCGACCAGCGCACAAACCGGTACAGTATACAAAAAGTATCCATCGCGAGCTCCCCAGCGAACCGTGCGACAAGTGTGTCTCGCAATAGAACTTGAATCAAGAGGAAAAGGCTAGAGTTTGTTGCTGCAGTTTTTCGAGCTTGAACCGGAAGGGCCGAGACCGCGCAAGAAATCGACCGCCGCGCATGTCTCGTCGAATTGTTCATACGAGCTGCATTCAACTGTAACAGTGTGTCGCGAGATTATGCGGTACTTTTTGAACCGGGATAATTGCATAGAGGAGAGCGCGATGCTCGATACCAGAGCTCCATCCTTACCGCGGCCAATGCTGCCTTTTTTTGATGTTGTTCTTCCAAAATGGATAGAATTGGCCCTGGGCTCCCAGGCCCCCGATTTTTCTCCGACGCCTGCAAAACCCGACCTCAGTAAATTTGAGATCCCCCGCGAGCTGGTCGAGCCATTGCTGTGGGCATTCCGGCAAACCAACACTCTGGCGGACGCGCTGTTCTACGATGTCGGCTTGCTCGGGCTGCGCCTCTTGACGCGAGGCATTCTGGTGACCACCACCTCGACCCCGCAGCTGGCGGCGTCTGCAGAAATCAACCTCGCCGCCGCACAAGCCGCCGCCAAAATCATCAATCTGAGTGCGCAAGCCAATCCCGAAGGCACAATACTGGTGATCGACGCGCACCATGCCCCTTTTGTTCAGACCTACGATGACGTGCAGAACTTCTTGCAGGATGGACTGTCTTTCAGGCCCAGCCGGGGTGGCGGGCCAAGGCCTGTCAAGATCATCACCGTGACGGGCGTCGGCAGCTCGGCGCTGGGTTCTGCGGCCTTTGCCTGGAACGTGTCGGAGTCGCTGCGCCAACCGGTCGCGGCGATCGTGCCCGGCTATGGGCTTGCCGACATCATTCCGCAAGCACTCGGCGGGTGGTTCGGCTTCGGTGTTCACGACTTCGCACGGCGCGTGTCTCAACAATTGCTCGCAAGTGGTGGCTGGGAACTCGCCAAGGTCGGGCGGCACCTGGCCTCTACCGCCATCGGCGATGAAGCTTTCCGGACCGGCAGCCCGGAGAGCGACATCCTGCACGAAGTTCTCAAGCGCGCCGAACAAATCGAGCGCCTCTACGGCCACAGCAAGGGCGCACTCTGCATTCAGAACGCCGTCCGCAGTCTGCCGGCCGAACGCACCCGCCGCTTGCATGTCACCACGTTCGGCTGCGTGATTCAGGAGGAGACTGACGCCGACTACAACCAGGTCATGGGCAACATTGACGGTCTTGGGCAGCTCAACTCCTGGGGCAATTGGCCAGAGCACTGGATCAAGGGCTGGCACAGCACCAATTCGTTGCTGCCGCTGACAATGCCGGTCGCCGATCTCGTGAAGAAAGATGTTCGTGCCGAAGATCCTGTCACGATTGACGAGACCGTGCTCCAGAATGCTCTGGTCGCAGCGCTAGCTAAACTGCAGCCGCGATAGCCGTGAGCAGGGCAGAGCTATCGGTCATCCCTCCGTCGGCTCAGGAGGCCGGCCCGAAGCTGGCGTCTGAGAGCAATACTGCGGGTCTGCTGCTGCCATGCAAAGCGGCAGGAAGATTTCCGAATCATGCCTGATACACTGCTGAGAGCACGGTGACAGATCAGGCTCATCTGGAGACAACGCATCATGACTTTACGCATTGCTGTTTGTGCCATGTGCCTGGCCGGCCTCGTCGACAGCAGCCTGGCGCTGGCCGGAACCAACGATATCCTGATCGGCCTTGACAGCAAGATCACCTATGGTCCCGAGGGGCAGATGAACGGCGCTCCGGGTGATGACGCCGTGCTGGTCGTGGATATCTCCGAGCCCGCCAAACCCAGGATCCGCGCCAGCCTGCCGCTGTCGAATTCGCTGCTGGGCCCGCCGACCAACCTGCAGATCACACCTGACGGCAAGCTTGGCCTGGTTGCCAATTCCGTGGTTCACGTCCAAGACGGCAACGCCTGGAAGCCGGTTCCGGATGACAAGCTGTACGTGATTGACCTCACCACCGACCCGCCGAAATTGATCGACACGGTTACCGTGGGGCGGCAGCCGTCCGGTCTCTCGATCTCCAAGAAGGGCGATCTCGCGTTGATCGCCAATCGAGATAGCAAGAGTGTCTCTGTCGTCTCGATACAGGGCTTGACGGTCAAGGTCGTAGGCGAGGTACCGCTGGAGCAACAAGCTGTCGCCGTCGTCATCGCACCCGACGGCAAACGCGCCTTTGTCTGCCTTAACCTTGCAAACAAGATTGGCGTGTTGACGATCGACGGACAAAACGTGACCTACGACAAGTCGATGGACATTCCATCGGCATTCAATCCCTACAACATCGACATCACACCAGACGGCAAATACGTCATCGCCTCGAACACCGGCGCACAGAAGAACAACGCCGATGCCGAGGTGATTATCGAAGCGACCGGACCCCATCCCCACGTGGTCGACGTGATGACCCCTGGTACCGGACCCGAAGGCTTCGCCATCGCGCCGGATGGGAAGACCGCAGCCACCCCGCTGCTGCTCGGCACTGCGGCAAAAGACAGCGACTGGTTCAAGACCAAAACCGGCGAACTCGTTCTGATATCGATCGGCACCGATGGTAAGCTGACGGTGACTGCGCGTGCGCCGCTCGGCGGCCTGCCGGAGGGTATCGCTTACAGTCCGAACAGCGACTACCTGTATGTGGCCAACTATTTCGAGAAGGACCTGCAGGTGTTTCAGCTCACGAGCGGCAAGCTGACCGAGGTAGGGCCCAGGCTGAAGTTGCCAGGCCAGCCGGCATCCATGCGCGCGCCAGCGCGGTAGTGATCCGCAGCCGTCGCCACGCTGGTCAAAGATAAGCGCAACTGAGAATTCGGCGTCAGGTTCTGGTGTGCTGCGCCGTCGTGTCCTCAAAGGCCGCCGGCCAGACACCTACACCGTCGCGGCTGACTTGTTGGGCCAAGGGCCGGAGTGAGGCGGCGAGCCGGCATGGTATGGACGTTGCCAGCGAGACTGTCCTTTGCGCTGGCCAAGTGTAAGCATGTGATTTTTGAAAGGAGCTTTTCATGCGGACTTTCCTATCGGCAGTCGCGCTAGTCGCCTCGGTCGCGACCGCTCATGCCGGACCGAAGGAGGATGCCTACCAAGTGGTAGAGAAGTGGGGCAAGGCGTTCACCAATGGCGAAGTCGATGCAATCGTCAACCTCTATGCGCCAGATGCCTTGATGATTGGGACATTGGGAAAAGCCGTGCTGACGAAACCAGAACAGATCCGCAAATACTTTGACGTGGCACTAAACTCCGACAAGCCCCGCACCGCCATCCTCGACAGTTCGGAAGCCACGGTGATCGATGACAGCACGGTCGTGATCGTGGGGTTTGACACCATCACGGGCACGAAAGACGGGCAACAAACGGTTGGCAAGGGCCGCGTGACGTTCGTAGTTGCTAAACGCGGATCTGATTGGATGATTGTGCACATGCACCGGTCTCCATTGCCGGCAACATAAGAACAAAGGCAAAGCCCGCGATCTACGTTGTCAATATGCGACCAACATGACTCGGTCGCTAGAAGTATGAAAGCCGACTCAGGACTTATATCCTTTTCATGTGGACCTTGCTTGGAACAACAGCCAACCGCGCACGCTCGGCACAGCTCGCGGCGTTATTCCCACGCAAAGCGATTCAGCAAATAACCGTAAATGGCCTGGCATGGAGTTGCGACGTCGCGACAAGCGCGACGTCGCCCAACCCGAACGATCAGTCCGCGTCGTGGCAATCGCTCTTGCCCTGGTCGCGGGCGCAGGCGTCGCGCTCGTCAGCCCGCTGGTCGTAATCGAAGTCGGTCCCGGGCGTGAACGAGATGCCGCGGAGCACTTCGCCAAAGCGAGCAGTACGCACCGTAATGAACCTTTCGCCCGCGGGCAGTGTGGCGGCGGCGATTTTATCGGTGATCTTCACCAGCTTGTTCGGATCGGCGCCCTGGTCGCCACTGCCGCTCACGGTCGAGGTGATCGCCCAGATGGTTGCGGTACCGTCCCGATTGACGCGCCCCGTAATGTTGCGGAGCCCGTCGGTCGCTGGTGACCAGGGAAGGCCGGTCACGCTGTTGGTGCCGGTCGGATAGTTCTCGACCGTATAGGGCACGCCAAGATCAAGGCCGGCCTGCAGCGTATACGCCAGTGTCCAGGAGCCGGTCGCGTCGTTGAACACCCATTTCTGCAGACCCGCGGTGGTCTGCGCCGCAGCCTCCGTGTAGGTGTTGGCGCCGGAACTGTAGGTAGCGGTGCCGTCGCCCTCGTCGGCGACATAAAGCGTCTTGGGACTCGCAAACCAGATTCCGAACGGGAAGGTCGTCGCGGTCTTCGCCAGATTGGTCGGAAATCCCTTCAGCACGCACATGTTGTAGGGCGTCACACCAAGCGTCTGCAGCTGCGCGGCGGTGTAGACGGTCGCAGTCGTCGGCAACGTTGCGGTCGCGCTTGGCAGCGCCTACGCCATTTGGGCAGGCCAGCGGTTTACCGTTGGCGTCGAAGCCGGAATTGTCGATGAAATAGACGGTGTTGACACCGTTGCTGCCGCTGCCCTTCGTCATATAGATGACATTGTTAAAGACCGTGAGGCCGCGGAAGTTGGTGTCCTTGCCGGTCTTGTCGGCCTTCAGCCCGAGCTGGGTGACGTTGAAGCTACCGACCGGCGTCGGCAGGCCGGGATCGGGCTGCTGCGCGAGCGGAACGCGCGCTTCTTTCACGAGCTGTGCACCCGCGGCAATGATGATGCCGTTCGGCTGCGGATTGCCGCCATTGCCGGCGTTGCCGACCGTGTAGAATACGTTGGCGCCTTGCTTGTCTTTCAGGATCGCGGCACGCCCATTGTTGCCGCTATAGGCGTTGGTCTTGGTGAAACGGAAACTGCCATTCTCATCGACGGTCGCGACAACGCGGAAATCGCTCGCGGTCACCGAGTTTGTCGGGTCGACCACGGCAGGCGTATTGGAGTTGGAGACATCAATCGCGCCGACCGGTGCGAGATAGCCCATGAACGAAACGAAGCGGCGATCGAGCGAAAGATTGAGCGCAATTTGATCGCGGGATCTTCGGCGCAAGGTGTATTATCTGGCAGAGACTTCGAAACTGCCGATCTTCAGATTAGGTTCAATGCTGCGCGCGCGGAAGTCGCTTCTCAGCCGGTACATCAAGGGGCAGGAGCAGCGCCCCGTCAAGCTACTTCAGATTCAAGCTCAAATCGCCGCACTGTCGGGGACGATCGACCAGCTTGAGCAAGCCGGATTCGATGCGGCTGAAGCACGACATCTCATGGCAGAGCGTCGCAAGGAGCTGAAAGGCATGTCGCGTCGGTAAGGCGGGCGCGAGGCTTATTTGAAGAGAACCTTTTCCAGGGCCGCAACGAGCTCCGCGCGCTTTTCCCTCGAAAGCTTGTCGAGATTCTGCTGACGCCATTTGACGGCAGGCAGATCGGCGGCAGCGGGGATGCCGAGGAGATCCCAATCAGGCTCGCCGCGCTCGAACGATACGAGAAATTTCCGGTGAGCCTCTGGCATCTTGCCAACAATTTCTTCAACCAGGGTCTTACGCGCGGCGATAAGGTTATACTTCAAAACGGGTTTGTCCGTCATACCCTCGAAGCCGTGAAGGAATTCATCGCTGATATCTTTTTGAGGCGAGCCAAGCACCTCGAACATCGGTCTGTCGTGACTCAAGAGATAGACGATGAAGGCCTTGCGGAGTTCATCGGTGATTCCTTCATTGGCAAGCAGATCGCGAATATCGAATAAATCACGCGGATGCTGGCGATCTAAGGCGGCGACGATTTTCCCGCCATAGAGGTCAGCAAAAGAAACCGTGCGAGCCTCAGCGAATCCGAATGCCTCCTCAACGGCGGGACGCACGGAAGTTACGACCGGTTCGAAGACGCAGCCACGCAGCACAGGCGTGACTTCAATCTTGATCTGGACGTTCTGCGAGCGAACCACCAGTTTGACGATCGTGTCCTCTTTACGGGTCTCATGGACCTGTGCCCCTGGGATCTTCTCTTTGATCTTGGCGACGATGCGTTTCATGGCTGCATCGATGTCGGCAAGGGATTCGGCTCGCGGCGCGACCGGAACATAGGTTAGGTCGATATCGACCGAGAGACGCGGCAAGTCGCGGACGAAAAGATTGATTGCGGTTCCCCCTTTCAGGGCGAAGCACTTCTCTTCCGTGACAAATGGGAGAGTGCGCAGCAACAGCGCGACCTGTTTTTTGTAAGTGTCAGCGAACGCCATCGAGGTCTCCCGGCACCGTTATGTGATAGGTCGGATCGAGAACACCACCTTTTACGAGCATGCGTTTACCGTGCCCAAGATCGACGGCTTCCTTGTTAAGCCGTTTGAGCCAGGCATGGTTGTGACGGTCGGCAAAATAAAAGAAGAGACGCTTCACCTTTATGCTTGCGCAATCTTTCAGGAGCTTTTGCAAGCGATCGGGGCGAAGATTGGCAAGGCCACCAAGCAGGACATCGACCTGTTCAAAGCTTTCGTTGTTGGGCAATTCGTCGAGCAGTTCGAAAACGGCGCGCTCGGGCGTTGACAAGGTTAGAGGCCAGTCCCATTGCCCCCAATTCAGTCGAGCTATGTCGCCTCCTCGAAACGCCGTAAAATCCGTCATCTCGCCGGTTTCAACATTCCAGCGGACGCTGCTTATGCCCTTCGCGACGGGATCATTTTTGAAGAGCCGGCGGTCATTGTGGTAGACGAACTTGACGGACAGCGGCAGCTTATCAAGCCAGTATGGCGGCGACTTGGGACCGTAGAGATGAACACGGGTCGTCGCTTGCGGCAGGTAGTGAGCGTACCCCTGCAATTCGAGCGCCGTTCGTCCGCCCACGACGAGCGGTGAATAGTTCAGGATGCCTTGCAGGGATATGACGACCTGCTGCCAGCTCAGTTCGTAACGCGGTCTCCGGAAAACGCCTCGGGTTGGCTGTTCGAGCCAACCACGCATCACATACAGATGTTGAAGCTGGGTGGAGTAGCCGTGCCGCTTGAGCCAGGCGGAATCCACGACCAACCCCTCGGGTAGGAGCTTGTCGAGTTGGTTTAGGAGTTGGCCCTTTTGTCTATCCATGATTGATATATTAGCATATCCTCAAACCGCCCGCCAGTTCGAAATATTCCATATAAATCAAGCTATAGTTGATAAAATTGACAACTAGTAAACCGATCCTCGCTGAAGTTTTGCCTCTTGAAAGGCGGTCATCTTGGCCGATTTACGATTCCGTCTCATCGACAAGTCTAACCTCTGCGCTGTCCTCGTCGGTCCCGTCCTTTTCTACCTCGTCTGATGCCTTCGCCTTTGCAGCCTCAACGGCGGCAGCATGTTTTTCGGCCGCCTTCAAGAAGCGGTCCCGCGCGTCAAATTCGGGGCTTCCGGGATCAGGCGCGAGCGCCTTAACCGCATCGGTGAACGCCGGAACGTCGATCAGAGGCTCGATTGCGCTCCAGTGAAAGGAGATCACCTTGCTCGTTACATGATCGCGGAGCGCATGCGACACTCCCTCAGACAGAAATCCGACCAATAGCTTCCCAAGGAGTTCCGGCTTCGTCGCAATAGAAGCGACCCAAGCTCGAGGGCCATCCACTCCCTCGAAATCGCGCCACCGATAGAGGAAATTCACGAGGTGCTTATTACCGAGCATGCCCTCGAGACCACTCGCCAAATCAGCACGCAATTTCGCAACCCAGACTTCCTTCGCCTCCTCCAGGTCAGCCGCGAACAATAAATCGGTGTCACCCTTTTCCTTGCCGTCCATATCCAGGCTGATAAGGGTCGCTGGCACAGCCAATGAATCGGATTTTCGGAGAGCATTAAGGAACGCCTGTCCGCGCTTTGCCGCATCGTCCTCGCCTCTCAAATACCAAAAAGCCGTGCGCCACGCGTTGGTGAAGGGCATTTTCCCGAACCCCATTTTGTCTGGGAGGTTTTCGGCGATGTCAAAAAGAGCAGGGAGAAAAGCGCCCGCGGACTCAAGCGGTAACTTCTTGCCAACAGCGGCTTCGTCGAGTCGCTCCATCAACTCCGGAAGGAGGTTTCTTTTCTCAAAGTCCGCAAAAGATTGAGAAATACGCTCGCGATCCGCGGATTTTTCGAGGAAATCCATAAATTCCGAGTCCGATATTTGCCCGTCCGGCAGTCGGAGCGAAAAATACCGGTCGAAATATCGCGGTGAGCATATGCGCCGCTCGGATGACCAACCCTCCTCCCAATCGCTCCCGTACCAAGAGTCCCCAAAAGCCCAACCCACGATTGGAAAGAGCTGTGAAACGACATACTGGACCGCGTCCTTATATTCCGGTCTGGCTGCCGCGATGATTGCCTTGATCCGCTCCTTGTCGGACTCTCTTCTTTCACGCGCCGCACCGGTGATGAGGGTCCGGCTTCGGCTGATGGCAGCGTAGACGTCCGGCTCAAATAAGCGAAGAACCTCCAGCGCTACCGTGTCGATGAGATTCGTCTCAAGTACGCGCTTTCCGCTGTGAAGCGAAAACTGAACTTCAACTCCACCGACGAAGCGCTTCGCATCGCGGAGAGTCTTGAAAAAGTGCCGGAGTCCACCGACCCAGATATTACCCCACCGCTTCTGATCGAACTTCCCATCGCTAGGCAGCGGCTGAGTAATCTTCTCCAGTTCAGCAAGCACGATCCTGCCGATGCGCTCCCCCTCAACCACTGGAACATCGAAGGCCGCCTGCACAATCTTTTCGAGATACTGCCTGCCGTCCTCACCTTCGCCGAACGCACGCTCCAGAATGTTGCGCTGGTAGAGAAGTAAATAGGTCAAGCCTGGAAAATTCGCGTTTGCCTTGACGTGCCTGATGACGGTTCGGATCTGCTCGTCTTCCAACCGATCCATATCGTCGACAACGACGAGAACGTTTCGCGGCATTTCCTTGAGCCGCTGCTCCAGGTCGAAGCGCGAAACGTCCAGTGGTCGATCGTCCTCGCGATCTCTGCCCAAAAATCCAATAATTCTGCTGAGGATAAGAACTGCACCGGCAATGACGAGCATCGCCGTCGCGAGCATTTTTGCTGACGGCTCGAGCCATACGACACCACCGGCAACGAGAAACCCGACGCCGCTAAGCCATACCGCGGCGCTCGACGCTCGACTTCCGGCATTCTTCAACCCGCCCGACAGCGTTTCCAGGGTCTTGGCGTACCGGCGAAACTCATGCGCCCGGCGGCGAGCAAAAACTGACTGTTCAGCGTCGCCTAGCGCTACCGCAATTTCGCGGAAGAACGCGCGAGTGATTGCCTCGTCGGTTCCCCATTGCCAGGGATTGAACGTTACAACCTGCATCTTGGTCTCGCCTGGTGGCGAAAGCACCTCGACGACACGGTTCTTGATAGACGTCTTACCCGACCCCCACTCCCCGCGCAGTGCGACCACTAGGCTTTCGCTGCCACGGTGACGATAAAGAACGCGCGCGAGAGCCCTGGCGAAATCACCCCTGCCGAGGAGATCTTCTGACGCGCTGGTGATCGGAGCATCGGCGGAGAAAGCGCCGTCGCGAAGCCTCTGTGGCTCTGGGCACCGCCAATTCCGCCAAGCCAGCTTAAGAGCTTCGATTAGCCGCATCATCACTGCCGCGCCTGAGGGAACCAACGTCAGATGCGGATATTACTGTGAACCGCCGGGACAAGTGCTTGGTCAATTCTATCCCATCGTTGACATGCAATGTTAGTGTCGTCGATCTGCCATGACGCAATTCCGCAAAGCACCGTCGCGACAATTCGAGACTCCTTATCATCTTCAACGAAATAGACGCGCCATCGCCCGCCACCACTCATGCCTCCAAAGGACTCAGGTAGTTCATGTAGATTATAGGGCATCGCTTTGACCGTGAGGAGGCCCTTCTCCTGAGCGCAAACGTGCCGGGTGTGAAGGACACCGCGCATTGGGCTGATGAACTCTCGCCCTTCAATAAATGGGGTTTCCGAGACCTCCGCAATGAGTCCCAGCATGGCGTCAACATGCTTTCCTTCAGCAGGTGCCATTGCTTCCATCCTGGCTCGGTTCTTCTCGATGTTGAGAAAGACGCCTTGAGCTTCTAAGGAAGACGCGACGTCGGCCGACAGTGACGTAAACGCGAGGGCTAAAACCTCTTTGCCTTCCGAAAACGTCTCACTGCTTTGCACAATTATCGTTTGTGTATCGGCGAGCTTAAGCACGCGCCTCTGTTGTCCACCGACAACGAACCGGATTAAGCCGACTTCCGGAAGGTGCTCATATGCTTCCGCAACGTGACCGCAGGTCAGAATGCCACTGCGGCCTTCTATCGACACCAGGACCCCAGATCCGAGAACCCTGCTGCCTTTCCCTAATTCTCGAATGACTAACCCCACGGCAAAGTTCGAGATATGGGAGAGGATTGCATCGGATATATCGTGTGGCATGCTTCGAGCCATGCTCCGATTTCACGAATGATTTTCAGCGACGCCATGATCGCACGGCACGAACCCTCGTGCGATCGATTAGGTATCGAGGATGAAGCAGCTTGGTTATCGAATCAGGTTCAGCACCCGAGGGAAGACTAGAACAAAATGGGAAAGCCTGGGAGTCGAGCGCATTTCCCAATGCTTCCAAGAAAATCGCCGACTGCCTGGTTGTACGCTGGTGCCACACATGCAAACCGAGCAACCAGACCAACTGACGATGACCGAGCGCGTAGAACACGCGCTGCCAGCCTACGCATATTTCATTGAGCTGGATGACGGCGTCCAACTGAACAATGAACTCGAGGCGGAATTTCAAGGGCTCGGCGCCGAATTATACATGCAGCCCACCTGGGCTGGTCCGCCGCAGAGTCCGTCAATCGCATACAATTGCATTGCCATTTCGAAACTGTTCAAAAACTTCACGGACTTCGGGGGTAGGCGCAACGCCCAGAGTTCGAAACGTGTCCAAGAAGGCCCACCAGCATTTTCAAGAAGTGAAGTGTTGATCTACTTTAAGAACGATTCGCTCGGGCTATAAGAGCGACTCGATTCTGGGCTTTAGGAACGACTCGAACTTGTAAGTCGATGCACAATCAAAAAAAATCTGCGGCCAAGCGTGAAACCAAACATTAACGCCGCGAAGGTTTCGCCGTGAGTATGGTAAGCGGATTTGCGGTGATCGCAGCCGATTTTTGATCGATGTCGAATCGCCAGCAGCAGGCCGCCGGCGGCGCCGATCGATCGCGATGCTGAAGCTGGTGTTGGTTGTGGTGCTGCTGCTGGCGATGATGATGCCGGATGATCGTCGTCATGCCGACTTATAGTGCGACCATCGTGCCGACGAGCAACAGCGCCATGCCGATCATCAGCGTGCTGCCGCCGATGATCGGCACGGCTATGCTGGTCTAGTCGAGCCCGACCGCTAGGCCCGCGCCGCGGTGTCTTTCTTAACGAAAAGCGGCGCCGCGCTGTCTACCACTTCTTTCGGGAGCATCCTTAGCTGCTCTGCGTCGAATGGCAGATAAGTGAGATAGTTTGCGACCAGAGCGCCCACGGCTTCTGCCTGTGCTGCATCTCGTTGCCGCTTCAGCGGCTCTCTATCCGCTCGACGAGACAACCACAGCTTATGGGCCGCCCAAACCCGGGGATCTGGAGCAACGATGCGCACCGGTTCACCCTTTTCGTCAATCGCGACCGCCTCGAAAGCCGGAGAATTCTGCAGCCAATCGAGTCCTTCGATTTGAACGGCAGTCAGGTCTTCGGGGTCCGAGCCGATCTTGTCCGGAGCCGTCTTCCAAGGAGGACTCTGTATCGGTTTGATGAGATCGACGAGATAGCCGTCCCGGTTCACAGCTCGGAACGTCTGCTTGGCGCGCTGGAAGCTCGTGTCGACGCGTTGAAGTATCTTCAGGAGCGAAGACTCGGAGACATCGTCGTCCGCCACGAACGTAAGTCCGCCACGTGCATCGAACAGCAGATCGATGTCTTCTGTCGTGGCGAGGCCGGGATCGATCCTAACGCCGGATGAGGCTTCGTAGCCGTAGATCGCGTTCGTTCCGAGAATCCGAATGCCGGAGCCCAACATTCCGAAGCCGTCGAGAGCGCGCATAATCCGAGCCCCGATTAAGGGAACTCGACCCAGACCCAGTGCACGATTGATCGCGGCTTGCCGGGCCATCGTGTCCCGGAGGTTCTTCCATCGGTCTTCCGCTGCAGCGCGCTTAGCCTCGAAGTCGGCCTTCTTCTTTTCGGTTTCGGGAGAGCGCGCCCCGAGGGATCTTTGCTTCCGGAGGCCGGCCTTATCGTAGTAGCTCCGGACGAGGTATTCGTGCCCTTTTGACTCTGCCCATGTCAGGGAGCCGCGATGCGCGTCGAACGCCTCCTTGGCGTCTCGCAGGGACTGAAAGCGTTGCTGGCTGTTGACTACCTCGCGGCGTTGATCATTGTTAAGTTCTTGAAAATACATGGTTTCAACACTTATAGTTGGTTTAGGTCGCCGTTGTTGAAATCGTATTTATCATTCAAAATCAATGGCTTCAACAGCTCCATCAAAATCCTAGCCAAACTGTTGAAGCCGGGAACATTTGGGAGCTACCGCGGACCCCTCATGCCGCCTTGGAGCTGACGTTGAAGTGGGCGTTCGGCGAACCCGAATGGGTAGGCACGGCCGAAAAACCCATGGCCAGTGCGGCCGCGATCAACATGCCATTTGCGACGTAGTCGCCCGTCGCCCGCTCGGTATCGTGTTTCAGGCCGTAGCTGCCCCTTTTGCGGTTGATCGCCTTGCGACGCGGATACTTCGAAAGAAACTCGACTGCGCGAATGAACTCGGCGATGGCCTGCTCCTCCAGCATCTCCGCCCGGCTCGTCCGGAAACGCGCATCGGCCTCTTCGACGGTCTCGTCGCGGTCGCGGGACGGCCGGTATCAGAACCGACTGAGAGCGCGCTCCAAATCCATCGCCCGCCGAACGCCCGATTTCGCAAGCGAACGCGTCAAGCTGTCGGGCGGCGCCTCAAACGAGTGCTCGCGCAAATAGCCAAGAAATGCGCCTTCGTCGGCGCCGACTTCTACGGGGCCGACGGCCAGAGCGGCGCGCATGGCGGCGTTGGTGCGTCAGCCGAGACCGCGCGCAAGAACCTCGACCCATGGGACGATGTGACATCGGGAAGCACCGTCCGAAGGACGGCCTTCATATGCTCTACATCGGCGATTGGGCCGGAGCTGCACGAAAGCGGCACCTATGACAGGCTTTTGAAGACAGAAGGCGCCAGCTTGCGCGGCGGCGATCAGGGTGAGACTCCAGCGACAATCAAGGTGAGACTGCGCCGATGGGGACGGACCGAAGGGAGGGCGTAGCCCGACCGGAGGAC
>NZ_BSOW01000029.1 GCF_030160715.1 Bradyrhizobium iriomotense
GGCTCTCCTTCGTCCACATCGGCGCCCCTTCAAATCGGACCGCCACCCTTGAATCACAAATGATTCCGATGATTCAAGATGTTCCCGGACAGACACTAAGGAGGCCGCCGCCTTACTTCCGGATTACGCGGCTTTGTTCGCGCAGGACCGCATTATATCGGTCGATCTGGCCCGCGAGTCTTGACCAGCTTTGAGCAATATTTCTCAGAACCACAGCCTCTTCTTCGCACTTCGACTTTTTGGTCATGCGAAGGCATTCCGCCGCCTGATATTGGCAGTGCTGCGCGCTGTCCCTGGTCATTCCTCGCGCCGGATTCTGATTTTGGCCTAGTACCCTTGAGGGGCCGGCCATTTCCAGCAAATGTTGTATACAGGCGGGGATATTCTCCCCTTCGTCTCTGCGCTGCTTCAACTCGGCAGCGATTTCGGTCGTGAGATTGTGCGACCATCCCTCGGCGGTGTTGAAGGCGACGATGCGCACCGGATGGTTGTACACGCCGTGCAAGAGGTCGCGGATTAGCATCTCGCGATACGTACCCTCACCATCATCGGTCTCGCGCCAGGCGCGGCCTACCCATATCCCGAAGGCGTCCAGTAGTACGAGATACATATCATGGTCTGCATCTTGCGGCACGATCGATGATGGCGAGCGGTGCGACCACGCCGCTTCGAAGCGGGCTTTCTCTGCGTTCCGATTCTCTTCAAATGTTTGGGACTGTGGACGTCGCCTCACGGCGCTCTCCTTCCAAGCTAGAGTGAGGCGGGAGCGCGTGATGGGCGATCTCATCACCGATACTGCCAGGGACCTACGCGGTGATGGCACTTAACGTCTGTCCGGATTGCAGGTTGCTATTCGATCGCGAACATTAATTAAGCGCCTAGAGAGTCCCGAGAACGTCGGCTAAGCCATGGCGCGTTCTCGGTTAATTGAAAGTAATGTCCGTTGAGGGGCACAAGCGGTACACTCAGATCGAGCGTATGATTTCTGCTTCGCGCGCAACCCGACGTCTGCGCGTTAATCAGCACACGCCCTAGTCGCGAACTTTCTGCGCGCGATAAAGGCTCGGCGTGGTGCCGACGGCCTTGCGGAAGGCGCGGTTGAAATTGGCCTGCGACGAAAATCCCGTGGCATAGGCGATATCGACCAGCGGGCGATCGCTGGTGGCGAGCAGCCGCTTCGCGAGATCGAGACGCTGACGGCTGACATATTCATGCGGCGCCGCACCTGTCGCCGCCTTGAAGCTGCGGGAGAAATGCGCAGGGCTCATGCACGCCACCGACGCCAGATCCTCGACCGTGAAAGCGCGCTCGACGGATGCATCGATGAACTCCGTCACGCGCGACAGACGTTTGGCGTCGAGCGGCCTTTGACCGGCATTGAGTTGCCGCAGCCTGACCGCCGTGGCCGAGTAGGTGTGCACCAGATGGGCGGACAACGCGCGCCCGAGGCTTTCGATCAGGAGCCGGCCGGTGGAGCTTTCCTGTTCGAGCTCCTTCAGGATCCGCTCGGCGACGTGCTCGATGAACATGTCCTGATCGATGGCCTCGTAGCGGATCGAGATGCCCGAGGGGTCGATGTCCAGGTCCCTGAGCATGGTGTCGTCGAACGGCTTGCCGGGAAGAAAGAGATGCAGGCATTCCTGCATCTGGTTCTCGACGCGGATGAAGTCTTCGCGGATACCGGCCGGGCAGAGCCACACGGTGCCCTTCCTGCCGAAGGTCCGCTGCCGCATTCCCGCGCCTTCCCGGTCGACGACCGAGTTGCCGCGCAGCAGGATCGCGATCTCGGTGTCGCGCGGCAATTGCGGCGGCAGATCGCCGGGCTCATGGCTCCATCGCTCGGCGAGGAGGTGCGACCATCGCCGGTCGTTGGACGTCTGAAGCATTCTGCCGGTAACATATTTATCGACAGAGTTGCCAAGCATACCCATCGTGTCTCTCCGTCAGATAACGCGATGTTTGGGTAAGAGGTATTGCCGGGTCCAGCAATTACCATGCCAGACATCCTGCTAGCCGTCCACGGGCCGAGAGCAGTCCGGGAAAACAACACCGCACATTTTGAAAAGCCAGGCCGCGCCCGCCGGCCGCATCCTTGGCACCATCTTGAATCGGGAAGCGGAGAGACCCATGGCCCGGACCACGGTAATTGGCGCATGCCCCCACGACTGCCCGGACACCTGCTCCATCCTGACCACTGTCGAGGATGGCAAGGCCATCGCCGTCCGCGGCAATCCCGATCATCCGTTCACGCGCGGACGGCTCTGCGTGAAGGTCAACAACTATGAGGAGCGCGTCTACAGCGACAAGCGCGTCCTCCATCCCCTGAAGCGGGTCGGCCCGAAAGGCTCCAGGCAGTTTCAACGGATCTCCTGGAATGAGGCCATCGAGACCATCGCATCGCGCTGGACATCCGTTATCGCCGAGCACGGCGCGCAGGCGATCCTGCCCTACAGCTATCTGGGCACGCAGGGCATCATCAACGGGCTGAACGTCGGAGATCCGCTCTTCAACAAGCTCGGCGCGACGGTTCTGGAGCGCACGTTCTGCGATTCCGCTTCATGCACGGCGTACATGATGACGATCGGGCACACACCGGGCGTGGATCCCGAAAGCTTCGTGCATTCGAAATACATCATCCTGTGGGCCTGCAATACGCTGAGCACGAACTCGCATCACTGGCCGTTCATCGAGCAGGCGAAGAAGGCCGGCGCCAAGCTCGTGGTCATCGATCCCGTCAAGACCCGCACGGCGCGCCTCGCCGACTGGCATATTCCGATCCGCCCCGGCACCGACGCTGCGCTCGCACTCGCGATGATCCACGTCATCATCAGGGAGAACCTGGTCGACCGCGACTACGTCGACAAGCACACCGTCGGATATGATGAGCTGGCGGAGCGGGTATCGGGCTACACCCCCGAATTCGCGTCGCAGGAAACCGGCATTCCCGTCGACGACATCGTCAAGCTGGCGAGGGAATTCGCGACCACGCCGCCGGCCGTCGTGCGCATCGGCGTCGCGGTCGAGCGGCACGCCGGCGGCGGCCAGACCGTGCGCGCGATCGCCTGCCTTCCGGGACTGATCGGCGCGTGGAAGCATGTCGGTGGCGGCCTGCTCCAGCTTCCGATCTGGGCATTCCCGGTCAGATGGGACGTGCTGATGCGTCCTGATCTGCAGCCCGAGAAGATGCGCGTGCTCAATTCCTGGCGCCTCGGAGCGGCACTGACGGGCGAGCTCGGCTTCGATCCGCCGATCAAGGCCCTGTTCGTCTACAACGCCAATCCGATGGCGATGGTGACCGAACAGGGCAAGCTCGAAAAGGGGCTCGAACGCGAAGACCTCTTCACCGTCGTCAGCGAGCACTTCCTGACCGACACCGCAAAATATGCCGACATCGTTCTGCCGGCGACCACACAGCTCGAGCAGAAGGACATCATGTTCTCCTGGGGACACCTCTATTTGTCCTACAACAATCAGGCGATCGAGCCGCTCGGCGAAGCCGTCTCCAACACCGAGCTGTTCCGCCGGCTCGCGCGCGCGATGGGCATGACGGATCCGGCCTTCTTCCGGAGCGACGACGAGATCATCGCGGCATCCCTGGACTGGAGCAGCCCGGTCCTTCAGGGCATCACGCTCGACGACGTCAAGGCCAAGGGCTATGCGCGCCTCAACATGCCGGCGCCGGCGGACTGGGCGCCGCATCGCGAGGGTAATTTTCCGACGGCGTCCGGCAAGTGCGAATTCAAGTCGACGATCGCCGGCGGCGGCAACTTCGTGGTGCCGCTGTTCCGCCAGGGCTACAATGGCGACCAGGACGGCGCGCTGGTCGATCCCCTGCCCCACTACATCCCGCCGAACGAGAACGCGCGCACGGCGCCGGCGCTCGCGACGCGCTATCCGCTCAGCCTGATCTCGCCGAAGAGCCACGCCTTCCTGAATTCGAACTACGGCAACTTGCCTGCGCAAACCGCCCAGGCCGGCGAGGAACAGGCTGTGCTTCTCAATCCGCACGACGCGGCACAGCGCGGGATCGTCGCGGGCGCGCCCATTCGCGTCTTCAACGATCGTGGCTCGTTCGAAGCCTTTGCGACCGTTTCACCTGACATCATGCCGGGCGTCGTGGTGGCGCCGTCCGGCTACTGGCAGCGCTCCAACCGCAAGGGCGCGACGGTTCACGCGCTGACGCCGCCCGCCTTCGCCGACCTCGGCCGTGCGCCGACATTCTCCGACATCCTCGTTCAGGTCAGCGGAGCCTGACGATGACATATGTGGTCACCGACAATTGCCGCGGATGTCGATACACCGAATGCGTCACCGTCTGCCCCGTGGAGTGCTTCCACGTCGACGACACCATGACCTATATCGATCCCGAGAATTGCATCGACTGCGGCGGCTGCGCGCCGGCCTGCCCGGTTGGCGCGATCGAGCCCGACTATCGCCTCGCCGCGGACAAGAAATTCTGGATCGACGTCAACCGCAAACGAGCGGCTGAAACTCCCGTGATCAGCGCGCGTCTGGCGCCTCTGCCGGGCGCCGATGAACGCCGGCAGGCGCTCGGCCGATGACGGGTTCGGGCGAACTCCGCGTCGCCGTCGTCGGCAGCGGACCGAGCGGCTTCTACACGGCGGAGGCCTTGTTGCGTTCGGGCGCGTCAGTGGCCGTCGACATGTTCGAACGGCTCCCCGTGCCGTATGGGCTGGTGCGCTTCGGCGTTGCGCCCGATCATCCGAAGCTCAAGCAGGTCACGGTAGCCTTCGACCGCATCGCCGGAATGCCCGGCTTTCGCTTCATCGGCGGCGTTGCGGTCGGAGATGACGTCACGGTCGACGAGCTGCGGCAGGCCTATGACGCCGTTGTGCTCGCGACAGGCGCCGAACTGAGCCGGACGCTCAATATCCCCGGCGAAGCACTGCCGGGCAGCCACAGCGCCGGCGATTTCGTTGCCTGGTACAACGGGCATCCCGAATTCCGCGATCTCCGGTTCGATTTTGATCATGAGACGGCGATCGTGATCGGCCATGGCAACGTCGCGCTCGACGTTGCGCGCATTCTCGCCAAGACGGCCGACGAGCTGCGCCAGACCGACATCGCGCGCCATGCGCTCGAGGCTTTGACGGACAGCCGGATTCGCACCGTCTACGTCGTCGGTCGCGGCGGGCCGGCGCAGGCCAAGTTCACCGCAAAGGAATTGCGTGACTTTCTCGAGCTGGGCGCATGCGACACTTCGGTCGAGGAGCGCGACGTTACGCGCGATGAATTCGAGCCGCGGAATTCCGACGATCCGGAAAGGATCGAAAAGCTGTCGCTGCTGCGCACGTTCTCGCAGGCGGCCACGACGAAGCCGCGGCGCTGTGTCTTTCGATTTGGTCTGTCACCCGCCGCGATCAACGGACGAGATCGCCTGGAGTCGATCTCGTTCAGGCACCGGTCGGGTGCGGTCGAGGAGATCGCATGCGGGCTCTCGTTCAGCAGCGTCGGCCGGAGGACGGCGCCCGTCGCCGGTGTTCCCTATGACACGCATCGCGGCGTGCATGCGAACATCGACGGACGCGTCGCGATCGGTCATTCCCTGGTCGAGGGCCTCTATGTCTGCGGATGGAGCAAGCGCGGACCGAACGGCACGATCGGCACCAATCGCGGCTGCGGGATTGCGACGGCTGAGGCTGTGCTGGCTGATCTTGCCGATCGGCGGCCGCGTTCGGACACGCCCGATGCATTGCTTGCGCGCCTCTCCAACCGCGTCGCGCGCATCGTGAGCTATCCGGATTGGACCGCTATCGACGCGGCCGAGAAACGCAGGGGAGCCCTGCTCGGCAAGCCCCGGGAGAAATTCGTCACAATCCCCGAGATGCTCGCCGCGATGAATGCGTGCCCCCGAACGGGCCACGCCACCGCCGCGCTGCGCTATTCCTGATCGACGAGATCGTCCTCGAGGATCGCCATCTGGAACTGGAACGAGCGATCATCATCCTCGTCGTCGACGAACAGCACGCCGATGAACTCCTCGCCGATATAGACCTCGGCGGAATCGTCCTTCTTCGGCCGCGGCACGACGCGAATCTTGGGATTGCCGAACACGCGCTTCAGATACGCGTCGAGCTTCCTCACTTCTTTGACGTCCACGGCAAGTCTCCAATCGAAATCCAACGGGGCGGGGTTTTAGGACGAGACGCGACGAACCGCCAGCACCAATTCCCGAGAATTTTGGGGACGATCGGGGCCGAAAACCGGCCCCGATTTAGATCGAACCGAGATCAAAGCCCCATGGCGTTGATCATCTGGTCCATGGTGCGCGACGGCTCGGCGCAACCGGCCTCGCCGACGATCTTGGCGGGAACGCCGGCAACGGTGACGTTGTGCGGCACGGGCTTGACCACGACCGAGCCGGCCGCGATGCGCGCGCAATGGCCGACCTCGATATTGCCGAGGATCTTGGCGCCGGCACCGATCATGACGCCGTGACGGATTTTTGGATGACGGTCCTCGTTCTCCTTGCCGGTGCCGCCGAGCGTGACGCCATGCAGGATCGAGACGTCGTCCTCGATCAGCGCAGTCTCGCCGCAGACGAAGCCGGTGGCATGGTCGAGGAAGATGCCGCGGCCGATGCGCGCGGCGGGATTGATGTCGGTCTGGAACACGGCGGAAGCGCGGCTCTGGAGATAATACGCAAAATCCTTGCGGCCCTTCAGCCAGAGCCAGTGCGCCAGGCGATGGGTCTGGATCGCGTGGAAGCCCTTGAAGTAGAGCAAGGGATCGATGAAGCGGGAGGTCGCGGGGTCGCGGTCGTAGACCGCGACGAGATCGGCGCGGAAGGCATTGCCGAGATCAGGCTCGTCGCGCAGTGCCTCGTCATAGGTCTGACGCACCAGATCGCCCGAGAGCGAGGCATGATCGAGCCGGTCGGCCAGCCGGTGCACGACCGAATCTTCCAGACGGCTGTGATGCAGCACGGTCGAATAGATGAAGGTCGCGAGCTCGGGCTCGCGGTGGACGATGTCTTCAGCCTCTGTGCGGACCCGATCCCAGATCGGATCGAGCGCGGCGAGCTTTCCTGCCGGATTGACCTGATGCATTGCCATGGCGTGCTCTCGAAATTCGCTCGTTTCGTTTGACCTATAGCACAGTCTAGCGTGCCCTGTCCTTGCAGGCTTGCCTGAGAGCGAACATCGAGTTGCCCGTCGACAGCCTTCAAGGCATTGAATCAAAAGGCTTTCTTCTGACACCCCCGTGCGACAAGGTCGGCTTAAAGTGGTCAGCGTTTTGCCAAATTCAAGCTCGGTCGCGTCAAACTATTGGTGAATTCCGTCCTAACCGTTATTGCGGACATGGTCGAAAGCCGACGGAGCCGATTTGAGCATTACCAACGACATTCTGCGCGCCCGCGCCACGGGGTCCGTCTGGCTTTGGCTCGCTGCCGTCGCCCTGCCCCTCCTTCTGATCGCGCCGGCATTCTGGAACGGCTATCCCCTGCTTCAATGGGACACCGGCGGCTACCTGGCGCGCTGGTACGAGGGCTACCTGGTCCCCAGCCGCTCGACGGTGTTCGGGCTTTATCTGCATATGGGCGAGAGCTCGAGCTTCTGGCTCAATCTCGCCGTCCAGTCGCTGGCGACGCTATGGCTGCTGCAACTGACGCTCCGCGTGCTTGGCCTGATGCAGACCTTCCGCTTCGTCGCGATCAGCCTGCTCCTGATCCTGTCCACCGCCCTGCCCTGGCTTGCCAGCATGCTGCTCACCGACATCTTCGCGGGGCTCTCGGTGCTGTCGCTGTTCATCCTGGTGATCGGCGGCTACCGGATCTCCGGCATCGAGCGAAGCTCGCTGTTCGCCTTCACCGCCTTTGCCGCAGCGACCCACAGCGCGACGCTCGGCGTCCTGTTCGGGCTTTGCGCCGCCGGCTGGTTGGTGCGGCCGCTGCTGGGCAAGCGCATTCCCCTTGCGGGGCTTGCGCACGGCAGCCTCACCATCGTCGCCGGCGGGGCGATGCTGGTCATGGCGAACCACGCGCTGTCGGGGCAATGGGCCTGGACGCCCGGCGGCTACGGCGTCGCTTTCGGCCGCATGATGCAGGACGGCATCGTGGCCCGCTATCTCAGAGATCACTGCCCGCGCGAGAGTTTCAAGCTCTGCCCCTACCGCAATGAATTGCCGGCGACCGCGGACGAGTTTTTGTGGGGCAACAGCATGTTCAACAGGCTCGGCCGCTTCGAGGGGATGAACGACGAGATGAGCTATATCGTCGTGCATTCGCTCGCCGACTATCCGGCGTGGCAGGCGGGTGCGGCACTGCGCGCCATGGGCCAGCAATTGCTGCATGTCGCGACCGGCGAAGGCACCAATGGCTGGATCCCCCACACCTACGGCATCATCGAGCGCTACATCCCTGCCCAGCTCGCACCGATGCGCGCGGCGCGGCAACAGCACTGGGATATCGATTTCGATGACGTCAACTGGCTGCACGTGCCGGTCGCGCTCGCCTCGATGCTGGCGCTCGTCGCCCTGCTCGGCCATGCGCTGGCGATCAGGCGGCTCGACGAACTGACGCTGCTCGGAGCGACCGTGACGCTGGCGCTGCTCGGCAACGCCTTCATCTGCGCCGTCATCTCCGGACCGCACGACCGCTACGGCGCGCGTATGGTGTGGCTTGCGACCTTCGTCGTGCTGACGGCGCTGGCGCGCGCCTTCGGCAGGGACGATCCGGCGGACGACGCCTCAGCCGCGGCGTGACAGGAAGTCGATCACGCCCGTCTTATAGACCTTGTCACCGACCGCGCGCATGTGATCGCGGTTCGGGATGTCCAGCACCTCCGAGCCGGGGATGATCTCGCCCAGCGCCGTGGCCGAGCCTGCGATGTCATCGGTGGAGCCGACGGCGATCAGCACGGGGACGTCGATGCGCGCCGCTTCTTCCTTCTTCATCAGCTCGCGGGTGCCGCGCAGGCAGGCGGCGAGCGCCTTGCGGTCGGAGCGCGTCTGATCGGCAAAGGCACGGAACGTGCGCCCGACGGGATCAGTGACGTCGTCGAGCGAGGGCGCCTCCAGCGCCTCGGCCACGCTCTCGCCGGGCCCCGTGCCCTCGATCAGGCCGCCGATGCCGATGCCGCCGAGAATCGCCGAGCGCAGGCGCTGCGGCTCGTTGAGCCCGAGCCAGGCAGTCATCCGCCCACCCATCGAATAGCCCATGATGTCGGCCTGCGGGATGCCGAGATGGTCCATCAGCGCGAGCACGTCGCCGGCCATTGTGGGAATGGAATATTGCGCGGGATCGTAGAGCTTTGCGCTCTCGCCATGGCCGCGATTGTCCAGCGCCAGCACGCGGCGGCCGTTCTTGCGCAATTCCGAGACCCAGGTCGGATAGACCCAGTTCACGTTCTTGCTCGAGGCAAAGCCGTGCACCAGGATGATCGGGTCGCCCTCGCCTTCGTCGAGATAGGCAATTTCGACGGCGCCGTTGTGAAAGCTCGGCATCAACTTAAGTCCGCGTCTGTTGGGGAGAGGATAATCTTAGGCGTTGGCGGCTGCGCCCGCCAGAGCTTCTGACGCTGCGAGCTGCGCCCGGCGCAACCGCCGCGCCCGCCTGCGGTCACACCAGGCCTGAGTCAGCCGCTCGGTCGTAGCCTTGATCGAGGACAGGACGCCGAACAGCGTCATCAGTGCACCGAACAGCCATAGTGCGAGATCGAACGCACCGGTTGCAAGCAGCAGCGCACCGCGGCCAAGCAGCTTCATGATCGCGCGGGTCTTGCCACCCTGGGCTTCCGCAAGCCGCGCCGCGCGCGCAACGTCCTTCGGCCCCTCGGCGACGCGCAGCGTATCGAGCGCGCCGCGCGTGCCCGCCTTTTCGGTGACGCGTGCAACGTCCTTGCCGAGCCTGACCAGGGCGCCGGCCTTCTCGACACGGAACGCGGCCTTGATGGCACTCACGGTCTCACCCGGCCGCAGCACCGAGCCGGTGGCGACCGCGTTCTGGAGCATCGGCGTATCCACCACCTCGCGCGCGGAGCGGCCGGCCCATTCGGCGAGTCCCTCGCCGAGCCGCCCGACCTTGCGGGCATCCTTCACCAGCGACAGTCCGGCGCGCGCCGGCGCCGCACCACCGACCGAGACATAGGTCGCCGCCGTCACCGCAAGACCGGCAGCGGCGAGCCCGAGCACGAGGCGGTCGGTCTCCTCGCCCATGGCCAGATGCTTGCCCTCGCGCACGACGTCCCTGACATCGCCGATTACGAAGAGGTCGCCGGCAACCGTCCCGGACAGGCTCGCGACGTCGTCGGCATTGCCGGTGACGAGGCCGGTGGCAAAACGCTTGGCGAAATGCGCGGTGGAATTCTCCTCCTTCACGGCGTCGCTGACCCGGCTCAGGAGGTCGTCAGGCAGCGCGATGCTGCGATCGCGCGCGAGCTCGACGAAGCTGTTGGCAAGATCGGCATCATGCGCGGCGAGCGCCGCTTCGATATTCTGCTGAACGAGCGCAGGGTTCTTGCCCAGGACCGAATCCAGCTTGAGCTCCGACAGCGCGGCCGGATCGTCCCTCGCTGCGAGAACTGCGCCCGCCTCGCGCGCATGCGGCACCACCTGCGCGAGCACGAGGCTGCATGCCACAAGGCCGGTTAGCGCGGTGCTGATTCGCAACCACTTCATGCTCAAAACCTGGACACTCGCCTGGGGATTCGCCTGCCGCAGGGATTTCTCCGTGCCCTCAGACATAGTATGCCAGAATTGCGACACAACGGCCCCGACGAAAGAAGGGCTTCTCTCTCGCGACAAGATTGTGTCGAATTTAGATGAGCAAATGAGCATGGGGCAGTTGCGGACCTTTTAGTTCCACCGGACTAGCAATCATCTGCACCCCCCAGTATGGTCCGCGGCGTTCAAAAGATGCCGCGTCAGTGTTGATTGTGTCTGCCGCCATTGCCACTCCAGGATGAGTTCCGATGTCCGACCATGTCGTCCCGCACTTCCACAACGATGCCGGTGTCCCCGTCATCGAAATCGGCTCGCAGGAGTTCATGTGCGTCGGCGCCAACCCTCCGTTCGACCATCCTCACGTCTTCCTTGATCTCGGCAACGACAACGAGATCATCTGTCCCTATTGCTCGACGCTGTACCGCTTCGCGGCCGACCTGAAGGCCGGCGAGGCGCGCCCGCCCGAATGCGTGCTGAAGGACAAGGTGGCCTGACCGACGGCATCCGCTAAGGGGTGGCCGTCTCCCGAACGATCATTGTTGCCGGTGCCGGAATCGGAGGATTGACGGCCGCACTTGCGCTTGCCGCCAAGGGCTTTCGCGTCGTCGTGCTCGAGAAGGCCGAGCGGCTCGAGGACGTCGGCGCCGGCCTGCAATTGTCGCCCAATGCGAGCCGCATCCTGGTCGAGCTCGGGCTGAAGGACCGCTTGGGCTCGCGCGCGGTGACGCCGGAGGCGGTCAGCATCATGAGCACGCGCGCCGGCGGCGAGCTGATGCGCCTGCCGCTCGGCGCAGCGGCCACTGAGCGCGCCGGCGCACCCTATTGGGTGGTGCACCGGGCCGATCTGCAGGCAGCGCTCGCCGCAGCGGTCGCGGACCATCCCGACGTCGATTTGCGGCTGGGTGGGACGTTCGAGGACGTCGCCGCGCACGCCAAGGGACTCTCCGTCGTCTATCGCAGCGGCACGTTGCGCCGGAGCGAAGTGGCAAGCGCGCTGATCGGTGCCGACGGCGTCTGGTCGACAGTACGCCAGCATCTGTTTCCGGACGTGCAGCCGCGCTTCTCCGGCCTGATCGCCTGGCGCGGAACGTTCGAGGCGACGCAACTGCCGAAGGAATATACGTCGCGGCGCGTGCAGCTCTGGATGGGGCCGAACGCCCACCTCGTCGCCTATCCGATCGCGAGCGGGCGCCAGATCAACGTGGTGGCGGTCGTGCCCGGCACCTGGAACAGGCCGGGCTGGAGCACGCCGGGCGATCTTTCCGAGGTGATGGACGCCTTCCCTGCGGCGCGCTGGCCGGGCCCGGCGCGGATGATGCTCACCGCGGTCGACAGCTGGCGCAAATGGGCGCTGTTCACGCTGCCCGACGGCGTCGGCTGGAGCAAGGGCGCGATCGCGCTCGCCGGCGATGCCGTGCACGCGATGCTGCCTTTCGCCGCGCAGGGCGCAGGAATGGCGATCGAGGACGCCGCCGTGCTCGCCGAGCACTTGAGTGGCAACGCCACCGAGAGCGCCGCCAGCATCGCGGCGGCGCTGGCGCGCTATGGACGAGCGCGCGAGGCGCGCGTCAGGCGCGTGCAGCGGACCGCGCGGCAGCAGGGCCGCATCTATCACCTTGCAGGCCCCTTCGCGCTGGCGCGCGATCTTGCGATCCGCGCGCTCGGGCCGGAGCGCATGCTGGCGCGGCAGGACTGGATCTATCGCTGGCGCGCGTGAGGCGCGACGCTGACTTCAGTGAACGGCGGTGCCGGATTTCGTGCCGGGTGCGGGCTTGGCCGCAGGCTTGGCGGCGGTCGGGGGCACAGGCGGCGCTGGCGGGGGCGTCGGCTCCATGTCGCTGTCGCGGCACTTGTTGCGCCGCCAGGCCTCTTCCACGAGCTTCTGCTGGCCCCGCGCGCTGATATAGTCATTGCGGTAGGCCAATTCGGCGACCACGGTCCCTCCGACCCCGGTTTGCGCTTTCGCCATCATCCGCTCGAGCTCGTCGATGCGATTGACGAGGCCCTTGCGCTCCGGCGCGAGCTGCTTGCAGTCCCAGAGCTCGTAACGGCCCGGATCGACGAAGGCCGGGCTGATGGTGTCGCTCACGGAGGCGCAGCCGGCGAGCGCAGCGCCCAGCCCGAGCAGCGCGACCAGCGCAAGCGCGGGACCGCGACGGTTGAGAATCGAAACAAACATGCCGGATTGGTAGTCCCCGTGGATTGAGATTGCCTAAAGCAGCGAGAGATGTCCGGATTGAGGCTTTGCCTCATATCCCGGATTGAGGCTTGGCCTCATATCCCGGATTGAGGCTTTGCCTTGTGCGGCCGGCTCGCTTAAGGAAGGGCACCCTTCGCCCCGTCCGGCCCCAAGCCAGGCGGCCAGCAAGGGCGGTTTAAGTGTTTGATCCCGTTGGATCAAGCGGGCATGGCGGAATTGGTAGACGCAAGGGACTTAAAATCCCTCGGTGCGCAAGCGCTGTGCCGGTTCGACCCCGGCTGCCCGCACCATCCCGCGACGAGGCACGTACCCACGCCCCCGCGGCACAACACACCCGAGCTTTGTGTAGTTCCTCTCAAGCCCGCAGGTCGCTGTGCGCAGGTCGTGCAAAGAAACCCACCTTGGCCGCGTTTCTGCCAATGAAAAGCGCGATAGGTTTTGCAAGTGCTCCTCGTCCCGGTAACCCGTTTGTCATTCCCCCGGAAAGTAGTGGAGTGAAGTGGAGTAATGTCAGGTGCAGGGTGTTGTTGTCCTTTTGATCCTTCTGGCAATGTCCTATGCGGCCGGATACTTCACGCGCGACCATATCTCGCGCAAGCGGCACGAACGGGCACGCAGGTGGAAGGGCTACATGGAACCGGAATTGCCGCGGCCGGCGAACGCGAATGAAATCGCAAATCATAAAGGAGCTGTTGCCGCCGAGCGTGGCGACCTCGGGCAAATGCTCGAGCGCTGGGAGAGCAGAGCAAGAGCGCGCAAATTCCGCGCCTCTTCCTGAGGCGAGCCCTCCTCCCCTCTCCCATCGCATCACCAAAATCCCTGTCTCCAGCTCCACTCCGCCTACCACCCATCCCAAAACGCGGCTTGTGCATCGCAACAGTCCCGCTATCTAAACCTCTGCAAATGCAGAGGTAGCTTCGTGTCCGACGTCAATGCCGACAGTTGGGTGTCCTCGGGACACCGTCCGATGGGGTTTCCGGAATTCGTTGTCGTGATCGCCGCCATCATGGCGCTCAATCCGCTGGCGATGGACATGATGCTGCCGGCGCTGCCCAATATCGGGGCGGCGTTTCACATTCCCGTCGCCAATCACCTTCAGCTCGTGTTGTCGACGTTCCTGATCGGGTTCGGCGCTGGGCAGTTCGTGATGGGGCCGCTGTCGGACCGGTTCGGGCGGCGACCGGTGCTGCTCGGCGGCATGACCGTCTATGCGATCGCGAGCGTGCTCGCGGTCGCGGCGCCCTCGTTCGAGACGTTGCTGCTGGCGCGCGCTCTGCAAGGGCTCGGCACCTCGGCGACGCGCGTGATCGCGACCTCGATCGTGCGCGACTGCTATGTCGGCCGGCGCATGGCGAGCGTGATGTCACTCGCGATGATGGTGTTCATCGCGGTGCCCGTGATCGCGCCGTCGTTTGGACAAGCAGTGCTGCTGGTGACGCAATGGCGCGGCATCTTCATCGCGCTGATGCTGTATGGACTTCTTGCGCTGGCCTGGACCGTGCTGCGGCTGCCTGAAACGTTACCTGAGAGCGAGCGCAAGTCGCTCGCCCCGCGCGACGTGCTCGACGCCTTCCGCCAGACCCTGACCAACCGGCAGACCATCGGCTACGCGGTCGCCGCAGGCTTCGTCATGGGCTCGCTGTTCGCCTTCGTGTTCTGCGCGCAGCAGGTGTTCACCGGCATCTACCATCTCGGCCATTATTTTCCGCTCGCCTTCGCGGCGATCGCGGCCGGCACCGCAATTGCGGGCTTTGCCAATGCGCGCCTGGTCGGACGCCTCGGCATGCGTGTGATCTCGCACGGCGCGCTGGTCGGCTATGCCCTCGTCGCCGGCCTGATGCTGCTCACCGCGAGCCTGCACATGCTGCCGCTGTGGCTGTTCATGGTGCTCTCGGCACTGATGATGTTCTCGTTCGGCATGATGATCGCCAACTTCACCGCGCTCGCGATGGAGCCGCAGGGCCACATCGCCGGCACCGCGTCCTCGCTCTACGGCTCGATCACGACGCTGTTCGGCATCGTCGTCGGCATGACGATCGGCCAGAGCTTTGACGGCACGTTGCTGCCGTTCTCGACCGGCTTCTTCCTGTGCACGCTGGCCGCGCTCGCGGTCGTCGCCGTGGTGGAGAAGGGCCGGCTTTTCCAGCCGCATCACCGCGCGGGCGCCTGAAACGCCTCAGTGCGGCGCGCGCTTGCTCGCGCTGAAATCATCCGCGTCGCTCGCGGGCGGCTTGCTCTCGTCATCATGCGGCGGCACGAGCAGTGCGACCAGCTTGCGCGTCACGCCGCCCCGGCCGAGCAGCTCGGCCTGAAGGTTGAATTCGCGCCTGACGAAATCCCCGGTACGCGCCGAAGTCTGCTCCATCCAGCCGAGGCAATCGGGCTGGTCGTGGAAGCAGAGCGCCGCCCAGCCGCGCTCCAGCGTGCTCTTGCGCGGCAAGCCCCATGTATATTGATAGGCGAACGACCGCGCATAATGCGGATGGTCGGGGCTGTAGAAGGCGGTGGCGAAGGCCAGCGCATCGTCGCCGCTGACGGCCGAGAGTGGCACGCCGGTGAGGTCGCGCCACTGCCGCGTGAGCTCGGCAGCCGCCTTTGAATAGAACTCCCGGCCCTCTTCGTAGCCGTGCGTGTTGCGCCAGGCGGCATGGATGGGGGCCACCACCACGAGCGCGACGACGCTGACGCCCGCAACCAGCACCGTAGCATTGACGGCATAGAAGCGCTCGATCGGATAGCGCGTGCCGCACACGATCAGCACGACGAACAGGAACAGGCCCTGCAATGCCCACAGCGACGGCAGGTCCGTGCCCACGGCGAGCGAGGTCAGCATCGGCAAGAGCAATGTGCCGAACGCGACGTAGAACAGTAGCTTCAATCCAGGATCCATCGCGCCGAAGTCGGCCGGCAAGCGTTTCAGCCGGTTACCCGCGATCATCACCCAGGTGACGGCCGCCGCGCTCATCGCCGCAACGAGCCCGAGCGCAAACGACTTCACCTCGCCCAATGCCGTAACGAGGTCGGCATTGGCATGCGCCAGAGCATAGGAAAAAGTCGGGGCACCCGTGGTCGCGAGCCAGTGCAGATGCGGCGACAAAGCCAGAAGACCCGTGACGGCGGAGATCCAGGGCGAGGCCGAGGTGAAATAGGCCCGGCGCGCCGGATGCATCACGGCGGCCAGCACGAAGCTCGCGACCAAAAATACCGAATAGTATTTCCCGACCATCGCCAGCGCCGTCGCAAGACCCACGGCAATGGCCCAGCGCGCCGCGCGCGTCTCGAAGGCGCGCAAGAAGCAGAAGGTCGCGAGCGGCCAGATCGCCAGCAGCACGCTGTTGGCGTTGAAGCGCTGGGCATGGAATTGATAGGCCGGCGTCAGCATCAACAGCAGCAGCACCAGAAGGCGCTTGTGCCCGCTCACGAAGCGGCGCGAGATCAGGTCGACGAACCATAGCGCCAGCGCCGCGTTGGCCATCGCCATCAACTGCATCGACCAGTCGCTCAACGGGAAGATCACGGTCCAGGTGGCCGCCACCCAGCCCATCAACGGCGGATGTTTTGGATAACCCCAGGCAAAATTCCGCCCCAGCGTCCAGGCCTCGAGCGTGTCCGGATGCAGGCCGGCGCCGAGATAGGCGATCACGAGATAGAGCGTCCAGACCGCGGTGAAGGCCATGAGCAGCAGCGGTACGGCCCAGCCAGTCTCCACGCCGTCGAGCCAACGCAGGAAGGGACGGCGCCACCGCGCAGGCGCACGGTCCGAGCGTTCGGCCATCGCCTGGAATGCAAAATCTATCGGCACGTCATCCAAATTGACGAAGAGGAAAAGGAGCGGCGCCATCTATTTCAGCCCTCGAAACAAATGGCAACAATGGGAATGTGGAAGAGCCTTAATTGGTGAACGGCTGCGGCGCGACGCCGGACCGCGATACGAAAATGGCCGGGGCGACTGCCCCGGCCATCGTCGATGTCGTCTGCCTTCAAGAGTGGCGTGTCGCCTATTCGGACTTGTCGATGTTCCAGAAGATTGGCGTCGCCGGGCCATCCAGTACGCCGGTGAGCGATTTGCGCCAGCCGCTCGGCAGGAGGTACTGGCCGAGCGGGATGTAGATCACCTGCTCGTAGGCTTCCTTCTGAATGTCGGCGGCGATCTTCTTCTGCTCGTCGAGCGAGGCCGCACGAACGAACGCATCCTTGAGCTGCTCGATCTTGGCGTCCTCCGCCCAGCCGAACCAGCCGCCCTTCTTGCCCTGCCCCCCGATCGAGAGATTGGCAATCGGGTTGGAGACGTCAGCCGCGACCCAGTTGGTGAAGAACATGTTCCACCCGCCCTCCTTCGGCGGCTTCTGGCTGGCGCGACGGCTCACCACCGTCTGCCAGTCTGTCGCCTGGAAATCGACCTTGAAGCCGGCATCGCGCAGCAACTGCGCCGCGACGATCGGCTGCGCCTTCAGCGTGGTGACGTCGCCAGGCCCCATGATCACGACCGGCGTGCCGTCATAGCCGGACTCGGCGAGCAGCTTCTTGGCTTCCACCATGCCATTGCCCTTCACCAGGGTTTCGGCACCGGCGTCGGTCGCCAGCGGCGTGTCGCACACGAAGAAAGCGCCGCAGATCTTCTGATATTTGGGGTTGCCGACGAGCGCGTCGAGCACGTCCTTCTGGTTCATCGCCAGCAACGCCGCACGGCGCACTTTCACGTTGTCGAACGGCGGATAAAGGAAATTCATCCGCCCGAGCGTCTGGAAACCGAACTTGTTCGAGACCTCGATCGTGAGCTCCTTGTTCGCCTCCAGCACCGGCAGCAAGTCGTAAGGCAGATTTTCCATGAAATCGATGTCGCCCGATTGCAGCGCGTTCACCGCGGTCTGCGAGTCCGGCATCGTGACCCACTCGACGCGGTCGACCTTCACGACCTTGCCGCCGGCGGTCCAGCTCGACGGCTCCTTGCGCGGCACGTAGTCGTTGTTCTTCTCGTAGACCGCCTTCACGCCCGGCTGGAATTCGGCCTGCACGAACTTGAAGGGACCAGAGCCGATCTGCTCGGGGATCTGCTTGTCCGGCGGCGTCTCGGCGAGGCGCTTGGGCATCATGAAGGCGACGCGCGAGGACGGCTTGCCGATGGAGTCGAGGACGAGGCCGTACGGCTCCTTCAGCTTCAGCGTGATGGTCTTGGCGTCGGTCGCCTCGATGCTCGCGGTGAAGTCCATCAGCTTCTGGCCCATGCCGTCGACCTTGGCCCAGCGCTGGAGCGAGGCGACGCAGTCTTCGGCCGTCACGGGCGTACCGTCATGCCACTTCAAGCCGTCGCGCAGCGTGAAGGTGTAGGTGAGCTTGTCGTCGGAGATCTTCCAGTCCGCCATCTGCGGCTGGATCTTGAAATTCGAATCGGTCGCGATCAACGTGTCGTAAACCATATAGCCATGGTCGCGCGTGATGTAGGCCGTGGTGAAGATGGGATCGATGATCCTGAGGTCGGAGTGCATCACCGCCGTGATGGTCTTGCCGGCGGCAAAGACCGGCGAGGCCAGTGCCGTGAGCGCGACAGCCGACAGCGCGAGTTTGGAGACGATCGCGCCGTGTCCCCGGCGCAAGAAGTGGAACATCGAAGTCTCTCCTGACGTGAAACTGGTCAAAGGCAGGTTATTGGTTGAGCATTCGGATCGTTCTTTGGGCGAACCAACCTCATGCAATGCCTTTATCTTTTCGAGACTTACAGAGAGCATCGAAAGCGTCAATCCGCTTTCGATGCATGCCCATGCCGGCGCGCGCACGGGCTCCGCGCTTACATATTTCGCTCTACAACGCATCCCGCCTATCGTGTCCTGACTGCCATGCAGCGCGGACCTCGTGCGTTCCAAGCCTGAAGAGACCGTCCATGAATCCAGCCAATCTTCCCTTTGATTCCGAGGTCATGCTGCAAGGCCTGCGCGCCTGGGTCGAATGCGAAAGCCCGACCTGGGACGCGGTTGCCGTGAACCGCATGCTCGACCTCGCCGCGCGCGACATGGCGATCATGGGTGCGACCATCGAACGCATCGCCGGCCGGCAAGGCTTTAGCGGCGTCGTGCGCGCACGCTTTCCGCATCCGAAGCAAGGCGAGCCCGGCATCCTGATCGCCGGACACATGGACACCGTGCATCCGGTCGGGACCATCGAGAAGCTGCAATGGCGGCGCGAAGGCAACAAATGCTACGGCCCTGGCATCTTCGACATGAAGGGCGGCAACTACCTCTCGCTCGAGGCGATCAGGCAGTTGGCCCGCGCGTCCTTCGTCACGCCGCTGCCGATCACAGTGCTGTTCACGCCGGACGAGGAAGTCGGCACGCCGTCGACCCGCGACATCATCGAGGCGGAGGCCGCGCGCAACAAATACGTGCTGGTGCCCGAGCCCGGCCGGCCCGACAACGGCGTCGTCACCGGGCGCTACGCGATCGCGCGCTTCAATCTCGAGGCAACGGGGCGGCCGAGCCATGCCGGCGCGACGCTCTCCTCGGGCCGTTCGGCGATACGGGAAATGGCGCGGCAGATCCTCGCGATCGACGCGATGACCACCGAGGATTGCACCTTCTCGGTCGGCATCGTGCATGGCGGACAATGGGTCAATTGCGTTGCCACCACCTGCACCGGCGAGGCGCTCTCCATGGCCAAGCGCCAGGCCGACCTCGACCGCGGCGTCGAGAAGATGCTGGCGTTGTCGGGCACAACCAATGATGTGAGTTTCAGGGTGACGCGCGGCGTCACGCGGCCGGTCTGGGAACCTGATGCCGGCACCTTGGCGCTCTACGAGAAGGCGCGCGGGATTGCCCGCGAGCTCGGCGCCGAGCTGCCGCATGCCAGCGCCGGCGGCGGCTCCGACGGCAACTTCACCGGGGCGATGGGTATCCCGACCCTCGATGGCCTGGGCGTGCGCGGTGCCAACGCCCACACGCTCGACGAGCACATCGAGGTCGACAGCCTCGCCGAGCGCGGCCGATTGATGGCAGGGCTGCTTGCGACGCTGGAGTAACCATGCCCGTCATTCCGGGGCGGCTCGAAGAGCCGAACCCGGAATGACAGCGTGAGATGGTCTGCGGGGCAAAAAACGTCTTGGCTGCATCGCAAAAACGGTGACCCCAATGGCACGGGAGTTGCTGGAACGTTAGGCTGGTGGCAAGCTTCCAACGGGCGCCTCGCCAGTTTGACTCTAATCTGACGGATCCAATTTGCTCGGATATCTCGTTCGCCGCATCCTCGCCGCAGTTCCCGTGATGGGCGTGGTCGCGCTATTCGTCTTCCTCCTGCTCCGGCTCACCCCAGGCGATCCCGCCGCGATCCTCGCCGGCGACAACGCGACGCCCGAACGGCTGGAGCGCATTCGCGCCTCGCTCGGCCTCAACGAGCCGCTCATCGTGCAGTTCATCACCTGGATCAACAAGCTCCTGCACGGCGATCTCGGGACGTCGCTGATCTCGAACCTGCCGGTGTTGAAGATGATCGGCCAGCGCGTCGAGCCGTCGATCTCGATCGCGCTCTCCACCATCATCCTCGCCGTCGTCGTCGCCGTGCCGCTCGGCGTGATCGCGGCGTGGAAGCACGGCACCTGGATCGACCGCTTCGTGATGGGCCTCTCGGTGCTCGGCTTCTCCGTGCCGGTGTTCGTGGTCGGCTACGTCCTGATCGAGATTTTCGCCATCGACCTGCGCTGGGTGCCGGTGCAGGGCTTCAAGAGCATCACGGCCGGTTTCGGACCGTTCTTCGAGCGCATCATCCTTCCGACCTGCGCGCTCTCCTTCATCTATATCGCGCTGATCGCGCGCATGACGCGGGCGGCGATGCTCGACGTGCTCGGCGAAGACTACGTGCGCACGGCGCGCGCCAAGGGCATCGGCGAGGTCGCGGTGATGATGCGGCATGCGCTGCGCAATGCTGCCGTTCCCGTGATCACCGTGATCGGCACCGGCTTTGCGCTTTTGATCTCCGGCGTCGTCGTCACCGAAAGCGTGTTCAACATTCCCGGCATCGGCCGCCTCACGGTGGATGCGGTGCTGGCGCGCGACTATCCGGTGATCCAGGCCATGATCCTCCTGACGTCGCTGATCTACGTCGTCGTCAATCTCCTGATCGACCTCGCCTACACGCTGCTTGATCCGCGGATCCGGTACTGAGTCAGGGATAAACAAGGTCAAGCATGTCGATCGACAGCCTCCCCGAATCGTCCATTCCGATCACGAGGCCGCTGCGGCCAAGGTTCGGATTCCTCACCTCGACGCCGATCATCGCCGCCGCAACCATCTGCCTCGCGCTGATCGCGCTGATCACGATCCTCGCGCCGCTGATCGCGCCGCATGATCCGGTCCTGCTCGCGCCGTCGCAACGACTGAAGCCCGCCTCCGCGCAATTCCTGCTCGGCACCGACGCCTTCGGCCGCGACCTGCTCTCGCGCGTGATCTATGGCGGCCGCGTCTCGCTGCTGATCGGCATCGGCTCGGCGGCTCTGTCGATCGCCATTGGACTGGCCATCGGTCTCGTCTCCGGCTTCTTCAGGCTGCTCGACTCGGTCATGATGCGCGTCATGGACGGCCTGATGGCGATGCCGAGCATCCTGCTCGCGATCGCCGTCGTGTCGCTGTCGGGCGCCAGCATCTGGACCGTGCTGGTCGCGATCACGATTCCGGAGATTCCACGCGTGGCGCGCCTCGTGCGCTCCGTCGTCCTGTCCGCGCGCGAAGAGCCCTATGTGGAAGCGGCGATCTCGGTCGGCTCGTCACTGCCGAAGATCATGTGGCGCCACCTGATGCCGAACACGATCGCGCCGCTGATCGTGCAAGGCACCTATGTCTGCGCCTCCGCCATCCTGACCGAGGCCATCCTCTCCTTCCTCGGCGCCGGCATCTCGCCGGAGACGCCGACCTGGGGCAACATCATGGCCGAGGGCCGCCAATTCTTCCAGATCAAGCCGTCGCTGATCTTCTGGCCGGGCTTACTGCTCTCGCTCGCGATCCTCAGCATCAATCTGATCGGCGACGCCGCCCGCGACGCACTCGACCCCCGCATGAAGCAGCGGGAGGGCAAGTGATTGTCTCAAGTGATTGTCTCACCGGCCCTGCCCCTTGTTCCGTCATTGCGAGCGAAGCCAAGCAATCCAGACCGCCTCCGCGGAAAGACTCTGGATTGCTTCGTCGCGGAGCCTGTCATCCGGCCCGCCAGAGGCCGGACCGGGTGGCTCCTCGCAATGACGACGGAGTGATTTGATGACCAACAACGTCCTCGATATCAACAACCTCACCGTCTCCATCGGCAAGACGCCGAACGGACCGAAGATCATCGATGGCATCTCCATCCAGGTTCGCGAGCGCGAGACGCTGTGCCTCGTCGGCGAGAGCGGATCCGGCAAGTCGGTGACCTCGCTCACCGTGATGGGCCTGTTGCAGAAGGGCTCGCTGCGGCCGACCGGCGGCAGCGTCAAGCTCGTCGGCGAGGAACTCCTCACTGCGACCGACCGCCGGCTGCGGCAGTTGCGCGCCACGCAAATGGCGATGATCTTCCAGGAGCCGATGACCGCGCTCAATCCGGTCGTCCCGGTCGGCCGCCAGATCGACGAGGTCCTGCGCGCCCACACCGATCTCGACGCCAAAGCCCGGCGCAAGCGCATCCTCGAGATGATGGAGCAGGTGCGGCTGCCGCAGGTCGAGCGCATCTTTGCCTCCTACCCGCACCGCCTCTCCGGCGGCCAGCGCCAGCGCATCATGATCGCGATGGCACTGGTGCTGGAGCCGAAACTGCTGATCGCCGACGAGCCGACCACCGCGCTCGACGTCACCACGCAGAAACAGATCCTCACCCTGATCCGCGACCTCCAACGCGATCACGGCACCGCCGTGCTGTTCATCACCCATGACATGGGCGTGGTGGCCGAGATCGCCGACCGCGTCGCGGTGATGCGGCAGGGCCGCCTGGTCGAGACCGGCACGCTCGATAACGTGCTGCGCAATCCGACCATGGAGTACACCCGCAACCTGCTCTCCTCGGTACCGAGCCTCGTGCCGCGCCCGGCGCGCCCCGAGACCAAGGAACCAATCGTGCTGGAGGCCAACGACCTCGGCAAAGTCTATCGCGAGCGCACCTTCTTCGGCCAAGGCCGCGAGGTGGTCGCCGCCGACAAGGTCACCCTTACCTTGCGCAAGGGTCGCACGCTCGGCATCGTCGGCGAAAGCGGCTCGGGCAAGTCGACGGTGGCGCGCTGCATCGTCCGCCTGATCGACCCGACCTCGGGCGGCGTACGCCTCGCGGGCCGCGAAATCTCCGACCTGTCGCGACGCCTGCTGCAGCCGCATCGCCAGAAAATCCAGATCGTGTTCCAGGATCCCTACCGCTCGCTCAATCCGCGCGTCAGCGTCGGCGAGAGCATCGCAGAAGGTCCGATCAACTACGGCGTCTCGCGCGCCGATGCGCTGAAGCGGGCACGCGAGCTCCTGGAGCTGGTCGGCCTGCCGGCGGACGCGGTGTCGCGCTACCCGCACCAGTTCTCGGGCGGCCAGCGCCAGCGCATCGCCATTGCGCGCGCGCTCGCGCTCGATCCCGACGTGCTCGTCGCGGATGAAGCGGTCTCAGCGCTCGACGTCTCCGTGCAGGCGCAGGTGCTGGAACTGCTCGACGAGATCCAGAAGCGGCTCGGCATCGCGATCCTGTTCATCACCCACGATTTGCGCGTCGCCGCACAAATCTGCGACGAGGTCGTGGTGATGCAGCACGGCCGCGTCGTCGAACAGGGCCCGGCAGCCGAAGTGCTGACGCATCCGAAGGAAGCCTACACCAAGTCCCTGCTCGACGCGGCGCCGGGCCGCGGCTGGGATTTCGCCAATTTCCGGCCGGTGGAAAGCGCGGCGGCAACGGCTTAGGTTTCTCCGCGCGCGATGGTGAGAGGTCTCGTGTCTCCCCAACGTCGTCCTGGCGAAAGCCAGGACGACACCGCGGATGTGGTCGGTTGCTTCGCTCACAGCGAACTCCACCATTCCCAAAATAGCTTGACGCCATGCGCGGCGCGATGGCGTCCGTTGCTTGCTCTTGCCGCAAAGGCGCGTAACGTCGTGCATCATTTGACCCAACTGGATCAAGGAACAGATGCCCACCATCGACCGCATCGACGGCTACGCCGACGAACTCACCGCCATCCGCCGCGACCTGCACGCCCATCCCGAGATCGGCTTCGAGGAGGTCCGCACTTCCGGCATCGTGGCCGACAAGCTGAAGAGCTGGGGCATCGAGGTGCATCGCGGGTTAGGCGGCACCGGCGTGATCGGCGTCATCAAGGGCAAGGGCACCAGCGCAAAGCGCATTGGCTTGCGCGCCGACATGGACGCGCTGCCGATGGAAGAAAACACCAATCTGAAATGGCGCTCGACCATTCCCGGCCGCTTCCACGGCTGCGGCCATGACGGCCACACCACCATGCTGCTCGGCACCGCGCGCTATCTCGCCGAGACGAAGAACTTCGACGGCACGGTGCATCTGATCTTCCAGCCGGCCGAGGAAGGCCTCGGCGGCGCCCGCGCGATGATCAAGGACGGGCTGTTCGAAAAGTTTCCCTGCGACGAACTCTACGGCCTGCACAACGCGCCGGATCTCAATCTCGGCGAGATCGCGATCCTGCCCGGTCCCGCGATGGCCGGCGCCGACTTCTTCGACCTCCGCATCAACGGCTATGGCGCGCATGGCGCGATGCCGGAGCGCTCCAAGGACGCCGTGGTGATCGCAACCACGCTGGCGCAGGCGATCCAGACCATCGTCAGCCGCAACGTCGAGCCGCTCCAGGCCGCCGTCGTGTCGATCACCCAGATCCATGCCGGCTCCGCCTACAACGTCATCCCCGGCGAAGCGCATCTCTGCGGCACCGTTCGCGCCTTCGCGGACGACGTGCGCGCGCTGATCCGCGAGCGCATGCGTACCATCTGCGCCGGCGTCGCCAGCGCCTTCCAGGTCGAGATCGAGGCCGACATCCGCGACGCCTTCGGCGTGCTGGTGAACCAGGTCGAGCAGTCCAAGGTGGTCGAGGAGGTCGCGCGCACCGTCGTCGATCCCGCCAAGGTGATCACCCGCACCCAGCCAAAGATGGGCAGCGAGGATTTTGCCGACATGCTGCAAACCATTCCCGGCGCCTATTTCTGGGTTGGCCATGACGGCTCGGTGCCCGTGCACAATCCCGGCTATGTGCTCGACGACAAGATCTTGCCGATCGGCGCGAGCATGTTCGCCCGCATCATCGAGCAGCGCATGCCGGTCGGTGGCCATGCATAAGCCGCGCGCCGACGAGAAGGTCACCTCCCTGCACGATCTGTCCGCGGTCGATCTGATCGCGGGCTACAAGGCCAGGCAGTTCTCGCCGAGCGAGGTGCTGGAAGACGTGCTGGCGCATGTCGCAGCGTGGGAGCCGCATCTCAAGGCGCTTTACGCCTTCGATCCCGACGGCGCGCGCGAGGTCGCGAAGACCTCGACCGCGCGCTGGTCCGGCGGCGAGGCGTCCGGTCCGCTCGATGGCGTGCCGGTGACGGTCAAGGACAACATCGCGACCAGGGGCGTGCCGGTGCCGCTCGGCGCGGCGAGCGTGAAGCTCGTGCCGGCGGCGAAGGATGCGCCGCCCGCCGCGCGCCTGCGCGAAGCCGGCGCGATCATCTTCGCCAAGACCACCATGCCCGATTACGGCATGCTGTCGTCGGGTCTTTCCAGCTTCCATGCGCTCGCCCGCAATCCCTGGGACCTCTCGAAAAATCCGGGCGGCTCGAGCGCCGGTGCCGGCGCGGCGGCTGCGGCCGGATACGGTCCCCTGCATCTCGGCACCGATATCGGCGGCTCGGTGCGGCTGCCGGCGGGCTGGTGCGGCCTCGTCGGGTTGAAGCCGAGCTTTGGCCGCGTGCCGATCGATCCGACCTATATCGGCCGCGTCGCAGGGCCAATGACCCGCACCGTCGACGATTGCGCGCTGATGATGAGCGTGATCGCCAAGCCCGACCGCCGCGACGGCATGAGCCTGCCGGCCGACACCATCAACTGGAAGGCGCTGGAAAGATCGCCGCGAAAACTGCGCATCGGGCTGATGCTCGATCCCGGCGTCGGCCTGCCCCTGGAAAAGCCGGTGCGCGAGATCGCGGTGAAAGCCGCGAAGGCCTTCGAATCCGCCGGCGCCGTCGTCACCGAGGTCGACGGCATTTTGACGCGCGAGATGCTCGACGGTCTCGACAATTTCTGGCGCGCGCGGATGTGGGACGATCTCGCGAAGCTCTCGGCCGAGGAACAGGCGAAAGTGCTGCCCTACATCTTCAAATGGGGCGAGTCCGGCGCAAAGCTCTCCGGCGTCGAGGTGATCAGAGGATTCAACCAGACCATGGCGATCCGCGCCGCCGCGGCAAAGCTGTTCTGCGAGCTCGACTACGTGATCTCGCCGACCGCACCGAACGTGAATTTCCCGGCAGAGCTCGCCTCGCCCACCAACGATCCCATGAAGCCGTTCGAGCACATCTGCTATACCGTGCCGTGGAATATGTCGGAGAACCCGGCGATCTCCATCAACGGCGGCTTCGACGCCAAGGGCTTTCCGATCGGCGTCCAGATCGTCGGCCGCCGCTTCGACGATATCGGCGTGCTCGGCATGGCCAAGGCGTTCGAGGGACTTCGCGGTGCGCAGCGGCCCTGGCCATCGCCGCCGAAGAAATAACCACCTCTGTCATTCCGGGGCGTCGCAAAGCGGCGAGCCCGGAATCCATTCATTCGCGACTCCTGCCTGTGGTTATGGATTCTCAGATGCGCAATTGCGCATCATAGCTCGCGCTTCGCGCGCCCCGGAATGACGTGGTACAGATGACAACAAAGAAACAAGGGAAGGAAACCACCATGGCGTATGAGACGATCAAATACGAGATCGCCGACGAGATCCTCACCATCACACTGAACCGGCCAGACAAGCTCAACGCCTTCAACGCCAAGATGCAAGCGGAGCTGATCGAGGCGTTCGACGCCGCAGACAAGGACGACAATGTCCGCGCCATCATCGTCACCGGTGCGGGCCGCGCCTTTTGCGCCGGCGCCGATCTCTCCTCCGGCGCCGACACCTTTGACCGGGACGCAAAGCGCGGGCCGGTGAAGCGGCTAGCGAGCGGCCAGGTCGATTACAGCGATCCGCAGGTGCGCGATGGCGGCGGCCAGGTGACGCTGCGCATCTTCAAGAGCCTGAAGCCGGTGATCGCCGCCGTGAACGGGCCGGCGGTCGGCATCGGCGTCACCATGCAGCTCGCGATGGACATCCGCATTGCCTCGGAAGCGGCGCGCTTCGGCTTCGTGTTCTCCCAGCGCGGCATCGTGCCGGAGGCGGCGTCGAGCTGGTTCCTGCCGCGCCTCGTCGGCATCTCGCAGGCGCTGGAATGGTGCTACACCGGCCGCGTCTTCCCGGCGCAGGAGGCGCTCGCCGGGCGGCTGGTCAGCAAGGTGGTGCCGCCCGATGATCTCCTGCCGACCGCGCGCGCTCTCGCCAAGGAGATCGCAGCCAAGACCGCGCCGGTGTCGGTCGCGCTGATCCGGCAGATGATGTGGCGCATGATGGGCGCCGACGATCCGATGGAAGCCCACAAGGTCGACAGCCGCGGCATCTACGCCCGCGGCCGGTCGGACGACGTCAAGGAGGGCGTGACGTCGTTCCTGGAGAAGCGTCCCGCCCAGTTCAAGAACAAGGTGTCGAGCGACATGCCGGACTATTTTCCGTGGTGGACGGAGCGCGAGTACAAGTGAAATTGGAGCCGACGGTGCCGCAAGACGGCGTCGTCCTCCTGCACGGGATCAGCCGGACGGCGCGCTCGTTTCACAAGATGGAACTTGCGATCGGGCGCGCCGGCTACGCAATCCTCAACCTCGACTATGCGAGCCGTCGCAAGCCGCTTCAAGAGCTCGCGGAAGACATTCACCCCGCAATCGATTCGTTTTCCGGCTCGGTCGGCGGCTCCGTGCATTTCGTCTGTCATTCCATGGGCGGCCTTCTGGCGCGCGTCTATCTGGCGCGGCACCGGACGCGAAATCTCGGGCGCGTCGTGATGCTGGGAACGCCCAATGGCGGCAGCGAGATCGCCGATCGCCTGATGCGCTATCTCCCGTATCGCACCTTCTTCGGTCCGGCCGGACAGCAGCTCGGCACGCATCGCGACGCCGCGACCGCGGAGCTCCTGCCGCCAATAGATTATCCCGTCGGCATCATCGCCGGCGACCGCTCGATCTATCCGGTGGCCGGCGCCCTGCTGCCGCGCCCCCATGATGGGCGTGTTTCGGTCGCGAACACCGTCGTCGACGGCATGGCCGACCACATGGTGGTGCACGCGACGCATCCGTGGCTCATGCGACATGACGAGGCGATCGCCGCGACCATCACCTTCTTGCGGGATGGACGATTTGCGATAGGCTCGTGATCGTAGGGTGGGCTAGCTAGCCGAAGGCGTAACCTACCCTTTGCTTTCCGCGCGTCGAAAGAAGTGGTGGGTTACGCTTCGCTAACCCACACTACGGCACCTCAATCCATCACCAGCGCCACCCGCCCGATCGCCTTGCGATCGATCAAAAGTCGCATCGCCTTCGCATAGTCCTCCAGTGGCAGGCGATGCGAGACGTTGGGGCGAAGCTTGCCCTCCTCCGCCCATGCGAGCAGCGCTTTCAGGCGCACCTCGCCCAGCGCCGGATTCTTGCGTACCGCTTCGCCGGCGCGCACGCCCAGCACGCTCGCACCCTTGATCAGCAGCAGATTGGTCTTCGCCGAGCCGATGCCGCCGGTGAAACCGATCACCAGGAGCCGCGCGCCCCAGGCGATGCATCGCATCGAGTTCTCGAAGACCTCGCCGCCGACCGGATCGAACACCACGTCGGCGCCGCGGCCGTCGGTGATGCGCTTGACGGCATCGCGAAACGGCTCGCGCGCATAGAGCACGAGGTGATCGGCGCCCCTTCCCTTTGCGATCGCGAGCTTCTCGTCGGATGACGCGCAGGCAATCACCATCGCGCCCAGCATCTTGCCCAGCTCGACCGCCGCGAGCCCCACACCGCCGCCGGCGCCGTGCACCAGCAGGACCTCGCCCACCTCAACCCGTCCGCGATCGATCAGCGCGTGATAGGCGGTGCCGTGGCCGGCGAGGAAGGTTGCGGCTTCCGCATAATCGAAGGTCGAGGGCATCGGCGTGAGCTGCGAGCTGGCGACCACCGCCTCGTCGGCATACGCGCCGTAGCGCATCTTCACGATGACCTTGTCGCCGACCGCAACGCCGCGCGCCGCCGCATCGACCTCGGTCACGTCGCCCGCGGCCTCCACGCCGGGCGTGAACGGCAGCTCGGGCTTGAGCTGATATTCGCCGGCTGCCATCAGAATATCCGGAAAGTTGAGGCCCGCGGCGCGGACCGCAACCCGCACCTCACCTTCCCCGAGCGGCCGCGACGGGATGGTCTCGAGCTGCAAGCTTTCGGGCGGACCAAGCTCGCGGCAAACGACAGCCCGCACCATCAGGCCGCACTCGCCTTGCGGCGAAGCAGCGCCTCGCGGATCAGAGGCAGCCGGTCATTGCCGAAATACATGTCGGTCTTGTCGAGAAAGATGGTCGGCGAGCCGAAGCCACCACGCGCGACGACCTCTTCCGTATTGGCCTTGAGCTGATCCTTGATCGCGTGCTCGGAAATGCCGGCGAGGAACTTTTGCGCGTCGACGCCAACGGTCTTGCAGATGTCCGCGAGCACGGCGTCCTGCGAGATATCCCTGTCGGCGCCCCAATAGGCCTCGAACACCGCGGTCGCGAACGGCACCATGTCTTTGCCAAGCCAGATGCAACCGCGCATTGCCTTCACGCTGTTCACCGGGAACACCGTCGGCGGCATCTTGATGGACAAGCCGGCCGAGCGCGCCCAGTCGTTGAGGTCTTTCAGCATGTAGCGCGCCTTCAGCGGCACCGGCTTCTCACGCTGTGCGTAGACGCTCGGATTGACACTGTTGAAGATGCCGCCGACCAGGATCGGCCGCCAGGAAACCTCGATGCCGAGCTCCCGCGCGACCGGCTGGATGTTGTGGAAGGCGAGATAGGTCCAGGGGCTGGAGCAGTCGAAGAAGAATTCGATCATGGCGTTTCCTTGCTTATGTTTTTCTTTGCTCTCGCCCGTCATTGCGAGGAGCCACCCGGTCCCGCCTTCGGCGGTATTCTTCCGAAATACCCTTATTATCTCCGGCACAACGACTTTTGTTGTTCTGTACCTCGACGTTAAGACATGGCAGGAAGGTGCGCAATCACAACCCGCCGGGAGGACGCCATGCTGTTTCCAACCACGATTGCCGGCTCCTTGCCGAAACCGGAATGGCTCGCCGAGCCGAACATGCTCTGGGCGCCCTGGAAGTCGAAGGGCGATGAGCTCTTGTGCGCCAAGCGCGATGCGACGCTGATCTGGCTGAAGATCCAGGAAGACGCCGGGATCGACATCGTCACCGAGGGCGAGCAGGCGCGGCAGCATTTCGTGCACGGGTTTCTCGAGAAGATCGAAGGCATCGACTTCGCGCACAAGGTCGAGATGGGAATCCGGAAAGATCGCTACAAGGCGATGGTGCCGCAGGTGGTCGCTCCGTTGCAGCTCAGGGAACGCGTGCATGCCTTTGAGGCGCGCGTCGCGCGGACGCACACCAAGAAGAATCTGAAATTCACGCTGCCCGGCCCGATGACCATCATCGACACCATCGCCGATCGCTACTATGGCGACCGCGTGAAGATGGCCTTTGCCTTCGCCGAGCTCTTGAACGCGGAAGCCAAGGCGTTGCAGGCCGACGGCGTCGACCTCATCCAGTTCGACGAGCCCGCCTTCAACGTCTACATGGACGAGGTCAACGATTGGGGCATTAAGGCGCTGGAGCGCGCCGCCGAGGGCCTGACCTGCGCCACCGCCGTGCACATCTGCTACGGCTACGGCATCAAGGCCAACACCGACTGGAAGGAGACGCTCGGCGCGCAGTGGCGGCAGTACGAGCAGATCTTTCCGGCGATCGATGCGAGCTCGATCCAGCAGGTCGCGATCGAATGCCGCAATTCCAAGGTCCCCCTCGATCTGCTGTCTCTGCTCAAGAGCAAGATCGTGCAGGCCGGCGTGATCGATGTCGCCAGCGACACCGTCGAGACGGCGGATGACGTCGTTCAGGTGATCGACGCGGTGTCGAAATTCGTGCCCAAGAGCAACATCATCGCCACCACCAATTGCGGCATGGCGCCGATGCGGCGGGAGATCGCGGAGGCCAAGCTGATGGCGCTCGGCGCCGGCGCAGCGCTGGCACGCGAGAGGCTGGGGTGATGCAGCTCGCCTACAGCATCGTGCTGCTGGCAGCGATCGCGATGCCGGCACACGCCGAAGACCGTTCCGTGCTCGTCAATTGCAGGGCAATGGTGGAGCGCGCATCGAAGGATGCGGGCGCAGCAAGCGAGGCGGAGCTGGCCCGCTGCCGCCAGGTGATCCGCGAATGGGCCCTGCGCGATGCGCGGATGATCGTGGACGAACAGGGGCGGCCGCTACGCTAAAGCGAGGCCGTCGGATGCAGCACGGGCTCATAGCCAGCGTGCAGCGTGCGCAGCGTCGACGGCGGCGTCAGCACCGTTGCGTCGCCGGGCTGATGCTCGACCACGGTATACCCCCCCGGTGACCACAGCAGCGCCCTGCCCTGCGTCACCAGATAGCTTTCCTCGCCCTGCTGCACCATCGCGCCCTCGGGAAGCTGGCCGAGGGGCATCAGCAGCGCGTGCAGCCGCTTCTTCCCGTGATCGAGCCGCTCGTGGTGAAGCACCGTGTCGATGTCGTGCATGCGGACATCATGCACGCGATTGCCCTTCTCCCATGCGGCCCGGAAGCGATTGGCATCGTCGCGGCGGCAATAGAAGCAGGGGCGGTGTCCGGCGGCGAGCGCAGTGGCCTCGTCCAGGAAGAACAGCTCGGTCCAGCTCTGCGTTGCCATCACCTCGCGGCGGCGGCCGCGGAATTCGCAGGTGCAGGTCAGCCAGGCCGGCGTCGACCAGCGCTTTCTCAGGAGCGTTTTCGTTGCGGGATCGTGGATGATGCCGCGGTTGCCGGTGAACATCCCGCGATGCGGGGTGGCGATGATCTCGCCTAGCGGCGTGACGCGGTTTTGCAGCGGCACTATTTTGGTGGCGCCGCGGTGACGCGCATTTTCCACAGGTTCCAGACACGGTCGAGAACCTGCAGATTGATCGCATCGGCCTTGGCGCCCTCCGCTGCCGTCAGATAATTCACCTCGCCGCCGAGCGCGATCGCCTGCGACTGCAGCCGGGCATTGACGTCGGTGTAGTAGGCGCGAAAGACCGCAACCTTCACCGACGACCCGACGGTGGCATCGCCATGACCGCGCATCAGCACCACCGACTTGTCGGCGAGCGCGAGCGCCAGCCCCTTGCCGATGACCGCATTGCTGACCAGCATGTTGGTCTCGCCAAAGTCTTTGCGGATGTCCCAGACCGGAGCACCCGCGGCGAGGAACGCCGCGTTATGGAAGACCGGCCGCAAGCCGACCTGGGTAATCGTGAACGGGATCACACCGGGCGAGTGCGTATGCACGACCGCCATGACATCGGGCCGGGCCCTGTAGATCTCGCTGTGAATGAAGCGCTCCAGGAAGACGCTGCGCCCCTTGGCATCGACGGCATTGCCGTCGAGATCGATTTCCATGATGTCGTCGGCGGTGACGAGCGCCGGCGCCAGCGAGCGCGACATCAGGAAGTGATCGGGATTCCTGGGATCACGGGCGCTGACATGGCCGAACGCATCGAGCACGCCGAGCTCGGCGAGAACGCGGCTGCCGACCACGATGTCCTCGATCACGGCAGGGTCGAGAGCCGAGGCCTGGCGATCCTGGCATCGGACCTCAGCCGCAAGCAGCGTCACCGCGAACGCGACAACGAAGCCGAACCATGCCAACCGCGACAGTCCAGCCATGGCCGATCAGCCCGCTTGCTTACGCCGCGCCGTCGCGGAGCGGCGGCTGGAACGACAGCGCAGTGTCCCAGGGGAAGAAGATCCAGGTGTCCTGCGAGACTTCCGTAATGAAGGTGTCGACCAGTGGACGGCCCTTGGGCTTGGCGTAGACGGTGGCGAAATGCGCCTCGGGGAGCATCTCGCGGACGAGCTTGCCGGTCTTGCCGGTGTCGACGAGGTCGTCGACGATCAGGAGGCCCTTGCCGGTGCCGCCGCCGAGCTTCATCGCCGCTTCGGAAATGCCCTTGAGCACCTGGAGGTCGCCCTGCTTGGTGTGGTCGTAGCTGGCGATGCAAACCGTATCGATGATGCGCACCCCGAGTTCGCGCGCCACGATCGCAGCCGGCACCAGGCCGCCGCGGGTGATCGCGATGACCGCGTGGAACGGACCGACCTCGTTGAGGCGCCAGGTCAGCGCCCGGCAGTCCCGGTGAAACTGGTCCCACGAAACCGGAAAGGCCTTGCCGGCCCGCTCCTGCGCACTCAGTTCCGGTGCCTCACCCATCGTCGTCTCCATTCGTCGCAATCGTCTTCTGCTAGCGGGTGACGTTCAATCCCGCCAGCATTTCCTTCACCGCCGCCATCGCTGCCGCCAGCTTTTCCGGGTCGCGCGAGCGCACCACAAGGTTGGTGTTCGGCTTCTGCTCCTCGTCCATGAAGGGATAGCTGCCGATGATGGTGTCGGGATGGGCGCCGGCGATCGCCCGCAAGGGGCCACCGATGTCGCCCTCCCGCGCATTGGCGCGGACCGATTCGGAGAGCATACGGACGCCGGATTTCAGCTTGGGCGAGACGATGTCCATCATCGCCTGCATGATCGACGGCACGCCCGCCATCACGATGACATTGCCGATCTTGAAGCCGGGGGCGAGAATGGTCGCGCTCTGGATCAGCTCGGCGCCGTCGGGGATGCGGGCCATGCGCAGGCGGGCCTCGTTGAGGTCCTGCTCGCTCCAGCGCTCGCGGAAGCGGGCGACCACCTCGGGGTGATGGTCGATGCCGACGCCGAACGCCTTTGCCACGCTGTCGGCGGTGATGTCGTCATGGGTCGGGCCGATGCCGCCGGTGGTGAAGACATAGGTGTAGCGATGCCGCAGTGCATCCAATGCCGCGATGATGTCGGGCTCGTCGTCGGAGACGACCCGGACCTCCTTCAGGTCGATGCCGATATTGGTCAGATATTCGGCGATGAAGCCGATATTCTTGTCCTTGGTCCGGCCGGACAGGATCTCATCCCCAATGACCAGAATCCCCGCCGTGACGATCTCGCTCATAAACCTGTCCCTCACCTGTAGCGCCGACTTTGCCGAGGTAACGCGTTGAAGTCACGCGGTTTTGCTGCTGAAATAAGCAGTCCTCCGCCATTTTTTCAGGCAAGTCTCCGGCCGTCCCCGGTAAATGCCCACAGTCCATGCTTATCGCGCTGGCCCGGCCCTTGCTACCACCGGGGTAAGTCATGCACTCTCGCAAGCATGGCCACGGAGTACAGTCGGGATCTATGGCAGTCGCGTTTGACGAAATGAACATTCCCGGCGGGGACCTGCGCCCCGCCTATCAGGAGCTAGCACGCTGGCTCGAGGAGACGCCTCCCGAGGCGCTCGAATATCGCCGTCAGGAAGCGGAGCTGCTGTTCCGCCGGATCGGCATCACCTTCGCCGTCTATGGGGATTCCGAGTCCACCGAGCGGCTGATTCCGTTCGACGTGATCCCCAGGATCATGTCGGGCAAGGAATGGGCGCTCCTGGAGAAGGGCCTCAAGCAGCGCGTGCGGGCGCTGAACATGTTCCTGCGCGACATCTATCATGGCCGCGACATCCTGCGCGCCGAGGTCGTGCCCGACGACCTGATCTTCCACAACCCGGTGTTCCGGCCCGAGATGAACGGCCAGCAGGTGCCGCACGACGTCTATGTGCACATCGCCGGCATCGACATCGTCCGGGTCGACGCCAACGACTTCATCGTGCTGGAGGACAATGCGCGCACGCCGTCCGGCGTGTCCTACATGCTGGAAAACCGCGAGATTATGATGCGGCTGTTTCCGGACCTGTTCGCCCGCCACAGGGTGGCGCCGGTCGAGCGCTATCCGGACGAGCTGCTTGCGGCCTTGCGCTCCGTCGCGCCGCTCAGTGCCTCGGCCGAGCCGACGGTCGCCCTGCTCACGCCCGGCGTCTACAACTCGGCTTACTACGAGCACTCGTTCCTCGCCGACAAGCTCGGCATCGAGCTGGTCGAGGGGCGCGACCTCATCGTCAAGAACAACGAAGTGTTCATGCGCACGACGGAGGGGTTGAAACGGGTCGACGTGATCTATCGCCGCGTCGACGACGACTTCCTCGATCCCCTCACCTTCCGCCCCGACTCCGTGCTCGGTGTGCCCGGGTTGATGTCGGCCTATGCGGCCGGCAACATCACGCTCGCCAACGCCGTCGGCACCGGTATCGCCGACGACAAGGCGATCTACTCCTACATGCCGGACATCGTGAAATTCTACCTCGGTGAGGAGCCGATCCTGAAGAACGTGCCGACCTGGCGCTGCCGCGAGCCGAAGGACCTCGCCTATGTGCTGGACAATCTCAGCGAGCTCGTCGTCAAGGAGGTGCACGGCTCCGGCGGCTACGGCATGCTGATCGGACCAGCGGCGACGAAGGCCACCATCGAGGCCTTCCGCGAAAAGCTCAAGCGCGAGCCCGAAGGTTTCATCGCACAGCCGACGCTGGCGCTGTCGACCTGCCCCACCTGCACCGCAAGCGGCCTCGCGCCGCGCCACGTGGACTTGCGGCCCTTCGTGCTGACGGGCAGCAAGCGCACCACCATCGTGCCGGGCGGGCTGACCCGCGTGGCGCTGAAGGAAGGCTCTCTGGTCGTGAATTCGAGCCAGGGCGGCGGCACCAAGGACACCTGGATACTGGACGAGTAGAGAGAATGCTGTCGCGTACCGCCGAAAACCTCTACTGGCTCGCCCGTTATGTCGAGCGCGCCGAATACCTTGCGCGCACCATCGATGCGACGCTGCGCGTCACCGCCCTGCCGGCGACCTATGTCGGCAAGACCAACGAATGGGACTCGGCGCTGCTCACCGCCGGCGTCGCCGCAAGCTTCTATCAGAACTATGAGGAAGCCAACGAGCACAACGTCGTCGACTATCTCTCGTTCTCGGCGACCAACCCGTCCTCGATCAGGAACTGCATCGAGGCGGCGCGGCTGAACTCGCGCTCGGTCCGCACCGCCCTGACCAGCGAGATGTGGGACACCATCAATTCGGCCTGGATCGAGTTGCAGGCCCTCTGGAGCAAGGGCACCTCGACGCGGGAGGAGCTCGCAAAATTCCTGCGCTTCGTGCAGGAGACCTCGCTACGCTTCGACGGTTCGGCCTACCGGACCATGCTGCGCAACGATGCCTATTGGTTCTCGCGCCTGGGCCTGCATCTGGAACGCGCCGACAACACCGCGCGCATTCTCGACGTGAAGTACCACGTGCTGCTGCCGGAGGAGGAACATGTCGGCGGCCCGCTCGACTTCTATCAGTGGAGCTCGATCCTGCGTTCGGTGTCGGCGCTCACTGCCTATCACTGGGTCTATCGCGAAACGCTGAAACCCTGGCTGATCGCGGATCTGCTCATCCTCAACGACACGCTGCCGCGGTCGCTGGCGAGCTGCTACGGCAATCTCGTGCGCAACCTAGACCAGATCGGCGTCGCCTATGGCCGCCAGGGCCCGGCCCAGCGCCACGCCCGCGGCATCCGCAACCGGCTGGAACACTCCAACATGAACGACATTTTCCAGCATGGCGTGCATGAATTCATTCAGGAATTCATCGCGGACAATTCCAGGCTGGGCGAAATCGTCACAAAGCAGTATTTGATCTGATACACGCTGTCATTCCGGGGCGCGCGAAGCGCGAACCCGGAATCTCGCGCCACAACCTCTAGATTTCGGGTTCGCGACTTCGTCGCGCCCGGAATGACGACGCAAACCACTGGTCCACCATGCGCCTGCGAATCCAGCACACCACGACCTATCGCTACGAGCCGGCGGCAACGAGCGTGATCCAGATCCTGCGCATGACGCCCGGCAGCCATGACGGGCAATATGTGGCGGAATGGCAGATCGACGTCTCCACCGACACCAAGCTCGACATGCACGAGGACGCCTTCGGCAACGTCACCCACGTGCTGTCCTGCGGACCGGTCGCCGACATCAAGATATCGGCCGAAGGGCTGATCGAGACACATGACACCGGTGGCGTGCTGCGCGGCGCCGACGAGCGCTTTCCGTCGGGGCTGTTCCTGCGCTCGACCGAGCTCACCACGGTCAATCCGGCGATGGCGAGCTTTGCGCGCCAATTGCGCAGCGAGGCCGAGAGCGACACGCTCGGCTTCCTGCATGCGCTGATGTCCGAGGTCAGCGAGCACATGACGTTCGACGAGGACCCGACCAACAGCGGCACCTCGGCGGTCGAGGCGTTCACACTCAAGCGTGGCGTCTGCCAGGACTACGCGCACATCTTCATCGCCTGCGCCCGCACCGCCGGGGTGCCGGCGCGCTTCGTCTCCGGCCATTTCCTGCGCTCGGACGGCACCGTCCATCAGGACGCCGGCCATGCCTGGGCAGAAGCCTTCGTGCCGGATCTCGGCTGGGTCGGCTTCGATCCCGCCAACTGCATCTGCTCGACCGATGCCCATGTCCGTGTCGCGATCGGGCTCGACTATCTCGGCGCCGCGCCGGTGCGCGGCACCCGCTATGGTGGCGGCGCGGAGACGCTCAGCGTCACGGTCAAGGTCGAGCAGGCCGGACGATCGGGGCAGTGGCAGAGCCAGTCGCAGGGGTGAAACCCGTCAAAGCAGTCTGGATTGCTTCGTCGCTTTGCTCCTTGCAATGACGGAGCCTAATACTCGCAATTCCTGTAGTCCGACGTCTCGCAGGCCTGCATCATCTCTTTCGCGCGCGCGATGTCTTGCGCCGTCATCGTCGCCGAGACCGTCTTCAGCTCCGCCTTGGCGGTGGCATCGCCGCGGGAGGCCGCGAGGCTCAGCCACATGAAGGCGTGCGCCGAGTTCTTCGCCACACCCTGCCCGCGGTGATACATCGCACCGAGCATGCCTTGCGCCTTCGCGTTGCCGGCCTTCGCCATGCCGCGGAACACCTGGATCGCCGGCACATAGTCGCCGCGGTTATAGGCGGCCATGCCGTCTTCCCATGGGCCGGCCATGGCCGCAGAGTTCGTCATGCCCAGCACAGCCGCGATCAGGCTGCCGATCACCAGCTTTCTCATCTCCCCCCTCCCTCGTCCCTCGCTTGCGTTCTAGCGGGTTGATACGGCACGCGCCAAGGAAAGGTTTCACCGGGCCCGCCGCCGGGGAAATGGGGTTGGAGGGCCACGCGAAATTGGCTACTAGTCTTGCGCAACTTGTTCGCGTTCGGGGACTGGAAATGACCTATTGCTGCGGAATCCTGGTTCGGGAAGGCCTGGTCATGATCGCCGACACCCGGACCAATGCGGGTCTGGACAACGTCTCGACCTTCCGCAAGCTGCACATCTTCTCCAAACCCGGCGAGCGCATCATGGCGATTGCGAGCGCCGGCAATCTTGCGATCAGCCAGTCGGTGCTGTCGACGCTCACCGAGGGCCTCGAGGACCCCGACACGGGCGACATCGAGACGCTGATGAACTCGCCGACCATGTTCCAGGCGGCGCAGCGCATCGGCCGCGCCATCCGCGCCGTGCATTCCACCGAGGCGGCGGCACTGAAGGCCGAGGACATCAATTTCGACGTGTCGTTCCTGTTCGGCGGCCAGATCAAGGGCTCGCGGATGCGGCTGTTCATGGTCTATCCGGCCGGCAACTTCATCGAATGCACCACCGACACGCCTTACCTTCAGATCGGCGAGCACAAATACGGCAAGCCGGTGCTCGACCGCGCCATGCATTACGACATCGAGCTCTATGAGGCGCTGAAGACCAGCCTGATCTCGATGGACTCGACGATGCGCTCCAATCTCGGCGTGGGCCTGCCGATCGACGTGCTGGTGGTGCGGACCGACGCGTGCGATGCCGACCTCAACCATCGCATCGAGGCCGGCGAGCCCTATTTCCACGACCTGCGCTCGCGCTGGTCGGCGGCCTTACGCGCCGCGCATCAGAACATTCCGCGGCCGCCCTACAAGAACGACAAAGAACCCAAAACCTGACACAGAAGAAAAGGCAGGAAACGATGAGTGAAGCGAAAAAGATCGCAGTGGTGACCGGCGCTGGCACCGGTGTCGGACGCGCAGCCGCACTGGCGCTGATGGACGCCGGCTTCACCGTAGTGCTGGCCGGCCGCCGGCTCGACAAGCTCGAGGAGACCGCAAAGCTTGGACCTGCCGGCAAGAGCCTCTGCGTCTCCGCCGACATGACCAACCCCGGGTCGATCGCCGCGCTGTTCGCGAAAGTCTCTGAGACCTATGGGCGTCTCGATGTGCTCTTCAACAATGCCGGCATGGGTGCGCCTCCGGTGAACTTCGAGGATCTCAGCCTCGAGCAGTGGCAGGCGGTGGTGAACACCAACCTCACAGGCCCGTTCCTCTGCACCCAGCACGCCTTCCGCATCATGAAGGACCAGAGCCCGCGCGGCGGCCGCATCATCAACAACGGCTCGATCTCCGCGCACGCGCCGCGGCCGTTCTCGGCCGCCTACACCTCGACCAAGCACGCGATCACGGGCCTCACCAGGGCGAGCAACCTCGACGGCCGCGCCTATGACATCGCCGTCGGCCAGGTCGACATCGGCAATGCCGCGACCCCGATGACCGACCGTATGGTCGCCGGCCCCGGCGTGATGCAACCGGATGGCACGATGAAGCACGAGCCGCGCATGGACGCGAAAGCGGTCGGCGATGCCGTCGCCTACATGGCCGGCCTGCCGCTCGACGCCAACGTGCTGTTCATGACCGTCATGGCGACCAAGATGCCGTTCGTGGGACGCGGCTAACTCTCTCCTCTCGCTCTCCCCGCTTGCGGGGAGAGCGTCGCCCCTGCGCTCAAAAAAAACGAAAAACAACCCCATGCAAAGGAGGCGCAGCGGCGGGCAGCGGTATTAATCTACTCCAGCCGCTCCACCCTCCGCAGGCTCGGGAACAGCTTCATCCATAACAGCGCCACCGCGATGGTGCCGATGCCGCCGAGCACGGCCGCCGGCATCGCGCCGAACAGCGCGGCGGTGAGCCCGCTCTCGAACTGGCCGAGCTGGTTCGAGGCGTTGATGAAGAGGAAATTGACCGCGCCGACGCGGCCGCGCATCTCGTCGGGCGTTGCGAGCTGCACCAGCGAGAAACGGATCACGACGCTGATCGTATCGGCCGCGCCCAACACCGCGAGCGCGAGCACCGACAGCCACATCCACTGCGACAGCGCGAACACCACGGTGGCGGCGCCGAACACGATCACCGCCTGAAACATCCTGATGCCCACATGGCGCGAGATGGCGTGTCGCGCCAGCACCATGGTCATCAAGAGCGCGCCGACCGCAGGCGCGGCGCGCAGGATGCCGAGACCCAGAGGGCCGGCCTGGAGGACATCGCGGGCATAGATCGGCAACAGCGCGGTGACGCCGCCGAACAGCACCGCGAACAGATCCAGCGAGATGGTGCCGAGGATCGCCGGATTGGCGCGGATGAAGCGCACGCCGGCAAAGATGTCGTCATCCGCCGCATCCTTGGGCGTGGCCTGCGGGCCGGGCTGGATGAAGCCGGTCAGGATCATGCCGAGAATCCAGAACAGCACCATCACGGCATAGGCGAAATGCGGCGCGACCGCATAGGCAAAGCCGCCGAGCGCCGGCCCGGTGATGGTCGCAACCTGCCCGGCGCCGCTCGCGACCGCGGTCGCGCGCTGGAGCGAGCCCTGCGGCGCGACCAACGGCAGCAGCGCCGCGGTGGTCGGGCTTTCGAAGGCGCCGGCGATGCCGAGCGCGAAGGTCGCGACGAAGATCTGCACCTCGCCGATCGCGCCGAGATAGGTGCTCGCGGCGAGATAGAGCGCGGTCGCGGCTTCCGCGAGCTGGCAGAGCTGGACGACGCGCTTGCGCTCAAAGCGGTCGGCGGCGTGGCCGGCGACGAACACCAGAAGCGCCGTGGGGAGGAACTGCACCAGCCCGACCATGCCCAGCGCGAAGGCCGAACCCGTGAGATCGTAGATCTGCCAGCCGATCGCGACCGCCGCGATCTGGCTGGAAAAGCGCGACAGGCTGCGCGAGAGCAGGAAGAACAGGAATGGCTTGAATTTGAGGAGTTCGCCGGCGCTGACCGGCGGGTTCGCGGACATTGGCTGCTCTTGAGCGAGGCCCGAAGGCGCCCCGCGCATCTGGTGTTGACGTTGACGCGTGACTGAGGCCGGAGGTCTTGTCAACAAGCGGGCGGCCTCCGCCCGCCCCGGCATTGCCTTTGCAACGGCCCGGCTGCCATAATCATTGCGGGATTGGGGACATCATGCTGCGACTGCAATCGGCACTCGGCATTTTCGCATTGCTGTTGATCGCCTGGGCGCTGGCGGAGAACCGTCGCGCGGTCTCGCTGCGCCAGGCGGGAATCGGCCTCGTCGTCACCTTCCTCACCGCGATCGTCCTGCTCAAGCTGCCGTTCGTCGCGCATGCCTTCGGCGTCATCAACGACGCGGTCGGCGCGATCTCGGCGGCCTCGCGCGCCGGCACGTCGTTCGTGTTCGGCTATGTCGGCGGCGGCCCCCTGCCGTTCGACCTCAAGGCACCCGGCGCCGACTTCATACTCGCCTTCCAGGCGCTGCCGATCGTGCTCGTGATGAGCGTGCTGACGACGCTGCTGTTCTATTGGCGCGTGCTGCCGCCGATCGTGCGTGGCATGGCGTGGCTGCTCGAGCGCACGTTAGGGGTCGGCGGCGCGGTCGGGCTGTCGACCGCGGCGAACATCTTTCTCGGCATGGTGGAAGCGCCGCTGTTCGTGCGGCCCTATCTGGCGCAGATGACGCGCAGCGAATTGTTTCTGGTGATGACCGGCGGCATGGCCGGCATCGCCGGCACCGTGCTGGTGCTCTATGCGACGCTGCTTGCGCCGCTGATCCCCGACGCAGCAGCGCATTTCGTCATCGCCTCCGTGCTCGGCGCGCCGGGGGCGATCCTGATCAGCCTGATCATGGTGCCGGAGACCGGCGAGCGGCTCACCGGCGGTTCGCTGGAAGACCCCGACATGCACGCCTCCGGCACGATGGATGCGATCGTCAAGGGTACCTCCGCAGGGCTCGAGCTGTTGCTCAACATCGTCGCCATGCTGCTCGTGCTGGTGGCGCTGGTCTATCTCGTCAATGCCGTGCTCGGGCTGTTGCCGAACATCGGCGGCGCTGCGATCTCGCTGCAACGATTGCTGGGGCTCGTGATGGCGCCGGTGTGCTGGCTGATGGGGCTGCCGTGGGATCAGGCCGTCACGGCGGGCAGCCTGATGGGCACCAAGACCGTGCTCAACGAGCTGATCGCCTATGTCGATCTGTCGAAACTTGCCCCCGACGCGCTTGACGCGCGCTCGCGCCTGATCATGCTCTATGCGATGTGCGGCTTCGCCAATTTCGCGAGCCTCGGCATCATGATCGGCGGCCTCGGCGTGATGGCGCCTGAGCGGCGCGAGGAGATCAACGCGCTCGGGCTGAAATCAATCGTGTCGGGCACGCTGACGACGTGTTTGATGGGCGCGATCGTGGGGGTGTTGAATTAGACTCCCTCCACCTGTCATTCCGGGGCTCGCGCTGCGCGCGCCCCGGAATGACAGTGGAGAAGGCGTGTGGCGCCGCAGAATGATGGCGCGATTGCTTACGCCTTGATCTCCACCGTCTTGAACTCGGCCGGCAGGATGATCTCCAGCAATTCGACGTCGTCGGAATAGTCGAGGATCATGTGCTTGATCTTCGGCGGCTGAGTCCAGGCGCTGCCCACTTTCATCAGCGTCTCGCCCTGGCCGTCCATGTAGGTCTTCACCCAGCCCTTGAGCACATAGACCATCTGGAATTCGACGTCGTGATAGTGGAGCTTCGACACCTCGGCCGGATTGCACGGCGGCAGCAGGCGGATGACATGGGCTTGTGCGAGACCACTCGTTGCCGCAGCGATGCCGAGATCGCGATACTGCGCGTAGGCACGCAGGCCGTCGGCTTTGAAATCCTCTTCGCGATGATGGCTGACGGCGATGCTCTGCTTGGGCCGGGTGCGTGTTTTGGCAGGAGTCTTGACAGCAGTCTTGGCAGGAATCTTGGCAGGAATCTTGGCACGCGTCGTGCGAGCTTTCGCCTTCACTGCCTTGCGGGCTGAAGACCGCGTGGCAACCTTGTTGCCGTGCCACTTTTTCTTCACCGCAGATTGCGCCGCGTTGCGCGATGTCACCTTCCGCTTGGGCATGATGTGCCTCCCGTTCTTGTTCTGGAGAGGAAGGCTAGCACAGAATTGGAAATCGTAGGGTGGGTTAGCCGAAGGCCTAACCCACCGCTTTGATTTCCGCATGTCGAGCAAGGTGGTGGGTTACGCTTCGCTAATCCACCCTACGAAGCGCGCAAGCCTCAGTGCAACCTGAACACGCCGTCGACCGCGCGAAGCTCGGCGGGCTTGATCAACTTGGAGTGCGCCACCGTCACCGAATAGAGCGGACCGTCGAGCTTCTCCTCCCAGAAGGCAAGGAAATCCGTCAGCGCCGGGAATTTCGGAAACAGATCGTAGTTCTGCCAGATGTAGGTCTGAAGCAGCGAGGGATGATCCGGCATCCGATAAAGGATCTGCGCCGTCGTCAGCCCGTAACCCAGCAACTGTTTCCGGAAGTCGTCGGAAACACCCCCAACCCGCAAGCCCATGCCAGCCTCCTTTGCAGGAGCGCATATTCAAGGGGTGGCTTACTCGGACTGCCTAAAGAGCCACCCGGTCGAGATGCGCTCACATGAGAGAAATGTGACGCACACTGCCACCCCATCTCAAGCCCAAAAGTTTAACAAGTTGTTGAAATTCAATGCTTTAGCAGCAGTTCGGGGCGGCTGCTAATAGCCGGGCGAGGCCGGGTTAACGATGGTAAATGATTTTGGCAGACAGGGCTTCTGAGTGCTGATTTTTCTGCTAGAAGCCCTTGCTCCCGTAAAAAACCTGTCCTATCTCAGCTCGGCCCGCGCTAGCACTCGCGGGTATCGATTGCTAACAACCCAAAAATCTCCATCTCGTGCAAATGCTTAGGAGGACTGCATGAAATTCCGTCCGCTTCACGACCGCGTCGTGGTCAAGCGCATCGACGCAGAAGAGAAGACCGCTGGCGGCATCATCATTCCGGATACGGCCAAGGAAAAGCCCTCCCAGGGCGAAGTGATCGCCGTTGGCCCCGGCGGCCGCGACGAGAGCGGCAAGCTGATCCCGATCGACGTCCAGGTCGGCGACCGCGTGCTGTTCGGCAAGTGGTCGGGCACCGAGGTCAAGATCGACGGCCAGGACCTGTTGATCATGAAGGAAAGCGACATCATGGGCGTGCTCGAAGCTCCCGCTTCGAAGAAGAAGGCCGCCTAAGTCAACCGCTCGCACCGCTCACCCCTGAGGAGCGCCTGCCGGGCGCCTCGCCAAGGGTGAGATGAGACCAAGACAACTCAGGGAAACCAATATGTCAGCCAAAGAAGTGAAATTCGGCGTCGACGCTCGTGACCGCATGCTGCGCGGCGTCGAGATCCTCTCCAACGCCGTGAAGGTCACGCTCGGTCCGAAGGGCCGCAACGTCGTCCTCGACAAGTCGTTCGGCGCTCCCCGCATCACCAAGGACGGCGTCACTGTCGCCAAGGAGATCGAGCTCGACGACAAGTTCGAGAACATGGGCGCCCAGATGGTGCGCGAAGTCGCCTCCAAGTCCGCTGATGCGGCCGGCGACGGCACCACCACCGCGACCGTGCTCGCGGCCGCGATCGTCCGTGAAGGCGCCAAGGCGGTTGCCGCCGGCATGAACCCGATGGACCTCAAGCGCGGTATCGACCTCGCCGTCGACGCCGTCGTCGCGGACCTCGTCAAGAACTCCAAGAAGGTCACCTCGAACGAGGAGATCGCCCAGGTCGGCACCATCTCGGCCAATGGCGACGCCGAGATCGGCAAGTTCCTCTCGGACGCCATGAAGAAGGTCGGCAACGAGGGTGTCATCACCGTCGAGGAAGCCAAGTCGCTCGAAACCGAGCTCGACGTCGTCGAGGGTATGCAGTTCGACCGCGGCTACATCTCGCCCTACTTCGTCACCAACGCCGACAAGATGCGCGTCGAGATGGACGACGCCTACATCCTCATCAACGAGAAGAAGCTCTCCTCGCTGAACGAGCTGCTTCCGCTGCTCGAGGCCGTGGTGCAGACCGGCAAGCCGCTGGTCATCGTCGCCGAGGACGTCGAAGGTGAAGCGCTCGCGACCCTCGTCGTGAACCGTCTGCGCGGCGGCCTGAAGGTCGCGGCCGTGAAGGCTCCGGGCTTCGGCGATCGCCGCAAGGCCATGCTCCAGGACATCGCGATCCTGACCGGCGGCCAGGCGATCTCGGAAGATCTCGGCATCAAGCTCGAGAACGTCAACCTCTCGATGCTCGGCCGCGCCAAGAAGGTGATGATCGACAAGGAGAACACCACGATCGTCAACGGCGCCGGCAAGAAGGCCGACATCGAGGCGCGCGTGGCGCAGATCAAGGCGCAGATCGAGGAGACCACCTCGGACTACGATCGTGAGAAGCTGCAGGAGCGTCTCGCCAAGCTCGCGGGCGGCGTCGCGGTGATCCGCGTCGGCGGCGCGACCGAGGTCGAGGTGAAGGAGCGCAAGGATCGCGTTGATGACGCGATGCACGCGACCCGCGCGGCCGTCGAGGAAGGCATCGTTCCGGGTGGCGGCGTCGCCCTGCTCCGTGCTTCCGAGCAGCTCAAGGGCATCCGCACCAAGAACGACGACCAGAAGACCGGCGTCGAGATCGTGCGCAAGGCGCTGTCCTGGCCGGCTCGCCAGATCGCGATCAACGCCGGTGAAGACGGCTCGGTGATCGTCGGCAAGATCCTCGAGAAGGATCAGTACGCCTACGGCTTCGACTCGCAGACCGGCGAGTACGGCAACCTCGTCACCAAGGGCATCATCGACCCGACCAAGGTCGTGCGCACCGCGATCCAGAACGCCTCCTCCGTGGCGGCGCTGCTCATCACCACCGAGGCCATGGTCGCCGAGCTGCCGAAGAAGGCCGCTGCCGGCCCCGCCATGCCCCCGGGCGGCGGCATGGGCGGCATGGACTTCTGATCCGACGAAGTCGTCCCGGACGCAGTGCAGCGCGAAGCGGTGCACCGCAGATCCGGGACCTCGCTCAACAAATGCGAAACCCCGGCAGCGATGCCGGGGTTTTTGTTTGAGGACCAGCTCTCTCCCCTCGTCATTCCGGGGCGCGCAAAGCGCGAGCCCGGAATGACGATCGGAAAGATCCAGCGCCCCCTCACCTCACCGCCTTCCAGAACCGCTCCATGCGCGGGTCGCCGTCCTCGGTCATCGACCAGAAGATGCGGCTGACGCGGCCGACGAGATGGTCCATCGGGACGTAGCCGATCGAGGTCATCACGCGGCTGTCGGTCGAGTTGTCCCTGTTGTCGCCGAGCACGAAGACGTGGCCGGCCGGCACGGTATAGACGAGCGTGTTGTCGTAATAGCCGTTGTCGATGCAGTCATAGGTCTCGTAGCTGACGCCGTTCGGCAGCGCCTCGCGCCAGCGCTTCACTCTCGCGCCGGGATCGAGGCCGCAGACGGCGGCGTTGAGGGAATCCTTCAGCCGCTCGCGCGCGACCGGGCGGTCGTTGATGACGAGTTCGCCCTGCTGCATCTGGATGCGGTCGCCGGGCAGCCCCACCACGCGCTTGATGTAGTCGACGCTCGCATCCTTCCCTGCGCGAAACACCACGATGTCGCCCCGAGCGGGATCGGATGCAAGGATGCGTCCCGAGAACAAGGGCAGCGCATAGGGAAAGGAGTAGCGGTCATAGCCATAGGCATATTTGCTGGCGAGGACGTAATCGCCGACGATCAGCGTCGGCGTCATCGAGCCGGAGGGGATGCTGAACGGCTGGAACAGGAGGAAGCGAAACACAAACGGCGGCGACCACAGGACCGGGATCAGCAGGATCAGGATCAGAACCGCCTTCCACTCACTGGATCGCGGCTTCGGCCGAACGGATTCTTGAAGAGTGGTCATTCCCCCGCCTTGCCCAAGACTTGCCCAAGAACTGTCTTGCCATCGAGATTACCGTGCACCGTGACGTGTGCAATGCTCGCCACAACTTTGTCGGCGCGCGCCCGGGCTGCGTTCAATGCGCTCTGCCGACACCAATCTCAGGCGACTGTGATCGGCTTCACAGAGGCGGCATTGATGTCGGCTCCGCATGCGCTAAGCTGACCGAATATTTTGACACTTCTCCGGAGGGCATTCATGGGTGCTCTTTGCAGGATCTACCTCGTCCTTCTCGCCTGCTGGCTTGGCCTCGGGCTTGGCCTTGGTCCGGCGTGGGCGGAAACGCGGGTCGCGCTGGTGATCGGCAACGGCGCGTACGTCAACACGGCGCAGCTCACCAATCCGTCGCACGATGCGGAAGACGTTGCGACCGCGCTCACCCGCAGCGGTTTCGAGGTCATCAAAGGCATCGACCTGCGCCAGGCCGACATGCAGGATCTGTCCATCCGCTTTGCGCGTGCCGCAGGCAGGGCCGACGTCGCCATGTTCTACTACAGCGGACATGCGATGCAGTACAACGGCGTCAACTATCTGATGCCGGTCGACGCCGTGCTCACCGACGAAGCCGATCTCAAGCGCTTCGTGCGCGTCGATGACATCTTGAACGATCTGCAACAGGCCAAGAATTTGCGCATCCTCGTGCTCGATTCCTGCCGCGACAATCCGCTGGCCGAGACCTTGAAGCGTTCCGCCGGCCTGTCCCGTGGCGCCTCGATCGGGCGCGGGCTCTCGAAAGTCGAAGCGCCGCTCGGCACGATCGTGTCGTTCTCGACCCAATCAGGACAAACGGCCGCCGATGGGAGCGGCCGCAACAGCCCCTATACGAGTGCGTTCCTCAAGCATATCGAGCAGCAGAGCGAGATCGGTGATGTCTTTCGCGACATCAGCAGCGATGTCTACGAAACCAGCGGCAAGACGCAGCTCCCGGAGCTCTCGCTGTCGATCATCGGAAAGTTCTATCTGAACGGACCGGTATCGGTGACGGTTGCTCCAGCAGCTTCCGCACCGTCGCAACAGCACGATCCCTGCGATAGCGCCGAAGCGCATTGGAAGGCTGCCGATTCCGTCGGCAGCATTGACGCCTATCAGGACCACCTCACGCGCTTCCCCAACTGCGCATTCGCAGGCCTCGCCAAGGCCCGGCTCGAAAGCCTCAAGCAGAAAACGGCGCTCGCTCCCACGGCCGAGCCGCGACCCGGCGGAAGCAAGGAGTTCGACGGCAAGTGGGACGTGACCGTGAGCTGCACGAATGCCGGCAAGGCGCTCGGCTACAGCCGGACCCTGTCTGCAACGATCGCAAGCGGCGTGTTCCACGCCCAGGACCTCGAGCAGGGCAAGCCGAACTGGCTGACGATCGACGGGCAGATTCCGGCGGATGGCAAGACGACGCTGAGCGCCCGCGGCACGACGGGGCCAAGCGCGTATACCGTCAATGACGCCGCGCCCGGCTCGGCCTACGCCTATACGATCGACGCGCAATTCGAACGCAGCCGCGGCACCGGCAAGCGCAACGAGTTGCGGCCATGCAGCTTCACGTTCGTCAAGCGATAGCGAGCAGCTCGCCGATGTCACCGGACAAACGAAAGGCCGCCCGTGGGCGGCCTTTCTTGACGTCACGCGGTCTCAGGCGCCTTCAGGCGCACCAGACGGGTAAGCAGGGCATCGAGGCCCTCGCCGTCACCGGCGTGGAGGTCGATGCGGCCGACCTTCTCGACCAGCCGCTCCAGCGACTCCAGCTCCTTGAGCCGCAGCAGCAGGGGGTTCTCCTCCATCAGGCGGGCGGTGTTCAGAAGCGAGCGCGTCGCCGCGGTCTCTTCCTGCCGGCGGATCAGGTTCGCCTTCGCGACCCGCTCCGCCTCCACCACCTTGTTCACCAGCTCCCGGATCTCGCCGGGCAGGATCACATCCTTGACGCCGAGCTCGGTGACCTCGACGCCTGATACCGCGACGCGTGCGCGCACATAGTCGCGCAGCTCCGCATCCAGCGCCACCTTCGCAGACAGCACCTCGTCCAGCGTGCGGCCGGCCACCGCCTCGCGGATCGCGAACTGCACCAGGCGGTACAGCCACGCATCCACGTCGGGCACGGTCGCGACCGTGCGCTCGGGATCGATCACCCGGCGGAACGCCGTCAGCGTCACCCGCAGCGCGATGCGATCCTTGGTCAGCATCTCCTGCGCGGTGATCTCGACCGCCTGGGGCCGCAGGTCGAGGCGCTTCACCTCGATCTTGCGGCCGACGGTCCAGAAGGCGTGCCGGCCGGGCGCGAGCCGCTCCACGAGCCGGCCCTCGACATAGAGCAGGCCCGCCTCGTGGTTCTCGACCACCGTCTCGCTCACGACGGCCGAGCGGTTGCGCTCGATCATGGTCAGGTGCCGCGTGTCGACACGGGGATCGCGCGACACATCGATGCGCTCGACATCGATGCGGGTTGCGAGCTTCCAGTAGACGCGCACCTGCCAGGGCGTCATCAGATGCACGGGCCGGCCATCGAGGCTGACGATGGCGATCTCGTCCGCCTTGGTCTCGACCGCCTCGAACAGCTCGGCGGCAAGATCAGGCCGCGCGGCCTTCAGCACCGCGTAGCGATCCGCGGGGAATTCGGCACGCACGACGTCGAACAGCTCGGCCTTGAGCTCGTGCAAGGGATCGAACAGCCGATGCTGGCCGGGCGCGAGCACGCGCGCGAGCTGCCCGTTGCGCGTCAGCAACGCCCGCTCGCCATCCTTGACCGTCACGTTCAGCATCAGCAAATGCCAGGTCTTTTCAGAAGTCATGGCACGCCTCCTTCGTTTGCGCCCGGCCGGATGCCGGACGACAGGTTTTGTGTGCAAAGGACGTGAGGACGCGGACGACGCTTCCCGAGAAATCGGCGGGCCGCGGTTTGAGCTTGCGCGATGACGGGCGCACGCGCGCGATCACGCGACAGAAGTCGCGCGGTCGAGCGGAGCTGCCCGGCATCAACGCAAGCGGTATCCACCGCGGCGCGAAGCCGGTCTCACAGTGTCTTTAGTTCGGACGGAAAGCCTTGCGGCAAAACGGCCGGACTGCGACTGAAGCGCGCGTCCGGTCCTCGTCAGAGGTGTCAGTTTTTCAGGCTGACCCGTAGCGCTGGAGCGGGATTCGAACCCGCGTCACGATGATTAAACGTCATCTGCTCTACCACTGAGCTATCCTTTGGTTGGTACAAGAAATCGGAATCGAACCGATGCCTTCGGATTTTACCCCGACGCTCTCCATGAGCTACATCCTGCGTCTTCGTTCGGCGGAACACGAAACCGGAAACCGGCCCGCGCCAGCCGGGATCTCGGAGAGCCCGGACACATGGCCTAGCGAAGGAGCGCGCTAATAGACGAAGCATGCTCGGGTTGCAAGAGGGTGGCGCAAGCTTTTTTCGTCGCGCCCCTGGCGCTGTGACGCGATGAGCACAACGCGACATCGCATCACTCTCGCGACATGTCCTGGAAACACGCCCTCACCCAGTCGATCGTCACGCGCGTTGCGGCGTCGCGCTTGAGGTGGTTTTGCACGAGCAGCCAGGCGTCACGCCGCTTCGGCAGCAGTGTGGCGCGCAGGCGGCGATCGCCGAGCAGATCGGCGCAACTGTACTCCGGCAACACGCCGGCGGCCTGATGTGCGCGGATCAGGTTACGGATGACGCGAACGTTGTCGGTGACGCAGCGCGCGCGGGCTTTCTTGGTGCGCAGGAATTGCATCTCGGGAATGGCACCGAGTTCGTCCGGATAGGCGCACAGCACCGGCTCGCCCTCGGTCGTAACAGGCTCGAAATAATAGATGCGGATGTCGCCGAGCCTGGAGATCGCGAAGTCGCCCTTGTCGGGCTTGCGCAGGCGGATGGCGAGATCGGCCTCCCAGCGCGAGAACTTGACGTTCTCGCTCGAGGTGAGGAATTGCAGTGTCAGGCCGGGATTGGCGCGCAGGAAGCCGCTCGCGCGCGGCGACAGCACCTCCTCGGCAACCGTGTTGGTGGAGGCGATGCGCACGCGTCCCACCGGACCTTCCAGGCTCTCGCTGAGGCGGCCGATCTCGGCGGCATGTGCGGCCATTGCCTCGACATGCGCCAGCACCGCCTCGCAACTCCGCGTCGGCCTGCGAACGCCGTCGGCGGCCTCGAACAGACGCAAACCAAGCGCACGCTCGATGCGCGACAACCTGCGCCCGACCGTCGTCTCGTCGATGCGTAGCCGCGCGCTGGCGCCCGCGTAGGTGCCCTCGTCCCTGACGGCAGCGATGATGCGCAGATCGTCCCAGTTCATCGCTCGAGGTTATACCGGGCCGGGAGCAGCCTGCAATATCGCAGCCACCCGCTGCAATATCCCTGCATATCGGCAGGCATTCCCGGAGCTATGTTTGTCGCGCCTTTTGCCCCGGAGATTTCCAGACCATGACGACCGCAAAGACGCTGCTGCAGCTCGCCGGTGCCGATCTCAACCCACCGCGGCTCGGCGACGCCGCTCTGGTGCTGATCGACATCCAGAACGAATATCTCGCAGGTCCTCTCGCTTTGCCCGACGCCCGGCCCGCGATCGCGCGGGCGGCTGTGCTCCTGGCGCGGGCACGCGAGAGCGGAGCCGCGATCATCCATATCGCCCATCGCGGCAAGGCCGGCAGCCTGTTCGATCGCGGCACTGAGCGCGGCGCCATCGTCGCCGAGCTAAGCCCCCGTGCCGGAGAGCTGGTGATCGAGAAGGAGTTGCCGAATGCGTTTGCCGGCACCGATCTGCAAGCGCGCCTTGTCGCAACCGACAGGAAGAACATCGTACTGGCCGGCTTCATGACGCATATGTGCGTCAGCTCCACGGCGCGCGCCGCGCTCGACCTCGGCTTTCGCACGACGATCGACGCCGACGCCTGCGCCACGCGCGACCTGCCCGACGGCCTTGGCGGCACGCTGGACGCCCGGACCATCCACGAGGTTGCACTCGCCGAGCTATCCGACCGCTTCGCGATCATCGCGCGCGGCGATGCGCTGAAATAACGGAGCAACGCGATGCTGCAACTCTATTTCTCGCCGATGGCCTGCTCGCTTGCGAGCCGCATCGCACTGATGGAAGCAGACCTCGATGCGCGCTATCATCTGGTGCATCTCTTGACCAAGAAGGTCGTGGGCGACGACAGCGATTTTCGCGGCATTTCGTCGAAGGGCGCGGTGCCGGTCCTGGTGCTGGAAAACGGCGAGCGGCTGACGGAATGCGCGGCGGTGCTGCAATACATCGCCGACCTGAAGCCCGAGCTCGGCCTTGCGCCGCGGCCCGGCGATCCGGATCGCTATCGCCTGCAGGAGTGGCTCAGCTTCATCGGCGCCGAGATCCACAAGGCCTTCCTGTTTCCGACCTTCTGGTACAAGGACGACGGCTCGCTTGCGAAGCCACGCGCAAGAATCGAACAGACACTGTCGGTGCCATCAGCGCATCTCGCCGACCGCGAATTCCTCGTCGGTAACAGCTTCACCGTTGCGGATGCGCATCTCACCTGGGTCTTGCTGCTGCTCCGCCCCGCGGGCGTCGACATCGCGCAATGGCCGTCGCTGGTCAGCTATCTCGCCCGCATGCAATCGCGGCCCGCCGTCCGGGACGCGATTGCGACGGAAACGGCGCTGCGCAAGACGCTCGCAGCTTGAGCGCGCCTTACTCGACTCGCGCCAGCACGGCGAGCTTGCGGATGCCCTTGTTACGGTAGGCGTCGAGGAAGGCGGAGTAGTCGCGGAACGACACGCAGCCGTTGGAATCGCCGTTCGGTCCGAGCATGAAGGTGTGCGCGAGCAGGCCGTCGCGGCCATAGATCGCGCTCTCGCCGCCGATCGGCGTCAGCCGCAGCGCGGGCACGCCGTGGAACAGCGCCTCGCGCGGCTTGAGCATATAGATGTGCGGCGGCGTCACGCCGCGCATGCGGACGCGCTGGGAGCTCGGGTCGTCGAGATTGGAGCCGAGCCCGGAATGCGCCTCGAGCCTGGTGCCGTCGGGCAGATAGACCATCTTCGCGGTGATGTCGTAGACCGCGGTGTCGCGATCATAGGGCGGCGAACCGCCGAGCATCGGGTTCTGCTCCTTCGGCGCGATGCTCGCGGTCACGCTGGCATCGGCTGAAGCGTAAGCCAGCAGGCCGCCTGAGGGCTCGCGCTTGCCCCAGAGCTTCTCGACCATCGACTGCCGCGGCCCGGTGATCGCCATCACCGCCGCCTTCGCGCGATCGGCGAAAGACTTCGTGGGCTTGGCCTCAGGCACGCGCGCGGTCTCGGCCGGCTCGGCCGAGGCAACCTGCACCGGCGCATCCGCGCCGCGCCTGGCCTTCGCGGCGTCTGCGATCTTGGCGGGGCCTTGCGCCTTCGGCGCTTCCGCAACCTTCGAAGGCGCGGCGGGCTTCGCAGCGTCCTTGGCGTCCGCAACCTTGGTCGCGGGAATCTGAGGCGCCGCGCTCGCCGCGTTCGAGTCCACACTCTGCGGAGCTGCGGCGGCAAAACGCTCGTTGAACATTTCGCGGGTCATCGGCGTGACCACCTGCCCGCGATCGGGCAGCATCGCGAAGACTTCCTTCACCGCCTCGCCGGCCTCGCGCAGCGCGACCTTCGGTGCGCGCTTGATCACGGGCTCGTCGTAGCCGGTGGTGCCGACGGTCGGATAGACGCTCGCGCCGAGGATGTTGTTATGAACGGTCCAGCCGGCGCCCAGCACCAGGCAACCGATCGCGGCGGCGCCGACGATGGTCTGGGTGGTCACTTTCCGGGAAGACTTCCGAGAAGATTTTTTGGACTTCCGTGCCGCGTTACTCTGCGCAGCGATACTCGTACTCATTCGCCTTGCGTCCAGGACGGTGTCACTCAGTCCCCCTTCGAAGTGCCGCTGCTGGTCACGGTCCGAGAGCTGCATCTCGCAGAGGGTCGGAGCGTCATTAAGGCGACTTTTAGTTAAATGCGGATTAAGTTCGGGCCGATGTGAGGCAACGCGTTAACGCTGTCCCATTTCGGGAAAAATCGCGTAAAATTACGGACTTAGCCAAAACTGTTAACCATGTTTGACGGCGCCTCCAGCCGAGCCTCATGACGCATCCAACCACGGCCTTTTCGTGATCTTCGACGCAGCCGGATCATAACGACGAAGGGTTGCGCGAGGCTGGTGGACTCCGCTTCCGATGCGACACGAAAGCGCCGGCACATATCGATCACATCGCGCGCCGAACCTCACGCACGGCGGGCTGACCGAGAGTTGATCGCGCCTCATCTGGAAAAGAGCCCCGCGAGAAAATAGGTGCCGTCTCGGCACTTTTCGGCAGCCTCCGCGTGTGATACGGTACCGTATCAGCATCGCCTTGAAATGTGCCGAGCACGCCAATGGAGGCTGGCATGAGAAGGGTCGCACACGCCGGATTTTGGACTCTGGCGTCGTCGTTTGTGTTGATCGGACAGGCCGTCGCGCAGCCTGCCAGCGCGGGTTGCGCGTCATCGCCGTCGGCCGCCGGAACGCAGACCGCCAACACGCAGACTTGGCGCTGCGACAACGGCATCACGATCGTTGCGGAAAATGGCGCCAGATTTGAACTTAAGGACGCCAACCGCGACGGACATATCGACTCGATCGAGTTGAGCAGCAAGGCGCTGCTGGTCGAGGTTCCCAAGAAGCCCGGCGGCAATCCCTTCAAGGTGCTGACGCCGCAGGCGATCGCCGCAGTGCGCGGCACGAGATGGGCCGTCGATGCCGCCGACGGCAGCAAGACGTCCGTGTTCGTCGCCGAAGGACGTGTCGGCGTCAGCCGCAGGGCCCGCGGACGGGCCGTCCTGCTCGGACCGGGCGAAGGCGTCGACGTCGAGGCGACCGGCATGGCTGAGGTCAAGCGCTGGGGCCAGCCGCGCATCGACGCCTTGATGGCAAGGCTCGGACAGTAAAGGCTAACGACGGGTATGAGTAGCCGACGCGTTCAGATCCTGGTTGCGCTCGTCCTCACCGCGCTGTGGGGCGCCGCCATTTACGTTGCTCACGCGAACGGCCATCTGCGGTTTCTCGATCGTCTCGAGGCGACGCTGACGGACTTGCGAACGCTGGCGCGCGGCGTTCAGCCTCCGCCCGATCTCGTCACCATCATTGCGATCGACGACACCGTCGTGAAGCGCGGCGGCCGCTATCCGCTTCCCCGCGCCGACCTCGCGCGCGTCGTCGATGCCGTGGCGCAGTTCAAGCCGAAGGTGATCGCCGTCGACCTCCTGCTGGTCGATCGTGGCGCCAGACTCGGCGATGCCATGCTGGCGCGTTCGCTCGCCGCCGGCCCGACGATCCTTGCCGCCGCGGCGATCTTTCCAGCCGCCAGCGATACCGTGGCGACGAGCAGCGAAGGGCCGCTCGCCGCCCTGCCCCAGGCCGAGCGCTTCCTGCTGCCGCTGCCGGCCTTCGCGGAACACGCCGAGGTCGGCATCGTCAACGTTGCGACGGGACAGTCCGGCTCCCCGCTTTCGGTCCCGATGCTGTTCCGGACGGGCGACAAGGTCGAACTGTCGTTTCCGCTGCGGGTGGCGAGCCAGGCGCTGGGCCTGCCGCTGACGATTGCGCCCGATCACCTCATGCTCGGCGAGCGCACGGTCCCGACCGACACCGACTTTTCACTACCGATCACCTATTACGGCCCGCGCCGCACGATCCGCACGTTGAGCGCGCAGAACGTGTTCGACGGCACGCTCGACCGCGGGGCCATCGAGAACCGGATCGTCGTGATCGGCGCTTCGGTCGCAGGCGGCGGCGATTTCTTCCCGACGCCGTTCGATACCCTGATGCCCGGCGTCGAGGTCGTCTCGACCGCGATCACGCATCTCGTCGCCGGCGACGGCATGGTGCGCGACCGCAAGGTTCATATCGCCGACGCATTCGCCGCGATCCTGCTGCCAATGATCCTGGTGGGCCTGCTTGCCTGGCGGCGAAGCGCGATCGGCCTCATTGCGGCGGCGATGGTGGTGATGGCGTGGGCCGCACTCAACCTGTTCGCGTTCACGCACGGCATCTGGCTCAACGCCGCAACCACGCTCGCGGCCGCAGTGCCGCCGGTTGCGATCTTTGCCGGCGTGCAATTGTGGGCGGGAGGTCGCAGGACGCAGTACCTGACGGCAAGGAGCAGATCGCTGGCGCAATTCCAGGCGCCTGCCGTGCAGGAGTGGCTGGCGCGCGATCCCGATTTCCTGGCAGAACCGGTCCACCAGAATGCCGCCGTCGTCTTCATCGACCTCTCCGGCTTCACGGCACTCAGCGAACGGCTCGATCCGGACACGCTTCGCGACCTGTTGAAGGCGTTTCATGCGCTGGTCGACAAGACGGCGCTCTCGTACGGTGGAATGATAACCGGATTTCTCGGCGACGGCGCCATGATCCTGTTCGGCCTGCCACGCGCAGCGCCTGACGACGCGGCCCGCGCCGTCAAATGCTCAGTCGACCTGCACCGCGCTGTGGAAAGCTGGATGGCATCGCTGCCGGTGCCGATCAGGGATCAGCTCGGCTTCAAGATCGGCGCGCATTTCGGCCCCATCGTCGCCTCGCGTCTTGGCGAAAGCCACCAGCACATCACCGCGACGGGCGACACCGTCAACGTGGCGAACCGGTTGATGGAGGTCGCCGCCCAGCACGATGCGCGGCTCGCGTTCAGCGATACCCTGCTTGATACGGCCGACTTCCACGGTGATCCCCACGGCGTTCTGACAGGACCGTTGCAGACGCAGGTTCGCGGCCGCTCCGGCGCGGTCACCGTCTGGTTCTGGCGCGAAGAGCGGCAGCCGGGACAGGCCGCGGCTGAGGCCGACGTCGCGGGCTGAAGGCTCGAAACCGTTACCGGACTTCCGGCGGCGACGAACGGTCGAGGACCTCGCCCTTGGCGCCCTCCAGCAGATCGATCCCGTAGGTCTCGACGACAAGCGGCCCGCGCTTGCGCTGCAGTTCCGTAACGCGCGTCACCTGCGAGAAGATCTCGTTGAGGGAGGGATGACCGTCGGCGCGCAGCTCGTCGACATAGAGCAGCTTGCCGGCAAGCAGCTTCGGATCGGGCTCACCCATGTTGACCCAGCGGATGCGCTGGCCCTGCTGAACCACGCAGGTGCCGCGCGGCAGATAGAAGGCGAGCCAGCCTGTGGTGCCGTAGTCCGGCGTCAGGATGCAGGTCGCGCCGGTCTTCACGCGTACCACCTCGATCTCGGACGCAAGCGCGCGCCAGCCGACGCCGACGCTGCGCACGGTGGCGTCGCGGCGATAGAAGGATAGCCAGCCGGTATTGGCCTGCACGATGAGGGCCGCAAACATCGCGATGCCGGCGGGTGCCGCCCATTTCAGGCAGAATGCGACGAGCTCCTGCTGTCGCGGCTTCCATTGCGCGATGTGCGCGGCGACCGCAGCCGCGACCGCGAAGGCGGGATAGACCGGCGCGAACCAATTGGCCTCGACGCGGGCGTGCAGCGAATGCCAGACGAAATAGACGACGATGGTCCAGAACATCGTCTCGATCAGGATGCGCGAGGCCGATGCGCCGGTCCGCCGCCATGTCAGCACATGAAGGCCCATCGCACCGAGGATGAAGACGAGCGGAGTTGCGAAGGCGAACTGGGTCGGGATGAGCTCGGCGATGAAGACGGGACGGAAATCCTCGATCCGCGCGCGGCCGAACTGCTTAAGGAACGACACCCATTGATGATCGGCATTCCAGAGCACCACGGGCGAGAAGATCGCGAACGCCACGATGCCGCCGAGATAGGGCCAGGGCGAGATGAACCAGCGCCTGAGCTTCGGTACCGCCGCGAGCCAGATCAGGATCGCGACACCGAAGAACAGCGCGGTGTATTTCGACAGCAGCGCAGCGCCGACCGCAGCGCCCACCGCAAGCCACCACACGCCGCGGCCGGTCTCCAGCACCTTTGCGAGGAAGAACAGCACGAAGCTGGAGGCAACCAGCAGCGGCGCATCGGGCGTGACGATCAGCGTGCCGACGGCGGCCATCAGCGTCGCGTTGAGCAGGATCGCGCTGGTTGCGGCAACGCGCGTGCCGCCGAACAGGATCGCGGCGGCGCGATACACCGCATAGCTCATGGGCAGCGCAAGCAGGATCGAGACCAGCCGAACGCCGAGCTCGGTATCGCCCGCGATCATGGTGCCGGCGCGGATGACGTAGGCGACCATCGGCGGGTGGTCGTAATAGCCGCCCGCCAGGCTCTTCGACCACATCCAGTAATAGGCTTCGTCGAAGGTGATCGGCGTGAAGGCGGCGGCGACCAGCCGCAGCACGACCATTGCAATGATGATCAGCGCGGTATTACGAACGATCCGCGCGTCGGCCCCGCCCATGATGCGCTATTTCTTGCGCCAGACGAACAGTCCGGACATCGCGTAGTTCCACACCACGCCCATCAGCGCACCGGCCATGCCGGCAAGCCACCAGATCGGCTCCTGGTCGTAAACCGAGAAGGCGACGCCGACATTGGCGAACAGGCCGACGCTACAGACGATGTAGAAAGCGATCAGGCCGCGCAGGATCGCAAGCCCCTTCAGCCGCTGGTCGCGATAGGTGAGGAAGTTGTTGAGGATGAAGTTGCTGGTCATGGCGACGAGCGCGCCGGAGGCCTGCGCCTCCGCGAACGGCGCCTTGAAGATCTCGAGCCCGATGAACAGCGTCGTGAGATGCACGACGAGGCCGATGCCGCCGACCATCGCGAACAGGAGGAAACGCAGCGACACCGCGTCGTTGGTCAGCTTCGCCAGCACCAGGCCCAAAAAGTCCAGCGCGACCATGGAATCGAGCTTGCTCTCACCGTGCTGGCGTGCGCCAAAGGTGTAGGGAATTTCGACCGTGCGCAGCGTGCCGCGCGCGGTCGCGACGATATCGAGCAGGATCTTGAAGCCGTGCACCGAGAGTTTTGGCGCCAGTTGCTCGAAGCGGTCGGTGCGGATCATGAAGAAGCCGCTCATGGGATCGGCGATCTCGACCTGCAACGCCTGCTTGGCGACTTCGGTCGCAAGCGCGCTGGCGCCGGCGCGCTGCTTGTTGAAGCCTTCGCTCTTGTAGCCCTCGATATAGCGGCTGCCGACGACGAGCTCGGCCTGCCCGCTCGCGAGCAGCGAGAGCATCTTCGGCAGTTGCGTCTCGTCATGCTGGAGATCGGCGTCGATCACGGCCGCATAGGGCGCGCTCGAGGCCAAGATGCCTTCGATGCAAGCGCCCGACAGGCCGCGGCGGCCGATGCGGCGAATGCAGCGCACCCGGCTGTCGCGCCGGGCGAGCGCGCGCACCACGTCCCAGGTGCCGTCGGGCGAATTGTCGTCGACGAACACGACCTCCCAGGCGATGCCGGCCAGGCTCGCCTCCAGCCGCCGGTACAGGACCGTGACGTTGTCACGCTCGTTGAAGGTCGGGACGACGACGGACAACTCCGGCGACCGCTGACCCGGCTGCGGAGCCTGCGGCTGGGATTCGGGGCCCGGTCTGATCGCTTCATTCATGACGGGGAGCGTATATCCGCCGCGTCCCGTGATGCCAAGCCGGGGTTTTAAGGGGAAAGCGCCGAAAACGGGGCCAAAAATGCCAACGACCCCAGAATAACGGGCGCGCGTACATCCGGCGCAGCCGAGCTATTCCAAGGTCGTCCCGGCGCCGGAGCGGTGAGCTGCAACGTCGCCGTTAGAACCTAAATAGGAACTGCAATGCCCGTCCGCAAGGGGCAAAATCCCTCTTGAGGCTCTATTGGTTCGGCACTTCCCGAATCACCGGTCCCCGCGGGGCCGGAGTCGCAGGGGCTGAGACAGCAGCCGGTGCAGGCTGGGCCGCGGCCTTGGGCTTCGGCGGCTTGCCATATTGCCCGATCGGACCGAACACGACGGCGACCGCCAGCACGACCGCCGCGACGATCGCGCCAAAAATGCCTCCGACCGACTCAGACGTCATCCTGCCCGTTCCCGTTCCGATGAGCCCTTCTGATATCACGGAAGCGCGTCCAGCCGGAAGAGCCGCAGGTTCCGACGGTTAATTCGTCCGGCTAGCGCTGAGGCGGCCTGTGCTTCGCGAAGGCCGTCACGATGTCCTTCTGCGCCGATTCGACCGCCCTGTTCGCGGTCGCGAGATGAGCGCCGGCATCGATGTTGGGATATTGCGTCGTCAGATAGTCGAGCAGCGCGACCCGATAATACTGCCGCTCGGAAGGACAGGCGCCCGCGACCGAGCGGGAAAAATCCTGTTCCGAGAGGCCCTGATTGCTGTCGCGCGAATATTCCCGTGCCAGGCAGTGCCAGTAGTCGTCGCGGCCCTGAATCGCCAGCTTCTGCCCCCCTCCCGCATCATCGTCATCGGCAATGGCGGCAGACGTCATCATGACCAGCGCCAGCGCGATCAGCATCCGCATCTTGTTCTTCTCCTGTTATCGCAGATCCCGATCGCGAGCTTAGACGGGATGCTGCAACTGGCCAATCACATCTCGCGACTAAAGCGCGATGAAATCGCGCTTTAGGTTATTGTTTGAGCATGATCTCCGCGCAAACGCGTTCCGCGTTTGTCGCGAGCGAAAACCGCTTCACACTTTTCCGGATCATGCTCTAGGATGAATGCCCTCCCCTCATCCGCGCGAGACCCTCCCGTGGCCAAAGCAAAAACCGCGTCGCAAAAATCGGGCAACATCTTCATCGGCATCGGCGGCTGGACCTTCGAGCCCTGGCGTGGCGTGTTCTATCCGGAGAAGCTCACGCAGGCGAAGGAGCTGTCCTATGCCGCATCGAAGCTGACCTCGATCGAGATCAACGGCACCTATTACGGCTCGCAGAAGCCGGAGAGCTTTCGCAAATGGGCCTCCGAAGTGCCCGACGGTTTCGTCTTCTCGGTCAAGGGACCGCGCTTTGCCACCAACCGGAGGGTGCTGGCGGAGGCAGGCGACTCCATCAAGCGCTTCTACGACTCCGGCGTGCTGGAGCTGCGCGATCGCCTTGGACCCGTGCTGTGGCAATTCGCCCCGACCAAGAAATTCGATGGTGCCGATTTCGGCAAGTTCCTCGAGCTGTTGCCGCGCAAGCTCGACGGGCGCGCGCTGCGCCATGTGGTCGAGGTTCGTCACGACAGCTTCTGCGCGCCCGACTTCGTCGCGCTGCTGCGCGAGTTCGAAACCCCGGTGGTCTTCGCCGAGCACGGCAAATATCCGGCGATCGCGGATGTCGTCGGCGATTTCGTCTATGCGCGACTCCAGAAGGGCAATGACGAGTTGAAGACCTGCTATCCGCCGAAAGACCTCGATGCCTGGGGCAAGCGGTTTCAGGCCTGGGCCTCGGGTAGTGAACCGGATGACCTGCCGAAGGTTGACAAGGCAAAGCCCAAGAAGGAGCCGCGCGACGTGTTCGCCTACGTCATCCACGAGGGCAAGGTGCGCGCGCCGGCCGGCGCGATGGAACTGATCGCGCGGGTCGCCTGAGGTCTGGCATGGCCAAAGCGAAAAAGCTCTTCACCATCGGCTATGAGCAAACGCCGCCCAAGGCGGTATTGGATGAATTGGAGCAAGCCGGCGTCAAGCTGCTCGTCGACGTGCGCGCGGTGACGTCGTCGCGCCGGCCGGGCTTTTCCAAGAAGCAGCTCGCGGCCGGGCTCGACGAGCGCGGCATCGCCTATGTCCATCTCGCGGCCCTCGGCACACCCAAGGAGGGACGGCTCGCCGCGCGCAGCGGCCAGTACGCGGTGCTTGAAAAGATCTACTCAAAGCACCTGAAGACGCCGCAGGCCAAGGAAGAGCTCGACGAATTGTCGGCACTGGTGAAGAAGGCCGGCCCCGTCTGCCTGCTCTGCTACGAGCGCGACCACACCCACTGCCATCGCCAGATGATCGCCGAGATCATCGAGGAGCGCGACGGCGTGAAGGTGGAGAATTTGGCGGGGCGGCAGGTGTGAATGTCGTTCCGGGGCAGCCCGCAGGGCTGAACCCGGAACCTCGAGATTCCGGGTTCGATGCTGCGCATCGCCCCGGAATGACAGCAATCTAGCCCTCGCCCGCCAGGCGGAACGTTCCTTCCATCATCTGCACGCACTGGCCGCCGACATGGGAGGACAGAAGCGCGCCGTTCCGCTTCACCACGCGCGTCCGCAGGATGCTCGGCCTGCCCATGTCGAAACCCTGGCCGATCGTGAGCTTCAGCTCGCCGTCGCGCTGGGGATCAAGATCGGCGAACAAGGCGGCGGCGGCGACCGTGGCACTGCCGGTGGCGGGGTCCTCGATCAGGCCGCTGGCGCCGGGGAAGAACATCCGCGCCTGGAGATCGCTGGGCGCTTCCGCCGCAAGCACCTCGCGCGTGTAGAAGTAGATCGCGAAGGCCCCGTCGCGCGGCAACACCCGGCCGTAGGCCGCAGCGTCGGGCTTGGCCTGCCGCACCGCATCGCGCGAGCGCACTTCCGCCACCACGAACGGCGTTCCGACGCCGACGACCTGCGGCGCGTGGCGATCGATCGCGATGTCCTTCGCGCTCAGCGAAAGACAGGCTGCGACGTCATCAGCAGAGACCTGCGAAAGGCGGCTCAGCGGCTGCGGCGCGGTGAGCTCGGCGTTGACCACCCTGCCCTGCTCCCGCTGAACGTCCACCGGCACGAGGCCCGCCTTCTCCTCGAACAACAGACGTGGCTTCTGCTCCCTGGCGAGCGTTGCGAGCACGAACGCCGTGCCGACATTGGGATGCCCCGCAAACGGTAGCTCCCTCACTGGCGTGAAGATGCGCACCTCGGCATCGTTTGCCTTGTCGCGCGGCGGCAGCACGAAGGTGGTCTCGGAATAGTTGAACTCGGTCGCGATCGCCTGCATCTGCTGCGTCGATAGCCCGCCGGCATCGAGCACGACGGCGAGCTGGTTGCCGCCGAAGGCGCGGTTGGTGAACACGTCGACAGTGATGTAGCGCCGTTGCATCTTTCTTCCCTCACGCAAAGTGCAGCCTCGACCGGCTGCATCGCCCTGCATGTTACAGGCCGATGCTATCAGCCGTCATGCCCCAAAACTCGGAGCACTCGGTGCAATCGCGTGAGAGATCAGAAGCGGAAGAGCTGACGTGGCGATGCCAGCACCTGCGCGCGCTCGCCCTTGTCAGGCACGAGTTCGTCGAGGAAGCGGCGGTTCTTCTCGTAAGTCTGCGTCGCCTCGAACTGCGTATGCGGCCAGTCGCTCCCCCATAACAGGCGATCGAGACCATAGGCCGTGCGCAACAGCGGATAGGCTTGCTTCGCAAAGCTCTCGCCGGCTGCGCCGTTGCGGTATGGCGCGGAGATCTTGACCCAGACGTTCCTGGTCGCACCCAGCTTCAGCACCGCCTGGAAACCGGGATCGGCGACGCCGAGCTTTGGATCGGGCAACGCGAAGTGATCGAGCACGACGGCGACGCCGCGGTCGAGAAGCTGCGGCGCCAGCGTTGCGAGATCGGAGGCATTGCGCTGGATCTCGACCTGCCAGCTCAGCGATTTGACCGATGTGAGCAGCGCCTTCCATTCCGGCGCAGCAAGATCCGGCAAGGGCTGGCCAACGAGATTGAGTCGGATGCCGACGACGCCGACGCGATCGAGCGCGGCAAGCTCCTCCGCAGGAACCGCGGGATCGACGACGGCGATGCCGCGCAGCCGGCCGCCGGTCGCCTTCAGGCATTCGACGAGATAGGAATTGTCGGTGCCGAGAAAGCTCGGCTGCACCAGCACGCCGTTGGTCATGCCGTTGCGATCGAGCTGATCGAGATAAAGATCGAGCGGCGCGTCATAGTCCGGCGCATAGCGCCGGCCGGGCGCAAGCTTCAGGCCGCGATGAAAGACGTGCGCGTGGGTGTCGATCGCCGGCATCGTCACCTCACTCATCGCCCTGCCCGCACTGGCGATCGCTGAGGCAAGGGCAACGGCGCCCGCGCCGAATTGACGGCGCGTGAGGCCGCGTTCGCTTCTCGTCATGTTCGTTACTCCACATACGCAGGTCAGGCGCGCCCGGCGGCGGTCTGCTCAAACACCTTGCCGCGGGTTTCGGGCAACATCAGCACCGCGATCAGCACCAGCGAATAGGCAAAGGCCGCATCGATGCCGATCGCAGGCCCGAGGCCGATGTGGTCGCTGAGATAGCCGACGAGAAACGGAAAGGCGGCGGAGACGATGCGGCCGAAATTGTAGCAGAAGCCGACGCCGGTGCCGCGCACGCCGGCCGGGTAGAGCTCGCTGAACAGCGCCGCCATGCTCGCCGGAATGCCCGCGGAGAAGAAGCCGAGGGGAAAGCCCAACAACAGCATCTGCGAATTGGTCAGCGGCGCGAAGATGTAGATGAGCACGGTGACGATGCAGGCAGTGGCGAACAACGCGACGTTGGCGCGCCGACCGATGCGATCGCTGATGATGCCGCTCGTCACGCAGCCGCAGAAGAAGGCGATGATGATGACGGCGAGATAGCCGCTCGAGCCCAGCACCGAGAGCTGCCGCACCTCGCGCAAATAGGTCGGCAGGAACGTCGTCAGCGCGGCGTAGCCGCCGTGCGCACCGATTCCAAACAGGCCGCCGATCATCGTCGCGCGCAGCACGTCGGGATGAAAGATGCCGGCGAGAGTAGCGAGGAATGGCGGTTCGACGTCACGCGACACGGCGCGCTGCGGCTCTTTCAGGCCGCGGCGGATGAAGATGATGAGGAGCGCGGGCAATAGTCCGACTGCGAACAGCATCCGCCAGGCGATGTCCGCCGGCGCATAGGTGAAGACCAGTGCGGACAGCAGCACGGCTGCGCCCCACCCTACCGCCCAGGCGCTCTGCACCGAGCCGAGCGCCTTGCCGCGATGCTCGGGGCGGATGATCTCGGCCATCAGCACCGCGCCGCAGGCCCATTCCGCGCCAAAGCCGAGACCTTGAATGGCTTTGAGGACGAGAAGCTGGGTGTAGCTCATCGCGAAGGCGCAGGCGAAGGTCGCAAGCGCAAAGGTCGCAACCGTGATCTGAAGCGCCTTGACGCGGCCGAAGCGATCGCCCAGCGCGCCGCCAATCCAGCCGCCGAAGGCGCCGAAGAACAGCGTGATCGAGCCGAGCAGCCCGGCATCAGCCTTGCTGATGCCGAACGCCGCGATCAGCGCTGGAATTGCAAGGCCGAACATCTGGACGTCGAGCGCATCGAGCGCCCAGCCGCCAAAGCTTGCCCAGAAGGTGCGCCGCTCCAGCGGCGAGCTTTCGCTGTACCAGTTTGCCATCGTCTCTTCCCTGAATTCGTTGTTGGTTGATTGTCTTAAGTCCGCGCTCACCGGATCTCGGCGTGGTAGCGGAAGCGGTTGGCCGGCCCGCGCGAGCGGCGCCATTCGATCGGGCGCCGTTCGAGATCGAGCGCGAGGCGCTCGATGACGATCAGCGGCGCGTTGGCCTCGAGCCGCAGCAGGCGCGCCTGCATCTCACTGGCGGTCTCGACCGTCAAAATTTCCTCGGCCGACACCACCACCTCGCCGCAACGCTCCTCATAGAGCGGATAAAGCAGGTCGCCGAACTCGGACGGGTCGATGTCGAGGATCGCCGCGAAGCGCGATCTTTGCAGCCAGATCTCTTCGGCAAGCAGCGGCACGTCGTCGATCAGGCGCAGGCGCGACAGGCTGATCACGGGCTCGCCGACGGGGATGCGTAGCGCGGATGCAACGGCGGAGGTTGCCGGCACGCATTTCCGCCTGAGTATGCGGCTTTGCGGCACACGGCGCTCGCCGCTCTCGGACTGGAAGCGGAAGAAGCGGAAGAGCGAGGAGTTGAAGCGCGCGCGGCGGACGAAGGTGCCACGGCCCTGCTGGCGCTCCAGCACCGCGTCGCTGACGAGCTGGTCGATCGCCTTGCGCACCGTGCCGATCGCGACGCCGTAATGCGCGGCGAGCTCCGCCTCGGACGGGATCGGCTCGCCCGGCCGCCATTCATTGCGATTGATCCGCGCAGCGAGATCGTCGCGCAGGCGCTGATAGCGTGGCAGGCGGTCGTCAAGCGGGGCTGAATTCATATAGTCATATAGATGACTATATGAGAAACGAGTCAAGCGCTACCATATTACCCTCACATTCGATTTCTGAAGGTTGGCCCTACCCCAGCTGGAAAACCGCCATCGGCCGTTCGTAGCCGCGCACCTCGACCTCGCCGAGCGAGACGGCATCGCCGCCGTCATCGCCCAAGGCTTCGCGCACGGCGGACGAGATCAGGAGCTGAGAGCCGAAATCCTTGTTCAGCGCCTCGAGCCTTGAGGCGAAGTTCACGGTGTCGCCGATCACCGTGTACTCCTTGCGCCGGGGCGAGCCGATATTGCCGGCGACGACCTCGCCGAAATGGATGCCGATGCCGATCCGCAGCGGCCAGCTCGAGCCAGCGTTGATATGATCCATCGCCGACAGCATCTCGCGGCCGGCAGCTACCGCCCGATGCGCGGCGTCGGAGGCCGCGAGCGGCGCCCCGAACAGCGCGAGAAAGCCGTCGCCCAGAAACTTGTTCACGATGCCGCCATGGCGGTCGAGGATGTCGACCAGCACGGCGAAGGCGCCGTCGAGCCGGTCGACGACGTCCTGCGGCGAGCGCGAGCGCGCGCCCGCGGTGAAGCCGCGAAAGTCGACGAACATCACCGCGACGCGCCTGATGTCGCCGCCGCCGCTGGTGCCCTCTGCCATCAGTCGCTCGACGACCTGCGGCGAGACGTGCTGGCCGAACAGGTTCGTCACGCGGTCACGGGCGGTCGCGGCGGCAATGCTCGCGGCGAATTGCCGGCGAAGCTGCGCGCCGACGGCGCCCGCGAGCATGCCGCAGATCAGGATGATCGTGCTGCGCACTGCGTGGAAGTAGGCCTGAGGCTCGCCGGCGGAAGTGACAGGATCATAATAGAGTGCGACGGCGAGGAGCTGGGCTGCCGCCACAAAGCCGGTGAAGGCCGACAGCCGGAAATCGAGGCGTAGCGTCGAGAGAATGATGAAGATGAAATAGACGAGCGGCACGGCAAAGCCGAGTGCCGGGCTCGCCCCCATGCTCCGAATCTCCAGGACCAGGATGACCGTCGGCAACGAGGTCTCGATCAGCGCGCCGATGTACCGCCTGACCACAGGCAGATCGCGATCGAGCCTGAGGTTTCGGCCAATCTGGGAGTAGATCCAGACCTCGAACAGAACGAACCCGACCAGTAGGCCGTACACCTCGATCAGCCCGGACGTCCCGCGCCAGACTCGGTTCACGACGCTGGGGGCGATCAGGTAGAGCGCGGTGATGAACAGGATCATCACGCATCCGGTGATGATCAGGGCCTTGACGCGCAACAGCTCGGTTCGCAGGACCTCGCGCGCCAGTTCGTGCTCGAAATCCGCCGATATCTCGGCACGCCCGGCTGCCTTGCTCCCGAAACTCACCATCTCGCCCCTCGCCTTTCCGGGGCATTTTGCCTCAATCGAGCGTGCGGCGGAAGCGCGTCACGGCGATGACCATGGCGACCAGCATGAGGGCTGCCAGCGCCAACGTGTCGTATTGCAAGTTCTGGACGGTTGCGCCCTTGAGCATGATGGCGCGGACGATCCGTACGTAATGCGTCAGCGGCAGCCCCTCGCCGAGATATTGCGCCCAGACCGGCATGCCGGCGAACGGGAACATGAAGCCGGACAGCAAGATGCTCGGCAGGAAGAACATCATCGACATCTGCATGGCCTGGAGCTGGTTCTGCACGATGGTCGAGAAGGTGTAGCCGATCGCGAGATTGGTGGTGATGAACAGCGTCGACAGCAGCGCCAGCAAGGTGAGGCTGCCGAGCACGGGCACGCCGAACAGCAGCACGCCGATCGAGAGGATCAGGAAGGCCTGGATGAAGCCGACCAGCACGTAAGGGATGATCTTGCCGAACATCACCTCGACCGGCTTGATCGGCATCGAGAGCAGGCTTTCCATGGTGCCGCGCTCGACCTCGCGCGTCACCGACAGCGCGGTGAAGATCAGCATGGTCATGGTCAGGATCGTGCCGACGAGGCCCGGCACGATGTTCAGCCGCGAGGACGCGGCCGGATTGTAGCGGGCGTGCGCGCGGATCTCGAACGGCATCTCCGGTGGATCGCCGATATAGAGATCATGCTGGAGCGCGGTCTGCACGACCATGCCGAGCGAACCGAGCGCGGCGCTTGCCGCGACCGGATCGGTGGCGTCGGCCGCGACCAGCAGCGCCGGCTTATCGCCGCGCCGCACCGCCCGCTCGAAGCCGCGGGGGATCTCGACGCCGAACAGCACCTTGCCGGATTTCAGGAGGTTGTCGAATTCGTCGACGTCGTGCACCTCGCGGGTGAAACGGAAATAGGCGGTGTTCTCAAGCGCCTTCAGCACGGAGCGCGCGAGATCGCTGTCCTCCTGGAGCAGCACGGCGCTCGGCAGGTTGTGCGGCGTGGTGTTGATGGCATAGCCGAACAGCAGAAGCTGCATCACAGGGATCATCACGATCATGGCGAAGGAGACGCGGTCGCGCCGGAGCTGAATGAACTCCTTCACCACCATCGCATAGGAGCGCCGCCAGAAGCCGAAGCGCTCGCGGATGTCGTGACCGTGATCTGATAGGTCTGTAGCGCTCATTGGAAGTTGTCCTTCGAGCGGTTCATGAGTTCGATGAAGACGTCTTCGAGCGAGGGATGCGATCTCTGCCAGTGCAGGCCATCTTTGTCGCGCCAGGGCGCGATGCTGGCCTCGAGCGCGGCGACATCGCGGCCCGAGACGTGCAGCGAGGTGCCGAACGGCGCGACCATGTCGACGCTGGGCTTGCCGGTGAGCTCTGCGGCGAGGCCGTTCAGGTCGTCACCGGTGACAGTGTAGGTGGTGAGCGCGGATTTCGCGATCACCTCGTCGACCGTGCCGTGCGTCAGGAGATGGCCGTAGGCGATGTACGCGATCTCGTGGCAGCGTTCGGCCTCGTCCATGTAGTGGGTGGAGACCAGCACGGTGAGACCTTCGGCGGCGAGCGCATGGATCTCGTTCCAGAAATCGCGCCGCGCCTTCGGGTCGACGCCGGCGGTCGGCTCGTCCAGCAACAGGAGCTGCGGATTGGGCAGCGTGCAGGCGCCAAGTGCCAGCCGCTGCTTCCAGCCGCCGGAGAGCTCACCCGCAAGCTGCTCCTCGCGGCCGGAGAGACCGAGCCGCTTGATCATCTCACCTGCCGCGCCGCGCGCATCGCGCATGCCGTAGAGCCGCGCGACGAATTCCAGGTTCTCCCGCACCGAGAGATCCTGATACAGGCTGAAGCGCTGGGTCATGTAGCCGACCTGGCGCTTGATGCGCTCGGCGTCGCGCCTGATGTCGTAGCCGAGGCAGGTGCCCTCGCCGCTGTCGGGCGTCAAAAGCCCGCAGAGCATGCGGATGGTCGTGGTCTTGCCGGAGCCGTTGGGACCGAGAAAGCCGTAGATCGAGCCGCGCTTCACCTGCATCGACAGATCATGCACGACCTCGCGGCCGGCAAAGGACTTTGTCAGCCCCTTGACGTCGATCGCGATACCGTTGCCGGCTGTCCCGTTCATCGCTTGTCCGCCACCGGAGTCTTGATTTCAGACGTCTTGGGATTGAGATAGATGTCGATCGGCTGGCCCACGCGCAGCGCATCGGGCCGCGAGGGCCGCGCCTGGATCAGATAGACCAGCTTGTTGCGCTCATCGAGGCTGTAGATGACGGGCGGCGTGTATTCGGCTGTGGTCGCTATGAAGTAGATCTTCGCGGTGAGATCGGCCGCGCAATTGTCGCAGACGACGCGCACCTGATCGCCGATCGCGAGCTTTGGCAGCTCGGTCTCCGGCACGAAGAAGCGCAGCTTCATGTTGCCCGGCGGCATGATCGACAGCACCGGCCGTTGCGCCGCCACCATCTCGCCCTCGCGGAAATAGATCTGCTGGATGGTGCCGGCGACCGGCGCAAAACCCTTGCGCCGCGCTAGGCGCGTTTGCGACGTCACCACCCGCGCCTCCGCGACCCGCAGGTCAGAGACGGCGGAATCGAGGGTCGCCTGCGTGCCGGAGCCGGTCTTTCGCAGCGACTCCGCGCGATCATGGGTCTGCTGCGCATTCGCCAGCGTCGCCTTGGTCTGGTTTAGATCGGCAAGCTGGAGATCGTCGTCGACGGAATAGAGGGCATCGCCGACCTTCACCTCCTCGCCCTCGCGGATGTTCAGCTTCGTGACCCTGCCGGCTTCGTCGGGGCTGACGAAAATCATGTCGGCCTCGACCCAGCCCTGGAAGCCGGGGTCGCGCTGCTCCTTGCAGCCGGCAAGCCCGGTTGCGAGCACAGCGACCAATGCAAATGCAAAAATTGGTTGCGACGACCTCATGTCGTCCTCCGTTCGCCAAAAATCAAATCGAGATGGACGCGCAGCATTTCCTGCGCGTCGAGCGGCGCATGCCGCGCAAACAGACTCTGCCAGATCACCGCGATCATCGCGGGCGCGACCAGGATCTGGGGAAAGCGCGCCAGGTTCTTCTCGCGGATCTCGCCGCGGGCAATCCCGAGCTCGATCAACGCGCGCATGCCCGCGATCCCGCGCGAGACGACCTCGCGATAGTAGAAGTCGGCCACGGCCGGAAAACGCGGTCCCTCCGCCACGATCAGGCGCACGAGATCGCCGCGCCTGGTGTTCGCAACCTCCTTCAGGAAATTGGTCGCAAAGGCCTCGACGAGGTCGCGCACAGAGCCGGTCGGCGGCGGCAGCGTGGTGAGCCGCTCGACCACCGGCACGATGACGATGCGGACCAGCTCCTCGAACATGGACTCCTTGTCCTTGAAGTGCAGGTAGATCGTGCCCTTCGCGACACCTGCGCGCTTGGCGATGTCGTCGAGCCGCGTCGCCGCGAAGCCGCGCGCGATGAACTCTTCCAGAGCCGCCTCCACGATCGCAGCGCGGCGCTCCGCCGCGCGCGCGGCGCGGCTTGAAGCGGGAGCGGCAGCCTCTTCGCTGGTCACGGGCACGTTGCCCTTGGCGCTGGCTGCTGACCGCGTGGCTGCTTTGGTTGGCTTCTTTGTCATCCTCGAATTATGACTGACTAGTCAGTCATTGTCAATGAATTAACTCGCGCGAAAGGGGCCGCAACGAATTAGCCTTGACTTATGCATTAGTTATCGCTAATTGAATGACGATGCTCGAAGCCGCCCCAAATGCCGTCACCACCGTCATGCGCGCGCTCGCCGATCCGACTCGCCGCGCCGTGTTCGAGCGCGTGTTCGAGAGCAAGGAGATCAGCGTCGCGGAGCTGACGCGCGGCAGCGGCGTGACCCAGGGCGCAATCTCGCAGCACCTGAAATCCCTCAAGCTGGCCGGTCTCGTCGTCGAGCGCGCGGAGGGCCGCAACGTCTATTACCGCGCCGCGCCGCAAGGCCTCGAGCCTCTGGTCGAGTGGATGGATCATTACGGCGTCTTCTGGCGCGAGCGCTTCCAGAACCTGCGTAGCCTGTTGAAGGAGATCGATCCGTGAGTGCTGTCGCTTCCAATGTTCAAACCCAGGACATCGTCCAAGACATTATTTTGGACGAGGTCTTCCCTCACGCGACCGAGACGATCTGGAAGGCGCTGACCAGCGCGCAGTTGATCGCGCGCTGGCTGATGCCGCCGACCGGCTTCGCGGCGATCGAAGGCAACACCTTCACGTTCCAGACCACCCCGGGCGGCAACTGGGACGGCGTGATCCATTGCCGGGTTCTGGAGGTCGTGCCGAACCGCCGCCTCGTCTACGCCTGGAAGGGCGGCGATGAGCGCAACACCGGCTACGGCGCGCCGCTCGACACCGTCGTGACGTGGTCCCTCACCCCGGTCGAGGCCGGCACGCGGATCCGCCTGGTTCATGCGGGCTTCGTCATGCCAAGGAACGAGTCGGCCTACACCGTCATGAGCGGCGGCTGGAAGAAGGTCGTCCGCAAGCTCGACGAGATCAGCGGCGAAGAGTGAGTGGGAGATATCACGATGGACAAGCCCTATACCGGCGGCTGCGCCTGCGGTGCGATCCGCTATTCGATTTCCGACGAGCCGCTGTTCGCCAACCACTGCCAGTGCCGGGACTGTCAACGTGAAAGCGGCACCGGCCACGGCTCGTACCTCACCTTCGCGCGCGACGGCGTCACGGTGACGGGCGAGGCCAGGAAATGGGACATGGTCGGCGACAGCGGCAACGTGAAGACGCGCGCGTTCTGCTCCGTGTGCGGCTTGCCGGTCTACATGACCTTCGCAGCACAGCCCGACATCTTCACCATCCGCGCCGCAAGCCTCGACGAGCCGGCCCGCTACAAGCCGCAGGTGATCACCTACGCCGCGCGCGGACATGGCTGGGATCACCTCGATCCGAGCCTGCCGAAATTCCAGACCATGCCGCCGGCGTGAGGCGCCGGGGCTCGGTTGTTGTTTGAGCATGATCTCCGCGCAAACGCGTTCCGCGTTTGTCGCGAGGGAAAACCGCTACGCACTTTTCCGGATCATGCTCTAGGCGAAATCGAGCACCATCCGGCCATCGATCTTGCCGGCCTTCATCTTGTCGAACACCGCGTTGATCTCGGCGAGCGGCACCTTGGTGACTTCGGCGTGGACCTTCCCGTCGGCCGCGAAGGCGATGGCCTCGTCGAGATCCCTGCGGGTGCCGACGATCGAGCCGCGCACGGTGATGCGCTTCAGCACGACGTCGAAGATCGGGGTCGGGAATTCGCCGGGCGGCAGGCCGACGAGACTGACGGTGCCCTTCCGGCGCACCATCTTCAGCGCCTGCGCGAAGGCGGCGGTGGAGACGGCGGTCACGAGCACGCCATGCGCCCCTCCCCCGGTTGCAGTAAGCACTTTATCGACGGCATCCGCATTCAGCGCATTGACGGCGAGGTCGGCGCCAGTCGTTCGCGCCAGGGCGAGCTTGTCCTCGGAGATATCGATCGCAGCCACCTTGAGCCCCATGGCCTTGGCGTATTGGATCGCGACATGACCGAGACCGCCGACGCCCGAGATCACCACCCACTCGCCGGGCCGCGCCTCGGTCTCCTTCAGTCCCTTGTAGGTCGTCACGCCCGCGCACAGGATCGGCGCAACACCGGCGAAATCGATATTGGCCGGCAGCTTCGCGGCGAAGGCGGCGGAGGCAATGACGTATTCGGCAAAGCCGCCATTCACGCTGTAGCCGGTGTTGTGCTGGTGCTCGCACAGCGTTTCCCAGCCGGTCTCGCAATATTCGCAGTGCATGCACGAATCGTGCAGCCATGCGACGCCGACGGCGTCGCCGATCCTGAGATTGGTGACGCCGGGTCCCAGCGCCGTGACGGTGCCGGCGACCTCATGGCCGGGAATGAAGGGCGGGGCCGGTTTCACCGGCCAGTCGCCGGAGGCGGCGTGCAGATCGGTGTGGCAGACGCCGCAAGCCTTCACCTTGACCAGGACCTCGCCAGGACCGGGCTGCGGCACCGGTACATCCTGGATCTCGAGCGGCTTGCCAAACTTCGTGACGACGGCGGCTTTCATTTTCGGCATCGGTCTGCTCCTTTGCATTGCGGGGGGCAGACTAACGGCCGCGCGCGGCGCGCCCTTGATTGGAGTCAAACAGCACAATGTTTGCGCAAGTCACGCGATGACGATCCGGTGACAACGACGCGGCCCGCGCGCCGCGCCAGGCGTCAGGTATGGAACTTCAAGCCGTCGACAATTTTATCGATCACCTTGCGCTCGGCGCGCATCGCGATGCCGACGAGGTTGAGATCGGTGCGCTGAACCGCCCTCACCGCCTCGCGATTGGCGACATCATGCGTGGTCGCGAACATGTCTTCGGTGTAGACCGCAGGCGTGACGTTGCGCGACAGCGCGCGATCAAGCGCGCGGGACAAGGCCGGACCATCGGCGCCATAGATCAGGATCGGCTGGCCGATCAGGGAGAGATATTTCGTCCCCGAGGCGTCCTCGTAGGGCTCGCCGATGCATTCGGGAAACCCAGCGGCGATGCCGCCGGCGAGAAACGACGCGACGTTGAGCTTTTGCCAAGCCTGAAGGTCGGCGCGGATCACGACGGCGATCTTGGTGTCGAATTGCATGAATTCTCCCCCGCACCCCGACACACCGAGAAAGTCAATTCTTTGTGCGCGGCCTGTTTGAGCATGAACGTAATCCAGATTGACCTAATCCACACAACTTGAAAATTTCAAGCTGGATGCAACTTGGCCGGCTTCTCGCCGCGAATCGAGTCGGGTATACGTTCCTGCTCTGTCATTAAAATGTCATACAGTCTAAATGTCGGAAACTGGCACGATAAAGCCGCCCCCCGAATCCGTGCGGAGTTTTGCGGGGCCCAACGGTCATCTTGTCGTGGAGGACCGGAATAAATCCGAAAGCAAAACCAAGAGCTCCATCGCTTCGAGCACGAAGCAAATGCCCAACTCCGAGGAGCTCTTTCACAACGAGTTCTCTCGCAACGAGTCGGTTCGCGCCGAAGAGCTTCGCGCTGACGAGCCTCACGCTGATGCACCTGCACCAGAGGTTTCTCCGTCTCGCGACGTCGTGCTGCGCGACACCGAGCTCGAACTCAAGCTACTTGTCGACGCCGATCGGTTGGCCACTTTCGGCGATGCACCGATCATCGCGGCGAACGCGCGCAACAAGGGGACCCGAAAGCACCTCAAGGCCGTGTACTACGATACGCCCAAGCGTGCGCTTCGACGCAACGGATTGAGCTTCAGGGTCCGCCAGAGCGGCGCGCGCTTCACCCAGACCGTGAAAGCCGAGTTCGGAAACGATCCGCTCCGGCGTGGCGAATGGGAAGCGAGCGTGCCTTCCGCTGCTCCCGATGTCGCACTGGCGCTGCCCTTCATTCCTGACCAGCTGCGGACCGATCTCGAACGTCGCCCGCTCGAGGCCGTCTTCACTACAGACATTCACCGGCATCAGCGCATCGTCGACTTGCCGTCCGGCACGGTCGAGATCGCTTTCGACCACGGCGTCTTGAAATCCGGTGACCGATCGATGCCGGTCAGCGAGATCGAGTTGGAGCTCAAGTCCGGCAACCCCTCTGCGATCTACGAGCTGGCACTTCGCCTCACGGAGCACGGGCCGATAAAACCCTCCATCCACAGCAAGGCGGCGCGCGGCTTCGACCTCGCGGCTGACACCCCGCCGGCTGCGCGAAGGCCGCGCAAGCTTCGCCTCGACCCATCGGCCTCTCTCGATGAGGCCTTTGCCGCGATCCTGCGCGCATGCCTTCACCATCTTCTCCAGTCACTTCCTGCTGCCGAGGATGGTCGCGATCCAGAGGGGATCCATCAGCTTCGTGTCGCGCTGCGCCGCCTCCGCTCCGCCCTGGACCTGATGCGATCGGTCGTCTCATTGAGCAAGCTCGACACGCTGCGGTCCGAGGCCAAGTGGCTGGCGCAAAGCCTCTCTGCCGCGCGTGAGTGGGACGTCTTCCAGCGCGAGACACTGCGCATTGTCGCGGAAGGTTGCCCCTCGATCCCCGGCTTCGACGCGCTGGAGGGCGTCTCGGAAAAACGCCGGACGGCCTCCTACGACGCGGTACGTCTGGCGATGGCCGACCGCCGTGCCTCGTGTTTCATGTTCGGGCTGGGCGGATGGATCGAAACGCGCGGCTGGCGCAGCGACGTCGCTCCGGAACATCTCGCGCAACTGGCCGAGCCCGCCATGAACTTTGCGCGACGCATTCTGTCAGCTCAGCATGCAAAAGTGCTCAAACGCGGCCGCCGCTTCAAATCGCTTGGCGTCGAAGAGCTGCACCGGCTGCGGCTTTCGGTAAAAAGACTGCGCTACGTCGCCGATTTCCTGTTGCCGCTCTACGGACAGCGAAAGTCCGCCAGACGCTTCTCCAACAGGCTGGCCGATCTCCAGCATGAACTCGGCATCTACAACGACATGGCGACGACGGCTGCGCTGCTTGCGGATATCGGCACGGAATCGTCGGGGACCAGCACTGCGGCAGCCGCGATCGCCGGCTGGCAGGCGCACGCAATGGTCGGCGCCGAACCGCGCCTGAGGAAGGCATGGTCGGATTTCGTGAAAGCGAAGGTGCCCTGGTCGATCGAGGCGGAGACTTGATCGACCACGCTGCCGCAAGCCACCGCGCGAGGTTTAAAGCATGATCCGGAAAAGTGTGAAGCGGTTTTCCCTCGCGACAAACGCGGAACGCGTTTGCGCGGAGATCATGCGCAAACAACAATCTAAAGCGCGATGACGATTTATCCTGATCCCATCGCGCTTTAGGCCTCACCCCTTGGCGTCACAGGCCCAGGCGCGGATCACGCATTCCTTGCCGCCATATTTATAGCATTCGCGCGTGGCGGCATTGAGCGTGCTCGAGATCTTCGGCTTCACGGCATAGCCATAGGCGCCGCAGGGATTGGCAAGATCGACCGACATCGCGGCGCAGGCGCGCTTCATGGTCACGGTCGTGCACTCGCCCTTGCACTGTTTTTGCGCGGCAGCCCGCGCCGCGGCTTCGCCGGGAAAGTCATAGGCATGGCCGTAGGCGCCACATTTGCCGACCGCGAAGGCGCCGGCGGCGTGCGCGTCCGTGACGTAGCGGGCCCCCGCCACGACAACGCTCAGCCCAAAGAAAAACATCGCGCAACGGCGCGCGACGACGTTCGAAGCCATGGAAATTCCCCTCCCCCGAGGCAGGCGGAGGCGACTCTATCGGCCGGTCGTTTCCAGATGGTGAACGAGTGGTTGAAATCGGCGCGAGATCGTACGGTGGGTTAGCGGAGCGCAACCCACCTCTTTGCGATCCGTGTTGTGACAAGTGGTGGGTTACGCCTTCGGCTAACCCACCGTACCGCCTTGTCAGCTTCGCCGTGCCGCTTCCAGCGCCTGCGGCGTGTCGATGTCGAGGAAGGCGCTCTCGCCGTCGACTGGCACTTCGGCCACGACTTCCGCATGCTTGGCGATCAGATGCCGCGCGCCGATGTCGCCGTCGAGCGTCATCAATTCGCCGAAGAAGCGGCGCGACCACAGCACGGGGTTGCCGCGACGGCCTTCGCTGACGGGCACCGCAATCAGATTGCCGCGGTCGGGCGCAAAACTGTCGATGAGACGATCGACCAGACCGGCATCGATCAGCGGCATGTCGCCGAGACAGACCATCGCGCCATCACAGCTGTCTGGCACGGCGGCGATGCCGGCCTTGACCGAGCTTGCGATGCCGCCAGCAAAATCCGGATTGCGAACGAACTTCACCTTCAAGCCTTTGAGCGCCTGCTCGACCAGCTCCGCCTGGTGGCCGGTGACCACGATCACCTCGGACGCTTTCGAGGCCAGCACCTGTTCGGTCGCGATCCGCACCAGCTTCTTGCCTTCGAGCTCGGCGAGCAGCTTGTTCGGCCCGCCCATCCGCGTCGAGCGTCCGGCGGCAAGCACGATCGCCGCGACGTGGCTGTTGCCCTCAATCTCGGGTTTCGCGCGCGGCTGCGGCCGCGTGACGATCTCCATCAGGAGGCCGCCGACGCCCATGCCCATCAGCTCGGCGCGCGTGACCTTGATGCCGGCGAGGAGCCGCATCAGCACCCAGTCAAAGCCGTTTTCGACCGGCGATCGTGCACAGCCCGGCGCGCCAAGCACCGGCACCTCGCCGGCGCGGCCGATCAGCAGCAGATTGCCGGGATCAACGGGCATGCCGAAATGCTCGATCGCGCCGCCGATCTCCGTGATTGCCGCGGGGATCACATCGCGGCGGTCGGCGATCGCGGAGGCGCCGAACACGATGACGAGCTCGGCGCCGAGCCCGAGTAGCTCCTTGATCGCAGCCGACAGTGCCCGCTCCTCATGCGAGACCCGCCGCTCGGCGATGATGCTCGCGCCGGCCGGCGCCAGCCGCTCGGCGGTGACGCGCAGCGTCTTGTCGACGACCTTGGAGGACAGGCCCGGCAGCAGCGTCGAGACGACGCCGACCCGCTTGATCACGTAGGGCGCAACGCGCAGCACGTCGCGACCTGCAGCCTTCACCGCGGCGTCGCGCAAATTGCCTTCGACACCGAACGGGATGATCTTGACCGTGCCGACCATCTCGCCTTCGACCACCGGCTTGAAGGCGGAGAGCGTTGCGAAGGTGATGGCTTCATCGACGTTGTTGATGCGGTCGACCGCCGCGCGGTCGATCACCAGCACGCCGGCACGGGCGGCGAACAGATTCGCGCGGCCGGTGAAGGCGCGCTCGACATGGATGCCTTCGCCGCCGACGGCGAGCGCAATGCTGGCGGCCGCGACGTCCTCGGAGACGTCGCCCGCCTCCATGCGCACCACGACGATGTCCTTGATGCCGGCGCGCGTGAGCGCTTCGACCTCGGCAGGCCCGATCGTCGTGCCTTTCTTCAGCACCAGCGGTCCCTGGCGCAGGGTGTGGACGGTCACCCCGCCGATCGCATCCTTCGGGCTCGCCGGGCCGAACTTCATGCCGCTTCTTCTTTTTCTTTCGGAGGCAGGCGGAGCACCGCCGTGATCTCGGCCATGATCGACACCGCGATCTCGGACGGCGAGACCGCGCCGATTGCAAGTCCGATCGGCGCGTGGATGCGGGCGATGTCGGAATCCTTCGCGCCCTGCACCCGCAGCCGGTCGCCGCGCTTGGCATGCGTCTTCCGCGAGCCGAGCGCGCCGATGTAGAAGCAGTCGCGCTCGAAGGCGTGCAGCAGCGCAGGATCGTCGATCTTGGGATCGTGCGTCAGCGCGACGAAAGCCGTGTAGTGGTCGATGTTGAGCGGCGGCAGCGCGACGTCGGGCCACTCCGCGATCAGCGGCACGTCCGGGAACCGCTCGGGGCTCGCAAAGGCCGTGCGGGGATCGACGACCGTGACGTCGTAGCCGAGCGAGCGCGCCAGCGGTGTCAGCGCCTGGCTGATATGGACCGCGCCGACGATCACCATCTTCGCGGTCGGCGCATAGACGTTGAGGAACAGCTTCTTGCCGCCGGCCTCGACATTGCCGCTCTTGCCCATGCGGAGCTGCTTTTCCAGCTCGGCGCGCAGCGGATCCTTGGCAAAGTCCTTGGCCTTCACCAGGCGCTGCTCGCCGCTCTCGGTGTCGGTGACGAGGATGACCGGCCGCCGCGCGGCGCGCTCGGCATTGAGTTCGTGCAGGGTTTCCAGCTTCACGGCTAGCCGACCTTCTCGACGAAGACGCGGATAGTGCCGCCGCAGGACAGCCCGACGTTCCAGGCGGTCTCATCGGCGACGCCGAACTCCAGCATTTTTGGCTTGCCCGTCTCAATCACGTCCATGGCCTCGGTGACCACGGCGCCCTCGACGCAGCCGCCCGAGACCGAGCCCAGAAAGGTGCCGTCGTCGTTGATCACGAGGCTCGAGCCCGCGGGCCGCGGCGCCGAGCCCCAGGTCTCCACCACCGTTGCGAGGGCGACGCCATGGCCGGCCTTCTGCCAGTCCTCCGCCGCCTTCAGGATATCCTCGTCGCGATCGAGCATGGCCTACCTCTCAAGCTGCGGAACGGATCAGGCTGCGGTGATGCGGCGGCAGCGGCTGGGAGAGCGTCTTGATCAGCTCCTGGATCGAACTCAAATTATGCACGGGGCGGAATTCGTCAACGTGGGGCAGCATCATTTTGATGCCCTGCGCCTTGGCCTCGAAGCCGCCGAACCTTAAGAGCGGGTTCAGCCAGATCAGACGGCGGCAGGAGCGGTGCAGCCGGTCCATCTCGAAGGCGAGCTTGGAATCCGCCTCGCGCTCCAGCCCGTCGGAGATCAGGAGCACGATGGCGCCCTGGCTCAGCACGCGACGCGCCCATAATTTGTTGAAGTTGTGCAGCGAGGTCGCAATCCGCGTGCCGCCGGCCCAGTCTTCCACCGCGGCCGAGCAGCTTGCCAGCGCCTCGTCCGGGTCGCGCTGGCGCAGCGCGCGGGTGACGTTGGTAAGGCGGGTGCCGAACAGGAACACGGAGACGCGCTTGCGGGCGTCGGTGATGGCATGGAGGAAGTGCAGGAACAGGCGGGTGTACTCGCTCATCGAGCCCGAGATATCGAGCAGCGCGACGATGGGCGCCGGCTTCTCGATCCGCCCGAGGCGGTGAATGTCGATGATGTCGCCGCCGGTGTGCAGCGAGGCCCGCAAGGTTCGGCGCAGGTCGAGGCGCAGCCCGCGCCGATCGGGCCGCTGCCGCCGCGTCAGGAGCTCGGCCTGCGGCAGCTTCATCCTCTCGATGGCGCGCAGCGCCTCGGCGATCTCCGCGGCGCTCATCTGCGCAAAATCTTTCCTTTGCAGGATTTCCTTGTCGGAGACCGACAGGCGCAGATCCTGCTCCTGGCGCTGCGGCGTCTCCGTCATCTGCGGCTGCGACAGCGCCTCCTGGACCCGGCGCGAGGCCGGCGGCGGCTTCTTCTTGGCGTGATCGGGTAGCGGCACCGAATCCAGCATGTGCTTCCACTCTTCGGAAGGCCGGAAGAACAGGTTGAAGGCCTGCCTGAAGATCAGCGCATGCTCGCGGCGCTTGACGAAGATCGCCTCCAGCGTGGTGAAGACGTCGGCGCGGCTGCCGATGTCGATCACCTGGAGCGCGTTGACGGCGTCGATCACCGCGCCGGGGCCGACGGGAAGACCGGCGGCACGCAGCGCGCGGGCGAAGCCGACGATGTTGTCGGCGAACTGCTCGGTCTTGTCAGGCGCAAGGTGGTTGATGGCCATGGTCTCGTATCCATCCCTCGTCATCCCGGGGCGCCGCGCCAGCGGCGAACCCGGAATCCATTGATCCACAGTCCCTGCGGCCCGATGGATGCTCGCGCTACGCGCGCCCCGGAATGACGAGTCAGTTATGACGCACGCGCGTCAACTCTCGCTCGTCGCGTCCTTCAGTACCTTCTGCAAGGCATCGCCCTGCATGCGGACGATGTCGTCCTGATACTTGAGCAGCGCGCCCAGCGTGTCGCCGACGACCTGCGCCGTCAGCGAGCGGGCGTCGAGCTCGGACAGTGCCGTCGCCCAATCGATGGTCTCGGCGACGCCCGGGGACTTGTAGAAGTCCTGGTTGCGCAGCGCCTGCACGAAACGCACGACCTGCTGCGACAGCTTTGCCGAGATGCCCGGCACGCGCGTCTTGATGATCGCGAGCTCGCGCTCGGCAGAGGGGTAGTCGACCCAGTGATAGAGACAGCGCCGCTTCAGCGCGTCGTGGATCTCGCGGGTGCGGTTGGAGGTGATGATGACGATCGGCGGATGCGGCGCCTTCACGGTGCCGAATTCGGGAATGGTCACCTGGAAGTCGCTGAGGATTTCGAGCAGATACGCCTCGAACGCCTCGTCGGCGCGATCGAGCTCGTCGATCAGCAGCACCGGCGGGCCGGCAACGTCTGGCTCCAGCGCCTGGAGCAGCGGCCGCTTGATCAGGTAACGGTCGGCGAAGATGTCGGACGAGAGCTGCTCGCGATCGGTATCGCCGGCGGCCTCCGCCATCCGGATCGCGATCATCTGCGCGGCGCTGTTCCACTCATAGACCGCCGAGGAGACGTCGAGGCCCTCATAGCATTGCAGGCGGATCAGCTTCCGGCCCAGCGCTGCAGACAGCACCTTTGCAATCTCGGTCTTGCCGACGCCGGCCTCGCCTTCCAGGAACAGAGGCCGCCCCATCCGCAGCGACAGATACGTCACCGTCGCCAGCGACCGCTCCGCGAGATAACCGCGCGAAGTGAGGAGTTCGAGCATCGCATCGACCGATGCCGGCAGTGCCGCTGCAGTCATGAAAGAGCCAGTCTCACTACGCCCGAACCGGGCAGCTTTCGGGCAACTTATTGTTTGCGCATGATCTTGTCGGAAAACCGCTACACACTTTTCCGGATCATGCGCTACTCTTTGGCGTTGGCAGCGTCGACGGCACGCCGTGTCAGCACCCCGATCAGGTGCGCACGATACTCTGCGCTGCCGTGGATATCGCTGTTGAGGCCTTCCGCCGGAACGTTGCCGTCGAGCACCTTTGAGGAGAAGCGCTTCTTCAGGGCTTCCTCGAACGCGGTGACGCGGAACACGCCGTCCGAGCCGGCACCGGTGACGGCAACGCGCACATCCGAGGGACGCCGCGCCACGAACACACCGACCAGCGCATAGCGCGAGGCCTGGTTGCGGAATTTGATGTAGGCCGCCTTCTTCGGCAGCGGGAACATCACCTTGGTGATGATCTCGTCGGCCTCGAGCGCGGTCGAGAACAGGCCCTGGAAGTATTCCTCCGCCTTCAGGCGGCGCTTGTTGGTGACGATGGTGGCGCCGAGCGCGAGCACCGCCGCCGGATAGTCCGCGGTCGGGTCGTTGTTGGCGAGCGAGCCGCCGATGGTGCCCTTGTGACGGACGGCCGGATCGCCGATGCCGCCGGCAAGGCTCGCCAGCGCCGGGATCGCCTCGCCGACGATGGCCGATGTCGCGACATCGGCGTGCTTCGCCGTGGCGCCGATCACCAGCGAGCGGCCCTTCATCTCGATCGTGTCGAGACCTTCGATATGCGAGAGGTCGACGAGATGCGGCGGGCTTGCGAGGCGCTGCTTCATCACGGGAATCAGCGTGTGGCCGCCGGCGATCACCTTGGCGTCCTCGTTCTTCACCAGGAGATTGGCCGCCTGCCGCACGGTCCCAGGACGATGATATTTGAATTCGTACATAATGAATTTCCTGATCGCGAGATGCGCGCGAGTGTCTGCTACGCGAGGTCGGATTTCGCCATCGCCTTCGCGCCGGCGGCGATCGAGGCGACGATGTTCTGGTAGCCGGTGCAGCGGCAGAGATTGCCTTCAAGCTCTTCGCGAATCGTGTGGTCGTCGAGCTCGTGGCCCTTGCGATGGACGATGTCGATGGCGGTCATGATCATGCCGGGCGTGCAGAAGCCGCACTGCAGGCCATGATGCTCGCGGAAGGCCTCCTGCATTGGATGCAGTGGCGCGCCGTCCGCGGCCAGCCCCTCGATGGTCTTGACCTCATGGCCGTCGGCCATCACCGCAAGCGTGGTGCAGGATTTCACGGCCTTGCCGTCGAGATGCACGACGCAGGCGCCGCATTGCGAGGTGTCGCAGCCGACATGGGTCCCGGTCAGCCGCAGATGCTCGCGCAGGAACTGCACCAGCAGGGTGCGGGGGTCGACATTGGCGTTGACGGGATTGCCGTTCACGATAAGGGAAATTTTGGCCATCAGGACTCTCTGGTCAGCACCCCGCCGTGTCCGGCGAAGCGGTTCTTATAGTTATTCCAACCCATCATATGGGCCATTGCACATTCGGGCAACATCGCCCGAAATGCAGGCAGTTATGCTTTAGGACGCAGGGCTAACCCTGTACCGCCTTGGCGAAATTCGCAAAAAATTCGTCGGCCAGCTTCTTGGCGGCGCCGTTGATCAGGCGCTGGCCGAGCTGCGCCAACTTGCCGCCGATCTGCGCCTCGACATCATAGGAGAGCAGCGTGCCGCCATCCTTCTCCGACAGCTTCACCGCGGCGCCGCCCTTGGCGAAGCCGGCCACCCCGCCCTCGCCTTCGCCGGAAATCTTGTAGCCGTTCGGGGGGTCGAGATCGCTGAGCATCACCTTTCCCCTGAAGCGCGCCGACACCGGGCCGACCTTCATCTTGGCGACCGCGCGAAAACCGCCGTCGTCGGTTTTCTCCAGTTCCTCGCAGCCGGGGATGCAGGCTTTCAGCACCTCGGGATCGTTGAGCTTGGCCCACACGGATTCGCGCGACGCCGCAAGCTGGACTTCGCCGTTCATTGTCATGGCCATGGGCAGCCTCCCGGGATCACTGAAGCAACGCTGCTCAAGTAACGCAGGGCCGCCGCAAAGGAAAGGGCGGCCGGCGATCACATGCAATGCATATTCGCAACTGCAAAAAGCTTGCGCCAGCGGTTTGGGATTGGCAGACGCGGCCCGTGGTGGTTAGGTCCCGCGCAACATGAGCACATCCCTCTCCCCCCTGCTTGCGCCGATGCTGTCGAGCGCGGCCATGCGCGCGGTCTGCGATGACCGGGCTTACCTGCAAAACATGCTCGAATTTGAGGCAGCGCTGGCCCGGGTGGAAGCAGCGACCGGCGTGATTCCCGCAAGCGCGGCCGGCCCGATCGAAGCGGCCTGCAGGGCGTCGGCGTTCGACCTTGACGCACTCGCGGAGGCCGCGACCAGGTCGGGCAATCTGGCGATCCCCCTCGTCAAGGCGCTGACCGCCAGCGTCGCCAAGGCCGATGCCGAGGCCGCACGCTACGTGCATTGGGGCGCGACCAGCCAGGACGTCATCGATACCGCGACCATGCTCATGCTTCGCGCCGGGATCGATGCGCTGGACGCCGATCTCAGCCGCGCCATCAAAGGGCTGGCCGCGCTGGCGCGCACCCATCGCAATACCGCCATGGTCGCGCGCACCTGGCTCCAGCACGCGCTGCCGATGCCGTTCGGATTGAAGGCTGCCGAATATGCCGCAAGCCTTGCCCGCGCACGCTGCCGGCTGCGGCGGCTGCGCCGCGAAGGCCTCGCGCTGCAATTCGGCGGCGCCGCCGGCACGCTCGCCGCGCTGGGCGACAAGGGGCTCGTCGTCGCCGAGCAGCTTGCACGGGAGTTGAACCTGCAATTGCCCGAGGCACCCTGGCACACCCATCGCGACCGAATCGCCGAGGCGGCCTCGGCTCTTGCGATTCTCGCCGGCAGCTGCGGCAAGATCGCCCGCGACGTGTCGCTGATGATGCAGACCGACGTCGCCGAAGCCTTCGAGCCCGCCGGCGAAGGCCGCGGCGGCTCCTCGACCATGCCGCACAAGCGCAATCCGGTCGCGGCCGCAAGCGCGCTCGGCGCTGCGACGATGGCGCCGCAATTGGCCGCGACGGTGTTCGCGGCCCAGGTCCAGGATCACGAGCGCAGCGCCGGCCCGTGGCACGCGGAATGGCCGACGCTGCCGCAATTGATGCTGGTCGCCTCAGGCGCGCTCGCAGCCATCGTCGATATCGCCGAGGGCCTCGACGTCGACGCGGCGCGCATGCGCGCCAATCTCGACGCGACGCATGGCCTGATCATGGCGGAAGCCGTCACCTTCGCGCTCGCCGAGGCCATCGGCAAGAGCGACGCGCATCATCTGGTCGAGGCTGCCAGCAAGAAGGCGGTTGCCGAGAAGAAGCATTTGCGCGACGTGCTCGCGGCTGATTCAAAAGTCACTGCGCATCTTGCGCCCGAGAAAATTGCGGCATTGTTCGAGCCGATGGCCTATCAAGGCGCTTCCCAGGCCCTGATCGACCGGCTGCTCGACAGCCTCGACCGCGAATAAACGGAGACGCCGCCATGCCCATGATCGATGCCGACGGCTGCCTGCTCAACGTCTCCGTCGAGGGCCGCGACGGCGGGCCGACCCTGATGCTCTCCAACTCGCTCGGCTGCACGCTCCAGATGTGGGAGCCGCAGATGAAGGCGCTGACGCAGGTGTTCCGCGTCATCCGCTACGACCGCCGCGGCCACGGCAAATCGAGCGTAGCCCGCGCCCCCTATTCGATGGAGCGCTTCGGCCGCGACGTGCTGGCGATCCTCGACGACCTCAATATCGAGAAGGTGCATTGGTGCGGCCTGTCGATGGGCGGCATGGTCGGGCAATGGCTGGGCGCCAATGCGCCGGAGCGGTTCGGCAAGATCATCCTCGCCAATACGAGCTGCTACTACCCCGATCCGACTAACTGGCTAAACCGTATCAAGGCGGTCAAGGAAGGCGGTATCGCAGCCGTCGCCGACACCGTGATCGCCGGCTGGTTGACGGCCGACTTCCGCGAGCGCGAGCCTCAGATCACCGCCAAGATGAAGGCGATGCTGGTGGCCTCGCCGGTCGAAGGCTATCTCGCCTGCTGCGAGGCGCTGTCGACGCTCGACCAACGCGCGCTGCTGCCGAAGATCAAGAGCCCGACGTTGGTGATCGCCGGCCGCCACGACATGGCAACCCCGATCTCGGCGGGCGAATTGATCCGCAGCCAAATTCCCGGCGCTAGCATGACCATCATCGATGCCGCCCACATCTCCAATGTCGAGCAGCCCCACGCCTTCACCGACGCGGTGGTCGGCTTCTTGACGCAGCGGTAGTTTCACACAGGGCGTCATTGCGAGGAGCGCAGCGACGAAGCAATCCAGACTGTCTCGGCCGACACATCTCTGGATTGCTTCGCTTCGCTCGCAATGACGGAGAGGAGGACCACACATGGATGACGAGAAGCGCCGCGATGCCGGCATGAAGGTGCGCCGCAAGGTGCTCGGCAATGCCTGGGTCGACAAGTCGATCGCCAACCGCAATGCGTTCAACACCGATTTCCAGGACCTGATCACCCGCTACGCCTGGGGCGAGATCTGGACGCGGCCGCATTTCGACGAGCGGACGCGGCGCGTGCTCGTCATCGGCACCGTGGTCGCGCTCGGGCAATGGGACGAATTCCGCCTGCACGTGCGCGCAGCGCTCGCCGAGGGCGGCTTCACCCCCGACGACATCAAGGAAATCCTGTTACAGCAGGCGATCTATTGCGGCGTGCCGGCGGCCAACCACGCCGTCAAGGAAGCCTCAGCGATTGTGCAGGAGCTCGGGCTGCTCAAAAGCTAGCGGAGCTTTCGCTTCCCGAATCTTGGCTCCCCGAATCTTGGCTTCCAGAATCTTGGCTTCAACGGGTTGCCGGGCCGGCCGCTCGATCACGAGCACGATGGCGGCGCCGAGCAGCAGCATGAGTTCCGTCGCGTGCACCCGGAGCGCGGCCATCTCGCCGACCTTCGAGGCCATCACCATGCTTGCGAAAGAGATGAGACTTCCGATGAAGAGCGCGATGCCCAGCGCCTCGTCGGAACCACCCGCCTTGCGCACCCTGGGGATGCTCAGCAGCGCCAGGAAAATGGCAAGGAACGCCACCACGGTGAGGCGGCCGAGCGCCAGCAGCCACGCCGCACGGACCGTGCTCATGCCCGACATCTGGAGCTGGTCGCTGATGAACAGCGCCACCGCGACGCTCGGCCGCTCATAGAGGCCATGCACGGGAGCGACCATGATGTTGAAGGCAATCAGCGTCCAGGCCGGGATGAAATAGGCGGCCAACACCACGCCATTGATTGAGCCGATCCGCCAGTTATTCAGCATTGCCGCTTCCCGCTTGAGTCCGTTGGTTCCGAGCCGATTGGGCCTTTGCGGCAGCTAACTCCGCTCGACTTGAGGCGGCAATTTAAACTCCTTGTTTACCTTAACTGCTGTGGACAAGCCTCAGCCGGGCAAAAGGAAAAGTCCCGCCTCTCAGCGGGACTGTCACAACTCTAACTTGCACAACTCTAACGTGCTTCGAGATCAACGCTGATCCTGACCATGCTGGCCCGGCTTGTCGCCCTGGCGCATCGGATCCTGCTGCTGCTGTCCGGGTTTCTGGCCGCCACCCTGCTGCTGATCGGGGCGCTGGCCGGGCTTCTGATTCTGCTGGCCCGGATTCTGGTTCTGCTGCTTCGTCATCGCGGGGAACTCCACTATTGGACGTCAGGCCAGATAACGGCCCGCATCTCTTTTGGTTGCCTGGGAACCGGGTTCCTCCCGCTGACGGAACCAGAATGCGCGAAATGAACTCTGTACAAGCCTTTATGCCAAGGCCAGCCCAGTTGCAGCGGCCAGTTCCCTCCTGTTACAAACAACCGAATGCTCAAGGGCTGCCGGGGCCCCAAGAACTCTCTTTCAAGAGCTCCCTTTGAGCCGCGTCAGTTCCAGATAACGGCAGCCCATGGACTATTTCGCGCAGCAGCTCATCAACGGTCTCGTCCTCGGTTCGATCTACGGCCTGATCGCCATCGGCTACACGATGGTCTACGGCATCGTCGGCATGATCAATTTCGCCCATGGCGACATCTTCATGATCGGCGGCTTCATTGCTTTGATCAGCTTCCTGATCCTGGTCTCGTTCGGCCTGACCGCGGTTCCCCTCATCCTCCTGGTCGTGCTGCTGGTCTCGATGGTGATCACCGCCCTTTATGGCTGGACGATCGAGCGCATCGCGTACCGGCCGCTGCGCCACTCCTTCCGCCTCGCACCGATGCTGTCGGCGATCGGCATGTCATTCGTGCTGACGAATTATTCGCAGGTCGCGCAGGGCGCCCGGGTCAAGCCGATACCGCCGGTCATCACCGGAGGCTATACCCTGCATGAAGGGGCCGAGGGCTTTGCCGTGCAGCTTTCCAACATGCAGATCATCGTCGTGCTGGCCACCATCGTGTTGCTGACACTGTTCACCTGGCTGGTCTCACGCACGCGGCTCGGACGCGACATGCGTGCCTGCGAGCAGGACCAGACCATGGCGGCGCTGCTCGGCGTCGACGTCGACCGCACCATCTCCATGACCTTCGTGATCGGCGCCGGACTCGCCGCGGTCGCCGGCATGATGTACCTGCTCTATTATGGCCAGGTCGATTTCAACATGGGCTTCGTCGCCGGCATCAAGGCCTTTACCGCGGCCGTGCTCGGCGGCATCGGCTCGCTGCCCGGCGCGGTGCTGGGCGGACTTGCGATCGGCCTGATCGAGACTTTCTGGTCGGCCTATTTCTCGGTCGAGTACAAGGACGTCGCCGCGTTCTCGATCCTGATCATCGTGCTGATCTTCATGCCGACCGGCCTGCTTGGTCGTCCCGAAGTCGAAAAAGTCTGACGGGCATTAACGCGTGACAGCCCTTTCCCACGAGATCACCCAGACAAGCCGCGCAGCCGGCATCCCCTTCATCCTGAAAAGAGCCTTCTTCAACGCCCTCGTGGCGCTGGTGCTGTTCTCGCTGATGGTCGGCGTCCGCACCGAGGCCGGGCCCGACGGCCAGCTGACCTACTGGCCGCGGTTCGTGGAGCTCGCCTCGCTCGTGGGCATCGTGTTCGGCGGTTCGGTCGTCATCGAATTGCTGAGGCAGTGGATCGGCCCCTCCGGGGCGGAGCGGCTGGTGCCGCCTGCCCTGCACAGCGGCCTGTCGTTCCTGGGCCGTTACCTGGCGCCGGCGCTTCTGATCTTCACCCTGCTGGTGCCGGTCATTTTCTATGACCAGCGCTACATCCTCGACCTCGCGATCCTCGTGCTCACCTATGTGATGCTGGGATGGGGCCTTAACGTCGTGGTCGGGCTCGCCGGTCTGCTCGATCTCGGCTACGTCGCCTTCTATGCGGTGGGGGCCTATTCCTACGCGCTGCTCGCCACCAATTTCGGCTGGTCGTTCTGGATCTGCCTGCCGCTCGCCGGCATCCTCGCCGCCTTCTGGGGCGTGTTGCTCGGCTTTCCGGTGCTGCGGCTGCGCGGTGACTATCTCGCCATCGTTACGCTGGCCTTCGGCGAGATCATCCGGCTCGTCCTCATCAACTGGCAGAGCCTGACCGGCGGCCCGAACGGTGTCCCGGGCATTCCGCGCCCGACCCTGTTCGGCATTCCCTTGACCAACACCGACGACGGGCTGGCGGCACTGCTCGGCATCGAATTCTCGCCGACGCACCGCATCGTCTTCCTATTCTACCTGATCCTGGCGCTGGCGCTGCTCACCAATTGGGTGACGATCCGCCTGCGCCGGCTGCCGATCGGCCGCGCCTGGGAGGCCTTGCGCGAAGACGAGGTCGCCTGCCGCGCACTCGGTATCAACACCACGACGACAAAGCTCACGGCATTTGCGACGGGTGCGATGTTCGGCGGTTTCGCCGGTGCATTCTTCGCCACCCGGCAAGGCTTCATCAGCCCGGAATCCTTTACCTTCCAGGAATCGGCGCTGGTGCTCGCCATCGTCGTGCTCGGCGGCATGGGCTCGCAGCTCGGCGTCGCACTCGCGGCGCTCACCATGATCGGCGGGTTCGAGCTGTTCCGCGGCCTCGAGACCTACCGCATGCTGGTGTTCGGCTGGGCGATGGTGCTGATCATGATCTGGCGGCCACGCGGCCTGATCGGCCATCGCGCGCCGACCGTCTATCTGAAAAAGTCGCAGGCCATCTCCTCCGACCTCGTCAAGGAAGGCCACGGATGAGCGGCGAACGTATTCTCAGCGTCGATCAGCTCACCATGCGCTTCGGCGGCATCGTCGCCGTGCAGGATCTGTCGTTCGCGGCGGACCGGCGCAAGATTACGGCGCTGATCGGACCGAACGGCGCCGGCAAGACCACGGTGTTCAACTGCATCACCGGCTTCTACAAGCCGACCGGCGGCGCCATCCGCCTCACCCACGACGACGGCAAGGAGATCGCGCTCGAGCGGCTCAACGACTTCCGCATCGCCAAGCAGGCCAAGGTCGCGCGCACCTTCCAGAACATCCGGCTGTTTCCCGGGATGACCGTGCTGGAAAACCTGATGGTGGCGCAGCACAATATGTTGATGCGCGCCTCCGGTTTCACCTTCCTCGGCCTGATCGGGGCGCCGAATTACCGCAGTGCGGAAGCGCAGGCGATCGATCTCGCCACTGATTGGCTGAAGCGGGTCAGCCTCCTGGATCGCGCCGACGATGCGGCGGGCAACCTCGCCTATGGCGACCAGCGCCGCCTCGAGATCGCGCGCGCGATGTGCACCGGGCCTGCGCTTCTGTGCCTCGACGAACCGGCCGCGGGCCTCAACGCGCGCGAGAGCGCTGCCTTGAGCGAGCTCCTGCTTTCGATCCGCAACGACCTGGGAACCTCGATCCTCCTGATCGAGCACGACATGTCGGTCGTGATGGAGATCTCCGACCACATCGTGGTGATGGACCACGGCGTGAAGATCGCGCAAGGCACGCCGCGCGAGGTGCGCGACGATCCCAAGGTGATCGCCGCCTATCTCGGCGCCGACGAGGAAGAAGCGATGGCCGTGATGGAGAGCGGGTCGTGACGGCGGCATCCCCCCTGCTCGCGATCCGGGGCCTGCGCGCCGCCTACGGCAAGATCGAGGCGCTGAAGGGCGTCGACATCGAGATCAATTCCGGCGAGATCGTCGCGCTGATCGGCGCCAACGGCGCCGGCAAGTCGACGCTGATGATGACGATCTTCGGCAGGCCGCGCGCCCGCGCCGGCCAGATCCTGTACGACGGCAAGGACATCACCACCGTCCCGACCCACGAGATCGCCCATTTGCGCATCGCGCAATCGCCGGAAGGACGTCGCATCTTTCCGCGGATGAGCGTTGCCGAGAACCTCCGGATGGGGGCCGATGTCACCGACTCGACGGATGCGGAACGGGACAGCACGCTCGAGCGCGTGTTCGCCCTGTTTCCGCGCCTGAAGGAGCGCTTCGCCCAGCGCGGCGGAACCTTGTCCGGCGGCGAGCAGCAGATGCTGGCGATCGGGCGCGCCTTGATGAGCCGCCCTCGCCTGCTCCTGCTCGACGAGCCCTCGCTGGGGCTCGCACCGCTCATCGCGCGGCAGATTTTCGACGCGATCCGCACCCTGAACCGGCAGGACGGCCTGACCGTGCTCATCGTCGAGCAGAACGCCAACCATGCCCTGAAGCTCGCCCATCGCGGCTATGTCATGGTCAACGGCCTGATCACGCTCGCGGGCAGCGGCGCCGAATTGCTGCAGCGCCCCGAAATTCGCGCCGCCTATCTGGAAGGTGGCCGGCATACCTGACCGGCCCACGTGCCTGAGCAAGCGGCTAGATATCTTTGCCTATGCCCGTATTTTGCCGGTGACTTCTCCGTAAATTCATTCAAGAATGGCGCCGGTTTGAACCGGGCCTACCCGGCAACTCCCAACAGGCGACACCCGCGAGGTATCTCATGAAATCACTGAAACTCATCGGTCTGGCATTTGGCGCGTCCGTAGCGCTGTCGACGGCAGCGTTCGCGCAGGATATCACCATCGCAGTCGCGGGCCCGATGACCGGCACCGAGTCCGCGTTCGGCCGGCAGATGAAGAACGGCGCCGACTTGGCGGTGGCGGACATCAACGCCGCCGGCGGCGTCAACGGCAAGAAGCTCGCGCTCAACGCCGAAGACGACGCCTGCGATCCGAAGCAGGCCCGCTCGGTGGCGGAAAAGATCGCCGGCGCCAAGATCCCGTTCGTCGCCGGGCATTTCTGCTCGTCGTCCTCGATCCCGGCATCCGAAGCCTATGCGGACGGCAACGTCCTCCAGATCACTCCGGCTTCGACCAACCCGCTCTTCACTGAGCGCAAGCTGTGGAACGTGGCGCGCGTCTGCGGCCGCGACGACCAGCAAGGCCTGATCGCCGCACAGTTCATTGCCAAGAACTACAAGGGCAAGAACATCGCGATCCTCAACGACAAGACCACCTACGGCAAGGGTCTTGCCGACGAGACCAAGAAGGCGCTCAACAAGGCCGGCATCACCGAGAAGATGTATGAGTCCTACAATAAGGGCGACAAGGACTTCAACGCGATCGTCTCGCGCCTGAAGAAGGATAACGTCGACCTCGTCTATGTCGGCGGCTACCACCAGGAAGCTGGCCTCATCCTGCGCCAGATGCGCGACCAGGGCCTGAAGACCGTGCTGATGTCAGGCGACGCGCTGGCCGATAAGGAGTACGCCTCCATCACCGGCCCGGCCGGCGAAGGCACGCTGTTCACCTTCGGTCCCGATCCGCGCAACAAGCCGACCGCGAAGAAGATCGTCGAAGCGTTCAAGGCCAAGGGCATCGATCCGGAAGGCTATACGCTCTACACCTACGCTGCGCTGCAAGTCTGGACGCAGGCCGTCAAGAAGGCCGGCACCACCGACGCCAAGAAGGTCATGGAGACCATCAAGGCCGGGAAGTGGGATACGGTGCTCGGCCCGATCGAGTACGACGCAAAGGGCGACATCAAGCAGATCGACTACGTCGTCTACAAGTGGGATTCCAAGGGCAACTACGCCGAGCTCGGCGCCAAGGGCTCCTAACAGGGGCTCCTAACAAGGGCGCCTAACGCGCGCACTTGGCGCTTCGGCTCGAAGCTCCATCGTCACAAACGCCCCGGTTCGCCGGGGCGTTTTCGTGTCCCTACGATGTCAGATCGCCGCCTTGAGCTTGCCCGCCTGCGCCGATTTGAGCGCCTGGAGGAGATCGTTGGGCCGGAACGGCTTCTGGAGGCAAACCACGCCGGCCAGGCCGGGCGCCTCCTCCATGAAGTCGAGCGTGGTCATGCCGGAAATGGCGACGATCGGGAACCCCGGCGAACGCTCGCGGATCGCCGACATGACCTCAAGACCGCTGGTGTCGGCCAGGAAAATGTCCACGATCGCCGCGTCGAACGCTGCTTCGCCGAATGTCTTCAGGCCCGCCGCGCCGCTCTCCGCCTCCACCACCTCGAATTGATTGACCCGGAGCACGATGGACACCATCGCCCGGACCTCCTTCTGGTCGTCGATCACGAGAATACGGGGCATGGGAACAACTCCCGGCGTCATGACATTGATGGCAGTCGGAAAATCTGCCTCCCGGAATGGGATCCCGCCACAGCGGTAGAGGTATTATTTCCCCGGTCAGTAAAGGCCAGCTTACCCGGTCTCTGCTCCTCGTTCCCAGAAAAATTAAGTAAGCTCTAACCTTCGGTTGAGTCGCGTATCTTCCCATCAGAGCGCGTGCCCAGACCCCGCTACCGCGCTGAGAGGTAGCGGGCTAAGATACTCCCAGGGGAGTGTCCTACTGGAAGTGTCAATGGCGGTCCGCAAGAGGTGAACGTGCTGGCACCGAACGACCGAAGCACCTTTCTTTCGACGCTGCCCGCCTGCCAGAGCGATCGCACTGCAGCACTGGCGATCGTCGGGATTTCCACGGCCCTCTTTGCCCTCGCCGTTCCATTCGCCGGCATGCCGCTGGCGCGCGTACCGGCCTTCGTCGCGAGCTATCAATCCGCGCTCGTCGTCAGCGATACCATCACCGCAGTGCTGCTGTTGTCGCAATTCGCGGTGTTGCGCACCCGTGCTCTGCTGATGCTTGCAACGGGCTACCTTTTCACCGCGGCCGCGGCGATCGTCCACGCCCTCACCTTTCCCGGGCTTTTTGCGCCGGCCGGATTGCTCGGCGCGGGCCCGCAGACCACCGTGTGGCTCTACATGATCTGGCACGGCGGCTTTCCGCTCTGCGTGCTGGCCTATGCATGGGCGAAAGGCGCCGAAGGCGGCGTCAGGATCGCGGGACCGGTCCGCCATGCCGTCCTCGGGATCGTGCTCGGCGTCGTCGCGACGATGGCCGTCTTCACCTGGATCGTCACCGTCCAGCACGACCTGCTTCCGGTGCTGCTGCGCGAGGGCCGCTACACCACGACCATGATGGTCGTGGTGTCCTTCGTCTGGTCCTTGAGCTTTGCGGCCCTCGTCCTGCTGTGGTTCCGCAAGCCGCATTCCGTGATCGACGTCTGGCTCATGGTCGTCATGTGCGCGTGGCTGTTCGACATCGCGCTCTCGGCCATCGTCAACGTCGCGCGTTTCGATCTCGGTTTCTATGCGGGACGCATCTACGGTCTGTTCGCCGCAAGCTTCGTGCTCGCGGTGCTGCTGATCGAGAATGTCCGCCTCCAGGCGCAGACGATGGACCTGCTCGGCATGCTGCGACGGCAATCCGCCTCGGAGCGTGATCTTCACGGCGAACGCGAGCGGCTGTTCAGCGCGGTCGTGGAATCCTCCAACGATGCCATCATCACCAAGACGCTCGACGGCACCATCACCGCCTGGAACCGTGCCGCCGAACGCGTGTTCGGCTTCTCGGCAAAGGAGGCCGTCGGCAAGCCGATCGACATCATCATGCCGGAGGGTCGCCGCGAGGAGATGGAGGAAATTCTCGCCCGCACCCGCAACGGCGAGGTCATCGATCAGTTTGAAGCCGTGCGGGTGAACAAGAACGGGCAGCCGCTCGACGTCGTGCTCAGCCTGTTCCCGCTACGCTCGGCGGACGGCAAGATCATCGGCGCCTCCAAGATCGCCCGCGACATCACCGAGCGGAAACGAACGCAGGCGGCGCTCAATCGCGAGGTCGAGGAGCGTCAACGCATCTTCGAGACGTCGCAGGACCTGATCCTGGTCACCGACGGCTATGGCAATTTCGTCCAGGTCAGCCCGAGCGTGAAGGACATCCTCGGCTTCAGCCCGGAGGACATGATCGGCCATACCGCGACGGAGTTCATCCATCCCGACGATCTCGAGAAGACGCGCGAGGAAATGCGCGCCGCGCGGCGCGGCCAGACCAAGCGCAGCTTCGAGGCGCGCTACCCCCACAGGGACGGGCACGACGTCACGCTGAACTGGCTCGGCACCTGGTCGGAACCGGTGAAGCGCCATTTCTTCATTGGACGCGACCTCACCGAAAAGCAGGCGGCCGAGGCGCAGTTCAGGCAGGCGCAGAAGATGGACGCCATCGGTCAGCTCACCGGCGGCGTCGCGCATGATTTCAACAACGTGCTCACGGTCATCACGGGCACGATCGGGATCCTGTCCGAGGCCGTCGCCGACCAACCCGATCTGGCGGCGATCACCAGGCTGATCGACGATGCGGCCGAACGCGGCGCGCAATTGACCAGGCACCTCCTCGCCTTTGCCCGCAAGCAGCCGCTTCAGCCGCGCGAGGTCGACCCCAACGCGCTGGTCGTGGAAGCCGCCAAGCTGCTGCATCCGACGCTCGGCGAGCAGATCACCATCACCCCGCAACTCACCGAGGACGCCTGGCCGGCCATGGTCGATCCGAGCCAGCTCACCACCGCGATCCTGAACCTCGCCTTGAACGCACGCGACGCCATGCCCGACGGCGGCACGCTGGTCCTGGAGACCCGCAACATCTTCCTCGACGAAGGCTATGCGAGCATGAACCCCGACATCATCGCCGGCAATTACGTGATGATCGCGGTGAGCGACACCGGCACCGGCATTCCGGCCGCGCTGATCGAGAGGGTGTTCGACCCCTTCTTCACGACGAAAGAGGTCGGCAAGGGTACCGGACTTGGGCTGAGCATGGTGTTCGGCTTCGTCAAGCAGTCCGGCGGGCACGTCAAGATCTACAGCGAGGAAGGTCACGGCACGAGCGTGAAGATCTATCTGCCGCGTTCGACCGGCGTGCAGGAGACCCCGCTCGAGGCGCTGCGCAACGTGCCGATCGAGGGTGGCGACGAAAAGATCCTGATCGTCGAGGACGACGCGCTGGTACGCCAATATGTCGTGACCCAGATCAGGAGTCTCGGCTACAACGCGCTGGAAGCGGCGAATGCGGCGGAAGCGCTGACGCTGATCGACGGCAATGCGGACATCGACCTGCTGTTCACCGACGTGATCATGCCCGGCGCCATGAACGGCCGCCAGCTCGCCGACGAAGCAGCCAGGCGACGCCCGGCGCTGAAGACGCTGTTCACGTCGGGCTATACCGAGAACGCCATCGTCCATCACGGCCGGCTCGATTCCGGCGTGCTGCTGCTCGCAAAACCCTACCGCAAATCCGAGCTTGCCGGGATGCTCCGCATCGCGCTCGCCAGTTGAGCGCGGCTTGCGCCTGCGCTATCGCTGAAGGCACTGCCGCTTGCAGCGCCGGGAGTGCCGCCTTGAAGAACCTCCTCACCGACATCGCCGGCGTCCGCGTCGGGCACGCTCACGACGAAAAGCTCGCCTCGGGTGCGACCGCGATCGTGTTCGACCAGCCGGCGGTGGCGGCGATCGACGTGCGCGGCGGCGGGCCCGGCACGCGCGAGGACGCGCTGCTCGACCTTGCCAACACGGTCGAGCGCGTCGATGCCATCGCGCTGTCGGGCGGCTCGGCCTTCGGACTCGAGACCGGTGGCGGCGTGCAGGCCTGGCTCGCCGAGCAGGGCCGCGGCTTCCGGGTCCGCGAGGCGCTGATCCCGATCGTGCCGGGCGCGATCCTGTTCGATCTCCTCAACGGCGGCGACAAGGCATGGGGCCGCTTCCCACCCTATCGCGACCTCGGCTACGCCGCGGCAGCTTCAGCCGGCACTGACTTCGCGCTCGGCAGCGTCGGTGCCGGCCTCGGCGCCACGACGGCGAATTTCAAAGGCGGGCTCGGCTCGGCGTCCGCCGTGACCAGCAACGGCATCAAGGTCGCGGCGATCGCCGCCGTCAACGCGGTCGGCAGCGTCACGGTCGGTGACGGCCCCTGGTTCTGGGCCGCGCCGTTCGAGGTGGGCGGCGAGTTCGGCGGACGTGGCCTGCCGGATACCTTCACGGACGACATGCTCAAGATGCGCATCAAGGGCGGGCCGGCCCCGAGCGAGCGCGAAAACACCACGATCGGCCTCGTCGTCACCGATGCGACACTGACCAAGGCGCAAGCCAAGCGCCTCGCCATGATCGGGCAGACCGGCTTTGCCCGCGCGATCTATCCGGTGCATGCACCGACCGACGGCGACGTGCTGTTTGCCGCTGCGACCTGCGAAAAGCCGATCGATCCGATCGTCGGCCTCACCGAGGTCGGCATGGTCGCAGCCAACGTCGTGGCGCGCGCGATTGCGCGTGGCGTGTACAGCGCCACGGCGTTGCCGTTCACCGGCGCGCTAGCGTCGTGGAAGGATCGGTTCGGCTCTTAGTCGGACCGCTCCTCTCTCCGCGAGTCACCCCCCGTACTGGATACCCCGCTTTCGCGGGGTATGACACTTGAAGTGAGGCGAAAGCAATGTGCCTCGCTTAAACGCTCACAGACAGCGACGAGGCCGCGGTGGCCGACAAGGCTTGCGCCTCGCGCTGGATCATCTGCTCGATCCAGTTGTAGGACGATGTCGCCGAGTTCGAGCCGCCTGAGTTGGAGTTGGAGCTCGATGAGCTCGACGCAGCCGGCGTCGTCATCGAGACCTTCGAGCCGTCGGCATAGGTGACGGTGGTCGTGGTCGAGCCGTCGCTGTTGGTCACGGACGTCGAGGTCGCCCCGGTCAATGGATCGGAGCTGCCGTCCGAGCCGCTGCCGCTGGCGTCACCGGAGCCGCTGGAGCTGCTGGCGCTTTCGGCATGGTCGTGACCGTGATGTCCGCCCTTCAGCGCCTTCGACATCTCGTCGAGGCTGACGCTGCCGTCGCCATTGGTGTCGAGCTTGGAGAAGACGTCGTCGGCCTGCGCCAAATTGGTGCCGCCCGCGCCGAGCGCATTCTCGAACTCCGATTTGGTAATGCTGCCATCACCATCGGCATCGATCTGCGAAAACAGATCCTTCAGGGCGTCCTGCGGGCTCATCGAGGTCGACGATGAGCTCGCTGAGGAGCTCGACGAGGTCGAGCTGGAGGAGCTGCTCGTGCTCGCCGACGACTGGCTTTGCGCCGCAATCAGCGCGCTCATCGTCTCAGGCGAGATCTGCGGACAGTTGCCGGAATTGACCGACGAGCTCGCGCCGCTGGTCGTGCTGCTGCCGCTGTCGATCGAGAACGGGTTGGTCGCCCCTTGCGTGGAGCCGGTCTGCTGCGTCGAGGACGTCTTCGAGGACGTCAACGCTTGCAACGCGTCGAGCGCACCCGATACGGCACCAAGGGCGAACAACATTCGACGACTCCAGACGATGCGGCAAGCCGCGGCCAATGCTCCCATCCAGTCAGCAAGCGTCGTGCCAGCGCAAAAACCTCAATCAAATCCGGCTTTCGCGCGCTTTGGACCGTCGGGGAACACCGGCAATTCGTGCCGGTTGCGGCAGAATTTTCCGCCCACAGGAAGCGCCTTCCCTGCATTGCTCCCCCGCTTCGCCCATGTTAGGCGAGGCCCATCGTCACACGGCGCCAACGGCTTTTTCGGGAAACTGTGCCCATGACCCAAGCCCTCGCACTCCGCCCCCTGGTGATCGCACCGTCGATCCTGGCGTCGGATTTTTCCAGGCTCGGCGAAGAGGTGCGCGCTGTCGATGCGGCCGGCGCCGACTGGATGCATCTCGACGTCATGGACGGGCATTTTGTGCCGAACATTTCGTATGGCCCCGACGTCATCAAGGCGATGCGTCCGCACACCAGGAAGATCTTCGACGCGCATTTGATGATCTCGCCCTGCGATCCCTATCTGGAAGCCTTCGCCAAGGCCGGCTGCGACCACATAACCGTGCATGCGGAGGCAGGTCCCCACCTGCACCGCTCGCTGCAGGCGATCCGCGCGCTCGGCAAGAAGGCCGGCGTCTCGCTCAACCCGGGTACGCCGATCAGCGCAATCGAATACGTCGTCGACCTGATCGATCTCGTGCTGGTGATGTCGGTCAATCCCGGCTTCGGCGGACAGGCCTTCATTCCGTCTGCGCTCGGCAAGATCCGCGACATCCGCGCGATGACCGCGGGCAGGCCGATTGACATCGAGGTCGATGGCGGCGTCGGGCCCGACGTCGCGGGGGCCCTTGCGGCGGCCGGCGCCAACGCCTTCGTCGCCGGAACTGCGGTGTTCCGCGGCGGCACGCAAGAGGCCTACAAGACCAATATCGACGCGATCCGCAGTGCCGCGGCAAACGCGCGCGGCGAAGCGATCTGAGCGAACGCGCGCGAAATATATTGCGGGTTTCTACGGTGCTGCACCGCGACACACTCAAGATTGTGTCGTACCCCCGTAATCATCCCAGCTTCCCTGATTCGCACAAATCAATGCAAAAGAGCACTCCCCTTTTTGACGGGAGCACATCATGACAACGACCTTGGTCTGGACTGGCGTGGCGTTGTGGCTTGGCCTGAATGCAGCGATTGCGGCGCGCAGCATCTTGGTCGCGCGACCGGTACGAGTCGCGGCTCGTTCCGCCCGCATCATTTACCTCCACCGCCACCGGGGCTGATGCCCCGTGCAAGTCGCGATCGCAAAACGTCAACCGAAGCGCAGGTGCCGCATCCCACGGCGCCCGCATCCGGACCTCGATTATTTCTTCGGTCGCTACGAGCGTACCGCGTGCGATGCCAACGACGACACCGGGTCCGAGATCGTGGACCTGGACCAGTACTGGTCACAGCGTCCGCACTGAAATCCCTTTCTGGAATTATCTGATGAAACCGCTTTGCCCAAACTGCCTGACCGAGATGTCGAAGGCAGCCACCTCGCGGAATCTGTTCCACTGCGAGCCCTGCCGCGAGATCATCCAATTCTTCGGCGTCGGCCCCGACCGCAGCGACGCCGGCCCGGACTTCTGGCTGCCCGTCCGCCGCAAGCGCGACGGTCACCGCGCCTGCGCCGCCTGAGCTGTGGTACTAGCCCGCAGCTTCGTCCGCCCTCACCTCTTCTGAATCCGCAGCCATCCTCGGCGGCCGCACCACGGTGACGGTGCAGGTTGCTTCCGACGCGACCTTCGATGAAACGCTGCCCAGCAGCGTGCGCCTGAACGAGCTCTGCCGCGCCCCGATGATGACGTGGTCGACCTGGTTGATCTCGGCGAATTCCAGGATCGCGGCGGCCGGATCGACCGCCTCCAGCACATGAACCGTAAGCCGACTCTCGTCGAGCTTGAGCGGCGTCGCCCAATGCCTGAGTGCGACCATCCGGTCGATATGCTTGTTGGAGCCCTCTTCGTCGAGCGTCCGGTCGATCACGAGACGATTGAGCTTCAGCACGTTGACGCAGGCGAGCCGCGCCGAGGGTAGCGTCGCCAGGATCCGCTCGGTGGTGACGCGCAGCGCCTCGTTCAATTCGGCTGCGCCCTCGGCGGTGTCGAGCGCGACGGTGAGGATCGGGCTCGAGGCAATCTGCGCCGCCACATCCGATTTCGGCCGCGGCTGCGTCGCCTCCTGATTGAAGCGACGTCGCCAGGCGACGGACAGCGGATCGCGCTTGAGCCGCTCCGAGCGCGCGGTGAGCCTGACCTTGTCGGGATGGGTGAGATCGAAGGCAAGCTGTGCGGCGGTCGGATAACGCCACACCGGCTCGATCTCCAGACACCTGAGCACGATCTCCTGAAGCCAGGGCGGATAGTCGGGGCGCAATTTGCGCGGCGGATGCGGATCGCGCCACAGCCGGCGCCGCATCGCCCGCAGCGTCTCGCCCTCGCCGAACGGCCGCTCGCCGGTGGTGAAGAAATAGAGCAGCACACCCAGCGAAAACAGATCGCTGCGCGGATCGTCGCGCACCCCAAGCAGCCGCTCCGGCGCCATATAGGGCGCGGTGCCGTAGGGCAGCCGGAATTCCTCCTGCAACAGATCCGGCAGATGGTTGTGATGCGACAGGCCAAAGTCGATCAGCACCGCCTCGCCGCTCGCGCGGAACATGATGCTGCTTGGCTTGATGTCGTGGTGGATCACGTTCTGGCGGTGCAGATCGGCCAGCGCGGTCGCGATCTTCGCGACCAGCACGCGCGCCTCCTCATAGGGCAGCGGCAGGTCGGGCAGTCGCGGATAGAGCGTGGTGCCGGGAAGCTGCTCGATCACGACATAGGCCTGGCGCGCGAAATCGCCGGTGCCGAAGCAGTGCGGCACGTGCGGGCCGGCGAGCCGCGGCAGGATCATCTGCTCCATCTCGAAGGAGACGATCGCGGCGGGGTCCTCGCCCTCGGACACCCGCGGGACCTTCATCAGAAGCGGCGCGTCGATGCCGGGATGAGTGACCGTCCACAGCGTCGCCATGCCGCCGGCATGCACGCATTCGCCGACCGTGAAGCCGTCGATCTGAGCTCCGACCTTGACCAGGGATTTCGGCATCGCTCAGCGCCCCTGCGACAGCCGGTCCGCCAGCCAATGCGGCAGGCCGTTCTCGCGAATCCGGCTCGCCGCCGCCTCGATGTCATAGGGTACACGGCAATAGGTGATCTGACAGCTCTCGGTGTCGAACATCGTAAAGCAGGCGGATGGATCGCCGTCGCGCGGCTGGCCGACCGAGCCCATCACCGCGAGCCATTGCCGGCCGCGCAGCAGTTGCACGGCAACGCCGGTCTTGGGTACGAAACTCGTCATCTTCGCAGTCACCGACATCGAATAAAGCGCCGGGCGATGGATGTGGCCGCAGAATGTGACGTGGCACGGCGTCGCGATCAGGCTTTTTGCGGCGTCCGCCGTCGAGCGGACATAGTGCCATCGAGTCGGATGCGAGGCTTCCGAATGCACATAGAGACGATCGCTATCCTCGATGGACATCGGCAGTTCAGCGAGGAAGCGCCGCTGCGCGGCATCGAGCCGGCCGCGGGTCCATTCGATCGCGATCTGCGCCTCGGCGTTCATGGTCTCGGCCGACGATTGCACCGCCTGGTCGTGATTACCGCGCACAGCGACGGCGCCGTGAGCCATCAGTTCCATCGCGGTATCGACCACCCATTCCGGATCGGCGCCATAGCCGACGAAATCGCCGAGCAGGATGAAGCGCTCCGCTCCGCGCTCGCGCGCTGCCTTCAGGCACGCGTCAAAGGCCTGCCGGTTGCCATGGATATCCGAAAAGACGGCCAGTCGCACGCGTCCTCCACCCTCAAACTCTATTCGTATGCCGATAAAGCCAATTTGAGGGACGTCAACAAGATGCGACAGCGCGGGAAGGTTTTCCAGCACGCCTATGCCGGAATGGTGAAGAGCCTATTGTTCATCCTTTGGCGGCATACGGGGTGGCGGCAGCGGCGTGAACACGGCCCCCTGTGCACCGGCCGGCGGTGCGCTGAACTCACCGGTCGATGAGTCGCCGCCGGCCGTCTCGATCACGGCCTTCGGGGTCACATATTCCCTGACCATGTCGATGATGGTGCCGTCACCCCCGCCAAAATCCGCGGCGCGCCCGCCTTGCGGGCGTCCTGCCGCGATCTCGTTCTCCGCTGCATGGGTCTTTTCGGCCAGCGCGTCATTATAGGGAACGCGGAACGCCCTTGGGATGCCGCTCGGCCGGTGGTCGTCGTCGAGCTCCTCGACCCACAGATAGATCGAGCCGGGGTCCCCCTCCAGCGAATGCGGCTCGACGATGCGCGCGGCCAACAGCTTGAATGACACAGGCAGCCGGTCTGCGGTGGCCCAGCCGAGCAGCCCGCGCATCGCAGCGAAGCTGACGAGGTAGAAGACGCTGGTCACAATGACCGCCGTGGCCTTTTGCGACCAGTGCAGGCGTCCATAGACCAGGACGACCAGCAGCAGCGCGCCGATCACGGCATAAGCGACCGAAATCGTGAGAATGACCAGTTGCAGGCTACTCACGGCGCATCCTCACGCCGGTCTTCGGATCGATATCCGCGCCGTTGCGCCAACTGCTGCGGAACGTCTCCAGCAGCGATTTCGGCCGCTGGTCGACGTTGACCACCTTGCCCTCGGAATCGAGCCGGAACCGTACCGCGGTCTTCTCGTCGCCGGTATGGTTGACGGTCAGCTTGTTGTCGAAGATCACCTGCGCCGTCGGATTGAGCTTCTGCACTTTCACGTTGGCCGAGACCGGCTCGCCGGTGGTCGCCTGGAAGTGCGAGACGTTGACGGTGTATTCGCCGGCAACGATGCCGCGCACGGTGACGATCTCCTCGCGGATCGGGGATGCGATCTTCTTGCCGTTGACCACGATGAAATCGTTGGCCCCGCCGCGGTCGTCGCGATCGAGCGTGAGGAAGCCGGCCTCGCGATGCCGGTACCAGGCGATGTTGCCGGCGGGATCCTGCACGAACAGGTCGAGATCGTCAGGATGATTGTCCGGCCAGTCCAGCGTGATCATGAACTCGGCCTTGGAGTCGATCTTTCCGTCCTTGGCGTCCGGGGAGACGGCGAGAAGCGCGATGAAGAACAGGAAGGCGATCACCTGGAGCGCCTTGAACAGCATCACGCCGAGCGGATCGAACTGTTCCTCGCGCGGATAGAGCCCGAAATCATCCATCATGGCGGCGTTCCCGGACGCTTGCGTTCCAGAGCCGGCGTGACGTAGGTCTCGGTCAGCACGACGGCGTCGGAGAACACCCGCTGGGTCGCAGCGTCGAGCATGTAATACTGGATGCGGACCAGGATCGAGCCGACGAGGCCCGCCAGCGTCGTGTACATGGCGACCGCCATGCCGTCGCTCATCAACCCCATCGAGGACCGCATCGCGACCTTGTCGGCCGCATCGAGCCCTGCGATCGGCGCCAGCATGATGATGAAGCCGATGATGGTGCCGAGCAGGCCGAGCTTCATCAGCGTATCCGAGACGAAGGCGCCGAACCCGTTGGAGCCGCGCAGGCGATCGGCGAGCGTGCGCAGCAGCAGCGTCTGGTCGACCGGCCGATAGTCCTGCGCCGCGGCTTTCGTCACCAGGCTCTCGATGTGGTCCCTGACGAGGCCATTCGGCAGCGATGTGCCGGTGGTATCGAGCGCCTTGCTGCCGTCCTTGGCCGACAGCACCGCACGGCAGCGCCGCGCCGCCGCCCCCTCCCGCGCGATCGAGCGGGTCCGCCAGAAGCAATGACCGCAGGTGGCGATATAGAGCACCGCGATCAGGCTTGAAATGTAGGTGCGGTCGGAGACCACCATCAGATGGATCAGGCCGAAGCGCCACAGCAGCACCACGGCGAAGACCGACAGGCCGGTGAAGATCATCCAGAGCAGGAGCGCGCTCCGCTCCGACGGGTCGGCCGCAGGCGGCGCGCTCTTGCCGATGGTGATCGAACTCATGCTGTCTCGCTCCCCGGTCTGTTAGCGACCCGTCCCGCATTAGATCAAAGCCGCCGCGCGCGGTCCAAAGAGCCATGCCCAAATCGGCTTGGGAAATTTTCCCGAGCAGCACCGCCCGGCAGCTCCCGCGATTGGCAAGGTCCGGCGGCGTTGTTATCGTGACCTTACCAAACGTTGGGGGTGATCGCATGCGCCTCGTGCTTCAGCTCGTCGCCCGTTTGCTCCTGATCGTCGCGTTGTGCCTGACCGCCGCGACGGTCTGGGCGACTTTTGATGCCTATCGCAGCGTCGATCGCGCCACGGCCGCCTCCGCCCAGCGCGTTGCGCATGCGCTGGAGGCGCTGTACTGGCGCGAGCTCTTGCTGCGCAGCAGCAGGATGCGCGAGCATCTCGTACCGGTTCCGGACTGGCGCACGCTGGAGACGATGAAGCTGATTGCGCCGGGCGTATGCGTCCAGTTCCAGCCAGCGGCCGCATTCGAGAAGCCCCTGTGCGGCCAGAGCCAGGGCATCGGCCAGACCCCGCCGCGCTGGTTTGCGTCCCTGGTCCCGACCTTCCTCGGCAGCCATGCCGAGGTGGTGCGACCGGTGAGCCCGCGCGCGGCCGCGGCCGGTACGGTCGTGGCGACGCCTGATCAGGCTGCGGCGATCTCCCTCGCCTGGGAGTACATTCTCAACGTGATCGACGTCGCGCTCTTGATGTCGGCGGCGATCGCGCTGCTGGCATCGCTTGCGATCGCGCATGCGCTGGCGCCGGCCCGCTCGATCGTGACCGCCTTGCAGCGGATGGCGCGCGGGCAGTACCGCACGCCGCTGCCGCGCTTCCGTTCCATGGAGCTTGCGATGATCGGCAATGCCGTCGGCGAGCTCGGCGAGCGGCTCGAGGAAGCGACCGAGCAGCGTACGGCGCTGACGAGGCGCCTGCTCGAAATCCGCGACGACGAGCGGCGCGCGCTCGCGCGCGAGCTGCATGACGAGTTCGGACAAAATCTGTCCGCCATTCTCGCGTTCTCCAGCACCATCGAGACGGCGAGCACGAAGGAGGCGAATGCAGGCGGGATCGCACAGGATGCACGCATGATCTCGCAGGCTACGCATCGCATCATGGCGAGCTTACGCGACACGCTGAAGCGGCTGCGCAATCCCTTGCCGGATGAGCTGGGGCTCGAGGCGAGCCTCGTCAATCTCGTCGATAGCTGGCGCTCGCAGAGCGCCACGCAGCCGACGATCCAGCTCGACCTCAAGGGCAATCTCGCGGATATCGGCGGCACGGCTGCAACCACCGCCTACCGTGTCGCCCAGGAATGCCTGACCAATGCGCTGCGCCACAGCGCGGCGCGCAAGATCAACCTGCGGATCGAGCGGCGCGCCGGCGAGGACGACGCCCTCCTGATCCGCGTGGAGGACGACGGCGGCGGCGATGCAGATCGGGTGGCACAGTCGGCCGGCTTCGGGCTGACCGGCATCCGCGAGCGCGTCGCGGCCGCCGGCGGTTCGCTGTCGATCGCGCGCGCCAATCGCGGGCTGAGCGTGGCGGCGACCATTCCGCTGGCCGCATGAGGCTGACATGACGGAGGTGGCGGCAAAGGGCATCTCGGTGCTGCTGGTCGACGATCATCCGATCGTCCGGCAAGGCTACCGGCGCGTCCTGGAAAGCCAGGGCGACCTGCATGTCGTCGCCGAAGCCGACAACGCGGCGGACGCCTACGGCGCCTTCAAGACGCACGATCCCGACGTCGTCGTGTTGGACATCTCGATGCCCGGCGCAAGCGGCCTCGAGGCTATCCGCAATATCCGCGCCCGCAATCCCCGTGCGCGGATCCTCGTCTTTACCATGCACAACGAGGCCGTGCTCGTGAAGGCAGCCTTCAATGCCGGCGCCAGCGGTTTCGTCACCAAGAGCAGCGATCCCGCCGCGGTCGTCGCCGCCGTTCGTGCGGTTGCGCGCGGCGAACGCGCCATGAGCGACGACATCGCCCATGTTCTGGCCGAGGAGAGCCTGTCACCGACGGGCTCGCTGCTCGATCAGCTGGGCGAACGCGAAATCGAGATCCTGCGGCAGTTCGTCAGCGGCGCCACCACCGAGCAGATCGCCTCACACCTCAATCTCAGCGTGAAGACGGTGCAGAACTATCACTACCTCATCAAGACGAAGACGGGCGCGCGGACCGACGCACAGCTCGTGCGGCTGGCCGCTGCTTGCGGGCTGACGAGAATCTAGCAGGAGGGCTGCCGCACCTTGGCAGGCCCTGTTGCTGTGCGAAATGGAACGGAGACCCTTCGGCGCCAGTTAGTAGCAAAGTGGAGGAGTAACGCCATGAGTACTCGCAAGGCAGTCGTCCATCCCCCGATCATCACCGTAGGCGAGCTCATCGACGAGCTTTGCCGCTTGCCGGATACGGCCGCCGTGAGCTTCCGTTGCCCGATGCTTGCACAGGAGCTTACGTTCTACCGGCTGCGAAAGCGGTCAAAGGACGTCGTCGAAGTCGAAGTCAATGTGTATCCGGAGAGTCCCCCTGTCGCGCCATCGGCCGGCGCGTTTCGCGCGCAGAAACAGGCCCGTCACCCGCCGCCCGCGCACAACGGGGGTCTCCTCCACAAAGCGAGGGGGTGAGTAGCGGTCAGGCCGCCTTCAACCCGCGCAGCAGCAGCGCCAACAGCGCGTCCACGCGTGCCGGCAGATCGGCGTCCTTCCACTCGTCGGCGTGGGCGGGATGGTGATAGCGGCTGGTCGCATCGAAGATCGCGCGTGCTGTAGCCTTGGTATCAGTGACGTCGAACACGCCCTGCTTCACGCCGTCGGACAGGATGGCCGACATCTGCTCGACGAGGCCGTCCTTGTGGCATTTCACCGCCGCGCAGGCTTCACGCGCGAGTGTCAGATAGGTCTGGAACATCTCGGGATCGTCGCAGACGCGCTCGCGCTTGGCGGCAAAAAGCGTCCGCAGCCAGGTCTCCAGCCGCGCCGGCGCAGGCCCCGTATCCTGGGCGATCTTGCGCAGCGGCGCATCCATGCGCTCGAGCCAGCGCTTGGCCACGGCCTCGCGCAGCGAGGCCTTGCTCGGAAAATGGCGATAGACGCTGCCATGGCTCACATCGAGCGCACGAGCAACGTCGACCACGGTGGCCTTGGCAAGCCCATAGCGCCTGAGCACGTCCTCGGTAACTTCGAGGATGCGCTCCGGCGTCAAGACAACGGCTTCGTTCATGCCAGCACCATGTTCCCGTGAGAGGGGCCATTCACCCGGCGATTAGGCCGCGTTCCGAAGCGGCCGTGCCGGTCGTTCGGAAAGCTCTTGCCTTAATGCGGCAGTTTTGCAGCCTGCGCCGCGATCTGGCGCGCCACCAGGACATTGAGCCAGTGCCCAATCTGCCCGGCGATATTGAGGATTTCGGTCGTCATTGTCGTAAGTCTCCACTCGTCCGCGACCTACCCTCTTTGAATTACGGCCCAAGTGTCCCCTTTGTTTCGGACCTCGGGCTCCCTGGGCGGGAACGCGGGACGCCCAATCCGAGCGTCCGAAGACGGATATACACATCTCGCTGACAGATTTCAATATCTGTCAGTCAGCTTTTCGTGATTGATACCCTCGCGAAAACCCCTGGCTATCCCCCGCTTGCGGGACCAAGCCGTTTGTTTCGCCCTCTCCGCTCTGCTAAATCGCGGCGTAAAAAGCATTTTGGCCGGTGTCCGTGCCCTCAGGCGCGCCCCGCCCCACCTGGAGCGTCTGCGATGATCCCCCGTTATACCCGCCCGGAAATGGCCTCGATCTGGGAGCCGCAGACGCGGTTCAAGATCTGGTTCGAGATCGAGGCGCACGCGGCGGACGCCCTGGCCGAGCTCGGGACGATCCCGAAGCAGGCCGCCAAGACGGTCTGGGACAAGGCCCGTAACGCCACCTTCGACGTCGCCCGCATCGACGAGATCGAGCGCGAGACCAAGCACGACGTCATCGCCTTCCTGACCCACCTCGCCGAGATCGTCGGCCCGGAGGCACGCTTCGTGCACCAGGGCATGACCTCCTCCGACGTGCTCGACACCTGCCTCAACGTCCAGCTCACCCGCGCCGCCGATCTCTTGCTCGCCGATCTCGACAAGGTGCTGGCTGCGCTCAAGAAGCGCGCCTTCGAGCACAAGATGACACCGACCATCGGCCGCTCCCATGGCATCCATGCCGAGCCGGTGACGTTCGGCCTCAAGCTCGCCTTTGCCTATGCCGAGTTCTCGCGCGCCAAGGAGCGCCTGATCGCGGCGCGCAAGGAAGTCGCGACCTGCGCCATCTCCGGCGCCGTCGGCACCTTTGCGCAGATCGATCCGCGCGTCGAAGAGCACGTCGCGAAAGCCATGGGGCTGACGCCGGAGCCGATCTCGACGCAGGTCATCCCGCGTGATCGCCACGCGATGTATTTTGCGACCCTCGGCGTGATCGCCTCCTCCGTGGAACGTCTCGCGGTGGAAATCCGCCATCTCCAGCGCACCGAAGTGCTGGAAGCCGAAGAGTTCTTCTCGGAGGGACAGAAGGGCTCCTCCGCGATGCCGCACAAGCGCAATCCGGTGCTGTCGGAAAACCTCACGGGTCTGTCGCGCATGGTACGCGCCTACGTGACCCCGGCGCTGGAAAACGTCGTGCTCTGGCACGAGCGCGACATCTCGCACTCCTCCGCCGAGCGCATGATGGGCCCGGATGCGACCGTGACGCTCGACTTCGCGCTCGTCCGCCTCGCCGGCCTGATCGATAAGCTGCTGGTTTACCCTGCCAACATGCAGAAGAATCTCGACCGCCTCGGCGGCCTCGTGCATTCGCAGCGCGTGCTGCTGGCGCTGACGCAGAAGGGCGCGAGCCGCGAGGACGCCTACAAGCTCGTGCAGCGCAACGCCATGCCGGTCTGGCGCGGCGAAGGCGACTTTTTGCAGCTCCTGAAGAAGGACGCCGAGGTAAAGAAGTATCTCTCGGACGCCGAGATCGAGGAGCAGTTCGACCTCGGCTATCACCTCAAGCACGTCGACACGATCTTCAAGCGCGTGTTCGGGGAGAGCTGAGTACGCTTCCGTAGCCCGGGTGAGCGCAGCGACACCCGGGACCACTCACGAAAATCCCGGATGTCGCTTCGCTCATCCGGGCTACAACTCAAGAAAACGGACCCTGCCCATGCCCGTCATCAACCGCGTCGCCGCACTCTCCGACGAAATGGCCGCCTGGCGCCATGACTTCCACGAGAACCCCGAGCTGCTCTACGAGGTGCACCGCACCGCCGGCATCGTTGCCGACAAGCTGCGCGCGTTCGGCTGCGACGAGGTGGTGACCGGCATCGGCCGCACCGGCGTGGTCGGGGTGATCCGCGGCCGCAAGGCGACGTCCGGCCGGACGATCGGCCTACGCGCCGACATGGATGCGCTGCCGATCATGGAGACGTCCGGCGTGCCTTATGCCTCCAAAGTCCCCGGCAAGATGCACGCCTGCGGCCATGACGGCCACACCGCGATGCTGCTGGGCGCCGCCAAATATCTTGCCGAGACGCGCAATTTCGACGGCACCGCGGTCGTGATCTTCCAGCCGGCCGAGGAAGGCGGCGGTGGCGGCAAGGCGATGGTCGACGACGGCCTGATGACCCGCTGGAACATCCAGGAGGTTTACGGCATGCACAACATGCCGGGCCTGCCCGAGGGCCATTTCGCAACGACTCCCGGCGCGATGCTCGCTTCCTCCGACAACATCCAGATTACGGTCAATGGCAAGGGCGGCCATGCCGGCGCCGGCCCGCATAAGTCGGTCGACAGTGTCCTGATCGGCTCCCAGATCGTTAATGCCTTGCAGTCGATCGTCTCGCGCAACGTCGACCCGCTCAAATCCGCCGTCGTCTCGATCACGCAATTCCACGCCGGCACCGCCTTCAATATCATCCCGGAGGTCGCCGAGCTCTGCGGCACGGTGCGCACGCTCGACCCCGAAGTGCGCGATCTCGTCGAGCGCCGCATCGGCGAGGTCGCCGACAGCGTGGCGCGGGCCTATGGCGGATCGGCCGCGACCAACTACACCCGCATGTATCCGGTGACGATGAACCACGCGCGCGAAGCAGGCGTTGCCGCCGAGGTCGCCCGCGACATCGCCGGCGCCGATCGCGTCAACGAAAAATTCATTCCGATGATGGGCGCCGAGGACTTCTCCTTCATGCTCGAAGCGCGTCCCGGCGCGATGATCCTGGTCGGCATGGGCGACGGCAACGAGTGCCACCATCCCGCATACATCTTCAACGACAACATCCTCGGCCACGGCGCGTCATATTGGGTGCGCCTGATCGAGAAGACGATGCCGGCGGGCTAAGCCACCCTAACGTTACGCGGCACCGGAGCGCTTGCCGGCAAACTCGACGAAGCTGCGCTCGTCGTCGTCGGACTCGAAGGCGATGCGGGGGATGAAGACCCCCGCGGCCCGGTCCATCCAGAGAACGATGATGTTCCTGGCCACGCTCACCCCCTCGATCGCCGGCCAGTCCACGCTGAGCACGGTGCCGTTGCCGGCATCGACGAAGCCCTGCTCCGTCACGGTGATCTCGCGATTGCCGAGAACCCAGCCGGCGTCCTTGACGTGGCGGCGAAGCCCGAACCGCGACAGCGCGCCGATGACCACGAGCGTGCTCAGGACGCCGAACAGCACGGAGGTCGTGTCGACCGATCCCGGCCACAGCGCCGACGCTATGATGCCAAGCAGCATCGGCAAGGCACCGGCCGCCAGGAGCGCGAGCCGCATCCACTTTCCATAAACGCGAGCCTGCGCAAGGCGCACGAACTCGGTCCAGTGCGCCAGATCGCGATGGTATTTCAGCGGCGACATCCGTTGATCCCTGAGAAGAAACCGGCGCCCGCAGGCAAGGTGTCAGGCCACCATTGCCCGACAAGGTTTCGTCGCCCGACCGCGCCGTCAGGTTCGGACAAGCGCGCCGATTTGCCCGCTAAGATATGCGGCGGCGCGCGTCTTGCAGATCTGCGTCCATGCCGGCGGCAAGCCCGTCGGCGACGATTCGCGCGATCTTGGCGAACGGCTTGCGCGCATCGATGGCAACGCTCACGGTCTGCGGATCGGCGCCCTTGTCGCGCACGGGGACGAAGACCAGCGCGCCGCTGACCAGCTCGGGCGCGGCATCGAGCTCGGAGGTGAAGGCGACGTAATTGCCGCTACCGGCTAGGCGCTTCACCAGTTGCAGCGAATTGGTCTCGATCGTCTTCTCGGACAGCAGCCAGCCATGGCGCGCCTCGAGATAGCGCCTGATCGCCAGCGCCTTGTTTTGCAGGACGAACGGATAGCCCGCCACCTCCTGCATGCTGGTGGTCTTGCGCCGAGCCAGCGGATGGTTCGGCGCAACCACGCAGCCGAACGGCAGCTCGCGCCGCCACAGCACATGAATCTCGCGATGCGGATTGAGATTGAAGGCGGCGATCAGATCGGCGGCTCCGGACAGCAGCGCCGCCTGCGCCTCGTCGGTGCCGGCGATCTGAATCTCGAGCGAGATACGGGGATGGCGCTCGTTCAGCTCGCTCACGAAGCGCGGCAAAAATCCGTTGACATGGCTGTCCATCGCGACGAGACGCACATGGCCCTGGTTGACGCCCTGCAACTGCTTGAGCTCGGCCTTGGCCCGCCGCTCGTCCGAGCGCCACCGCCGCGTCAGCGCCACCAGTGCGTCGCCCGCCGGCGTCAACCGCATGCCGCCGGTCACACGCTCGAACAGGGTGACGCCGAGATCGCGCTCCAGAAGCAGGATCTGCCGGTTGATGGCGGAGGCCGCGATGTTCATTTCCCGGGCGGCGCTCTGGATCGATCCCGATCGCGCCACCTGGTCGACGTAGCGCAACGCCGCTGGAACGAGCGCCCCTCTCACGTGACCTGCACCCGGCCAACGCCCATGCCAGTTTGCCCATTCTAATTTTGCGTATGGAGAATTGCCTATTCTGCGCTGGACGGCAATGGGTGATTGTGCCGAACATGCCCGCTGAGGTCATCTCCTTCGGTCGCTTCCAGAAGCCGGTCGCAGGCTTTGGGGCAAGCGTTCATGACTGCGTCTCGCTCGCATCGGCTCCGGCTCGAGGCCATCACGCACCGGTTCGGCGCGAGCACGGCCGTGCGGGATATCAACCTCGACATTGCCGGCGGCGAGCTCGTCGCCCTGCTCGGGCCGTCGGGCTGCGGCAAGTCGACCTTGTTGCGGATCATCTCCGGCTTCATCCGGCAGACCGAAGGCCGCGTCCTGTTCGACGACAGCGTGGTCGATGCGCTGTCGCCGGCCGAGCGCGGCGTCGGCATCGTGTTCCAGAACTACGCGCTGTTTCCGCACATGAGCGTCGGCGAGAACGTCGCTTACGGCCTTCAGGCGCACAAATGGCCGCGCGAGCGTATCGGCAAGCGCGTCGCCGAGATGCTCGACCTCGTCCATATGGGTGAATTCGCCAGCCGCAAGCCGCGCGAGCTGTCCGGCGGCCAGCAGCAGCGCGTGGCACTCGCCCGCTGCCTCGCCATCGATCCCAAGGTGCTGCTGCTCGACGAGCCGTTCGGAGCCCTCGACAAGAATTTGCGCCTCGACATGCAGATCGAAGTCAAGCGCCTCCAGCGGCAATCCGGCATCACCACCATTCTGGTGACTCACGACCAGGAGGAAGCGCTGTCGATGGCCGACCGCATCGCCGTGATGTCGCGCGGGCACATCGAGCAGGTCTCGACCCCGACCGGCATCTACGATACGCCGCAGACGCTGTTCGTGAACGAGTTCGTCGGCACCACCAATGTGCTGCGCGGCGAGTTCATTGAAGGTCCTGCCGTGCGGCTCGAGCACGGCCCTATTCTCCCCGTCGGCCCGGACAAGGCATTCCAGCAGGGACGCGCCGTCGTCGTCTCGATTCGTCCCGAGCAATTGCGCTTCCGGCCTGCTCCGTCGGACGGCGCCTTCGCAGCGGTCATCACCACGGTGCTGCCGCTCGGCGCGCAGGTCGTCTACGACGTCGCGCTGACTGGCGGCCCTTCGCTCAAGATCGCCGAGCCCCGCGATGCCGAGGGTGGGCTGCGCCCTGTCGGCGCAACCGTCTATCTGGCACCGGCCTCGCCGGCGGCCTGCAACGTATTCCCAGCATCCTGATTGCCCGGAGAGGACACCGCCATGACATCATTCAGCACTGTTACGATCGATCGCCGGCGCCTCTTGCGCAGTGCCGGTGGCCTCGCGCTCGCGGCGAGCCTGCCTCGCTTTGCGCACGCGCAGAACAAGACACTGATCGCGGCAACCTTTCCAGGCACCTGGAACGAGGCGGACCGCGACGTCATCGCGCCCGCCTTCAGGCAACTGACCGGCGCTGCCGTCACGCAATCCATCATCCTCGGCACCGACCAGGTGTCGCGGCTCGCCGCCGCCAAAGGCAACAAGCCGCCGTTCGACGTCGCCTTCTTCGACGCGCCGCAGGTGATCGACGCGGTGCGCGAGGGCCTGATCATGGAATATCCGGTGGCGCAGTCACCCAATTTTAGGGATCTGCTGCCGACCGCGCAGGACAAATGGGGCCCGAAGATCACCATGCAGGTGATCGGCCTCGGCTACAATCCGGACAAGATCAAGACGGCGCCCACGAGCTGGGACGACTTGCTCGATCCCAAATACAAGGGCCGCGTCGGCCTCACCGCGCTCAACAGCCAGCTCGGCATTGCCTTCCTCGCCGAGCTCAACCGCGTCAAGGGCGGCACCGACGAGGATTTCGAGCCGGCCTTCAAGTTCCTGAAGCAGCTCCTGCCGAATGTCGGCGCGATCGGCGCCAATCTCGGCGCGTTTGCGACGCTGTGGCAGCAGGAGCAGATCGACATCGCGCCCTACAATTTCAACTTCGTGCAGACGCTCAAGGCCAAGGACGTGCCGGTCGAATTCACGATTCCCGCAACCGGCGCGGTCGGCTGGTCGACCAGCCTGCACATCGTCGCAGGCGCAGCCGAACCCGAACTCGCCGTTCAATATATCGACCTGCATCTGGCCGCAGCGACCCAGGAGAAGCTGCTGAAGGCGCCCTATGACGTCATTCCGACCAATGCCAAGGTCAAGCTCGAGGGCGCCATCACCAAGTCGCTGGCCAAGACACTCGACGACGTCGCCAAGATCCGCACCATCAACTGGGAGAAGATCAATCCGCAGCGCGGCGCGCTGATCGATCGCTTCAACCGCGAGATCAAGCTCTAGGGGAGCACCCAAAGATGGAGGCCGATTCCAGGCTCGTCCTGCCGCTTGCCGCCATCTTCACGGCCTTTTTCGTCGCGCCGCTCGTGGTCCTCCTGCTGCTATCACTGCATGGCGACATCGCCATGCAGGGCTGGACGCTGCACAACTACGTCAAGTTCTTCACCGATCCCTTCAGCTACTCGATCCTGATCGACACGCTCCTGCTCGGCGTCAAGGCGACGCTGGTGTGCCTCCTGTTCGGCTACCCCATCGCCTGGCTGTGCGCGCGTGCCGGCGCGCGCTGGCAGAGCGTGCTGGTGTTCCTGGTCATTCTTCCGATCCTGACCTCGGTCGTGGTCCGCACCTTCTCCTGGATCGTGATCCTGGGACGGCAGGGTCTGCTCAACCAGGTCGTGATGGGGCTCGGCCTCAGCAACGAGCCGCTGCGGCTGCTCTATACCGAGGTTGGTGTCGTGATGGTGCTCGCCCAGGTGCAGATGCCACTGATGGTGCTGCCGATCCTCACCGTGCTGTCGAAGCTCGATCCGAATCTTGCCGATGCCTCGCGTGTGCTCGGGGCTGGCGAATGGCGCACCTTCTTCCGCGTCACGCTGCCGTTGTCGCTGCCCGGCATCATCGCCGGCTGCATCCTGACTTATGCGGCAAGCATTACCGCCTTCGTCACGCAGACCCTGATCGGCGGCGCGCGGCTGATCTACATGCCGCTCAATATCTACCAGCAGGCGGTCGGCGCTAACAACTGGCCCTTCGCCGCGGCACTGTCGATCATCTTCATGATCACGGTGATGATCGTCGTCGGCGTGCTCGGCGCTATCGGCCGCAGGAGCGAGATTCATGGCCGGGCTTAGACGAATCCGCTGGGACGCCCTGTCGCTCAAGCTCGTCTTCGGGCTGCTTGCAGGTATCGCCTTGGTCTTCCTGGTGTTGCCGACCGCGGTGGTGCTGCTGACCTCGTTCACGTCGTCGCAGTCCCTGCGGTTTCCGCCGCCCGGCCTGTCGTTCCGCTGGTATCTCGCGCTGCTCGACGCCGACCAGATGCAACGTGCCGCCTGGAACAGCCTGGTCGTCGCGTTCTGGACCACGCTGCTGTCGGGCGCTTGCGGCACGGCCGCGGCGCTCGCGATCGCGCGCAGCCGTTCGCCCCTGATGCGCGCGGCGGACCTCCTGTTCATGTCGCCGCTACTCTTGCCCGCGTTGTCGTTCGGCTTTGCCGCGCTGATCTTCATCAACAGGCTCGGCCTTTCGCCGAACATTCCCCTCCTGGTGCTGGGCCATGTCATCGTCTGCGTGCCTTTCGTGCTGCGAACCACGCTCGCCTCGCTGTCACAGCTCGACGCCAGCCTGCTCGAGGCATCAGAAAGTCTCGGCGCCGGTCGCCTCACGACGTTTCGTCGCGTCACCCTGCCGCTGATTGGGCCCGGCATCGGCGCTGGCGCCTTCCTTGCCTTCATGGCGTCCTTCGACAATGTCCCGGTGTCGCTGATCCTCGCCGACGAGCGCACCGAGATGCTGCCGATCCATCTCTGGCAACAGATCGAGACCAATCTCGACGTCCGCACCGCGGCCGCGTCGGGCGCGATCGTGATCGCCACCCTGATCCTGATGCTGCTCGCCGAACGCTTCGCCGGATTGACCCGGCAGATGCACTGAAGGGAGATTTTCGTGCCGGGACAACTCACCCTCGACACCCTCAACCGCGCCAGCGCGGCCGACTTCGTCGCGGCGCTCGGCGATATCTTTGAATACTCGCCGTGGGTCGCGACGGAAGCCGCCGCGCGGCGGCCGTTCAAGAACCTCGCCGCGCTGCGTGATGCGATGATCGCGTCGATCGAGGCAGCGCCCGCCGAGCAGCGGCTCAAGCTGATCCGCTCGCATCCCGACCTCGCCAACAAGACCCAGCGCGCCCAGGGCCTCACTGCGCACTCGACGCGCGAGCAGGACGGCGCCGGCCTCGACCGGCTGTCGGAAACCGAGTTCGCGATGTTCGAGAGGCTGAACAACGCCTACAAGGCCAAGTTCGGCTTTCCCTTCATGATCTGCGTCCGCCGCCACACCAAGGATTCGATCCTCGACGCCTTCGCGCGGCGGCTCAACAACGACCCTGCGCAGGAGCAGAAAGAGGCGCTGACCGAGATCGCGCGCATCGCGAGCCTGCGCCTTGCCGGCATGATCGCGAGCGGGGAGCCGCTGGCAGTCCACGGCACGCTGTCGGTCCACGTCCTCGACACCCATCGCGGGCTGCCGGCCGACGGCATGAAGTTCAGCCTGGTCGAGCTGTCGCGCCACGGCGAAGAACGCCTGATCGCCGACCTCGTCACCAACGCCGACGGGCGCACCAGCCCCGAGCCGATCGAGGGGCGGCCTGTGCCGATCGGCACTTACGAGCTGCGCTTCCAGGCGGCCGCCTATTTCGCCGGCCGCGGCGTCCCGCTCAGCGATCCCCCTTTCCTCGACGTCATCCCGCTGCGCTTTGGCGTCTCGGAACCGGAGCAGCACCTGCACGTGCCGCTCCTGGTCACGCCGTGGAGCTATTCGACCTATCGCGGGAGTTGAGGTGGCGGCGGCGCGACACCGGGGCTTTGGCTCAACGAGTGTTTGCTCGCGATGGCGCTGACACCGGCTCTCCACGGTAATCAGTTGCACCTTCGAATGGTAATCGCTTGCAGCTTCAAAGGGGGGCAGCCTGTGGACTTTCCTTTCCTCCCCGCTTGCTTATTCTGGCCATCCGTCGCGCAGCATGGTCGATCGAGCGGCCCTGACGACCAGATGAGAGGAGACGATCATGAAGGTCCTTCCCTATCTCACTTGTGCGCTCCTGGTTGGCGCCTCGTCGGGACTTGCGCAATCGGAGACGAGGGTGTTGCCGACCGTCTTTCTTTCGCAAGGTGAGTGGCTCGGCACGAGACTATCGGACTCCGGCCGGATGCTCGTGGACGATGCGGTACAAGACGCCTCGTCCGGCACGCGCATCCAGATCGACGTCAATTCCTGGGCGGACATGGCCGCGACGCCTGAGGGCCAGCAGCGCATGTCCGACCGGCGCATCGAAGCAACGCGCATGGAGCTTCTGCGCCTCGGGGTGGCCGAAACGGACATCGCCGTGATGAAGGTGGAAACTGCCGACGGATCAACACCGCCGCCGGAGGGTGAAACGGCGACCAAGCGCTTCGTGATCGTCGCGCATTATTGAACCCGCTGCGGTGCGTCTAGGCGCGGCCCGCCGATCACGAAACGCCGATATTGTGGGTGTATGATGATGTCGGCGATCACCGGCCTCTGGCGATCAGTCACATGCTCGCCTGTACCATGGCGGGGCCACGGCCGATCAGATTGACGAAATCGATCTTTGACATCTCGACGATGGCCTTGGTGCGGTTCGTGACATTCAGTCGACGAAGGATCTCTGACACGTGCACCTTGACGGTCGATTCGCATATCTTCAGCTCGTAAGCGATCTGCTTATTCTGCAGGCCACGGTATATCATCTCAAGCACCCGCAATTGCTGCGGAGTCAGACCGCGAAGGTGCTTCAGGAGCTCTTTGATCGGATCTTTGAATTGACCTGCGTTCCCAGTGCTTCGGTAGCAACAGGGAAGATAAATCGAGCCTCGCAGCACTTCGCCGATCGCGCGCACGACCTCTTGCTTCGATATCGATTTGGGAATGTACCCGGACGCGCCGAGAAAGAGCGCGCTTTCTACGATACGTGGGTCCTGATGGCACGAAACGACGACGATCGGGCTACTGGCAAAGGTTTTGCGGAGACGAACAAGGCCAGACAATCCCGTCGTCCCGGGCAAGGACAGGTCGAGAATGGTCAGATCAATCCCGCCGCACGACAGCACGTCGAGCGCTTCGTCGATGGTCGCCGCTTCCAGGATCCGAGCGTCGGGTGCGGCGCGGCGAACGCAATCTTCCAGTGCCTCCCGAAACAGCGGATGGTCATCGACAATGAGAAATCGGCTCACGTGGCTGCTCCGACAATCTCGCACCAGAATGCCGGGTCCATGCAATTCCGTTTTGATTTGGGTCAAGGCATGGCAGATCGTGTCAATGTCCGGACCCGCCAGCCAGGCGGAGCAGACAGTGTCCGCTCATGAAACCAGCCTGGTGGCTTGAGCGCGCGCCCCCTCACCTACGCGTACGCCACCTCATGCCGCATCACGAACGGATCGAGCAGCTTGTGCACCTCGCCTGCAACCTCGTCGCGCCGGCCTTCCGGCACGCCCGCAATTGTCACCGTCGCGATTGAGCCGTGGCTGCCGTGCGCACCGACCTTCACCTTGCAGTCGATGCCCTTCTCGGTGAGCGGAGTGAGCACCTTGGCAAACACGCGCTGGGCTGCGTCCCAGCGCAGCTGCGGCTTGAACACCTTGCCGACGCCGGTGACGGGCATCGGATCGATCGGAATGATCTGTACGGGAACGGCGGCGCGCTCGGGCGTGCGTTCGCGCACCCAGGTCTCCAGCTCGCCCGGCTCGACCTTGGCACCCGGCTTCAACTGCACATAGCCGACGGGGAGCTCGCCGGCATAGGCGTCGGGCTGGCCGACCACTGCGGCAAAGCCAACGGCCGGATGCTGGAACATGATCTCCTCGATCGGTGCCGGATCGATGTTGTGGCCGCCGCGGATCACGAGATCCTTGGCGCGGCCGGTAATCCAGAGCTGGCCGTCCGAATCGAGACGGCCGAGATCGCCGGAATTGACCCAGACTTCGTCGACGAATGCCCCCACATTGTGGGCATCGTTGAGATAGCCGCCGAACACGCCGGGCCCGGCCATGATCACAACGCCAATTTCGTCCACGGCGCAGTCGCGTTCGAGCCGTCCCTCGGCGTCGAGCTTGACGATGCGCACGCGGGCGTAAGGCATTGGCAAGCCGACCGAGCCGAGGCGGATGGGGCGGTCCGGATAGGCGATGGTATGCACGCTCGAGGTCTCGGTCATGCCGTAGACCTCGACCACCGGCAGCTTCAGCTTGTCCTGGATCGCAGAGCCGACCGCGACGGGGATCGCCGAGCCGCCACCGGCGGCATACTTCAGACTGGAAATATCCGCCTTGCCCGGCGGGACCCCGAGCGTCGCTGCAAGCACCGTGGGCACGCTCGACAGTGCCTCCGGCCTGTAGCGCTCGACGAGCTGCCAGATGTTCTTCACCGCATTTGGATTGCGCCAGCCGGACGGTGACAGCACCACAAGGCAGCCGCCACCCGCGAGCGTCGTCAGCACCTGCGTCAGTGAGCCTCCGACGTGAAACAGCGGCATGCCGAACAAGAGATTGCTGCCCGGCTTCGACCTCAGGAGCAGGTTGAGCCCCCACGCCTGATAGACTTGGTTGGCGTGGGTGTGGCGCACGAGCTTTGGCGTGCCGGTGGTGCCGCCGGTATGGAAATAGGCCGCGATGTCGCTGCCGGGAATCTTGCGGCCGCTGACGAGCCGGTCTGCCGGCTGCTGCTTGATGAGATCGTTGAAGGCGAAGATGCCGTCCGCGGGATCGCCGCCGCCCCCCACCTGTACGATCGCCTTGAGGCGCTTCAAGGACGGGCGGATCTGCTCGACCTTCTGCCAGATGCCGGTGCCGGGCATCGGGCCGAGCGCGACCAGGATCGTGGTGTTGGCGGCCTCCAGGATCTCCGCAATCTGATGCGGCTCCAGCAGCGGATTGACGGGATTGGCGATGCCGGCGGCCTCCGCGCCGAACAGCGTCACGAAGGCGTCGGGCAAGAGCGGCAGCATGAAGCTGATGACGTCGTCTTTGCCCGCACCCAGCGCGTGAAACATGTTGGCGGCTTGCGTGACGCGCGCGACGAAATCCCGGTGCGAGATGACCAGCGGCGTGTCGGCCGGATCGGCACTGGGCAGGAACTGGATCGCCGGCGCATCGGGATTCCTGTCAGCACCGAGCCTGATCGCATCATAGGTGCTTTCGGCCGCGATGCGCTCCGCGTAAGGCACCCGCTCCAACGTCCGGACCTGCTCGTCCGTGGCCAATTCCGGATAGTCCTCGCCGATGATCCGATCGAGCGCGTGAATGCCCGCCATTCCGTCCGTCCTCCCTCATGTCTGGTGCCGCCTGGCCTCTTTGGGTTTTGCTTTTAGGCGGGGCTCAACCCGCCCGCGCGGATCAAGAGTTGACAGCATGATCGATGATTTGGCCGCCGTCCATGCCTTCCGGAAGCGGAAAATTGACGCTGTGATGGGTGATTTGGCGATTGAACCTCCTTAGCGGGCGGGGGGACCAAGGGACTGAGGTTACGACTGAAGTTTCGTGGGCAGGCGCCGTCTGCCAGAAGAGAGAACGCCATGACCATCGATGCGGGGGCCTTTGGACGCAGGAGGACGGGTGGAACGAGCGAGCTGATCGCGGCTCTCATCCTCGCTGCCGCAATCGCTACCTCCCTGCACGCGGCGCGTGCCGAGGATGCACCACCGGTCGACAAGATGCGCGCCAAGCTCGCCGCCTTCGCCGAAAAGGCAATCGCACAACAGGGCGGCTCGCGCATGGTGTTCAAGGTCGACGCCGGCGCCTTGCGCGACAGGACGGTGAGCGACCTGCGCGATGACGTCTATCGCATCGTGCACGACGGCCGTATTCCCTTCTCCGGCCTTGCGATCCGCGACGGCGGCGTCGAGGTCAAGATCGCCGAGCCGAAGGACCGCGACCGCGTGCTCGCCAAGCTCACCGCCCCCAAGGAGTACCCGCCGATCCCCGGCAGCCCGGTGACCGTTACCGACGCCGGCAACGGTCAGATCAGGCTCGCGCCGACGGATGCCGCCTTCGCTGCCTACTTGCGCGACCTGGTCGACCGGTCCATGGCCATGATCGACCAGCGCCTGTACGACATCGACATCAAGCCGGCCGGCGTGCTGCCTGACGGGGCCGGCCGTATTCGCCTGGTGCTACCGGGCGTCACCGATCCCGACCGTGTCGCTGCGCTGTTCGCGAAGAAGGTGCGGGTCAGCTTCCGCATGGTGGATACCTCGATCTCTCCCCAGGACGCGCTGAAGGACTCCCCGCCCGCAGGCACCGAGATCCTTTACGGCTTCAAGGATGACACCCCCTGGCTCGTGGTGAAGGAGAGCCTGCTCGAGGGCGACGACCTCAGCGACGCCGCGCCGAACTACGATTCCAGGACCCACGACCCGGTCGTGAGCTTCCGCTTCAATGCCCGCGGCCAGCGGCGCTTCGCCCATGCTACCGAGGACAATGTCGGCAAGCCGTTTGCCATCGTGCTCGACGACAAGGTGCTCTCGGCGCCCGTGATCCGCGAGCCGATCACCGGCGGCCATGGGCAGATTTCAGGAAACTTCACGGTTCAAGAGGCCAGCAGCGTCGCCAGCAAGCTGGTCGCTGCAGCACTGCCCGGGCGACTGACGCTGGTCGAGCAGCAGGTCGTGGGGCCAGAGCCGGTAGGCGCGGAATTCCGGCCTTCACCGCCCGGACAGGCCTTTCAACCATTCGCGCAGGTTCGGTGGAAGGTCCGCCGGATTCGTGCTCTGGGTCACGACGGTGGTGTTGCCGCCACTCTTGCGGTAGACCGTCGTCCGTCCGGGCTCTTTCTCGATGCGCACCTCGGCCTGGGCGGGATCGCCGCTCTGGGTGATCACCGTCTGGCCGTTGTCGTCCTGGACGATCGTCGTGTGACCGTCTCCGTCATTGCCTGCCGACGCCGGTCCCGTTCCACCAGACACCATCATCGCCACTCCTGCTGCAAACAGAACGAGCTTCATGACGCGCACCTCTTCCGATCAGCGCCCGAACTGGAAGATGGCCGCCCAGTTGAAGCGGCCGGACTGACTGACGGCACCGGTGTTCATGTCGCCAACCTGAACGAGCAGCGTATTGTTGGCATTGCCCATCTGCATGACGTTCGTCGTGTTGCTCGCGCCAAACTGACCGATCGCGGCACTGGTCGTGCTGCCAGTCTGATAGACGCTAGCATAGTTTTGTGTTCCGGTCTGAATAATCGTTGCACCGACCGGACTCGCGCCACCGAGTTCGATGACCCTCGCGAAATTGAATTGACTACTTTCGTTGACCTGGACCGGGCCCGGATCATTTCCGAACGCGAACACCGTCTCGATATTGAGCGCGCTGGTCGTTAGGCTGCTCTTGACCGAGCCCGCTGATGCTGCCGAGCTCCCGCCGATCGCGGAGGCCAAGAGTGCAGCGAAAATCGAGGCTTGAAGACTCCATTTCATGGCCGCTCCCTGACGCTCCGCAATGTCAACGCCTTCAGATCAGCGTTCCAGACTTAGTGTCCGATCTGAGTGATGTTCGAAAGGTTGACACCGCCGACCTGTGTGACCGCGCCGCTGTTGTTCAATTGACCCACCTGGCCGATGGACGCAATGTTCAACCCGCCGATCTGACCGACCACCGCGCTGTTGGTTCCACCAAATTGCAGGACGCCGGTGGCGTTGTTGTTTCCGGTCTGGGTGACCGTCGCGCTGGTCGTGCCGCCGACCATGAATATGCCGGCCATGTTGGTCGAGCTGGTCTGGTTCAGTACGACCGGCGGCCCGTTGACAGAGACGATCGTCTTGATGTCGGCGCTTTGCGCCCGCGCCGGGCCGCTCGCTGCGCAACAGGAGACGAGAGCTGCCATCGCAGCGACCAGAAGATGCTTGTTCATCGCATGCCTCCACATTGTTGCCGAGATCTCGGTACGACTTCAGATCACGGAGCTGCCTGCAGAATCGTGGAGCCGTTCAGGATCCCGAGCTGGCCGACGGCGGCGGTGTTGTTCAAGCCGATCTGACCGATCAGGCTCGTGTTGGCACCTCCGACCTGACCGACCGCAGCATTGTTGGTCGCGGTGGGCGTCGTGCCACCCTGTCCGATCGTCGCCGAATTGACCGAGGTCAGCGATCCCAGCTGTACGCTCGATGCAGTGTTGGTCGCACCGAATTGCAGGGTCGTCGCGGTGTTGTTCACCGGGCCGGTCTGCGTTGTCGACGAAGAATTCGTCGTTCCGAACTGCAACACGCTGGCCGTGTTGTCAGCTTTGGCTTGGACAGAGGTCAACGCGGCGAGCGTGACGACCGTCGCAACTAGATAATTGATTCGCATATGACTTCTCCGCAAATAGCAACCGGTCGATCCGCCGTTTCACGAACGAGCCTGATCGCGGTTATTTCGAAAGACCCGGGCGCGCCCGCGCTGTGGCGCGCCCAGGGGAGGTACGCGGCTGGCTTAGTGCTGCACGATGGAGCTGAGGTTCAGTCCGCCACCGATCTGACCAACGGCGGCAAAGTTGTTCGGCGGGCCGCCGATCGAGAACTGGCCGATGCCGCTGGTGTTGTTGCCGGTCGCAACCTGGCCGGTGATGGCAGCGTTCGCGGCGCCGACCTGGGTCACCGAGCTGGTGTTGTTCAGCGAAGGCGTGGTCGTACCCTGCAGGGTGAGCGCACCGTTCGCGAGACCGACCTGAGTGGTGGTCGAGCTGTCGTTCACGTGGCCCTGCTGGTTCACGGAGGAGCCGTTTACGACGCCGATTTGGAAGGTGGTCGCCGTATTGTCGGCGCGGGCGCCGGCGGTGAGGGCGATCAGTGCGACGGAAGCGAGGATCAATTTACGCATGGAGTATCCCTTTCGTGCCAAGGTTTAGCGATGGTGAGCGATGTCGTATGCAAAACTCTGCGACATCATGCGGGATACTCTGAACGGTCGACGGGGCGCTTGATAGACTGAGGTTCATGCTAGTCCGGACGGACTAGATGCAGCGTGCGGCTTGGCTCCATTCAATGCAACGGCGCCTTGACGTGTCATCGCAACGTCCGGCCTGATGCTGTCGACGAGCCTCACCACCTCGATGGGCGAGCGCAGCTGCAGCTTCCGCATCATGCGCGCGCGGTGCACCTTCACCGTCACCTCGCTGACATTCAGCCTGGCCGCGATTTGCTTGGCGACGAGTCCCTCCGCCATCAGCAGCAATATGTCGCGCTCGCGCACCGTCAGCTCCTCGAAGCGCCGTCGGGCTTCGCGCACGACGAGTTCACGCTCCAACCGCCTGCGGTCGCGCTCCACGCCGAGCCTCACCGCGTCGAGAAACTCCTGCTCGCGAAACGGCTTGGGTAGAAATTCGACAGCGCCGCGTTTCATTGCTTCCACCGAGACGCGGATGTCGGAATGACCGCTGATGAACACGATCGGAACCGAGACTCCGGAGTCGGCCAGCGCTCGCTGGAGATCGAGCCCGGTCGGCGAGGTGCCAGGAAAGCGAACGTCGAGCACCAGGCACGACGGACCATCGGAGAGTTGCTCTGCCGAAAACTCGTCGGTCGAGCCGAACAGCTTCACTTCAAGTCCGGCGTCATGGCAAAGATCTCCAAGCAAGGTCCGTATTTGCTCATCGTCGTCAATCACATAAATCGTTGCCGGGCACGTACTCATGACCCAAAGTCTCCTCGTCCTATTCTTTTTGTCGGGGAACCGACTCGGTGCCGGTTCCCTCGCAATCAACCGATCCTAGTGCAGCGCCGTGATATTACTGCGGGCCAGATCACACTTTGTGTGTGTTCCGTCCTGCTCGGCGAGATAAATTGATGACGACGCGCCGCATGCGCGGGCGCGGGATCATTGCTTCGCATTCGGCGATGATCATTAAGCTTGTATGACGCAGCGTTGCGGATGCGGAAGGCCGAGCTTCCGTGCGACGAATGTGCTGAAACCGCTGCCGTGTCACCGATGTGCTCATGGTGCGCTCTCATGCACGAGCAGAAATCACTGTGCTCCGACCGGCGCATTCCCTCTCCACACCATAGCACATCTTACAATTAGTGATTGAAAAAGATCGATTCTGAGGCCGTGTCGACGCTCGGAGTATATCCATCATCCCAATAGTGGCAGATCAGCGACGCACAACTTGACGTTTGTTTCATGGAGCCCGCACGTCCAGAGACCTAGAACCGGCGACATATTGCTGGACCGTCAAGCGAGAGCACAGGAATTACTATCTGTGCGTGAGGTGCGAATTGTGCCTGACGGTCATCTTTTTAATGAGGCCGGGGTTTCAATATGCGTTTTGTGCCAATCCTCGTTGCGTTGGGTGGCGTTTCCGCAGTTGCGGCGGCTTTTGCCATCGATCCCGCCGGTATGCGCTCTTCGGTCGCATGGATCGCCAACGAAGCCGGACACGTCTATCGCGCAACCACGCAGACCGTTCTGCCCGCCGCGCACGAAACGCCGACCTTCGGCTCCGACCCGCCGATGTTCCGCTACGCCTCGATCCAGCGCGGCAGCATCGAGCAGACGATCACGGTAACCGGTTCGCTTCAGCCGGTGAAGACGATCGAGGTGGGCTCGCAATTGTCGGGGCAGATCTCAAAGGTCTCCGTCGACTTCAACGACAACGTGCGGAAGGACCAGCCGCTGGCACAGATCGACCCGCGGAGCTTTGCGGCCAAGGTCGACGAAGCTAAGGCGGCAATTGAGATGGCGCGCGCCAACGTCGAGCTGGAGCGGGCCAAGCTCGACCGCGGCAAGATCGACCTGGAGAATGCGAAGGGCACAAGGGCTGTGCTGGCAGCCAAGCTCGACAGCGCCCAGGCCGTCAAGGCGTCGGCGCAGCGGACGCTGCAGCGCAAATTGGCATTGCAGTCGCAGAATGTTGTGGCGACCACGACGGTCGAGGATGCGCAGACCGATTTCACCGCGCGCCTCGCACAGGAGCGCGAGGCGGAGGTTCTGGTGACGCTGAACGCCTACGCCGTCGACGGCGCCACTGCCGACGTGCGCCGGATCGAGGCCGAGCTCCTGCAGGCGAGGACGGCAATACCGGAGAAGGAGGCCATTCTCCGCGCTGCCGAGGCCGATCTCGACCGCACCATCATCCGCTCTCCGATCGATGGCGTCGTCGTCGGTCGGTTCATCAACGAGGGCCAGACGCTTGCGGTCGGCCTCGAGGCGCGAACCGCCTTCCTGGTGGCGCACCGACTCGAGGACATGGAGATCCACGCCCAGGTCGACGAGGCGGATATCGGACGCATCGCCGCCGGCCAGCTCGCGCACTTCACAGTCGATTCCTATCCTGACCGCCGCTTCGAAGCGATCGTGCGTCAGGTCCGCAAGGCGCCCAAGACGCAGCAGAATGTGGTCACCTATACAGTCGTGCTGTCGACTTCCAATCTCGATGGCGCGCTGCTTCCCGGCATGACCGCGCTCGTCAAGATCGTGGTCGACCGCCAGGAGAACGTACTGAAAGTGCCGGTTGCCGCCCTGCGCTTCCAACCGGACGGCACGCCGCCGTCGGAAGCGAAAGGTCGCGACGGCGTATGGCTGCGCACACCCGCGGGCTCGCTCAAGCGCGTTGCGGTCACGGTCGGCGCCGCAGGCGCCGAGCAGGTCGCACTCAAGAGCGGCGACCTTATGGAAGGCAGCCAGGTTGCCGTCGGACAGGCGATCCGCTCCGGAGGCATGGAACTGCTCGGAATAAGGTTCGGATCATGACCGCCCTCCCCGCACTCGTCAGCCTCAGATCGGTCTGTCGCACCTACCGGACCGACGGTGTCGCGGTGACCGCGGTGCGCGACGTCAGCTTCGACATCCGGCGCGGTGAAAGTCTGGCCATCATGGGCCCGTCGGGGTCCGGCAAATCGACCCTGATGAACATGATCGGATTGCTCGATCGTCCGAGCGAGGGCGCGATTCTCCTGGAAGGCGGCGATGTCGCCGACCTGCCGGACGACCGCAGATCCGAGCTGCGCGCGCACGCCATTGGCTTCGTATTCCAATCCTACAATCTGCTCGCGCGGCACAATGCAGTCGAGAACGTGGCGCTTCCGCTCGTCTATGGCGGCATGCGCCGCAAGCAGCGGATGCTGCGCGCCGAACAGTGCCTCGAGGCGGTCGGCATGCTGCACCGGGCGCGGCATTTTCCACGGCAATTGTCCGGCGGCGAGCAGCAGCGCGTTGCGATCGCGCGGGCCCTCGTCGCTTCGCCTGCGATCGTGCTCGCGGACGAGCCGACCGGCGCGCTGGACAGCCGGACCGGCGCCGAGATTCTGGCCCTGTTCGATGCGCTCCACGACGGCGGCCAGACCGTCGTGATGATCACCCACGATTCCAGCGTGGCCGCGCGCTGCGAACGAACCATTCGCCTGCATG
>NZ_BSOW01000030.1 GCF_030160715.1 Bradyrhizobium iriomotense
CACCTTGCGATCTTTCCTCGAAAGGCGGACTTCTCTTGCTTCGGGTATCATCCCGACCTTGAATCACGACTCACGATCTAAGAAAAGTGGGTACTAGTTCATTTCCGCTGACGAGAGATGGTATGCCGCAGTGTTTCGTTCCCTGCATAGGGCATCGGCCTTGCCTTGCATGCGGAGAAGTCGAAAAAGCGATCGCAGCCATCAAACGATCTGATCCGTGCGGTCTCCGGCGTGTTCCGCGCTGCGCGCATGTGTCCTCTTACGTATTCCACGCGCGTCGTCGCGCGCGAAACGCGTGTGACGGTGCCAGAGATCAAGGACGGGGGACGATTCGCGGTGGCTTGCCGCTCTCGTGATCAACCATCCGGCTATTTCCGCTCGGGGCACGCTCATGCGATTGTGGCCTACTTAGATTCCGCAATCATGTCTCAGCCACGCCCATTATACGGACGATGCAGCAGAGTAGAGCAATTGAGGCGGCCCACAGCGCGAGGTATTCCCACCAACGCAACTCTCGCTCGAACGTCTCGCGTGCGATGGCAGCAGCCAAGCCCCCCAAGGTTAATCCGGCTAGGACGATTATGAACAAATCAATGCCTTTCATAAGTGCTCCGTTCAACCAGGCGAGCAAATGTTGCCATCGCATCTCGAACTGGCTTGTCTGGCGTTGTTTGCGTCTCGCGCCCGAGCAAGTCGCCTTGAGCTCGAACGTCGTCGCGGTTCGGTGCCACGTAAAGCTGGTTGCGCATTCTGATCGATAGCGCGCCTAGCGTTGGCTAGACCGATGAGTGGAGGGGTGAAACATCAACGTTCGGCCCACCACGGTCGGTACGCGTGACAAGCAGGAAAGAGAATCATGCGAACGCCGACACGATGGGCTATCGAAAGTCCAACTATGCAAAGGAATTCATCCGGTCGAGAAAGCCAAGAGTCCAATCCTGTTCAGCATCATTCGTTTCACGATACCGGGAAAGTGCGCCGTTCGTTTGCTATACAAGTTGAGGTCGTCCTCAACCCGAGAGAGCGACTCTCGTTGAGCTGTTCCTACAACTTCACGCTACGTACGATTCAATCCCCAAAGATAATCGTGCGAAATTGTCCAAAGACTATTCGGGCGTAGGCGCGCTCCTTAAATCGCAAGTGGGATGCTGTTGCACGACCTCCGGTCGACCGCTGTTTGCGATGGGATTGTTCGGCCTTCCCAGCTTGCCGACGCGCAGCGCTTGAGCGACATCAATGCGCTTTAAGAGCGTCTCCATCTACGTTGTGTTTGTAGCCGAACAACCGCGCTACCGCGTTGCTGAGGCTATGGGCTCGGATTGCAGCGCAGTCCGGGCCCGTCGCTTGCGAAGCGGTTCGGGCTGCACGTTTCGACGGAGCACGAATTTGCGTCTTGGTGGCCGACCGGCGCACTCGTGGGCTCCGAAAGCCCGCAAACATTCCTGATGAAAAACGAGGACTGCTATGGCTGCAGGCTGTTGCCAAGCGTACCTGGGAGGCCGCGGACCGATTGTTGCGTTGGTGACAATTCGAATGACGTGATGTTCGCAAGAGCCGTCCCTTCGAGGATTCTCGCGCGAATTACCTGTGAAAGCATTGCTCTCGGTTCTCGGCACACTACTTGCTTTGTCCAACGTAGCATCGCCACGCAGCCTGGTGATGTAGGGGCGGGCCGGCGCGCTCCGCTCGTTCGTCAGGCCCGCCCTGTTCCGCTCTCTAAGCCAGGAACTCGCATCGGCCTGGCGACAACATAAAAACTTGAGACGGCCTCGGATTAAAGGTCGCCCGAAGGGATACTCGTATGGAACGCCTGGATTACTCGCAGCCGCAGTATCGCTTGTCGCATCTTGGCCTGAGCATGCGAAAGCCATTGTCCTATCTGCGACGTATCGTCGGCATTGTTGCGTTGCGGCCACCAAGCATCGCCCCCAGTGAGTCCGCGCCAATCCACTTACATCAACGTCTGATTCTCGACGCCCGTCCACCGGTGTGAGATCTGCCCCTTTAGTCCCAATTCCCCACAGCTATTGGAGAGATGGCCAATGCATAACGTCGTCTGCATAAAGCAGGTTCCGGACTCCGCGCAGATTCGCGTCCATCCCGTAACGAACACCATTATGCGCCAGGGCGTACCGACAATCGTCAATCCTTACGATTTGTTTGCGCTCGAGGCCGCCATGGAGCTGCGCGACAAGAGTGGCGGCGAGATCACCGTTCTGACCATGGGCCCACCAGCGGCCGAAGACTCGCTGCGAAAGGCGCTGACCTTCGGTGCAGATCGCGCTGTGTTGCTCACCGATCGTGTTTTCGCAGGCGCCGATACGCTGGCGACGACATACGCGCTGGCGGCGGCCATTCGTAAGATCGGAGAAGAGTACGGCCCACCCGACCTCATCTTCGCTGGGAAGCAGACGATCGATGGCGACACAGCGCAGGTTGGGCCTGGTATTGCCAAGCGGCTTGGCGTGGTTCAGCTTACCTACGTCGCCGAGATCACGAGCCTGGATCTCGCGGCGCGCGCAATCGAGGTAGAGCGACGTTCGGAAGGCGGCGTGCAGGTGCTGCGCACCAAGCTTCCATGTCTCATTACCATGCTGGAGGCGACAAACGAGATCCGGCGAGGTGGCATGAAGGATGCGCTGCGGGCGGCACGCACTGACATCGTAAAATGGAACGCGCAGGATGCAGGTATAGCAGATATCTCGAAATGTGGTCTTAAGGGCTCGCCAACCATCGTTAAGCGCGTGTTCGCTCCCTCCAAGCGCGCCGAGAAAGCCATGCTGGTCGAGGGTGCCGATCAACCTGTGCCGGCATTAATCGATGCAATTTTCAAGCAACGGCCGAAGCTTGAAACTGAACTTGCGGCGCTGGCGCGCGCTTCCGACGTGGGCTCGGAGCGATGAGCCGTTGAAATGTCTCTCGATCTTCGCGTCGTGGTGCTGCCCATGAAGCCTTGGTACAAGATTCTGTACGCCCAGGTATTGATCGCCATTGTGCTGGGCACCATTGTTGGCTGGCTATGGCCCTCGCTCGCGACCAACGACTGGATCAAGGCGATGGGCGACGGCTTCATCAAGCTGATCAAGATGGTGATCGCCCCGATCATCTTCTGTACCGTCGTCTCCGGCATCGCCCACATCCAGGACGCCAAGAAGGTCGGCCGCATCGGCGTCAAGGCGCTGGTCTATTTCGAGATTGTGTCGACGTTTGCTCTCCTGATCGGGCTCATCGTCGGCAATCTCGTCAAGCCGGGTGCGGGCTTCGGCAGCGCCGCCGCGAGCGCGAATGCGGTCGCCAACTACGCCAAGCAGGCCGAGGGACAGAAGTCCGTCGACTTCATCCTGCACATCATCCCTGACACCGTGGTCGGCGCCTTCGCGCAAGGCGAGATCCTCCAGGTGCTGCTGTTCTCGGTGCTGTTCGGCTTCGCCATCATGGGTCTCGGCGAGCGCGGCCACGCGATCCGCAACTTCATTGACGATGCCGCCCATGCCGTGTTCGGCGTGATCTCGATCGTCATGCGCGCGGCGCCGATCGGTGCGTTCGGCGCGATGGCCTACACGATCGGCAAGTTCGGCACCGGCGCGATCCTCAACCTGATCGGCCTGATCGCGACGTTCTACGTCACCGCCGCATTGTTCGTGTTCATCGTTCTCGGCACCATCGCGCGCTTCGCCGGGTTCTCGATCTTCAAGTTCCTTGCCTACATCAAGGACGAGCTTCTGATCGTGCTCGGCACCTCGTCCTCGGAAAGCGCGCTGCCGTCCTTGATGGAGAAGCTGGAACGGCTCGGCTGCTCCAAGTCGGTGGTCGGCCTCGTGGTGCCCACGGGTTATTCGTTCAACCTCGACGGCACCAATATCTACATGACCCTGGCGACCCTGTTCATCGCGCAGGCGCTCGGCGTCGATCTCACCTTCGGCCAGCAGATCACCATCCTGGTGGTGGCCATGCTCACCTCGAAAGGCGCATCCGGCATCACCGGTGCGGGCTTCATCACGCTCGCCGCGACGCTTGCGGTAGTCGACCCGCGCCTCGTGCCTGGTATGGCGATCGTGCTCGGCATCGACAAGTTTATGAGCGAATGTCGCGCCCTAACCAACCTGTGCGGCAACGGCGTCGCTTGCGTGATCGTCGCTTGGTGGGAAGGCGAGCTCGACCGCAAGAAGCTCAATGGGCGCGTTTGCCGAATCGATCCCACGAGCCTCAGGAAATCGGGATAGGTTAGGCGGGGTTAGGCCCCGGACCTTGGGATTACCGGCTCGAACGTGGCGCCAATCCGTGCGGCTGAAGAACTAGGCATGACCGGAGGGGTAACCTAGCGATCCGAATTCCGCTGCCAAAACAAAATGACAGGGAATTCGATATCTGAAGATCTCGGTTGAGCCGGACGTAGCCGATTGCTCTATAGCTCATGGACGTCGGCCGTTAGCTCGCGACGGGCATCTGGAGGCGGCACATTCAGATGTAAGGTACGCAACGTTCCATGCCACGACCAAAACGAGACAAAACTATTTCCGAAGAAGTTCTGTTAGTGCGTCAATCGAGTCCGCCGAGCAACGAATATCCTCAATGTCCCGAGATAACGTGAGCGCTCTTACCGCTATGGCCGAAAGATCTGGAATCTGACACTCAAGTTCATTCAGGCGTTGGTTCAGGTCTTCTAGCTGGGTCTGAAGTTGTTCGATCTCCGCATCTTTCCGTATTGGAGAGTTAATGGTCCAGTCCCGTAGTGCTTGCATGAGTCGTCCCCCTTTTTAGCTCGCGCCATGTCTTAGCGATGTTCGTGGCCGAATTGGGAATTGTCGAATGCTTGGCGGTTTAACGTCGCACCAAACCCGCTCTGTTTCTGGCGGCCTTCGCAGCGCTAGCTTCGTAGCGCGGACCTCAACAAGCTACGGTGCTGGCTGGGTAGTGAATAAGGCTTAGCCGGCCACCGGAGTGGCTTGAATCTGACGTTGCGTCAGGTTGTAGGTCTTCAGACAATCGCGATCGGCTTTACGGCGACACGTTAAGTCGATGTAGTCGGCTCTCAGGGAGAGTTGGCTGCCTCGCGGGGGATCAAACACGTGCAAAGAGCATTCAAATCAATGCGTGATGAAGGGCACAAGCGAAATCAGGATCCGTATGGTCGGAGCGCTCGTACCGAAGCGCCCGCAGGCGGTCGGCAATGGCAGAAGGAGCATTTGAGGGCGGACGCGGCGCGTCCATTTCCTTTGGCTCCGATCCTTGGCGACCGCGGAATGAAGCAGCGGATGAGACCGATAGCGCCATCGGATCAAATAGTTCGGGTTCGTCTTCTCGCAGACCTTGGTCCGAATAAGACAATATGTTCGGCGTGGCCGTCGTTCGACAAAACAACCCATCTCGCAGAATTTAGGGAAAGCGGTGGTGATGGCGCAGTCTACCATTGGTAGGATCAACCGTTTACTTCAAGAGACGGGCCGCTTGAAGGTTTGCAACGACCACGCCGGAGTTCGGCGCTAAGGCCGCCGCTCGTCGCTTATCGGTGAGCTAGAGTTGCTTCTGGTGCTCGGGAGGCTCGAAGGGGAGTTGGGTCGTTCAGATCGGATCCTACGAGCGAGCCAATGGGAGTGGCGGCAAGCGTGGCAATCCCTGTCGCTTAATCTGGGGCACTTGCCCAGCTTCGGCGGGATCGCCCCTTGCGCCGAACCAAGACGAGCACGTCAAAGCAAAGCTGACAGCGCGGAATAACGACGCATCTCATTGATGTAGAAGGTGAACGGATGAGGAAGCAGAAGGGGCGTCGCTCGGCAGCGCTCGAGGGAGCGTCTGAGCAGAACGTGATCTCCGTCAGATCCAGTGTATCTGCGCGGCAAAAGGAGCTAGCATGAGAGTGCAAATTGCGGACCAGCTCGAGGGTGGTCGCGTACGATATGGACAATTCGCCAGCGCACCGGGATCAGGTCCTTGCGGTCTCTTCATTGTGCAGGGGCCCTGCGGCTGTAAACTCAAGATCGTTGGAATGCTCCAGGCGGGCTGGGAACATGTCTCCGTTTCGATCCCGCGGCGCTGTCCGAATTGGCAGGAGATGTGCTTCGTCAAGGATCTATTTTGGGACGAGGAAGAGTGCGTGATGCAGCTTCATCCGCCCCGGTCCGAATACGTGAATAACAACCGATACTGTCTGCATCTGTGGAGGCCGACTAGTCGGGCAATTCCAACACCACCCTCGGGGCTCGTCGGCATAGTCGGGATTGGTCCATCTGAAGCGGCTAGGCTCGCTGCACAAATATGGGTTGTCGGATGACCGGACCCATGGGGCGTCTTGAGGGAGAACGCGCGATCAACAATTGAGCCTCATCATCCTCGTGACGGAGAGGCGCTGTAGGCAGGTCCGCGGGCGTGAAGCGTGGACGGTGCATCGGGTCCATTTTGTGGGCTCAGGAACAGCGACGTGGATCCGTAACCCGCAGTCATCCGCCAGCTTTTGCTTATCATGCGGACCCATCCACTGTTCGGATGTGTTCTATCGATACAATCAATTTTACGAGCTAGCGAGAACGGCGGATAACAAACGCCGCTTCGCAGAGACGAATTCAGGCCTATCAGAATGGTACCGAGAAGAATTCTCAGGTTCGCCTCGAGCATCGAGGGCGGATACCAATTAAAGCAACGTGTTTTCAGTAACTCGCGCAAAAACTTGCCAGCGTCGCGTGGTCGAGGGCTGTCGGCAAACCTTCGTATAAATAGTGCAACCATTTCTATGTTGGATACCTACTACCGTTCGATTGAACCATCGCTCGCTCCGGTCTTAGCCTCGCGGCGAAGGCGAGAACTATCGATTGCAGGTGTCTAATGCTGCTTCAGAAGGATCGAGTGCAGTGCGGCCAGGTCGCGTCGCAAGTGCAAAAGAGGTCCCTCCTAGATCTAGTCCGAGTGGCCCACACGCTCAATATCATCTCCGTCATGTGCGACGATCAGTCGGTTCGCGAACCACTCATGAACATGATCATTTCAGCCGGCTGCGTGGCCGAGCTCTTCCGAAGTGCAGATGAATTCCTGAGCTCAAAAAGTGACATCAGCACGTCTTGTTTGATCGCGGACATGCAGTTGCCGAGCGCAACTGGGCTCGACTTATACGAGCAGCTCGTCGCATCCGGAAACGTAATTCCCATCATCCTGCTTGTGGCAGGCCCCGACGACGACAACCGTGCGCGCGCGCTGCAAGCCGGCGTGTCGCATTTCCTGTGTAAGCCGTTCGACAAAGGCGAACTGCTTGCGTGCATCAAATCGACACTCAAAGACCGAAAGACGATTCGAGGTCGTCCTTGAATATGGGCATGCCAGCTTGGATATCCCGTCGTGCGAGCGCCGGTTGAGCCCGACCCTAGCGGCGGATGGGATGAGAGTATTTATCATGCCGACCTCAAATCATTTGGCAGCACGATCCCGCTTTCCAGGCGCGTTGAAAGTGGGCCGAACGCAGGGCGCCAAAGCGCTGATGCTCGCACGGCAAGAATCGCACGTGCACTTAACTAGAGGAGAGGTTCAATGAAGATGACGCCGTTGTTCAGAGAAGGTCCACGGACGCCGATAACGCAGTCCATGCATGAGGACTACAGCGCATGCTAGAATCGACGTCGTCTTTAGATGTGCACGAGCAGCTTGTTTCACTTCTGGAAAATTCACGACCTGTTATTCTAGATATCGGCTGTAATGATGGAACCGACACAAAACGGTTTCTCGAGCTGTGCCCCGAGGCGCGGTTCTACTGTTTTGAGCCGGACCCCCGCGCTGCGGTCCGCTTTAAGAGGAACATGAATCCGGACCTCGACAACGTGAGTCTATTTGAAATCGCGATCAGCGATCGAAATGGAACGATCGATTTCCATCCTAGCAATGGGGACGGGGAGGTGGAGGAATGGGACCTCTCTGGCTCAATACGTCGGCCAAAGAACCATCTTGCTGAATATGAATGGGTTCGATTTGATCATCCAATCTCGGTTGAAACTCGAAGGTTGGATGACTGGACCAGTGAAGCTAACGTGGACAAGATTGATTTGATTTGGATGGATGTTCAGGGTGCGGAGTCCGATGTCATCGCTGGTGGCAAACGGGCTTTGAGCAATACGCGGTTCATCTACACGGAATATAGTGACCGCGAGCTTTATGAAGGCCAGCTGTCCCTGCACGCCATACTTGAGCTTTTACCATCATTCGAAGTGGTAAGGCTGTTTCCCCGCGCAGTGGAGGGTGATGTATTGCTTAGGAATACGGGCTGTTAACGCGGTCTCTGCTTTCTTTGCTGCGAGAGGCCGCATCACGCGACCGCGTGATGCGGCAGCGCAGTTCGGGTCAGGGTCGCTAGGGCAAGCGATGGTTTATTCGTTTCGCCTCTCGCGATAGCGCTTGCAGATCAGTTCGCGCGCGAGTATTTGATCGATGAAAGTTCTCGCGTTGGCAGACCGCAATGAAGATGAATGACCTGAAGTCAATGAGTGTCGACGAGCTGTGGAATCTCCATGCAATGGTGTCTGCCGCTCTCACTCAACGGATTGCGGCGGAAAAGGTCAGCCTCGAGGAGCGGCTGCGAACCATCGGAGCGCTTGAGAAGCCCGCCCGTGAGCGTCGGCCCTACCCGCCTGTGCGGCCAAAGTATCGAAATCCGAAGAACCCGGCGCAAACCTGGTCAGGGCGTGGGAAGTTACCCAGATGGCTCGACCCGCAACTTCGTGCCGGCCGAAAGTTGGATGACTTCCTCATTGATCGACCTGCGCGTAAGCGTCGCCACAAAGCCTGACAGGCCGGTCAGCAAATTCCGATTCGACTTAATACGACCATGCCTGTTTTGAGCTGTTGGCTCTGACCAGTTACGGCTTTTTTCATGCGTGCCTCGCAAATGCTCGATGGCCGCGTCAGAACCTTCGGCTCTGCGCTTCCGCACTTTCCAGGCCACCAATAGCTCAACCTGAGCGGCCAACGCCGCCCGGCGAGAGCTGATGGTCTTAATTTCTGGACTTTCGACAAATCTTCTCCGCGAACGGATTTCGGCATCCTCTTTTAGGGCCCCAAGGCCTTTCAGTGGAGGATTAATGATCGGCTAGACAGCGGAGCAACGTGCTACGCATCATCGGCTGACCAAGAGATCTGGTCCGTCTTCTTCCATCTGTTTGCGTTCGCGACCCAATGCACCAGAAGGGGCTGTCAGGTGGCGTCACAAAGTCGTTGAGGGCGATGACGAGGCAACGATGTCTTAAAGCTAGCTACGACGTTAGCCGTTTCTGAGGATCTATTGGACTGCGAGTACAGGTCCACATTTTGGGCCGAGCAGCCTCACTCCACGAGCTATATAGCTACCGCGCGGCGGCTCCACATAGTCGCCCCCATCGATCCAAAAGGACATATCGTCGATCGCAAGCTGCGGATTATAAGTCCACCCGGTCTGGACAGCTTTCACCACCGCGAAGGCACCATGGGGTGAAAACGAGTCCGGGATGACGACATCAGCATCCGGCTCGCATCCTGATAGAACCTCAATAAGCTCTTTCACCTTCATTTTCGTAGCCTTAGGATCGCAGTTGCGTGGAGTATCCATCTATGACTTCTGTAGGATCAGTAAACCCCACGTCAAGCTGCAAGCTACCGATCCCAAACAACATCGTTGCGTCCGCGCGCAGCGCCAGCTCGAGGCAGTCGAGATGTCAGCGGAGCGCGACGTTCTCGGGTGCCTGTCATGATTCATCCGTGGCGAATTGATCCGGTTGTCTCTTGAACGGTTCGCTCAGCGCCGCCGCACCGGCGCAGCTGGGCGATGCACGAGTGATCGAATGCCGACGTTCCACGAGCAGGAAGGTGGCTCAGCGCACAGCCGATTCGTTTTCTGACCTGCGAGATAGTGCACAAGAGCTGATGCCGCCAGGTGAGCGGCTGAGCTATGTCGGCGAACATCATCAGTCCATCTTCGGCGATCTGGCCTTGAGTGAAGCAGTTTCGGCTGCTGCTTCTCCAGCAGAATTATATTGCGTCGCGAGAACCGTCGAGGGCTTGAACCGGACCCAGCGTCAAGTTGTAGAAGTGCAAACTAGTGTCGCAACACAAACCACAAAAAGGGATCGTTTCATGATCTCCTCGCTGTTCCGCCGGGAAAGCGCAACCGCTTTGGAAAGAGAGACCTCTCAATGATGCTGTTTCTAGTTCTGCTTCCGATTTTGTTCGTGGGTTTTGCAACTGGGTACGCTATCCGCGCATGGCGCTCTCGAAAAAGGCGTGAGCGCTATCGTCTGTACGGGCCTTATCTTCGGCCAACATCCCGCATTACAGAACGTCCGACTGAGTTGTCTAAGCGCAGAGCATTCTGATGCTTCATAGTAAGAGCGGGGCTTAGGCCTGAGGCGGATAGCCGAAAGGTGGGCCTAGTCGGCGGTTCAGCGGATAACGCGCATGGGCGCCTTCCGGTAATCGATGCCCGTCTTATCGACCGTACGCGATCATGGACGTGGAGGCGCTGGTGCGGACAAAGAAATCCGAGCTAGCCGGTTGTCAGAGCGTCCCATGAGTGCGGGCCCTTGATGCGACACCTCGTTCGCGAGCCTCGCGTCATCTCCACCTGCAGAGCCCCCGCCGAGTGCACCGGCGGGGGTGTCTTCTAAATGCCAAGGCGCAGATCGAGCTCGATGCGGCTCCACGAAAAAAGCAAGGACCTTGATAGGAAGATGCTGAAAGGAGAGTTCGTCAGGTTGAAAGGCGACCGCCTATCTTGGCATCCATTTCACGATCCCGCGTGTCTTTGATGCGCGTCGGGACCACGCGCTAAGCAGTTCTGACGAGAACGGTTCCGCGTGCCATCTTGAGATTGCACCGTTGGCCCCTCGATCATTGCCGTCGCTCCACCGTCGGCCAGTGGCGCTGGCCATCACCGCTGTTAGGCAGGCGGCTTTTCTCTGTTTGGGCGCGCGTGCCGCTGCTCAATCACGACAGCGGCAGAGGTGTTACCAAGGTCCCGCAGGGAGGCGTCTCGAGATTGCGAGCCGAACGGCGTCGAGGGTGCGTCCTGTGGCAATGTTCGCCAGGCTGATGCACGCCAGTGTTGGCGAAAAGTCCGTCTGCGTTTGTGAGTGTGTGGCCTCTGGCTCGTTCACTAAATCGCTTGAAGTTATCGCAGCGTCAAGTTGTAGGCTTCAAGGATCGATCACGACCAAAAGCGACTGCCGCGCCAATGATGCAGCTGCGCTCGCGGTTCGCGTGAATGCTGATGAAGGTGGGGTGTGGTGGAAGCGAGATCTGGAGCATCTTACAGTTACCGCGTGCTTCTTTGGAAGCGGCTCGCTCGATCCACCGGCTCTTGCCCAATTGTTAAGCGCTAGCAACACACTCCGACCGCTCTGAGAGCAGGCGATGAATCTCAAATGGATTATGGGCAAAGCCGCGAGCGGCGTCCCGTTGGACCAGCAGGAAATGGCCTTGGCGATCGACAGTATGATGTCGGGCCAGGCGACGCCCTCGCAAATGGGCGGGTTGCTGTTGGCGCTGAGGGTGCGCGGCGAGACAGTTGAGGAGATCACCGGCGCGGTTTCCGCGATGCGCGGCAAAATGGTGCGGGTCGATGCGCCGGCCGAATCGATCGACATTGCGGGCACCGGCGGCGACGGTTTGGGTTCGGTCAACGTCTCGACATGTGCTTCTTTCATCGTCGCGGGCGCCGGCATTCCTGTCGCCAAGCATGGCAATCGCGCACTCTCCTCACGCTCGGGCTCGGCAGATGTACTGGCATCGCTCGGCGTCAAGATCGACTTGAAGGCCGAAGGTGTCGCTCGCTGTGTCCGGGATGCCGGCATCGGGTTCATGTTTGCGCCGACCCACCATCCGGCGCTGAAAAACGTGAGCGCAACCCGAATCGAGCTTGCGACCCGCACAATATTTAATCTCGTCGGGCCGCTCTGCAATCCTGCGGGCGTGAAGCGGCAGATGATCGGCGTGTTTTCGCGCAAGTGGGTGCAGCCGTTAGCAGAAGTCTGCAAGAGGCTCGGCGCGGAATCGGCGTGGGTGGTGCACGGCAGCGATGGGCTCGACGAGATTACGCTCACCGGCCCCACCTTTGTCAGCGCCCTCGACAAAGGCCAGATTCGCAGCTTCGAGATGACGCCGGAAGAAGCCGGGTTCCCCCGTTACGGAAAGGAGGAACTGAAGGGTGGGGACCCCCATACCAACGCGATTGCACTACGAAGCGTGCTCGAAGGTATGCCAGGCCCATATCGCGATGTTGCTCTCTTGAACGCGGCAGGGGCCTTTATAGTGGCCGGTCGCGCCACAACTTTGAAGGAAGGCGTGCGTCTCGGACAGGAATCACTTGGCAGTGGCGCCGCCGCCGCGCGGCTGAAGCATCTGGTCGCAGTCTCTAACGCCGAATAGACAAGATGACTGACCCGGATATTCTGACGAAAATTGAGACATATAAGCGCGAAGAAATCGCAGCTGCCAGGCGCGCGCTTCCGCGTGCCGAGCTCGACGCGCACGCACGGCGTGCGCCGTCTCCGCGTGGTTTTCTGAGCACAATTCGTAAAAAGCACGCGTCGGGTGGCTATGCCCTCATCGCTGAGGTCAAGAGAGCGTCGCCGTCAAGGGGACTCATTCGCACCGACTTCCATCCGCCGTCGCTTGCCAGATCGTATGAAGCAGGGGGCGCGGCCTGCCTCTCGGTCTTGACGGACAAACCGTCCTTTATGGGTGACCTTGATTTTATGGAAGCGGCGCGCGCCGCCACCAACCTGCCAGTCTTGCGTAAGGATTTCATTTTCGACACTTATCAGGTGATCGAGGCTCGCGCTCGTGGCGCCGACTGCATTCTGCTGATTATGGCAGCGCTGGACGACGGGGCTGCCAACGACCTCGAGGCTGCGGCCTTAGCGTACGGTATGGATGTGTTGATCGAGATCCATGACCACTCCGAGCTTGATCGCGCCCTCAAGCTCCGCTCGCAGATGATTGGCATCAATAACCGTAACCTGCGCACGTTTGTGACAAATCTCAAGACAAGTGAAACGTTGGCACCGCTGATCCCGAAGGATCGACTGATTGTCAGCGAAAGCGGAATCTGCGCGTTCACTGATCTCGAGCGGCTCTCACGAGCCGGTATCGCAACCTTCCTTGTGGGCGAAAGTCTAATGCGTCAGTCCGACCTGACGACAGCAACTCGCGCGCTGCTCTCCAAAAACTAAGCTGTGGCCACCGGGGCATATCAATGACAACCAAAACGTCCAACCGGTTGATCCGGAACGCTCATAGCTACGCCGAGAGTAGCAGCCTTCACATGGTCTGTGGATCTGGAGGACGCGTCGAAGTGCAACGCGCTGAAGCAAATAGTCCTGGTGCGACGAGTTCGAAGTCGGCTCTAGCGACATGGCGTTGTTCGCGAATGCTGATCGCACGTCGGAACATTGTGGACCACCGAGCACCGCAGCAAATGACCAGTTTGCGCACTGTTGCGGCGCGTTGGTCCCTACGCCTTGAGAACGACTGGGCTGATGTCAGTCACTGTGAGGCTCGCAGCAGTCTCGTTAGCGATATGTTCGGCCATCATGACGATAAGTCTCGTCAAAAACTCGACCGAGGCACCCGTACCGGCATTGTTCCAACGGAGGCGCCTGCTCAATGTGTCACCGAGCCGAAAGAACGCATCTCGATCGGGGAGGAAGGCCACCTCGGACCACCTGAAACTGGAAACGACATGCAAGAACAAACATTTCAGCGCAATCAGCTAGCTGGTCGATCGCAGCTGACCACGACCGACCTTCCCACGTCATCCCAGGCGGTGGTATTGATCAAGCTCGGCTACGTCAAGTCGAGGCCAGAAGTGTCGCCCAATCGATCCTCGACAAAGACCAGCCAATGCCAGTGACAAGGCGCAAAACTGTTCGCCGCCAGGTCGGAGAGCCCGAGGGCCGCGAGCAACACGATGTCCGCACAGGGCGAAGGCTCAAACTTGCACGTTGCCCCACAGGCGGGCTGCTGTTCCTAGGTGTCTTGTCCGATGAGTGAGATTCAATCAATCGAGGCGGCCGAGTTTCGTCAGGCTATGCGAAATCTGGCCAGCGGTGTTGCGATCGTGGCGACGGGAACGGCGCTTGAGCGGCGTGGGTTAACGGTGAGTTCTATTACCTCGATTTGCATAGAGCCCCCTTGTTTGCTGGTTGGCATCAATATCAGTTCGGGGACACACGATGCGATACTTGCGAACGGCAAATTTGGCGTGAGCCTCCTTGCTATTGATCATCAGGACATCGCTCTGCGATTCGCCGGCCGCGATGGCTCCAAAGGTATCCAACGGTTCGATACGGCTCCTTGGGATCAGGGGACCCTCGATGTACCGTTATTGCAAAGCGCGATCTGCGCTCTCGAGTGCGTTCTACACCACTACGAGGTCGTCGGTACGCACGGGATGTTCATCGGCCGGACCGTTGCGGTGCGCCCAGGGGACGGCAGTCCGCTTATTAACTGTCGCGGCGAGCTTCGAACATTACCACACGATTGAGTGTCGTGTCTTGCAGTTTCGTTTCAACCCCGGTGGCTAGACTCGTAACCGGAAAGAGAAATGGCGGTGCGGAGTTATGGACGTAGATTACTCGCTCGAGAGCGACGTCACTAACAGAGCCGCTCGACTTTTGCCTGTTCTCTTGAGAGATGCGCTCAGCGATCTCAACGAGGCTTGGAGGCATCACGCTCGTTGACCGGGACGATGCGTTGGTTCCAACCATCGAGTGCACAACCTGCCCGGTCACCCGAAATGACGACAGAGGGCGGGACTAGACGACAGCTAGATGATCGCTGGTGCTCGCAAAGCTGCTGAATCGATCTCAAAGCAAATGCCATCTGCGCGCATACCGAAAAGCGAGATCTGAATAGAGAGCCTCCGTGTCCCGCGCCGTCGCACATGCGTTCACGCCCGCATGGACTTGAAATCCCTTATCCCGCCTCGGCTTTCAGGCCGTCACGACCCCTCGACCGACCAAACAAGACTATGGCAGGCGCTGCCATTCGCTGATGCTTTCGGGAATTCCCATGTTCGATGGATCACCTGCCGAGGGCCAAGGGCACGCGCCCTTCGCCAGTGCCTCGGCCGCCGCTGCCGGGGAACTGTGGTACTCTAGCGTCTCACCGGCAAATACGATCGCAAATCCCTTTGGCGTGGGGACGATTTGAGCCTTTCCTGCGTGCGTTCTAAAGACCCATTTCACCACTTGCAGCTCTCCGAAATTCCAGCTTCAAACCGTCGAGGCGAGCAGAGCGGTAGGCCGGGCGAGAAATGCTGTCGCAGCCTCCCGTGCCCAATCGGATGGCAAGAGTTAGTGCGCGACGACTTCACTGTTGGCGATTAGATCGTGCGGCGGGGTTCGTCAATAACCAGTCTGGCGCTGTTAGGCGCGGTCTCGCCAGCCGCGGCCGTAACCTCGAAAGAGGCTAGCTCGAAAGGTGCCACCCACTGGCTTCGGGATAATTGCGCCGCCAAGCCGGGAGACCTGGTAAGCCGAACTCGTCAAATTCGGAACGCCGCCTAGCTTACTGCATGCGTTTCAAGTCTAGGCGCGAGAGCAAGACAGGTAAGAAGTGAAGCTGTGCGATGGTCGAGGTAGCCGCCAGCGTCTAGCATTTAGGAGGCGTCAAAAGATATAGCAGGCAACCATTCATCGCCAGCGCCGGCACGGTGAGCTTCATGTCCAGCCAGCGCCAGCGACGGATCGAATGATGATCGCCGTGTTCAATGAAGCATCCAGGGGGAGATCACCAAATGCGAGTTGACAAAGAAGATAATTGGCACCCGCCTCTTCGATGTGATTAAGAAGAGTTTGTCGAATCGAAGCGGCCGTCCCGGCGACACACAGCTCACTCTCGATTGCTGCATCGAAGGTCAGGGGTAGGTTCGGTGGAGTGGGGATGTTGTTGCGGTCATAAAGGAACTTAAAGTTCTGGAGCCAGCGATCGTAAGCCGGCGCAGCGAGTGAATAGGCATCTGCTTCAGAACTGCCAGCTACGACCATGCGAAGCAAGCCAAGAAACGGCGACGATTGATCGTTCGTCTTTAAGCGTATCTCTCGACGCGAGCGGTAGGCATTAGTGACCCTTCGAACAGACGATGAAGGTCCGATGCTTGCGATGTTTGCGCCAATCTCAGCGGCCCAGCTTGCCGACTCCGGCTGATTTACGGCGATCCATGTCGGGGGATGCGGTCGCTGATGAGGCGATATCGTCAATGGAACGTCATCCAACCGGAAATGATCGCCCTCGTAGCAGAGCGAGCCGCCTCGCATTGCCTTAACTAGGATTTCGCTGGCTTCTGCATAACGGCCTGGTGCTGCGTCCGCACTGACCCCGAAATAGCCCAATTCGATTGGAAGGGAGCCGCGCCCAATGCCAAGCTCAAGTCGGCCGCCGCTCAAGTGGTCCAGCATGCAGGCCTCTTCAAAAGCTCGCAGGGGGTGATGAAGGCTAAGCAGCATGACCATCGGGCCAATGCGAAGATGTGTTGTGCGTTGTGCGACGCTAGACAAAAACAGATTCGGTGCGGGGCTCATCCCATGCGGAGTGCAGTGGTGCTCGGCCAGATGATAAGCATAGTACCCCAGGCGATCGCATGCCTCGGCGAGTAGGAGGCGATCATTATACTGTTTGGCGACATCATGGCCGTCTGCGTCCAGGTGATCGAAGATGCCGAACGCTAGTTTTGAAGGAAGGGTACTTGTCACTCGATCACCTCATGTAGTGAATCTGAATAATAATTGGCTTGGGGTCAGTTTGACGATGAAGAAATGCGACTTACGGTTGAAAGAAACACATCCATTTGCCTTTCTGTGCCGATCGTAATGCGTATAAAGTTCTCGAGACCTTTTTCGGGGAAGAACGCAACAAGCACGTTCTGCCTCTGCAATGTGGCCTGCCACCAAGCGCCATCGTGTCCTTCGGGCACGCGGGCTAGCAAGAAATTGGCGTGGGAAGGCAACACAGTAAACCCAAGCTTCGATAGCGCGACGCTCGTTCGATCCCTTTCGAGCATGATCTGTCGATGGTTCTCCTCGAAAGCCGCTCGATGCGCAATGACGCTCATGCCGACCGCATGACCAATCACATTCATGTTGAAGAGGTTCTGCATCGTACGAAGCCTGCCGATAAGCTCGGGGTGACCGAAACCGAAGCCGACTCGAAGGCCCGCGGTGGCATAACTTTTTGAAAAAGTGCGCAACAGCAGAAGATTTGAATAGCGATTGACGAGACGTAGGCCGTTATCGGGCGCGAAGTCGACATACGCTTCGTCAAGTACGATCAGTCGATCCGATTGTACTACGAGCCTTTCGATATCCGCGATCGGAACAAACGTTCCCGTCGGATTGTTCGGGTTGGCGAGCACGACGAACTTGGCATCTCGGGCGGGGCCGAAAAGCAGTTGGTGCGTTGGTAGGGAATGGTCTTTACCCCACCCGATCTCCAGAAATTGGGCCTCGTGCAACATGGCGAGCTTGCGGTTAAATGAAAACCCGGGTGACATCATCGCTACGGCATCGCCTGGAGCGAGGAACGCTTTGTAGATAAGGCCGAGGAGTTCAGACGAACCGTTCCCTGCAATCACCTGATCGGCAGAGAGGCCGTAAGTGGAGGCGGCCGCCTCTCTTAGGCCGACATTGTCATCTTCCGGGTACAGATAATGCCGCTCAAAGGCTGCAATCGCGGCTTCCCTGACGATTGCCGGCAACGGGAATGGGTTCTCATTCATGTTGAGCTTGACGCAATTTGCGTCAAGCTCAGGGGCAGCGGGCGGTGGAATTTCCAACTGTTTTGCCACGTGTGAAAGGGATGAGAGTGCGCTCAGCAGCCTGGCGTCTGACATGTGGTCGCTCCGTCGAAAGGCATGGGTTCTAAGCATGGCGATGGTCCCATCTGAGTGAAACACTCTGTATTTTGCGCATGAGCGTCCGCACCAGCAGGCCGGCCATGGCTCTCCACAGCCGGTCGGCGGGGCTTCACCTGTTCTTATATGGCTATCCTAACAGTTGCATGAACTACAACGAAAAACTACAACTTGTGTAGCGCAGCAGGATTGCGCGCTCGTCGGATGTGCACTCTGCCATGATCAAGCAGAAAAGAATGCGCAACTAGGGTGCTGTTCAACTCCAGCGAATAGTCGTTACTGGCCTTGAGCACCTCAGCGACACTTCGCTCTAGGTAGTCGCTCGTGGCTTCAGACAGAATGGTGTCTGCTGTTCGGCCACGGCCGCGCTCAAGAGCGTCCGTCGGGGGCCTGGTCATGCGTCGAGTGGAGGGGTGACGTCGATGCTCTCCAGCGGGCGCACACAAATGTCTCCGGGCGATCTCTCGGAAGCGGTCGGGAGGCGTGATGGACGGGCGCGGCGCAAACATTTGCGTTTGAGACATTCACAATCCTCGTTCGTCGAAGGCCCCGACGCCTCCCCAGTTTTGGTAGGTTACAACTTCACCTTACGTTCGTTTCAAGCGATTTCGATAATCATCGGAAAATTGTGTCACTTGCTACGAAGAGCCGATCTCGATAATGGGCGCGCTGAAGCACCGCACCATACATAATCTCGTGAACGAGTCGTGCGGCGGAGCATCCGGCTAGCGAATTGGGCAAACGTCAAAGTCGTATTGAACAGTTCTGGTCGTCGCGCAATTGAATCGTTCTAGCCAACGCTCAAGAGGCATCACCGGCGTGATGTCGCAGTAGCATTGCTTGAGATTGGCACTGTTGTTGCACCTGCAATGCAGCGGAAGCATGCAAGTGAATCCGCGAGCGTGGCGACATGGCGCGAGCGGGATGGGATGGAAGAGAAATTGGCATGAAGGATCTGAGCGACGACAAAAACGTACGAGACACGGAAACTCTACTTTGTCATCTCGGTCGCGCGCCGGCGGAACACGCTGGGATGGTGAATGTGCCGATCTACCGCGGCTCAACCATTATTTCGGAAACCTTAGAGGAATGGGACGACCGGAACAAAGACAATCCTAGCTACGGTCGTTTTGGCTCGCCCCTGTCGCGCGCGCTTGAGGCCGCCGTCTGCAAGTTGGAGGGCGGCTTTCGTTCGATTCTCTTCCCATCAGGCCAATCTGCTTGTACCCGCTCGCTGCTAGCCTGTCTGAAAGCGGGCGATGCTGTTCTGATCAGTGACGGCGTCTACGCGCCCGTGAGAGCCTTCGCGGACAACGTTCTTTCGAGGCTGCAAATCGAGGCGCGATATTTCTGTCCAACCAAGCCGTCAGAATTGGCAGCGAAAATAAGCGCAAATACACGCGCCATCTATTTGGAATCGCCATCGTCCATGACGTTCGAGGTTCAAGATGTGCCGGCACTCTCGGCGATTGCACATCGGTCGGACGCACTTGTGATTATGGACAATACGTGGGCGACACCTCTGTATTTCAGGCCGTTCGAGCACGGTGTCGACATTTCGATTCAGGCTGCGACGAAGTATATTGTTGGCCATTCCGATGCGTTGCTTGGCATTGCCACCGCGAATGAAGCGGCATGGTCCGCACTGAAATCAACTGCGCATCATTTCGGCGAAATTGGCGGACCAGATGATATCTATCTGGCCCTCCGGGGACTTCGTACTCTAGCTCTGCGCATGAAGCGGCATTGGGAAAACGGCCTTATTCTGGCGCAAAGCCTGAAAGCCCATCCAGCTGTTGATAGGGTGTTGCACCCGGCGCTTCCCAACGATCCCGGCCATGGCATTTGGAAGAGAGACTTTCTGGGCGCCAGTGGACTCTTTGGGATTGTTCTAAAGCCGATGTCACGGCCGCAACTTTCGGTTCTCTTTAGTAGCCTTCGTATCTTTGGGATTGGTTTGTCTTGGGGCGGGTACGAAAGTCTCGCGTTGCTCGTCGAGCCACCGAAACGAATGGAAACCTCGCTTGCGTTCCCTGGACCGCTGATTCGCATACACGCTGGCATGGAAAGTCCCAGCGAGCTGATCGCGGACATGCATAACGCACTGAACGCCGCCCGCGAAGCCGCAGTTGATGGCATCGTGCCCCGAGAAGAGAGCGAGCTCGTCGGTCAATGTCAAATAGTCAGTTAGACTTGGTGTTTGACTTGGCCCATCTGAATGAAAAGGCTCGGAAGTTTCCGCAAAAGACCTTCGCTCCAACGTTGGTTGGAAATTCATACAGTCGATCTCATTTTTCCGGACGACGCCGACAAGGCAGGCAGAAAAATCGGGAGAGTTAATTCAAGATCTGAAAGATGCTGGGGTGTATCCCCCATTGCCCCCCAACTGCTTTCCGGTACGCGGACTTTGCGAACCAGATGTCTCCGGATGGTGAACCATTCGAGACTGTCGATGCAGCCGAGCTGTACTTCTTCGGCTCCTGGCTGCTCCAACTGTCGGTCGGCCGTTTTCCTGAACGCCATGCGATGGAGCGCTACAGAGTCGAGCTTATGAATGCTGTAAAGCAGAACGAGAGCCAGCTATGCGAGATGGTAAGGATTGTCCTGAGATCGCGCTATAGGTCTCGCGCAGGCTTGCCGCGCGCTGATCCTTTCAGCGCCTATCACCGCGAATCGTCGCCAAGGCTGTAGTCTGGCTGACGGACGGGAAGTACTGCCGCGATCTCCCGTGAACGATTTCGTCCTTAAATGTTGCTCCGTAGAACGTCACGCCCGGCTACGATCACGACCATACGACAGCTACTGCACGAAATCTTTAAGCGCTGGATCGGGCATGCGGCTTGGGGAGAATGTGACACGCAAAATGTATTGAGAGGATCGAAACCGGCGACGTTCTGCCCGATGTAGATGTAATTTGTCGTCCAGTCACCGCTATATGATGCTGTTAAGAGCTGACAACTGCTCATCGCAAGCGACTCGGTCGCTGCATTTTAGTCCCACGCAAGGCCATTCTTACCGTTTGCGTCGTCGACGCGGTAACCGTGCCTGTAACCGCTACGGAAATCGAATTGAGAGCTGGCTCCGCAAACTCGGGCAGTAGCTTAAGTGGATTTTCTGCCTGACAGCGGCGAGGATTCTCGTCGCGAATCAGGAGCGAAGATGACGAAGAGGAGTCGCCGGACGCATTCTCCGGCTTTCAAGGCGAAGGTGGCTTTGGCCGCCGTGAAGGGGGAGAAGACGCTGGCCGAACTGGCTCAGCAGTTTGATGTTCACCCGAACCAGATCATGACCTGGAAGAACCAGCTCCTGGAAGGAGCGGCAGGCGTGTTCGGGCAGGACAAGTCGGAATCGACGGCAGCGCCTGTCGATTTGAAGGCGCTGCACGCCAAGATTGGGGAACTGGCGCTTGAGAACGATTTTTTGTCCGGCGCGCTCAGCAAAGCCGGCCTTCTGAGCGCAAAACGCTGATCGACCGTAACCGGTATGAGCTCCCACGTCGGCGGTGATCAGCGTGCGCGTGCGTAGCGGATCGGCATCCAGTATTGGCGCATGGCTTCGACGGCTGCGGGAATATCGAGGTGGGCGTTGCGCAGAGAGTCTCGGGTCTCGCGGCCGGTCCGTGGCGGTCCGAGCAGTGGACCGGCCTGATCGTCGCGACAGTGCAGCAGAATAGGCAGCAGCAGGCGGTGATTGACGTTGCTGGCGTCCAGCAATGGCGCCCACGCCGACAGCCTGAGCCGCATCGCGGCGTAGAATCCCTGGCACCATGGTCGCGGATCGACGTCGCCGTTGGGTTGACGCCGGTGCATCGGGGCGAACTGGTTAGGCGTGGTGGAAAGGATCTGGCTGATCTCGTTATGACGCAGCGCGACGGCGGAGATCGCAGCGAACTCCGGGGTGCCGCCGTGGTTGAAAGCATCGGCATCGATGGCAAGCAGTGGGCATATCCAATCGAGCGGGCTCATCGACACCGGTCCGGCCACGATCGCGGCGACGTAGCCGTCGAGCATGGGAAGACTGGTGGTGGCGGGATGCTGATCGACGCGAGCCTGGAGCCATTGCTCGAGCTCCGCAAGCGGCATGGCGGCGGCCGCCATCGACGATGAAGCTTTAGGGCGACGTGGGCTCATGCTGCAGCCTGTGCGATGCGCTCACGGGCCGCCTTCCAGTTCCAGACGAGCAGCTCGTGGAACTGGTGGCTCTTGGTTCGCCCGGAGACAATCCGCTCCAGCACGTCCGTCAGATAGATCTGAGGATCGAGTTCATGGAGTTTTGCCGTGTTCACGATCGACGACAGGATCGCCCAGCTCTCGGCGCCGCCGTCGCTGCCGCTGAACAATGAGTTGCGTCTTCCCATGGCAATCGGGCGCATGGAACGCTCTACCGTGTTGGAATCGACCTCGACGCGGCCGTCGCGAAGAAACAGCGTCAACCCGTCCCAGTGATTGAGTGCATAGTTGATCGCCTCCGCCAGCTTCGACTGCGAGAAGAGCTGGCCAACCATTGTGGTCAATCGTGCCTTGAGCGCCTCCATCAACGGAGCGGTCCTGGCGCGACGGACGGCGAGCCGCTGCTCGGCGCTCGAGCCGCGGATCTCGGCCTCGATCGCATAGACCGCCTGCAGGCGTTCGATCACCTCGCGCGCGAACGGCGACTGCGTCGTCTTGAACACCTCGACGAACTTACGTCGGGCATGAGCAAGACAAAAGGCGAGCTGGATCTCGCCGCCATGATCGCGGGCGAGCGCCTTGTAGGCGGCATAGCCGTCCACCTGCAGAATGCCGGAAAAGTCCGTCAATTGTCCGGCGATCTGCTCCGTGCCGCGGCCGGCCGCGAACACGTAGGCAACCGCCGGCGGCGAGGGCCCGCCCCATGGTCGGTCATCCATGGCATGCGCCCAGAACTGGCAGATGCGGGTGCGATGTCGCCCGGGGTCGAGCACCGGCATCGGCGTCTCGTCGCAGAACACGCGCGGCGCGCTCTGGATCGTCCTCAGCTGAACCTCATAGAGGCTTTTGAGCCACCAGGCGGTACGCCTCACCCAGCCGGCGAGCGTCGCGCGGTCGAGCTGGATGCCCTGGCCGGCCAAGATCTGCACCTGCCGGTACAGCGGCAGATACCAGGCGAACTTCGAGACCACCACGTGGCTCACGAGTGCGGTCGAGGCCATGCCGCTCTCGATCAGGCGCGGCAGCACCTTCGCTTGGACCACACCATCGGTGCAGCTGCGGCAGCCATATTTGGGACGGATCGTGCGCAGCACCCGCAGGATCGCCGGGATGATGTCCAGCACCTCGCTGACGTCCTCGCCGATCTTGTGGAGCTGACCCTGGCAGCACGGGCAGGCCGTCGCCTCCGGCTCCAGCACCTGCTCGCAGCGCGGCAGGTGCTTTGGGAGTGCGCCGATGTTGCGGCGCGCCTTCTTCCGCGGCGGCTTGTCAAGCCGCTTTGTCGCTGCCGCATCGTCGTTGGCAGCGGCAGGTGGCGTGGCGTCGGTCTCGAGATCGCCCAGCTCAAGCGCGAGTTGCTCGTCCACGAGCACCGCAAGTCGCTCCGAGCGCTTCCCGAAGATCATCTCCTTGAGCGTCTGCATCGCCACACGCAGCTTCTCGTTCTCGGCGTCAAGCGCGAGCACCATCTCGGTCAGAGCTGACGGATCGGTCGGGAGAGCGTCAGGGCGAATCGCCATGACCAGACGATACATCCGCGCGCGACACCCTCCAGCGAAATCCTCGCCTCTCAGCCGACAACGGCCGGCTGCTTCACAGGCTTGGGTGAGACACGCGTCCACTCGAGCCCGTCGACCAGCATCGCGAGCTGCGTCGCACTCAAATGCACCGCGCCGTCGCGGATCGGCGGCCAGGTGAAATGCCCTTCGTGCAACCACTTCGTTACAAGCACCATGCCGCTGCCGTCCCACGCCAGAAGCTTCACTCTGTCGGAACGTTTGGAACGGAAAACAAAGACGGTGCCGTCATAAGGACTCGTGTGTAACGCTTCGCTCACCAGCGCCGACAGCGTGTGCACCGACTTGCGAAAGTCGACCGGCTGGGACGCCAGCATCACCTTGAGGTCGGGCCGCAGCGCTATCATCGATCGCCTCTGAGCACCGACAGCACCGTGCAAAGCGTCGCAGCATCCACTTCTCCCTCGACGCGAATGCGCGCCCCACTCACCTCGATCTCGACCACCCCACAGGCCCTGGTCGGCGGCGCGGTCACCTTCAAGGGCCTCGCTTGCGCCGACGCTGAGAGCTGGCCGCTCTCGGCGCCAATCTGGATCGGCACGAAGCTCGGCGCCTTGCCGGCCATTGCCGTAATCTGGCGTCGCCACACCGTGAGCAGCCCGCGGGAAACGCCGTTGCGCCGCGCTACCTCGGAGATGTTCGTGCCTTCCTCAAAACTCTCCGCCACGATCCGGGCCTTCTCCTCGCCCGTCCATCGTCGCCGCCGGCGCTCCCCGGTGATCACCTGGACACGACGATAGGAGTCACCTTCCTGCCTGGCATCAAGCATGGCATTTACCATCGATCCACCTCCTCCGATCAGCTCATGCTAGGCTCTATCGCGCGTAAGCCCAGGGAGGGCTAGGTGGGGGCCTCATGCCGGTTACGATCGACCGCGAACACGACTTGCCTGTCGCGCGGCAGGCGAAGGTTCTGAACCTTGCCCGTAGCACGGTCTATTACGAACCTCGGCCGGTTTCGGCCGAGGACCTTGCGCTGATGCGCCGGCTCGACGAACTGCATCTTGATTATCCGTTCGCCGGGGCACGGATGCTGCGATCACTGCTGCGGAGGGAAGGCGTTTCGGTCGGCCGCCGCCATGTGGCGACGCTGATGAAGCGCATGGAGATTTCGGCGCTCTACCGGCGGGCAAACACGAGCAAGCCTGCGCCAGGACATAAGATTTATCCGTATCTCTTGCGCGGGGTGAAGATCGAGCGAGCGAACCACGTCTGGGCAATGGACATCAGCTACATCCCGATGCGGCGCGGCTTTGTCTACCTGACGGCGGTCGTCGATGTGTTCAGCCGGCGGGTGCTGGCTCATCGGGTCTCGATCACGATGGAGGCAGCATTTTGCATCGAAGCGCTCGAGGAGGCGTTGGCGCGACACGGCAAGCCGGAGATCTTCAACACGGATCAGGGCAGCCAGTTCACCAGCCTCGACTTCACCAGCGTGCTGCTGGACGCGAAGATCGCCATCAGCATGGATGGCAAGGGCGCCTGGCGCGACAACGTGTTCGTCGAGCGGCTCTGGCGAACCATCAAATACGAGCACGTCTATCTGCATGCCTACGACAGCGTGTCCGAGGCACGTGCGTCGATCTTCGGATATCTGGCCTTCTATAACGGCGGCAGGCCTCATTCGTCGCTTGACGAGCGAACGCCGAATGAGGCCTATTTTGGGGCGCAGACCATCGCGGCGGCGGCATGATCGTCGCGACGATTTTGATGCAGCTCCGGTCGGGCTTCGCCCTCCCTCCACTGCATCAAAATCGCAAGGCCCCGCAGTCAGCATAACCCGGCAGGAAACCACCTAAATTCCGCGGGGCGCTGTCCAAACAACCGGAGCCAGCTCTTTGTTCCACAATGCTTCCTTAGCGAATGTACTGTTAAAGCCAAGATAGGATTTTGATAATCGCCGCCAGCCACGCGGCTGTAGTAGGGTGGTTCAAACTCAATTGCCGGTGATTCCAGGAAAGGAACGTGCCAGTCGTACATTCAGCGGCTTCACATACCAGTGGCTTCGGCAACCCCGGCGGAATCTGGATTGTGGAGGCCACGCCTCGCGGATGGCTACCTTAAGGATGCGCGAGGCTCGTTTGGTCGCGGAAGCCAAATCGCAACGGTGGCTCCATTCCTTAAAGAGGATCTTGGGGTGGACTTTGCCGGAAATACGACCCACTGATTTCCGCCGCGAAAGTGTTGGGCGATCGCGAGGACGGGCACGCGCGCACGATGACAACCAAACAGGGCCGTTGATGAGAGGTAGATTGCCTGGCCCGAACCTGACGCAGCGACGGCAATCTCGCCCGAGAGATATGCCTCGCCCCAGCCGCGAACCCAGCCGCTTCTCGTGTTGGACATGAATCCATTCGATGCTTCTCTTTCGGTTGATCGCATCGGGGAGGCCATTCAGAGATCATTCACGTTTCCAACGCTGCTCTTGATCCCACACTCAGCACCGGCGTTGGCAGAACTGCGACAATGTGTCTCGCCACGCGAAGTCGGCGTCACGAAGCGCGAATGCCTCCCAAACACATCTGCGTGGCAGCGGTTTTGATCGACATGAATTGTTCGACTGCAATTCAGTCGTTGCCGGAATGATTCTCGACGCGCGTGCGAGCCACCAGATCGAGCCAGGCCCTCGCGGCATGCGACAGATAAGCACCGCGCCGCCAGATCATCGCAATGCGCCAGTCCGTATCAGCTTCGTCGAGCGGCACCCGGGCGATCGAAAGATGTGTGCGTTGCTCGGCAATCATCCGCGGTAGAAAAGCGACCCCCATGCCCGCAGCCGCAAGCTCGATGATAAAATCAACCTGGCTACTACGCGCTGCGACGCGCGGCTCAAAACCGTGCCGTCGGAAACCCTCTATAATCACGCGATTCAATGCAAATCCGGCTTCGAAGAGAATGAGCGGAAGCTCTCGCAATGTCGGAATATCAAGGGATCGACACTGTGAAAGCTGATGGTCAACCGGTAGCAGAACAGTGAGGGGTTCGCGTTTGACGTCCTGCCATTCAAAGCCTTCCGATACGGGAAGAAGCGAGGCGGCAAGTTCGATCTCGCCCGACAGCAAAATCTCCTCCAGGCGCTCGCATCCGTACTCCACGAGCCGGATGTCGACGCCTGGATAACTTTTGCGATAGATCGCAAATAGTTTCGCGAACAGCGTGCCGCTGCCAACCGGTGGCAAACCGAGCTTGAGAATGCCGCATTTCAGGCCGCGCAGCTCGTTCAATTCGGAAATGAGATCGTCCCGTTCTGTCAGAATCCTGATCGCACGACGATAAACAATCTCGCCGGCAGCGGTAAGTTTGCTGCGATGGCCGATCCGGTCAAGTAATGGCACACCAATCTCGTCCTCCAGCTGCCTGACCGCCTTGCTCACCGTAGACTGCGTCGCGAATACGATTTTGCCAGCCTTAGAGAACCCGCCTTGCCGTACGACCTCCACGAAAACGCGTAATTTCCGAACGTCCATATGAATTCCAAAGCCGAATAGACGCTAGTCGATCAATTCATTCGCTGCGCCATCGGCGGTTCTTCAGGTAAGCTCGCGCTCAAACGCAATCTGCATCGGCCCCGCCAGGACAGTGCAACTCTGCGAGCCGAAAAATTCCATTCGTGTTTTCGCTCGTTTGGGGCGGTTCTCTGTTTTGAATCGGTGGTCTTGCATACTGATCATGCTCTTCCGGTTTGCAGCCTCACTGTGAGCCGCGCACCGTCCTGCATGATACTGAAGTGCCGCAGCCGCTACGATGTTGGTGCCGATCCAGGACTACAGTCGATGTAGTTTCCGCTAGTAGCAGCATTCAGTTCGAATGCAACGGGTAATCCGGATCGGGGCTTACTGGCTGAACTCTTGCGGGTCGTCTCTTTCTAAAGAAAGGCAACGATCGGACTTCACGCCACACCGTTGAGGTCGTGCCTAAAATCGGCGGTACGACTTCGGTTTGGCGACGAAGGTCGAGTGGAGTGCCCGTTCGCGTGTATGCAGTCTTGTGTTTCAGGCAGCGACAATGCCTTGCATGCCTTAACGCGTCAGTGCTCGAAAATTGCTCATCTTCCGGCTGGTTCATCACGAGCTGAGCGATTCGGTGTGAGCGAAGTAGAACTGGGCTCGAAAGAAATTTGAAAGAAACGCGAACCGACGACAAATCGCGATCCCCATACCTTAGCACGATGCAGAAGGGCGTCGCCCCCGGCGTTCCAATCCTCTCCATGTTGGTTGCGCGGTCAAAATCCAGTCGACCGTTGCCCGCATCCATCACGCCGGTGCGCCGAAGTGCTGCATCGAGCGACAAGTCCACATGCTCGTGAGACTGACGCGCCGCAGGTCGGTCTTTTTTTTGCCCTAAGGCAGCCAAACGCCCTTGCAAGGAGCCCAGCCGCCGGCGCGATGTTTTGACAGGAGAGACGGTGCAAGTGTTGCAGGTACGAAGTGGTGTTTTCGATCCAGAAGACCTTTCGGTGTTGGGAAAGATCTATGATGAGGTAGTGGCGGCGCTACCTGCAAGTATGCGAACTCCCGTCAATCGAACAGAGATTGCCAAGCTTGTACTCGGACGTATCGCCGCTGGTGAGGCCGAATTGGTTCTCCTAAGAAGGCTGATGGTGGCCATTGAGTCAGTCGCCTAGTCTAGCGCTTGGCAGCAGAGTGGTCGCTTGTATCTTGCATGTCACCCAGCTCGCTAAGGCGCTCCTCGGAGTCCGAGGTTCGATGTTGCCGGCGGCAAGTTGGCAACAAAATCTCCAGCCCGTCGAAACCGCTTGAACCTCACGTGACGTTAGGTTGTAGGTTTGAAAAAGAGAAACATGACCAGACCTACAGTACTCAGGCGTCGGTGGCGACGCATCGGTGAACTTGCAGAGGCGACCGGCGTGACGGTGCGCGCTCTGCGTCATTATGAGCACACGGGATTGCTCGCAGCATCGCAGCGCACGGGCGGTGGTCACCGGATTTACGACTGTGAAAGCGTCAGGAGAGTTTATCACATTCTGGCGCTTCGCGAGCTTGGCTTCTCTCTGCAAGAGATCCGGAGAGCGATGGAGGGCAGATCCTCGCTTCCCAACTTGTTAAGCGAGCAATTGGAACGAGCGGAGCTTCAGGTCGCGCGCGCAACCAAGTTGCGCGATCGTCTGCGCAACATCACGAAGAACACCGAATCGAACGTGAGTGTGGACGAACTACCTGCTCGCCTCGATGCGATGTCGCAGGATGGGTGCGGCCATACCCGCCGGCGTGCACGCGCCCCGGATGATGCCGATCGATAGGCGGGTAGGAGGAACTATCGGATTGAGCGGACGATCGCTTAGACAAGGCGACGTTCTGTGCGTCCGCTAACATCCGCGTCGAAACCAGGGCAAGCCTTACCGGAAGAGCAAACCACAGTTAGGGACGTCAAATGGCATTCTTTAGCAAGGGTTCGGTTGCCGGTGCTGTGGTCCTTGTTTCTGTATTGGTCTCGGTCGCGTCCGCCGACGACATCTATATTGCGGTGGCGGGTCCCATGACGGGCAGCAACGCTGCGGTTGGTGCGCAGATGCGGTATGGTGCTAGTGCGGCCGTGGATGATTTGAATTCTTCCGGAGTGCTTCTCAATACAAGGATCAGATTGATCGTTGCTGACGACGCCTGCGATCCGAAGCAAGCCGTGGTCGTTGCGAATCGATTGGTGTCGGATCAGGTCAGGTTGGTCATAGGTCACTATTGCTCCTCTTCATCGATTCCCGCCTCCGACGTTTACGCTGAAGCAGCAATTATCCAGATCTCGCCCGGATCAACCAATCCTCAGCTGACTGAGCGGGGCCTCAAGACGGTTTTTCGGATCTGCGGCCGTGACGATCAGCAAGGCTTAGTCGCCGCCGATTATATCTTGCGGCACTATTCTACGAGTAAGATTGCCATCCTTGATGACAAGAGCACTGATGGAAAGGGCATTGCAGACATTGTTGCATCTCGTCTCAATGATGCGGGTCTGCAGCCTCTGATGCGGCAAAGCTATATGGCTGGCGAAAAGGACTACACAGCGCTGGTGACTAGACTGAAGAGAGAAGCAATTCAGATCGCTTATATCGGTGGCTACTACACCGAGATCGGCTTGATTGTACGGCAAGCGGCGGACGCACAAGCCGGTTTCGCGGTCATGGCTAACGATCCCTTGATGACCGGCGAGTTTTGGGCGATTGCGAGTGGTGCCGCAAACGGCACTCTCTTCACATTCATGCCTGATGCCACCAAAAAGCCTGAGGCGGCCGACGTCGTAGCTCGATTGAAAGCATCAAACAGGTCTCCGGAAGGCTACACGCTCTACACTTATGCTGCCGTACAAGCATGGGCGAATGCGGTGAGGCGCGCGGGCTCCTTCAATGCTCTGCGCGTAGCGAAAGCACTTCGGTCGCAAGAAGTTGAGACCGTGGTCGGACAGGTTCGATTTGATGCTAAAGGAGACAATGCGTCTCCCGGCTTCGTAGTCAATCGCTGGCGCGACAACGCGGTCGAGATGGTCGAGTAGCCTCGATATCGGTGACCCGATCGATAGCTGTCAGTCGACGCGCCAGCAGCTGATCTGATGAATCGCTCGCCAAAGGGCCTCTTGTGGCGAGTCGAATCGATTTGAGGAAAACGAACGCTGGCCAAGAGGTGCAACGCGATCAGTTGGCGGCGCAATGCATTAATCGGAAGAGTGACGTCCACTAAGCTGACGTCACCAAGTCCAGGCGAGAGCTGTGTGGAAAAAGACCTGATCGTGAAAAATCGCTGGCACAGCAAGCGATATTGCCTAGCCATTGTCATCGACATCAGTTTTTAGAGCAAGGAGCGGGTTGCGAGCCGCTGTTGTCATTCTTGAGCGTCTGCAGCCGAGTCTTTAGCTGATGAAGGGTTGCTCGATGGATGGCTTAAACGAGTTTTAGAACTCGCACGCCCAGGAGCTAGGCGAGCTGCCTCCTGTAACAAAACCTCGCGCATCCATATGCTCGCCGGATCGGTATTGTGGACCGAAGGCCACTGGACCGCCTCGGTAAAACCAGGAAGTGGTAGCGGAAGTTTGTTGATCCGCAGTGGCATTGTCTTCGCGAAGTACTTCACAAGCGTCAAGGGCATCGTGGCTATTCGGTCAGTGCCCACTAGCATGTGCGGGATCATGCTAAAGCTCGGCACGATGACCTCAACCCGTCTCCTGAGGCCGTGCTCTTTCATGTACCAATCGTCGATGGAGGGTACTCGAGAACGCCCAAACTTGACCGCAACGTGTCCCATCGACATGTATCGTCCGAATGTAAGCTGCCGAGACAGCTGCTTGTTCGAACGGCAACCGACGCACACGATTGTCTCGTCAAAGAGGGGCGCCCTGGGGTGCGTATGCGACATGTATACCTCGGGCACGACAAGAAAGTCGATTTCTGCGCGTTCGAGCGGGTGATCGAACGGGTCCGCGAGAGGCATCAGCTCGAACCGTATGCCGGGAGCTTCTCGTGCGACGCGCTCGACGACGTTTCGGAACAATACGATCGTAACAAAGTCCGACAGGCAGATTCTAAAACGACGGTCGGATTCACTCGGCTTGAACGTATCCCGGGACGTAATGGAGAACTGGATGTGGAGCAGAGCCTCCCGAGTTGGAGCGGCGAGATCTTCCGCACGTGGAGTTGGGATAAGTTCGCGTCCCCTCATCGTAAAGAGCTCGTCTCGGAAATAAGCGCGCAGTCGACCAACTGCCGCGCTCATGGCCGGTTGACTCAAGTTGATGCTGCGTGCTGCCGCCGTGAGATTGCGCTCGGTCATGAGAGCATCGAGCGCGACGAGGAGATTTAGATCAAGGCCCCGGAAACGCATAGTCACCTATCCGCAATGTAGATGCTTCTCATCCAAACAATCGATTTTACCAGTTCGCGCAGCGCCAGCTAGGAGTCTGACAGACTTTAAGAACTTGGTAGGTTTTGGAGCAGCGGAGCGTGGCGCGGCAGATCGCAAAAAAAGGCGACGAGACTCCGTCCGCGGTTGCGCGCAGCCTAGCTCGACGGTCGTCATTCGATTGTAACATTCGAGAACATTGTACCGATTCCAGCATTAGACACCCGTGCGAACGATCTCCGATCGCACATGCAGCGAGCGCTCAAGCTCGTCTTAAGATCATTGAACGGCACGAGGTTAATCGCGTGCATCAAGGTCGGTGCCAGAGATTGCATGGTGCAAATCAAGGCGCGACCAACATCGTCCCGTCCCGCTTTCTTTGCCTGCAGTCAGCATTCTCGCTGCGCAAGCTGGGGAGCATGGCGCCGGGTGCAGCGGAGTTGCGGCACCCTCGAAAAATGCTCCCTCATGAGAAAAGCTCTACATCACCGTCGTGTTTAATGGCAACCGCAAGCCGCTCAATAACGCCTCCAGGAGCGCGGTTTAAACCATCGTATAGTCCCTACATACGTTTCAATGCGAGCTGTCTACTCCGATATGAGTGGGTAAATGCGTGCTTCTTCGATAGCTTTCGTGCTGTGCAGAGACGCCGCGAAGAACGGGCGTTTAGGTGCAATGAGCAAAAATGGGAATCAAGAACAGTACATGAAGCTATAGCTGTAGCAGTCCCGACCGCTTCGCGCCTGATGAAGGCGATGGCGACGGTTAGCTGCGGCCCATCCAACATCTGGAATGTCCAAAAAGGCTTGCTCCTCGCAGGTCGCGCCTCAAACGCCGTTAGCAAGCCAACATCATCCACAGTCTCTGGCGACACCATGGAACGAGCACCATCGCACTGCTCGTCGCTCACCTGATGCGTGCCTCAGGAACGCTGCAAGAAGCAGGAGATCCTTTCATGCGCCCTCAACTCCAGTGGAGGACGTGCTGGGAAAACGACTTACAACTCGCCGACCACGTCGAGATCTCCGAGTTCTTTCGCGGTGCCTACGGGCCAACCGGGGTATTTAATGCAAAACCCTTTGAAGGCGATCGAAGCTGGGCCGGCGCGAGACCTGAGCTCCGTGTAGTTGGCTACGATGATCGCGGAGTGGCGGCTCATATCGGCGCGCTGCGCCGGTTCATCAAGGTCGGCGAAGTCGATCTGTTAGTGGCTGAACTCGGATTGTACGCCGTACGGCCGGACCTCGAGGGACTCGGCATCTCGCATTCTATGCGTGTGATGTATCCAGTGTTGCAGGAGCTTGGCGTTCCATTCGGGTTCGGTACGGTTCGACATGAACTCAAAGAGCATATCCACAGGCTACTTGGTCGCCCGGGTTTGGCGACGATTATTCCAGGCATTCGCGTGCGGTCTACTCTTGCCGATATCTATGCCAACCTGCCGCCAACTCGGGTCGATGATGCCCTTCTCGTAGTGTTTCCGATAGCGAGGCCCATGAGCGAGTGGCCGCCTGGAACAATCATCGAGCGTAACGGGCCAGAGCTGTGAAAGACGCCAATTTCGCCTTCGATGCGCGCAGCAAGCGCGCCGAGGATACGGTCGGCTGCGGCGTTTATTTGACGTTTGATGACGGGCCTAATTCCCATTGTACGCCGGATATTCTCGATGTGCTGGCGGAATTTCGCGCACCGGCAACGTTCTGCGTAATTGGTACGTACGCTGCGAATGAGCCGAGGCTGATCCGACGCATGATCGCAGAGGGGCACGAGGTCGCAAACCACACGATGACGCATCCGGATCTATCCAGATGCGAACCAGATGAAGTGCAACATGAGATACTAGCGGCGAGTAGGGCTATCAGATGTGCGTGCCCGCAAGCCTCGGTGCGACACGTGCGGGCGCCTTATGGCATTTGGACCGATGCAGTGCTGGCGATGTCAGCGAAGGCCGGCTTGGCCGCTCTCCACTGGTCAGTTGACCCGCGCGACTGGTCCTGCCCCGGCGTCGATGCGATCGTCGACGCAGTGCTAACATCCGTCCGCCCCGGTGCAATTGTGCTCCTGCACGATGGATGCCCGCCCGATGAGTTGGGACGGGGCATTCATGCCGATCTGCGCAACCAGACCCTGAAGGCGCTCCCCAAACTTATTCCAGCCCTGCGGGATCGTGGATTTGCGATCTGTCCGCTTCCCCAACTTCACTGAAACAAACCAAGCCCATGAATCTGATTGATACAACTAGCACTGTTATCGTTTCGTCTTATGCGCTGCTCTCAGCTGTCTACAAGACCGCGCAGGCGTTCCATGCCTCGCCGACACACGCGCCCGCGGTGTCGACACATGCGGTCCGCCCTGAAGCAGTGCCGAGCGTGGATGTGATTGTGCCATGCTTCAACGAGGACCCGCGCACGCTGTTGGCGTGTCTACAATCCATCGCAAGCCAAGACTACGTCGGACAGCTGCGCGTCTATGTGGTTGATGACGGTTCTTGGAATCGTGAGGATGTGGCGCCTGTCCATCAAGAATTTGCGCGTGACTCGAGATTCAACTTCATTCTGCTACAAAAGAATGTTGGCAAGCGGAAGGCGCAGATTGCCGCGATCCGCTGCTCGTCCGGAGATCTGGTGCTCAACGTCGATTCGGACACAATACTCGCGAGCGATATGGTCGGGAAGCTTGCGCTCAGAATGCAGGATGCCGCGATCGGTGCTGCTATGGGGCAGCTGACGGCGAGCAATCGGAACGCCACCTGGCTAACTGGTTTGATCGACATGGAGTACTGGTTGGCGTGCAATGAAGAGCGCGCAGCTCAAGCGCGTTTCGGTGCGGTCATGTGTTGCTGCGGCCCATGCGCTATGTACCGACGATCCGCTCTCGACTTGCTGCTGGATCAATACGAAGCGCAGTACTTTCGAGGAAAGCCAAGCGATTTCGGCGAGGATCGCCATCTCACGATCCTTATGCTGAAAGCAGGATTTCGGACTGAGTACGTTTCCGACGCCTACGCCGCGACGCTCGTTCCGGATAGGTTGGCTCCCTATCTGCGCCAACAGCTTCGCTGGGCCCGGAGCACGTTCCGAGACACGCTGCTTGCGCTGCGCCTTTTGCCAGGTCTCGACCCATACCTGACACTAGATGTTATCGGGCAGAACCTCGGACCGCTTCTTCTGGCGTTTTCGGTCGTAACGGGCATGGCGCAGGTCGCAGTCACGGGCACAGTGCCATGGTGGACAGTTCTGACGATCGCATCAATGACATTGGTGCGATGCGCCGTAGCGGCCCTTCGTGCTCGTCAACTTCGGTTTCTGGCGTTTTCCCTGCACACGCCCATCAATATCTTTCTGCTACTTCCAGTAAAAGCATATGCCTTGTGTACGTTAAGCAACAGCGATTGGCTCTCACGCAAGCCGGCAAAGACCCTCGGGCCTGGCGCAGAACAGGCGCTCAAGCAGAGCCAGCAGCCTCAATCAGACCCAGCGATGCCAGTCCGCAGCCGGGATGGTTCGCGCCGTACTTCTGGCGGTGACGCGGCCGCGCTTGCAGCGGCGAGTGACGGTGCGGACTGAGGAGCGGCTGGCCATGAAGTCGGATGAGACTCACCAATTGTTGGAGCGAGAACTGGCTGCCGATGATCCGTGGCAACTGGACGGCAAACCGTTCGAGCGTGAGCGCCACGGGCAAATGCTGCGGCTTTCACTTTCCAATGGCTCTATCAGGAATGCGCTCGAAGTCGGATGCGCTGCCGGCGCGTTCACGGAAAAGTTGGCGCCTCACTGCGAACGACTTACAGTCGTCGATGTCGCGCCGCGAGCGATCGCTCGGGCAAGTCTCCGGACGAAGCAATGGTCGCACGTCACATGGCTCGTCTCCGACATCGAACAGTTCTCGAGAGCGGAGCTGTTCGATTTGATCGTGGTGGCCGAAGTGCTCTACTACCTCCGCGATGTCGCCGGGATGCGAACGGCCGTCGGAAATTTGATGCGCATGCTTGCGCCGGATGGTCATCTGGTTTTCGGATCAGCGCGTGATGCCACTTGTCGGGGTTGGGGGCATGCTGCCGGCGCAGAAACGATCATCGCGATGTTGAGCGAGACATTGGTCGAGGTCGAGCGGGTGCAATGCCAAGGCGAGTCGGCCAACGAAGACTGTTTGCTTGCTTGTTTTCGGAATTCGAACTGGTCTTCACTTCCATTCAAAAACCAATCTTAGCATGAGGCATTATGCGCATCTGTGGCATCAAGCTAACGCACGACGGGTCCGTCGCTCTTGTGGAGGATGGACGTCTGATCTTTTGCATTGAGCAGGAGAAACGCGACAACAATCGGCGGTACCAGACCATCGAAAATCTCGACACGGTTGTTCGTGCCTTGGCGGAACACGGGCGCGCTCCCAGCGATATCGATCAGTTCGTCATCGACGGTTGGGATGGCGAAGTCGAATCGGAATTCCAGGTTTTGAGTGGGGCAGAACGTCTCACTCTCAAAGGTGCGCCGTATGTGGAACGTACCGAGGGACTCCTCTTTTCACACGAAGGCTCTGGTCTTGCGCTTGACGGCAAGAGTTTCTCTTACAGAAGCTATGCGCACGTCACAGGCCACGTTGCCTCCGCATACTGCACTAGTTCTTTTGCGAAAGCGGGCGAGCCCGCCTTTTGCCTCGTGTGGGACGGCTGCATCTCTCCACGGCTCTATCATGTAGGACCTGGTGGCGGCCGCTTCCTGGAATGCCTATTCCCAATGATCGGCCATGCCTATGCTGTCGCTGGCCATCACTTCGGGCCGTACCGGCAGCCTAACCGAACCAATTGGGACCTGGGTGTCGCGGGCAAACTGATGGCCTATATCGGTCTGGGGGCACCTGATGAAGACATCATAACCGTGTTTAGCAGCCTCTATGAGACGCACTTTGCTTCGGACACGGAGTCCGCTCGGCATTACCGTGAAAACATAAATAACGGCGAGGCGTCACTCGCGGCTACACACGCCTTCTTCGCAGAAAGCGCACTTCGATTAGACGCCAAGCGAGCCGAAGATATCCTTGCATCGTTTCATGTTTTCCTTGAGCGCCTGCTCGTGCGGGAGATGGGACTTGCTTTGCTGCGGCATTCGTACTTTTCGGGGCCGCGCAATCTGTGCATAGCCGGGGGCTGCGGTCTTAACATCAAATGGAACAGTGCGTTACGTGCGACCGGTCTGTTCGATGCTGTATGGGTACCGCCGTTTCCGAATGATAGTGGCTCCGCAGTCGGGGCCGCTTGCTCAGCAATGGTGGCGGACAAGGGGTTTGTGCCACTGGAATGGTCGGTCTATAGCGGCCCGGCCCTTAGACGCGGCGATGCATTAGCGGAATGGGACGCCGCTCCGTGCAGCATAGTGGAGCTTGCCGCGCTCCTTGCAAGTAATAAGCCCGTGGTGTTTCTCGCTGGTCGCGCCGAACTTGGACCACGCGCCTTAGGTGGCAGAAGCATTCTTGCCGCCGCGACCTCGCCGGGAATGAAGGACTATCTCAACGACATCAAATTTCGCGAACATTTCCGCCCTGTTGCGCCAATATGCCTGGAGGACCGAGCGCCGGACATTTTCGATCCTGGAACGCCGGACCCTTACATGCTCTTCGATCATCAGACGCGGCCAGAATGGCGAGACAGGATCCCGGCCGTTGTGCACCTTGACGGATCTGCACGACTGCAGACGATTAGCAGAACATCCCAGCATGCGGTTGCTGAGCTGCTCATTGAATATGAAAAGCTCACGGGCATTCCGCTGCTTTGCAATACCAGTGCTAACCACCATGGACGTGGCTTCTTCCCCGATGTTGCAGCGGCCTGCGAATGGGGACGCGTCGAACACGTCTGGTGCGAGGGTCTACTCTGGACCAAGACGCTCGCAACGAAAGTGCCGTCGTCCGAACGACAAGCTGAGATGGACACATGTCGAGTGTAGCTATCGACCTTGCCGCGGTAAACAAATCATATCGCGGCAAGGTCGTTGTCAACGGGGTGACATTCACTGTTGCGGCGGGAGAGTGCTTCGGATTGCTCGGACCGAATGGCGCTGGCAAAAGCACGATTGTGCGTATGATCCTCGGCATGGTTCCGCCGGATGCCGGCAAGATTACCGTGCTCGGCAAGCAAGTACCGGCTCACGCTCGCTTGGCGCGTGCAGGTGTGGGCGTAGTCCCGCAGTTTGACAATCTTGAGAACGAGTTCACCGTCCGCGAGAACTTGCTGGTGTTCGGGCGTTATTTCAGCATGAGCGCGCGTGAAATCGAGGCAGTCATTCCATCATTGCTCGAATTTGCACGTCTTGGAAGCAAAGCGGATGCGCGCGTTGCTGAGTTATCCGGCGGCATGAAGCGGCGGCTGGTGCTGGCACGTGCGCTGATCAATGATCCGCAACTGCTCGTTATGGACGAGCCGACGACTGGTCTCGATCCGCATGCCCGTCATCTGATCTGGGAACGACTGCGCTCGTTACTTGCGCGCGGCAAGACTATCCTGCTGACGACTCACTTTATGGAAGAGGCAGAGCGGTTGTGCGATAGGCTGTGCGTACTTGAAGAAGGACGCAAGATCGCTGAAGGCGAGCCTCACACGCTAATCAACGAGCAAATTGGCTGCGATGTCATGGAGATCTATGGCGGCAATCCACACGAATCCATTGAACTGATCAGGCCTTACGCGCAGCGCATTGAACAGAGCGGCGAGACCATCTTTTGCTATGCCCCGGATCTGGACCAAGTGCGGAAGCAGTTGCGAGGGCGTGCGGGTTTGCGCCTTCTGGAGCGTCCGGCGAATCTCGAAGATGTGTTCTTGCGCCTTACCGGACGCGAGATAGAGATATGATGAGAATGACTTACGGCGCCGCCATGCCCGCCAACGCGCGTAACTGGCTCGCGGTATGGCGTCGCAATTATTTGGCCTGGAGGAAGGTCGCGCTAGCATCGCTTCTCGGCAATCTTGCCGATCCGATGACGAATCTACTTGGTCTTGGCTTTGGCCTCGGCCTAATCGTCGGCCGTGTAAATGGGACTTCCTATATCGATTTTCTGGTGGGAGGGATGGTCGCGACCAGCGCGATGACTTCGGCGAGCTTCGAAACAATTTACGCAACGTTCGCCCGCATGCACACTCAACGGACCTGGGAAGCAATGCTGTGTACACAGCTGACGCTCGGCGACATTTTGCTCGGTGAGGTGGCGTGGGCAGCCAGCAAGGCCCTGCTGGCCGGCACAGGAATTACAATCGTTGCCGCGGGCCTGGGTTATGCGGCGTGGCCATCCATGCTCTATGCGCTACCCGCAATCGCCCTCACGGGATTCGTCTTTGCAAGCTTGGCGATGGTCATCGTATCACTCGCGCCCAGCTACGACTACTTCGTGTTCTACCAGACGCTAGTCCTTACACCCATGGTGTTCCTCTGCGGCGCAGTGTTCCCGATCACACAGTTGCCCGCCGCCTTCCAGCTCGTAGCCGCCTTGTTGCCCCTGGAGCATTCGATTGAGCTCATTCGCCCGGCGATGCTTGGCCGGCCAGTCGGCAGCGTCGGCACACATATTGGCGCACTCTGCATTTACGCGGTGGTGCCGTTCTTGTTGTCGGTTGCGCTGCTTCTCCGACGCCTGATGCGCTAAGAGGCCGCGGTGGAAGATTTGACCAACGCACGGCCCATGGTTTGGAGATCCGTGAAGCCTGCAAGGTCTCGTGTGCCGGTGTTGTCGGGCTGGTGTATGCAGCGGCGAGTGGCTGAGAGGCCGCTGGTGACAATTGAGCCTTTTACAATCAATGGAGAGTGAGATGCTGTGTCTCGGCGTGAGCGGCGGACTAGACAAGGTTTATGAATGTCGACCCGAGCTTCCAAGCACATTCCTTCACGATGGCGCAGCTGTGCTCGTGCGCGACGGACGTGTTATCGCGGCCGTTGAAGAAGAGCGCCTCAATCGGGTCAAGCATTCTAACAAATTTCCAAGCCACGCGATCCAATACTGCCTCGAAGCGGCAGGTGTTCAACTGAGCGACGTCGATCGCATCGCGTTCTATGCAACCGAAGCCTACTGCAATACGATGCTCGAGCGCCTGTTCGTTTCGCAGCCGTCCAACGCTATTCCGATGGATGCCAGGCTTTTGCTGCGAACGATGCTGACTCAGGAGTTCAGCGCCGAGGTTGATCCGTCCCGTATCTCATTCGTAAGTCACCACCAGGCGCACGCGGTAAGCGCATTCGCAATGTCCGGATTCGAGAAAAGTCTGGTCCTTGCAATCGATGGCGGCGGTGAGTTTCTCTCCGGCCTCGTTGCTATCGGAGCTGGAAGCGAGGTTAATCAACTCCAGAGCTTCCCGGAAAGCAACTCTTTGGGGCTGTTTTATCTCGAGACGATACGATACCTCGGCTATAGCTTGTTCGACGAGTACAAGGTCATGGGCCTTGCCCCGTACGGGGACCCCGTTCCTTATCGCAAGCTGTTCGAGGAGTTCTACGAACTGGGCGATAACGGCGGCTACCGGCTCTATCTGGATCGCATCGGTCCGACGCTGGTCCGCAATATTCAGGTTCGGCGGAAGGGAATGCCATTCACTCAGCAGCACCGCGATGTCAGTGCTTCATTGCAGGAAGCGCTCGAACGGATCGTGTTTCACATACTTCGGCATTATCGAGAAGCCACGGGCATGACGCGGCTGTGCTTGGCTGGCGGAGTAGCTCACAACTGCACCGTGAATGGTAAGCTGGCGTATTCAGGGCTCTTCGAAGATATCTTCGTGCAGCCTGCGGCGCACGATGCCGGTTGCGCGTTAGGCGCTGCACTGATGGCCTCTCATGAGATTGGTCAGTCCGCGCCGCGCGAGCGGCTCCAGGAGGTCTATTGGGGGCCCAATGTCGGGACCGAACATGCCGTGGAGCAGGAACTGACTGCATGGGCCGGGCACCTCGATATTGAACGCAGTGATGACGTGGCGGGCAGGGCGGCCGATTGGATGGCAAACGGCGCAGTCATCGGCTGGGTGCAGGGTCGATCGGAGTTCGGACCACGTGCGCTCGGCAACCGCAGTATTCTCGCCGACCCGCGACCTGCAGCCAACAAGGATCGCATAAACGCGATGGTCAAGAAGCGCGAGGGCTATCGGCCGTTCGCGCCCTCCGTGCTGGAGGAGGACGCCCCCGAATATTTCGATCTCCCGGCTGGCTTAAGGGAGTTTCCATTCATGAACTTCGTAGTTCGCGTGCATGATTCAAAGCGCGACTTGCTGGGAGCGATTACGCACGTCGATGGCACTGCACGGCTGCAGACAGTGTCCCGCAAGTCAAATCCAAGCTACTGGGGCCTTATCGATGAGTTCAAGAAGCGGACGGGCATTCCAGTTCTGCTCAATACCTCCTTCAACAATAATGCCGAACCGATCGTGGATTCGGTTGCAGACGCCGTCGCCACATTTCTGACGACCGAGCTCGATGCTCTTGTGGTCGGGCCGTTTCTTGTCAGAAAGCGAGCTGTAACGCTTGACGATTGGACTTCGCTCGCGGTTTCATTGCCACCTTATACATCCTTGTATTGCGTTCGCGCTCACACAGTGCGAGATCGGCAAGAGACGGTATGCGAGGTCCGCACCACGTTTTCAGGCGGTGGCGCAGTGCGTATCTCAGATGAGTTGTTCGATCTGCTGATGCAGGTCAAGGGCGAAGCCGTCCTCCGTGACCTCTTCGATTCTATGGTATTGGACCACACGAAGCGTGAGGCTCTCGTCGAAGAACTGAGGGACCTGTGGGAGCAGCGCCGGGTTCGCCTACATCCGCCCTCAGGCGCTATTCACTTGAAGAGTGCTTCCCATCAAATGACGGAACTAGCGTAAGCGCGCTCACCATGGTTGGGTCGAATCTCTCAACATGAGTGCGAGGCCCGGGAGGAGAGCGTACTCCGGTGATAGCGCTCCTATGCAAGGGAGCCGATGGACCTGCTCAATGTTGTGTCGAGCACCATCGTTCAAGCGGGTAGTCACTCGGCCCAAGCGGCTGATCAGGAGTTGCCGGACCGTGAAGCATGGCGACGGGCTTGGGCTAAAGTGTGCGCGCCTGCTGATCGATCCGGTGCGTTGCGGCGAGGAAAATTTAAATGCTTGGTGATGAGGTTAGGAAGGAAAGGTTCGTCGTTTCTCGGCGGCGCACTGGTCTCGGTGATTGCCTGTGGTCGCTCGCGGCAGCCTGGCAGTACGCAAAGCGGACAGGCCGTACATTGGTCATCGATTGGCGGGGCTCTTGCTATCTCGGTCAACCCTTCACCAATGCGTTTCGGGTATTCTTCGAACACATTGATGAGATCGGCGGCGTACGTGTGATCTGCGATGATCAGGTCAACAATCTCTCACTTCCCGGACCATTCTTTCCAACGTGGTGGAATCGGCCATCGATCGATTGCGTTTATCGACCAGATGACCAGATCTTCCGAGAACGCGACGAGCTGAGGCAGCTTTTCGAGTCCGAGGACGATACTGACGCGAATACTGTGGTGTGCGATGCGTGTTTGATGTGGGCTTGTGATCAGGACGCCGAGCGACAGATATTTCGCGGCATCAAACTGCGGTCTGAAATTCAAGCTCGGATCAACGCGATATATCAAGAATACTTTGAGGGGTGCAGCGTCGTCGGCGTTCATGTTCGACACGGCAATGGCGAAAATATCATGGCGCACAGGCCCTACTGGGCCGATCCGGAGGTTGCCTTGCGGCAGGTGTGCACTGCCATCCAAAAGGCCAAAGCTCTGCCCCATGCAAAGCCCGTGAAGGTCTTCTTGTGCACGGATAGCCCGAAGGTTCTGGATCTGGTCTCGGTCAAGTTTCCTGACCTCTTTACTATCTCAAAGCGCTTTCAAGCGGATCAAGCCGGCCCGTTACACAGTGCCGAGCTGGGGGCGGACGGCGGATCTTCGGCTCTTATCGAGATGTACCTTCTCGGACGATGCGATACCGTAGTTCGGTTTCCCCCGACCAGCGCCTTTACGCGCTATGCTCGACTTGTCGCGCCGCGCATTATTGAGTTCGATTTGAATGATCCGACGCGTTTAATCCTGATTGAAGATCCACCTAAACGTCACCCGATCTCAAAAACCGCATAACGCATAATCACGCCGATCATGCGACGACTTTGGATGCTCCCTCGGGGCCCAGTGTATTTGCCGAGGCTCAAGCAGCGCGGCGCCCGCGCGGCAGAGTGCCTGGCTTCGAAATGAGTTCCGCCGATCAGATCAGACCCCCCGCTTTGGGCAGCGGCTAAAGTGCTTCCCGCGAAGCGGTGTCGATAGCCGGGTGGGCAGACTTACGTCTTCGCGTCGGCCAACGGCCTTGTTGGTGATTGGCCAAGGGGCCCTGGAGGTCGAGTGCGTCTCTAGAGCACATCATCGAAGTCAAGAAGGCGCCAGCCGCTGGAACGACATGTCGCTTGCGGAACGGCTAGCCGATAAATCTGACCTATGAGCTGGCTGCATCTGGTTTGCAATGCCGGCCGGTGTGCGCCGAGGCAATGAACACCTCCCCGCTTGATGTGCGTGCCCGTAAGTGGACTGCGGTGCTCGCTGCCTATGGATGGCTGTAAGACGTCGGGTTGCCCCGAAGCCGCGCAGCCTCCTTTCCTACGCGTTGAAGAACTGTGCCACCAATTCAAGGAGCGCGTTCGCGGACGTGATGTTCGTCGGCTAGCTCAGAAATTGTCCGCCTTCGGATGCATTGAAGGGTTTCGGACAAACAAGACACCACTGTTGCGGTTGCACCAGCGCAAAAAGATACCGGCGCACATGTCCGCCGGCGCGATTTCGCGAGTTAGAAGAGGAGCGGATACACGCCACTTACCGCCGTCCGAAAGGACACGCGCCTGATGTCCGGAAGGGGGCTAAGCCGTTTGCGCGCGTGACAATGCGTCGCATCGTGCTGGCGCTTTGTGTATCCGACTGGTCCAAATCCTGCATCAACCTACGCGTGGGTGAATGGACAACGACAAAAGAAGGAAAGATCCCGTTCATTTATCGACGTGTCGAACGATGGCGCACTCCGGCGTCACTGTCGGAAATGGACGTTAACGTCCGTTTCACGTTGCCGAGACTGTATGCAGAGTGCAGCGCGTTTGCACGGCATCCAATCGACCGCAGAATATCACGACCCTCACTGCAGATACTGGGTGCCTTAATAAGGGGAAAAGCGGATCTAGTCCTCGAGTGAGAACCAAGGTCACGCTAGATGACGATCCTTGACGTGGAACAGATGTGATCGGATGCGCCCACATAGGAGAAATCTGTGCTCATTTTTGCTAAATGGACGCCGGTTGTGTTCGAAAGAGTTTCCGCTCAATTGTTTGAAGGAACGTGACGCGAATGAAAGCCCCTTCTTTATCGTCGTGCCATGAAAAAGTGCTATATCTTAGCGCCATCAGAATGAGCGCGAGATCGAGCGTGAGATGCAAGACGATGTTTCGAAGTGCCAACTAACTGCACAGAGCAAGGGCGGCGTCGACGTTGTCGGGGTGCAGATTGATTCCGAATACGAGTGGCAAGGCCCGGAAGCCGGATCGAACCTTCCCGTGGTCCTGCCATTGAACGAGATCGCGCTCAGAGGAGTGTTCGAAATATCGAACATGCTCGCTAGCCCGTCGCGGCTCGAAGTCGCGTTGGCAAGTGTTATCGATTTGCTGCAGTCCTCTTTGCAGATGCGGCATGGTGTCGTGTCTCTCCTGGCAGACGATGACGTGCCCGAGATTGCAGTCGGCGCTGGCTGGAGCGAAGGAAGCGATGAGCGCTACCGTATGCGCCTGCCGCAAAAGGCGATTGATGAGATCGTGACGACGGGCATGCCGTTCGTCGCTGAAGACATCGCCAAGCATCCGGCCTTTAGCGCAGCTGACATGGACGTTCTCGGCGTATCCGATCACATGCGATTGTCGTTCATCGGGGTTCCGATCAGCGTCGATGGAAAGGTAGTTGGCACACTATCCATTGAGCGTGTGCCAGACCTGGACTCGATGTTCCCGCTCGATTCCGATGTCCGGCTACTCACCATGATCGCCAACCTGATTGGGCAGGCGGTGAAGCTCCATCGCTTGGTCGCGCGTGACCGCAAACGCCTCATGGCGGAGAGCTATCGATGGCAGAAGGAACTGCTTGAATTCAAGCAGCCAGCGCGAGAGCGTAAGAAGGTTCACATCGATGGTATTATCGGTACCAGCCCGGCGTTGCGCGGACTGCTCGACAAGATCGCGGTGGTAGCCAAGTCGAATGCGACGGTCCTTTTGCGAGGTGAATCAGGCACCGGCAAGGAGCTGGTTGCCAAGGCAATTCACGAGCTATCCCCGCGTGCCAAGCGGCCGTTCATCAAAATGAACTGCGCAGCGCTGCCGGAAACTGTGCTGGAATCCGAATTGTTCGGGCATGAAAAAGGAGCCTTTACCGGGGCCCTTAATTCGCGCAAAGGGCGCTTCGAGCTTGCCGACAAGGGAACGCTGTTTCTGGACGAGATTGGCGAGATATCAGGCTCGTTTCAAGCAAAGTTGCTGCGGGTTCTTCAGGAGCAAGAGTTCGAACGGGTCGGTAGTGGCCATACCATGAAAGTTGACGTCCGAGTGATCGCTGCAACCAACAAGGACCTGGAAGGGGCGGTGTCAAAAAACGAGTTTCGCGCCGACCTCTACTATCGTATTAGCGTAGTTCCATTGCTTTTGCCGCCGCTGCGCGAAAGGCGCAGCGACATTCCGCTGCTTGCCACTGAGTTTCTCAAAAACTTCAACAGCGAGAACAGTCGTACACTAACGTTCGATCCGGGTGCTGTGGACGTGCTGATGAATTGCGGGTTTCCGGGCAATGTTCGTGAACTCGAGAATTGCGTTCAGCGGACTGCAACACTGGCGCCGGGGCCATTCATTGTCAGGAACGATTTTGCTTGCTGTCATGGTCAGTGCCTTTCCGCCCTGCTATGGAAAAGCGGATTGGATGAAGCGAAGCCGCGGTCCCCGCTGATCGGTGAGCTATCGCCCGAGCCAGCGACGCTAATCTTCGACGCAGCCGCGCCGGTTGCGGTCCTGGCTCCGCCTGTCCTGGCCGAGCCGGTTGCTGGTACCATCTCGAGCGGTGCGAAGCTGACGGATCGGGAGCGCCTCATTGCTGCCATGGAGAAGACTGGCTGGGTGCAGGCAAAGGCGGCGCGCCTACTCGGACTAACGCCGCGCCAAATCGGCTACGCGCTGAGGAAATACGGCATCGAAATTAAGCGCCTGTGAGTGGCTGCTGAACTTACTTAGGATGTGAGTTTGTCGGCCCGCGAAACCAACGGCAGTGATCGTAGATCTTACCCACCTTCAAGAGCGCCGAAAGACCATGGCAGTTGGGACTTACGACCGACTTCCCGGGCTTCCGGGCTGCCGTCCAAGTTCGGTACGCAGATTCCATATCGCGTTGTTTGCCAGATGGAGCACATTTTTCTCACCCGTTTCTAATGAACGTTCCAGGTGGACCCGCAGCCGAGCGCGGAGCAATGCCTCCGCATTATGGGTCAGGAACGGGTCTTTCTCCACAAAGCGCCATGACTTCTCAAATGCCACGCTCACCAGAACGTCAAATGCATGCTGCTGTTGAGGAGAAGGGTGATCCATGAATGGAAACTCCAGTAGAATATCCTTTCAGCAACGGCACGCTGCTGGCCAGAAGTGGGACGTTTAGAGCTGGCGCTGGAACGCGTCGCGAAGCAGTCGCAGTCATTCATCCCATTGAATGCATGTCGATGCGTCGATCAAGCCTATACAGGCGCTTGTTGAAGCCATGATGACTACTGCCGTTTGGAGCGCTTGTATTTAACGAAATTCGATATTTTAGTACACTCCAATAGTAAGATTGACGCGTCAAATCACGGATCGAATCTATCTGTGCGCGGGGACAGCCGTGGCCGTCGTCCCATTCGCGAGGCGGCGCGGTAGCTGTGTATAGACTGAGCTGTTCTCTCGCCCACTTCAATGACGACTCCGCGCAACGCCTCGAATCCGGACCGGTCGAGAGGCCCAAGGATCTCTGCCCGGGCGCGGTTACGGTTGGCGAGCCGAAGCGACGTCAGTGTGTGGAACGCATACACGCCTAGAAATGGACAGTTGTTGTGAAAGAGCGTATTCCAACCCGGTCGGTGATCTGCCGTCGGATGGTGTTGCCGGCAAACTCGGAAAGCCTTAGATTGTTGACAAGGGTGCGGCGACTGTCTCGATACTATAAGAGTCGGCATAGTTTTAGATGCGACGGGGACTGGGGCGCTACAACATTTCAAACGCGTCGTAGAGATCAGCTGACAGTAAGACAATCGAGGTAGCACAATACGTCCATCGGAATGAGCTCTGGTGAGCTTCTTTGTCGACGACGCAAGCTGAATTGGATCTTGCGAAAACTTCGCGGACAACGGTGGCACCCACCTGTAATTGTGCCAGAGAGCGATTCCGAGCGATCGTTCTAATTTGGTGGAGTCCCATTACGGCGCACGATCACTTTTGCGGCGTTGTGCCGTGCTCCGATCGCTTGGTCTTCAGTCATGAAACCGGCTTGGATCAAGTTGTCCAGCACCATGTTGGCGCGAGCATGAGCGGCAGTCAGGTCGATCTGAGGGGCATATCTTGTCGGAGCGTTGATCAGGCCGACCAGCATCGCAGCTTCAGCGAGGGTCACATCGCGAGCAGGCTTATTGAAGTAAAAACGCGCCGCACCGTCGACACCGAGGGTATCGCCGCCCATATCGACACAGTTGAGATAAAGTCTCAAGATTTCATCTTTGGTCAGATTCCATTCTAGCCAGACTGCGAGCAGTACCTGTTTGATTTTGTGTCCGATGCTGGGCTCGGTATCCAAAAGCAGTGTCCGTGCGAGTTGCTGGGTGATTGTGGAGCCGTCCTGGTGGGTGCCCTTCTGCGCCCCTACTAGCAGGACGTGGAGAGTGCCAGGGAAATCGATGTCGAGATGGTTGTAAAATTGGCGGTCCTCGGTTGCGAGCGTGGCCTTGATCAGCGCGTCGGGAAAGTCCCCAAGAGGGATCGGTACGCCATGGCCAATCGGCCCGCCGAGCCGGTTGAGCAAGCACACCGTGACATCGGAAACCTTTAGGCAATCCTCTTGCAAGGGGGGGCGAGTAGTCGAGATCGCAAACGCCAGCAACAGGAGCAATCCGCAGAAAGCGAAGGTCAGGGCTTCGGAAACGGGTTCGAGAAGGAGCCAGCGCTGCCGCCGGCCCAGAGAGATGCCATCTAGAAACCTCGAGTAACGGTAATATAATTCCCGCAACTCTCTCGCGTAGGACAGTAGGGCGGGTCCAAAGGACAGCTCGCGAGCCGACAAGCAGTGCCGGATGGTGGACGTCTTTGGTGGAATAATCTGAATCACGTGGATCTTTCAGGTTTACGTACACGGGCCTGAGCGGCGGGCGACCAGGCGTCTTTCGGAAGCGCTGCGGCAAAGCTTAAGGAGTTGCATACCTCAGCGGGATGCTGTTTCCATTTGGCGCGGGAGGCAGAGGCCTGCGCGAGGTTGAGATACGCGGTCGGTGATCTGCTGCGTCCAAGGGCGCTTTCGCCCGAATGCGCCCCGGTCGACAAAGTCCGATTCTGTAAATGTCATACCAGCTATTCGGGCAAAGATAGTTCGAACGACGGTGACCGAGAGCGGGATTGCACGTCGGTCTTAACTTCGGCTCGCATGTTCGATAGAACCGCGGAAAGCGGAGCGAAACGTTCGCAGGAGCTCATCTTTGCAAATGTCGGGTTGTCCGAATTGATCGATCGCGGTCGCAGCCGTTGGTGCCCACTGAAGAGTTGCGGTGCGTCTATTTCATTGCTCGCCGTATCTCGTGAAGCATATCGAAACAGATGATGTTCTGACCAAGCATCGATGCTCCCGCTGTCTGATGTGAATTCTGCCTTCTAAATCGGCAAGCAGGCTCGCCCGCCAACATAGGGGGCAAGTGTGGCGCCTTCGCGCGCTTGCTGAAGCGACAAATCGGCAACACCTGACATCCATCGCAAAGTGCGTCAACTTTTGTCCCGAAAATTCGACGAGCGACGTGTTGCCGACAGCTTCAGCCGATCTGGTCCGTGGGAAGGTGCTTCGTTGGAGCGTGCATTCGCCGATGATTCGCATCGGCACGCGCGGATGAAGCGCATGAACGCAGCGGCACAGGAAGCGTTGCGCGTACCCCCAAGATGCCGATCGTCAATCGCTGAAGTCTTTCTCGCCTGAGCGGGAATCGAGTTGTTTGAGCACTGTATGCTGAATCTTACCCAGTGCCGTTCTCGGCAAATCTTCTATAAAAATGATCTCGCGTGGCGCTTTGAAGCGTGCGAGATGCGATTGCACATGCGTTACGAGTGTCTCGCCGTCTATGCTGGCTCCGGATCGTTTGATCACATAGGCAACCGGCACCTCATCCCATTGTGAATCCGCCCGGCCGATGACCGCGCACTCAGCAACATCGGGATGCTCCAAAAGTACGCGCTCGACCTCCGCCGGATAGATGTTCTCTCCACCGGAAATGATCAGATTTTTCTTACGGTCATGGACCCAAAAATATCCGTCGGTATCGCGACGGGCGATGTCGCCAGTACGATACCAGCCGCCGTCATGCATCACCTCGCGCGTGGCCGGATGATTGCCCCAATATTCCTGCAACACGTTGGGCCCGCGCACAGCGATCTCACCTGGCGACCCCGCGGGCAACTCGTTACCTGCATCATCCATGACAACCGCTTCGCAGCATATTCCGGGCAGGCCAGTCGACCCTTTCCGCGAAAGGTCACCGCCGAGCCTCGTATAGATCGCAATGGGGCTTGTTTCCGTGGAGCCGTAAATGTGGAGCACCGGAACGCGGCGTGCAACCAGGCGATCAACCAGGTGCTGCGGCACGGTCGCGGAGCCGACGGAAACCGCCTTCAGTGACGACAGATCGGCCCCGGACCACGTTAGGTGGTCGGTCAAGGCCTGAATGGTCGCAGGCACCAGGACCGTCAAAGTGGGGCGATCATGCTTGAGCGCGGCAAGGGTAGCCTCAGCCGCAAACCGTGAATGGATTGTGACCGTCGCGCCGAGATGCAATGCAGGCGTCGTCTGAATGTTGAGCCCGCCGACGTGGAAAAGCGGCAATACGGTCAGCACATGATCGTCAGATGTGAGGGCGTGCATATGTTGGCTCATCACGCCATTCCACAATAACGCCTCCTGGCGAAGCACCGCCCCCTTCGGCCGGCCAGTGGTGCCTGAAGTGTAGACAATCAGAAGCGGGTCGGCCAGGTCTGCGCGGGGCTCGTAGCTGTCCCCCTGTGTCTGATCCAACAAGCCCTCCCACGTGCACGCGCCGGGAGACGCAAAGCCGAAGCCCACAGTTGCAATGTCGGGTAGCGTCTCCAACAATATCGGCAGAACGGCTCCAAAAGCCTGCTCAAGGACTAGAACCTTAGCACCCACGTTCGAAAGGATGAAAAGCTGCTCGGCCACCGCCAATCGCCAATTCATCGGCACCAATATCGCCCCGATCCGTGCACAAGCGTAGAGGAGAACTAGATAATCAGGGCGGTTGAGGCTCAGGACGGCAACGCGATCGCCTCTCTTGACGCCGAATGCAGTTTGCAGGGTCCGTGCTGCCCGGCCGATGCGTTGATTAAAGTCGGCGTAACTTAAGGTGTCGCCCTCGAAGTTGATCGCAGGTTTGTTAGGAGCGAACGCCGCGTTACGCTCAATCAATGTGGAGAGATTCACTATCCTTCATCCTGTGTCGTTGGGTCCGTACAGTAGCCACCCCCGAACTGGCCACACCATTGTCAGCGTTCTTTGAAGGCCGTGATCGTGTGTTACGCTCCTCCGGCAAATGCAGCTAAGCTACGATGGACTGCATTGTTTCCCTGTCGGGCCTCACTTAACACGACCATTGGGGGATCACACTCAGCTCGATATCGCGGAAAATGGTGTAATTCCGCCGTATCCACTGATGAAGTTCCGTCGAAGTGTCCTTCTCATGACGCAGATAGCCGGTGAAAGACAAACCTAGTCGGCAGATGTAATTATTTAGAAATACTGGCAGTGCCGCGAAACGCACCACGGGCCCGCGGTTCATAGCCTCGAACAATTCGCCGCGGACAAAGAATTCGTTATGTACGGTGATCAGGATCTGTTTCGGGACCTGCCGCCGCAGCATCTCATGCGCACGGGCTGAGACGCGGTCAACGTCTGCCACAAATAGAATGATTGGCACAACGTTGTGCCGTATCGCCTCGCTTAGGAAGCCGATCTCGCCGCACATCTTGAAGAATTCGTCGAAAGCGTGGAAGCCAAGGTCGATTACCTTGGCCACTCCGTCGTTTAGAATAAGTCGATCAACGAGCTGCATTTTGCCATAGGTATCGGTGACATCCGCTGTCTCTGTGATGGAGGGGAGGTAGTCGAGCAACGACGGCTCCTTCAGGTTGATGTCGAAGGAGAGCACCGCACCGTTCTTCAGCAGCAAGAACTCGCTCAAGAGCCGAGCAATCAGCGTCTTGCCGACTTGCGGGCTTGCAGAGCAGATGATGTAGACCGGGGTGGCCAAAATCGCTAGTCCAGCGCGCATGGATCCGCAAGCGACTATCTTTCGCCCGCACGGGTCACCGACTTCGCACCGGCGAGATCGGTTAGGTTGATCCGGTCATACTCGCTCCAGACATTGGCGAGCCAATGCCGTACGTAGCCGCGCAGCACGAAGGAGAAGTTCGCGGCGTCGTCGTGTGGTCCCTTGTTCGCGACGAAATTGACGAACGGAACGGAGGCCACCTCGACCTGTTCATAGGCCATCTCGTTGAGCTTCGGGATGGTCAGATCGGTGGCGTCTTTAATTCGCTTAAAATAGGAATCGTAGGTCGACTGATCCCACTGAAAGAACTGGGTGTCGTTGATGAAGTTCTTGACCAAATAGTATTTTGCGCCGCCCATGAAATCGCTTGTTTCAGCGATCTCGTCTAGCGAGGCGATGGACGATCCCAATACATGGAATACGGCGAAGGTAAGTTGGCCTGACCGGGCGGCGTCCAAAAAGCCTATATCGCGCAGGGACGCCAGCGCTGGAGACATCAGTCCGGCACGAACATCAATGACAGTGACGGATAGACCCGAGTTCAACGTATCGAAGATCTTCATCTGGTCCGCGGTTCTCGTCATGTCCACGATCTCGGTAATCGCAGGGTGAAAGCGCTTGAGCGTCCCGCGGGGCGACTCGGTATCAAATGCGCGGGTCTGCACATTGTTCGCGCTGAAATAATCCAGAAGCGTCCGAGATACGGTCGTTTTGCCGACTCCTCCCTTGTCCGCGCCGACCACAATCACAACTGGCTTTACCATAGAAGTCCTCTCAAGTTATCGTTTCATCCGTGCAACCGCGAAGCGCGCGGTATGCGTTTTCCGCTCCTGCTTTCGACGCTATGTTGGCCGAAAGAAAAGATCGTCCGATTTGTGAAATATCGATTGCCGTTACTGTTGCGGGTGGCGCTGTGGATTGTCGCGGAATCGACCGCATCCTGTTTTATGTCGGAGCCTGCACGTTTTGATGGCCATCAGCACGTTTTCCTCGGTTGGGGGTTGTAGGCGGCCGCCACAGCTGTGGCGGCTGTGATCTGGAATCTCGTTACACTCACCTCTTGAGCAACATCATCCGACTGAGCAGAGCGCACAGACCGAACAGGTGCGTCGCGATACTTCCATTCGTCGGCAAGGTGCCTAAGCGAAAAGTGCTGATCGCGCGGAACGCGAAGAGAAAAACCATCATGGTAGACGGCCTCAAGGCCGCGGCTAAAATGATGGAAAAAGTGTTCGACCACGGGCGAGCTCCTACAGGTTCAGGCTCAACGGATCGTCAAGCCGGAATTCTCAAGCGCATGGAGGATCTCGCTTGCGGCGCGCTGAGCGCCACCGCTGTCCCTGCCGATCAAGTTAGATGCCACGACCTCGGCGATTATGGCGCAAGCTCTTTCGCGCTCGGCGAAGCCGTCATCAACATAGTCGCCGCAAGCTTTGCAGGCGATCACCGGGCGGCCGCACCAGGGGTCGTGTAATGCGCTTTGATCATTGGCATGACATTTCGGGCAGTGCATGGGCAGGCTTTCGGCGTTGTTCAGCTTGTGAGCTATTTCGTGTCGGTGGAAACGAGTTCGTTCCGCCGGAAGGGAGTAGCGCGTCGGATGAGTGAAAAGCCCGTCCCGTTGAGTTGGAGCTCTCCTTGTGAAGTGCGGGTCGCGCGAAAGCGCGTACTCGTTGCCTTACCCATGTCGACTGCGCGTAAACCGCAACGCTACATTCGAAAGACACCGTAACGTGGCGCTTCGATTGGAGTATTAAGAGAAGCGCTCAAAGCGATTAAGAGTGCGTCTCGCGTATCTACGGGATCAAGAATACCGTCATCCCAAAGCTCGGAAGTTGCATAATAGGCGCTCGATCGTGCCCGATACTCTTTCATGATCGGCTCTCGAATGGCTGCCAGTTCTTGGTCGGACAAACGCCCGCCGTCACGCGCCAATTGCCTTGCCTTGACATGGGTGAGTACGCCCGCCGCTTGCTCCGCCCCCATGGCCGAAATCCGCGATTGTGGCCAAGTAAACAAGAAACGAGGATCGAATGCTCGCCCCGCCATAGCGTATGTTCCCGCTCCGTGGGAGCCATTGCAGATCACTGTGAGTTTGGGTACCGACGCTGCAGAGACGGCCATGATGAGGTTGGCGCCGTGCTTGGTGATGCCGCCATGTTCGTATTCTCGTCCGACCATAAAGCCGGTAGTATTCTGCAGGAAGAGCAGGGGCGTCCGGTTCTCGTCGCAGAGTTGGATGAAGTGAGCGCCCTTCAGAACACTGTGGTTCTGCAACACGCCATTGTTTGCGATAACCCCGATCTGATATCCGTGGAGACGCGCGAAACCGCATATCAGGGATCGGTCATAGCACGGCTGGTACTCATGAAATCGGCTGCCATCCACGAGGCGCGCGATGATCTCCAGAATGTTGAACTGAACGCGAGGATCCTTCGGAATGATGCCGTATAGCTCGGATGCGTTGTAAACGGGAGGCTCCGGAGCGGATTGATCAATCGCTTCTTTCGTTGGACGCTTTATGCGAGCGACGATGTCCCGCGCGATGGCAATCGCATGCTTTTCGCAAGTCGCGAAGTAGTCGCTCGTTCCCGAAACGCGCGTATGCATGTCCGCGCCACCAAGCTCTTCGGCAGATACCACCTCCCCGGTGGCGGCTTCTACGACTGGAGGTCCACCGAGAAAGATGGCCCCCGTTCCCCGCACGATGATGTTGTAATCGCTCAGCGCCGGAACGTAGGCTCCTCCCGCACTACAGTGCCCCATGACGATGGCGACCTGCGGCACTCCCATCTTAGCGAGGACTGATTGGTTACGCAGGATTCGACCCGCGTGGTAGCGATCAGCGAAGAACTCAGCCTGCAAAGGCAAGAATCCGCCGGCGCAGTCGCAAAGATGGACCACCATGAGGCGGTTCTCAATTGCGATATCCAATGCCCGTACAATCTTCTTCACGGATAGTGGATACCAAGCTCCACCCTTCACACTGGCATCATCTGCATGAACAATGACCTCGCGACCCGCCACGATGCCGAGGCCGACGATCTGCCCGGCGCACGGTACCTCGCCATCATAAGCCTTGTTGCCAGCGAGCGTTGAAAGCTCGAGAAACGGAGTTTCGGGATCGAGCAACGCTTCGATCCGATCACGAACAAATAGTTTGTTTTGCCGCCGCAGGCGCTCAATGTCTCGTGTCGGTCGATCGAAGCGAGCGGAACGCTGACGTTCCTTCAGCTCGGCCGCAAGCCGGCGGTTGTGGAGCTCGTTAAGGCGAAAGTCTTGCGACGTGGTGTCCACCTGAGAAACAATCCGCTGCATGTCAGCGCCTTTCGTCGGAAAACGTAACCAGCGCGGCGCCTTGTTCGAAGCTTTCGCCCACTTCAAAGTGAACGCGATCGACCACACCGCCCCGAGGGGCACGTACGACAAATTCCAACTTCATACTTTCGACCAACATCAGCGTTGCGCCTGGGCTGACGGCGTCGCCTCGCGAAACTCTGACCGCAACCACGACGCCGGGCATCGGTGCTTGGGCGGCATCATGACTTGCCAGCACCTCCGACAAATCGAATTCTCGCAATTGATCGCGGTATCGTAGGATGTGCGTCCTGCCGTGGATATGCAGATGAAGCACGTCACCGTCGATTGCAAATCTGACCGACACGGTCTCGCTCGCAATTTCGAGCATGCCACTGCCGTTGAAATGATGTGAGAGCGCCACCGGCGCAATCACTTCACCGCCGAAGTGAAGGCGATAGTCGCGTTGGCCTGGTGAAAGCCATAGTTCATAGCTCTCGGCATTAAGCGCAAAAGAATGCCTCACGTCAGTTTCTCCACTTGCCTAGCTCTGCGTGGAGCTTGGGCACGGCGTCTGCCGAATCGCGAACGGGCTTGGTCAGAAGTGCCGCGGCTGCCAAGATGGCGGGCAGATCGCTTCCGCATTGGCCAATGGCCAGGTGAGGATTCTCGTCGAGATAACCGGTATGAATCTGTCCGCTTAAAAACGTGTCGTCCATGAGCAGACGAGCGAGAAAATCGGCGTTTGTCTCGCAGCCGAGGAGCACCAACTGGCGCATCACGTGTGCCGCCTTCAATGCGGCTTCTCGGCGCGTGGCCGAATGTACGACGATCTTTGCGAGCATCGGATCAAACGCTGTCGTGATTTTCTGACCCTGGACAATACCGCTGTCGATTCGTACGCCTTCGCACTCTGGGTACTCCAACATGAGGATCTTTCCGGTCGTAGGAGCGTATTCCCGTTCAGGAGCCTCGGCGTATAGCCGTACTTCAATTGCGTGACCGTTGGAGACAATGTCGGATTGTGAGAGAGCAAGTTCGTGACCCGCGGCCACATGGAGTTGTTCGGCGACAAGATCGATGCCGGTGACCATCTCGGTCACTGGATGCTCGACCTGAAGTCGAGTGTTCATCTCAAGAAAATAGAACTCATGTCCATCGAAGATGAACTCGACCGTGCCAGCGTTTCGATAGTTGGCGTTACGAGCGACACCGACCGCCACCTCACAAACCCGCTTCCGCAATTCCGCGGACAAGGCAGGCGAGGGCGTCTCCTCGATGATCTTCTGAAAACGCCGCTGGACCGAGCACTCACGTTCGAAGAGATGGACGACATTTCCGAAGGAATCCCCTAGCACCTGCACTTCGATGTGGCGCGGCTTTTCAGCACATCGTTCGACGTAGAGCCGGCCATCGCCAAAGTACCGCAGCCCCTCACGACGAGCTTGAGCTATCGCATCATCGAGGGTGCCGAGGTCGCGCACAATCTGCATGCCCTTGCCTCCACCACCCGCCGAAGGTTTCACCAGCAAAGGTAAGCCAAGGTCCCGCGCTCGGGATACGAAGGTCTCTGGTTCGTCTTCTTCCACAGCTGCAGGTGCGACCGGAAATCCAGCCTGCTGAACAAATCTCCGAGCGCGGATTTTATCACCCATCAATTCGATGCTTTCGGGAGTCGGCCCGACGAATGTGATGCCAGCGCTCGCAACGGCCCTAGCGAATTCGGCGCTCTCCGACAGAAATCCATAGCCAGGATGCAACGCGCCTACATTGGCCCTGCGGGCGGAAGCGATGATTTGCTCGGCATCAAGATAGGCAGCGATCGGGGAACTACCCTCGAGGGCGATCGCTGTGTCCGCCATAGAAACGGCTAATGTTGCCGCATCCACCTCATGGTAGATGATTGCTGAGCGTAAGCCCAGCTTACGCAACGTCTTGATGATGCGGACGGCTATCTCGCCTCTATTGGCGATCAGAACTGTATCGAATGGTAGTTTCTGCATTCGCCTATTCGCTCAAACACAGGTCGAGAGTGCGACGTTTGGGAGCTGCGGGGTTTAGGGGGAATTGTCCGGGCTAGTCATGACTACGACACGCAGTAACTCCGTGGATCAGGGGAACCTGACTAGGACTGATCGATCGTTGGTCACGACGTCATTTCGAGCCTGCTTTTGCTTTTGCACTATCATGTGCTGACATCACGTAGCGACACTGGTCACTCAAGCTGTTAAGCTTTGTTCGCAGACAAGCAGCGACAGCGTCGACGTTCGGTATGGCACTGCTACACAAGCGAAGCACATCCGGGGTGCAAGCGCGTTGCTCTTCCTCCGTCGCTCGTCGCTCTCGGGCGACGGCGCTGAGAGAGCTCACTGCCGTAAAAGCAATGAAAGCTGCTACATGCCAACCTGCTCTATAGGTTCGACGAGGAAGGGGGGGTGGGTTTCGATTCACGAGATCCTCTTTAGGGGGGCGTTGGGTTGCGCGACGTTCAACGGTGTCTGTGGAGACAATTAGCCAAAGGCTCAGATTAGCCGCGCTCCTGGGGAGGGAGCGGTTATTCGAAAGTGACTAATGAGAGACAATCGCGACAATCATCTCAGGGGTCGAGGAGCTAAACGTCGACGATCAGAATCATGCTGTTCCGTGTTGGACAGCTTGGTCGCGCATTGGACTGGCGCTAGATTGTACATAGGTAATTTGTGACGAAGAGTACGCGTTAGAATGGGACCTGGAGGGTCTGAACGGAACCGAACGTTCTTGCACTTGGCCAACAACGACGCGATCACCTCCGCAGTCGTGTTCAGACTGCTTGCTGCACAAAAATAGTGCCAAATTGCATGTACGAAGGAGGTCTGGATCCTCACAGCATGGTGCGGCGTAGATCTGAACAGGCTGAGACATTGGCGATCCTTGAACTAGTTAGTGGCGTCGGCCTCGCCGGAGACCGCCGCTACTTGTTCGAGATCCTACAATTTGACGCCGCGTACGATTCAACCCCCTCCGAGCAGCTGGTCGGACGAAATATGTTAATTCTCATGCTGGCGGCAGACGCGTCATTCGCGAGACTAACGGGTGGGCCGCCAAGGTAGACGAAAAGCCGCCTCCACGAAGCACCGGGAGTAGGCGGGCTGTTGCTCTGCCGATCTTTGAAATTGTCGAACTGTCCCTTTCGCCAGAGAAGCGACGCTTCCGCGGCGTGCCGAGGTGCTGTCAGCCAACCTCCGAATTCCGCGACTGTTGCGAGGTTCGGGAACGCGAGCAAGGTCGCGGCCGGTGACCTACTAGATCTGGTGGGGAGTGAGAGGAATAGCTTGAATCTCACGCAGCGTCACATTGTAGGCGTGGATCGCGGAACACGAAAGGTACGCACCATGCTTCTACTGCACATGCTACCAATTTACGCGCTCGGCATAGATCATCGTATCGAGATGCCGGGAGCCCACTGTGCCCTATCTAATGAATGCGGCCGGTCTAAGGACGAGGAGGCGCAAAACATATGGGCTGACTGCCTCTCGCCTCAGGAGCGGATCAAGTACATCCGCAAAAATCGTTCGCAGTTTGAATTTCGCGGCTATCGTCAGATGGTCGGCGTCGTTCGAGGCCGCTGCTTTACCGGCGGCGCATTGGAGCTGGTAAACTGGCGACGTCGATTCAGGGTAAGAGCGTGGCGCCTCGCGCTATTATTCTGCGTCGCTACATGGTTAGCCATTGTTCTCGCTGTGATTCGAGCTGTCAGCTAAACGTTGGCAAGTTGGGCGGGCGCTACGAGCAAACGGACTTTAGTGAATAAGCTCGGATCGATCGATTGAGCGCGAGAAGGTCCGCGAGCGTCTGCGAATCCGGACTACCATGCCGACGGCGCGAATCGCATCTGGTCCGCCATGAGTGACTAGAAAACAGCGATTTGCTCGAGAGCACTCAGGGCACTGTCGAGCCGTCCACACGGGAGACGAACGCAGCTCGACGCCACTCTTTAGTGGCGTCAGTGCTGTGCCTCTATCGCGTGATGTCGCGGCGGAGGAGGCGTATCAGCTATATCAAGCGGCGGCGATAAGGGCACTCATCAACTTAATAAGAAGGCCAGGGTCGACTTGAGTAATAGATGCGCGTTCTAAAATGAGTTTGGCGATTTCGATCCGGTTAGAAGGAGTTCGCATACTTGGGGGTAATGCCAGGATTGCCTCATCAAGAAGCTGCCCCAGAGCCGAAAGCTGTTCCGGCTCGTACAGTTTGCCGTGCTCCTGTTCGAGACGGTCGCCTCCGATGACCGCATTCCCTGCTTGCTGGTCGAGTTTCGGACACATGCCGAGCTTCGCCGCTACCAGCTCGCTTGTAAGTGCATTGAGGAGACGGGTCGCTTCGATCGCGCTCTTGTCCTCGCAGATCAGTCTCGCAACCTCCTCGATTTGCAACTCAATAGCTTGCTTAAGATGCTGAATACGTTGACGAGTACATTTTCCGGAGGGTTGTGCAGTGGAGATATGTGGGTCAGCATCAGCCTTCAGTGGAACGGAAGATGAGTTGGCAAATACGCGGAAGGGGAACGCGAAATATCGAAGGAGTTGCGCAAGAAAACTTAACGTCATCACCCGATATGCCTGATTCAGACGCTCAATTACCCTCGATTTGCTGGACCCATACACTGTCATAGTCATGGCTGCCTCATGTATCCTTCTGGCACACGAATCTTCTGTTACGCTGCGGTCACATCCAGCGCGGCGTGGTTGCGGCCTGACAAAGACACTGCGGTAACCGTTTGAAAGGACTGTCTTCAGCTTGACTGTTGAGCGGGGGGGCAAACTTGGCCACCTAGAGCAACTGACTTCAACAGTCGACAGTAAATCCTCACGACCTGCACCATCCCCCAGCTCAACCTCCGCTTTGCCTAGCAGCCTTCATCGGCGTGGGTAAAATAGATTGTTGTGATGGAGGGCATTCACCTCCTGGATAGAACACAGCGACTATGGCCTCTTCCCGGGTGACGTGCGCGGCGGTCCAATGGGGTTGATCCGCTCGCGCCGCGCAATTCGAAGTGCTTCAGTCGAGCTTAGCAAGAAGATGCGGAACGGTCGGCCCAGAAGGTTTCTCGTGCACGATGCAGGCCCGGTGGCGCAGAAACAAACGATCGGCCGACCGCGTCTGCGGATTCACCGAAAGCGCGGACACCGCGCGACGATCTCGCTGCCCGAGATCGACCGGCGCTTTGACGAAAGTGCGCAGACATTCGATCAGAATCTCGCTCGCCCGGCCTTCTTTGATTCCAGATAATGCGATCCTGATGCCAATTGCGTTCGGATTGCAGATGAATCATGCAAGGCCCACTCATTCCAGGTGATGCCAGAGTTGTTCGTCCTTCGGCTGCAGCCATTGACCGATCCGTCCTTCCGCCCGAACAGCCCATTCAGTGTTGAGCCGACGGCGCTCCTCGCGTTCTCGCCGACCTGATGCCAACCCTTGCAGGCAGGGAACACCAATTCTCCGGTGGACCCGCGCTGAGCGCTTGCCAGCCCTACTCCGGCGGCGACGAGTATCCGATACATCACGCTATTCTTTCATCCCATCTGACGTCGAGACGGCGCCGTGAGTGTCTTTTGTCATCCTTTGATTGCTACAAGCTGACGCAACGTGCGATTCAAGTCATTTTTGCTTGTCTCGCGGAATTCATTCTATTCAGACGTGAGCGCAGCACATCTCAGGGCAAGCTGAGCCCGCTTATCGCGGCAGGAGACAAGCGCGAAATCAAGATGGCAGTTGCCGCTGCGTAAACTGAAAGAATAACGCAGACGGCAACTGCACCTAATCTTAGCACGTCTAGAAGACGGATCGCTCGTTTGCGTGTTCACCGATCAGCACTTCAAGAGCGAGCCAGTGATCAAAGCTCGACACCCCGCTGACGTAACACTGGCCGGGCAATCGGACGAAGCAATTGACGTTGCCGAGTGCGTCGACCAGAGCCATGAGTGTGGCAGTCTGGCCAACCACGCGAGCACCCCGACAGCGCCAGAGCCGCGAGCTGAGAGGAAATGCGCTGACGCTCGTATCCTGGGAGGACCGGTTGCGCGCAGCGCCACGAGCAGAGCCAAGCTTCGGCCTGATTGCGCGTCAGCGCGATGGCTGACCCGTCCAGTTTGTGCAGATGCCCTAGGCGAGCGAACTCAAAGCCGAATGAGCGTGACCATCCATATTGTAGATGCGGCCCATCAACACAATCGATTTTACCAATCTTGTAGGATCTTGCATAACGACGGCGGTTTAGAGAAAGGCTTCGGTCTAGTCGGGATGGTTATCGATCTTTGCCTGCGCGCGAAAGAGCATTTTCGGTGTACGTCGGACTTCCAGCCAAGCGCTTGTGTAGGCTGCCGCTTTCGGGTGCTTGTCTCACCTGACGTTGCGGGCGTTGGAAGCGATCGGTCACGGCTGAAGAACGGAGCCTTGCTGCAGAAGCGTGGTAGGTCGCGATCATGAGTTCGGGCTTTTTGAACTCTGGTCTAATGGCACAGAAGAAGGCGATGCGTGATCACGTTCGATGCGGACATCGCTCTTGTGCGGCTAAGGTTGGCGGCGAATGCCCTCGCCGCAAATGGACCGCCGGTAGAAGTCCTCCCTCTGCCGACGGAAGCTGGTGCGATGTGTAGCAGCGTCGCTCCTCCGAGACTGACTTCTGCCCGGCTACGGAAAGTGGCCGGGCGTCTTTTGCGGGCCGAACACATGCGACAGCCTGGAGGCGGAAGCGTCAGTCAGCTATTTGCTTCATTCTGGCATCAGCGGCGCACTTCTCGAGAACTGGCTGGGCCTCATGAATGATCCTCAGCGTGACCGACGAGTCATGAAGTTTATACTGGTAAATCACAGGACACCCAACGGCGCGTCGATCTGTAGCGATTGTTGTCAATCGCTAGAGACCGGTTACTTGAGAGATATGTCCGCGCGGCAGCACTATTGTGACTACGATTGTTATCGTCGTTACCAGGAGAAGAGACTGGGCGCGCATTGGTTCACGAACAAATGGAGCATCGATAGGATAGCGCAAGAATATCTGACCCACCTTGGAACTGTCGTTTCCTTTGCTGCAGTGACGTTCTGGTGTTCGATTGTGCTCGCCAAGGCTGCGATGCGCCTAGGTGAACCGGAACTGCTGAAGCGACCTCATGCGTAAGTGCACATCTGCAAGCCGCAGAATTAGACGTCTAACCTGCAGTATTAGAGCAGGCGATCGAGTATTGCAAAACAGTGGAGCAGATTTGAGAATGATTGTTCCAAGAGTCGGGGGATATTGATCCGGATGTGCGGGATTGTCGGCATTCTCGGGCGCGAACCGGTTGCAGAGCAATTGGTGGATTCGCTCAAGCGGCTTGAATATCGCGGCTACGACTCCGCGGGCGTTGCCACGCTCGAAGGCGATCACCTGGAGCGCCGCCGCGCCGAAGGCAAGCTGAAGAACCTCGAGGCACGCCTGCGTGACAAGCCGCTGAACGGGACGACCGGCATCGGTCACACCCGGTGGGCCACCCACGGCAAGCCGACCGAGCACAATGCCCATCCGCACGCCACCGAGCGCGTCGCAGTCGTCCATAACGGTATCATCGAGAATTTCCGCGAGCTGCGCGAGGAGCTCGAAGCGAAGGGTACGGTGTTCCGCACCGAGACCGACACCGAGATCGTGCTGCATCTGGTCGACGATCTGCTCACGCGGGGCAACAAGCCGGTCGAGGCGGTGAAGCTCGCCCTGAGTCGGCTGCGCGGCGCGTTCGCGCTCGGCTTCATTTTCGCGGGCGAGGGCGACCTGATGATCGGCGCCCGCAACGGTCCGCCGCTGGCGATCGGCCACGGCGATGGCGAGATGTTCCTGGGCTCGGACGCGATCGCGCTCGGCCCGTTCACCGATACGATCAGCTATCTCGAGGACGGCGACTGGGTCGTGCTGACCCGTAACAGCGTTGCGATCTTCGACAAGGACGGCCGCGCCGTCCAGCGCGACAAGATCAAGCACGCGGCCTCGACCTCGCTGGTCGACAAGGCCAACTACCGCCACTTCATGGCGAAGGAGATCCACGAGCAGCCCGAGGTCGTCGGTCACACACTGGCGCGCTATATCGACATGGCCTCCGAGCGCGTGTCGCTGCCGGTGAAGCTGCCGTTCGACTTCAAGGATATCCAGCGGATCACGATCACCGCGTGCGGCACGGCGAGCTACGCCGGCTATGTCGCAAAATACTGGTTCGAGCGAATGGCGCGCCTGCCGGTCGAGGTCGATGTCGCCTCCGAGTTCCGCTATCGCGAATCCCCGTTGCGCAAGGGCGATCTGGCGATCGTCATCTCGCAGTCGGGCGAGACCGCCGACACGCTCGCCGCGCTCCGCTACGCCAAGGCCGAAGGCGCGCACACGCTCGCCGTCGTCAACGTCCCGACCTCGACGATCGCGCGCGAGAGCGAGACGGTGCTCCAGACGCTCGCCGGTCCCGAGATCGGCGTCGCGTCCACAAAAGCCTTCACCTGCCAGCTGATGGTGCTCGCCTCGCTCGCGGTCGCCGCCGGCAAGGCGCGCGGCGAATTGTCCGAGGAGGACGAGACCAAGCTCGTGCACGGGCTCGTCGAAGTCCCGCGCCTGATGGCCGACGCGCTCGCCACCGAATTGCAGATCGAAAAGCTTGCGCACAGGATCGCCAAGTCGCGCGACGTGCTCTATCTCGGCCGCGGCACCAGCTTCCCGCTCGCGCTCGAAGGCGCGCTGAAGCTGAGGGAGATCTCCTACATCCACGCCGAGGGTTATGCCGCCGGCGAGCTCAAGCACGGGCCGATTGCGTTGATCGACGAGACCACGCCGGTCGTCGTCATCGCGCCCAACGATCGCGTATTCGAGAAGACCGTCTCCAACATGCAGGAAGTCGCCGCCCGCGGCGGAAATATCATCCTGATGACGGACGCCAAGGGCGCGGCCGAGGCGACGGTGGATTCGCTTGTCACCATCGTGATGCCCGACATGGCGTCTGCCTTCACGCCGATGGTATATGCCGTCCCCGTGCAACTTTTGGCCTACCACACGGCGGTGGTGATGGGCACCGATGTCGACCAGCCGCGCAATCTCGCCAAGTCGGTGACCGTCGAATAAGCAGGGAACGGGTGCGATCACCTCTGGACGTCAAGTTCGTGGACCATCATATGACGGCGCATTTCACCGTCAATGGGGAGCGACAGAAGTCTAGGTTGGCTGACGGGCGCCGCCTGCTGGTGTTCGGGCGCAGGCGCGTGTCTTTTGTTTCTGCGCCGCGTGGACTTACCACTCGTTCGTAGCGGGTCCTTCATCATGCCCTTATGGTTGTGAGGCGATCCATTCTAGCTCTTCGTAAACGAAGGCGACGGCACCTGGGTTCGGAGTTCGAGGTAGATTGGCGGTGAGCCGCTAAACTGAGAGTTGTTCATGTTAGCCCGTTTGCATTATCTGGCTTTGGTGTCGATGCTTGCCACAGTAGGCCTCGCACAAGCCAAGGATCGCCGCGCTGTCGCCGAGCCCGTTGCACCTAGTCATGTCTGCGCTCGGCTGGCGCCGTCTAGTGAAAACGTCACTGATAGGCTGCAAGACGCCATTGCTCACTGTCCCCCTGGCTCGGCGGTCTACTTGGCAAAAGGGATCTTCATGTCGGGTCCCCTCGAGATGAAATCCGGAGTAACGCTATGGATCGAGCGCGACGCCACGCTTATCGCTCTTGCCCAGCCGAAGGCATATGACAAAGGCTTGGGAAATTGTGGTCGCATCGGAGGCAAGGGTGATGGCTGCCGCCCATTCATTAGCTTCTCCAAAACACGGGGAGGCGGCATCTACGGCGATGGCATCATCGACGGCCAGGGCGGTGCGCTCATGGTTGGCACCAGCGAGAGTTGGTGGCAATTGGCGCGGCGCGCGCAAACTGAGGGTGGGAGCCAGAATGTCCCTCGCCTCATCCAGATCGACCATGCCCAGGACATTGCCCTCCACGGCATCACACTGCGTAATGCGCCCAATTTCCACGTAGCGATGAACCGGGTCCAAGGTGCCACCTTTTGGGGGGTCACAATTGATACACCGGCCGACGCCCGCAATACGGACGGCATCGATCCTGGCGCCAGCCAAGATGTGACAATTGCTCACTGTCAGATCCGTACTGGAGACGACAATGTGGCTATCAAAGCCGGAAATAATGGTCCTGCCCGCTATATTTCCATTATCGACAACTCCTTCGAGTGGGGGCACGGCATGTCGATCGGTAGCGAGGTTAGCTCAGGTGTCAGCGACATACTGGTGCATGGCCTGACCCTGGACAGCACGACATCTGGCTTGCGCATTAAGAGCGACGTCAGCCGAGGTGGCCTGGTGGAGAGGGTCACCTATGAGAATGTGTGCCTGCGCGGCAACCGATGGCCTATCTATTTCGATACACGCTATGATCTCCGGGCGCACGGTGACGAAGTGCCGGTCTACCGACAGATCGTTCTGCGCCACGTGCGTGGCGGTGGCGGTGCGCTGGTGATGCACGGGCTTGATCCAGCCCATCCGCTTGAGATTGCGTTGGAGGATGTACGATTCTCCGATAGCGCGACTTGGCAGGTGGAAAATGCAAATGTGGTGGTTTCAGCCGTGTGGCCGCCTTTGCGGGGTGAGCAAGGCCAACTGTTGTCTGGCGCATGGGAAGGCTGTGCAAAGGCATTCCTAAAAGCACCCAGCAAATCTGCGAACGGCATCGCGCCCCGATAGAATCTATCGCCTCTTGTTAGCTACGGCACGTGACCGAACAGGTAGCAAGCGTTCTGAGCGCCGCTGGCTTATACGGTGCCATCCGCACCCGACCGCCCAGCGGGATATGTTTGGCTGAACGTAAGCGACAAAGAGACAATCAGCTTGCCGCTTATTTTCCAGCTTCGGCTCATTGTCAGACTTTTGCGCCCGCAGGTGCCCCCTCGATCATCCGTTTCAGTCGAATGAAGAGGCTCTGGCCGATGATGATAGGCTTGTCGCCAACCTATTGAAATTAAAGGCAGTCACCAAACTTGCAAACCCCGGCAAATGAAATGAGAGCACCACGCTCATTGTTTGACGTTCGCTCCAAGTATGTTCGAACCAGGCTCGTCATCAAATGGATCGTTGCCTCCGTCTCAGCCAGGCTGCTGTCATGCGAGACGGCGAACCCGGTCGGGGTTCACTTTTCTCCTCTAGCTCGTCAGCTTCTCGAAAGCCAACCTCCCTAGCATTCGAACTTGGTCTCTAGATATCGATGCCGCCTATGAAGGAACTGGCCACGAACCTAGGGTACCCGCTGAATGGATCTGCAAAGAGACTCTGTTCTCAGAACCGAAAGGAGAGCTTCATGGATTCCAATCGGATAAACGGTGCCGGCTCGCCAGAGGCCCTAAGTGGGTACGCCTGGACACAGGAGAATCATGATCTATTTAGGCAGGCCGTGAATGATGCCAAGTCACCATCATCTGCCGCACCTGTATCGGCAAAGGCTCCGGTTTGGCGCTCGAGCGATCCATATGGCAGCTATTCACGCGATGGCTACTCTTGGAATAACGACGTATGGGGCGCGGGTGCTGGGCCGCAGACGATTTCGGTGGGTGCAGTCAACCAGTGGGGCGTGTGGTCGAACCAGCCTAACACTCCTGGCATCAAGAGCTATCCGCATGAGGCGTTTCACATCGGAAAACCGCTCAGTTCCATCAAGAGTCTGACCTCGAGCTTCAATCAGCAAGTTCCTAAAGGCGGCGCTTGGGACTTCGCCTATGATATTTGGGATAGCTCAAACGAGCACGAGGTAATGCTCTGGACAAACTACACCGGAAACCCGGACGGTAGCGGCAACGTTAAGCCAATTTCGTATAATTATGCCGCTTCCGGGGCCGCAATCCCGGTCTACAGCAATGTCAAAATAGGTGGAGCGACTTGGAACGTGTTTGAGGGCTTCAATGGTCACAAGGTCATCTCACTGCTACCTACTTCGAAAACCAACAGCGGCACGGTGGACATCAAGAGTGCCCTGGAGTGGATCAAGTCGACGGGCTACTTTGGCGACATAAAGGTTGGTAGCGTCCAATACGGCGTCGAGATCACTTCGTCCCCGGGGGGAATGCACTTCAATTTCAACAACTGGAACGTGACCTCGAAGTGAAGATCCGCGGGCGGTGAGCTAATCTGCGCTTATGTCATTGAGCCACGCCGACTGACGGCCGCAGCTTGCCGCTTACGGCTGAACGGGGAGCTGAGGAAGTTCGCGAGGTGGTTCGCAGACCCTAACGAGCAGATAGTAAGGCGGTGCACAGCTGTACGTGCCAGATCCAGAACGACGCAGCGGTAGACGTACCAGATCTCCACGACCGCCCCATGGTTTCCTATCTTGATGGTGAGCTCGGCAGCCAGTTCGTGTCATCAGCGAAGAACGCTTTGAGCGACCATTGCTTGGCTTCGCTGTCGGTTAGCTGATGGGAGTAAGACTCCCGTCCTCTGGGATTGGCGCCGATACCGGTGGATTGGTATTCGGCATAATAGGCGGTCTTCAGTCTGTTGGTCTTACCGCGGTCCCACTCGCTCCAGCCTTCCGGTATCACCGGCGCATTCATCCGGGTGAATAAGAAGATCACTGTGGCATAAGAGCGCCAAGGGCGGCCAAGGGCGATGCCATGAGCGCTCAGATCGGCGGTCAGGGTGCAATGGTCGAAAACATACGCGCTGTCTTCGTCCGGCGAGTCTTTGCTTTGTGCGGTATACACCACAGCCTGGTTGGCGATGCCGTGCAACTCGCAATGTTGGAAATAGGCCTTGGCGTTGCCGAATATATAATCGACATGGCCCTCGATGTAGCAGTCCGAAAAGTATTGCCGTGCTGTTCGGCCGTTCGGCCCTTTGTTGGCGAATAGTGTGTCCTGTGCGCCGAGGAGCCGGACGCGGGTAATAATGTCCTTGTCTCCGGTAATAGACAGCGCCACCGCTTGCGACGGCGGATTGTCTGGATCCAAGGAATAGTCGTTTTGTATCGTCAGATTATCGAGCCGGAAGTCATCGCCAGATGCGTCCATGGTGGCGGAATGAACGGTTCCACCCACTTTGATCGCGTCGTCGCCGTAGACGACCACTGTGTCCTCCGGTTTCTCGCCGGTGCCTTTGATGTGAACGCCAGGTTTGCCGACCTTGATCTTTTCGCGATAGACGCCCGGTGCGATCAGAATTTCGCCGCCGCGAGCCGGCAGTGCGTTTACCGCCTCCTGGACGGAGCGATAGGCCATGTGCCCGAATTGCGAGACCAAGAGCCGCTCCGCATGTGCTTCCGATGGCTGCAAGCATCTGGTTAGAACGGCGGCGGAAATCAGGAGAATTCGCATAATGGTCCCCCACTCTTTGTCGAGCGAAACAAGGATTGCGCTTAGAGACGCGATGCTCGGCCAAACGTTTTGTGTAGTTGCATCCTTCCCCATTCCAAATCTTGATAGCACCGTTGGTAAATCTAGTCGTGAACGCCGCATCTAACTCGGCCTAAGGGCAGGCGACGTGCAAAATCGTCAAACCTTGCATTGTGATGTTTGGACGTGTCTTGTTTGAAGATGTTTATGTCGGAAACACGACATTAGGGTGAGGCTGACTCGTCGGTCGACGCCAAAATCGTTGCTTTTCGTCTTCTTCAATCGGGGCTTGCAGCATGCGGCACGCCCATTGCTCGTAAGGTAGCGCAGAGTTCACCGCAGAACTTGCCTGAGTTCCTGGTGGTGTTCGCATTCGCAACGGCTGAGACATACTGCAAGCATCTGAGGATCGATGAGGATATCACAAGCGTTCAGGTTCGAAGCAGCCCACTACCTCCCCAACGTGCCGGCCACACACAGGTGCAGCCGCATACACGGGCACTCCTATCGAATCGAGGTGCAGCTTGATGGGCCCGTGGACCAGGTCACCGGATTCGTCATCGATTTTTCTGACCTAGAGGAGTCTTTGGTCGATATAGTGAATGCACTTGATCATCGATATCTGAATGAAGTCGAAGGATTATATAATCCTACGGCAGAAAACATTGCGGTTTGGATTTGGGAACGATTGTATCGCAAAGTTCCGCAAATCTCGTGCGTTCGGGTCTATGAAACGTCTGATTCCTGGGCTGAATATGACGGACGATGAGATAAATCAGTCTTCTCTGAGCTTTTCTGCTCCTGGATTTGCCTCAACGCCGGCGATAGGCGAGCGGTCGTACTGCGCTGGCGGTGATCCAAATCGACCGCGGCTTACCAAGCGCCGGAGAGCCGCCAGCTTCTACGCCCGGGCGAGATCATCCAGTGGTTGGCGAGCGCATTCCGGAATCCAGCGGGATCACCTCAGTACATTCGAGAAAGACTGCCGAAATCTGCGCTCCAGGCAACTTCCTCAATACTATGCCAACCATCTAGCCATGCCGTCTTGGATCACCGACTAACGCTTGCATCGCAAGGCGCTGGGCTGACCGAGCAGCAAATAAACTTTCATATTCGGTACTTGGCACAACAGCGAAACACGGTCGGTGGTTCGCACTAACGACTCGCCGAGGGCAAACGTGTGGAATGGGAGAGGAGCGCGCGCGGCGCGCGCTCCCATTTTGGCTATACCTGTTCACCGGTGGGGGCAACGACGATAAACCAAATCACTCTCGAATCCGGTCTCGTCATTGCAACTGTTATCCCATAGCCAATCGTCTCATGGCGCGCTCGAGGTGCCAAGAAGGATCGTCGTCAGAGGAATCTGCTTCACTCGAGTATGCTTCGCTACCTGCTTCGGTATCGGTATCATTGCTCTCCGCTTTCGAAAGATATAGGGGAGGTTTATCGGCGCGCTGCCATTCACCGTTGGCGTTTTTCGTCCACTTCTCGGGATGTTGGGTGGGATCGAGCCCCCAGCAGTTATGGCCCCAATCGCCCATATCACCCATATGAACAAAGCCCATCTCCGCTAAACGGGGTTCAATCCCATCTAAGGCAGGACGCGACATGACCAATGGCCGCTCGCCGTCGAGCCGAAGCTGATGCTCCAGCAGAATATCGCCTGCGTTCTCGACCAGCGGATGAGTAATCCTAAGGTCCAGAACGGATGTGACCTCGCTATTCTCAGGAAATCGTCGCTGTGCCTCTTCCGTTTCGAGGGGAAAGCCGGCTCCTGACCTTAGAAGACCGACAGTGTTGTCGCCCAATTGATAGCGGAAGAAACGCGCCCTCTTGCTCGGATTATCGTAGGTGCTGGCATAGCCCCCAGCAACCCATGCTGCACGCTCAGCTTTGTTGGATACGAAATTCGAGTACTCTTGTGGATTTCCGGCGATGTGTCTGATATCGCCGCCCATAAAGTCCCTCACTTCTCTCATGAAGGAAGACCTGTCGATCTCATCGATTGGGGGCTCGGCAACGAGGGAGTACGGCCTTGCCGCCGACGTGCCTGCAACCGTTTCCGCAAAGCGGTAGCTGTCCTCTGACTGTCTCGATTCATCAGCCTGGCTGGCGCTTGTGGATTGGCTGGATGAGCCAGTGATTCGGCTATACATTGGATTCGCCCTCCTATCGGCAAATTGCTTGCTACGCGCTTGTGCCGCTCAAGCGTTGGGTACAATGATACGCAGTCTAACTGACCATAAGCTGACACGCCGGCGCAGAGCGTCTGCTGCCGACCGCGACTAGCCTAGGTTCTGTTGGGATTCTCGGGAGGTTATCACGGTCGCGGCCAATGGGGCATGGCAGCGAAGCTTTGATCGGCTTGTCTGCACGCAGCGAGATGCGTTTGAATCGCTTGAGCCTGCAGAGGAGGTTTTCGATCAGGTGATCTGTACGTTTTCTCGTCGATGGCGTGCGGCTGTGCGCGGCGCGGGTGCTGGGAGATGACGACCTTGGCGCTGCTGCTCGCCGAGATCGGCGATGATGACATTCGTGTTAAACGCCTTGTCGGCGATCAGTGTTTCGAAGACCACCTTTTCGATGAGTGGTTCGATGAGTGGCCGAACGCCGACGATGTCGAAGCTCTATCCTGGCAGCAGCACGAAACACACGAGAGTGCCGGGCGCATCGGTGAGGGCCAGGATTTTTGGTGTTCATGCCAGCCTTAACGGCGATAGCCTGACTTTGAGTCCTCCTTTTGCACCTTGTCCGTGGCGGTGCACCTCGACGACCGTGGCGTTGACGATGGCGTATTCCATATCCGGCTCGATCCGGCTCGTCCGGCGCCGAACAGGCTCTTCACCCCATCTGCCTTCTCCTAATGCGCGAGCACACGCCGGTTCGACGTGGGCGACGCATTGCTGACTCATGAAGAATTTGGGAATGCTTATAAGACCGTCAGCAAACTGATCGACGAAAATGTGAACCTCAGGGCATCTTCGTTAATCATGGCGGCACTTCTGGCGTCTTGCCGTGCAATGCGCGAGCTGCCTAGCCGGTCTTGTTGGATTCAAAAGCAGAATCAGAAATTGTACAAATAGACGCTACGTACGTTTCAAGCTCTTTCGAACTATTTGCGCAAATGATGTCTCGGCGATGCGGAGCCGGTCTAGCCGCCTAAGTTTCGCCACGCTGCTCGCGTCAGTCAGAGCAGCATCATCACGGATGTACTGATGGTGCAGAGGCGGGACCCGGCGCATTTAACGACTGGCAAAAGTGCGCCGGGCGCCTCGGTTTTCTTCGCGAGCCGCAATGCGTGGAAGACCTATCGAGTGCATAGGGCGGGGCTTTGACGTGCGGCCTCTAGCTGCACGCCATAAATCTAGGCAGCTTCGGTGCAAACACGGCCTTTGACAGCCGCTTCGCCAAACGACGCCGAGCACAACACCGAATTTGGTTCGAAAGCGACGGGCACCGGCTCCAAACCGGGAAAGATGTCGCTGAGGCGACATCCGAACGAGAGAATCGCTTCGTGCGTTGACCTGCCATGGCCCAATTATTGCAAACTTTCCTGCCAAAGATGCCGACTTATCTCATCACTCTTAAGGAGCTCGCTTGTCCCTTCATCGATTAGATGAAGACAGTGTTGCTGGTCAGACCTCTGAGCCAGATCTGGCGCACTGTCCGTTTCACGACGATAAATCCCACGCGCGACTTGGCGAAAGGAAGACGCTGGTACTCACCGGCGCCTCGCGCGGCATCGGTCACGCTACGGGTAAATTGTTCTCCGAAGCTGGTTGGCAAATCATCTCCTGCTCGCGACAGCCCTTCGATGACCGTCGATGTCCATGGGATTCGGGAATCAACAACCACGTGCAGGTGGAGCTAAGCGATCACAGCGCGTTGCCGCGCGCGATTGCCGAGATCAAGGAGCGGCTCAACGGAGAGCCGCTTCACGCCCTGGTCAACAATGCCGGAATTTCCCCAAAGGCACCAGATGGCGGTCGGCTGAATTCGTTGACGACATCCATCGGAACCTGGATGAGCGTGTTTCACGTCAATTTGGTCGCGCCGATTCTACTTGCGCAAGGTCTATTCGAAGAATTGAAAGTGGCATCCGGCTCGATCGTCAATGTCACCTCAATCGTTGGCACTCGTGTGCATCCTTTCGCAGGTACTGCCTATGCGACCTCTAAGGCGGCGCTCGCCTGCCTCACGCGCGAGATGGCGCATGACTACGCGCCGTTCGGCATTCGGGTCAACGCGATCGCGCCCGGCGAGATCAAGACCGACATTCTGTCAGCTGAAACTGAAGCGAGGTTGGCACCGATTATACCGCTACACCGTGTCGGCACGCCGGATGAGGTCGCGAAGGTTATCTTCTTCCTCTGCTCCAGCGCCGCTAGCTACGTCACAGGTGCGGAAGTGCCAATCAATGGCGGACAACACGTGTGATACTGCCGGTGTGGTTCATCGCGGATTTGATGCGCTCATCAAGACGAGATCTCGGTTGTCCTGGTGCAATGTCAATTCTAATGTCGCAAACTGGCCAAGTCGTCGAAGACGACAACAGAGTGCCGATAAGCCGACAATGTAAAGTGGAGTTCCCGCGTGACCCGGCACGAAGTAAAAAAGTCTAAGCCTCCTCGGATGTTCCCGGCCTAAGGCGGCGGCTGTCGCTGCGGGCAGATCCGCCGAGCCAAAGTCGGCGCGCGCGAATGCCCGCTCGCAGATCGACTCCACGCTCAAGAGAGCCCCGTCGAATTCAAACGGTTCTGATAAGACGATGCCGATTGCAAGGTGGTGTATTGCCGGCGACGACAGACTTGCGAAAGTCGGTGTCGAGAGTTCCAGTCTCTCACGTGTGGCACGAGGCTTGAAAGGCAGGTGTCGAGCGCACTGCTTAATCCTAGGAGTCGCAGTCCATGGCCTACAAGATCGTCGCTTCGCAATGCTCGGTTTGCGGTGCATGTGAGTTCGAGTGTCCGAACGGCGCGATCAGCCTCAAGCGCGACATCTATGTAATCGATCCGGAAAAGTGCACAGAGTGCAAGGGGCATTCCGATACACCGCAATGCGCGATGGTCTGTCCAGTCGAGGACACATGCGTTCCCGCCTGACAATGTTCATCGAGATATCATCGCCGATAAGAGCAAATCGAAAGAGTGTGAGTGTCGGCGCATCCCCGCCGAGCGTCGAGTGGCGTAGCCGGCTTGCGGCAACCTTGAAATTGCGTGCGTCAGCGGCGTTATGGCCAGCGGCCAATAGGGCGCACACTCTCGAAGGCAGACCGAGGCGATAACATCGGTTCGCATGCGGAGTAGTGGATGGTAGCGGCTCACAAGCAGTCGAGCGGGTCGGCGGCATTGACGTGGACCAATCGCAACCGTGAGGCTCTGATAGATCCTTGAAGGACTAAGAGGTTGCCGGCGAAAGAATGAGCTCGCTTGGATGCTTCCCATGGTACCAGGAGGGCTATTTCCGCTCGCTGATCATGACCGAGCTGGTCCGGCGCGCGTTGACTATCCGACAATCGAGTTTCAGGCATCCACTACTACGCGGGGCCGAGGTCGAGAAACGCGGTCGTCTCGCTAGGCAAGGCCGATTGAGATCCGGAAGACCTACAAGCATGCTATTCCCCTCCGCCAGGTCGGGATGCTTCAGATCTGTCCCCACGAATTGCGCTCGAAGCGGTCTTCAAACCGGTATCTATAGTCCGGCCCCTCAAGGCGGAGCCGATGAAGAGGGCGTCATTTTCATGTCGGTTGCGAAGCCGTCCCGCGAGCATCGTGAGCTGGTGCAGGTCGGCTGCAACTAGGCCATCCAAAGTCGGCGTAAGAGGTTTCTAATCCAACCTGACGGGAATGAGACGGGATGGTCCGTCGTGAGAGACCGGTGCACCCAACGCTATCCTGACGGCCTCGCAGACAGAACTGAAGGAGATCGGATTGCTGATGACCCCATGTGCACCCCGTTCAAGTCCTGTCTGCACCAGGGGATCGGAGTTCCGCTCCGCTACGAGCAGGATCTTGGGACTTGCGAATACCTTGATGAGTTCGTCCAGGATTGCCTCTCCTCGATCCCGCAGGATGGCGATGCCGATCAGAACCACGTCGGGAGTGTTCATTGGCGACGTCATGGCGTCATCCACAGAGGCAAAAGCGTGTGTCTGGTAGCGCTCACGTAGGATGTAGTCGAGCGCGGAACGTACAACCTGCTCAGGTTCGATCAGGAGAATGCTCGGACCGTCACTCCTCGTACAAGTCTCGGTGTCGAACCGCATGATACCCTCTGCGCATTGATTAATACGCATCGAAGCAAGCTCCGTACCGTAGCTGTTCAACCGTGTGCGAACGAAAACTGTCGATTTCGTTCGTCGGGCAAAGCAAAGCGTTTGCCCTGTTTCAGACAAGCGAGTGCGACCGCTCAGGTCGAAAATTGCCGATGTCGGACTTGCGACAATGGCCCCCTGCAACCGGTATCTATCTCCACTTGCACTGTTATTTGTTTCGAGCGGGCGCTGGCACGCTCGTTGCAAAAGTCGTTATGCAACGGCCCGGCTGTCGGCCTTTGTATCTCACCGAGCTGCGAATGCGGCGAGCCGAGTGATGGGATTACGAGAGTACGCAGTACGCAGATCATCAATTGATCGATGGAGAGCAACATGTCGTCACTGAGACAAATCGCGTTTTACGGCAAGGGTGGTATCGGCAAATCGACCACATCACAGAACACGCTCGCAGCGCTTGCCGAGATGGGTCACAAGATCTTGATCGTCGGCTGCGATCCGAAGGCCGACTCGACCCGCCTGATCCTGCACGCCAAGGCACAGGACACGATCTTGAGTCTCGCGGCGAGCGCCGGCAGCGTCGAAGATCTCGAGATCGAAGACGTCTTGAAGGTCGGTTATAAGGATATCCGCTGCGTCGAATCCGGTGGTCCGGAGCCGGGCGTCGGGTGCGCTGGCCGGGGCGTCATTACGTCGATTAACTTCTTGGAAGAGAACGGCGCCTACGAGAACATCGATTACGTGTCCTACGACGTGCTCGGCGACGTCGTCTGCGGCGGCTTTGCGATGCCGATACGCGAGAACAAGGCGCAAGAGATCTACATCGTCATGTCCGGCGAGATGATGGCGATGTACGCGGCCAACAACATCTCCAAGGGCATTCTGAAGTATGCCAATTCCGGCGGCGTGCGGCTCGGCGGCTTGGTCTGCAATGAGCGGCAGACCGACAAGGAGCTGGAGCTGGCGGAAGCGCTCGCCAAGAAGCTCGGCACCCAGCTGATCTACTTTGTCCCCCGCGACAACATCGTCCAACATGCCGAGCTACGCCGCATGACGGTGCTGGAATATGCGCCGGACTCCAAGCAGGCGGAACACTATCGCAATCTCGCGTCCAAAGTTCACAACAATGGCGGCAAGGGCATTATCCCGACGCCGATCAGCATGGACGAACTTGAGGATATGCTGATGGAGCACGGCATCATGAAGCCAATCGACGAAAGCCAGGTTGGAAAGACCGCTTCCGAACTCGTCACCCTTTCGGCCTGAACTCACACCTCATATTCGGTGCGTTTCGAGAAAGCGTTGGCCCGAAGCCACAAAGAGCAATCAGAAGGATATTCGCATGAGCCTGGCATCCACCCAGAGCGTCGCAGAGATCAAGGCACGCAACAAGCAATTGATTGACCAAGTCTTGAAGGTCTATCCCGAGAAGACCGCAAAACGCCGTGCCAAGCACCTTAACGTGCACGAGCTTGGTAAGTCGGACTGCGGCGTTAAGTCGAATCTCAAATCGATCCCCGGCGTAATGACCATTCGAGGCTGCGCCTATGCCGGTTCGAAGGGTGTGGTGTGGGGTCCGATCAAGGACATGATCCACATTAGCCATGGCCCCGTCGGTTGTGGCCAGTATTCCTGGGGATCGCGACGCAACTATTATGTTGGCACCACCGGTATCGATACCTTTGGAACTATGCAGTTCACCTCCGACTTCCAGGAAAAGGACATTGTCTTCGGGGGCGACAAGAAGCTCGTCAAGGTGATCGACGAGATCCAGGACTTGTTCCCGCTCAGCCGCGGAATCACCATCCAGTCGGAATGTCCGATCGGCCTGATAGGGGATGACATAGAGGCAGTTTCGAGGGCAAAGTCGAAGGAATACGGCGGCAAGACTATCGTGCCCGTGCGCTGCGAAGGATTCCGCGGCGTATCGCAGTCGTTGGGTCACCACATCGCTAACGATGCCGTACGCGACTGGATCTTCGACAAGATCACCCCTGAGACAGAGCGACGATTTGAATCCACGCCCTATGACGTTGCTATCATCGGCGACTACAACATCGGCGGCGATGCCTGGTCGTCTCGCATCCTCCTTGAGGAAATGGGCCTGCGCGTGATTGCGCAGTGGTCGGGCGACGGTAGCCTCGCCGAACTTGAAGCGACGCCGAAGGCGAAGCTGAACATCCTGCACTGCTATCGTTCGATGAATTACATCTCTCGCCACATGGAGGAGAAGTTCGGCATTCCCTGGTGCGAATATAACTTCTTTGGCCCATCCAAAATCGCGGACTCGCTGCGTAAGGTCGCGAGCTTCTTCGACGACAAGATTAAGGAGGGAGCCGAGCGCGTCATCTCCAAATACCAGCCACTCATGGATGCTGTCATCGCCAAGTACCGGCCGCGGCTAGAAGGCAAATCCGTGATGCTCTTCGTTGGCGGCCTGCGGCCTCGGCACGTGATTGGCGCCTATGAAGATCTCGGTATGGAGGTTGTCGGGACCGGCTACGAATTTGGTCACAACGACGATTATCAGCGTACCGCCCAGCATTACGTCAAGGACGGAACGTTGATTTACGACGATGTCACTGGCTACGAATTCGAGCGCTTCGTCGAGAAGATCCAGCCCGACCTCGTCGGTTCGGGCATCAAGGAGAAGTACGTTTTCCAGAAGATGGGCGTGCCGTTCCGGCAGATGCACTCCTGGGACTATTCGGGTCCTTATCATGGCTATGATGGGTTCGCGATCTTCGCCCGCGACATGGATATGGCAATCAATTCCCCGATCTGGAAGAAGACCAGGGCACCTTGGAAGGATGCCCCGCGTCCGAGCCTGATGGCGGCGGAATAAGTGCGCCGGTCCAGACGATCGAACACGAATCTAACAAGGACGCCACGATGACACAGAATGCCGAAAACGTGCTCGATCATTTCGAGCTATTCCGAGGGCCCGAATACCAGCAAATGCTGGCGAACAAAAGAGCGCTCTTCGAGAATGCGCATGATCCCGCGGAGGTCGAACGTATCCGCGAATGGGCCAAAACTCCCGAATATCGCGAAAAGAACTTCGCGCGCGAGGAACTGACTATCAATCCGGCCAAGGCGTGCCAACCGTTGGGAGCCGTGTTTGCCTCGGTCGGATTCGAGAGCACGTTACCTTTCGTCCACGGCTCACAGGGCTGCGTCGCCTACTATCGAAGCCACCTGTCGCGGCACTTCAAGGAACCAACCTCCTGTGTTTCCTCGTCGATGACCGAAGATGCAGCTGTATTCGGCGGTCTCAATAACATGATCGATGGGCTGGCCAACAGCTACAACATGTACAAGCCGAAGATGATCGCGGTCTCGACCACGTGCATGGCGGAAGTGATCGGCGACGATCTCAACGCCTTCATCAAGACGTCGAAAGAGAAAGGCTCGGTTCCGGCCAAGTTCGACGTTCCCTTCGCTCATACACCCGCCTTCGTCGGTAGCCATGTCACCGGTTATGACAACGCCCTAAAAGGTATCATCGAGTATTTCTGGGACGGCAAAGCCGGTTCTGAGCCAAAGCTCGAGCGCCAGCCGAACAAGAAGATCAACTTCGTAGGCGGCTTCGACGGCTACACCGTGGGCAATATCCGCGAGATAAAGCGCATTTTTGAGTTGATGGGCATCGAGTACACGATCCTCGCTGATAACAGCGACGTGTTCGACACGCCGACTGACGGTGAGTTCCGCATGTATGAAGGCGGGACTACGCTGAAGGACGCCGCAAATGCCATCAATGCCAAGGCGACCGTCTCTATGCAGCAATATTGCACGGAAAAAACGCTGGCCTTCATCGAGAGCCATGGCCAGCAAGTCGTTGCGTTCAACCATCCGGTCGGCGTCAGCGCGACCGACGACTTCCTGATGACGTTGTCGCGCATTACGGGAAAATCAATCCCGAAGGGCCTGGAACAGGAGCGCGGTCGTCTGGTCGACGCCATGGCGGACTCCAGTGCACACATTCACGGTAAGAAGTTCGCAATCTATGGCGATCCCGACCTTTGCTATGGCTTAGCAGGCTTCCTGCTCGAGCTCGGCGCCGAACCCACACACGTCCTATCGACCAACGGAACTAAGGCCTGGGAAGAGAAGATGCAGGCGCTATTTGCCGGTTCGCAGTTCGGCAAGGACTGTCATGCCTATCCAGGTAGGGACCTTTGGCACATGCGTTCGCTTCTGTTCACAGAGCCGGTCGATTTTCTGATCGGCAACACCTACGGCAAGTATCTGGAGCGCGACACCGGCACGCCGCTGATCCGAATCGGCTTCCCCGTGTTCGATCGTCACCATCATCACCGCTATCCGGTGTGGGGCTATCAGGGCGGCATGAATGTGCTGGTGAAGATACTCGACAAGATATTTGAGGAGATCGACAAGAACACCAACGTAGTGGGTAAAACCGACTACAGCTTCGACATCATCCGCTGATGCGAGCGTGTCTCCGCCTCATCGCCGCGCGGCGCGGCCGTGAGGTGGGGATCTACACCTCGACCGTGCCAGGACCACAAACCATCCGCGGAAGGAGACTACCGTGACTTCGCTCTCGGCCACGATCCAGGACGCCTTCAATGAGGCGGCCTGCGCCAAGAACGCCAACAAGTCGGAGGCCGCGCGCAAGAAAGGCTGCACCAAGCAGCTGCAGCCGGGCGGGGTCGCTGGAGGCTGCGCCTTTGATGGCGCCAAGATTGCGCTACAGCCATTTACCGATGTCGCTCATCTCGTTCACGGCCCGATCGCGTGCGAAGGCAATTCCTGGGACAATCGCGGCTCTGCCTCCTCAGGGCCCGATCTCTGGCGCAGGAGCTTTACGACCGACATGCATGAGATCGATGTCGTGTTCGGCGGCGAGAAGCGGCTGTACAAAGCCATCAAGGAAATCATCGACAAGTATGATCCGCCGGCGATCTTCGTCTACCAGACCTGCGTGCCGGCCATGATCGGTGACGACATCAATGCGGTCTGCAAGTTCGCGGCGGCAAGATTCGGCAGGTCCGTCATTCCCGTCAATTCGCCGGGATTTGTCGGTTCGAAGAACCTCGGCAACAAGCTCGCCGGTGAAGCGCTGCTGGAATACGTGATTGGCACCCAGGAGCCAGATCGCACAACGCCATACGATATCAATCTCATCGGCGAATACAATTTGTCCGGCGAGCTCTGGCAGATCAAGCCACTGCTGGACGAAATCGGCATTCGCATTCTGTCCTGCATCTCCGGCGATGGCAAATATCGCGAGGTCGCTTGCTCCCATCGGGCGCGCGTCGCTATGATGGTGTGCTCCAAGGCCATGATCAACGTCGCGCGCAAGATGAGGGAGCGCTACGGCATCCCATTCTTCGAAGGGTCATTCTACGGGATCCAGGATACCAGCGAGGCTTTGCGAAAGATCGCGCTCATGCTGATCGAGCGCGGCGCTCCACCCCAACTGCTGGAGCGCACCGAGGCTGCAGTCGCACGCGAGGAAGCAAAGGCCTTCGCTGCGATCGAGCGCTTCAAGACGCGCTTTGCAGGCAAGAAGGTTTTGCTCGTCACTGGCGGCGTGAAGTCATGGTCGGTGGTCGCGGCTCTGCAGGAGGCAGGGCTCGAGATTGTTGGCACTTCGGTCAAGAAATCGACCAGCGAAGATAAGGAGCGTATTCAAAAATTGATGGGTCATGATGCCCACATGATCGAGGATCTTACGCCGCGTGAAATGTACAAGATGCTCAAGGAGGCGAAGGCGGATATCATGCTGTCGGGCGGCAAGTCGCAGTTCGTCGCCCTGAAGGCGGCTATGCCGTGGCTCGACATCAATCAGGAACGCTGCCACGCCTATATGGGCTATGTCGGCATCGTGAAGCTCATGGAAGAGATCGATAAGGCGCTCTACAATCCGATATGGGATCAGCTCCGTACGCCCGCGCCGTGGGATAACGCGGAGGGCAATTGGCAAGCAAAGGCGCTTGCGCAAGTGCATGTGTCGGCCACCGGGGGGGCGCCGAGCTCGGTCGGTGCCGAGAAGGCCCCGCACGCCAAGAGAACCCGCTCGCGCAAGACGGTCGAGCTCAGCATCATCGAGGATTGCGTTCCTGCTCACGGCTCAACCGCTGTCGATACTATGGCGCAGGACACCAACGCTTCCGCCGCTTCTAAGCGAGCGAGCGAGAATAAGATGCCGGCCCAGCCTGTGTCCGCGCTGCAGGCGGCAGAGTAGGGCGTAAGCAGGGGGCAAGCTATGGCGATCGTTACCTGTTCCAAGAAGGCCTGCACGATCAATCCGCTGAAGATGAGCCAACCGATCGGCGGCTCGTTCGCCTTCTTGGGACTTCGCGGTGCGATGCCACTCTTACACGGTTCTCAGGGCTGCACGTCTTTCGGCTTGACCCTTTTTGTCCGCCATTTCAAGGAGGCCGTGCCCTTGCAGACCACCGCAATGAGTGAGGTTTCGACCGTGCTCGGTGGCTATGAGAATGTCGAGCAGGCGATCCTTAATATCTACAAACGCGTCAAGCCCGAAATTATCGGCATCAATTCGACCGGCGTCACCGAGACCAAGGGCGACGACGTTGAGGCGTTTATCCGCCTTATTCGGCAAAATCATCCGGATCTCGAAAATGTCCCGCTCGTCTACGTTTCGACACCGGATTTCAAGGACGCGTTTCAGGATGGCTGGGAAAAGACCGTGGCGCGACTGGTTGAGGTGCTCGTCGATCCCGTGGATCCGGCCGCACCGCGCGATTCCTCGCGCGTTAACGTCCTGCCTGGTTGCCACCTCACCCCTGGCGATCTTGACGAGCTACGGACGATCTTTGAGGACTTTGGGCTGAGGCCGTCGTTCTTGCCGGACATCTCCGGGTCGCTCGACGGTCACATCCCCGAAGAATTCACGCCGACTACGATGGGTGGGATTGGGGTCGACGAGATCGCGAGCATGGGGCAGGCGGCCTGGACGATCGCCATCGGAGCGCAGATGAGGCGCGCGGCCGAGGCGATGCAGGCGAAGACTGGCACGCCGTTCCGGCTATTCGAGCGGCTGTGTGGCCTCGTTCCCAATGATGAATTCATGACTTTTCTGAGCGTGGTCGGCGGCAAGCCGGTGCCGACAAAATATCGCCGGCAGCGTGGCCAACTCGCGGACGCCATGCTGGATGCGCATTTCCATATCGGAGGTCGAAAGCTGGCGATTGGGGCCGAGCCGGACCTCTTGTTCGACATCTCCAGCATGCTGTACGAGATGGGCGCTAAGGTGACCGCGGCGGTGACAACAACGGCATCTCCGGTGCTCGAACGCGTCAAGGCCCAAGAGGTCGTCATTGGTGATCTCGAAGATCTGGAGGAGCTTGCCAAGACGCGAGACTGCAATCTCCTGATTTCTCACTCGCACGGCCGCCAGGCGGCAGCACGGCTGGACATTCCGTTCTACCGAGCCGGCTTTCCGATGTTCGATCGCCTCGGCGCAGGTCACCAGATGAGCGTCAGCTATCGCGGCACGCGCGAGTTGATCTTTGACCTCGCCAACCTCATCATTGCTGACCGCGAGGCCAACCACCAGCCGACACCTGCGACTTGGCAAATCACCGGCGCCGGACTGCACGTCGTTCCGCCGCAGCTGAACTGATGCGAGAATAGGAAAAGAGCCGATGAAAGTCGCATTCGCCACTCAGGATTTAAAGCGCGTCGATGCACATTTTGGCTGGGCCAAAAACATCGCCATCTATGAAGTTAGGCCCGAAGGGCACCACTTGATCGAGGCCATCCAGTTCGACGGCGATCTCAAGGAGGACGGCGATGAGGACAAGCTCGCGCCGAAGATCGATGCCATCAAAGACTGCGCCATCCTCTACGTTGCTGCGATCGGCGGCTCTGGTGCAGCGCGTGTTGTGGCAAACAATATCCATCCGATGAAGGTCAGCCAGCCCGAAGCCATCGACGATCTCTGTATCAAGCTCGAAGGTGTGTTGAAGGGCTCCCCGCCACCCTGGTTGCGCAAGGTGCTCGCCAAAGGCCACAAACGCTCGTTCGATTTCGAGGACTGAAGGAAACGACTATGAACGAGACGGCTGAATTGATCCAAACCAGCCCCGCTGGGGAGGCACCCTTTGTGAGGGAGCTTGTCAAGATCTGGCGCGCCGAGGACGGCCACGGCGCCTGGGATGGCAGAGGGGATCTCGAGCTGCTCGAGCCCTATATTCTCGATAGGGAAAAGCGTCGCGCCTTGCCGATCGTCGGCGATCCCGATCCGGACACGATCTGGCGATTGGAATTGTTCTTCAACGCCGTTGCGGTGTCTATCGAAAAGGCCACCGGGGTGATGATCTCGCCGATGCTGAAAATGCACCATGAAGGCTTTGGCCGCATAGTGCTCATAGGCGGTCGGCTCATTGTCGTAAACAAGCAACTGCGCGACGTGCATCGATTCGGTTTTGACCATCTCGCAAAGCTGATTACGGAAGGTGACAAATATGTCGACAAGGGAATTGAGATGATCCGAAGATTCCCGGAAGTTGCGAACTACTGAGGTGATGAATGAGCAATCTTGAAGCACTGAAAGCCGATATCAAGAAGCTCTCGGTCAAGGCTACTCAAGCAAAGATGGATCTCCACGATCTAGCTGAGGGGCTGCCGGAGAATTGGACCTCGATCCTTAGCGTTGCCCAACAGGTCCACGACGCCTTCGACGAGCTAGAGCGCAAGCGCGAGGATCTCAAGGCGCAGAAAAAAGTAGACGGGTGGTGACATGTCATTCGCAACGCGCGACGGCCGCAATTGGAAGCCCGAGTATCTGATTTCTATCGATCCCAAGAAATGCATCGGCTGCGGTCGCTGCTACAAGGTTTGCGGGCGCCAGGTTATGATTCTGAAAGGCATTAACGAGGCCGGCGAGATGATCGATCTCGAAGACGATGATGACGAGATCGAGAAGAAGATCATGGTTCTGAATGATGACGGAGCGTGCATCGGCTGCGGTGCCTGCGCACGGGTGTGCCCGGCCAACTGCCAGTGCCACGCTCCAGCCGCTTGAATGTAGCCACCGCTTGAGGCGGAGCGATAATGTCCTTACGGGTCTTCCGCAGTGGCCCGAGCGTGTGAGCGCCTGGAAACCTCTTAATGAGAGTACGCGCGACATTGCTCCGCCTCTGCCGGCGGCACGGCTTGGTTCAAATTCAACGAGGGTGGCGAGTGATTGTGCGCCGTCATCGCGGGGCTTATTCGCGGCGATTCAGTATGCAAGCGGGGAACTCGACGCTTGGTGTGCTTGATGCCAGCGTCCGGAGGCAGCTCAACTCTTGCTACTCGATCCCCTGTTCACGTGCCTTCCTCATCGCAGCAATGCGAAACCGCTCGTGGATAGCGAGGGGATTGCCGAGCATATCGGCCTCGGCTCTATTTAAAGCCGCGAAAGCGAGCGTCGCTTCCTCGCGTGTCAGCGGGACGCGGCCAGCCATGTGAGTGGCCTCGGGCACTGCGGCCAAAATCGCTCGGCGATATGGATGATCCTTGATTTCGATGAGCTCGTCAGTTTCGAGCCTGCCCCCAAGCATGATTGCGAGCCCGACGACCTCAACCTTGCGGCCGTCCTGAGTGGTCTTGATCAGAGTTGCCATTTCATTCAGTCTCCTACGCGGCAAACCAGTATAGCCACCATGTTCCCGGAGTCGCGTCACGGCTTGGTCGCAGTTTTAGGTGGAGTAGCCGTCCTTTCAGACCGCGCGATAATCCGCCCCGAATCGTGACACGCCTGCGGCGCAGGTCCGCTTTTGAAATCTGCCTGGGACCACAGCACAAGGTCGGACGGTTTGCTGTGGGCCGGCAACGCGAATCTGGTCGCGTCAAGCAGAAGGTCTACTGGTGCTTCACACATCTTCGCACTGGCTCTTTCGACGCGACAAAAAGGTCGGCAACGCGAAGTCCGGACGCGGATGGGCATGTTCGTCGTCAGGCCGCTCGAGCCGGCCGTCTTCGGTGACGAACTTGAAATGGCAAGTTGCTCGAGGGTACCTTGCATGCAAGGAGATTTTACAGTTTCGATCGCGTGCTTGTTCCAACCCAGCGGAAAATTGCACTGTCGCGCCCACGAGCTTGGCAGCACGAGAGCAGGGGAGAAATTCGACCCCATACCTCAGACAGGGCGGTTCTCGTTGCGGTTCTTCACTGGCTTCATCTTAGCGAGACCTTCCTCGTAGGAAAGTTCGGCATAAGATGCGTCGACGCTCTTGGCAGCGTCGAGCAGATAGTCGAGCTTGCCGGCAGTATTTAGCTTCTTGATGTCGTTCTTGTCGACACCAGCGAGATCCATCATCTCCTTCCACACAGTCGACTCGTCACATGGCAGCACGCTGAATGTGATGTCACCGATCTTGGTACGGTATTTTGCCGATAGATCGATGTTGTTGCAGAACATGAAGTAGCTGCCCTTCTGACTCAATGCGCCGTCCAACACTCTTGCGACATCGGCAAGATAGGCAAAAGAATGCAGGTAGCCGGCCAGTACCGGGATCGCTGTCTCTCCCTCGTCTGCGACAGTCAATACCTGCTCGACCGAATAGTCGGGCGGACGCTTCTCGTCGGCAACCTGAGCCTGGAACTTTAGCGCGATATCGCCGCGGAAGCCGAAGCGGCCGGGTTTCGTGGTCTCGCCCTTGAGCACTGCATTTAGCAAGCGGCCCTCCTTGTCCAGCTGGCCAAGTACGGTGTTGTCGATGGACGTCATGAAGTCCTCCTCGTTTGATGGGGCCGGCGCAGATGTCGCACCGCGTGAGCTCACCTTGCCCTCTATGCAAATTGTTTGCCGGCTTCCCACACCCGCAGCAGAGTCAACGGCAATTCTTCGTCTGTGCTTAAGTAGACAAGCGTGTCCGGCAGCGCGAAGATCGCGACAATCTCTTCCCAAGCAGCAAACCCTTGTGTCGCAAGCCCGACACGCTACGCAACGCGAACAGGCTAGATCGGGAAAAGCCAAGCGCTGTCAGGAGCGCGATTGTTGGCATGGGACTTGCCAACGCAAGTTGGCGCAGAGGGAAAGCGATGATTAATCTGACAGTGAGCGCGGAAAACGCGGTGAAGAGCGCGATCTCCACGGCAGCGCAGCCTGCGAGCGGCTTGCGGATTATGGTTGAAGGTGGCGGCTGTGCCGGGTTCAAGTACACGATGGGACTTGCCGATGCGCCGAAGCCCGACGATACCGTGATCGAGCGAGGGGGCATCAAGCTGTTTATCGACTACAACAGTCACGAGCATCTTACCGGAACCACGATCGATTTCGTGGTGGCGCTAGAGGGCTCTGGTTTCACCTTTGACAATCCCAACGCAAAGTCGAGCTGCTCATGTGGCAAGTCGTTTAGCTAAGGCCGACTTGCGAAGAAGGCTACAGGGAACCGGACAATGCTCGCTGAGACTCAACAATCAAGACAATTGGCCACCGAAGAGTCTTCCGGACGGGAGCGGATCGTGCGCGCCGTGCTCGACGACATCCGGCCCAATCTGAAGCGTGACGGCGGGGATTGCGAGCTTATCGGCATCGATGGCAACAAGATCATGGTCAAGCTCACAGGCGCCTGCCTCTTCTGCAAGCTCGCAAGTGTGACCCTGGCGGGCATCCAGGCGCGGTTGATCGAGCGGCTAGGCGAATTTGTCCGCCTGATCCCGGTCGCGGAATCTGCCAGAACCGGACACCGGACACTAAGGAAGACGCACCGTGCGGCCCATCTACCTGGACAATAACGCGACCACACGCACGGATCCGTCCGTCGTCGCGGCGATGCTGCCATTGTTCTCCGAGCAGTTCGGCAATGCCTCCTCCGCGCATGCGGTGGGCAAGCAGGTGGCGGAAAGCATAAGAGGGGCCCGCGGGAGCGTGCAGGCGCTGATTGGTGCTGCCTTTGATCACGAGGTCGTCTTTACCTCAGGCGGTACCGAATCGGACAATACCGCGATCCTCTCGGCGCTTGCTGTGCAGGAGCACCGCGACGAGATCGTCACTACAGCTGTGGAACATCCCGCCGTGTTGTCCCTTACAGACGAGATCGGCCGTCGCGGTAACAAGTGTCATCTGATTCCTGTCGACTGTGCGGGCCGACTCGACATTGACGCCTATCGCCGCGCGTTGTCCCCGCGTACCGCGGTTGCCTCCGTCATGTGGGCCAACAATGAGACCGGCACGATCTTTCCGGTCGAGGTCCTCGCCAAGATGGCGCGCTCCGTCGGCGCACTCTTCCACACTGACGCAGTGCAGGCTGTCGGGCGGATCCCCATCGACGTGAAGACGACAGAGATCGACATGCTGTCGCTTTCCGGCCACAAGCTGCATGGTCCAAAAGGCATTGGCGCCCTCTATGTGCGCAAAGACACCAAGTTCAGGCGGCTGATCTTCGGCGGTCCCCAGGAGCGCGGCCGGCGTTCCGGCACCGAGAACGTGCCCGGCATCATTGGGCTGGGTAAGGCTGCGGAGCTCGTTGCTGTGGAGCTCGGACGGGAGCGGATGAGAATAGCCGCGCTGCGCAATCGGTTGGAGCAGGGCGTCCTGGAGCTCGGCAATTGCGTGGTGCTCGGCGACCAAGAGAACCGCCTGCCGAACACATCAAATATCGCCTTTGAACATCTGGAAGGTGAAGCAATCACTCATCATTTGAGTCGCGCCGGCGTTGCAGCGTCCCTGGGATCTGCCTGTAGGTCCGGCTCTATGAAGCCGTCGCACGTGCTGCGCGCAATGAACGTACCCTCGGCCTGGTTGCGGGGCGCGATTCGCTTCTCATTGTCTCGCGAGACCACGAGCGAGGAGATCGATCGTGTCCTTGTTGTGCTCCGAAAGATCATTGCGAAACTGAGAGGGGCATCACCTGGGGCGCTGGAGCGTGCAAGGTCTATCTCTCGATTCAACGAGTCTATCCGATGAAGGTCATTATTCGTCGTTCACCCGAAGCTGGTCTTTCGATTTACGTGCCCAAGAAGGATCTTGAAGAGCCGATTGTTGAATCCGAGTACGAGACGCTGTGGGGCGGCTGGATCAGAATCGCCAATGGCTGGGTGCTCGATCTCCCGCCGATGACGAGCGACACAACCTTGCCAATTACAGTCAACGCAAGGAAGCGTGGCGGCGACCGCGAAGAGGCATGAACGCGCTCAATCCAGGAATCGAGTTCGTTAATGGGCAGGCGGCCGAAGCCATCCTCCGCAAGGTTGCCGAGGAGCTTCGTCGCGGCAATGTTGTTCCCTATCTCGGACCCGGTTCAGCGGAGTTGTCGAAGGCGAGTGTACCGAGAAGTCCCGAGGACCTAGCGGCATTCTTCGGCAGCAAGCTGGCCTTGCCAAGACGCACGAGAGGGAACGCCTGGGCCTGTGCACAGCACATTGAGACCACGAGGCACCGCACCACCCTGACAGCGATGATGGCGGACGCCTTTAGCACGCCGGTCGAGCCGGCGCAGCTACAGCGGCATCTCGCAGGGCTGCCGCTGCCGCTGATCGTCGATAGCTGGTACGATGGCGCGATGAGAAACGCGCTGAATGGACGTAGCAATTGGGGCGAAATCCAAGGAATCACCCGCGCTGGTATTGGTGAGCATCGTTGGTGCCGCTTCTATGATGCCGCAGGTACTGAAGTTGATTGCTCTTCGGCAAGAAGGTGGCAAACTATCCTTTACAAGCCACACGGCTGTGTTGTTCCGGCCAAGAATTTCCTTGTCTCCGATGCCGATTATGTTGAGGTGCTAACCGAAATTGACATACAGACGCCGATTCCGGACGACGTCATGGATCGCCGGGCCGGCCGTAGCTTCCTATTTCTTGGCTGCCGCTTCAACGACCAGCTTCTGCGTACCTATGCACGACAGGTGCTAAAGCGCTCTTCCGATGTGCACTACGCGGTGATCGAGCCCGAAACGCTCTCCAAGAATGAGCGCCGCTTTCTGCTCGAGCAGGGCGTGAGGCCACTCGCAATTCCGCTCGCCCATGCCGTCGAGATCCTCCGGACCAATTAGCGGGAGCAGTCAATTTTCCGGCAGTCGGAAAGGGAACGCTCCACCCCGCATCGCCAGGACCTGGTGAGCGATCCTTCCAGCAAATCAGAGGAAAATGAGACTGATAGAGTCAACATCTCTGCTCCCGCGCGGCTGCGTGCCGGCTTAGCAACAAGGCATGTCGTCTTTCCAACATACCTCGGCAACAGAACATCCGTGCGTTTTGTAACTCATTGAACGCGACCATAAAACTCGCGTGCGGCGACCATGGCACGCCGGTTGCTAAGACCTGGATACACGAAGCTAGGTCTGAAGGGAGAACTGGGCAAATGGATGCTCCAACGCAACAGGAAGCATCGGGCAGCGCCATCGAGATCGGCGAAATCACGCGGGTGATTGCCGAGCAAACAGGCTGCGGCAGCGGCAGGGCTGGCTGCGCCTCGCAGGCGAACCGCGGCGATCTGCCAGTCGAGACATGGGAGAAGGTGAAAAACCACCCCTGTTATAGTGAGGAAGCGCATCATCACTATGCGCGCATGCATGTCGCGGTCGCACCGGCCTGCAATATCAAGTGCAACTACTGCAACCGAAAATATGACTGTGCTAATGAATCGCGCCCCGGCGTGGTTAGCGAGAGGCTGACGCCAGAACAGGCCGCTAAGAAAGTCGTGGCGGTCGCTTCTACCATTCCGCAAATGACTGTGCTCGGCATCGCCGGTCCTGGCGACCCCCTCGCCAACCCCGAAAAGACCTTCAAGACGTTCGGGCTCGTCCGCAAGGCCGCACCCGATCTCAAGCTGTGCCTGTCAACGAACGGTCTGGCGCTACCCGATTACGTCGACACCATCACAAAATTCAATGTCGACCACGTCACGATCACAATCAATATGATCGACCCCGCAATCGGCGCAAAGATCTATCCCTGGATCTTCTATCAGCACAAGCGCTACGCCGGCATCCAAGCTGCAAAGATCCTCACCGATCGCCAGCTCCAGGGGTTGGAAATGCTCACTGCGCGCGGGGTCCTCTGCAAGGTCAACTCGGTCATGATCCCCGGGATAAACGATCGGCACCTCCTCGAGGTCAACAAAGCTGTAAAACGGCGCGGTGCCTTCCTGCACAATATCATGCCGTTGATTTCCTCACCCGAACACGGCACCGTGTTCGGCCTGAATGGCCAGCGCGGCCCGACGGCGCGGGAATTAAAGGCGTTGCAGGATGGCTGCGAGGGTGAGATGCGCATGATGCGCCACTGCCGTCAGTGTCGGGCCGACGCGGTCGGCCTCCTCGGCGAAGACCGCCGCGCCGAGTTCACCACCGAAAAAATCATGGAGATCGATGTCAAATACGATGTCGAGAGCCGCAAGGGCTATCAGGCCAAAATCGAGGAAGAGCGCGCCGCCAAGACCACTGCCGAGCGCGCGGACCTTACGAAACGCGCAGATAGCGTTGGCGGCATCAAGCTGTTGGTCGCGGTCGCGACCAAGGGAGCGGGACTGATCAACGAACACTTTGGTCATGCCAAGGAGTTCCAGGTCTATGAGCTCTCCAACGGCGGTGCCAAATTCGTTGGCCATCGACGCACCGATCTGTACTGCCAGGGAGGCTATGCGGAGGAAGGAAGCCTCGCGACTATCATCGGGGCTGTTAGCGATTGCCATGCGGTGTTCATCGCCAAGATTGGCGGCCGCCCCAGGGCGGAATTGATCAAAGCCGGCGTCGAGCCGGTCGATCAGTACGCTCATGAGCCAATCGATAAGTCAACGATCGCCTGGTTCGTGGCCTATCTCGACAGGGTCAGCAGCGGCACGATCCAACATGAAGAACGTGGTGATGCTGCGATCCGCCCGCGGGCGCTAAATTCCGCGGCGTGAGATGGGAGAAATCAATGCCGTTCAAGATCATCGCCTCTCAGTGCACAGGCTGTTCGGCCTGCGAGCTAGAATGCCCGAACGTCGCGATCGCGGAGAAGGGCGGAACGTTCGTGATTGATCCTAAAAAATGTACCGAATGCATCGGCCATTTTGACGAGCCGCAATGCGTGGCGGTCTGCCCAGTCGACAACACTTGTGTCATCGACACCTCGCTTGCGCGCTACCAGGAACCCGCTTGAGCGGAGGACAGGACATGAACGTTAGGAATATGCGAGCCGTGCGACGTATCGCCCGCTTGGTGCTCCAGTCTGACAGACTCTCCGGCTGCGACCTTTGCCTGGCGATTAGCCCGGGCGGATGTTCAGGACTTGCCTGTGGAGTGAGCCTGATAGAAGGTCCGTGGGACCTTGATGCCAAGGTCGAGAACGATCGCGTCGAGCCGCTCCGGGAGAGCCCGCAGCTGTGCGATAGTGCGACGATCGACTTGCCAAATGGGCCGAAGCGGATCGGGTTCGTATTGCCAGATCACAAGCAAGTCTCCAACGCGCACTATTGATTGTAAGGGGCTGCCAACGATGCCAGAAGCTCTGTTCAGCCCGCAATCCGAGATCGACGAGGCGCTCCTTACCAGCACCTTGCTCGGACATGGACTGCCCAGCGAGGCCGAGCATCACCTGTGGGAGGCGAGCCTCTTCTATCATCTCGATGAGATCGCCGAAGGTCACTTGCGCCAGGCGGAGGCACTCGCACCAGAGCACGTCGCAGTGCTGATCGGCCTCTTTCGCTTCTATTTCTACAAGGCGCGTCTCCCCGAGGCGCTGCAGGTCGCTCAGCGCTGCATAATCAAGGCGGCCGAGGTGAACAATCTTTCGTCGGACTGGCGCCTTGTCCGTGCCGGTGACGCGGCGTTCGGCCGTTATGAAAACACTCTACCGCGCTTTTTTCTATTCTCGCTGAAAGGATATGCCTATTTGCAAATGCGGCTCGGTCGAACCGAGGAAGGGCGGATAGCCGTTCAAAAGCTGCTGGAGCTCGATCCCACTGATAAGATCGGTGCCAAGGTTCTCCTACGTGTGCTTGAACACATGGGTCAAGACGATGACTGACAACATCGACGCGGCCCGAAACTGGCTGGGCCTTATGAGCCTTGTCGATGACCCATACAGGCAAGTGCTCGAGGTCGCGCGTTCGCGACTGGCCCTCGAGCCAGAACGAGGACCCTGGCATGCGCACTAGTGTTCCTGATGATGACGTCGTCGAGCTGATGGCAGGACCCGTCTTCGACTTCGGCGAGAAGGTGAGGGCCAATCGCACCATTCGCAATGACGGCACCTATGCTGGCAAAGAGATCGGCGACATCCTGGCCAAGAAGGGCGAGGTCGGCTACGTCGTGTCGATCGGCACTTTCCTGCAGCGGTTTTACATCTACGGCGTCCAATTCATCGAAAGCGGCAACAGGGTCGGCATGAAGCGCAAGGAACTCGATCCGATCGTGCCTCGCGACACGGTCGAAGACCTGCTCTTGCCTGGAGCTAAATCACGATGATCGAAGCTAAGCGGCCAAAATTTCAGCGGGGTCAGCGCGTGAAGGCGATGTTCGACCTGACCAATGACGGGTCCTTCCCCAATGCTCCAGCGGAAGGACTCCTGGTCAGTCTCGGTGACATCGGTGAGATCGTTCAGGTTGGCCGGCATACAGACGCGAACCTGCCGATCTATCTGGTCGAGTTCGGTGAAAAAGTGGTCGTCGGGTGCCTCGAAAGAGAAATTGGCCCGATTTCGGAAGTGGACGCATGATCGCCGGCTTAGGCAGAAATCCGGGACGACCCGTGCACCCTAACGACATCGATCGTATGCGAATCGAGCGCGCGCTAAAATCGAGAGAACGCTACCGTTATGTCTCAGCGAGCATCACCGCAGTTGCCGGCGGCTACTTGATCGAAAGTCCATGCTGCTCGCGCAACATCGACATCGACGGCGGGATCATTGACGTGGCCCTGCTGCACCACAACAGCGCTAGCGCCTGCTGGCAGGTGTTCCGAAAGGATCACAAGAAGCGCGTCTGGAGGCTGCACTCGACCCACCAGCGCTTGGCAGCGGTGACCGATCTCTTGAACGCCGATCCGGAACGCGTGTTCTGGCAATAAGGACCAATGGATGGCTTTGGGAGCAGACGAAATCGCGGACATCGCACAGGAGCTCGGGTCATTCGATGATGTATCTCAAGCTTATGCGGCTTTGCGACAAAGATACCCGAATCTATCCTGGATTCGCTGCGACTCCTCCGATCTTACCGAAATACCCTTTTGCAGCATCGGGCCGTTCGACCTGCATTTGCTCGATGGCGCTGATCATTGTGCGCGGATCACACATGATCCGATGCGCGCGACCGGCATTGTGTTGGCCAGGCGGGCGGCCGAGCTGTGACCGGTCCACACCTAACCTATGGCTGCGTTGCAGAGGCCGGCGAAGAGCCGGGTGAAGCGAGACATAGGTCGTTGATTGCGTTGTCGGATCCCGACATTACCCGGGCCGAAATCGCAGCAGTCGATCGCGTGTTGCGTTCGCAACGGCTCTCTAACGGCGCGGTCACCGAACAATTCGAGGCGGCATTTGCCGCCTATCTCGGGCGGAACTATGCCGTTGCAGTACCGAGCGGCACCATCGGCCTTCTGCTTTGCCTGAAGGCTTGCGGCATTGCCGCCGGCGACGAAGTGATTGCCTCGTCCCATTCATATCGCGAAACTGGACACGCAATCAGCCTCGCGGGTGCACGGCCGGTGTTCGCGGACATTGACTATTGGTCCGGGACGCTCGCGCCGCAGAAAGTCGAGGAACGCATCACGCCAAAGACCCGCGCCATTCTCGCCGCCAACATTAATGGGCATCCTGCAGCCTGGTCGGAACTGCGGGATATCGCCAGTAGGCACAATCTGCTGCTGCTGGAAGATTCCACTGAGGCCATCGCCTCGCGTTACAAGGGCCAACTGGTCGGCGCCTTCGGCGATGTCGCCGTGTTTGACTTGGCCCAGCCCTCGCTTCTGACCTGCGGCGAAGGCGCCATAGTGGTAACCGATGATATCGAACGAGCGGTGGCGCTACGTCGCCACCGCTCGCGTCGGCTGGACGATCGTTCTTCCGTTTCCGTCGGTTCGGCTGCGCCATACCAGGCCGTGATGAGCGATCTTTCCGCTGCGCTGGGACTCGCGCAGCTAAGGCGTATCGACGAGATCTTGGAGCGGCGCCGGCTGATCGAGCAGCTTTATGCGACGCATATGCAGTCGTTCGAAGGCATCAAACCTCCCTATGTCGAGTCCGACGCGACTGAAGTCAACTGGTTCCTCTATGTTGTCCATCTCGGGACGCGTTTCACGCGCTCCAGCCGCGACGCGGTCGTAGAGGACCTGCGCGTGCAGCACGTCGAGGCTGCCGCCTACAGCCGTCCCCTGCACCTGCAGCGGCACTATTTCGATCTCGGCTACCGCCGTGGCGATCTGCCGGTGATCGAAAAGATCTCCGATCGCGCCGTCGCACTGCCGTTTCATACGCATCTCACCGATTGCCAGATCGAATTCATCGTCGAGACCATGAAAGACGCCTCGATCAATGTGGGCGCCGGGGCGGCGATCTACTGAACAGCCGATAAATGCAGTAAATGCGTATCAATAGGAATTCTTGTTGCTCTGCGACAGTCCGCCGGCTCGATCGTCAAGCGCGGATGTCAGAGTAGCATCCGCGTCGCGGCCCCTCTCGTCAGATGACCGTAGCTACAGTTGGTTTGGAGCTTGCATGAAGCTGTGCCAGAACAGGAGTGGGCGACCATGGCGATGGCTGCACCGACAATTGAGGCCTTGATCCGCGAGGCATTTCCCGACGCGGCTGTGGTCGTGACCGAGCTCGGAGGCACCGGGCGCTATTGTGGGGCACGAATCGTGTCGCAGGCCTTTGCCGGCAAGAGCCGTATCCAGCAGCATCGGATGATCTATGAGGCGCTAAAGGGCAAGATAACCGACACGTTCGAGGCGCTCGTGCTCGAAACCGCCGTTGCAAAATAAGCCGCTTGCAAGGAAAGACTCAATGAGTGACCCAACCGGACAATGCATTAATGGCTTCAGTGCTGGAGGTGACATCCAACCGTTTCGAACCGGCTGATCATCCTACAGCTCTATGTTAGAGCAGGGACTCTCGGCGACTGCGAGATTGCTCCCGAGATGTCCAGAGAGGGTGAGCTTACCACTGTGCCGATAACAAATTGGGGTAACTGTCGCATGGACAACAACATGAACGAGTTTGAACTTCCGCAGCTCTACCGGCATCACGTTTTTTCCTGTCAGACTCAGCGCCCACCTGACCATCCGCACGGCAGCTGTGGGACGGCAGGCGGTGGACCTTTGTGGGAACGGCTCGGCAAAGCGATCGAAGCGAGAGGTCTCACCGATGTCGGATTCACAGCAGCCGGCTGTCTCGGCTTCTGCGCCTCTGGTCCCCTAATGGTCGTCTATCCTGACGGTGTCTGGTATCGTCCGCGTAGACCGGAAGACATTGACGAGATTGTTGACTCCCATTTGAAAAATGGCCGCCGTGTTGACCGCCTCGTCATCGTGCTCACGCGGAGTTAGCGCCGCTTGTGGTATGAAGACAGACGTCGCTGCGTTGCATCCATGTTGGCGCAGAGAGGGGATTATCGCCCTTGAGCGGGAGCCGCTTGCTGTGAGGATGCCTCGCGTCCCTCCCCGTCGCAGAAATGCCCGGCGCTGGTACAAGGCAATAGTGCCTCCGTGAGCGTGCAGTTCTGAAGCTCGCTTCTCAGGCTTCCGCCCAGCAGCGACAGTACGGGTTCCCAGTCAAATCCGGCACATTTCATATTAACGGCTTCGATCAGTGGACGCCGGATCAGCAGAGGATCTTCGAGCAACAAGGCGATCGCGTCGATTGCATTGATCGCCGTCAGGTCAACCGCGCCCGATTTCACCTGCCGCGCGGCGGGGTTGAACCAGGATCGAACCGGGGTGTCACCAAAGAAAGTGATCAGATTTGGCGCTGTCCAGAGCTCGGTCAGCAAGTTCTTTGCAACGACGCGATGTCCCGCGGCCTCCAGGGCGCGAATCTGGCGCGCGTTCGTACTGCAGCCGGGCTTCTGCCAAAACAGAACAGTAGCCATGTCCAATACCTCTTTCTTTACAGTGAGCTGGATCAACTGACGTCGTTGTCGGTCCTCTTTGCATGCGCGATCGAGGGGTGGTTGATCACTGCTCCGCGGCCAGCCCTCATGCTCTCCAGTCGTCGAGGTTGTCTAGGCGATCAAAATGCGCAGACCGCTCAACGTCTCGGCTTGACCGATCGGACCCGGTCCGCAGCGCTTCACAAGAAGCCGCCGGAGCAGCATCGCGTGAGGCAGTTGGTGGTTTTGCGTAGGTCCGTTCGGGCGTGCCCGTTCGTCGGTCTCGACATCGCCATGAAGTGTGAACAGCAATGGCTGCGCGGCGGATCTCGTCCCCGGCGCGCGCCAGGGGTACTGCCTTGGCTGCCTCGAAGCAGATCTGCATGTCGCGCTCTCCTCAAATCGCCACTTAGTGAGGAGGTAGCAATCTCTGTTCCGCATTATGTACGGCTGCTTCGCCGCAGAATCTTACTTTCGGAGCCGGCTCTGTCCTGCTTCTGACAGGACCATTATCGGTCGGCGGCGCTTGTTGGTCGTGAACTTCAATGGTTCTTCGGGCAAGATCAAGCGCTTAGCGCAAGCGCGGCAAATGGCACGCCAGTTGCTACTTGGATGCTGCAGGAGTGAGGCTGGAGCGCGCCTGGTGCTTCTGGCGAGCATCTTCTCGTTCCCGACGCTCGTGTGCCCACCTTTCTGAGAGAGAAACAATCTCGCACAAGCCCAGCGCGAAATCGTTGGAAATCGATAGATGGAGAACAACATGTCGTCACTGAGACAAATCGCGTTTTACGGCAAGGGCGGTATCGGCAAATCGACCACATCACAGAACACGCTCGCAGCGCTTGCCGAGATGGGTCACAAGATCTTGATCGTCGGCTGCGATCCGAAGGCCGACTCGACCCGCCTGATCCTGCACGCCAAGGCACAGGACACGATCTTGAGTCTCGCGGCGAGCGCCGGCAGCGTCGAAGATCTCGAGATCGAAGACGTCTTGAAGGTCGGTTATAAGGATATCCGCTGCGTCGAATCCGGTGGTCCGGAGCCGGGCGTCGGGTGCGCTGGCCGGGGCGTCATTACGTCGATTAACTTCTTGGAAGAGAACGGCGCCTACGAGAACATCGATTACGTGTCCTACGACGTGCTCGGCGACGTCGTCTGCGGCGGCTTTGCGATGCCGATACGCGAGAACAAGGCGCAAGAGATCTACATCGTCATGTCCGGCGAGATGATGGCGATGTACGCGGCCAACAACATCTCCAAGGGCATTCTGAAGTATGCCAATTCCGGCGGCGTGCGGCTCGGCGGCTTGGTCTGCAATGAGCGGCAGACCGACAAGGAGCTGGAGCTGGCGGAAGCGCTCGCCAAGAAGCTCGGCACCCAGCTGATCTACTTTGTCCCCCGCGACAACATCGTCCAACATGCCGAGCTACGCCGCATGACGGTGCTGGAATATGCGCCGGACTCCAAGCAGGCGGAACACTATCGCAATCTCGCGTCCAAAGTTCACAACAATGGCGGCAAGGGCATTATCCCGACGCCGATCAGCATGGACGAACTTGAGGATATGCTGATGGAACACGGCATCATGAAGCAAATCGACGAAAGCCAGGTCGGAAAGACCGCTTCCGAACTCGCCACCCTTTCGGCGTGACCCAGCGCGCCGGCCTCCCGAAAAGGCCGGAATCACAATTGAAGGCCTAACGATGGAGTTGTCCGTGATTGTAGCGGAGGAGCGGCCAATCGATGCGATGTCAATTTCGTCGGGCGGCCTCCCCGCTGACAGACGGCAGGCCGGAATTGAACTCTACCGTCTTCTAACTGGCTGCGATCCTGCAGATGCCAACATAAGCGATAATGGAGACTTTGATCGGCATGTGCTCGCATCAGTTCTTTGTGCCGCCGTCATGGATGGCGGGCCGCTTCCCGAGCGCGCGGGCCTGACCACGGAGGACCTCAATGAACTGCTGGCGCAGTGTTTCTCATTAGCGCCCGTACACACTATCGTCTCGATGGAAAACGTCGTTTCGACCAGCGACGAGGAGATCATGGTGCGTGACCTTCTGCTTGCACAGCGATCGACGGAGGGTGAGGTCAGCCGCTGGTTGGCGGCCATGATCGCGCGGCGAGCGATGGAGCCGAACCATTTGTGGGAAGATCTCGGATTGCGCGCGCGGCCTGAGTTGTCGCGTCTATTGGCGCGCCATTTTGCGCCCCTCGCAGCACAAAATACCAAGAATATGCGCTGGAAGCGCTTCTTCTATCGCAGATTGTGCGAGGACGAAGGTATGGCCACGTGCACGACGCCTGTGTGTACACAATGCAACGACTTCGATCACTGCTTCGGCGAGGAGACCGGCGAGAGCAGGATGGCGGAGCGCCGCCGCGACTATCTGCGCGGAGTGGAGGTCATATCGGAGCCACCAGGCAGGCGCGAGTGAATCGATTGTGGACGGGATCTCCGCCAATCTCCTCGCAGGAGCGCCGGAAGCTCCGCAGCCTGAACTCGCGCGACGGCTTTGCACCGGAAGTTCCGCGACAGGGTGCATGCGGCGACTGCGTGAGGCGGGCATGCGGCCGACGCGCCAGCGCGTACTTCTGGCTCAGTTACTCTTCGCAAGGGGCGATCGCCATGTTACCGCCGAAATTCTCTTCAACGAGGCGATCGAAGCCAACATCGAACTCTCGATTGCGACCATATACAACACGCTAACCCGGTTCACAAAAGCTGGCCTGTTGCGCCGAATCATGCCCAACCGCTCAAGACTGTTCTTTGATACCGATACAAGCATACATCCGCATCTCTATCTCGTCGACGAAGGCATTTTGATCAATATCCCTGAAAAGCTTCTGTTTGCGCAGACGCCGAGGGCCCTACCGGGCCACGAGATTTCTCGGCTCGACGTCATCGTCTACATTCGCCGTAGGGCAGCCGACATCTGATACGTCGGATCTCCTACATTGTTGTATTTATGACCAGCCCAGTTACTACTATTAGTAGCTTGATTTCAGAAGTCTGCGTCAACGATTGCGCTGGCACAGCCGTTGCTCCCAGTTCAGCGGGGAAGGCGGAATCCGCCAATGGCCTTTGGAGTGACCGTGTCTGGCAAGTTGCAGACGAGACAGATAGTCCTGAATGATACCACGTTACGCGACGGCGAGCAGGCTCCCGGCGTGGCCTTCACAACAGCGGAAAAGGTATCGATTGCACGTGTGCTAGCAAGCGCCGGGATTACCGAGATCGAGGCCGGCACGCCGGCGATGGGCTATGAAGAAGTCAGCGCGATCCGCGCAATTGTCGAAGCCAGCTTGGAAGCGACAATCATCGCCTGGTGCCGGATGAAACGTTTTGATGTCGATGCGGCAATCGAATCTGGCGTTTCAATGGTTAATGTTTCGGTGCCATCCTCCGACCTGCAAATAGCCGCCAAGCTCGGCACCGGTCGGGTCGCCGCGCTCGAGCAGCTGAAGCGGATCGTGGGCTACGCTCGCGATAAGGGGCTCGATGTCGCAGTCGGAGGCGAAGACTCTTCGCGCGCCGACGTCAGCTTCCTGGTCGAGCTGGTCGCCGCGGCAAAAAACGCCGGTGCCCGGCGTTTTCGTGTCGCAGACACGCTCAGCGTGCTCGATCCCGATTCGGCCTTTGCGCTGGTGGCGGCGCTGCGTGCCACCACCGATCTCGAGATTGAATTCCACGGCCACGACGACCTGGGCCTTGCAACCGCCAACACGCTCGCCGCAATCAAGGCCGGTGCAACGCATGCCTCAGTCACCGTGATTGGCCTCGGCGAGCGCGCTGGCAACGCGCCGCTGGAAGAGGTCGCTGTCGCGCTCGAACAGCTGTATGGATGCGATACCGGTGTCGTGCTTCCGGAACTCGAGAATGTCGCTGCCCTCGTCGCGGCCGCCGCCGTCCGCACCATCCCGCTCAACAAGGCGATTGTGGGCGAGCATGTCTTTACACACGAATCCGGTATCCATATCGATGGTCTGCTGAAGGATCAGCGCAGCTATCAAGCGCTCGATCCACAGCTGCTCGGTCGCTCCAATCGCTTTGTGATCGGTAAACATTCGGGAATCGCCGCGATCACCGCGCTGCTGTCCGAATTGCAGCTTTCCGTCAGTGCCGAGGAAAGTAGGGTGATTCTTGCGCGCGTCCGCAAGCATGCCGTTGAGCACAAGGGTGGGGTGGGGCGCGAGACTGTGATGACGATTTGGCGCGAGGTCCGCGAGCGATCCCTGCCTTAGGGAACGTAAGGCCGCTATGTCCCGAATAGCGGCCCTCTCTGTTCTCCAACGGGTAGCTAGGCCAGCACGCCAGCGTGTTGGGCCCCGATGACGAGCATGCGGGCCATGCCCGGCGAGCGCAATGGTAGAAATACGGATGGAAACGATGGCAAACGGAATCCTTTTTCAATTGAGCAAGGCCGCTGCGGCCGAGGAGTTCTTTGAGTTGCTCGGCGTCAAGTACGATCCCAAAATCGTCAATGTAGCGCGGCTCCACATCCTGCGACGCATGGGGCAGTATCTCGCAGCCGAAGACTTGACTGCTGCAACCGATGCGGAGGTCGCTGAACGGTGTAAAGCCGTACTGGAGCGGGCATACGCCGACTTCGTGACCTCCTCTCCAATCGATCAACGCGTTTTCAAGGTTCTGAAGGAAGCCGTCGCGCCACGGCCGAAGAAAGCGCCACCCTTCGTGCAACTGGATAGGTTGAAGTGACAGCGTTTCACCTCACCTCGCTTTCGTTCGCTGCCTCTTCCCGGTCTTCCCGCAACAACGAGGCCGCTGCTGAGCGTGGGCGCCTGGATTTGCTCGAAGGGCTGTCGTGATACGAACATTCCGAATTGCGACGTCACGCTAACCCGCCTTGTCGTGGCTAGGTTTGCCTGGGGACGATCATAAGCGTGGACCTGGCGCCGCTGTTCGGTTTGCGACGCGTGGTCGCCGCATTCTTTTGTCGGGTCGAGCCTCTGTCGGCCGAGGGGCATGCCGCTGATTTTGTAAGCCTCTGTATTAACACCGAAATTCGAACATGCGCCCAGTTGGTACGACACTTGCTGTCTGCATTGGCAGCAAAGCGTTGGAGAAGCGTATGCACATCGTCGTCTGCATTAAGCAAGTCCCGGTTTCCGCGCAGATGAGCGTGCACGCTGTGAGCAAGACCATCATGCCTCAAACGGGAAGTTCCGACCTCCAAGCCCCGTTTGCACTCCTGCAATGCGACCTCCGCGGCTCGCCGTCTGTGCCGAACGTCAGTTTGGGCCGGGGTCACGCAGCAAGACGCTTCTAATCGAAGTTCGGCGAGCAACTCGGCCACGCCCTTAAAGGGAGTGCCCCTCGAGCGCCAGACGAACTCGCAAAGCCGATCTCGCGATGTTGGCGCACGGCTAGTATAACAAGGAAGACTAATACCATGAGCAGTACCCCCAAAAGCCGCGCTCCGGCCGCCGCCTCTGGCCGTGCCGCGACCAAGAAGGAGTTGCCCGAGCGCTTTAAGGCCTACAAGCACGTTTGGGTTTTCGTCGAGCAGGAACGCGGGGGTGTGCACCCGGTGTCCTGGGAACTCATGGGTGCCGGCCGTAAGCTCGCCGACAAGCTCAACGTCGATCTTGCCGCGGTCGTCATCGGCCCAGAAGGCGAGGCCACACAGCAAGCGGCTGCCCAGTCTTTCTGTTATGGCGCTGACCTCGTGTACATGGTTGCCGACAATCTCTTGGCCGACTATCGTAACGAGTCCTACACGAAGGCTCTGACCGATCTCGTCAACCTCTACAAGCCGGAAATTCTGCTCTTGGGGGCAACTACACTCGGCCGCGATCTCGCGGGCTCGGTCGCAACTACATTGCTTACGGGACTGACTGCCGATTGCACAGAGCTCGATGTCGATGCCGACGGTTCGCTCGCTGCGACGCGCCCGACCTTCGGAGGCTCGTTACTCTGCACGATCTATACGCTGAACTTTCGCCCGCAAATGGCAACCGTCCGCCCACGTGTGATGCCGATGCCAAAGCGCGTCGCGCGCCCAGTCGGTCGGACTATCACCCAGTTACTCGGACTCGTCGAACACGACATCGTCACAAAAGTTCTCTCTTTCCTGCCTGACCGCAACTCAGCAAAATCTAACCTCGCTTATGCCGATGCCGTCGTCGCGGGCGGCCTTGGGCTCGGATCACCAGAGAATTTCCATCTGGTGCACCAGCTGGCGACCGCGCTTGGGGCCGAATACGGCAGTTCGCGGCCGCTTGTACAGAAGGGCTGGGTCACCTCCGATCGCCAGATCGGCCAGACTGGCAAGACGATCCGACCAAAACTTTATATCGCTGCCGGCATTTCGGGGGCGATCCAGCACCGAGTTGGCGTTGAGGGCGCCGATCTGATCGTTGCTATCAACACCGATAAGAACGCGCCGATTTTCGACTTCGCTCATATAGGCATCGTCACGGATGCCATTCATTTTTTGCCGCCGCTCACCGCTGCATTCCGCGACCGGCTGTCGCCGCATTCCAGCGATCGGATAGCAGGTTAAAGGAGTACGATCATGATCGAGGAAAAATTCGATGCCATCGTCGTTGGCGCGGGCATGGCCGGCAATGCGGCCGCGCTCACCATGGCCGAGGGTGGCATGAAGGTGCTGCAGCTCGAACGCGGCGAGTATTCGGGATCAAAGAACGTGCAGGGCGCGATCCTCTATGCCGACATGCTCGAGAAGCTCGTTCCAGATTTCCGTGAGGACGCTCCGCTTGAGCGACATTTGGTCGAGCAGCGCTTCTGGATGATGGACGATCGTTCCCACACCGGCTTGCATTACCGCTCCGAGGATTTCAACGAGGAGAAGCCGAACCGCTACACCATCATCCGCGCTCAATTCGACAAATGGTTTTCGCAAAAGGTTCGCGAAGCCGGCGCCACGGTACTATGCGAAACAACTGTCACCGACCTGGCACGAGACTCCCATGGCAAGGTCATCGGTGTAAGGACCGATCGCCGCGATGGGGAGATCCACGCCGACATCGTCGTGTTGGCGGAGGGTGTCAACGGGATGCTCGGTACGCGGGCTGGCCTGCGCCAGCGGCCGAAGCCCGAGAAGGTTGCGCTCGCTGTCAAGGAAATGCACTTCCTGCCGCGCGAGGTCATTGAGACGCGGTTCAATCTAAAGGGTGACGAAGGCGTAGTGATCGAGGCCGTAGGCACGATTTCTCGCGGCATGACCGGCATGGGGTTTATCTACGCCAACAAGGAATGCATCTCGCTGGGTATCGGCTGCCTGGTCGCCGACTTCCAGCGAACGGGCGAGACGCCGTACGGCCTGCTCGATCGCTTCAAACGGCATCCTTCGGTCGCCCCGCTCATAGCAGGCTCCGAGGTGAAGGAATATTCTGCCCATCTGATCCCAGAAGGGGGCTTCAAGGCGATACCTGAACTCTATGGCAAGGGCTGGGTCGTGATCGGCGACGCCGCGCAGCTTAACAACACAATTCATCGCGAAGGATCAAACCTCGCGATGACGTCGGGTCGGATTGCGGCAGAAACGATCCTTCAGATCAAGTCGCGGAATCAACCGATGACCCCGCAAAACCTGTCGCTATACAAGAAGATGCTCGATGAGTCTTTCGTGATAAAGGATCTAAGGAAGTACAAAGACATGCCGGCGCTGATGCACACTCGGTCGCAAAACTTCTTTCTGACCTATCCGCAGCTCGTCTCGAAGGCTATGCAGAACTTTCTGCGCGTCGACGGCACGCCTAAAATCGAAAAAGAGAAGCTCACACTCAGATCGTTCACCAAAACTCGCTCGCGCAGGGGTCTGTTTGGCGATGCCTTTCGCCTCGTGCGCGCGTGGCGGTGAACGGAAGAGCAGCACGTGTCAACGAGGGAGACCGAATTATGTCGATCGAACTATCTATGCGTGTCGAAGATAAGCTATTTAACAACCGCTATCTCGTCGATACCGGTCGTCCCCACATCAAGGTGCGGCCGCATGCCAAACCATCGCCGCAGCTTTTGTCAATGCTGAAGGCTTGCCCAGCGCGCTGCTATGAGCTCAGCGAACAGGGCCAGGTTGAGGCTACCGTCGACGGCTGCATCGAATGCGGCACTTGCCGAATAATTTGCGAGGAGAGCGGCGACATCGAATGGAGCTATCCACGAGGTGGCTACGGCGTTCTATTTAAATTCGGATGAAGAAAAATGGAGAGTCTCCCGGAGAGTCGCGATTCCGCAGCTATCAAGGCGCGATTTCCAGGGCTTCGCGGCGTCTTCCTGTCCGCGGGCTATGAGGCATGATCGGGCTTTTGGGCGAACAGCAGACCTCTGCGCACGATCAGAGCAGAACTAAATAACATCGCAGAGGATCGTGATGAGGATAGAAGATCTCCCCTCCTACATTCTAAGGGGTGGAGAAGAGGGCCGGGCACGTCTTGCAGTAATCGCTCGCGTGCTGGCGGAACCGACACGCTTGCTGCTTGATCGATCCGAGCCGCTCGAGGGGTGCACGGCCATCGATGCAGGCTGCGGCGGTGGCGATATAACGTTCGAATTGGCAAAGAGGGTTGGCAGAGCCGGCCAAGTCTTCGGTCTGGATCTCGACGAAGAAAAAATCGTTCTGGCACGGACCGAGGCTAAGCGGCTTGGCATCCCAAATGTGGAATTCTGCCGCGCAGACGTTACAGATCATTGGCCGGTGCGCGGGGTATCAGTGGTGAGCGTTCGGTTCGTGCTTACTCATCTCGTCGATCCTGGTGAGGCGCTCAAACAAGCATACGAGGCGCTCCGACCTGGGGGTATGATCGTGGTGCAGGATATCGATTGTGACGGCGAGTTCTGCGATCCGCCGTCCGCCGCATTTCGTCGCAAAGGCGAACTCTTCATTGAAGCCGTGCGCAGGCGCGGGGGAGATCCCTTGATTGGCCGTAGGCTCGTCGCGCTCCTCGAAGCCGCAGGCTTCTCAGACGTTCACTCGTCAATGGTTCAGCCTTACGGGCGCGATGGTGACGTCAAGCAGGTTCCATTGCTGACCTTCGCCGCAATTCGCGACGCGCTGATTCAGTTAGGGCTCACCGGTATCCAGGAGATCAGCGGCCTAACGGCCGAGCTCGAAGCGTTCCTCGATCGGCCTAACACGACTGTAGGGTTGCCGCGGATCTTCCATGCCTGGGGACGGAGGCGGTGAAGCTTGAGTCTGCCGGCTTGCTATACCTCGAGCGAGCTCCACGATGGTGTGAGAGCGCGTGACGATGGTTTGACACTGCATGACGTGAAGCCTGCTGCCGGGCCGTTTTTCGCCGTACGCGCGATAGCAACCAGCGGCGGAAGCGGGCAAGACGCTTGGGTTTTCCCACGAGCGTATTTGCACCAATGAAGCACGCGAGGACAAAAGCGTGAAGGCGATGATAAACGAGGATTTTGCTGCCATGCGCAGTCATCGTGACCGCATTCATCGTTATCGCCGTTTACTGAAGACGCAACCAACTGGACTCGAGCATCAGGATCTCGAGCGACGCTTGTGCGAAGAGCGTTGTGCTTTCGACGCCTTAATAGCCAGTAGCTTTCCACTAGTTTTCAAAATTCCGTGTGTGGCTGACCGGGAGAGATAGTTGGCCTTTCGACGGTCGCGCCGTCTTAGGTTCTCGGAGGAAAGGAGAGTGCTATGGACTTTAATCGAATCAACGGTGCCGGGTCCCCAACAATGTCCCCAGGGTCCTACGTCCTTACTCAAGAGGATGCCGAGCTGCTTCGACAGGCATTGGGGGAATCGTCTTGCTCCGCGGAACTTTTCTCACGGCACCCAACGCGCGCCCAGACAGCTAGCGGACGCGTTGTTCCACATGGGTCTCGCGCCGGATTCGGACCAGCCGGGGATGCATTACAACATCCGCGGTGAGCGCTACACGAGTGAGTTGGGGCCAGGAGGGCGCACCGACATTCGTCTTACACACTATCCCCGCGCTCGAAATCAGCAGGTGAATGAAGCCGGGCCGTAGTCTGTCAGGCCATCAGCGGGTCAGCCGGGGCCAGATTTCGGCGACATATCAACCCAAGGAACTACGTGCAATGGGCCTCGTTCGCGCTGATGGACGCATTGCGCGATGCGAATCTTATGCCGAGTGCAAACCGCCCCACAATTGTCAACATCAGCCAACGGCCCTATCTAGCCGAGTTTGTTGAGGGCGCGGTTCGTCTCACGCCGCGGGCCTCCGAGTAACTGCAGGGGTTTGAATCAGCGCGGTTGGTACCATGAGCGAGTAGGCTGCTTGAGTTCTCCCTCCGGCCTCTCGCAGAACGGTCCGCGGGTCTTTCGACCCATACCGCTTCCATCAGGCAAACGTGCCGGCTATGCCGAATTGCCATTGGACGAGGGCTCGTCCCAGACCGGTCATTGCAGAAAGCCCGCGCCTGATGTTGTGAGTTCTGCATCGTCCACAGTGCATCAGCCAATCATCGACCTACCGACACCATGGGAAGTCGGGATGTGCCCGGGCCATCCAGAGGTCAAATGGGATAGTAGAGAGAAGCCTTTAAGCGTTAACCTCCGGGGAGCCTCACTGTTGCTCACGCTTTGTCGTCAGTGCCTCACCGAGCTGGCCGCGGGAGATCTCGGCGTTACAGCAATCGATCGTCACCTGGGTTCGCGAAAAGACAGCCGACTTCATGCCAAGTGTCCCGAACAACCGCCGCGAAGCTACAAGCCGGACGGCCTTCGCAATATGCGGTCGGAAACGGTAACGGGTTTAGTACTGACAGGCGTTGTGGCGTTCGCAAGACCGTTCGCCCTTGCGAGCCGCCGCGGCCAGCTATCTTTCGACCTGTAGAATACTGAGCGTGCCATCGTGCTGCTCGTCGCCCGCGACGTCTAGTATGAAATCAGAGGGGGCTCCGGAGGTCAAATGCTGTAAGCGAAGTACGAGTCTTCGTTGTGGTCGAACATGTGAACTTCACGACGCTCGACTTTCACTGAGAAGTAGGAAGACGTGTCGTGATCAAAGCCGTTGTACGCCCCCGAGCCGTTCGGCATGAGCGTGAAATGCGAATTCTCTCCATGGTGATAGACGTTCGCTAACTCGCCACTAACGTAACAATGGCTGATGTAGTCATACCCGCTAACTCTGCCGTTCTGAACGCAGACGCTGATTCTGTTGTAGGCGTTGGCCTCGTGTTCGTACACCTTGGTGACAAGACGCCCGAGACTGTGAGCCAGAGCGACCGCAGCTGCGGCCGCCCGAATACAGGGTTTCACATTGCCTCCTTGCTGACTGATCGGAGAAACTTGGGGTTAGACGTGGTTTGATGCGCGCCCGAGAGATGCGCCATGTCCACCTCTACGTGGCGTGGCGATTTGTGCCTCAAGAAGCAAGCAGTATGCCGAACCGCGGCTGAAGCGGCTGCGAGCATTCCGTCCAAGGACCGCTTCTCGAAGAATCTGGCGTCCGGGCCATCATGCGCCGAATCTTCGACATGGCAGTGATAAGCGCCTGACGTGAGCCGGCGGTCGTCACCTCGCGAATGTGATGAGGATAATCTCTTCCGAAGAGGGCTTGAATCGGACGTTGCGTCAAGTTGTACCTGGAAGCGAAAGCCCTTTCCAGAAGGCCTCAACCGAAATGACGCGATCCTTCCTTGCTACCATACTATGTTCCATATTCGGTCTGATTGGGATGGTCGGAGTCTCGCTTGCTGGCCCAATCGGACGCTACGACTGCGCCATTGTCGCCACATCTCGATATCCAGTGGGTGATCGCAGTGAACACGACGTCGTCAGCTTCCAATATACGTGCAACGGCGTCGATGGGGTATTCAAAAATGCCGTGATTACAGCAATATCTGTCGTGGAGCTCAATAACGAGGAGGGAGCCTTTTTGGCTTCGTTTAGTCTTCACCGCTCGCCCCATGGTTTTGCAGCTGAGCAGCTTTTGGAAGGCATCGGCGACATCGTCGTAGAGGGCGACAACGCCGTTGGAATTGAAGCGTACGGTAAGACGTCGTTCAAATTCGCATCCGGTACCCTGGAATGTCTCACAGAGAAGACTGTTAAGTTCACGGCCAAGCCCACCGGTTTTGGGCAATTCAGGCTGGAGTTTACGGACTAACCGTTCGTCAACAAAAGCCGCGGGCGCTCACGTGCAAACGGCGCCTTATGTAGCAAAACCTTCTTGTCCTTCATGATTGGCTAGATCTGTAGGTCGGGACGCAGAATCGCCATACGACAGATGCTTCTACGCTTTGAGCGTGAGCGGCAGGGGTTCAACGGTGTGTGCGACATCCAATGTTTCTCGCATTGAGCTGCTGGCACGCTACAGGAGTTATGTATATCCGCCGGTGAAGCGACGCCTGTCCACCGCCGTTCCGCGGAGAAGCTAATTTGCAGCGGTTGAGAGGCAGGCCTTCCAGGGGTGGGCATGTTAACGCCGGCTCAGGTGCAAGGCGTTCATATTCGCGCGCCCTTTAGCCATCAAGTGGCCATGGCCGCGTCAAGATCTTTGATCGATCGCTTCGATACGACAACTCCAAAGCGTTCAACCAGCACGTCGAGTGCAACTGGAAACGCCCGCACGGTGCCTTGCCCGAGGACGGGGCGCCTTTTGGCGCGACCAATCAGGTCCAATTCGCCCAAGAGAGAACGAATGCGGCGGTCTGAGGAGCTTGGTTAGATGCTGTGGAGCGTTACTCGCTTCTGCGTATCGAACAAGCTGAATCGAAGAAAGAATGCAGGTCGGAACCTCCGACAATTAGCTGACTGATCTCGCTGAATCGCATTAATAGCCGACCGATGCGCGATGGCTCCTTCGGCGCAACATGCCGTACCAGAACTTGAACCATGTCCGTTCGAGCGCACGTCACTTGCGAGATCCGCGCGGATCCTTCTGTTCGACGTCGTGCGTCCGGCTGTCCGACCGCAAACGTGCCAATGTCAACAAGTTAGCAAGTTGTCGGCAGACTGTGCCGGAAAGGCAACACGCGTGTTCGTGTTTGCCACTGGCCCAAATCCTGCACCGCACAAAAAGAGCGACGTTGGGGCTTACGAAACGGAGGCCTATTTGAAACTCTATGTATCAAAGCGTCGATGCCGACGCGGCTCCACTGCTGGTGAACAATGGCGGCAATTCGCCCAAGAGGCTGGACGGCGCAAAGCTGATGGCCCCCATGACTTCAGCAGAGGCCTCGATGACGTGGTTCGAGATCAATTGGCTGGCGCCGATCTGGGTCGCGCAAGTACTCTTTCGCGAGCTGAGGACCGTCATTCCGTCCTTGATCGTTTGCTAGCGGGCGTACCGATTTGGCGTCGCCGGCGATCCGGCTCGCGGTGATGCGGGGCGTTGCGGGCTCGGGAGATCTCGATGGTCGATCAATTGGATTTGGCATCATTCAAGCTGCATCCCGAGCGGGAGGCAGTACTCGGGGAAGTGCATGCACGCCCGTTTACCGGTCTAGTTTCGTCTCTCGGCATGGTGCGCTTCGTGTTTCTCGCAAAGGGCGACGACGCCGCAAGCGATCGCCGCCGGTTTATCGATTTCTGTCGGGAGCACAAGGTGACCCCGCCCGAGCCGTCCGCTAAACATCATCAGATCGGAGTCGGGCCAGTGGTGCTACGCTGGGAGCAGCATGCCGAATTTGCAACGTTCACTTGGATCTGGAGCACCGCGAACGGTCCAGCCGCCCGCCAATTTGGCGACGTCCGTGCCTCCGCTCAATCATTAATCCGTGGACTATCGCAAGCTGGAGAATTGCTCGCCGCGATCAAGTTAGAGGCAGAGCGGGGCGCCTGTCCGGTCGAGCGGGCCGAGCAGATTTTTGACAAAAGTAGCCTCGCGATGGTTAACGTCAAGGGCGGGGCAGGCGTTGTAGCCTCCGATTTTCGCGCTGACGATAAAGGTTTCACGAGAATTCTGGTCTACGACCGCGGACTGACGCCGCACGATCTCGGCGCGCTGGTGCAACGTCTGTTAGAAATCGAGACCTATCGCTCCCTAGCGCTGCTCGGTCTATCAACTGCGCTCGAGCTGGCGCCATCGGTCGATCAAATCGATCGTCGCCTCGTAGAGGTGCTCGAAGAGATGCAGGGCGCGGAAGGGCTAAAAGTCAACAACCATCTCCTTGAGGAACTGACAGCGCTGGCAGTCTCGTTCGAAAGAGACGTGGCCGGCAGTTTGTTCCGTTTCGGTGCCAGCCGAGCATACAACGAGCTGGTGCAATCGCGATTGTCGATCGTTGAAGGCGAGGGTGTCGCGGATTATCCGACTTGGTCGTCCTTCCTGGCGCGCCGTATGGCGCCTGCGATACGAACCTGTGCGACGATGGAGGAGCGTCAGGCAAATTTATCGGACAAGCTGGCACGCGCCGCGGATCTGCTACGAACACGCGTGGATGTCGAAATCGAGCAACAGAATCGCGACCTTTTGCGATCGATCAACGAACGATCGAGGCAGCAGCTTCGCCTGCAGTCCACGGTCGAGGGATTGTCGGTCGGGGCCATTGGATACTATGTGGTCAGCCTGTTCGGCTATCTCGCCAAAGGCGCCCACGATGTTGGACTGCACGTAGAGCCGGCGTCCGTAACCGCGGCTTTCGTGCCGATCGCCGTCGGCGTGATCTGGCTGGTTAGTTACAATGTTCGGAAACGACACCTTAAGCCAGAGGACGCATCGTCCAGGGCTCGCGAGTAGAGTTTCCTGAGACAACATCGATCGCGCGGTCCTGCAGCTTGGGCGAGGTCGGCGACGGAATATTCTACGGTCGCGGCCACCTTGCGTGCTAGCTTTGCGAAGGACGATAGGTTTGGTGGGCTAAATTAATGCTCATGAGAGGGCGTCCTCTGGTCGCTTGTTGAAAAGCGAACGATTGGCGGACTAAGTGGCGTGAGTTTCTCGATCGCCAGACAACGCTGGATTCGATAGTTCGATAGCGCCGAACAGATGTGGGACAACCGAGCCGGAGATTTCGTCGTAGCGGTCTTGATGAAGGTTTTGTTCTGGGCGCTGGGCCAAGCGTATGCAGGCTGTGGCGATAAGCAATGCGGGCGCTTTCGATCGGGTCCCGATAAGAAAGCTTGCCTAAATGATGCCTCCGTCTGGCACGCTGCTTGCTCTGCCAAACACAACATCACCAGGCCCCCCATGGTGGTGTTGGGGCGGACTCGGCGCATCCCAGGTCCAGGCGTCGGGGCCGCCCCGCTGCGCATGTTCGGGTATAGGCGGAGATACACGTCTGCACAGCGCTAATGTTGATTACGCCACATCTCAGACAATTTTGACAGAGATTCGACCCACACAAAGCCGATACCGTTCCGTTCACATCGGCAAGCCAGGGTGTCATTTAGAACGTCACTGCTTTCTGTAAAAGGCGCCTGAAGTCCCGTTCCATGGCGCATGCCAAGCCGCCGATTTGGAGCAGACCCAGCAAGGGACGTGAAGGAAAGTCGCCATTCATGGCTGATCGCGTAGTTTCCCCGCGCTAAGTTATCCTTATCGTCTGCATGAACCAATGTTGGGATCGGCCGATTGCCATTCGCTGTGCTCGTTTGTCGTGATTCCGACGTCGTCGTGCGCCTGTTTGGTCGACCAAAATCCTAACAAACGGGAACGTCTTCAGTTCGCGCATACCCGGCGCCATTGGCCTGCTTCTTGCTGTTCGCTTCATCGATAACTCATCAATCGGCCCAATAGCTGGGGAGGCTCATGGGAGCAGCGACGGAAACGTTTTATGGCGTGATCAGACGACAGGGTATCACCCGTCGAAACTTTCATAAATTCTGCAGCCTGACCGCGACGAGCCTCGGGCTTGGGCCGCTGGCGGCGAGCCGCATCGCAAATGCGCTTGAAACAAAGCCGCGCATACCGGTGATCTGGATGCACGGGCTCGAATGCACCTGCTGCTCGGAGAGCTTTATCCGCTCAGCCCATCCCTTGATGAAGGATATCGTGCTATCGATGATCTCGCTTGACTATGACGATACCATCATGGCCGCTGCTGGCCATCAAGCGGAAGCGATTCTCGAAGAGACCCGTGCCAAGTATAAGGGTCAGTATGTACTCGCGGTCGAGGGCAATCCGCCGCTGAACGAGGGCGGCATGTTTTGCATTCACGCCGGCAAGCCATTCGTCGAGAAGTTGAAGATGATGGCCGAGGACGCGATGGCGGTCATCGCCTGGGGCTCCTGCGCTGCATGGGGCTGCGTTCAGGCGGCAAGGCCCAATCCGACGCAGGCTACGCCCATCGACAAGGTCATCACCAACAAGCCTATCATCAAGGTGCCGGGTTGCCCGCCGATCGCGGAAGTGATGACGGGCGTAGTGACCTTCATCACCACCTTTGGCAAGCCCCCTGAACTCGACCGGCAGGGCCGGCCGAAGATGTTCTACTCGCAGCGCATTCACGACAAATGCTACCGACGGGCGCATTTCGACGCAGGCCAATTCGTCGAGGAATGGGACGATGAGGCGGCGCGCAAAGGATATTGCCTCTACAAGATGGGCTGCAAGGGGCCGACGACATACAACGCCTGTTCGTCAGTGCGCTGGAACGGCGGCGTCTCTTTTCCGATCCAGTCGGGCCACGGCTGCATCGGCTGCTCAGAAGATGGCTTCTGGGACAAGGGCTCGTTCTACGACCGCCTCACCAACATCAAGCAATTTGGTATCGAGAAAAATGCGGACCAGATCGGTATGGTGGCGGCTGGCGCCGTCGGCGCAGGGATCGGCGTACATGCGGCGGTGACGGCCCTCAAGCGCTACGCCGGTAAACGCGATGATGCGAACCGGCGTCACTGAGTGTTTTGAGGTAAGGCAAAAGTGGAACTCCACGGATCCCAGGGATTCAAGCCCGGCAAGCGCATCGTGGTCGACCCGGTAACCCGGATCGAAGGTCACATGCGGGTCGAGGTCAATGTCGACTCCAACAACGTGATCCGCAACGCGGTCTCGTCGGGCACGATGTGGCGGGGCATCGAAATCATCCTGAACGGCCGCGATCCGCGCGACGCTTGGGCCTTCACCGAGCGGATCTGCGGCGTCTGCACCGGAACGCATGCGCTCACCTCGGTCCGTGCGGTTGAGAACGCGCTGAGCATCGCCATTCCGGAGAATGCCAACTCGATCCGAAACATCATGCAGCTGTGCCTCCAGGTGCATGATCATCTCGTGCATTTCTATCACCTGCACGCGCTCGACTGGGTCGATGTGATGTCGGCATTGAAGGCCGATCCAAAGGCGACCTCTGCGCTGGCGCAATCGATCTCGTCCTGGCCGTTGTCCTCTCCCGGCTACTTCAAAGACCTCCAGATCCGGCTGACAAAGTTCGTCGAGTCCGGTCAGCTCGGTCCGTTCAAGTCCGGCTATTGGGGGCATGCCGCCTACAAGCTGCCGCCGGAGGCGAACCTGATGGCAGTCGCGCACTATCTGGAAGCGCTCGATTTCCAGAAGGACATCGTCAAGATCCACGCCATATATGGCGGCAAGAATCCACATCCCAACTGGCTGGTGGGCGGGGTATCCTGCGCGATCAATGTCGATGGCACCGGCGCGGTCGGCGCCATCAACATGGAGCGGCTGAACCTCGTCTCGTCCGTCATCGATCGCTGCATCGAGTTCACCGAAAAGGTCTACCTGCCCGACATCGTCACGATTGGCTCCTTCTACAAGAACTGGCTCTATGGCGGCGGGCTCTCTGGCAAGAACGTCATGGCCTATGGCGACATTCCGGAGAACGCCAACGACTATTCTGCGAAGAACCTGAAACTGCCGCGCGGTGTGATCATCAACGGCAATCTCAACGAGGTGCTGCCGCTCGACCATGCCGATCCCGAGCAGATACAGGAGTTTGTCAGTCACTCCTGGTATAAATATGACGATGAGTCTAAGGGCCGACATCCCTGGGACGGCATCACCGAACCGAACTACTTGCTCGGTCCCAATGCCAAGGGCACCAAGACCGACATCAAGGAGCTCGACGAAGGCGGCAAGTATTCCTGGATCAAGGCTCCGCGGTGGCGCGGAAATGCCGTCGAGGTCGGGCCGCTCGCCCGCTACATCGTGGGCTGCGCGCAGAACAAGCCCGAATTCAAGGAGCCGACCGAAAAGCTGCTTAAGACGCTCGGCCTGCCGGCCACCGCATTGTTTTCCACTCTCGGCCGCACCGCGGCACGCGCGCTGGAATGCGAATGGGCGGCCAACCAGATGCGCTATTTTCAGGACAAGCTGGTGGCACGCATCAAGGCGGGCGACTCTTCAACTGCCAATATCGACAAATGGGAGCCGGAGAGCTGGCCGAAGGAAGCCAGGGGCTATGGTTTCACCGAGGCGCCGCGTGGCGCGCTCGCGCACTGGATCAAGATCAAGGAGATGAAGATCGACAACTACCAGTGCGTGGTGCCGACCACCTGGAACGGATCGCCACGGGATCCCAAGGGCAACATCGGCGCCTTTGAAGCTGCGCTGATGGATACGCCGATGGCGGCGCCGGAACAGCCCCTGGAGATCCTACGTACGATCCACTCCTTCGATCCCTGCCTTGCGTGCTCGACCCACGTGATGAGCCCGGACGGTCAGGAAATGGCAGCCGTCAGAGTCAGGTAAAGAGGCAGGAACGTCATGATGGATGCAGGTTCACGTCCGGCAGAGTCAGAGCTGGCCTCTGCAGCAATCGCGCTTGATGCCGCTGGCGAACAAGCCGCCGCTCGGCCCACCATCTATGTCTACGAAGCGCCGGTTCGGACCTGCCACTGGGTGAATGCGTTGTCGATCCTGGTTCTTATGGTGAGCGGCTATCTGATCGGCACACCGCCGCCGATGGTCGCGGCGTCCGGCAATTTCGTGATTGGCTACATCCGGTTTGCTCATTTCGCGGCGGCGCAGGTGCTCGCGGTATTCTTTCTCGTACGTATCCTATGGGCCTTGTTCGGGAACCATCACTCACGGCAGATTTTCTACATTCCGGTGCATCGCAAGCAGTTCTGGAAGGACGTCTTGCACGAGATTCGCTGGTACGCCTTCCTGGAACGCGAACCTAAGATATATGTCGACCACAATCCCCTGGCGCAGACCGCGATATTCACGGGCTTCACGCTGTTGGTCCCCTTCATGATCGTCACAGGCTTTGCGCTCTTTTCGGAAGGCGCGGGGATCGACAGCTGGCAGCACGAGCTGTTTGGTTGGGTGTTCGCCCTTTGGCCGAACAGCCACGACGTTCACACTTGGCATCGTCTCGGCATGTGGGCGCTCACCATATTCTTGATGGTCCATATCTATGCCGCCGTCCGCGAAGACATCATGTCGCCCCAGAGCATCATCTCCTCGATGATCTCGGGTGTACGCCAGTGCCGCGACAACAGGAGAAGAGGAGCGGCGCCGATATGTTCAAAGCCAAGGCGCGTCCTTTTGCTCGGTATCGGCAACATTCTTTGGGCAGATGAAGGGTTTGGGGTGCGTGCAGTGGAGGAATTCCATCACCGCTACGCCGTACCCGCTGAGGTCACAATCCTGGACGGTGGTACGCAGGGGCTCCAACTCGTGAACTATCTTCAGGAATCCCACCGCCTGATCGTATTCGACGCGATCGATTATGGCCTGGAGCCTGGAGAGTTGAAGCTCGTGCGTGACGAGGAGGTGCCGCGCTTCACGGGTGTCAGGAAGATGAGCCTGCATCATACCGGCTTTCAGGAAGTTATCAGTGCATGTTGCCTGCTCGGACATTGCCCGAAACATCTCGTGTTGATCGGCTGCCAGCCGCTAGCCCTCGATGACTGGGGTGGGCCCCTGACGCCGGCCGTGCGTAATCAGATTGGCCCTGCGGTCGAGCTCGCCAGATTTATTCTAGTGGAGTGGGGTGTGCAGGTGACGCCACGTATCACACCGTTACGGAAATCCGAATGGTTGCTCGCAAATGGTATCGATCATTTGCATTACGAGATGAGAGCGCGGACCTGAACGGGTAGCGAGTTGTCGGAGACGTCGCAGATGTGTCTTGGTTTGCCAATGACGATTATCGAAACCGACGGCATTTCTGCGCTTTGCGAGTTTCGCGGCAAACGACGTCTCGTCTGGGTGTTCTTGCTCTCCGGTCCGATTGCCGGCGCCAAGGTACTCGTCCATGTCGACACTGCGGTCCGGCTGTTGGACGATGAAGAGGCGCAGCTAATTGGCGATGCTATTGAAGGCATTGGCGCAGCGCTCAGCGAGGAGGATTGCGACCGTTTCTTCGCCGACCTGATCGACCGCGAGCCGAAATTGCCCGTGCATCTCCGGCTCGATCAGGCCTGTGGTCACCTCCGACATCCTAATACGAACCGCGTGACAAACACCGACCTCAAGGAAACTACAGTCGAAGCTGGAGGACAAGCCTGTGATTCAAGATGACTGTCAGTCGTTTACGACGCCGATCGTTCCAACTAGAAATATTGCTTCGTAGCACAATTGATGTGGCTTTCTTTACTCGCGTTCGGCGAGGCAGGTGCGGTGTTAATGCTGTGGTTTATAGGCGTCCCGCACGCCTTGCCGAAGCGACCGGCGGTGGCTTCATTATGCCTGAGTTGATCATGACTTTCGCAGCGGAGGTGCATGGCGTGGTTATTGCATGCAAGGCCAAGAGAGAGCTCGGTCAGCGCTTTGGGCTGCGCGTACGACCGATAATGAACCGTCTCACCAAGGGAGAAACACTCGGGTTGATCGCAAACATCCAGAACTGGTCGATTCATATCGTCCGCATCGCCAAGCTGATCAGGCGACCCCGCCGAGGCTCGACCGCAGGGGTAAAAGCAATCGTCGCGTACCATAGGTCTCACGGTGTCCGACTATGAAGGCGGGTTTGAGCACAGCGGCTGACGACAAAGAGCAGCCGATGCGCGCCGGGGAGGGTCCGAACGCGGCGGGGCGAAGCCGGAGCGCCGCGGGCGCCTTGCTAGAGCTTGACATGCTCGATGGTGCCGAGCTCGCAAGGAGCTGCCCGAATGCTATCGAGCTCCTGTCGAATATAACTGAAGCCATCGCGAGCCAGAAGACAGATGCGCCTACGCGGCTGTTCCGGCTTGGTGATTTCAATCATCTCGAACGCGAGCTCCTCGCTGGCATCATCGGTGAAGGCGAGGTGGCTGGCGTCGTCGCGCTGCCGGGTGGATCGCTGGTGCAGATCCAGGAGGCGGTGCTTACAGGCCTATGGCACGTGCGGATCGAGACCGATTCTCTCCATGAGTATCTCGAGGTCGGAGCGATCCCGGAGATCGTGAAACGGGCGGCCGCGGATCTGACAGCCGCGGACTTCGAGATAGGCCAGCCGCCGGAAGGCGCCATGAACGTGCTGCCAGTGCTCGCCGAAATCCACGAGCGGGCGCTTGCCTGGCGGCCTGGCATGCGCTCGCTGATCATCAACTTCACGCTGCTGCCGATGAGCCCGATCGACATGAGCTTCCTGCAGGAGACGATCAGGATTGGGCCAATCCAGCTCGTCTCGCGCGGTTACGGTACCTGCCGCGTGCTCGCGACCGGAATCCGCAATGTCTGGTCGGTGCAGTTCTTCAACGCCATGGACACCATCATCCTCGATACGCTCGAGGTCGGCGGCGTGCCGACGGTCGCGATCGCGGCTGACGAGGATTTCGAGGATTCGGCCGAGCAGCTCAGGGAAATTATCGAGGTCTATTTCAAATGAGGGGGTTTGATAATTTCGGCGTGCGGCTGGATGTTAGGGAGCTCACGCGGCTCCAATGCAGCATCTGCTGGGTCGGCTATGCCCCCGTCGGCGCGCCCGCGACGAGCGCGATCGACAGCCGCTTCCTGCGCGGTGTCCTGACGGAGCCGCGCGGATGAGCCTGGGCTTCCGCAACGAGATCGGCATCACGGTGTGGCTCGCGGGGTGCTCGATTGCCGACGTCGCGATCCTACCGCGCAGCCGGCCGCCCGTCATGCGCCTGTTTGCGGGCAGGCCGCCATCGTCAGTGCTCCCAGTGCTGCCTCGGCTGTTCTCACTTTGCGCGGTCGCGCAGCAGGTGGCTTATCTGTCGGCGGTCGAAGCTGCGCGGGGTGAAGATGCCGCCGCAGAGACGGTGCAGCGCCGCGTCACCGCGGTCGTTGCAGAACGATTGACGGAATTGGTGCGCGGCCTGTTCGTCGGGCAGCTCGCGCTTGACGGCACCGGCACTGCAGCCGTGCGCGCGCTGATGCAAGCGGCCACGGTTCTTGGCCGCGTCGCCAGCAAAGGCGCGAGAGGGGGAGCGATGCATGAGGCGGTGTCGCAGATCAGATCCGCACTGATCGCGCTCTGGAATCAACCCCCGGAACCAGGCCGTGCAGGGGCGGCGACGCCTCTTGCGAGCTTCGATGCTGATGCGCTGTCGTTTCCGGCCGTCGAGCAGTCATTCCTGTCGGTCGCTGATGACCCCGACGTTGTTGTGCGGTTGCTCACCGAGGGCGCGAGCTTTTCGGGCGCGCCCGAACTTCACGGTCGGATTCCGGAGACCGGCGTCTGGGCCCGCAGGTCCGGGCGCGAGCAGAGTCTGCCGCTGGATGCTGGTCCAGCCGAGCGCCTCAAGGCGCGGGTCGCCGAAGTGGCTCGTCTCCTCGCCTGGCTTGACGACGCCGAGCGGGATCCCGAAGTCGGCGTTATCGCAAGCTATTCCCTCGGTAACCGCAGGGGGGCGGCCGCGGTCGAATGTGCACGCGGCCGGCTCTACCATGCAATGGAACTCGACGACGAGAACCGCATCGTGCGCTTCGAATTCCTGGCGCCGACCGAATGGAATTTCCACGCTCGTGGGCCGCTGGTCCGAAGCCTCAAGGGCTCGTTGCTCGCCGCCGGCCAGCGCGGACAGGACGCGGTTCGTACCCTCGTCGGGTCGTTTGACCCTTGCGTCGGCTTCAGCCTCAACTTCCACGAGGCCGGCTGTGCATGAGATGGCGCTGTGCGAGGGTATCATTGGGATCGTCGAGGAGGAGGCGCGAAGCCGCTCGTTCTCGAAGGTGAAGGCCGTGTGCCTCGAGATCGGCGCGCTCAGTCACGTCGCACCGGAGGCGATCAAATTCTGCTTCGAGGCCGTCGCTGCGCGGAGCATCGCGCAGGGCGCAAGGCTCGAGATCATCGCGACGCCAGGGATCGCATGGTGCATGGCTTGTTCGCAGGGCGTTGAGATCAAGCAACGTTGCGAGCCGTGTCCATCCTGCGGCAGCTATCAATTGCAGGTGACCGGCGGTGAGGAAATGCGCGTGAAGACATTGGAGGTGGCCTGATGTGTACGGTCTGCGGTTGCAACGACGCCAAGACGCCCATCGAATACGCTCATGACGAACATCATGAGCATGACCAGTTTGGCCGTCATCACCATCATGAACACCGGCAGGATCATCGTCACCACAATCACGACGGCGGATACCACGATCATGTGCACGACGACGCGGGGCTTCTCGATTGCGGCGGAAACCCCGCGGGACAGCAGATTGCGGGCATGAGCAGCGACCGTATCATCCAAGTTGAGCGCGACATTCTGGGCAAGAATGACCGCCTCGCCGCCGAAAACCGCGCCCGCTTCCGCGCCGACGACGTGCTCGCTTTCAATCTTGTCTCGAGCCCCGGCGCCGGAAAGACGTCGCTGCTGGTCCGCGCGATGTCTGATTTGATGGACAGCTTTATGATCGGCGTGATCGAAGGCGATCAGCACACCTCCCACGACGCGGAGCGCATTCGCGCCACTGGCGTGCCGGCCATCCAGGTCAACACCGGAAAGGGTTGTCACCTCGATGCCGCCATGGTCGGTGAGGCCTATGAGCGGCTGCGCTGGCCAAGCGGCGGCATTCTTTTCATCGAGAACGTCGGCAACCTTGTTTGTCCCGCGGCGTTCGATCTCGGTGAAGCCTGCAAGATCGTGGTGCTCTCGACCACCGAGGGCGAGGACAAGCCGCTGAAATACCCGGATATGTTCGCCTCCTCTTCGTTGATGCTGATCAATAAGATCGATCTCGCGCCGGTGCTTGATTTCGATCTTGCCAGGACCATCGAATATGCGCGGCGTGTCAACCCGAAGATTGAGGCGCTAACCGTGTCGGCGCGCACGGGTGAAGGGTTTCCGGCCTTTTATGCCTGGATCCGCAGGCAGGCGGCCGGGGTAAAGCCGGCCGCGGCGGCTGCCGCGGAATGACGATGGTCGACGAAGCCACAGTGCGCGATGGACAACGGCTGCGTCTGCATGTGCGCGGCGCGGTGCAGGGCGTCGGCTTTCGTCCCTATGTCTATGGTCTGGCCAGGCGCTATCGCCTCGGCGGTTTCGTCGCCAACGATCCGCATGGCGTTGTCATCGAGGTCGAGGGTGCGCGCGCATCCGATTTCGTGACCGCGCTACCGCTCGAAAAGCCGCCGCTGGCGCGGATCGACGAGATTTCGGTACAGCCGATCACCGCGGTGGCGAGCGAGGAGTTCTGTATCCGCGCCAGCGAGCAGGGCAGGGTGTCGACGCGGATCGTCGCCGACGCCGCAACCTGCCCGGAGTGCCTGGGCGAGCTGTTCGATCCGGCGAGCCGCTTCCATCTCTATCCCTTCATCAGCTGCACCCATTGCGGTCCACGCTACACCATCACCGAGCAGCTGCCCTATGACCGGGCGGCCACCGCAATGAAGCGCTTTGCGATGTGTGATTCCTGTGCCGCGGAATATGCCGATCCCAACAGCCGCCGTTTTCACGCCGAGGCGATTGCCTGCCCGCAATGCGGCCCAAGGCTTAGCCACCCCGTCGGGGAGATCGCGGCCGCTATTGCCGTGGGCAAGATCGTCGCGATCAAGGGGCTCGGCGGCTATCAGCTCATCTGTGATGCACGCGACGAGGAGGCCGTAAAGCGCCTGCGGCAGCGCAAGCAGCGCGATCAAAAGCCCTTCGCTGTCATGGTCGGCTCAATAGACGCGGTTGCCGAGATCGCCGCTGCCGATGCTGCCGAGCTGGCGTTGCTCCAGACGGTACAGCGGCCGATCGTGCTGATGACGTCGCGTTATCGTCTCGCGCCTGCGATCGCGCCGGAGCTGTCGCGGGTCGGGATCATGCTGCCGCTTATGCCATTGCACCATTTGATTTTCGATGCGCTGAATTCGGGCCATCCGCGGGCCGGCAACAGCTGGGCGATCGTCACAACCAGCGCCAATCTCAGCGGCGAACCGCTGCTGACCGACAACGACCAGGCGACGCGGCGCCTCGCCGGCATCGCCGATCTTATCGTAACCCATGACCGCGACATTGTCATTCGTGCGGACGATTCCGTCGTATCGGTTGTGGCGGGGCGCACGCAGTTTATCCGCCGCGCCCGCGGTTATGTTCCAGAGCCCGTGCGCCTCGCGCGATCCGTACCGTCGATCCTTGCGGTCGGCGGCACCCTGAAATCGACCGTAACAGCTACGCGCGGCAGCGAGGCCTTTGTCTCCCAACACATCGGCGATCTCGATACTGCGGAAGGGGTCCGCTTCTTTGAAGAAGCGGTGCATCACCTGCTTTCGACGCTCGATGTCGAGCCGGTCGTCGTCGCGCATGACCTGCATCCGAACATCGCTTCGACCCGCTTTGCCGAAGCGAGCCGGAGGACGCTGGTCGCAATTCAGCATCATCATGCCCATGCAGCGTCCGTGATGGCGGAACATCGCGTCGAAGGGCCTGTGCTGGCGCTGGTGCTCGACGGGTTCGGCTATGGCGGCGACGCCGGCAATTGGGGTGGTGAGCTTCTGCTGTGCGTGCGCGCGCGCTTCCAGCGGCTCGGTCATCTCGCGCCGCTCAAGATGCCCGGCGGCGACCGCGCCGCGTGCGAGCCGTGGCGGATGGCGGCGAGCGTGCTACACGGCTTGCAGCGCGGCGACGAGATTCCGCGCCGCTTTGCCGCGCAGCCGCAAGCGGCGCGTCTGTCCGCCTTGCTGGATCAGCGTGACGTGCCGAAGACGACGAGCGCCGGCCGGCTATTCGACGCGGCGGCAGGACTGCTTCGGATTTCCCTGGTGCAGAGCTACGAGGGCGAGGTCGCGATGAAGCTGGAAGCGCGTGTTCGCCAGCCCCGCGTTGCGCGGGACGGCTGGGTAATTGAGGACGGCGTGCTCTCACTCTCCCCATTGCTCGAACGGCTGGCGAGCGATGCGCTCGATCCGGCCGACGGCGCCGAACTTTTCCACGGCACGTTCGCCGCCGCCTGTGTCGACTGGATCGCTCGCACGGCGCGGCAGACCGGCATCATGACTGTCGCCTTGAGCGGTGGCTGTTTTGTCAATGCGATCCTGAGCGCCGAGATCGAGCGGGGCTGCCTCGCAGCCGGTCTCGCGCCGCTGCTGCCCCGCCAGGTGCCGCCTAATGATGGCGGCCTGAGCCTGGGGCAAGCCTGGATCGCCGCGCTCCAACTCATCGAACACCAAGACCGGGAAGGAACCACCTGATGTGTCTTGCCATACCCGCAGAGGTGACCAAAATCTTGCCAGATGAGATGGCCGTTGTCTCCATCGATGGCGTCAGCAAGGAGATTTCCATCGCCCTGATCGAGAATCTCGCCATCGGCGACTACGTGATCATTCATGTCGGTTATGCGCTCACTAAGATCGATCCCGAGGAAGCCAGGCGCACACTGGACTTGTTGTGCGAGTTCAGCGCCGAGCGCCAGGAAGCCGTGCAATGAAATATGCCGACGAGTTCCGCGACAAGGAGATCGCGCTGGGGCTGGCGAAAGCGATCCGCGCCGAGGCCGATCTGGCAAGACACTATCGCTTCATGGAATTTTGCGGTGGCCACACGCGCACGATCTCGCGCTACGGCCTCGAGGACATGCTGCCGAACAATGTGCGGATGATCCACGGCCCCGGCTGCCCGGTCTGCGTGCTGCCGGCCGGGCGTATTGACATGGCGATCCATCTCGCGATGCGGCCCGAAGTCATGCTGTGCGTCTATGGCGACCTGATGCGCGTGCCGGGTTCCCAGGGCGCCTCGCTGCTCAAGGCAAAGGCGCGCGGCGCGGATGTCCGCATGGTGTATTCCACCATCGATGCGATCCGGATCGCAGAGGAGAACCCAGCGCGCGAGGTCGTGTTCTTCGCCATTGGCTTTGAGACCACCACGCCGCCGACGGCCATCATGATACGTCTGGCCGAAAAGAAGCGGCTCTCGAACTTTAGCGTGTTTTGCAACCACGTGCTGACGCCGCCAGCGATGCAGAATATTCTGGAGAGCTCCGATATCGACAAGGCCGGCCGCGTCGAGATTGACGGTTTCATCGGGCCAGCCCATGTCTCGATCGTCATTGGCACGACGCCTTACGAGTTTGTCGCGGGGGAATTTGGCAAGCCGGTCGTGATCACCGGTTTCGAGCCGCTCGACATGATGCAGGCGATCCTAATGCTTGTCCGGCAAGTCAACGAGCATCGCCACGAAGTAGAAAATCAGTATCGCCGCGCGGTGATCCGCGGCGGCAATCTGCGCGCTAAGGAGGAGGTCTCCGACATTTTTGAGCTGCGAGACCGGTTCGAATGGCGCGGACTCGGTCGAGTGCCCTACAGCGGGCTGAGGCTGAAGCCTGCTTACACCAAATACGACGCGGAGCTGCGCTTCGCCATGCGCGAGCTGTGCGTTGCCGACGATCCGGCCTGTGAATGCGGCGCCATCCTGCGCGGGATAAAGAAGCCTGTGGATTGCAAGCTGTTCGGGACGGTCTGCACGCCCGAAACGCCTATGGGATCCTGCATGGTCTCCTCGGAAGGTGCCTGCGCCGCGCATTGGATCTATGGCCGTTTCCGCGATCATCAACAGAGGCAGGCGTCATGAGAGGTCATCAGCGCACGCTCGACATCAGGAACGGCTGCATCGACCTATCTCACGGCTCCGGCGGTCGCGCGATGGCGCAGCTAATTTCGGGACTGTTCCACGAGGCCTTCGGCAATGAATGGCTGGCGCGCGGCAACGATCAGTCGGCCTTCGACGTCGGCGGCGGGCGCATGGTGATGACGACCGATGGCTACGTCGTCTCGCCACTGTTCTTCCCGGGCGGGAATATCGGTTCGCTTGCCGTGCACGGCACCGTCAACGACATCGCAATGGCAGGTGCGCGGCCACTTTACATGTCCGCGAGCTTCATCATCGAGGAGGGGTTTCGTTTATCTCACCTCAAGATGATCGCCGAGTCCATGGGGGAAGCGGCGCGAGCGGCCGGCGTCCACATCATCACTGGTGACACCAAGGTGGTCGAGCGCGGCAAGGCCGACGGCCTGTTCATCTCGACAGCCGGCGTCGGTGTGGTGCCTGACGGGCTCGATCTCTCCGCGGAAAACGCGCGCGTCGGAGACCGCGTGCTGATCTCGGGCACGCTCGGCGATCATGGCATCGCCATCATGTCCAAGCGGCAGAACCTCGCCTTTGAAACCGAGATCATGTCGGATTCGGCGTCGCTGCACGACCTCGTAGTTAAGATACTAGAGGCCGGAGCCCACGGCGTCCACCTAATGCGCGACCCCACGCGCGGCGGGCTTGCCGCGACCCTGAACGAGATCGCCCAGCAATCCGACCTCGGCTTTCGCTTGCAGGAAGAGGTAATCCCGGTGAAGCCGGACGTGGCGGCGGCCTGTGAGCTCTTGGGGATCGATCCACTCCATGTCGCCAATGAAGGCAAGCTGGTTGCGATCGTGTCGCCCGAGGTCGCCAATGCTGTGCTCGCCGCCATGCGGGCGCATCCGCTCGGCTGCGATGCCGCCGAGATCGGCGAGGCAATCGCCGATGACCATCATTTCGTGCAGATGGCGACCAGCTTTGGCGGCGGCCGCATCGTTGACTGGCTGTCGGGCGAGCAACTGCCACGCATCTGCTGAGGCTCAAGCATGCAAAGATCCGCGCTCGCCTCGGACAGTACCCAAAGATCGCAACGTCGCTGTCACACAGGATCGACTAGGGAACGTTGGTCCGTGGCATGGACTGGGCCGCGCGCAGCACGAAAGTATCTTCGTGGCGACCCGTGTCGCCGATATGATTGCAAATGCCACAGTAAGAAGCAGGAGCGTACGCATTCGAAGAAGTTATTCCAGAAGCTGTATCGCAATTGTGAAGAAGCTCATATCCTCCTGCGTTGAATGTATTGACGCGCAAGGACCTCGCTAGACCGCTATCCGCAAAGCTCTCAAACCTTGTTTTCCGTTATCGCGCCGCAAGGCAGCAAACCGTCGGCAAATCGCGCCGGAAAACTGCGCTTCTTCCTGGCAATAGCAGGATTTATTGCGACAAATTCGAATAATCATTGATGTATCAGGTGGTCGACCGGGCCAGCCAGGATAGTCGCTTTCCCTCTTGCTGTGCAATCGAGGGCTGTATGATGAATAATCATGACCTTGTTTCCAGCAGCCTGCTGGCGCTAACCGCGGCAGGCCTTGCGCTGCTCTGCTCGAGCCTGCTAGCCTTTGCCTTCATTTGAGATCAACGTAGCGTTCGCGCCTCGCGGCTTCACGTTTGGGCCCCGCAAACGATAGTAACGCGCGATTGACTAGGATCAACAGAACGCAAATCGGATCCATTAGCTTGTAGGAAATCAAGTCAGACGAGGGTCCCATGCGCTATCATCTCCTGTTTGCTGTTGCGCTCGCAGTCCCCACCTTGGTTTTCGCTCAGACAGGTTCGATCGCCGCGCCGCGGGATCGTTCAGGATACACGCCCCCGGCTCAACAAGACGTTTACTGCCTGCAAGGGCGTATCTGGGGATACCCAGGCAATTGCCAGTTCTCGAGCTATGGCCAGTGCATGGCCACCGCGTCCGGCACAGACGCCTATTGCGGTATTAATCCGGTCTACGCTTTCGAGCGCCGCAGATCGCAATCACGCTGATGGCCAGCGTGTAGCGCCGGAAGGCAACGATGATTGCCTCCTCTTCGACTGACGGTACCGTTGATTTGGCGTGCTTGGGGCCGGTCGGGAGGCCGGCGACCGAGGTCCGCTTCTTCCATTTGGCGACCGTCTTCTGGTTGATGCCGCAGCGCTTTGCCAGCGTCCTCAGGCTCGCTTGACTATGCTGTATCGCTCGACGGATCGCCTCTGTCGTCGTGGCGCTCCCATGAAGAACCTGGCCCATAGCGCTTCCTTTGATTCGGTAGACGAGGATGCCCCATCAAAACTTGGGATCAAACATCTAGGACGCCCAAGTAGTTGGATTATCGGGCAAATCTAAACTGGCGCCTTTGGGCGCCAATAACGCTGTTTAAGGCGTCTTAAGGCGCCAAAGAGTTGACTTAGCAGGGGCAGCTATAAGCTGGCGCCATAAGACGCCAAAAGCACGTCTAAGGGAACCTTAAGACGCCATGCCTCCTCGCAGCCAACTGATCAGCGCGCCACCCTCAGCCGTCCAGGAGGCGATCAAGCGATTGGGAAACAATCCTCGCACCGCGCGCCTGCGCCGCAACCTGAGCCATGCGGTACTGGCAGCTAAACTGGGCGTAGATCGTCACGTCATCGCTGACGCTGAGAACGGGAAATTGAGCACCAGTGCCGGCGTGTATGTCGGCATGCTGTGGGCAATGAACCTGCTCTCATCGCTTGCCGACGTTGCCAACCCGAAGAACGATGAGGAGGGGCTCGCTCTAAGCGGCCTCGATGAGAACGAGCGTGCTCGACAGGGGCGAGGACCAAGCAATGCCTTTTGAGGGTGTTTCGTCTACCTCACGCTGCCAGGCCAGACAGAACCGGTTACGGCGGGGCGCTACCAGCTCGACACGACCCGCCAAGGGGCCGGTGTTGGACGATTCGTCTATGGCCGCAGCTACCTCGAGCGAAAGGATCGCGTCGAGTTCGATCCGGTCGAGCTCAAGATTCAAGTCCCTCCGTTCCGGACAACGAAGCTGCGGGGCAATTTTGGTGCCTTGCGGGACAGCTCTCCGGACGCCCGGGGACGCAAGTTGATCGAAACTCGTCTGGGCAATCCGCCGCCGAGCGAAATTCAGTATCTACTGAGTTCACCCGACGATCGCGCCGGCGCCTTGGGCTTTGGTCTTAACGTGCAACCGCCGGCACCTGTTCGTACGTTCAACAAAACGTTGGATTTGGCGCGTTTGATCGAAGTGGCCGACCAGATCGTCGCCGCTGAAAAGGATCTGTCAGCACCAGCAGGTGCTGACGCTGAACAGGCCGAGGCGTTGATGCGTGCGGGCACCTCGATGGGCGGCGCGCCGCCTAAGGCTACTGTCGAGGACGAGGATGCCCTTTGGCTTGCGAAATTCCCGCATCGCGATGATCGCTGGAATAACCCGCGGGTCGAACACGCCATGCTGACCCTTGCTCGCGAGTGCGGGATCTCGTGTGTTGAGGCCAGATGACCACAATTGGCGACAAGAATGTTGTCCTGATCAGATGCAAATCTTGACCACGAGTTCTTCAAACTGACCCTCGTTCAATTCGTAGAGGCGGGTAAGCACGGCGCTTCCAATAGCCATGTTCCAAATAGAATTACGTGACCAGCAACTTGACGCGATTTCGGGCGCCGGTGCGGCCTGCGCGTAATAGGGGAATCACAGCAAGTCACCCTCTGGTTGTACTCTTGGCGCAATGTCGCCGCGCGGATCAATTGGAGAATAGTTGTGCCGGGCGGCCGGACTCGAACCGGTACAGGCCTTGCGTCCCACGGATTGTAAGACTGCTGGCACTGGTAACGTGTGCCGAGCGGGCATGACGCCTTGACTGGGATCACCGTGCCGAGCGCGGGACAAAGTCGCAAGCGCGAAAAACAACTTCTTCGATTCAAACACTCTCCGTACCCGATACTGGAGGCGCGACTACTTCTTCTTAAACTCGCGTGCGCGGCGGCGATCAGGGTGAGACTCCAGCGACAATCAAGGTGAGACTGCGCCGATGGGGACGGACCGAAGGGAGGGCGTAGCCCGACCGGAGGAC